>NZ_VEIY01000009.1 GCF_007680845.1 Curtobacterium pusillum | reverse complement strand
GATCAGGTGGTTCGGGCCGGTTCGCGTTGTGGTCGGGCGGGCGTCAGCGCGCGCGGGGTTCGGAACCAGGTTCCGGAGCGGCAGGGCATGCGGCGGCCGCGGAGGACGCCGCAGGGCGCGTCAGCGCGCGGGCGCACCGCCGAGCACGAGGTCGCGCACCTGGGCGGCGGCGCCGAGGGCCACCGCGTCCGACCCGAGCGTCGACTGCGCCAGGCGGATCCGGGCACCGCTGACGGGGGGCTCCAGCGCGATCGCCGCGGTGATCGGCGGCTCGAGCAGGTCCCACGAGCGGGCGATCCCCCCGCCGATGACGACCGTGGTCACGTCGAGGATCCCCGCCGTCAGCAGGGCAGCACGGGCGAGCCCCCATCCCGCCCGCTCGAACACCGCGGCAGCGTCGGCGTCCCCGGCGCGGGCGGCGTCGGCGACCTCGCGGACGGACAGCCGTCGGCCGGACCGCTCGGCGTACCGGTCGGCGATCCCGCGGGCGCCGGCGATGGTCTCGAGGTGCCCGATCTGCCCGCAGGTGCACAGCGCGTCGCCGAAGCCCGGGACGTGCCCGATCTCACCGGCGGCACCTCGGGGACCGGCGAACAGCGAACCGCCGAGCACGAACGCTCCGCCCACGCCGGTACCGAGGGTCATCCCGAGGACGTCGGACTCCCCCGCGACCGCGCCGGCCGCGATCTCGCCGAGGAGGAACGCGTTCACGTCGTTGTCGAGCGTCGCCGGCACGCCGAGCGCCGCGGTCACGGCGTCGGTCACGCCGTAACCGGCCCAGCCGGTGAACGAGTTGCCCGTCACGAGCACCGTTCCCGTGCTCGCGTCGACGACGCCGGCAGCGCCCACCCCGACACCCGTCAAGGAGGCGCGGTGCCGGTCGAGCAGTTCGGTCACCGCCCCGAGTGCGGCGGTCACGATCGCGGCCCCGCCCGCGTGGGCGGGCGTCGGCAGGTCGATGCGGTCGAGCACCTCGAGGGTCGGCGTCGCGAGGACGACCTTCGTGTTCGTCCCACCGACGTCCACGCCGGCGACGACCGCGTCCGGTCCGATGCCGATCACGCGGTCACCGCCGCGAGGGTCGCGAGCCGCTCGGCCCGACGTTGCCGTTGCACGATCGGGTCCGGGACGGGGACCGCGGCGAGCAGTCGGCGGGTGTAGTCGGTCGTCGGGTGCAGGAGGGTGGAGCCGGTGGCGCCCTGCTCCTCGACGACGCCCTGGCGCATCACGACGACGCGCTCGGCGAACTGCTGCACGACGGCGAGGTCGTGCGAGACGAACAGGCACGCGAACCCGAGGTCGTCCTGCAGCTCGCGGAGCACCTCGAGCACGGTCTCCTGCACGCTGACGTCGAGCGCACTGGTCGGCTCGTCGGCGACGAGCAACCGCGGCGAGAGGACGAGGGCGCGGGCGAGCGAGACGCGCTGCCGCTGGCCGCCGGAGAGCTCCCGGGGTGCACGTGTCGCCAGGGTCCGGGGCAGCCGGACGGCGTCGAGCACCTCGTCGATGCGGCGTCGCCGGTCGGCCGAGGACATCCCGCGGCGGTGCACGGCGAGCGGTTCGGCGATGCACTCGGCGACGGACATGCGGGCGTCGAGGGAGGCGACCGGGTCCTGCAGCACGACGCCGATCCCGGAGCGGAGCGCGCGCCGGTCACGGCCCTTCGCCCGTCGCAGGTCCGAACCGAACAGGTGCACGCTGCCGGACGTCGGCGTGATGAGGCCGAGCGCGACCCGGGCCGCGGTGGACTTGCCCGAGCCGGACTCCCCGACGAGGCCGATGGTCTCGCCGGCGTGCACCGCGATGTCGATCCCGCTCAGGGCGTGGACGGCGCGCGCCCCGCGCCCGAACGTCACCGAGACGTCCCGCAGGTCGACCACCGGGGCCGCGTCGCGCCTCCCGTCCAGACCACCGACCGAGGCGGCCGACGCGACGGACCCGACCGACCCGGCCGACGCGACGGACCCGACCGATCCCGCGGGAGCGACCGCGAGCCGCGGCACCGCCGCCAGCAACCGCTTCGTGTAGTCGTGCTGCGGACGGAGGAGGACGTCCTCGACCCCGCCCGTCTCGACGATCTCGCCCTGCAGCATCACGGCGACCCGGTCCGCGAAGTCCGCGACGACGCCCATGTTGTGCGTGACGAGGAGGACCCCCGTGCCGGTGTCGGCCGCGAGCCGGCGGAGGAGCTCGAGGATCTCGGCCTGCACCGTGACGTCGAGCGCGGTCGTCGGTTCGTCCGCGATGAGGAGCTTCGGCGAGTTCGCGATCGCCATCGCGATGACGACCCGCTGCCGCTGCCCGCCGGACAGCTGGAACGGGAACGCCCGCGCACGCTGCGACGGCGACGGGATGCCGACGCGGGCGAGGAGCTCGACGGCCTGCTCGGACGCGTCCGCCGCGGAGACGTCGCCGTGGTTGCGGATCACCTCCGCGATCTGCGCGCCGACGCGGGTGAGCGGGTCGAGGGCGGTCGCCGGCTCCTGGAAGACCATCGAGACGGTGCTCCCGCGGAGGCCGCGGAGGGCGGTCTCCGGGGCGCCGACGACCTCGTGGCCGTCGACGACGGCGCTGCCGGTCGCGGTCGCGTTGCCGGAGAGCAGCCCCATCGCGGCGAGCGCGACGGTGGACTTGCCCGAGCCGGACTCGCCGACGAGCGCCAGGGTCTCGCCGGGCTCGACGTGCAGGGAGACCCCGCGGACGGCGTCGACCGTGCCGGACTCCGTGCTGAAGGCGACCCCGAGGTCGGTGGTGGTCAGGATGGACATCTATCGGCCCCTCACGTCGAAGGCGTCCCGGAGCCCGTCGCCCACGGCGTTGAACGCGCAGACGACGAGGATCACGGCGAGACCCGGCGGCACGATGAGCCACCAGCGCCCCGAGTAGGCGGCGGTGAGTCCCGCCGAGAGCATGCCACCCCAGTCCGTCGCCGGCGCCTGCACCCCGAGGCCGAGGTACGAGACGTAGGCGACGAGGAGGATCGCGTCGGCCACCTGGAACGTCGCGGCGACGACGATCGTGGACACCGAGTTCGGCAGCAGGTGCCGGCCGATGGCGCGGGCGTGCGACCCGCCGATCGCGCGCAGGGTGAGGACGTAGTCGCGGTTCTTCAGCGTCAGGGTCTCCGCGCGGATGAGTCGGGAGGGCACGAGCCACGACACGAGGCCGAGGATCACGATGAGGCCCCACACTCCCGGCGTCGTGATCGCGGAGATCACGAGGAGGATGAACAGCGCGGGGATCGCGATGCCGGCGTCGACCACGCGCATCATCACGGCGTCGACCCAGCCGCCCACGTACCCGGCGACGGATCCCCAGAGCGTGCCGACGACCGTGGCGAGGATGCCCGCGGCGATGCCGACCATGAGCGACACCTTGCCGCCGAACATCAGGCGACCGAGGACGTCGTGCCCGACGGCGTCGGTGCCGAGCAGGTGGGCGGCGCTCGGGCCGAGGTTCGCCTGGGACAGCTGCGTGTGCGTCTGGTCGGTCGGGTACAGGAACGGTCCGACGAAGCAGAACAGCACGATGACGACGATGACGACGAGGCCGACCACGGCGAGGGTGTTGTGGCGGAAGCGGCGGACGGCGAGCTTCCACCCGCTCGACGCGACGACCACGGGAGCTCCGGGCGCTTCCGGGGCCAGTTGCACGGCGCTCATGCGCGGACTCCCATCACGTCGTTGGTGGACGCAGTGTCGATGATGGACGCGGCGCTCATGCGCGGCCTGCCTTCACTCGGGGGTCGATGAGGGACTGCGCGACGTCGGCGAGCAGCGTGCCCACGACCGTCGCGATGGAGATGACGAGGACGCAGCCGAGCAGGGTCGGGTAGTCGGAGGACTGCGCCGCGTTCCAGAACAGCAGCCCCATGCCGGGGTAGTTGAAGAGCTGCTCGGTGACGAGCGCCCCGCCGAAGAGCACCGGCAGGTAGTACCCGAGCATCGCGACCACCGGGGTGAGCGAGTTCCGGAACACGTGCCGCCGGAGGATCGTCACGGTGGAGGCGCCGCCGGCACGGGCCGTGCGGACGTAGTCCTCCCGGAGGTTCTCGAGCGTCGAGGCCCGCATGTACCGGCTGAACACCGCGATCATCGCGAGGGCTCCCGTGACGACGGGGAGCACGAGGCCGGCCGGGTCCTGGAAGACCTCGGCGAGCGTGTTCCCGCTCGGCGCCTGGGACGGCAGCCACGGCAGCTGCTGGCTGAAGACGATGATGAGGACGAGCCCGAGGAAGAACGCCGGCGTCGAGTAGAAGACGAAGGCCAGGGCGGTGGCGGTGTAGTCGACCGCGCCGTTGCGGCGGACCGCCTGCCACATGCCGACGGGGATCGCGATGACGAGCCCGAGCACCGCGGACATGCCGGTGAGGACGAGGGTCTTCGGGAGTCGCTCGGCGATGAGCTGCGACACCGGTTCGTTGAGCGTGTACGAGGTGCCGAGGTCGCCGGTGAGCAGTCGGCCGAGGAACCGGAGGTACTGCACGGGGAGCGCCTGGTCGAGTCCCTGTGCCTGGTTGAACGCGGTGATCTGCGCGGCCGTCGCGGAGACGCCGAGGACGCCGCGGGCGGGTCCGCCGGGCAGCGCGTGCAGCAGGCAGAACACGACGATCGTGACGATGAGGATCACCGCGAGCGCCTGCAGGACGCGCCTGGTGAGGTAGAGAGCTGTGGTCATGCGGCTTCCGTTGGTCGGTTGGTGCGTGAGCCGGTCTGGAGGCGCGGTGCGGGTCGGACCCGCACCGCGCCTCCAGACGGTGGTCGCGTCAGCGGCCTACTTGCTCCACTTCCACTGGGCCGGGTGGAAGTTCGCGAGCGAGTCCTGGTCGAACCCGGTCAGACCCTTCTTGACGACCGAGATCTGGTAGTCCGGGCTGGGCAGCCAGATGACGGGCAGGTCCTTCGCGACCGCTGCGCTGTAGTCCTGCACGGCGGAGGCGTCGGGCGAGGTGGTCGTCGCGTCGATGAGCGCGTCGACCTCCTTGTTGGAGTAGCTGCCGAAGTTCGCCGAGCCGGCGGTCTGGAAGAGCGACTCACCGGTCGGGTAGGCCGGGAAGTACCAGCTGCCCGCGGTCCCGAAGAACGACAGGTCCCAGTCGCAGCTGGCCTCGTCGCTCGTGCAGGTGGGCGTCTGCGACAGCACGCTCGAGACCGGCGCGGTCTTGATGGTGAAGCCGATGCCGCTCTTCGCGAGCGAGGACTGGATGGCGCTCATCATGTTGTCGGTGACGGTGGAGCCGGACTGCGAGAGCACCTGCATGGTGAACTTCGTGCCCTCCTTCACCCCGTCGCCGCACTGGCTCGCCGAGGTGCCCGGGTCGGTGCAGACCATCGTGCCGCCCTTCTCGGTCCAGCCGTGGCTGGTGAGCAGCGCCTTCGCCTTGCTGGTGCTGAACGGGTACGGGTTGTCCTTCTGCGTCTGGGAGACGTAGTCGGACTCCTGCGCCTGCGGGATCGGACCGTAGGTCGACGTGGCGGTGCCGTTGAAGACGACCTTCGACAGGGACTTCTGGTCGACCGACATCTGGACGGCCTGGCGGGCGTACAGCTGCTTGAAGACGGCGCCCATGGTCGGGTTGTTGAAGTTGTACGGCATGTACGTGATCGCCCAGCCGGTCCACGGCTCGACGTCGTAGCCCTTCTGCGTGAACGAGGACTTCTGGTCCATGTCGGTGGCGTTGATGTAGCCGTAGTCGACCTCGCCGGAGCGGACCGCGTTGACCTCGGCGTCCGCCGTCGTGAACGGCAGCAGGTTGACGGTCTTGATCGAGGGCTTCTCGCCGCCGTCGTACTTCGTGTTGGCGGTCAGCGTGACCTTGCCGGCCGTCGTGAAGGACTGCACGCCGTACGGGCCGGAGATCGTCTTCCACAGGTCGTCGCTGGCGTAGTCGGAGATCTTGCCGGCAGCGGTGTTGAGGTACTTCCACACCTGCTTGGCGCCGGCGGTGGTCTCGTCCGCGTTCCCGACCGAACCGCTCGCACTGGTCTTGTCCCAGGTGTGCTGCGGGAGCGGGACGATGTGGCTCAGCTGGTTGGCGAGCATCCAGTCGGAGTTGTACGCCTTGTCGAACGTGATCGTGAAGTGCGTGTCGTCGACCGTCTTGAACGAGGTCCAGTTGTCCGGCGCCTTGCCCTCGGAGTAGGAGCCCCACTGGTCCTTGTTCGCCTTGATCAGGTTGAACCAGAACTCGACGTCGCGGCTCGTGATCGCCTTGCCGTCCGACCAGTGCCGGTCGCCGAGGGTTACGGTGACGCTCTTGCTGTCGGCGGCGAACTTCGCGTCCGTCGCGATGGAACCGTCCTTGTTCCACGCGATCTTGCCCGTCGACCCGTCGTAGGCGACGAGCGGCTCGTAGAGCGACTGCGCGATCGAGCCGTTGTTCGTGTTGAGGTGTGCCGCGGTGCCGATCGGCAGGATCCAGTTCGGCGTGAAGTTGGCGGGCAGCGCGTAGTTGATCGCGTCGGACTTCGTGCCGGAGGTGGCGGAGCCGCCCCCGGAACAGCCGGCGAGCAGGGCGCTCACGGCGATCGCCGCTCCGGTGAGGAGCGCCCAGCGACGGGGCTTGGACATGCGGTGTCTCCTTGTGCGAGGGACTTCGGGGAGTGGTGCACGGGGTGCCGGATCGGCACGAGGACAGTCAAGGACCAAAGCGATTGGAAAAACAAACATCTGGATGTAAAAACTGCGTTACTGCCGATCGGACGAAAGGGTGCCCGGCGCGGAGTGGCCCGTAGGCTCGCGGCAGGCCGGGTCCTCCGGCCGCCTTCCGCCCGGATTGGAGAAAGTCGTGCCGGACCTCAGCGCCCGAGTCCTCGAGCTCGTCGCCTCCGGGCAGGCCGCCAGTCGCACCGAGATCGCGAACCTCCTCGGGGCCGCACCCTCGACGGTGTCGCACGTGGTCGCCCAGCTCCTGTCGCACGGGTTGCTCGCCGAGGAGGGCACCGACGTCTCGACCGGCGGACGACCCCGGAAGGTGCTCCGCATCGGCGGAGCCGACGAGTACGCGGTCGCCGCCGACGTCGGCGGCGGACACGCGCGCATCGGCATCGTCCTGCCGGGAGGCGCGCTCGAGCAGGTCGCGAACGTCCCGTTCGCGCTCTCCGACGGTCCGGCCGCCGGCCTGGCACGCCTGGCAGCGCTGCTCGAGCGGCTCGCCGACGACCGCGGTCGCGAGGGCCTCCGCGGCGTCGGCCTGAGCCTGCCCGGGCCCGTCGACGTCGAGGCCGGCGTGGTCGACCTGCCGAGCCGGATGCCGGGGTGGAACGGCTTCCCCGTGGCGTCCTGGCTCACCGAGCGCTTCGGCTTGCCGGCGATCGTCGACAACGACGCGAACTGCATGGCCGCCGGCGAGCAGACCGTGCAGGACCCCGCGCGCCGGCAGACCATCACCATCAAGGCCGGATCGGCGATCGGGGCCGGGATCGTCATCGACGGTCGGCTCTACCGCGGCGCCACCGGCTCGGCCGGGGACATCACCCACGTGCGCATCGACGCCGCCGGGGACACCCCGTGCTCGTGCGGCAACACGGGGTGCCTCGAGACGGTCGCGTCCGGGGCGGCGCTCGTCCGGATCCTGTCGTCCGCCGGTGTCGACGTGACCTCCACCGCGGACGTCGTCCGCTTGGCGTCCGACGCGCACCCCGAGGCCACCCGCGCGGTGCGGCTGGCCGGCCGGTACCTCGGCGAGGTGCTCGCCGCCAACGTGAACTTCTTCAACCCGGACGCCGTGTACCTCGGCGGCATCCTGTCCACCCTCGACCCGTTCATCGCCGCGGTCCGGAGCCAGCTGTACGAGAGCTGCCACCCCCTCATGACGCAGCACCTCGCCATCGAGCCGGTGTCGCTCGGGCCCGATGCCGGGCTCGTCGGCGCCGGTCAGTTCGCCCTGCAGCGCGGGCTCGCCGCCTCGTTGCAGGAACTGTCCACCCCCATCCCCCAGTCGACCACCAGGAGCAGGAGCGTCCGTGTCTGAGACCACCACCCCCCGCCGTCCCGTCATCGCGATCGCCGGGCTCGCCATCGAGACCTCGACCTTCACGCCGACGAGGACCCACGCGGCGGCGTTCCACCCTGATCGCGGGGACGAGGTCGTGGCGCGGTACCCGTTCCTGGCGTCGTACGCCGACGCCGCCGACTTCCGCGGTGCGCTCATCGGGCACGCGCTCCCGGGCGGGATCGTCGACCGGGAGTCGTACGAACAGCTCGCCGCGGAGATCGTCGCGCGGCTGACGGACCTCGGACCGGTCGACGGGCTCTGGTACGACATCCACGGCGCGATGGTCGTCGAGGGACTGGACGACGCCGAGTCCGACCTGCTCGGACGGATCCGGGCGGTCGTCGGCCCCGACGTCATCGTGTCGGCG
Organism: Curtobacterium pusillum; assembly: GCF_007680845.1. GTDB lineage: Bacteria > Actinomycetota > Actinomycetes > Actinomycetales > Microbacteriaceae > Curtobacterium > Curtobacterium pusillum_B. Next base: position 98,943 of record NZ_VEIY01000009.1, on the reverse strand, counting down.
TCGATGGACCTGCACGGCAACGTCACCGCCGAGCTCGCCCACCAGGTCGACCTGGTCACGTGCTACCGGATGGCCCCGCACGAGGACGCCATGGAGACCAAGGAGCGCGCCGTCCGGAACCTGGTCGACGTGCTCACCACCCGACCCGTCGGGCAGCAGCGCCCGGTGAAGGCCTGGGTGCCGATCCCCGTCCTGCTGCCGGGCGAGCAGACGTCGACGCGCATCGAACCAGCGGCGTCGCTGTACGCGCAGGTGCCGGTCGTCGAGCAGACCGACGGTGTCCTCGACGCCGCGATCTGGGTCGGGTACGCCTGGGCGGACCAGCCCCGGGACCGCGCCGTGACGGTCGTCACCGGCTGGGACACCGACGCCGTCACCGCCGGCGCCGAACGGCTGGCGCGGGCGTTCTGGGACGTCCGCGAGGACTTCGAGTTCGTGGCGCCGACGGGCACGTTCGACGAGTGCCTCGCCGCAGCGCTCGCCCCCGGAGCCGCCCGGCCGTACTTCATCTCGGACTCCGGCGACAACCCGACCGCCGGAGGCTCGGGCGACATGACGTGGGGGCTGACGCAGGTGCTGGCGAACCCGGCGTTCGCCGCCGCGGACGGCCCGACCGTGATCTACGCCAGCGTCCCCGGCGCCGAAGCGGTCGCCGCCGCCGTGGAGGCCGGTGTCGGCGCCACCGTGACCGTGACCGCCGGAGCGACGGTCGACGCCGTCCACGCCGGACCCGTCACCATGACCGGGCGGGTGCACGCGATCAAGCACGGCGACCGCGACGCCGAGACCGAGGTCGTCCTGCAGGTCGGCAGCGTCTTCGCGATCCTCACGAAGCTCCGGAAGCCCTACCACCACGAGCACGACTTCACCGACCTCGACCTCGCCCCGCGCGAGGCCGACGTCGTCATCGTGAAGATCGGCTACCTCGAGCCGGAGCTGTTCGACATGTCCGCGGACTGGATGCTCGCGCTCACCCCCGGTGGCGTCGACCAGGACCTCGAGCGGCTCGGGCACCACCGGATCGCACGGCCGATGTTCCCCTACGATCGAGTGTTCCCCGATGCGCCGGACCTGACCGCCAGGATCATCCCGGCCTCGGACCAGCCCCTCGGAGTCGTTCGATGACCGTTGCCCTCGAGATCGCCGTCACCTCGCCCGCGGGGGCGATCGTCGCGCGGGACGGCGGTGCCGACCGGGTCGAGCTCTGCGTCGGACTCGAGCTCGGCGGGCTCACCCCGTCCCAGGCCCTCGTCGAGACCACGCACGAGACCGGGATCCCGGCGCACGCGCTCGTCCGGTGCCGTCCGGGTGGCTTCGTGCACGATGCCGACGAGGTGGCGCTCATGGAGCGGGAGGTCCGCACGGTCCTCCGCTCCGGCGCCGCCGGCGTCGTGGTCGGGGCCCTGCGCCCGGACCGCACCCTCGACGAGGACGCGCTCCGACGCTTCGTGGCCGCCGCCCGTTCGGTCAGCGCCACCGCCGAGGTCACCCTGCACCGGGCGATCGACCACGCGGTCGACCCCGTCGCGGCCGCCGCGACGCTCGCGGACCTCGGGTTCACCCGCGTCCTGACCTCCGGGGCGGCCCTCACGGCCCTGACCGGTGCGGCCACGATCGCCCGCATGGTCGAGGCCGCCGGTCCCGTGCAGGTGATGGCGGGCGCGGGCGTCGTCCCCGCGGACGTCCCCGCCCTCGTCGCCACCGGGGCCGCTGCCGTGCACCTCTCCGCGAAGCGCCCCGCGGCGGACAGCGCCCACGCCGGGGTGCCGATGGGCGGCGCGGACGACGGGTCGGCGCACTTCGTCACCGACGCCGAGGTGGTGCGGGCGGCGCGACGGGCCCTCGACGCCTGACGTCCACCGTCATGCGGGAATGGCCGGCCCCCGCCGCTGCTTGACGCCCGCATGACCTCGTCAGCAGAGCGCCGCGGATGGCTCAGTGTCCTCTCCGTCGCACTCGGTTCGTTCGTCCTCGTCCTGTCCGAGTTCCTCCCCATCGGCCTCCTCCCGGCGATCGCCTCCGACCTCGACGTCAGCATCGGGACGGCCGGCCTGATGGTCGTCGCCACCGGGCTCGTCGGGGCCGTGGCCGCACCGGTCGTCACCGTCCTGACGTCACGCGTTGACCGCCGGGTCGTCCTCGTGTCGCTCACCGTCCTGCTCGTCGTGGCCGACGGACTCGCCGCGATCGCGCCCTCGTTCCCGGTGCTGCTCGTCGCCCGCATGCTGCTCGGCGTGGGCATCGGCGGCTTCTGGGCGATCGGCGCCGGCATCGCGGGACGTCTGGTCCGCCCGGACGTCGTGATCCGCGCCACCTCCCTCATCACCGCCGGCGTCTCGGTCGCGACCGTCGTGAGCCTCCCGCTCGGTGCGCTCGTGTCGTCCCTGGCCACCTGGCGGCTCGCGTTCGTCATCGGCGGCGCGCTCGGTCTCGTCGCCCTCGTGCTGCAGCTCGCGATGCTGCCGCGGATCCCCGCGCAGCAGCAGGTGCGGTTCGCGACGCTCGGTTCGCTGCTCCGCCTCCCCCGCGCGCGCGTCGGGCTCATCGCCGCCGCGTTCCTGTTCGCCGCGCAGTTCGCCGCGTACACCTACATCGCGCCCTACCTGCAGGAGCTCGTCCGGGTCGGTCCGGACACGATCACGCTCGCTCTCCTGGTGTTCGGCATCGCCGGCATCGTCGGGAACTTCGCCGCGGGCTTCACCCTCGGCCGGAGCATCCTCGGCACGCTCGGCGTGGCGAAGTTCGTCCTCGCCGGCGCCGTCGTGCTGCTCCCGCTGCTCGCGCACTCGGTGGTCGGCGTGTTCGTCCTGCTCGTCGTGTGGGGCCTGGTCTGGGGCGCGCTGCCGCTCGGGATGCAGACGTGGATGTCGTCCGCGTCGCCGGCCGGGTCCGAGACGGGGCTCGCGCTCTTCGTCACGACGATCCAGCTCGCGATCGCCGCAGGTTCGGTGCTCGGGGGTGCCGCGGTCTCGTCGTTCGGGCTGGCGGCGGACTTCTGGCTGTCGGGCGGCGTCGCCGTCATCGGCGCGGTCGTCCTGGTCGCGCTCGGGCTGCGGCGGTCGAACGCCGTGCCGGTCGCGACGGCCGGACCGGCGGCCACGCCCGAACCGGGGGCGACGCCGACCGCTCCGGTCGCCGTCGTGTGCCCGTGACCCTGCCGAGCTGAGCCGGTGGCGGACGGGAGGCGCGGTGCCAGCCGGCACCGTCCCTCCAGGCTCCGCTGCGGTCAGTCGACCGGGTGCTCGACCTCGTGACGGAAGACGTCGTGGAGTTCGTCCCGCCCGATCGGTCCCCCGGGGAGCGGGTGCCGGCCATCGCCGGACCGGAGCCCGTCGAGGACGATCCCGATCTGTCGACCGAGGATCCGGTCGGCCTCGTCCGGCGGCAGGTTCGAGTAGCCGCCGATCCGGAACGCGGCGAAGGTGACGTCGTTCGCGTTGACGTCCGGCCGCAGGGTCCCCTCGGCCTGGGCCGCGCGGACCACCGCGTCGAGGCGCTCGGCCCAGCCCGCACTCAACTGCCGGTCGTCGTCGAGGGCCACCATCTTGCGGTTCAGCCGGGGGATCGCCGGGTGTTCCTGCAGGACGTCGACGATGCCCGTGACGAGCGCGACCACGGCGTCCCAGCCCGTGCGCTGCGCGGCCACCCGTTCCTCCACGCGCCCGAACTCGGCGATGAGCCGCGCGTGGAGGGCACGGACGACCTCGTCGATGCCCGGGTACCGGCGGTAGAGCGTCGCGATCCCGATGCCGGAACGCTGCGCGAGCTCCACCATCGTCGGGTCGGCGTCGTGGACCGCGTAGTGCGCTTCTGCGGCCGCGAGGATCGCCTCGCGGCTGCGTCGGACCTCGACGCGCTCGGCACGTGTACGCGCTGTTGCGGACATGAGAAGACCCTAATCGTCCGATTCAAGTGGAGACTTGACTCCGCTTAGTGTGCCCCCTATCGTCGCTGGAGGCACCGCCCCTCGGTGGTCGTCAGGACGTGCCGGACCGCTCCGGCCGCCCTGGTCCTGACGCGCACCGTGCACCCGGACGCGGCGGAGCCGACGTCGGCGACGGACCGCACCCTAGGCGGACCGGAACCGCCGACCGGTGTTGCCGCCGAACCCGAACGGCGGCAGCACCGGTCGACCGATCGTCGGGTCGGTCTCGGGTCAGCTGCGTCGCCCGGCGCGGGCCGCGAAGGCGTCGAGCGCCTGCAGCACTTCGTCGTTCCGGTACAGCACGCCGTGGCGGTACTCGTTCTTCGACACGAGGATGCCCGCTTCCACCAGTCGGACGATGTGGGGGTACGCGTTCCGCGGGGCCACCCGCATCTCGGTGGCCAGGACCGTCGCGTTCAGGACCGGCTGGCGAGCGACCACTTCGAGCGCCCGCCACACGCCGGAGTCCCGCCGTGCCGTCACCCGTTCTCGCCAGCCGGAGCGGATGCGTCGGATGTCATCGACGAGCTCCCGGGCGTTCTCGATCGCCACGAAACATGCCTCGGCGACGCGCTGGATGATCGGTTCGACGTCGCCGAGCCGGTACGAAGTGAGCGCGGCAACGTAACCCTTGGTGTCCGTCAGGAGCCCAGCCGACACCGGGACCGTCACGTTGTTGGTGAGCTCATCGGATCGCAGCATCGCCTGGAGCAGCGCTCGCCCGGTCCGACCGTTGCCGTCGGTGAACGGGTGCACCGTCTCGAACTGCGCGTGCGCGATGGCCACCTGCGCGAGCCGCGGGAGGTCGATCCTGCGGGCGAACGCCATGACGTCGTCCACGAGCTCCGGGACGCGTTCCCACGCGGGGGCAACGTAGTCGGCGCCTGCCGGTGATCGTCCGTTCGAGCCGATCCACACGGGCTCGGTGCGGAACGCGCCCGCCTCGTGGTGCTCGTCGTGTTCCATGAGGACGCGATGCATCTCGAGCACCGTTCCCGTGGTGAGCTGGTCGGAGAGTTGGATCGCCGTCTGCATGGCGCGGGTGTTCGACACGATCTCGCTGGCGTTCCGCTTGCCGGGGGCGCCGATCTCTGCGGTGAAGATCTGCCTCGCGGACGCCGTCAAGTGCTCGATCTGCGACGAAGCAGCTGCCTCGGATCGCAGGAGCAGTGAGGCGAACGGTGCCAGCTCAGCACCGAGCTCAGCATCGAACCGCGCAAGCGCTGTCGATGCTTCGTCCGCCAGCGTTGCGACCACGTGGCCGAGTTCGACCGGCAGCTCCGCGATGTGAGCGGGGACGGCTGCTGCGTACCGTTCGACGAGCCGATCGCGACGGGCGGCACGGGGGCCAGCATCCGCGTGGCGGCTCTGCCATTCCATGTCTTCGAACGCCAGCGATGGCCAAGTCCTCGGCATCGGAGCCCTTCACTGGATCGACAGATCTTCTGAGGTAAGCAAGTATCTCAGAAGATCTGCCGGGGATGTTCTCGGATCGGAACCGAACGGACGGTCTCGGGTCAGCGTCCCGCCGCGGCGTGGTTCGCGACCTGCGTCGCCGTGAGCACCGTGCTGTAGACCGCCGCGTACCGCATCGACCCCGTGAAGGCGAAGTTCGCCGGCTGTCCCGGCCACCCCGAAACGGTGTCGTACCCGACGCGGAAGTAGCCCGTGTAGTTCTCCGGGGCCGTGTACGCGGTGTTCGACGCGACGAGCACCCCGTCGGCGTACAGCCGCATCCCGGTGCTCGCCGACATCGTCGCGACCATGTGGTGCCACGCGCCGTCGTTGTAGGCCTTCGGCGAGGTGACGACCTGCGTCGTGCCGTTGTAGCTGCCGAAGACGAGCTGGCCGCTCGTGTTGAGGTAGACCTGGCGGTCGTGCTGGCCCGAGGCGCTGACCTGGTTCGAGCCGAAGCCGACGAGCATGCCGCCCGCGACCGTGGTCTTGAACCAGACCTCTTCCGAGAAGGTCGTCGGGTTCACGTACGACTTCGGGGTCGACACGAAGCTCGTCGAGCCGTTCAGGACGTACGAGCTGCCGGTGTCCCGCGGGCAGGCGTTCGGGCTGGGTGTCTGCGCGACCATCGACCCCTGGTAGGTGCCGTTGAGTCCCTTGCCGGACCAGTCGGTGGCCGTCGTCGATCCGGACGCCTCGGTGAGCTTGTAGGCGAACAGCGCGTTCGTGGTGTCGGCGCCGACGGCCGCCGTGCACGTGAAGTACGGCGCCGTCGCGGCGCTGTTGGCGCTGTTCGTGATGACGGCACTGAACGCCGAGCGGGTCGGGGCGAAGGCGTTGAGCAGGGCGACGACCGCGAGCGCGACGACGAGGACGGCGGCGATGACCCGGCCGTCACGGAGGTGTCGGAGGTTCACGAGGCACGCACCGCCTCGACCCGTCCGACGGACAGGCAGAGCACGAGCGGGACGAGGCAGGCGGCGATGAGCAGCGCCCAGCCCCCGACACCGAGGTCGATGTTCGAGGTGAGCTGGTAGTGCCCGTGCTTCGACAGCTCGTGGATGACCATGCGTCCGACCTGGCCGTCGACCAGGTGGACGCTCTCGGCACCGTGGGCCTCGACCCGCACCGGGAACATCCCGGACGAGACGATGGTCGCTTCGACGCCACTCGGTGACGACGTGTTCGTGATGGTGGTCACGTTGACGAACGGCTTGAGGACGAACGCGGCGTACGAGGTGGTGAGCGCCGCTCCGGCGATCCGCAGGCAGGTGCGGGTGACGCGGTCCGTGAAGACGCTCGTGAGCGTCCAGATGACCAGCGTCCCGATGAGCAGGAGCGGTGCGGCTCGGAACAACCAGCCGAGGTTCGGGACGAGGAGGACCGGGGCGCCGACGACGTTCTCCTGGGTGAGCGTCCACGGGTCGGTCGCGCCGTTCACGTCACCGCGGGTCTGCAGTCCGCCGTCGGCGTCGATGTCGATGATGCGGTGCGTGTAGACGACGCCGGGGTTCGCGGCCGTCTCGAAGGACACGATGTCGCCGACGTGCAGCGTGGCGACGTCGACGGGGAGGTCGAGGACGAGCGTCCCGACGGGTGCGGCCTCGCCCATGGACGGGGTCTCGACGACGAACCACCGGCCACCGGCGGAGAGGAACAGCACGGCGCCGGTGAGCAGCACGGCCGCGATCAGGGCGACGGACCAGGCGAGCACGGTCTCGAACCGGGTCGCGGTGCGGCCGCCGATCAGCGGGCGGTCGAGCGTGCCGCTCAGCGGGATCGCTGCCGTCTGGCTCATCTGCTGCTCCGCTCGGGAAGTGGTGGGAAGAAGGGGAGGCGACGCTCGGCCGGAAGGGGGTCGGCCGAGCGTCGCCGGTCAGGGGCGGGAGGGACTAGGCGGTGAAGGTCCAGGTCATCGGCACCGAGGCGGAGAGGCCCTGGTACGTGTTGCCGGCCGAGGAGTCGAGCGTCACGGCGAAGTTGAACGGGATGCTCGTCCCGGCGGCCGGGGCGGCCGGCATGGTGAAGGCCGAGGCTGCGGCGCCCTTGAAGCTGGCGAGCGTGCCGCTGAACACCGTCGTGGCGCCGGAGGTGATGACGAGGTTCATCTTCGCGCAGAGGTCGGTCGCGGTGCCGTTGATCGACCCGTTGGCCGACTGGGTGCAGGTCGCACCAGGCGTGAGGGTGAAGGTCGCGGCGTTCGCGGTCCCGGTGTTCTTGATCGAGATCGCCGTGTTGACGGTGTTGCCCGGGGTCATCGTGGTGCTGCCGCCGAACTTGTTGATGGTGGAGCAGGTCGCGGCGTTGGTCGAGACCGAGCCGCCGTCGGTGCTGAGGCACGTGACCGAGGCGCCGGCGTTCTGCTCCTGCATGATCAGCGTGCCGCTCGCGGCCGTGTTGCTGCTGTTGGTGATGCTCGCGGCGAACCCGGAGAGGGTGCCGGTGAGCGAGAGGGAGAGCAGGACCGCGGCGAAGATGCCCGCGAGGAGCGCGACGGGGGCGAAACGGATCCGCTTCAGTGCGGAGGTGCGGAGCTTGTCGGACACGGGGTACCTCTTCGGTCTGGGTTCAGGGAGTGGGGATGGAACTTCGGGTGAAGCAGACGGTTCGGGTTCGCTTGCTTGATCATCAAGATAGTCAATGCTTCATCAAGTTGACCACTCGTATACTTACCCCAGTGCGAGGGACGTGCCCGCACCCGACGCGGAACGAGGAACCCGTGACCCACCCCGGCGCCACCGACGCGGCCGACCTGATGGTGGCGTTCGACGCCGTGGTGCGCGCGAACGCGAGCCTCGTCAGCCGGCTCAGCGCCCGTGCCGGCGTGCACGAGAACGCCCTGCGCGCCCTGGTGCTCATCAGCGACACCGGGTACTCGACGCCGACCGAGGTGGCCGGGTACCTCGGCCTGACCTCCGGCGCGGTGACGAACCTCATCGACCGGATGACGACCGCCGACATGCTCGAGCGCGCCCCGAACCCGAACGACCGGCGCGGGTCCCTGCTCCGCCTGCTGCCGGACGGCGAAGCGGTGGTCGAGGACTACCGGCGGCGGTACGCCGAGCTGCTCCGGGCAGTCGATGCGGGCCACGACGGCGACCTGCTCGCGGTCCTGAGCGAGCTCGCGACGAACCTGTACGAGCAGGCGGGCGAGGCGTCGCGCTGACCCTCCCGCGACCCGGCCGGCAGCCGCCGTCGCGCTTCGGCTTCAGCGCAGCGAGCGCAGCCCCGTACGGAGCTCCTCCACGAGGACCGCCGGCTGCTCGAGCGCCGCGAAGTGCCCGCCGGCGGCCGCCTCGCGAAAGTGCACGAGATCGCTGTACGCGGCCTCGACCCAGCTCCGCGGCATCCGGGGGACGTCCTTCGGGAAGACCGTCACCGCGACCGGCAGCTCGAGCCTCGGCCCGGACATCGTCGCCGTCCGGTTGTCCCAGTAGATCCGGGCCGATGACGCAGCACTGTTCGTGAACCAGGTGAGCGAGACGAGGTCGAGCATCGCGTCGACGGCGATCGCGTCCTCGGCGAGGCCGTCGTTGTCCGTCTTCGACTGGAACTTCTCGTAGATCCAGGCGGCCTGGCCCACCGGTGAGTCCGCGAGGGCGAAACCGACCGTCTGCGGCTTCGTCGCCTGCAGGTGGTTCGATCCGCCGAGCTCGCCCGCGTAGCGCGCCAGGCCGTCGGCCGCTCGTCGCTCCTCAGCCGAGAGCACGTCCGGGATCGTCGCGGGCACGGCGTACGGGGTGCTCAGGTGGATGCCGACGAGCCCGTCCGAACGCCGAGCACCGAGCGCCGTCGTCACCGCCGATCCCCAGTCACCCCCGTGGGCCGACCACGATCGGTAGCCGAGCCGCGCCATCAGCTCCGTCCAGGCAGCCGCGATGCGGTCGACGTCCCACCCCCGGCCCGTCGGCTTCCCCGAGAAACCAGCACCCGGCAGCGACGGGATGACCACGTCGAACGAATCCGCCGCGTCCCCACCGTGCGCGACCGGGTCCGTGAGCGGACCGACGAGCGGGAGGAAGTCGGCGACGGATCCCGGCCAACCGTGGGTGAGGACCAGCGGCATCGCACCGGGGTTCCGGGAGCGCACGTGGACGAAGTGCACGTCGAGTCCGTCGATCGTCGTGACGAACTGCGGCCAGGCGTTCAGCTCGGCTTCGAACCGTCGCCAGTCGTACTGCCGCTCCCAGTACCCGGCGAGGCCACGGAGGTTCTCACTCCGCACCCCCTGCGACCAGTCGGGCACCGTCTCCGGATCGGGCCACCTGGTCGCGGCGAGACGCCGTCGGAGGTCGTCGATCGCCGCCTGCGGCACGTCGACCCGGAACGGGCGGACGTCATCTGCGGGTCGTGTCGTGAGTGGGGTCATGGTTCGGAGCTCCTCGCGGGTCGCGTGCATTGCACATCGGTGTGCAATGCCATCGTGACGCAGCCGCCTGCATTGCACAAGAGTGTGCAATGATCGGAGCGTGACGATCGACGGACCTACCAGGGGCGGCTCGACCGAGACCGAGGACCGGATCCTCGAGGTCGCGCTGGAGGTGCTCGGGAAGGACCCCGGTGCGAGCATGACCGCCGTCGCCACCGCCGCGGGCGTGGTCCGCCGCACCGTCTACGGGTACTTCCCCGCACGGTCCGATCTCGTGCTCGCGCTCACTCGACGCGCCGCCGGCGACATCGCCGGCGCGCTCGAGGACACCATCGCGAACGACACCTCGGCCCGGGCGGACGAGCTCTGGGCCCGCTTCGTCGGACGCCTCTGGCCACTCACCGACCGCTACCGGGTGCTCGTCACGCTCCGACGCGGCGAGTTCGGGGAAGACATCCACGCACTGCTCCGGCCGGTCGATCGAGCCCTCGCCGACCTCGTCGAACGCGGTCACACGGAGGGGGTGTTCGGGCGCCACCTCCGGGCGGACGTGCTCAGCCAGGTGGCGTGGTCGGCCGTGTTCGCCATCGCCGACCACGCGACGGACGGGCGGCCCGCAGCGCCGGGGGAACCCGGGGCGCGGCCCGCGATCGTGACGAGCCTGCTGATGCTCGGCGTCCCCGAAGGTCGTGCCGCCAGCCTCGCCGACGGGGCCGACGAGTTCGACGAGCCCGACGACTCCATCACCGGCTGACGCGGATCGCCAGGACCGAGCGCTGCGAAGGCCCACAGGTGCCGCCAGGAAGCGACGATCGCTCGGACTCTCGGCGTGCGACCGGTATAGCGTCTGGGCCGCGCCGTCGCTCGGCGTCCCGACACCCGAACGGAGCGCACACCGTGGACCGGATCCGACGACTTCCCCTCCCCGCCCTCCTGCCGATCGTGTTCGTCGTCGTGGGCGCCCTCTACTTCCTCCTGGGGTTGTTCAGCAACCCGTCCGGCATGCACGTGGTGGCGCGGCTCATCGGAGCGCTCTTCTACGCCGTCGCGATGACCGCGTTCTTCGGCATCGCGATCGCGATCCGACGACGGCGAGCCGGCGGAGCAGACGCTGTCAACGCCATGCGGCACACGATCCGCACGGGCGAGCTCCCCGCCGATGCCGACACAGCCGCGTGGACGTCCGAGCTCGAGCGCTACCGCGTCCGCTACCGTCGGAACCGTTGGTCGGTCCCGGTGATGTTCGTGCTCTTCGCCGCGCTGAGCGTGTACCTGGCCGCGTCGGTCAGCCCGTTCTGGTGGCTGTTCCTGCTGTTCTTCGTCGGGTCGTGCGCGTACGCGATGTGGGACACGCGACGGGCGCTCCGGAACCTGGACACCGCGATCGCCGAACTGCAGCGCCGTCCGGTCGGAACCGGCGCGGCGACCGGCGCAGCGGTGCCAGCACCGACCGTGGGCGCGTCGTGGACCCTCCCGGAATCCGTGGATCGGGACCGAGACTCGTAGCCCCGGGCGGCGACGGGTTGCTCCGAACCACGTCGACGACGTCGAACCAGCCCCGGGGCGTGGTTCGGTGTCGCATCCGTGGTTCGACCTGCGCCATCGGGCGTCCCGCCAGGACCGCGGCCGGCGTCACCGCCAGGTCCGCGCCACCACCCAGCCGTCCCCGTCGGGCGCGATGTCCACCACGACGACGTCGTCACCCCCGTCGGCACTGACCTGGAACCGCCACCCCACCGTCCGCTCCGGCGCGTGCGTCATCGCGGTCGGCAGGAACTCCGCCGTCGCGGTCAGCCGCGTCGGGCTGTCACTCACCCGCCACCGACGGTCGCGCCAGACCATCCGCTGCGGCACCCCGCGCTCCCACCACACGGTGGCGACCTCGTGCGTGAGCATCATCCCGACCTCCTGATTCGAACGTGTGTTCGAATGCTACGCGGTCGGAGCGACACCCGCGCTCCCCGGCGTACTGTCCGTCCCATGCCCGCACTCATCGACACGTTCACCCTGTCCAACGGCCTTCACATCCCGAAGATCGGCTTCGGCACCTGGCAGATCCCGTCCGGTGACGACGCCTACGACGCCACGAAGACCGCGCTCGAGCTCGGCTACCGGCACATCGACACCGCCCTCGCGTACGGCAACGAGGCGAGCGTCGGCAAGGCCGTCCGGGACAGCGGCATCCCCCGCGACGAGCTGTTCATCACCACGAAGCTCCCCGCCGAGATCAAGACCGCGTCGGGTGCGCGCGACGCGTTCGAGGAGTCGAGCCGCAACCTCGACCTCGGACACGTCGACCTCTACCTCATCCACGCGCCGTGGCCGTGGTCGGACATGGGCAGTGACCACCGCGACGGCAACGTCGAGGTCTGGAAGGTCTTCGAGGAGCTCTACGACGCCGGCCGCACGAAGAGCATCGGCGTGTCGAACTTCGTCGTCGCGGACCTCGAGGACCTGCTCGGTCGCACCGACGTGGTCCCGCACGCGAACCAGATCCGCTGGTTCATCGGCAACACGCAGGACGAGACGACGGCCTTCGACCGCGAGCACGACATCCTCACCGAGGGCTACTCGCCACTCGCCACCGGCGGGCTGCTCGAGAACGCCGAGATCCGCGACATCGCGGCGAAGTACGACAAGAGCGTCGCGCAGGTCGCGATCCGGTACCTGCTCGAGAAGGACGTACTGCCGCTGCCGAAGTCGACGACCCCGTCGCGCATCGCGGAGAACGCGGACGTGGACTTCGTCCTGTCGACGGAGGACGTGGCCGCGCTGGACGCGCTGGAGGACACGACGGACTGACGTCGGTCGCGGACGCGACCAGGAAGCCGACGGGAGGCGCGGTGCCAGCTGGCACCGCGCCTCCCGTCCGTCGTCGCGGAACGTTTACACAACGCCGCGTCCCGTCACGAGGACGAAACAGACGGGCAACGGCGACGACACAGCAGCGCACGACACTTGCCTTACCTGTCGCTCGACAGGTACCCCGCGAAAGGTCAGGCAGCCATGCGCTCTCCCGAAGCTCCGCTCCACGCACCACGCGCCACCACGTCCGCCGACACGCAGGGCCTCGCCCGCCTCGGCTACGAACAGGAACTCCACCGCGGGGTCGGTTCGTTCTCGTCCTTCGCCGCCGGGTTCTCGTTCGTGTCGATCCTCACCACCGTCTTCCAGCTCTTCGGTCTGGGCTTCGGGCTCGGCGGCGCGGCGTTCTTCTGGGCCTGGCCGCTCGTCTTCGCCGGCCAGCTGCTCGTCGCGCTGAACTTCGCGCAGCTCGCCGCGCGCTGGCCGATCTCCGGCGCGATCTTCCAGTGGTCGAGCCGGCTCGCGGGTGCCCGGTTCGGGTGGTTCACCGGGTGGACGATGATCATCGGGCAGGTCCTCACCGTCGCGGTCGCCGCCATCGCCGTGCAGGCCGTCCTCCCCGCGATCTGGAGCGGCTTCCAGGTGGTGGGCGGCTCCGGCGCCGACCCGTCGCTGGCGTCACCGACGGGTGCCGCGAACGCGGTGGTCCTCGGGCTGGTGATGCTCGTCGTCACCACGGTCGTCAACATCCTCAGCGTGCGACTCATGGCGCGTGTCACGAGCTTCGGCGTGCTCGTCGAGATCATCGGCGTCGTCGTGCTCATCGTCGCGCTCTTCCTGCTGCCGCACCGGTCCCCGGCCGTGGTGTTCACGACCGAGGGGTACGCCGGCCCGACGAACGAGCCGTACGTCTGGGCGTTCCTGGCGTCGTCCCTCATGGCCGCCTACGTGATGGTCGGCTTCGACTCCGCGGGCGAGCTCGCCGAGGAGACCCACAACCCGAGGCGCACCACCCCGAAGACGATCATCCGCGCGCTCACGGTGTCCGGCCTCGGCGGCGGACTGCTCATCATCGGTGCGTTGATCGCCGCGCCGAGCCTGACCGACGGCAAGCTCGCCACCCAGGGGCTCGCGTGGGTGATCACGTCCGCGCTCGGTGACGTCTTCGGACGCCTGCTCCTCTGCACCGTCGCGGTCGCCGTGTTCGCGTGCACCCTCGCCGTGCAGACCGCCGGCGCACGCATGGTCTTCTCGATGGCCCGCGAGCAGGCGCTCCCCTTCCACCGCACCCTCGCCCGGGTCTCGCCGCGCACGGGCACGCCGATCGCGGCGTCCATCGTCGTCGGGGTCGGCGCGGGCCTCGCCCTCGCGATCAACATCGGGCAGTCCGCGATCTTCACGGCGTTGTCGAGCCTCTGCATCGCGATGCTCTACCTCGCCTACCTCGGCGTGACCGGCCCACTGCTCGTGCAGCGCATCCGCCTCCGCCGGACCGGGCTGCCCACGGGGGTGGACGAGGACGGGAAGCCACTCTTCACGCTCGGCCGGTGGGGCATCCCGGTGAACGCCCTCGCCGTCGTCTTCCAGATCGGCATGGCGGTCAACCTCATCTGGCCGCGCCCGGAGATCTACGACCTCACCGGGCACTCCTGGTGGCTGCAGTACAGCGCCCTGCTGTTCATCGGCGCGGTCCTGCTCGTCGGGTGGGCGTGGTCGTCGTGGCGCCACCGCGCCCACGGCCCGCTCGCGCTCGCCGAGGTCCCGAACACCGCCCCGGTCCCGACGAGCGCGACCGCGACCGCGACCGTCGAAGCCTGACCGGCCCACCCCGACCCGCCCGACCCGACCCACGTCTGCCACGAACGGACCAGCATGCGCGACCTCCACCAGACCGACAGCGTGACCGCCTCGCGCTCCGATGCCCGAGCGCAGTCCGGATCGCAGTCCGAGTACATGCCGTACCTGCCGGCGTCGACGTCGCCGTTCGCCCCGGACGGCGTCGACCCCGCGCAGCTGGTGTGGGCGGAGACGGTCGCGCCGGGCGGGTACACCCACAAGGTCCTCGCCCGGGGGTCCCGGATCCGGTTCGACGACCCGACCGGCGACGCGTGCGCCAACGTGCTCGTGTTCAACGCCCTCGAACCGTGGGAGCGGCTGAACGTCGCCGACACCCAGAAGATCCCGTGGCAGGCGTACCTCGGCCAGGGCTCCCCGCTGCTCAGTGGTGACGGCCGGGCGCTGGCGAGCATCGTCGAGGACACGTCCGGTCACCACGACGCCTTCTGCGGCACCTCGACCGACGCCTGGAACGAGCGGAAGTACGGCGACGCCGCTCCCGAGGGGCCGTCGCCGAGCGGGCGGTCCCTGTTCGCCAAGGCGGCCGCCAAGCACGGGCTGACGAAGCGCGACCTGCCGCCGAGTATCTCGTTCTTCCAGGGCGTCACCGTCGACCTGGAAGGCGCGATGACGTTCACGGGCTCCGCCGGCCCCGGGTGCCGCGTCACCCTCGTCGCCGAGCTGCCGCTGCTGGTGCTCGTCGCGAACGTCGCGCACCCGATCGACCCACGGCCGGACTACGCCGTCGGCCCGCTGCGTGTGCACGCCTGGCGCGGGGAACCGACGACGGCCGCCGACGAGCGGTTCTCCGCGACGCCGGAGCTCACCCGCGCCTACCTGAACTCCGTCGACTACGCGGAAGCGCGAGGCTGCTGATGACCACGACGACCACGACCGTCCCCGTCGGCGCCGTCCACGCACCCGACGTCCCGCTCGACTGGAGCGAGTCCCTCGTCCCCGGCACCGTCGTCCGCGACGACCGGGTGGCCCCGCTCGCGCCGTGGTCCGCCGTGGTCCGTGCCGGCGAGGTGCTCACCATCGTCGACGTCGGTGGCAACCAGAGCGCCGACTGCCTCGTCTACGACGCCCACGACCCGGACGAGCGGTACAGCGTCCCGGACACCCTCGCGGCGCAGGGCAATGCCTACGTCCGCACCGGCACCGTCCTCATGTCGAACGAGGGCCGTCCGCTCATGACCGTCGTCGGCAACGAGATCGACCGCCAGGACACCATCGGCGGCGCGTGCTCGAAGGAGTCGAACACGCTCCGGTACGGCCACCACACCCAGTACCAGCACGGCTGCCGGGAGAACTTCCTCGCCGAGGCCGGCCGGCACGGACTCGGCGCCCGCGACCTCGTGTCGAACCTCAACTGGTTCATGAACGTCCCGGTCGAGTCCGACGGCGCCCTCGGGATCGTCGACGGGATGAGCGCACCCGGCAAGCGCGTCGCCGTCCGGGCAGAGCGCGACGTCCTCGTGATCGTCTCGAACTGCCCGCAGATGAACAACCCCTGCAACGACTTCTCCTGCACGCCCCTCCGAATGATCGTGGTCCAGCCGTGAGCGCCTCCCTCTCCACCGACACCCTCCTCGTCGCGAACCGCGGCGAGATCGCCCGCCGCATCATCCGCTCGGCCAAGGCGCTCGGCATGCGCACCGTCGCCGTCTACTCGGACGCCGACCGCGCCGCCCCGCACGTCCGCGAGGCCGACGTCGCCGTCCGGCTCGGCCCGGCGCCCGCACGGGAGTCCTACCTGCGCATCGACGCCGTTGTCCAAGCGGCGCTCGACACCGGCGCGGGACTCGTCCACCCCGGCTACGGCTTCCTCTCCGAGAACACCGACTTCGCCCGCGCCTGCGAGGACGCCGGCATCCGGTTCGTCGGTCCGACCTCGGACCAGATCGTGCAGTTCGGCGCGAAGCACACGGCCCGGGAGCTCGCCGCCGCCGCGGGCGTCCCCATGCTCGCCGGCACCGGACTGCTCGCGAACGTCGAGGACGCCGTGGAGCAGGCCGAGCGGATCGGGCTGCCCGTGATGCTCAAGGCCACCGGCGGGGGCGGCGGGATCGGCATGCAGGCCTGCTCGACCCTCGACGAGGTCCGCCAGGCGTACGCGAGCGTCGAGCGCACGGCGACAGCCGCGTTCGGTTCGGCCGGGATCTTCCTCGAGCGGTTGGTCCGGCCGGCGCGACACGTCGAGGTCCAGCTCTTCGGTGACGGCGAGGGTCGCGTCGCCGTGATCGGCGACCGCGACTGCTCACTCCAGCGACGGAACCAGAAGGTCATCGAGGAGGCACCGGCCCCGGCGCTTCCCCAGCGGGTCCGGGAGGCGCTGCACACGTCAGCCCGTCGGCTCGCCGAGAGCGTCGGGTACCGCAGTGCCGGCACCGTCGAGTTCGTCTACGACCCGGTGCGCGAGGAGGCCTCGTTCCTCGAGGTCAACACGCGGCTCCAGGTCGAGCACCCCGTCACCGAGGAGGTCTACGGCGTCGACCTCGTCGAGCTCATGCTCCGGCTCGCGCGCGACGGTGCCGCCGGCATCGACGACGCCGTCTTCGACGAGGAGTGGACCCCGACCGGCCACGCCGTCGAGGCTCGCGTGTACGCCGAGGACCCGGCGAAGGGTTCCCTGCCCTCGAGCGGCCTCGTCACCCAGGCCGTGTTCCCCGAGCGCCCCGGGATCCGTGTGGACGGCTGGGTCGAGACCGGATCCGAGGTCTCGGCGTTCTACGACCCGATGCTGGCGAAGGTGATCGCCACGGGCGAGACCCGCGACGACGCCCTCGACCTGCTCCGCGACGCCCTCGGCGACACCCGCGTGGACGGCATCGTCACGAACGCCGGGCTCCTCCGGACGCTCGCCGACGACCTCGAACTCCGCACCGCGACGCACTCGACGTCGACGCTCGACGAGACCGACGACCCGGACCCCCGGATCGACGTGGTCGTCCCGGGCACCATGACGATGATCCAGGACCTGCCGGGCAGGGTCGGGTACTGGCAGGTCGGCGTCCCGCCGAGCGGCCCCTTCGACGCGGCGTCCTTCGCCGAGGCGAACCGCGCGGTCGGCAACCCGGACGGTGCACCGGCGCTCGAGATCACGGCGAGCGGTCCGACGCTCCGGTTCTCCACCGCGGCCGTCGTCGCACTCACCGGGGCGCCGGCACCGACCACGCTCGACGGCGAAGACGTCCCGCTCTGGGAGCCGGTCGACGTCGCAGCCGGTCAGACGCTCGCCATCGGCACCGCGGCGGGGCCCGGGCTCCGCAGCTACCTCGCCGTGCGTGGTGGCTTCGACGTCCCGACCTACCTCGGCTCCGCAGCCACGTTCACACTGGGCGGATTCGGCGGCCACGCCGGTCGCGCGCTGCTCGCCGGTGACGTCCTCCGCCCCGGCTCACCGGACTCCGACGCACCGCACCCCGCGTTCCCCGCCGGTGCGCGCCTCGGTCTGGTCGGCGGCCCCACCCCGGACGACCGTCGCACCGCGCTGACGGACACGTGGGAGATCGCCGTCACCGAGGGCCCGCACGCAGCGCCCGACTTCTTCACCCGCGCCGACCTCGACGTGTTCTACGCCACCGACTACGGCGTGCACCACAACTCGGCGCGGACCGGCATCCGGCTCATCGGCCCCCGGCCGGGCTGGGCGCGGACCGACGGCGGCGAGGCCGGACTCCACCCGTCGAACATCCACGACACCCCCTACGCGGTCGGTGCGATCGACTTCACCGGCGACACCCCGATCATCCTCGGCCCGGACGGGCCGTCACTCGGCGGGTTCGTGTGCCCCGCCGTGGTCGCGAGCGGCGACCTCTGGAAGCTGGGCCAGCTGCGCCCGGGCGACACCGTCCGGTTCGTGCCCGTCCGCGAAGCCGACGCCGCCGCGCTCGAGGCGAACCGCGCCTCCCGGACCGTCCCCCGCACCGGAGGTGACGGCGACGACGGGGTGATCGCGCGCCTGGACGCGACCGACGCCCGACCGGCGGTCGCCTACCGACGCGACGGCGACGACAACGTCCTCGTCGAGTACGGCGACATGACCCTCGACATCGCCCTGCGGATGCGGGTGCACGCACTCATGACGCGGTTGCAGGAGGAGGCTCCGAAGGGGATCCTCGACATCACACCGGGCATCCGGTCGCTCCAGGTGCACACCGATGCGAACGTGCTGAAGGCGAGCACGATGGCGGGGCTGCTCCGCGAACTCGAGGACGAGATCCCGCCGACCGACCAGCTCGTCGTGCCCTCCCGGACGGTGAAGCTGCCGCTGTCGTGGGACGACCCGGCCACGCGGCTCGCCATCGAGCGGTACATGAACGGCGTGCGGAACGACGCCCCGTGGACCCCCTGGAACATCGAGTTCATCCGCCGGATCAACGGCCTCGACAGCGTCGACGACGTGTTCCGCACGGTGTTCGACGCGAGCTACCTCGTGCTCGGGCTCGGCGACGTGTACCTCGGCGCCCCGGTCGCGACCCCGCTCGACCCCAGGCACCGTCTCGTCACCACGAAGTACAACCCGGCCCGGACCTGGACGGCGGAGAACTCCGTCGGCATCGGTGGCGCCTACCTCTGCATCTACGGCATGGAGGGGCCCGGCGGCTACCAGTTCGTCGGTCGCACGGTGCAGATCTGGAACCGCTTCCGCCGCGGCGGACTGTTCCAGGACGACCCGTGGGCACTCCGGTTCTTCGACCGGATCGAGTGGTACCCGGTGGGTGCCGACGAGCTGCTGGAGCTCCGCGCCGAGACCGACGCCGGCCGTGGGGAGTTCGAGACCGTCGACGGCGAGTTCTCGATCGCGTCCTACAACCGCTTCCTGTCCGAGAACGCCGGCTCGATCGCCGACTTCCGCGCCCAGCAGGCCCGCGCGTTCGGCGAGGAGAAGGAGCGGTGGCGCGCCTCCGGGGAGTTCGACGTGCGGGACGAACCCGCCGTGGTGCTGCCGGACGAGGTCATCGTGCCGGCCGGGGCCACGGCGGTCACCGCACCGTTCACGTCGACCGTGTGGCAGGTGGACGTCCGGCCGGGCGACCGGGTCGACGCAGGCCAGAAGATGCTCGCCGTGGAGGCGATGAAGATGGAGTCGATGGTGCACGCACCGGTGGAGGGACACGTGTTGGAGGTCTACATCAAGCCGGGCGACCAGGTCGCCCCGGGACAGGTCCTCGCCGCGATCGGAGCGGCAGCGTGAGCCGCGCTGCCGCGGCCCGCGCCGACGGTGCCGCCGCCCGTGTCCACGACGCCTACGACCGGATCGACGCGGTGGACCGCCCCGAGGTCTGGATCACCCTCCGTGACCGGGACGCCGTCCTGGCGGAGGCCGAAGCCGTCGACCCGACGCTCCCACTCGCCGGACTCCTGTTCGCCGTGAAGGACAACATCGACGTCGCCGGGCTCCCGACCACCGCGGCCGCCCGGTCGTACGCCTACGAGCCGACGGTCGACGCCACGGCCGTCGCCCGGCTGCGGGCCGCCGGCGCGGTCGTGGTCGGCAAGACGAACCTCGACCAGTTCGCCACCGGCCTGGTCGGCACGCGGTCGCCGTTCGGCGCCGTCCGGAACGCCTGGGACCCCTCCCGCATCTCGGGCGGCTCGTCGAGCGGATCCGCCACCGCGGCCGCCCTGGGGATCGTGGACTTCGCGCTCGGCACCGACACCGCCGGCTCCGGGCGGGTGCCGGCAGCGCTGAACCACCTGGTCGGCGTGAAGCCGACGAAGGGCATCGTGCCGAACACCGGGGTCGTCCCCGCCTGCCGCTCCCAGGACTGCGTCACCGTCTTCGCACCCGGGCTCGACCGCGCACGGACGGTCGCGGAGCTCATGGCGGGCCCGGACGGCCGTGACCCGCTCGCCCGCGAAGACCTCGCCCTCGCCGACCTGCCCGCGGTCCCGCGGATCGCCATCCCGCTGCCCGCGCAGCTCGAAGGACTGGCACCCGGGTGGGCAGACGCCTTCGGGTCAGCAGTCGACCGGTTCCGTGCGCTCGGCCACGAGGTCGTCGAGGTCGACATCGCCCCGCTCCTCGACGCGGCCGCGCTGCTGTACGACGGCGCCTTCGTCGCCGAGCGGTACGCGGCGGTCGGCGCCCACATCGACGCGCACCGCGACCTGGTCGGCGACGACCTCGACCCGACCGTGGCGGCGATCGTGCTCGGTGGCGCGACCCCGACCGCGGCCGAGCTCTTCGCCGACCAGGAGCGCCTGGACGCGCTCGGCGCCGCCGGACGGATCGCGCTCGAGGGCACCACCGCGCTCCTCACCCCCACCACGACGTGGCACCCCACCCTCGCCGAGGTCGCGGCGGACCCGGTCGGCGCGAACAGCCGGATGGGTCGGTACACGAACTTCGCGAACCTGCTCGACATGGCCTCGATCGCCGTCCCCGCCGGGTTCGTCGACGGGCTGCCGTTCGGCGTGATGCTCACCGGGCCGGCGTTCACCGATCGTCGTCTCGCGGCACTCGCCGCGGCGTTCGCCGCACCGACGGTCGACCTGCTGGTCGTCGGTGCGCACCTGCGGGACCAGCCGCTGAACGGCCAGCTGGTCGCGGCTGGCGGGACGTTCGTCCGGGAGGCGCGCACCGCCTCCGACTACCGGCTGTACGCGCTCGACACGGTCCCACCCAAGCCCGGGCTGGTCCGGACGCCGTCCGACGCGGGCACCGGCGGCATCGCCGGCGAGTTGTGGCGGCTCCCCGCCGCGGGCTTCGGGACCTTCGTCGCCGCCCTGCCCGCGCCGATGGCGATCGGCACCGTGACGCTCGCCGACGGGTCGGACGTCACCGGGTTCACCGTCGAGTCCCACGCCGTCGAGGGTGCCGAGGACATCACCCACCACGGCGGGTGGCGCACGTACCGCGAGCACACGGTCGGAGGACGCTCGTGACGGCCGGCTGCGAGGATGGCGGCATGCCCGCAGACGACCGGCCCGCCCGCCTCGGCCGACCGAGAGCCCAGCCCGACACGGCGTCCGGGCTGAGTCCCCGGGACCAGATCCTCGACGCGGCCGCCGCCCTGTTCGTCGAGAACGGGTTCAGCGCCACCTCGACGCGCGCGATCGCCGAGCGGGTGGGCATCCGTCAGGCGTCGCTGTACTACCACTTCGCCGGCAAGGACGACCTGCTCGTCGAGCTGCTCACCACTTCGGTCCGGCCGAGCCTCGACGTCGTCCGCGGCCTGGTGGACAGGGTCCCGGGGTCGGTCTCCGCCGCCGGTGCGCTCGCCGCCCTGGTCCTCATCGACGTCGACACGCTCGCCCGCACGCCCCACAACATCGGCACGCTCTACATGCTCCCCGAGGTGCAGGGCGACCGGTACGACGGCTTCCGTGCCGACCGGCAGGAACTCCAGGACACGTACGGCCGACTCGGGACACTCGCCGCGACCGCCGACATCCGTGCCACCGTGACCCCGGAGCGGCTCGGCGGGATCCTCATCCAGCTCGCCGAGACGGTCATCCAGCTGCGTCGCGACCGCGAGGTCGACGACCAGGACCGCGAGGCGATCACCGGGACGTGCCTCCGCGCGTGCGGCCTCACGCCCGACGCCGTCGCCACCGCACGACGGGACGCCACCGCGCTGCTCACCGCAGCGAGCGTCTGATCCCCCGTCCCACGCTCCCACACGCTCCGCTTGAACCGAGGACCAGCCATGACCGCACTCGCCACGCCCCGTCCGCTCGCCGACGTCCTGCTCCCCCGCACCACCGCCGTCAGCACAGCGCTGGTCGTCGGCGGAGCCCTGCTGACCGCCGGTGCCGCCCAGGTCTCCGTCCCGCTCTGGCCGGTCCCGATCACCGGACAGACGCTCGCCGTCCTCCTCGTCGGAAGTGCCCTCGGTGCCCGTCGCGGAGCCCTCTCGATGCTCGTCTACGCACTGCTCGGAGCGGTCGGGCTGCCGGTCTTCGCCGGGGGCGACGCCGGTGTCGGGGTGCTCGTCGGACCGACCGGTGGCTACGTCGTCGGGTTCATCGCCGCCGCAGCGCTCGTCGGCTGGGTCGCGGAGCGGTTCGGGGACCGAACGCTCCGCGTGGCCCTGCTGTCGTTCGCACTCGGCACCGTCGTCACCTTCGCCGCCGGGATGGCCTGGCTGGCGGTGTCGCTCGGGCTCGACGTCCAGCAGACGGTGGCGTACGGGCTCACCCCGTTCGTCATCGGTGGTGTCGCGAAGACGCTGATCGGCGCCGGAGTGGTCTCGCTCGGGTGGAACGTGGCGAACCGGCGCCGCGACGCCCGCCGCTGACGGACACTGCAGTCGGGAACACGCGGGCGCCGACGCCGGTTGCATGGTGTGGTGCCGCAGCCAGCGGCACGAGAGCCCAGGAGGCCACCATGACCACCACCGAGACCGCCATCCTCGCCGGAGGCTGCTTCTGGGGAGCGCAGCAGCTCCTCCGCCGTCGTCCGGGCGTCATCAGCACCCGCGTCGGCTACTCCGGCGGCGAGGTCGAGAACGCGACCTACCGCAACCACGGTGACCACGCCGAGTCCGTCGAGATCGTCTTCGACCCGTCCGTGATCTCGTACCGCGACCTGCTCGAGTTCTTCTTCCAGATCCACGACCCGTCGACGAAGAACCGGCAGGGCAACGACGTCGGCCGCAGCTACCGTTCGGCGATCTTCTTCACCTCACCCGAGCAGGAGCAGGTCGCCCTCGACACCATCGCGGACGTCGACGCCTCCGGCATCTGGCCCGGCAAGGTCGTCACCGAGGTCGTCGCGGCCGGCCCGTTCTGGGAGGCCGAGGAGGAGCACCAGGACTACCTCGAGAAGTACCCCGCCGGCTACACCTGCCACTTCGTGCGTCCGGGCTGGAAGCTCCCGCACCGCGACGAGGCGACGGCCGCCGTCTGACGGCCCGGGCGGATCAGCGCGATCCGCCCAGCAGTTCCAACCAGTCCCCGGGCAGGCGGTCAGCCGGCCCGGGGACCGACTGTTCCACCGGGTGGCTCGTCGGCGCCGCGAGTTCGAGCCCCTCGAAGCGGGTGTCGTCGCGGTAGTCCCACGCCCAGGTCTCGCCGGGCTCGTAGCTCTGGATGACGGCGTGGCCGGTCTCCTCCCAGTGCCGGGTGGCGTGGGTGTTCAGCGAGTCGTCGCAGCAGCCGACGTGGCCACAGGCGGCGCAGCGGCGCAGGTGCACCCACCACGAGCCCGTCGCGTCGCACTCGACGCAGCCCGCTCCGCTGGGCGCGACCTCGGGGTGGATCATCTCGTCCTGGTCCGTCATGCTGCCCATCCTGCCCCGGGCGGCCCAGCCGCGCCGATCAGCCGCGCGGCACCAGTGCGTCGATCGCCGCGAGCTCGTCGTCGGACAGCGGAGCACCCGCGAGCGCGTCGAGCGTGCCGTCCAACTGCCGGACGCTCGACGCCCCGACCAGCGCCGACGTCACGGCCGGCTGCCGGAGCACCCACGTGATGGCGAGCTGCGCGAGCGTCTGCCCGCGCGCCGCGGCGATGTCGTTCAGCGCCCGCACCGTCGTCAGGTAGTCGTCGTCGATCCGGTCGGCGCCGAACCACCGGCCCTCCGCCGCACGGGAGCCCTCGGGCACGGATCCGTCCAAGTACCGGTCGGTGAGCAGGCCACCCGCGAGCGGTGAGAACACGATCGCCCCGGTCCCGAGCCGTTCGAGCTCGTCGAACAGGCCGGCCTCCGGCGTGCGCTCGAACATGCTGTAGCGCGGCTGGTGGATGAGCAGGTGGACGTTCTCCGCGGCGAGCGCCTCGGCCGCGGCGGCGGTCTGCGCCGGGTCGTAGTTCGAGATGCCGGCGTAGAGGGCCTTGCCGGAGCGGACCGCGGTCACGAGGGCGCTGACCGTCTCCTCGATCGGGGTCTCCGGGTCCGGGCGGTGCGAGTAGAAGACGTCGACGTACTCGAGGCCGAGCCGTCGGAGCGACTGGTCGAGCGAGGCGAGCATGTACTTCCGGGAACCACCGTCGCCGTACGGACCGGGCCACATGTCGTACCCGGCCTTGGTCGACACCACGAGCTCGTCCCGGAACGGACGGAGGTCCGAGTCGAGGATGCGGCCGAACTGCTCCTCGGCCGACCCCGCCGGCGGACCGTAGTTGTTCGCGAGGTCGAAGTGCGTCACACCGCGGTCGAACGCGTGCAGCACGATGTCGCGCTGCGTGGCGAGCGGACGGTCGGCGCCGAAGTTGTTCCACAGCCCGAGCGAGATGCGCGGGAGCAGGAGTCCGCTCCTCCCGACGCGCTGGTACGGGAGCCGCTCGTAGCGGTCGTCGGCGGGACGGTGGAGGTCAGGCATCGTTGCTCGTTCCGGTTCGGTGACAGGCCGCGGACGACGCTACCGTGTCCGCGCTACCGCCAGACGCGGCCGGCTACCTCGACCACGCTGCGCACCTTCGCCCACTGCTCGTCCTCGGTGAGCACGTTGCCCTCCTCGGTGGAGGCGAACCCGCACTGCGGGCTGAGCGCCAGCTGCCGGAGCGGGGCGTGCTCGGCGGCGTCCCGGATCCGCTGCTCGATCACGGCGGGGTCCTCGAGCTCGCCGGTCTTCGACGTGACGAGGCCGAGCACCACGACCTGGTCGCCCTCGGGCAGGAACCGCAGGGGCTCGAACCCACCGGCCCGGTCGCTGTCGTACTCGAGGAAGAAGCCGTCGTACCCGGTGTTCCCGAGGAGCTGTTCCGCGACCGGCTCGTACCCGCCCGACGCGATCCACGTCGACCGGAAGTTGCCACGGCACACGTGCGTGGTGACGACGAGGTCCTCGGGTCGGCCGTCGAGGACCCGGCGGATGATCGACGAGAACCGCTCCGCGATGCCGTCGGTGTCGATCCCGCGCTCGCGCGCCTTCGCCATCTCGACGTCGGAGCAGGCGTACGCCCACGCGGTGTCGTCGAGCTGCAGGTACCGGACGCCCACGGCGTACAGCGCGGCGATCGCGTCGCGGTAGGCCTCGACGAGGTCGTCCGTGATCGCATCCCGGTCGGCGTAGTGGTCGGTGCGGATCTGGTCGGCGTCGAGGCGGAAGTCGAACACCGTCGGGGCGGGGATCGTGAACTTCGGGGTGAGTCCCCGTGCCTCCGCCTCGGCGACGACGAACGCGGCGTCCTGGACGAACGGGTGGTCGGCGGGGAACGACACCGGCCCGGTGACGCGCATGCCCTTCGGCGTGGTGGTGACGCCCTGGAACGCGATGCCGTGGTCGAGCTCGACGACCTCAACGCCGGTCAGGCCGCCCCAGAAGTCGAGGTGCCACCAGGCGCGACGGGCCTCACCGTCCGTGGCGAGCTCGAGGCCGGCGGCCCGCTGAGCGTCCACGAGCGCGCGGATCGACTCGTCCTCCACACGGCGGAGTGCTGCCGCGTCGAGGTCACCGGCGGCGAAGGCCGCTCGGGCCTCCTTGACCGGTGCGGGTCGGAGGAAGCTGCCGACGACGTCGGCTCGGAAGGGCGGGCGCGGGGACATCCGTCGATGATACCGAGCGGAACGACCCCACCCACGGC
The DNA here is from genome assembly GCF_007680845.1 of Curtobacterium pusillum. GTDB lineage: Bacteria > Actinomycetota > Actinomycetes > Actinomycetales > Microbacteriaceae > Curtobacterium > Curtobacterium pusillum_B. The sequence continues at coordinate 73,077 of NZ_VEIY01000009.1, read as the reverse complement.
ACCACGGCACGCCGGTACGGTGAGCGGATGGGCAAGGTCACGCTGCAGGACGTCGCGGAGCACGCCGGCGTCTCGATGAAGACCGTGTCCAACGTGGTGCGCGGCTACCGGCACGTCAGCCCGGCGATGCGTGACCGGGTGCAGGCAGCCGTCGACGAGCTCGGCTACCGCCCGAACGTCTCTGGCCGGACCCTCGCCACGGGTCGGTCGAACATGCTCGCGTTCGCGTTCCCCGACCTCCGACGCCCGTACTTCGCCGAGCTCGCCCACGTGTTCTCGCGCGTCTGTGCCGAGCGCGGCTACCAGCTCCTGCTCGAGGAGACCGGCGACTCGGCGGACGGAGAGCGGTCTGCGGTCCGCGGCCGTGAGGCGGGGGTCGTGGACGGCGTCGTCATCCACCCGCAGATCCTCTCCCCCGAGTCGATCGACCGGGTCCGCGGGGACACCGCCGTGGTGTTCCTCGGCGAGGACGTCCGGCCGCCCTCCGCCGACCAGGTCGCGATCGACAACGCCCGCGCCGCTTCGGACGCGGTCGCTCACCTCGCGGCCCTCGGGTGCCGCCGCATCGGGTTCTTCGGGCACGAGTCCGGCCCGGAGTCGAGGACGTCCGGCTTCCGGTTGGACGGCTACCGGACGGGGCTCGCCGCCGCCGGACTCACCGCGGAGTTCCTCGTCCCGCGCGAGGTCGGGGACGCTGCCGGCGCCGAGGACGCATTCGGCCGCGCGCTCGACGACGGGCTCGACGTGGACGGGCTCCTCTGCCGTGACGACCTCGCGGCCGTGGGCGTCCTCCGCGCCATGCGGCTGCGCGGCCTCGAGGCACCGCGCGACATCGCGGTGATCGGCTGGGACGCCATCGAGATCGGGTCGAGCCTCGCGCCCAGCCTCACGTCCGTCGCCCCGGACACGGTCGCGCTCGCGGAGACCGCGCTCGACCTGCTCGTCGAGCGGATGGACGGCGTCGAGACCGCCGGTCGCTACGTGACCGTCGGCCACCGGCTGCTCGTGGGCGAGAGCGCACCGTACCCGGACGGTTCGACTGATCCCGCGGCGCACCGACGCGCGTGAGGATGAGACTGGAGGCGCGGTGCGGGCCCGCACCGCGCCTCCAGTCGCATGCGCGTCAACGGCGGATCACCGCTCGCCCGGGTGCACGCTCCCGAGCAACTCGACGACCACGTCGCGGAGCGATCCCGGCAACCCGACGGTCCCGAGCTCGACGATCCGGTCCGCCCTCGGCAGGTCCTTCGTGACGATCTCCCACGCGGCCAGCTTCTCGGGGTTGCCGGCCTGCGCACCCTCGAGCACCCGTCGGATCCCGTCCCGCGCGTCCAGCCCGACGACGGGCGTCCCGGCGAGCGTCAGCGTGGCACCGGTCGCGGTGTCGGCCGCCAGGTCGACCGAGAACCGGTCGACCGACCGGGCGTCGACGTGCTGCCCCTCGGCGGGGGCAGCGAGGAAGGTGATGCGCCAGCGCCGTTGCTCGGGCACGACGTCGAGCGCCCCCTCGGTCGGGTGGACGCGGAACGCTGCGTGAGGGTGGTCCCACTCCAGCCGTGTCCGTGCCGTCTCCCCTTCCGACCCCTCGCGGTCCTCGATGAGCGTGAAGGAGCCGGAGGTACCCGGTGCGACGAGCACCTCGAACGCTGTCGGGTTGGCGGTGGCGTCCGGTTCGTCCTCGGTGGCGAGCGGCAGCACGCCGCCCTCGCGCAGCAGCACCGGAACGGTGTCGATCGTGCGGTGCAGGTCCACGAACCGGTCCCCGGCGTGCGCGGTCCCGGTGAACACGTCGGTCCAGGTGCCCGGCGGCAGCCAGGCCCGTGCCGTCCCGTGCAGCGAAGCGGGGTCGCGCGGCTCGACGATCGGCGCGACGAGCAGTTCCGACCCGAAGGCGTAGGTGTTCGGCACCTGGTAGGCCTCGTCCCGCCGGGGTTCCAGGTGGTAGAGCGGGCGGACCAGCGCGGTCCCGTCGGCCGACCGATGGTTCATGGTGTGCAGGTACGGGACCATCCGGTGCCGGAACCGCAGGGCTGCACCCATCGCCGTCCGCGGCTCGGCGGGGAACGCCCACGGCTCCTTGCGGATGAAGGGGTTGTTCGCCGAGTGCAGCCGCATGATCGGTGAGAACACGCCGAACTGCACCCAGCGGGTGGCGAGTTCGTCGTCGCGGACGCCGCGGGTGTGTCCGCCGATGTCGTGGCTCCACCACGGGTAGCCGATGTTCGCGGCGGTCGCGGTGAACTCCGGCTGGAACGCGAGCGACGCCCACGACACGACGGCGTCGCCGGAGAAGCCGACGGCGTACCGGTGACTGCCTGGCCCGGCGTAGCGGGAGAACGTCATGCCGGCGCCGCCGTCCCGGGCGGAATCCAGCAGGTGGAAGTGGTTGAGGAGCCACAGCGGGTCGACGCCCGGGAGCCCGGTCGTTCGTCCCTGCTGCCAGTCGATCCACCAGAAGTCGACGCCCTGCTCCTCGAGCGGGCGGTGCAATCGCTCGAAGTACGCGCCGACGAAGCGCCGGTCGGTGAGGTCGAACGGGATCGCTTCCTCGGTCTCGGGGTCGACGCCCATCGCCTGCGCGACGTCGGGGTAGGCATCCTCGAACGCGCGGACGCCGTCCGCCGGGTGCAGGTTGAGCGTGGTGCGCATCCCACGGCGGTGCAGCTCGGCGAGGAACGCCCTGGGATCGGGGAACAGCGAGGGCTCCCAGGAGTAACCAGTCCACCCGTTGCCGAACCGTGGCGGCACCGAGTCGACCCGGTGCCAGTCCATGTCGATCACGGCGACGGAGAACGGGAGTCGTTCCGCGGCGAACCGGTCCAGCAGCTCGAGGTAGGAGGTGTCGCTGTACGGGTGGTACCGGCTCCACCAGTTGCCGAGCGCCCAGCGCGGCAGGAGGGACGGTGCGCCGGAGATCCGGTGGTAGGCGCGCAGCGCGTCGGAGAAGTCGCGGCCGTACGCGAACACCGTGACGTCGCGTCGGCCGGCGATCCTCGTGCCGATCCAACCGTCGTCCGCGAACAGGAACGACTCACTGTCGTCGAGGACAGCGATGCCGTCCCGCGCGAGGATCCCCGCTTCGAGCGGCATCCGGCCGTCGACGTCGTCGAGCGTCCGTCCGGTGCCGCCGAGGTCCCGCGGCTCCTGGCCCCAGCGCCACCGGTTCGCGTCCGGACCGATCGTCTCGACGACCAGGCCGCTCGGGGAGAACGGTTGGCCGTCGTAGCGGAGCCGGGCGCGGGCGGTCGTGACGACGACTCCGTCGGCTCCGGCGTCCGCCCCGGCGCTGCGATCGGTGTCCGCGCCGCCACCCGTCCGCTCCACCCGGAACGCGGGGACTGGCAGTTTGCGCCGGATCGCGAAGGTCGACGCGCGGTCCTCGAACCCGCCGTCGTCGCTCCACTCGACGCGGAAGGCGCCCTCGTCGAGCACCGTCACCCGCCAGTGCTCCCCCGTGACGACGGCCGCGGGGTCGGCGACGGGGTCGGAGCCGGGGAAGGGGCGGACGGTGTCCTTCGTGCTCATCGGTGCTGCTCCTAGCTCTTGACCGCGCCCTGTGTCACACCGCTGATCACCCAACGCTGCGCGAACAGGTAGACGATGATCGTCGGCGCCATCGCCATGAGGTACGAGGCGAACGCGACGTTGTAGTTCGTGCCGAACTTGCTCTGGAAGATGTTCTGCACGACGGGCAGCGTCTGCAGCGTGGGGTCCGCGGTGATGAGCGACGGCATCATGAAGTCGTTCCAGGATGCCAGGAAGGCGAAGATGCCGACCGTGGCGTTCATCGGTCCGAGGAGCGGCAGGATGATCCGCCAGAAGATCTGCCACGTGGACGCTCCGTCGATCCTGGCGCTCTCCTCGAGCTCGACCGGGATGGACCGGAGGTACGCGGAGTAGAGCAGCACGCTGAACGACAGTTGGAACATGGCGTGCAGGATCCCGACGCCGATCGGGTTGTCGAGCCCCATCTGTGCGGTGAGCTTGATCTGCGGCAACGCGACGACGGGGAACGGCAGGAACATCGCCGCGAGCAGGTACACGAAGGAGTACCGGAAGAACCGCTTGTGCCAGTTCCGGACGATCGCGTACGAGGCGAAGGAGCTGAGCAGCAGGGTCGCGACGACGGTCAGTGCGGCGACGCCGAGCGAGACCGAGAACGACACCGGGAAGCGGGTGAGCTGCCACGCCTCGGCGAAGGAGCCGGGGTTGAACGGGAACGGCAGCGAGAGCGCGTTCCCGTCGACGCTCTGCTTGCTCGTCTTGAAGGCCATCGCGACCGTGACGTACAGCGGGACGAGCACTGTGAGCGCAGCGAGTCCGAGGACGACCGTGAGCGTCCAGTTCGTGCCACCGAGGCGCCGGCGGTGACCGCGTCCCGTGCGGTCCTGGCGGCCGGTGGTGACCGCGCGGGTGTCGGTCGGTGGGCGGGTGTCGATCGTGGTCATGCGAGTCGCAGGTTCCTTCCGCGGGTCGCCGCGAGCTGCAGCACGGAGATGAGGACGGTGATGATGAAGAACACGGTCGCGTTCGCCATCTGGTAGGCGTAGTCGCCACCGGTGAAACCGCCGAAGATGGTCATCGCCACGCTGCTCGTGGCGCTGCCGGGGCCGCCGTTCGTGAGGCCGACGATGACGTCGTACGCGCCGAGGTACCCCTTCACACCCAGCACCGTGTTGATCACGATGAAGCCGCCGAGGAGCGGGAGCGTGATCGCGCGGAGCTGCTTCCACCCCGTCGCGCCGTCGAGGGCACTGGCCTCGTAGAGGTCCTCCGGGATCGACGTGAGTCCCGCGGTGTAGATGAGGAGCGCACCCGGCACCGTCTGCCACGCGGAGACGATGACGATCGCGAGCCAGGCGAGGTTCGGGTCGCCGAGGATGCTCTGCTCCAGCGGCCCGAACCCGACGCTCGTGGCCAGGGCGGGCACCGTGTTCGAGAAGAGGAAGTTGAAGACGTAGGCGACGATGATCCCGGAGATCACCATCGGGATCACGAAGATCGACCGCAGGCCGGCAGCGAACCGGATGCGCTTCGCCAGGGCGATCGCGAGCGCCAGGGCGATGACCTGCGTGACGATGACGGTGACGACGGCGAACCCGAGCGTGAAGCCGTACGAGGCGATGATCGACGGGTCGGACACGAGCGCCCGGTAGTTCTCGACACCGAGGAACTTCCACGCCCCGAAGCCGAGGTAGTCGGTGAAGCTGTAGAAGATGCCGACGCAGGCCGGGGCCACGACGAAGGCGGTGAACAGCACGAGCGCCGGGACGAGGAAGAAGTAGTACATGCCCTCGGTGCGGTGGAGGGAACCGACGCGTCGGTGCGTGCGGGAGGCGGCGGTCGCCGGCCCGGACGTCGCCGGGTCGGTGTCGCGCGCGAGCGGGGTCTGCATGGTCATCGGAACTCCTGTGTCCTGGTCCGGCTCAGACCGTCGCCGAACGGCCGGCGAGACGCCGCCAGTCCGAGTCGAGCCGCTGCAGCATCGAGGTGAAGTCCCCGCTCCGGATCGCCGTCTGCAGGTAGTTGCCGAGCGGGATGGAGGTGGGGATGAAGGTGCCGGCGCCCTGGTAGAACGCAGCGTCGTCGACGTACCGCTGCAGGCCGGCGAGCCGCTCGTCCTGCTGTGGGGGTGCGTCCTTCGTGGTCGAGTAGGCGAGGTTGTCGCGGTTGTAGCCGTCGATGATCTCGGGCTGCATGAGGAACTCGACGAGCTCCTGGGCTTCGTCGAGGTGCTGCGTTGCGGTCGGGATCCACAGCCCGAGGTCGATGTTCACCCGGGCCTGGCGCTCCGACGGGTCGTTCGAGACCGGGAGCGCGAAGGTCCCGACCTCGAGCTTGTCGTCGATGAGCGCGATCTGCCCGAGCGCCCACGGCCCCTGCAGGTACATCGCGGCCTTGCCCTGCCCGAACGCGAGGTTGCCGTCGGCGTAGGCGCGGGTGGCGTGGTCGGGGTTGAAGAAGGACGAGATCGTCTTCGCGCGCTCCATCGGGACGGCGAAGTCCTTCTCGAACGAGACTGCGGAGTCCGGTCCGACGTCGGTCCCCAGCGCCTTCATCTTCCGGAAGAAGCTGCCGGTGTCGACCAGGCTGCCGACCGAGTAGTCGAACAGGCCCTGCCACAGGGTCCAGGTGTCGCGGTCGGTCGCGTAGATCGGCGTGACGCCGGCCTTCTGGAGGGTGCGGCACACCTCGACGAAGTCATCCCACGTCGTGGGTACGGGCAGTCCGTGGTCGGCGAAGATCTTCTTGTTGTAGATCACGCCCGCCGCAGCCAGGGAGTACGGCAGGACGCTCGTGCGTCCCGGGTAGGTGGCGTACTGGTTCGTCAGTCCGTCGATGCTCGGTCGGATGCGTCGCGCCGACGGCAGGTCGCCGAGGTCGCGGAGCACGCCGCGCGAGATGTACCGCGCGAGCTCGAGGTTGTCGTTGAAGCACCCGACGTCGGCGGGCTCGCCGCGGACGAACTGCGGCGCGATCGCGGTCGTGCTGTCGTGCACCACCGAGATGCGGGCGTGCTGCTTCTCGAACTTCCGCAGGAGGTCGTCGAAGTACGCGATCACCTCCTGCTTCTGCTCGTAGAAACGGATCGTCGTCGTGCCGCTGCTGGCGGCCGGACGGGGCGCGGCGCACCCCGCGAGCGTCATGGTGCCGAGTGCGATGCCGCTCGCCGCACCGGCGAGGAACCCCCGCCGACTCACGGCCGCGAGTGTTCCGGTCCTGCTTCCCACCATCGGGTCTCTCCCTCGTGCGCGTCGTCGCGCTCGTTCCTGTTTACAGCGCTGTAAACAGGAAGTCAACGTTGTAATCGGGGTCGTGGAAGACTCGCCCCATGTCCGACCGCATCGCCACCCTCGAGCAGCAGGAGCGCGCGCTCGTGCTCGAATCGTTCACCCACGACGACGCCTGGGACCTCGGAGTCCTCCTCCGGGAGCACGCCCACGGGGCCGGTCACGCCGTCGCCATCGACATCCGCCGACCGGGCCTCCGCTTGTTCCGCGCGGCCCTCGCCGGCACCACCCCCGACCAGGACTCGTGGATCGACCGCAAGGCCGCCGTCGTCCTCCGGATGGAGCAGTCCAGTGCGTTGGTCGACGCCCGGCTCGCCGCGGACGGCGTCGACCCCGCGGCGATCGGGTGGCTCGGCGCAGAGTACGCGGTCACCGGCGGATCTTTCCCGATCCGGGTCCGCGGCGTCGGGGTGGTCGCGGCCGTCACCGCGTCGGGACTGTCCTCGGACGAGGACCACGACCTCGTCGTCGCGGGGCTGCGCGCCTTCATCGCGTCGCGTCCCTGACGCGCACCGGGACGATCTGGAGGCGCGGTGCGGGCCCGCACCGCGCCTCCAGTCGGACCGTCGGTCGCGTCTCACGGGCGCCGCGCCTGCTCCGCCGGCCTCCGTCTGCTCAGGCAGGCAGGGGGACGAAGTCCAGCTCCTGGAACGACGTGACCTCGTCGGCCCACCGCGTGGCGACGAACCCCTGGTGCGCGGGGTGCTCGTCGTACGCCGTGTACGCGTCCTGGTCGGCGAAGCCCATCGAGAACTGGAACCGGAAGTCGCTCTGCGTGGAGACCTGGCGCGACACCGTGAAGTCGCTGACGCCGGGGATGGCCGACAGCGTGGTCCGAGCGGCCTCGAGGAACGCGGTCTCGTGCCCGGAGCCAGGCTCGTGCACGAGCGTGAAGCAGACGGTGTGGACGATCATGCGCGCTCCCCGATCGGGTAGTCGACGAACGCGAACGCGGATCCGTCCGGCGCCCACCCGTTGACGTTGAGGGTCCCCTGCCCGCCGTCGAGCTCGACGATCGTCTCGGCGGCCTGCCAGACCTCCGGACCCCAGTCGCTCACGCTGCCGGGTCCGGAGACGAGCCGCAGTCGGACGTGCTTGTCCGCCGGGTGCCCCTGGGTCCCGGGCGGGAAGGAGAGGTACACCGCCGCGTCCCCGGTGGGGGCGGGGTGCGGGAACCAGTTGACGTGCTCGTCGACCGTGAGCTGCTCCAGTCCGGAGCCGTCCGGCCGCACCCGCGCGACCTGCGCGTGGCCAGCACCGAACTGTTCCGTGTTGAACAGGATCCACGTGCCGTCCGGGGTCCACTCCGGGCCGTCGGCGGCGGCCGGTTCCGTCGTCACCGCGCGGTCAGCGCTGCCGTCGACGGCCATGGCCCGGATCGTGCCGGAGGACCACACGGTGTCGCTCGACTCGTCCAACCGCACGTACGCGAGCTCGGTGCCGTCCGGGCTCACCCCGTGCAGGAAGTGCAGGCCGCCGTCCTCCGAGGTGACCCGCGTCGCCGGGCCGCCCGCGAGGGGAGCCGACCAGATGTGGAAGTCGTTCGCGCTCACGTGCACGGTGACGCCGTCCGGATCGAGGACGTGGTCGTTGTTGAGCGGCGGGACGCCCTCGAGGTCGACCTGCTGCGGCTTCCCCGAACCGTCGGCCGGCAGGGTCCAGAGGACTCCGTCGGCGTTCACGACGAGGCGGCCGTCCGCGGTCCAGTTCGGGGCCTCGTACAGCCGCTCGGTGGACTCGTGCACGGTGGTCACGGTGCGGTCGGCACGGTTCCAGATCCGGATGCGGCAGGACTGGCCGGGGGCGAGGAGGCGTCCGGGTGGGGTGGGGGTGGCGTCGTTGCTCATGGTTGGTCAGCCAATCTGTCGGAAGAACACTGTTACCGTATGCTCAATAGACGGATTGGGGCATCGATGCTGTACCAGTCGACGTACGACGACCTCCGCGACCGGATCCGCTCGGGTGAGTTCGCCGTCGGGGACCGCCTCCCGTCCGAGGCGGAGCTCCTCGCACACTACGAGATCAGCGCGATCACCCTCCGCCGCGCACTCGACATGCTCCGCGAGGCAGGCTACGTCGAGCGCCGCCCCCGCGTGGGGACGACCGTCGTGAGCGTCGAGCCGGCCGCCGCGGCCACCCCGACCGACGTCGTCGAGATCGGCGTCGTCCTCACCAACTTCGACGACACGTTCGGCACCCGCGTACTCGAGGGCATGCTCGACGAGGCCGGCTCGGACGCGCACGTGATCCTCAAGCGGACGCACGGCGACCACGACGCCGAGGACACCGCGATCCGGGCGTTGTCCCGCCGGGCACAGGGCCTGATCGTGCTGCCGAGCAGCTCGGAGTTCATCCCGCCGGCGGTCCTCGAGCTCCTCCCGGTGGGGTTCCCGGTGGTGATCCTCGACCGCCGGTACGAGGGCATCCCCGTCTCGGACATCTCGACCGACAACATCGCGGCCGGCTCGGCGGCGACCGAGCACCTGTTCGGGCTCGGTCACCGAGCCGTGGCACTGGTGACCTCGGACAGCCGGGTCACGTCGAACGACGACCGTCGCCGGGGTTGGGTCGGCGCGCACGCCCGCAACGACAAGATGCTCGACGACGGGTTGGCCTTCCACGGCATCGAGTCGACGCTGCCGGGGTCGACGGACCGGCCCGAGGACGACGTCGCACGGCTCGTGTCCTTCATCGAGGCGCACCCCGAGGCGACCGGGTTCGTCGCCGGCGAGTACAACATCGCCCTCCTGCTCCGGGATGCGTTGGAGCAACTGGGCAAGCGGATCCCGGAGGACGTCTCGGTGGTGTGCTTCGACCACCCCGACGCCACCTTCGACCGGCGGCTCTTCCGCTTCACGCACGTCGCCCAGGACCAGCCCGGTGTCGGCCGACGTGCCGTCGAGCAGCTGTTGCGCCAGGCGCGAGGCGAGGCCGGGTCCCGGAAGATCCTCGTCCCCGCGCAGCTGGTGCTCGGAGCGTCGACGGCGCCGCCCGCGGGGCACTGACGACGAACCGGTCGGCACCGACGCGGACGTCGATGCCGACCGGCGGGCCCTCGACTACGGATCGAGACGGGCGCGCAACTCGGTCGCCATCGCGGCGCTGAGCTGCGTCGAGTACGGCACCTGCCCGTCCGCCGGGCCGTTCCAAGTGTTGGCCGCGGGACGGTCGAGCCCGTCGGGCAGGCTGCCCCAGAGCGAGTCGGTGCTCGCACGGACGAAGTCGACGATCGTGCGCCGTCGAGCATCCGCCTCGGGGAGGTGCTCGAGCAGGAGCCCGACGTACCGGTAGTAGACGCCCTTGAAGAGCCCCTCGTCGCCGCCGTCCCCTTCCTGCCGGAACACGACGCCGTCGGAGAGCTGCTCGATCGCCGTGGTCGCGGTGCGTGCAGCCACCTCGTACAGGGCTGGGTCCGCGAGCGCACCGGCGAGCTCCACCGCCGCCCCGACGTACAGGCCCTGGTTGTACGTGAACCGCCACTGGGTGTCGATGCGGCCGTCGTCCTCGCGGTTGATGCCGTCCTCGACGAAGCCTTCCGCGTCGTCCACGAGTGTCCGGGTGATCCAGTCGAACGACCGCCGGGCGTGGTCGAGGAACCGGGGTTCGCCGGTCCGGGCGTGCAACCGCACGCCGAGGATGACGAGCGGCCCGTTCGCCGGGGTGTTCTTGTAGGCGAGCTGCTGCTTCCGCCAGGCGAGGCTGGCACCTCCGGTGTCGTTCCACCCGTGCTCGACGCAATGGTCGAACAGCGCCACGGCGTCGTCGAGGTACCGCGGCTCTCCGCTCGCGTCGTGCAGACGCAGGGTCGCGAGCGCGAACCAGAGCATGTCGTCGAAGTAGTCGTTGAACAGCGAGCCGCCGTTGCGTTCGACGATGTTGCGGTGCACCGCTCGTGCCTGGTCGAGCCGTTCCGGGCTCCCGCTGCGCTCGTGCGCGTCGAGTCGCACGTCGATCAGGTGCGCCAGCCACCAGTAGTTGAACGTGCTGTCGTCGCTGTGCTCGACGGGCCAGGAGTTGTGCAGGTACTGCGGCCACGGTGCTCCGTAGAGCTGCCCGAGGCTGTCCTGGATCCGGTCGGCTCGGTCCGACCAGGTGGCGGTCGTGGTGGTCGTCGTCACTTGCGGTTCTCCTCGAGGATGCGGTCGCCCTGCTTCGCGGCCTGTGACAGCGCCTGCTGGGCGGTGAGCTGCCCGGACATGAACTTCTGGAGCGCGGGGGTGAGCGCCTTGCCCTCGACGTCGCTGTACCCGGCGACGTCGGGGCGCACCTTCGCGTAGTCGAGGGTCTTCACGAACCCGGCGTACCGCGGGTCGTCCGTGAAGAACGGGTCGTTGGCGGACGCGCGGTTGGCGGGGATCCACCCCGAGATCTTCGCGAACTTCACCCCGTTGGAGGCCTTCGTCGCCCACCACTTCTCGAACGCCCACGCACCGTCGGCGTTCTTCGCACCCGTCGGGATGACCAGACCGAAGCCGCCCATCACGGCGCCCTTGTCACCACCCGGACCGGCGACCGGTTCGGTCACGGCCCAGTCGAGGCCGTCGGCCTTGTCGAGGTTCGGGACGTCCCACGGGCCGTCGTACTTCATCGCGGCTTGCCCGGCGGCGAAGACGTCGCTGCTGTCGCCGAACCCGTTCGTGTAGACGCCGTCGTCGAGCAACGACTTCCAGAAGTCGAGGACCTCGACGCCCTGCGGGCTGTCGAACGCGGTCTTCGTGCCGTCCGCGTTGAGGAGCTTCCCACCGGCCTGCTGGAGCCACATCGAGAACAGGCCGGGGTCGTTGAGCATGAACCCGGACTGCTTGAGCTTGCCGCCCTCCGTGACCGTGAGCTTCTTTGCGTCGCTCTTCAGCTCGTCCCACGTCGTCGGTGGGGTGAGGCCGGCCTTGCTGAACAGGTCCTTGTTGTAGACGAGCGACCGGTTGTCGACCAGCAGCGGCAGCCCGTAGAGCTTGCCGTCGGACCGCATCTCGGTCAGCGCCTGCGGGTAGAACTCCTTGGTGTCAACGTCGTCGGCCTTCACCCGGTCGTCGATCGACTGGAGCGCCCCCTTCGGCGCGTAGAGCGAGGTCTGGTAGCGGTCCCAGAGCACGAGGTCGGGGACCTGCCCGCCGGCGATCGCGGTGAGGAGCTTCTGCTCCACGAGTTCCTGCGGGACGTACTTGACCGTGTACTGCTTCTGCGACTTGTTGAACGCCGCGGTCATCTGGTCGATCTGCTTGACCTGGTCACCCGACCAGGAGCCCCACATGGTGACCTGCTGTCGGCCGCCGGAGCCGGTGGCCCCGCTCGATCCGGAGGAGCAGGCGGTGAGGACCAGCGCCGCTGCCGCGAGGGCGGCCGCAGCGCCGAGGAGACGTCGTGACTTCATTGTCGATTCCTTCTTGGGTGGAGGTGAGGAGGGGAGGGTCGGAGGACTCACTTGTTGCCGGCGAAGGAGATGCCCTCGATGATCCAGCGCTGAGCGAGGATGAACACGACCAGGACGGGGATCATCGTGATGACGGTCCCGGCCATGAGCGGCCCGTAGTTCGTCGTGTAGTTGTTCACGAACCCGGCGAGGCCGACCTGGACGGTCATCATCTTCGGGTCGTTGAGGACGATGAGCGGCCAGAGGAAGTTGTTCCACCCGGCCTGGAAGCTGAGCAGTCCGAGGACGGCGAGCCCCGCCTTCGTGAGCGGGAAGTAGATCAACGCGAAGATCCGGAACTCGCCGGCGCCGTCGATGCGTGCCGCCTCCCCGAGCTCGTCGGGCAGGGACTCGAAGAACTGCTTCATGAAGAAGACCGCGAAGGCGCCGGCCGCCCCGGGGACGATGACGGCCCAGTAGGTGTTGATCAGGCCGAGTCCGCCGTTGCCGCTGAGGTCGTTGCCGCCGAGGAGCGGGAAGTGTCGCAGGACGAGGAAGGTCGGGATCATCGTGACGATGCTCGGCACCATGAGCGACGAGAGGAACGTGACGAAGACGGCCTGCCGACCGGCGAACCGGAGCTTCGCGAGCGCGTACCCGGCGAGCGACCCGAAGAACAGGTTCGCGACGGCTCCGCCGACGCCGAGGATCAGCGTGTTCACGAAGTACCGGCCGTACGGCACCGTGGTCACGGCGTCGACGTAGTTCTGGACGGTCGGGCTGGCAGGGATGAGCGACAGCGAGTGCGCGAGGATCTCCCCCGCGGGCTTCAGGGACGTCGCGAGGGTCCAGACCAGCGGCGCGACGGTGACGACGCTCACGAGGACGACGCCGACCCACCACGCGACGGTCGCGGTGCGTTTCTTCACGGCCGCTCGTCGCCGGAGCTGCTGACGGTCGGGGGTGCGACGGTCCTGCTGGACGGAAGACGCGGTGGGCACGGTGCTGGCGGTCATCGTTCGGTGTCCCGGTTCGTGAGGCGAGCGTTGGCGAGGGAGAACGCGAGGATGATCACGAACAGGATGAACGACAGCGCGGACGCGTAGCCCATCTGCAGCGACCCGAACCCGCGGTCGTAGATGTAGTAGACGATCGTGACGGTGGAGTTCCCCGGCCCGCCCTTGGTGAGGACGTAGGCCTGGTCGAACACCTGGAACGCGTTGATGATCAGCAGCGTCGACACCAGGAAGGTCGTCCGGCGGATGCCGGGCAACACGACGTACCGGAACACCTGCCACGCGTTCGCGCCGTCGAGGCGTGCAGCTTCTCGGAGGTCCGGGGACACGCCCTGCAGCCCGCCGAGGAAGATCATCATGTTGCCGCCGAAGCCCGCCCAGACGCTCATCAGGACGATGGCGAACATCGCCCAGTGCGAGTCGTACAGCCACGCAGGTCCGTCGATCCCGAACCAGCCGAGCGCGGCGTTCAGGAGCCCGTGCTGAGGGTTCAGGACCCAGTACCAGACCGTGGCCGTCGCGACCGTGGAGGACACCACGGGGATGTAGAACAGCGTCCGGAAGATCCGGACGGCACGGCCACTCCGGTTCAGGAGCAGGGCGGTCGCGAGCGCGATGACCAGGCCCAGCGGGACGTACAAGACCGTGTAGTACACGGTGTTGCGGAGTGCGATCCAGAAGAACGGGTCGGTGACGATGTTCGTGTAGTTCTCGAAGCCGACCCAGTCGAGCTTGCCGATGACGGCGTAGTCGCTGAGGCTCACCACGGCCGCGACGACGACCGGCAGTGCGGTGAACAGCAGGAACAGCGCGCCGGGCAGGGCGAGGAACACCCATGCGGCACGGGTCTGCTGCTTGCGGGTGGCGCTGACTCCCTGACCGCGCTCCGGCGTCCGTCGTCGACGGCGACCACCTGGAGGCGCGGCGTGCGTACCGGGGTCGGCCAGCGCCTCCTGGCCGGTCACCGCCTGCTGTCCGGGTGAGGTGAGGACGCTCATCTCGCGCCTCCGTCCACGGCCGCCGCGGCGGCGACGGTGGCCGTCGGTCGCCGCAGCCCCGCCAGGTCGAGCACGAACTCGCAGAACATCGCGTTCGCCCACGAGAACCAGGGCCGCGTGTACGACTCGGGGTCGTCGACGTCGTACGACTCGTGCATGAGGAGCGTCCCCGCGTGGGTCGAGCAGAGCTGGTCCAGCAACGCTGCCCGCTCGTCCTCGGACGTCGCGGTCAGCCCCTGCACCGCCAGCGCGATGGGCCACACGTTGCGACCAGGGGTGTGGGGGCTGCCGATCCCGCTGCCGGCGGCTCCGGAGAACCAGGACGGGTTCGTCGGCGACAGCACGGCGGCCCGGGTCCGCAGGTAGAGGGGGTCGTCGGCGTCGCACCAGCCGAGCATCGGGAGCGACAGCAGGCTCGGGACGTTCGCGTCGTCCGCGACCAGGGCACCACCGAGGCCGTCGACCTCGTAGGCGAGGACCCGGCCGTGCTCGGGATGGTCCACCACGCCGTGGTCACGGACGGCCCGGTCGATCTCGTCCGCGAGAGCAAGCGCGCGTCCGGCGAGGTCGCGGTCGTCGAGGACGGCCGTCGCGAGCTCGGCGACCAGTCGCAGGGCGACCACGGCGAAGGCGTTGCCCGGGATGTTGTACCCGAACGCCGTCGCGTCGTCGCTCGGACGGAACGCGCTCCACGTCAGACCGGTCGGGACCGTCAGCGGTCCGCGTCCGTCCCGGACGAGGGTGTCCGACGGGAGCAGCGGGTCGGGGCGCTCGAACCGGTACGTCGACCGCGCCTCGTGGTCCTGCTCGGTCGTCCAGACGTCGATGGCCGCCTCGGCCACCTCCCGGAACCGGACGAGGTGGTCCGTCCGTCCGGTGCGGCTCCACAGCGCGTGTGCGAGATGGACGGGGTAGCAGAGCGAGTCGATCTCGTACTTCCGTTCCCACACGCCGTCGCTCATCGCGGTGTGGTCGTCCTGGTGCCCGGCGCCGTCCGCCGAGCGGTTGAAGGCGTTCGCGTACGGGTCGAGCAGGACGAACTCCTGCTGCCGTCGTGAGATGCCGGCGACCGTGTCGGCGAGTCCGTCGTCGTCGCTGACGAAGTGCAGGTACGGCGTCAGCTGCGCCGTCGAGTCGCGGAGCCACATCGCGGGGATGTCGCCCGTCACCATGAACACCGTCCCGTCGGGCTGCGGGGTGATCGTCGTCGAGAGGGTGTTCGCGAAACAGTTCGTGAAGAGTCCCCCGACTGACGGGCCGAGTCGGTCCGTCACCTGTCTGGCGACCGCTGCGACGAGGTCGTCGTGTGTCTGAGCCACGTTGCTCCCTTGACTTCTTCCGATGATCCTCCAACTATATTCATTAGCCGGATCCGCGCAAGAAGTAGATTGAGTATACTTTTTGTGGTGCGCAGGGCATCGGGATCGACTCGGATCGAAGGGGATCCCATGCAGCACAAGCTCATCGGCCTCGTGGTGGCGGGAGCCATCGCGAGCGCCGGACTCACCGGTGTCGGCCTCGCGGCGACCCCGGACCACGCGGCAGCGCTGACGACCACGCAGGCGACCGACTCCTACGACGCCTTCGTCGACACGTACTGGGACCCGGACGCGAAGTACTTCTTCACCTACAGCGACCACCAGGTGCACAGCGAGCACGCGGTCGGGCCGCAGGGTGGGCTGTACACCGACTACTGGTGGGAAGCGCAGAACTGGGAAGCAGTCATGGACCGGTACGAACGCTCCCACGACAGCGCGAGCCGCCAGATGATCGACGACGTCTACGACGGATGGGTGGCGGCCTACCCGGACTTCCGCACCAACGACTGGAACGACGACATGGGCTGGTGGGCCCGCGGCAGCATCCGTGCCTACGAACTCACCGGGGAACAACGCTTCCTCACCGAAGCGGAGGACATCTTCGGGTACATCGCCCAGTACGAGGACACCACGTACGGCGGCGGCATCTGGTGGAAGAACGTCGACGTCGGCAACGGATCCGCGAACGAGAAGAACGTGGCCACCAACGGCACCGCCGTGTGGACGGCCCTCCGTCTCTACGCCGCGACGGGCGACACGACCTACCGCGACACCGCGGAGCGGATCTTCTCGTGGCTGCACAGCAACTTCTACAACGGCGGCCACATCCGCGACCACGTCAGCGGCACCGGCCAGTTCACGGACTACGACTGGACCTACAACCAGGGCCAGTACGCCGGCGCCGCTCTGCAGATGTACCTCGCCACCAACGATGCGCAGTACCTCACGCAGGCGACTACCGCCACGGACTGGGCCGTCGCGAACCTGACGACCGCGGGCACGTTCCTCGACGAGGGCACCAACGACACCGAGGGGTTCAAGGCGATCCTCACCCGGGACATCCGCGCCCTGATCGACGACGCCGGTCAGACGCAGTACGAGCAGGTCCTCACGGCGAACGCCTCCCAGGCGGCGAACCACGTGTCGACCGAAGGCATCGGCGGACCGGACTGGAACGCCCCCACGCCCTCCATCGCCTCCACGCCGCAGCAGTCACTCGGTGCCGCGGCGACCGTCGCCATCACGCAGCAGGGAACGCCGGACGGCTCCACCGCGGTGGTCCAGGGCGACGGCGTCTACCAGGCCGAGAACGTGGACCACCCGAACATCGGTACCGAGGCGTCGAACGCCGGGTACACCGGCCGCGGGTACCTCGCTGGCTGGAACACCGACGGCGCCGCCGCGACCTTCCACGTCAACGTCGCGAGCGCCGGCACGCACGCGGTCACGTTCCGCTACGCGGCTGCTGCCGGCACCGCCGTCCGGGCCGTCAGCGTGAACGGATCGGCGCCCGTCAACGTCACGTTCCCCGGGACCTCGTCGTGGTCGACGTGGAACACCGTGACGGTGGACCTGCCGTTCAGTGCAGGGTCCGACGCGCTCGTCGTCGCCGACACGGCGAGCAGTGGGAGCACGAACTACCTCAACCTGGACGCCGCGACCATCGGGCTCTGACCGACGCCCGTGCGGGCCCCGGGCGACCACCCGTGGGCCCGCACGGTAGCGTCAACGTGTGCTCGCGTTCGCCCGTGGCTCCGGCCGTCCCCTCGTCGTCCTCCACGGTTTCGGCGTCGACCACCGGATCATGTTGCCGCTCGAGCGGATGGTCGGCGACCTGCCGTGGCGCAGGCTCTACCTCGACCTCCCCTGGGCAGCAGGAGCGCCCCGTTCGACCGCGGCCAGCGCGCTCGACGTCGCGAACGAAGCCATGACCGGGATCCGTGAGCTCCTCGACGACGAGCCGTTCGCCCTGATCGGACAGTCGTTCGGAGGGATGCTCGCCCGCCACATCGCGCACGAGCTGCGCGGGCAAGTCCTCGGTCTCGCCACGATCGCCGGCGTCTTCGAGGCGGACCACAGCGCCCGCCGTGTTCCCGAGCGCACGGCCCTGGTCGTCGAACCCACCGCGCTCGAACGTGCCGGTGATGTGCGCGAAGCGTTCGAGACGACCCACGTCGTGCAGACGAACGAGACCCTGGACGCGTTCCTGACGTCCGTCCTCCCCGGCGAACGGGCTTCGGACCAGTCCGTGATGGACCGCATCGCCGAGCGGTACGACCTGCCCGTGAAGCCGGAGGTCGCTCACCCCGAGCCGTACACGGCCCCGTCCTTGCACCTGTTCGGCCGACAGGACGACGTGGTCGGACACGAAGACGGCTGGTTCTTCCGTGACCACTACCCCCGAGGCACGTACGCAGTGCTCGACGCCGCGGGCCACGGCGTCCACCTCGAACGTCCGGCATTGACCGCCGCTCTGCTCCGGGACTGGCTCGATCGGGTCGACGACGTCGAGCGGTGGCCGAACGTCCTCTAGCGCGCGCCGGCGAGCGCTGCGAGCAGTCCGGGGAATCGGGCCTCGATGTCGTCGCGACGGAGCGAGACGCCCTTGCGGTTGCCGTAGCTGAGGTCGTACGTCAGTCCGGCCTCGCGGAGGACGCGGAAGTGGAAGGTGCTCGTCGCCTTCGTGACCGGGAGTTCGAAGCTCACACAGGTGCGCTCGGTGCCGATCGGCTCCTGCAGCAGCGTCAGGACGACCCGGCGGCGGTTCTCGTCGGAGAGGGCGCTGAGCACCTTCCCCAGCTCGAGTTCCTCCCGCTTCGGAAGGGGCTTGTCGGTCACGTCGATCCTCTCTCTCATGCTCGGTCACGACTGTGCCGCAGGTACGACTTGCGTCGTACCTGCCGGTGTGCTTCACTCCCCAGGTACGGCTCCCATCATACCTCCGAGAGGTTTGCAGTGACTGCAGAAACAGCTCCGATCCCGCAAGCGCGTGCGTCCCGCACGATGCCCTGGGCAGGACTCCTCGCGCTCTTCTTCGCGGGCTTCCTCAGCATCATCAACGAGACCACCCCCGCAGGTCTCCTCCCACAGATCGCGCACTCGCTCCGGGTCACGGACGCGGCGGCCGGTCAGCTGATCACCGTCTACGCGTTGGCCACCGCGCTCACCGCCGTTCCCCTGAGCGCGGTCCTGGCCAGATGGGGCCGGCGAACACTCCTGATCAGCGCACTCGGGGCGTTCGTCGTGTCGAACTTCGCGATCGCGGCCACGGAGGACTTCACGATCATCATGATCGCGCGGTTCGTCGGCGGCGTCGGAGCGGGGCTCATCTGGACGAACCTCGCCGCCTACGCAGCGCGCCTCGTCCCCGAGGACAAGCAGGGCCGCGCGATGTCCATCGCGAACGCCGGGACACCGGTGGCACTCGCCATCGGCCTGCCGCTCGGAACCCTCCTGGGGAACACCTTCACCTGGAACTTCACGTTCGCTGCGTCCGGGTTCGCCGGCCTGGCCGCGATCCTCTGGGTCGCGCTGGCGCTTCCCAACCTGTCCGGGACTCCGGCAGGGGAGAAGGCCCGGGGGGCCGGGCGTGGGCTCCTCCGCACGAAGGGGGTCGCCACGATCCTCGCCGTGATGAGCGGCTTCTTCCTCGCGCACAACATCCTCTACACGTACGTCGCTCCACAGGTGTCCCGCGCTGGCATCGGGAACCAGGTCGAGTTCGTGCTCCTCGTCTTCGGGCTCGCCGCACTGGCCAGTATCTGGGTCACCGGTGTGTTGATCGACCGACGGCACCGGCACCTGACCGTGACCGGCCTGGTGTTGCTCGCTGCCGCGTTCCTGATGCTCGGCCTCGCTCCGATCAGCCCGATCTTCGTCTACGTCGCCGCGGTCCTCTGGGGTCTCGGGTTCGGAGGCGGCGCGACCTGGTTCCTGACCGCTGGGTTCCGCGCAACCGGTTCGGACGCGATCGCCGCCGTGATGGTGACACTGGTCAACCTCATGATCGGCGTCGGCGGGCTCGTCGGCGGGCTCTTGATCGGTCTCGCCGGCGTCGGATCGCTGCCCTGGGTGGCGCTCGCGATCATGATCCCGTCAGCCATCGCGGCCGGAGTGGCGCGCCGGTACGCGTTCCCGCACTGGTCGGCAGCGGACAGCAACCCCGACCACTGAGCCGGGAGCGCCCGGCCTCGCCCTCGTCGTCCGACGTCAGGGCGAGCGCAGGTCGTCCGGATCGAGCGTGTACACGCGCTCCTCGTCGGCACTGTGGTGCAGGCGCATCCCCAGGCGCTCCATCAGTCGCCAGGACGGACCGTTGTCGTCCCTGCACGAGGCAGTGACACGGTCGAGCGCGAAGTCGTGGACCACGGTCGGGATGAACGCGCGCAAGGCCTCGAGCGCGTACCCCCGGCCCTGGTACCGAGGATCGAACTGGAAGCCGAGGTCGCCGACGGCCGGATCGTTCCGTTCCGCGGGGATCCAGATCCCCACGTCGCCGATGACCCGCCGCTCCGCGACGAGCTCGACCGCCCGGCCGTGCCAGACCCCTCGCTCCGTAGCGCCCTGCTGCGCCTGCTCCACAACGAAGGCCGCGGCGCGGGGAGCCGTCATCGCTTCGCCGGGCTGGAACCTGCGAACCGCGGGGAGCCCCTGGTACGCGAGGAAATCAGTGACGTCCCCCTCGGAGAACGGCCGGACACGCACGCGGCCCGTCGCGCTCGCTGGGTCGAGCGGGCGCATCAGACACCCTCGAGGAGCAGCAAGAGGTGACGCTCCCAGTCCCCGTTGCCACTCGGCCGGAAGTACATGGTGGACATGACACCACAGGTCATCACCGGGAAGTCCGCGTAGGTCAGGTCCGCCCGGACCGCGCCGGCACGGACCGCGCGCTCGATCACCCGTGAGGCGACGGCCGCGAACTCGTCCTTCTCGGCCCGGATCTCGGCCCAGTCGACGGAGTCCGATCCGAGCATCGCCCACTGGAAGGCCTTGTCGGCCGCGGCCGCCTCGAGGTAACGCCGGAGCACCGCCTCGAACGACCCACGAGGATCCTCGATCCCCTCTGCGGCGCGCGCGGAGTCGGACATGGTCCGGAACCGCTCCTGCACGATGGCGGTCAACAGCGCGCGCTTGTTCGGGAAGTGCCGGTACAGGGATCCGATGCCGCGTCCGTCGAGGACTACTCCGCGACCCTCGCGCAGTACGGTCTCAGCCCTGCCTGGGTGCGGGGCCTCGCGGACGTGGCGACCGCGCAGAACGACGGCATCTACGACGTCGAGCCGCGGGATCCCGAGGCGGTCGCACCCACCACGTTCCGGGCGTGGGCGCAGCGGACGCTCGTGCCTGCTGTGCAGGACACGGCGATCACGACGCGCCGACGGCCCTGACGATTCCCCGCACCGCGCTCCACAGCATCTGCCCGCCCTCCCACGGACGCGCGTGCGCGCCCGCCGCGCGCCGACTCCGCGCCGTGAGCAGACCGGGGATGCCGAACAGCGCCTCCTGCATCGTCTCGAGCTGGTTCATCGGACCAGCTGGTCCTCCCGGCCCTGGTCGAGCACCACGAGTCGAAGTGCGACCTCGTCCGCGCCCTCGGCGTCCCCGATCCGGCGGCGGCGTGATCGGGCTACCGGTCTCCGCGGCCCCCGATGAAGTCCTTCAGAGCCGCCGCGAGCAGCTCCGGCTGTTCGTCCGGGATGAAGTGCCCCGAGCCTGGGATGACGACGTTCCTGACGTCGTCGGCGTACGGCCGCACGGGTGCCGCCATGTCGGCGATGCTCCCGAACTGTGCGCTGACGCCGAGGACGGGCATCCTGAAGCGGCGCGTGTCGAGGAGCGCACGGTTCTGCTCTGCTGAGTGTGCGGCTTCGCGGTAGTGCGCCAGTCCCGCCCGGACCCCGCCCGCCGCGGCGAAGGAGTCGGCGTACCCGTCGATCTCAGCATCCGAGAACGTGCCCGGGTCGCGGGTCTTGTTCCGGAGGAACCACGCGATGTAGTCCCGTTCGTGCCCCTGCAGGAGGACCTCGGGGAGGTCCGGCACCTGGTGGAAGGCGAAGTGCCACGTCTTCCACGCCCGCTCGGGATCGAGCGGGACCGACTCGGGCAGGGTGATCCCGGGGATCCCGGCGTCGAGGAGCGCGAGGCGTTCGATCTCGTCGCCGTACAGGAGTCCGTAGGGGAAGGCGACCCACGCGCCGACATCGTGCGCGACGAGTGTGTAGCGGGCGACGCCGAGTTGTTCGAGGAGGCCGTGGACCCTCCTCGCGAGCGTCTGGGTGTCGTAGCCGTCAGCCGGACGGTCCGATGGCCCTTGCCCGGGGAGGTCGGGGATCACCAAGTGGTGGTGCACGCCGAGGTGTGCCGCAGCCCGGAGCCAAGCGCGGCCGTCCTGCGGGAACCCCGCGAGGAGGACGATCGTCGAGCCGGCGGGGTTGCCACCCACGAGAGCGTGGAGTCGGATGCCCTCCACGTGGCGGTACTCGTCGGTGAAGGACGCGGTCTGGACGGTCATCGTGCTGGTTCCTGTTCTTCGATCGTGACGGACGTCATGGGTCGACCCCTGCGTCACCCTAGCCATGTTGTACCGATTGGTTCAAGATAGGGTGGAGTTCGTTCAGAGAGCGGAGGTCGGGTCGACATGGCCGGGAAGAAAGCGTTCGACGCCGACGCGGCGGAAGAAGCCGCCATGCTCGTGTTCTGGGAACGCGGCTACGCCGACGCCTCGCTCGACACCCTCAGCGCGGCGATGGGCGTCGGCCGGAGCTCCTTCTACAACGCCTTCGGCGACAAGGCGACACTCTTCCAACGGGCGCTCGCCCGGTACGGAACCCGGTACGGCGACCGGTACGAGCGAGCCCTGGCATCGCGATCAACGGACCTCCGGGCAGCGATGATCGCCTTCTTCGACGTCACGCTCGACCGGATCGCCGACCCCGCCGTCCCGCGGGGCTGCTTGATCGCTCAGTCCGTCATCGCCAGCCCGACCCTGCCATCCACGGCGGCGGCACAGGCCGACACCCTCCTCGGGCTCCAACGGAGGCGGATCGCGACGGCACTCCGCGCCGCCGGCATCGAGGAACCGACGGCGGACGAGATCGCCCTGCAGTTGGCGGCCGTCAACCAGTCCCTCGCCGTCCTCAGTCGGACCAGCCTGAGCGCCGGACAACTGGGCTCGGTGGCCCGCGCCGCCGTCACCGGTGCGATGATCACCCTGGCACAGCGTGATGACGCCGATGGTTCCCACCGGCCGAGGTGCACCGTCAGTGCAGCGGCGGACGCAGCAGGTGGTGCTCCGTGATCCCCTGGAACCCGTGCCCCGCTCGGACCACTGTCGTCTCGTCGAACGCACGACCCGTGAAGAGCATCCCGATCGGGAGCCCGTCGCGGTCGAGCCCGACCGGCACGCTGAGGCCCGGGAACCCGGCCATGCTGCCGATCGCCGTGTAGCGCATGTTGCCCGCCGTGAGCGAAGCGGCCCGCCCGTCGAGTTCGACGGACTCGGCGCCGTGCGGCAACGCCGTGAACGGCATGGTGGGTGTGACCAGGACGTCGACGTCGCGCATCGCGTCGAGCAGCCCGTCCCGGAACCACGCCCGGAAGCGCTGCGCCTGCACGTACTCCACGCCGGAGTAGCGGAGTCCGATCTCGAGGTGTGTCCGCACGTCGTCGCCGTAGTCCTGGGGACGGGTGCGCAGCAGGTCGAGGTGCATCGCGCTCGGCTCGACCGCGTCGACGACGAGCTGCGCGTCGACCAGCTCGTCCACGCCGGGCACCGCGATCTCGACGATCTCCGCACCGGCTGCGGCGAGCGCGTCGAGCGCGGACCGCACCGCGTCGGTCACGTCCGGCTGGTTGCCGACGAGCGCGTAGTCCGCGATCACCCCGACCCGCAGGCCGCGCACCTGGGTGGTCGGATCACCGGACTGGAGGCGCGGCGCGCTCGGGTGGGTCGGCTTCCGTCGCGTGGTCCGGTCGCGCGGGTCCCATCCCGCGATCGCGTCGTGGACGACGGCGGCGTCAGCCGCGGTCCGGGCCAGCGGCCCGACGGTGTCCATGGTCCACGCGAGGGGGACGACGCCGGCGTTGCTGACCCGACCGATGGTGGGACGCAACCCACTGACACCGTTGACCGATGCAGGGAGCCGCACCGAGCCTCCCGTGTCCGTCCCGAGCGCCGCGACGACCGTCCCGGCGGCGACCGCGATGCCGGACCCTCCGGAGGATCCGGCCGGCACGCGGTCGCGGTTCCAGGGGTTGCGGGCCCGGCCGGTGTGGGGGTTGTCCGTGGTGCCGCCCCACGCGAGTTCGTGCATGTTCGTGCGCCCGACGATCACCGCGCCGGCGTCGCGCAGTCGTCGGACGACGGTGGCGTCCCGGGTGGCCGGCTCGTCGCCGAGCAGCAGGCTGCCGGCGCGGGTGTGCTGTCCGGCGACGTCGATGTTGTCCTTCACCGCGACGGGGAGGCCGTGGAGCGGCCCGCGGTCCTGGCCGGCAGCGAGGTCTTCGTCGGCACGGGCGGCGGCTGCCCGCGCGCCGTCGTGGTCGACGTGGACGAACGCGGCGAGGTCGGCGACCGCGTCGATGCGGTCGAGGCTCTGATCGACCAGGGCTGCCGCGGTCGTCGTCCCGTCCCGGAGCATCGCGGCGAGCTCCGCGATCGGACGGTGGAGGTCGTTCACGCGGGGGCTCCGTCGTCGTCTGGTCCGGACGCGTCCGGTCCGTGGTCGAACACCGACACCGGGACGACGTCGGCGGGCACGTTCGCGGTGACGAACGCGGCGATGGAGCGGCCGCGCGCGGTCCACTCGTCGATCAGTGCCTGGTGGGCTGCGGCGTCCATGGGTTCCTCTGGTCGGCGGGCGGCGGGGCCGCCGGGTGGCGGCCCCGCCGGTGGGCGTGGGATCGGTCAGTTCTTCGCGGGGTAGGTCTTCTCGGCCTTGTCCGAGAAGGTGGTGTCGACGTTCGTCTCGTACGACGTGGCGTCGGCCGGGTACTTCTTCACGTTGTCGATGTCGGCGGCGAGCTGGAGGTTGTGGGCCCAGGCCTCTTCGCTGACCGTCGCACTGTGCGGGTAGCCGTCCGCGTCGATCTCACGCTTGACCGCCGAGGCGACGGTCGACTCGTCGAGCTTCGGGAAGTACTTCTCGGCGACCGCGATCGATCCGGCCTCGTTCGAGTAGATGTAGTTGTAGGCCCGCTGGAAGGCGTTGACGACGCCCTGGGTCGCCTTCGGGTTGGCCTTCACGTACTTCTGCGTCGACGTGAGTGAGGAGAACGCGAACGGGTTCCACTCGTCGCCGGCGGCCGGCCACGAGTACACGACGTGCATGTCCTGCTGGGCGACGGCCTGGCTCACGGAGGGTTCCGGGACGACCGCGTAGTCGGCCTGACCGGACGCGACGGCCGCCAGCTCGTTGCCGAGCGACACGTTGACCAGCTTCACGCCCTTGAGGTCG
This sequence comes from Curtobacterium pusillum, assembly GCF_007680845.1. Taxonomy (GTDB): domain Bacteria; phylum Actinomycetota; class Actinomycetes; order Actinomycetales; family Microbacteriaceae; genus Curtobacterium; species Curtobacterium pusillum_B. Next base: position 48,148 of record NZ_VEIY01000009.1, on the reverse strand, counting down.
TACGTGTCGATCATCTTCGTCATGAGCGCCCAGGTGGAGTCCGGGGACGGCGACACGACGACCTTCTTGCCGTTGAGGACCGTCGGGTCGTCCTGTGCGCTCGTGCCGTCCTTGCCGACGAGGAACTCGGCCGGGGCGTTCTGCACGCCGGCGACGATGACACCCTCGCCGCCCTGCTCGTGGGACTTCGCCGAGAACACCGGGTCCTGGATGGAGAAGCCGGCCGACCCGCCGAGCACCGCGGCGAACGACGCGTTGCCGGAGCCGCCGGTGTCGATCTTCACCTTCACGCCCTCGTCCTCGAAGTACCCCTTCTCCTGGGCGACGTAGAGGGGCAGGTAGAGCAGGGTCTGGACGGCCTGGTTGATCGTGACGTCCTGGGTTCCGCCGTCGGCCGAGTCGGAGGCGCTGGATCCGGCGGCGCAACCGGTCAGGACGAGGAGGGCGGCGGCGGACGCCGCAGCCAGGGTGAGGACGCGGGCGCGTCGGGGCAGGGGAGATCGCATGGGGACACAGCCCTTTCGGTGGGAGGAGTGCGGGGCGGGAGGGTGAGTGGGGAGGTTCCGCTGTGGGTCAGCGGCGGTCCCACCGGAGCAGGACGCGCTCCAGCAGGTCGATGAGGAGTCCGAAGACCAGGACCATGGCCATCACGACGACGACGCCGGCGAGCACCTGGTTCATGGCGAAGCTCGACGAGCCGGTGACGATCATGTGGCCGACGCCGGCGGAGGACGAGATGAACTCCCCCACCACGGCGCCGATGATCGCGAAGCCGACGTTGAGCTTCAGCCCCGCGATGACCCAGGACATGGCGCCGGGGACGATGGCCTTGGTGAACGCCTGGGTCTTGGAGCTGCCGAAGGAACGCATCAGGTCGAGCAGGTCGGTGTCGACCTTCTGCGCCCCGCGGTAGGCGTTCGTCAGCGAGACGATCACGCACGAGAAGGCGACGATGACGACCTTCGACACCAGACCGGTGCCGAACCAGATGATCATCATCGGGGCGACGGCGAGGACGGGGATCGAACCGATCGCGGTGATGAACGGTGCGGACAAGTCGGCGACGAACCGCGAGTACCAGAGCAGCAGACCGAGGAGCGACCCGCCGAGGGCTCCGATCACGAACCCCATGAGCACCTCTTGCGCGGTGACCCCGAGGTCGGTCCAGAGCTCGCCGGTGCCGACGTTCTCGACGAGCACGGTGATGATCTGCGCCGGGCTGAAATGGGCCATGCGCTCCTGTCGTACTTCTTTGGCACCTTCGTCATCGCTGTCGCCATCAACCTGATCACGAGCCTGACGCAAGGAGGATGAGCAGAGCGGTGGCACGGTCATCACAGACACTCGCGCGCTCGCAAGACGCTGCTGGTTCCGACGTTCAGTGCCCCTCGCGGACCGACTCAGTTCGGGAGCTGACGTCCCTGATGAACCCGCTCGTGCCCTCGGACCAGCTGGAGTCTTCTCCCAACTCGTCGTCTGGCGCTTCCTGAGCGAGGAGCGGCAGTCCGGGTCCGAGGACGATGGTGACGGTGGTGTCACAACCCATCGCGTCGAATGTCGGAATCGTGACCCGATCAGCGAGACCGCTCTGCGCCAGCGCGACGGCATAGTCGATCGTCGTGTACGCAACTGCGTCGCAGACGAGGACGAGCTCGGCTCCGTACCTGATGTTCTTCATGGGCAGACTTCCTGATCGCGCGGCGCGACGCGAGCTTGCGCTGCTGCAGGGGAAGATGGTTCTGCCCGCGACGTGAGGCTACGTCAGCGCGCTTGTGTGGACGGACTGCTGTCCGCAGAGCGTCGGGGAATGTCCAGATTGGGCGTTCTGGTCTGGCGCAGCAGGCGGTCGGGGTGGCCGGTCCACTTCGTCATGGAGGTGTCGTCCTTCCAGACGTGGAGCCCGTCGTGACCGGCGGCCCGTTGGCATCGGTGTTCGAGGAACGCTTCGGGACATTGGGACACGGCGGGGCTCAACTGATCAGTGATCCGGGCTGCGCAGGCTTGCTCCGGTAGTCATCGATGTTGGTGCCGGCGGATGGGGTCTCGTCGAGCTGCTCGAGGGCGGGAACCCCTGGCGCCCGAGCTGCTGTGATGCCGCTGGACCGCAGCTCAATGGATGGCATGTGCTCGGGCATCGAGACCTCCTAGTCTTCCTAGAATCGAGCCGTCCGAGCGACCTGAGGCAGCGGCGATGAGCCGGTTCGATTGCCCCTGCGTCACTCGTCGTTGGGCGCGGCGCCGGAAGCCAGGGCGGCCTCCTCAGCGGAGTCACGGAGCGCTTGAGTGAGCTCGGCCTCCGTGGGAAGGGCGGCCTGCACGGATGGGGGCAGCAGGTCGTAGCTGGCGACACATATCGGATTCTGCTGGCCGGCGAGGGAGTACCGAACGACGGCATCGTTCTTGTCCGCGACGAGCAGCAGCCCGACCGTGTCGGCGTGCTGGGATCGGCGGAGCTTGTCGTCGACGAGGGCGACGTAAAAGCCGAGCTGGCCGAGGTACTCGGGTTTGAACTTCCCGGTCTTGAGCTCAACGACCACGTACCGGAGCTGCTCGACGTGGAAGAACAACAGGTCGACGTAGAAGTCGTCCCCGTCCACGTCGAAGTGCGCCTGCCGGCCCACGAACGCGAACCCTTCCCCGAGTTCGCGGAGGGTGTCGATGATCCGATCGACCAGCGCCTGCTCGAGGTGGCGTTCCTTCGCGTCCCCGTCGAGGGCAAGGAAGTCCAGCACGTACGGGTCCTTCGTGAACTGCTGCGCCAGATCCGAGTCCCCCGGTGGGAGTACCTCAGCGAAGTTCGTCGGCGCCGCGTGCATCCGCGTGTGCGCTACGGATCGGATCTGGTGCTCGAGCACGTTCCGCGACCACCCATGCGCCGATGCTTGGCCGGCGTACCAGTCGCGGCGGTCGTGGTCGTCAAGCCGGTCGAGGAGAACGGTGATGTGCCCCCAGGGCAGTTGTCCAACAGCCTGTTGGACAACTGCATCCGCCGACCACTACCCCGCGAACCGGCGCATGTAGAACAGGTTCGCGCGCGAGAACCCCTTCATCTCCGGGAACTCCGTCCGCAGGTCCGACGCGAGCCGCCCAATGACGTTGCTGCCCCAGCCCTCGTCGCCTTGCCGCTGCAGAATGGTTGCGCCGATCCCCCAGTAGAGACGAATCAGCTCAGTGTTCACGCGGCGCTGCGCCGTGAAGCGGGCAGCGCGCACTTGCAGCTTCAGCTCGGCAAGCACAGCGGCATACCCGGACGGGAGGGCTTGCGCTTCGCTGCACACACTCGAGGAACGGGCGAGTGCGCCTAGGACACCGGGTCGGACGCACTCTGGCTGACCACGCCGCCAAGGACGAGGCAGCCACGGTGCGGAGTCGTGCGCTCAGGAGAGTGCACCAAAGACGCACCACGGGCGCTGCCACAAACAAGAAAACCCCCGCATGAACGGGGGTTTTCTGTGGCGGTACCGGTGGGATTTGAACCCACGGTGGAGTTGCCCCCACACATGTTTTCGAGACATGATCCTTCGGCCGCTCGGACACGGTACCGGGAGAGAGTTTACACGATCCGGGAGGCGCGACTCGCCACCCGGAACAGGCTCGCCCTCCACAGGCACCCGGCATGCATCCCTCATCCACGGCTCAGCCGCGTGGGACCGCGCACCGAACAACTCCGCGTAACGTCCAGCGCATGAGAACCCGCACCACCGTCGCCCTCCTCTCGTCGATCGTCGGCGGACTGACGGTCCTCGGCAGCGCCGCCTTCGGCGCGCGAGCGGGCGTCCGCGGCCAGCGGGCCGCGGCTCGACGAGTGGTCGACATGCTCCCCGTGCACGCCGACTGGTGGCGCGAACGCCTGCAGCACGAAGGGCAGATCACCTACCTCGCCATCGGCGACTCCGCGGCGCAGGGCGTCGGAGCGTCCGAACCGCACCGGGGCTACGTGGGCCTGCTCGCGCGCCGGATCCGGCACCGCTCCCGGATGTCGGTGCGGGTCGTGAACCTCAGCGTGTCGGGCTCGACGACGTGGGGCGCGCGGAAGGACCAGCTCCCGAAGCTCCGGAACTACACCCCCGACATCTGCACGGTGTCGATCGGCGCGAACGACATCGCCGACTTCCACCCGGACAAGTTCGAGCGGAACATCCGCGAGATCTACGGGGCGGTGCCCTCGCACGCGATCGTGGCGGAGCTGCCGTGCATGTTCGTACCGGACCGGGAGCGCAAGGTCGCGGTGGCGAACGAGATCGTGCACCGGGTGGCGGACGAGCTCGGTCTGACGGTGGCGCCGCTGCACACCATCACGAAGCGCGTCGGCCTCCGGCGGACGTTCTTCAACAGCTACGGGGACCTGTTCCACCCGAACGACCGTGGCTACGAGATCTGGGCGAGCGCGTTCGAGCCGGCGGTGGACGCCCGGGTGGACGTCGTCGCGGCGATCCGGCACTACCTCTCCGCTCGTGAAGCGGAGGACCTCGGTGCCGGAGCCGGGGCGGTGGCCACGGCCCGCGCCGAGCAGGACGTCGTCGGCGCCGAGGCCCTCGACCACGCTGACCGACCGGGACGCATCGACCGACTCCGGCAGCGGATGACCGGTTCGGTGCCGCTGCCGGAAGCGATGCGACACGACACAGACGTTCCGGACGACGACCCGAGTGATCACCCGGTCGACGCCCCGAGCGACCGCCCGGGTGATGTCGGCGGCACGGCCTAGCCTGACGACCATGGCGCGCCCGCAGTCCCTCTACCGATGCACTGAGTGCGGCTGGACCAACGTCAAGTGGGTCGGCCGCTGCGGCGAGTGCCAGTCGTGGGGCACGGTGGAAGACGCCTCCGCTGCCTCGGCGAGCTCCCGCGGGACGAGCGCCGTCGCGGTCGCGGGCAACCGGATCGCACGCCCGATCACCGAAGCCCGTGGCACGAGCATGCAGCGCTGGCAGACCGGCATCGGCGAGTTCGACCGCGTGCTCGGCGGCGGCGTCGTCCCTGGTGCCGCGGTGCTGCTCTCGGGCGAGCCCGGCGTCGGCAAGTCCACGCTCCTGCTCGAGGTCGCATCACGCGCTGCGGCGACGGGCAAGCGCGTCCTCTACGTCAGTGCCGAAGAATCCGTGGACCAGGTCCGTCTCCGCGCCGAGCGGACCGGCGCGATGCACGACGACCTGTACCTGGCGAGCGAGGTCGACCTCGGGGTCATCCTCGGTCAGATCGACCAGGTGCGCCCCGACCTCCTCATCGCCGACTCCGTCCAGACCATCTCGTCGAGTTCGATCGACGGCATCGCGGGTGGGACGTCACAGGTGCGCGAGGTCGCGTCGACCCTCATCCGCGTCGCGAAGGACCGCGCGCTCCCGGTGCTCGTCGTCGGGCACGTCACAAAGGACGGCACCATCGCGGGCCCGCGCCTGCTCGAGCACCTGGTGGACGTCGTCTGTCACTTCGAGGGCGACCGACAGACCGCACTCCGCTTCGTCCGCGCGCTGAAGAACCGCTTCGGTCCGACGGACGAGGTCGGCTGCTTCGACATGGCCGGGGACGGCATCCACGAGGTCCCGGACCCGAGCGGCCTCTTCATGTCGAAGAACGGCGCGCCGGTGTCCGGCACGTGCGTGACGGTCGCGCTCGAAGGGCGTCGTGCCCTCCCGGTCGAGGTGCAGGCGCTCGTCGTCCCGAGTTCCGCGCCGCAACCCCGTCGTGTGGTGAACGGGGTCGATGCGTCCCGCGTGGCGATGCTCCTCGCGGTGCTCGAACGCCGTGCGGGCCTGAAGCTGTCCGACGCGGACGTCTACGTCTCGACGGTCGGCGGGATGAAGCTCACCGAGCCGGGGGCAGACCTCGCGATCGCGCTCGCCCTCGCGAGTGCGGCGCGCGACCGCCCGTACCCGCACACGCTCGCGGCGGTCGGCGAGATCAGCCTCGCCGGTGAGATCCGTCCGACCACGGGCACGAAACAGCGCGCGAGCGAAGCAGCACGCCTGGGGTTCACGACCGTGCTCGGCGCAGATGCGCAGCACCTCCGCGAAGCGCTCCGGGTCGCGTTCTCCCTCGCCGCCAGTGAGCGCGAACGGGAGCTCGACCGCGCGTTCTGACGAGGCCGCGCCATCTGACGAGACCGCGTCAGGACCCGCCGGCCGAACGGTGCCAGCGAAAGAGCGTCGACCGCCCGCCGTTAGGCCCGCAGCGCGGCGAGCAAGTCCTCCGGGGTCGCCTGCATCGTGTGCGGGCCTGCGATGTCGAAGAACACGCCCTCGAGCGAGTCGAGGTGCGCCGCGATGAACTCCTCGAGCCGCGCACCGTCGTAGACCAGGACCTGTCGGACCTTCTCGTCCGGCACCATCGCGGTGTAGGCGTCCGCCGACGAGAACAGCAGCAGGATCCGCTTGTCCGAGCCCTCCCGCCCGAACACCCGAACCTGCATGTCCTTCTTCCCGGTGACGAGCCGCGGGACGATCACGATGTCGTTGCGGAGCGCGAACGCCACCGCGGCGACGTCCTGCTTCGCGAGGGCTTCCTCGAGCTGTTCGCTCCGGAAGCGCTGTTCCTTGTCTGCCATCACCCCTAGTCCACCAGATTCATGGCCGATCGGCGACTCGGGCTCTTCCGTTCTGGCCCGGAGCAGGTACATTGGTACCAACCGCTTCGGCGGGAGTCCATCGTTCTTCCGGTGCTTAGCACCTCGAGCGCCATCGGTCACTGGCCTTCCCCGGCCGCCTGGCCCCGAACCCGTTCCGCCGGCCCAATGCCCGCGGGGCGCATCGATCCCACGACAACTCCGTCGGTGGATCGGCGGTAGCGAGTACCGCTTCGCAAGACAGATCGGCTGCAGAAGCCGACTGGCAAGAAAGTAAGGAACGCCATCATGGCATCGACCGGCACCGTCAAGTGGTTCAACAACGAAAAGGGCTTCGGATTCATCGCCCCGGACGACGGAAGCGCTGACGTCTTCGCTCACTTCTCCGCGATCGCTGGCAACGGCTACAAGTCGCTCGAGGAGAACCAGAAGGTTGAATTCGACATCACCGAGGGCCGCAAGGGCCCGCAGGCGGAGAACATCACCGTCCTCGGCTGATCTCCTTCAGCTCGAACGGGCCCGTCGTCTTCGGACGACGGGCCCGTTCCCGTTTCCGGCACCATGCGGGCGTGGGGCACCAGGAAGCGGACACAGCACCACGAACTTCCGCGGTGCTGTGCCCGGAACCAGGTTCTGCACGCGCAGCGCCGCGCGCACACCGACGGACGCGCAGCGACGCGCACACCGACGCACGCAAGAAAGACGGGCCTACTCGAGGATGAACTGCACCGAGTCCTTCGACTCGATGTTCCCCACCGCCACCTGCAGGTGGTAGCTCGCTCCCCCGCCGGTCACCGACGGCCGTGACGAGTCACACGTCGACGTCGACGAGCGCGTCCGGTCCCACTCGATCGCCGGCGTGGTGAGGGTCTGCCCGGCCTTGATCGTGACGTCCTGGTTGGTGCCGCCGGTCTGGCAGTCCTTCGAGGACCAGTACTGCTCCTGTCCGGAGCTGATCGTGAGCACCTGCTGCGCGGACCCGAGGTCGAGGTGGCACGAGTTCGACCCGGTGTTCTTGATCGACATCGCGATCTTCGGGTCCTCGGTGGGACCGTAGGCGGTCTTGTCGATGACGGGGGTCAGCTGCACCTGGTCCTTCGCGCACGTCGACCCGTCGGCGGCGGAGGAGGAGGCAGCAGAAGACGAGGACGAGGACGACGACGCGGAAGGCGTCGACCGAGCAGACGACGACGCAGACGCACCGGGCGCCGGCGAACCCGAAGCACCAGGAGACGCCGACGCCGACCCCGCCGCCCCCGGCTCCGCCGACGTCGCTCCACCCCGCCCGACGACGATCAGGACGACGACGACCACGATGAGCAGGAGCACCCCGACGACGGTGGCGCGACGACGCCAGTAGACGCCCGGCTTCTCGGGCCCGACGGGGTGACGGAACGACGACATGCGCACAGGGTAGACAACACCCCGAGCCGAGCGGGCGAACCCCGCCGAGCCGCTTCCGAAAGCGTCAGAGGATCTTCAGCATGCGGGTGTTGCCGAGCGTGTTCGGCTTCACCCGGGCGAGGTCGAGGAACTCCGCGACCCCTTCGTCCGACGACCGCACGAGCTCGGCGTACACCGAGGGCTCGACGACCTGCTCGCCGATCTCGAGGTACCCGTGCTTCGCGAAGAACTCGACCTCGAACGTCAGGCAGAAGATCCGGGCGACGCCGAGTTCACGGGCGTCGTGTTCGAGCGCTTCGAGCATCCGGTGGCCGACGCGCTTGTGGATCCAGTCCGCGTCGAGTGCGAGCGTGCGGACCTCGGCGATGTCGTCCCAGAAGACGGCGAGGGCACCGCAGCCGATCGGGACGCCGTCGGGGCCTTCGGCGATCCGGAACTGCTGGATCGAGCCGTAGAGCGCGACGTTCTCCTTGCCGAGCAGGATCCGCCGGTCGACGTAGGGGGCGATGAGCCGCTGGATGTGCGGCACGTCCGAGGCGAGTGCCGGACGCACGAGGATCCCGTGTTCGTCCCGCTCGTGGAACGCGTGCTTCCCGTGCGCTGTCATCTCCACCACCCTAGTGCGCGCCGGTCGTCGGCCCTGGATGCGGAGGCGACGCTCGGGGGACACCGGTCTGGACGGCGTTCAGCCGCCGACGCCTACCGTCCGGTGCATGCCTCAGATCATCGAAACCGTCGACGTCACCGTCCCCGTCCGCCAGGCCTACGACCAGTGGACCCGATTCGAGGAGTTCCCCCTCTTCCTCGACGAGGTCGAGAAGATCGTCCAGGTGGACGACAAGACCACCGACTGGACCGTCAAGGTCGCGGGCCAGGAGCGCCAGTTCCGCGCCGTGATCACCGAGCAGCACCCGGACGAGCGCGTCGCCTGGACCGTCAAGGACGGCGAGACCGACCACGCGGGTGTCGTGACGTTCCACAAGCTGTCGGACACTGAGACGCGCGTGACCGCGCAGATTGACTGGGAGCCCACGGGCCTCCTCGAGAAGCTCGGTTCCGCGGTCGGCGTCGGTGGCCACGCGGTCAAGAAGGACCTGCAGAACTTCAAGGAGCGGGTCGAGAACGCCCCGACCGAGCCCGGCTGGCGCGGCGACGTGCAGGCGTAGACAGCACGGATGAGCAGACGGGAGGCGCGGTGCCAGCTGGCACCGCGCCTCCCGTCGCTCGTGTGGTCACGTCCACCGCCCCGGACCGGCTGATCAGTCGGCGAAGCCCCGCACCGGGAACCGACCTTCCGCGGCGGTGAACCGTTCGCGGGCTGCGTCCAGGACCGCACGGAAGGCCAAGCTGTCGGTGAGTCCGTACCCGACCTCGTCCTCCCGGGCCTCGAGCCGCGGGAACACGGCGTCGCAGAAGGCATCGAGGTCCGCTCCGTGCGCGGCTCCCGGCCCGGCGAGCCCCGTGGCGACCGCCGGCGGCAGCAGCTCCGTGACCTGCGTGACCGTCCCCCGATGCGCTGCCCGGAGCGTCGTGGTCCAGCTCCGCACGGCCGCCTTCGCCGCACTGTAGACGGGTGCGAAGGGCTGCGGGACGACTGCTCCGCCGCTCGTGACGACGACGATCTGTCCGGCCGGAGCCGCCCGGACGAGGTCGCCGAGCAGCGCCGTCAGGTGCACCGGGGCGCTGAGGAGCAGGTCGATCTCCTGCTGCCGCTCGGACCACGGCGCGTGGTCCTCCGCCCAGGCGACGCGCCGCTGGATCCCGGCATTGAGCACCAGGACGTCCAGCCGACCGAACCGCTCCCGCACCGCGTCGGCGAGCCGCTCCCGGTCGGTCGGCGTGCTGAGGTCGCCGGCGATCCCGACGGCTCCGGGCAGGACGGCCACCGTCGCGTCGAGCCGACGCTGGTCGCGGCCGGAGACGACCACGGTCGCGCCGGTGGCCACGTACCGCTCCGCGAGCCCTCGTCCGATCCCCGACGTCCCGCCCGTGATGAGCACCACTCGTTCTGTTGACACGGAAACATGATCGCCTGCCCCTGTTTCCATGTCAACACGGCAGGCTAGGATCGGACGGTGGACGAACGACTCGACGACGACGAACTCCGCCGCTGGCAGGCCTGGAAGCGGGCGACCGACAGCGTGTGGGACCAGGTCGCGCGCGCGGTCACGCTCGCGACGGGGCTGTCCGGGCCGGACTTCTCCGTCCTCACCCGGCTCGTGGAGGAAGGCGACGGCTCGCTCCGGCAGCAGCGCCTCTCCGACGACCTCCGCTGGGAGCGCAGCCGCCTGTCGAGGCACCTCGCACGCATGGAGCAGCGCGGTCTCGTGGAACGCAGCGGCGACACCGCAACCCGGCTCGTGACCGCCACACCCGAGGGGCGTGCGCTCGTCGGACCAGCGCGCGCAGCGCACGCCGCCGCCGTCCGCGCGGCGCTGCTCACCCGGACGAACGACGACCCGACGTTCTGGCGCACCGTCGAGCAGCTGGCTGGGCGGTGACCGTCACCACGTGACAGACGGGAGGCGCGGTGCCAGCTGGCACCGCGCCTCCCGTCTGTCTGTGGGTCGGGTCCTAGGACTCGATCTCGCCCTGCGGAGCGTCCACGGTCTCGACCGCGGCAGCCCCGGCGAGGACCTCCTCGCGACCCGGCTGACGCCCGGTCTCGAACAGGAACTTGCCATCGGCGAAGTCGACCTTCACGTGGTCACCGGCATTGAGCTCACCCTGCAGGATGTGCTCGGACAGCTGGTCCTCGACCTCGTGCTGCATCGCGCGGCGGAGCGGGCGAGCACCGAGTGCCGGGTCGAACCCGACCTTGATGAGCTGCTCCTTGGCGGGGAGCGTGAGCTCCACCGTCATGTCGCGGTCGAGCAGGCGGTCCGACAGGCGCTTCACGAACAGGTCCACGATCTGCAGCAGCTCGGGCTGCGACAGCTGCGGGAACACGATCGTGTCGTCGACGCGGTTGAGGAACTCGGGCTTGAAGTGCTTCTTGAGCTCCTCGTTCACCTTCGAGCGCATGCGGTCGTAGCCGACGCCGGAGTCACCCTCGATCTGGAAGCCGACCGGACCACCGGCGATGCCCTGCGAACCGAGGTTCGTGGTCATGATGATGACGGTGTTCTTGAAGTCGACCACGCGGCCCTGACCATCGGTCAGACGACCCTCTTCGAGGACCTGGAGCAGCGAGTTGAAGATGTCCGGGTGGGCCTTCTCGATCTCGTCGAAGAGGACCACGGAGAACGGCTTGCGGCGCACCTTCTCGGTGAGCTGGCCACCCTCCTCGAACCCGACGAACCCGGGAGGGGCACCGAAGAGTCGCGACACGGTGTGCTTCTCGCCGAACTCCGACATGTCGAGGGAGATCAGTGCACCCTCGTCGTCGAAGAGGAACTCCGCGAGCGCCTTGGCGAGCTCGGTCTTCCCGACGCCCGTGGGGCCGGCGAAGATGAACGAACCCGACGGGCGGTTCGGGTCCTTGAGGCCGGCGCGGGTGCGGCGGATGGTCTTGGAGAGGGCCGAGATGGCCTCTTCCTGACCGATGACGCGCTCGTGGAGGGCCTTCTCCATGAAGACGAGACGCGAGGTCTCCTCTTCGGTGAGCTTGAACACCGGGATGCCCGTGGCCTGGGCCAGGACCTCGGCGATGATGCCCTCGTCGACGGTGCCGGATGCGGCGACGTCACCGGCACGCCACTGCTTCTCGAGGCGGAGACGCTCGCCGAGGAGCTTCTTCTCCTCGTCGCGCAGGCTTGCGGCCTTCTCGAAGTCCTGCTCCTCGATCGCGGCTTCCTTCTGCCCGCGGACCGTCGAGATCTTCTCGTCGAACTCGCGGAGCTCCGGCGGCGCCGACAGGATCGACAGCCGCAGGCGAGCGCCGGCCTCGTCGATCAGGTCGATGGCCTTGTCCGGCAGGAAGCGGTCCTGCACGTAGCGGTCCGCGAGGTTCGCCGCGGCGACGATCGCGCCGTCGGTGATGGACACCTTGTGGAACGCCTCGTACTTGTCGCGGAGGCCCTTGAGGATGTTGATCGCGTGGGGCAGCGACGGCTCGTTGACCTGCACCGGCTGGAAGCGACGCTCGAGTGCGGCGTCCTTCTCGAAGTGCTTGCGGTACTCGTCGAGCGTGGTGGCACCGATGGTCTGGAGCTCACCGCGGGCGAGGAGCGGCTTGAGGATCGACGCGGCGTCGATCGCGCCCTCGGCAGCACCGGCACCGACCAGCGTGTGGATCTCGTCGATGAAGACGATGATGTCACCGCGGGTGCGGATCTCCTTCGTGACCTTCTTGAGGCGCTCCTCGAAGTCACCGCGGTAGCGGGACCCGGCGATGAGCGACCCGAGGTCGAGCGAGTAGAGCTGCTTGTCCTTCAGCGTCTCGGGCACGTCGCCCTTGACGATCGCCTGGGCGAGACCCTCGACGACGGCGGTCTTGCCGACGCCGGGCTCACCGATCAGGACGGGGTTGTTCTTGGAGCGGCGGGAGAGGATCTGCATGACCCGCTCCATCTCCTTCTCGCGCCCGATGACCGGGTCGAGCTTGCCGTCGCGAGCGGCCTGGGTGAGGTTCCGACCGAACTGGTCGAGGACCTGCGAACCCTGCTGCGCGTTCTGCTGGGTCTCGCCGCCGACGGCGACCGCTTCCTTGCCCTGGTAGCCGGACAGGAGCTGGATGACCTGCTGGCGGACCCGGTTGAGGTCGGCGCCGAGCTTGACGAGGACCTGGGCTGCGACACCCTCGCCCTCGCGGATGAGGCCGAGCAGGATGTGCTCGGTCCCGATGTAGTTGTGACCGAGCTGCAGCGCCTCGCGCAGGGACAGCTCGAGCACCTTCTTGGCGCGCGGCGTGAACGGGATGTGCCCGGTCGGCTGCTGCTGGCCCTGCCCGATGATGTCCTGGACCTGCTCGCGGACGGCATCGAGCGAGATGCCGAGCGACTCCAGCGCCTTGGCCGCGACGCCCTCGCCCTCGTGGATGAGGCCGAGGAGGATGTGCTCGGTGCCGATGTAGTTGTGGTTGAGCATCTTCGCTTCTTCTTGAGCGAGGACGACAACACGACGGGCTCGGTCGGTGAATCTCTCGAACATGTGCTCTCCCTTGCCGGACCGGTGGAGGTCCGGTGACGTACTTCGAGAGTAACCAGCGCTCCCCCGTCGGTCTGCCCCTGTTCGCCGTGGGCGTGACCTCGTTGCGGAGGTGCGCGCATGGCGGACCGGGGGCCGTGTCCGGGTGCGGTCGGTACGATCCGGAGCATGGATCAGCCCGTCGTCGGACTCGTGGTGCACCCGACCAAGAACGTGCAGGAGTCCGTCGTGACCCTGCAGCGCTGGAACTCGTCCGGACGCGGTCGTCTCGTCGCCCGCCGTGCCGACGCACAGCGCATCGGCGGTGGTGTCGACGTCATCGGCGACGAGGACTTCACCGAGGAGGTCGACCTCGTCGTCGCACTCGGCGGGGACGGCACGATGCTCGGGGCCATGCGTCTCGTGGCGAAGCGGCCCGTGCCGGTGCTCGGGGTGAACTACGGCAACGTCGGGTTCCTCGTCGAGATCGAACCACCGGAGCTCGAAGCGGCGCTCGAACGGCTCTCCGCCGGCGACTACCAGCTCGAACCGCACCACGCGCTCGAGGCCCGGCTGTTCTGGAGCGGGGCGCGGACGGACTACCTCGCGTTCAACGACCTCACGATCGTGCGGCGACCTGGTGCCGGGCAGGTCTCGGCGGACCTCAGCGTCGGCGGGCTCGGCTACGGGTACTACCGGGCGGACGCCATCGTCGCGGCCACCCCGGCCGGCTCCACCGCCTACAACTACGCGGCGGGCGGTCCGGTGCTCTCCCCCGCGCTGTCCGGCTCGGTCGTGACGCCGGTCGCGCCGATGGCGGGCATCGACCGCGCCGTGGTGCTCGCCGCGCGCGAGCGCTACCGGTTCGACATCGCCGAGGGCACCAGGAGCGCGGCGCTCGAGGTCGACGGACTGGTCGTGGGCGAGGTCGCCACCGGCGCGCAACTCGACGTCCGGCTCCGGAAGGACGCCGGCAGCGTCGTCCGGCTCGATGCCGAGCGGCACGGACGGACGGGGCGGGTGAAGCTCAGCCTGCTCGACCTCCCGGTGCGCCCGGACCAGCTCATCGAGCTCATCCCGCAGGACCTCCGGCAGAAGCTCGGCCGCGAGGTCGAGGAGTAGCCCCGGACGGACGAGTGGCCCGCCCAGGCAGTGCCTGAGCGGGCCTTCCCATCACCCCACCGGACCGTTTTCCCACGGAACGATCCGGGTCCCCTGCCGACGCTCACGCGCCGGCCGAAGTCGCTGACCTAGTCGGTCAGGTACAGCTGCATGTCCTGCGAGACCGCCTTGGCGAATAGGCGGAGCTTGGCGCGGGACTCCACACGGCTGACCGCCTGGCGCGTCGTGTGGACGATCTTCGAGATCTCGTCGAGCGTCATCGGCTTGTCGTCGTCGAGGCCGTAGCGCATGCGGATCACGTTCGCTTCGTCGCTCGGGAGCTCGGCGACGATGGAGCGGATGTCGCGGTGCAGGAGCGTCGTCTCGGTGAGCTCGTTCGGGGACGCGGCGTCCTCGTCCTCGATGAAGTCGCCGAGTTCGCTGTCGTCCGAGTCGCCGACCACGGTGTGGATCGACACGGGCTCGTGCGAGCGGCCCTTGAGGTCGACGAGTTCCTCGACGCTCATGCTCAGCTCGGCGGCGACCTCGTCGGGCATCGGCGCACGGCCGAGGTCGACGGTGAGGTCGCGCTCGGTGCGCGAGATCTTGTTGATCAGCTCCACCGTGTGCACGGGGATGCGGATCGTGCGGGCCTTGTCGGCGAGACCGCGGGAGATCGCCTGACGGATCCACCAGGTGGCGTACGTCGAGAACTTGTAGCCCTGCGTGAAGTCGAACTTCTCGACCGCGCGGACCAGACCGAGGTTGCCCTCCTGGATGACGTCCATGAACGGCAGGCCGCGCTGCGAGTAGCGCTTGGCGATGCTGACGACGAGTCGGAGGTTCGAGGTGATCATGCGCTCCTTGGCACGCTCACCGTCGCGGACGAGCCAGCGCAGCTCGCGCTGCAAGGTCTTCGCGAGGTCCTTCTCGGTGTTCAGCTTCTCTTCCGCGAAGAGGCCGACCTCGATCCGGCGGGCGATCTCGGCTTCTTCCTCGGCGGTGAGGAGCGAGAGCCGGCCGATGTGGCGCAGGTAGTCGCCGACCTGGTCGACCGAGGCGCCGCGGACGCCGGCGAGCTGCTCGTCGGCTTCGACCTCGGTGTCCAGCGTGGTGCTCTCGACCGCCGTGACGGGGGGCTTCGTGGCGGCCGCCTTCTTGTTCCGGCGGGCGGTCGTGCCGGTGGTCGTCGTCTTGGGTGCTGCGGTGGTGATCGTCATGATGACTCTCCCTGCGTTCGACGGTGATGGCCTCGTTGGGGGGTGTGACGAGTAAAGCGTTCCGGAGGTGTACCCCACAAACCGATGGGATCGATTCCCAGGGATCTCCGTGATTCGTCATCGGAACCGTCCCCCGTGGGGTACAGCCCGTCGTCAGTCTGGTCCTCCGAACCGCGGGTCCACAAGCCCGTTTCGTGATGTTTCCGGCGCTGCATCGGTGTTTCTTGGGCGTTTCCGATCGTGTACCCCGAGGCACTGCGCCGAGCGGACACAGAAAAGGGGTACGGCGTTCCGGATCGGTGCGATCCGGCTGCCGTACCCCGATGAACGGGTGGTGGGGGTCACCAGGACGGTTCGAGCCACCCCTCGCGACGCCTCGAGACCTCGAGGTCGGCGTCGCGGTCGAACTCGTCGTACTCGCTCTCGATGTCGCCGACGAGGCTGCGACCGGTGAAGACGTGCGTGATTGCCATGCGGACGATCGTCACCCCGCGACGCGACGACCGGGTGAACGGCTGGTGACGGGGTCCGGGCGCGCAGACGTCGATGTCGACCGCGGCGAGCGCGGTGGACGGTCGTGGTAGCTGGGCGCCGGGCGCTACTCGGCGGAGGCGGGCGTCGGCGCGGGGCGGCCGTGCTCGCGCTCGAAGCGGGCGCGCTCCTCGGCCTCGACCTTGGCGTAGGCGGCACGCTCGGTGCGGTCCGCCCGCATGATGGCGCGCATGACGAACCAGAAGATCAGGCCGACCACGACGGTCGGCGTCAGGGCGAAGATGATCCCGGTCACGACTCCATGCGGCACCCGAGCATCCTAACCCCGGGGCCTGCGGGCTACTTGACCAGGGGGAAGAGGATCGTCTCGCGGATGCCGAGCCCGGTGATCGCCATGAGCAGCCGGTCGATGCCCATCCCCATGCCACCCGACGGCGGCATCGCGTGCTCGAGCGCCCGCAGGAACTCCTCGTCGACGCGCATCGCCTCCGGGTCGCCCCCGGCGGCGAGCTTCGCCTGCTCGACGAACCGCTCGCGCTGCACGACCGGGTCGACGAGCTCGGAGTACGCCGTCGCGAGCTCGAAGCCACGGACGTAGAGGTCCCACTTCTCGACGATGCCCGGACGGCTCCGGTGCTCGCGGGTCAGGGGTGAGGTGTCGACCGGGAAGTTCATCACGAACGTCGGGCGGTCGAGGGAGTCGATGACGAAGTGCTCCCAGAGCTCCTCGACGTACTTGCCGTGCGTGGCGTGGGAGACCTCGACACCCTCGGCGGCGGCGAGCTCCTGCAGCTCGGACAGCGGCGTCGCGGGGGTGATCTCCCGCCCGGCGGCCTCGGACAGCGAGCCGTACATGTCGATCCGCGGCCACTCGCCACCGAGGTCGTACGTGCTGCCGTCGGCCAGGGTGACCTCGAGCGCGCCACCGGTCACCGCACGGGCGGCGTTCTGCACGAGCTCCTGCGTCAGGTCGGCCATCTGCTCGTAGTTGCCGTACGCCTGGTAGGCCTCGAGCATCGCGAACTCGGGCGAGTGCGTCGAGTCGGCGCCCTCGTTCCGGAAGTTCCGGTTCACCTCGAACACGCGGTCGATCCCGCCGACCACGGCGCGCTTGAGGAAGAGCTCCGGTGCGATGCGCAGGTACAGCTCGGTGTCGAACGCGTTCGAGTGCGTGACGAACGGACGCGCCGAGGCG
Source organism: Curtobacterium pusillum (assembly GCF_007680845.1). Taxonomy (GTDB): domain Bacteria; phylum Actinomycetota; class Actinomycetes; order Actinomycetales; family Microbacteriaceae; genus Curtobacterium; species Curtobacterium pusillum_B. Next base: position 31,107 of record NZ_VEIY01000009.1, on the reverse strand, counting down.
CCGCCGTGCTGGGTCTGCAGCATCGGCGTCTCGACCTCGAGGTAGTCGTGGCCGGCGAACGTCTGGCGGATCGACGCCATCACGGCAGCACGGGCGCGGACCGTGGCGCGGGCGTCCTCGCGCACGATGAGGTCCAGGTAGCGCTGGCGCACCCGGGTCTCCTCGTTCAGCTCGTTGTGCAGGTTCGGCAGGGGCAGGATCGCCTTCGCGGCGATGGCCCAGTCGTCGACCATGATCGACAGCTCGCCCCGACGCGAGGAGATCACGCGGCCGTGCACGAACACGTGGTCACCGAGGTCGACGAACTCCTTCCAGCGCGCGAGGGACTCGTCGCCCACCTCGGCGAGGGACACCATCGCCTGGATGCGGGCGCCGTCGCCGGACTGCAGGGTCGCGAAGCAGAGCTTCCCGGTGTTGCGGGAGAACACGATCCGACCAGCAACCCCGACGACGTCGTCGGTCTCGGTGCCGGTCTCGAGGTGGTCGTACTGCGCCCGCACGGCCGGGATCGTCGTCGTGATCGGGAGCTCGGCCGGGTACGCCTCGATCCCCGACTCGAGGAGCTTGGCCCGCTTGTCGAGCCGGACCTGGCGCTGCTCGCTGGTCTCCTCGGCTGACAGGACGTCGGCTGACAGGACGTCTGCGGGGGTTGCTTCGCTCATGCTGGTGCGGCTCCGATGGGTCGTGGGGGTCCCGGAAATCGTACAGCGCGCCCGGAGGCCTACAGCGTCGGTTGCCCGTCCGCAGCGGCGAGCGCGTTCTCGACCGCCGAGCGGATCAGCGCACCGAGGACGCGGCCCGGGTGCTCCACCCCGATCCCGTCGAGCGTGCCCGCGGACTGGTCGACGATCGCGGTCGAGAAGCTCACCGCAGCGCGGACGGCGTCGGAGTACGCGGGGCGGTCCTGCTCGGCGACGACGAAGGGCTCGGCCCCCATCTCGACCACGAGCGCCTGGGCGATCGGCAGCACGGGCGCGGGGGCGGTCACCGCGCAGTACGCGTCGCGCAGTCGGACGAGGTCGACGCTGGTGCCGGTGAACGCCATCGCCGGGTGGATCGCGAGGGGGATCGCACCGGCGGCCATGGCCGGGGCGAGGACGCCGACGCCGTGGTCCGGGCTGGTGTGCACGACGAGCTGCCCCGGCTGCCAGATCCCCGCGTCGGCGAGGCCCTGCACGAGGCCGGCGAGCTGGTCGTCCGGTACGGCGAGGAGCACGAGTTCGCTGCGCTCGACGAGGTCCGGCGTCTCGAGGACGGGTGCGCCGGGCAGCATCGCCTCGGCTCGGTCGCGGCTCCCCTCGGAGACGGCGGTCACCCCGACGACGGCGTGCTCGGCGTTCGCCAGCGCCGCGCCGAGCACGGGTCCGACGCGTCCCGCGCCGATCACGCCGACGCCGAGTCGTCCGGCCCTCATCGTGCGGCTCCTGGTGGTGGGACCTGGCCCCAGAGCCGGTCGGGAGGCACGGTGCCGGTCGCCCACTCCGGGTCCGCAGCGTGCGTGGCGGGGCCGCGCCGCGCCTCCCGTTCGCGCCACCGGTGGGACGTGTCGGCCGCAGCGGCCTCGACGGCTCGCGCCGTGACGAGCGACCAGAGGTGCTGCGCATCGTGCGCGTCCAGCGCCCCCACCGCGGCCGTCACCGGTCCCGGCACGGTCTGCACGTGCACCGTGGCGAGCCGCAGCGCGCGTTCGACCGGTCCCTGCGACACCTTGACGCTCTGCACGCGCGGCAGCGGGACGATCACCAGCGATCGCCAGACCGCCCCGAGCCGGAGCAGGACGGCGCCGGGCACGAAGCGGTAGCCGTTCCGGCGGAACGCGAACGGGCGGAGCCAGGCGCCCCGCCGCGGCGAGTGCACGAAGCCGCCGCGGTCGCCCGAGGTGGTGAGGCTGTCGTCCACCACGTCGACCGCCTCGGCCGACCCCTCGCGGAGCTGCTCCGGGGAGGCGGACGGGCCGACGACCGCGGTGCCGACGAGGCCGGGGAGGATGATGTCGAGGACCTCGCGGACGTCACGAGCGGTGCCGACGGGCAGGACGATCGAGGAGACCTGCTGGTTGTTCGACGAACCGTTGCCGGCGTTCGTCGCACGGTTGATCCGGACGTCCCACCAGCCGAACGGGCGCCAGAGCAGCGGTTGCGCGACGCTGACGGCGTGGATGCGGCCGGGCGGGAGGGTCTCGTTCGAGGTGGACACCAGGCCGAACCCGATCCGGATGCCGTCCCGGGTCTCGGCGATCGTGTACTGCAGCGAGCGGGAGAACTTGCGGACGTAGTAGCTGCCGGCGCCGATCACCGCGGGGAACAGGCCGAACAGGATCCCGTACTCGCCGGTGAGCGCGACGCTGACGATCATCGCCGCGACCGCCAGCAGGATGAAGACCGTCGTGCCGGAGAGCAGCATCGACGCGATCAGCCGTCCGGGGTGCACCTTGACGATCCGGGTCGCGCGGACCGCGGCGGGGTCGAGCTCCGGCGAGAAGATCTCGTCCACACGGTCCTGCAGGACGCCGTTCGATGCGCGCCGGGGGCCGTCCCGGTCGTCCTCCTTCGCGCCCGAGGCGAGCACGAGGATCCGCTGCCGGAGGTCGTCGGCGGCGGTCACCCCGAGGTACGCCAGCTGCACGTTGGCGTCGTTGCCGGCCTGCGCGATCTCGAGCTTCGCGGTCCCGAAGATCCGCGGGATCAGCGGCCGCGAGATGTTGATGCCCTGGATCCGGTCGAGCCGGGCCTTGCGGTTCGTGCGGAACAGGACGCCGGAGCGGACCTCGACGATCTCGCCGGTCACCCGGAACTCGTGCATCCGCCAGGACAAGTAGAACAGCCCGATCAGCACCACGAGCACCACCACGACACCGAGCAGCACCCACCCGACCACGCCGTGTTCGTACACGTAGCGCACGGGGTCGCCGTCCTCCTGCGGGCCGCTCCCGGGGATGAAGAACTCGACGAGCTGGTCCCGCAGGCTGTTGAGCACGTACCCGAGGACCACGATGAGGAAGATGCCGCCCTTGAGCAGCGGCGTCAGTGGGTGCAGCCGGTGCCACTCGCCGTCGGTGAGCGGTGCCGCCGCGGCCGCGTTGCCCCGGCGCTGCTGTTGCGGCGGGGGCGGCGGTGGGCCGGGTCGGAAGGTCACGGCTCCCCCTACAGTCCGGCGCGACGGGACTCGGCGAGCTCGACCAACCGGTCACGCAGCTGGTCGGCGTCGGCGAAGGGGATGCCCGGGATGCGGACGTTCGTCGAGGCGGCAGCGGTGACGAACTTCAGCTCGCTCATGCCGAGCACGCGGTCGAGCGGTCCCCGGTTCACGTCCACGAGCTGCATGCGGCCGTACGGCACCGCGGTGAAGCGCTGCCACATCAGGCCGCGCCGGAGCACGAGGTCGTCGTCACGCAGGGCGTACCCGATCGCCCGGACACGGCGGGGCGTCAGCGCGGCGGTGATCGCGGCGACGACGAACACCACGATCGCGATCGACGTCCACACGGTGCCGGCGGTCCGCCCGAAGCCACCGTTGACCACACCGATGATCACGCAGCCCGCCGTGACGACGACACCGATGACGACGGTCGTGATGAGCTCCGTCCAGACCAGCTTCGGCGACACCCGGGTCCAGGTGGTGCCGGTCAGGCCGAGGCCGGGCTCGTCGAGTCGTTCACGCGGCATCGCGAGCCTCCTGCGGTCGGTCCTGCTGGGTCAGTGCGCCTGCGTCGTACCGCCCCGGGGCAGGTCGTCGTCGTCATCGTCCTCCGGCGGCGCGATGCACATGCGCTCGGCGACGAGTGCGCACACGGTCAGCACGAGCCCGCCCCCGACCGCCACGACGTTCGGCAGGATCGAGCCTAGCGAAGGGAACGCGGAGCGGGTCAGGAGGTAGACCAGCAGCCCGAGACCGAACGCCCCGAAGAGTGCCCCGCAGATGCTCGACGCCTTCGCGAGCACCACCACGCGCGTCGCGTAGAGCGGGTCCACCGGACGCTGCCGGCCGGCGCCGTCCCGTGCGTGCCGACGCACCGGACGCGCCATGAGCACGACCGCGATGCCGATGAGGGCGAGGGTGACGCCGAGGGGCGGCGACAGGAACAGAGTCGGTGCCTGGCGCGAGGCTAGCACCGCGTCGAGGGCGAAGCCCGCCACGGCCGCCACCAGGGCGACGCTGACGAGCGTGGAGGCACGGGTCGGCTTCACGGGCGCACCTGCGGCTCGTCGGGTCGGCCGGGGTCGTCGAACAGGCGCGGCTCGTCCACGCGCTCGGTGTCGTCGCCGAGTGCGGCCAGCAGGTCGGCCACGGGTCCGGCGCCGGGCAGGACGGCGTCCGGGTCGGCATCGAGCCACGGTGCGAGCACGAACGCGCGTTCGGCGGCGCGGGGGTGCGGCACGGTCAGGGTCGCCGTGTCCACGGTCTCCGTGTCGTACGCCACGAGGTCGAGGTCGAGCGTCCGGTCGCCCCAGCGGACCTCGCGGGTGCGACCGTGGGCGTCCTCGATGCCGTGCAGGGCGTCCAGGAGCTGCTGCGGCCGGAGCTCGGTCTCGACGACCACGACGGCGTTGCGGTACCGCGGCTTGGTGGTGTCCGGACCGTCGAGCGTCACCGCGGTCGACTCGACCTCCCGGCTGGAGGCGACCGGACGCACGCCGGGCAGCGCGGCGATCGCGGTCGAGGCCGCGCGCAGCGTGCTCCCGCGGTCGCCGAGGTTGGCGCCGAGGGCGATCACCGCCCGGCTCACTCTTCTTCCTCGTCGCGGCCGTCCGCCGACCGGACCCCGCGCCGGGTGCGCCGGATCGTGATCGACACGTCGGTGAACGGCACCGTGATGGGCGCCTGCGGCTTGTGGACGGTGACCTCCGTCGCGAGTGCGGCACGGTGGGTCAGCACGGCGGCCGCGATGCGCTCGGCGAGGGTCTCGATGAGGTCCACCGGGTCCCGTTCGATCTCGGCGACGACCTGCTCGGCGAGCACCCCGTAGTGCACCGTGTTGTCGAGGTCGTCGCTGTCGGCGGCCCGGCGGGCGTCGACCTCGACCGCGACGTCGACGACGAAGTCCTGCCCGTCGGCGCGCTCGTGGTCGAAGACGCCGTGGTGGCCGCGCGCGCGGACCCCGGTCAGGCGGATGGTGTCGTTCACGATCGAGCTGCCCTCCAGGCGTCCCAGACGTCGAGCACGGCACGGGTAGGTGCCGGGTCGTGCACGCGGACGCCCCACGCGCCGCGTTCGGCGGCGAGCAGGCTGATGGCCGCGGTGGCCAGGTCGCGGTCCTTCGGCGTGGCACCGGCAGCGCTGCCGACACCGTCGAGGAACCGCTTGCGGGACGCGGCCACGAGCACCGGCAACCCGATGGACGCGAACCGCTCGTAGCCGGCGAGGATCTCCCAGTTCTGGGCGCCATGCTTGGCGAACCCGAGCCCCGGATCGATCACGACCTGTTCCTGCCGCACCCCGAGGACGATGAGCTCGGCGACCCGCAGTTCGACCTCGCGCCGGACCTCGTCGACGGCGTGCCGGTACTCGGCGTTCCGGTACATCCGGTCGCTGTGCCCGCGCCAGTGCATGACGACGAACCCGGCTCCGGTGTCGCGGACCACCCGTGCCATGTCGTCGTCGGCGAGACCGCCGGACACGTCGTTCACGATCGCGGCGCCGAGCTCCACCGCACGCTCGGCGGTGCCGGCGTTCATCGTGTCGACGCTCACCGGGATGCCCTCGGCGACGAGCTGCTGCACGACCGGCAGGACGCGGCGCTGCTCGACCTCGACGGGGACGCGCTCGGCACCGGGACGGGTGGACTCCCCGCCCACGTCGACGAGGTCTGCGCCGGCGGCGACGAGCTCCCGCGCGTGCTGCACGGCCGCGTCGTACGCCTCGTGCAGGCCACCGTCGCTGAACGAGTCCGGCGTGACGTTGAGGATGCCCATCACCCGGGTGCGGTCGTCGACCCCGGCGTCGCGCGCGCGGTCCCGCCGCCGGCCGGTCACGATCTCCGGCACCGGCGCTGGTGCGCGGAGGTCGATCGCGACCGTCGGCGGTTCAGCGGCTGCTGCCCGCGCCTGGCTCACCTCGGCGAGCCGACGGGAGCGCCTCGTCGGCAGGTCGGTCATGCCGGCCTACGCGGGGGCGATACCCGGGTTGCCGAAGGGACGGCGACGGGGCTTCGACGACTCGGTGTCGGACTGCTCGGACGCGGTCGAGGCGGCCTTGCCGGGCACCTCGATGGCGGGCAGGTTGCTCACCGGGCGGCTGTCGCTGGACAGCCACTGCGGACGCTCGGGCAGCTTGCGGACGTCCTTGAAGATCTCCACGAGCTCGGGCGCGTCGAGCGTCTCCTTCTCGAGGAGCTCACCCGCCAGGCGGTCGAGGATGTCCCGGTTGTCGTTGAGCACCTGGTAGGCCTCGTCGTGGGCCGCTTCGAGCAGCGCACGGGTCTCGGCGTCGACCGTCTCGGCGATGTTCTCCGAGTAGTCGCGTCCGGTCCCGCCGCTCATGTCGCGACCGACGAACGGCTCGCTCGACCCGGAGCCGAGCTTGACGGAACCGACCGCACGGCTCATGCCGTACTCGGTGACCATCTTGCGCGCGGTGCCGGTGGCCTTCTCGATGTCGTTCGACGCACCGGTGGTCGGGTCGTGGAACACGATCTCCTCGGCGACGCGGCCGCCCATGGCGTAGGCGAGCTGGTCGAGGAGCTCGTTGCGGGTGACGGAGTACTTGTCCTCGAGCGGGAGCACCATCGTGTAGCCGAGTGCACGGCCGCGCGGCAGGATCGTGATCTTCGTCACCGGGTCGGTGTGCCGCATGGCCGCAGCCGCGAGTGCGTGTCCGCCCTCGTGGTACGCCGTGATCAGCTTCTCCTGGTCGGACATGATCCGGGTGCGGCGCTGCGGGCCGGCCATCACGCGGTCGACCGCCTCGTCGAGGGCGCGGTTGTCGATGAGCTGCGCGTTCGAGCGGGCCGTCAGGAGCGCGGCTTCGTTGAGGACGTTCGCCAGGTCGGCGCCGGTGAAGCCCGGCGTCTTGCGGGCGAGGAGCTCGAGGTCGACGCTCGCGGCGAGCGGCTTGCCCTTCGCGTGCACCTCGAGGATCTGCTTGCGGCCCTGCAGGCCCGGAGCGTCGACGCCGATCTGCCGGTCGAAGCGACCCGGGCGGAGGAGCGCGGGGTCGAGCACGTCGGGGCGGTTCGTCGCCGCGATGAGGATGACGTTCGTCTTGCCGTCGAAGCCGTCCATCTCGACGAGGAGCTGGTTGAGCGTCTGCTCGCGCTCGTCGTTGCCTCCACCGATGCCGGCGCCGCGGTGACGACCGACGGCGTCGATCTCGTCGATGAAGACGATGGCGGGCGAGTTCTGCTTCGCCTGCTCGAAGAGGTCACGGACGCGGCTCGCACCGACACCGACGAACATCTCGACGAAGTCCGAACCGGAGATCGAGTAGAACGGCACCCCGGCCTCGCCGGCGACGGCGCGGGCGAGCAGGGTCTTGCCGGTCCCGGGAGGGCCGTACAGCAGCACGCCCTTCGGGATCTTGGCGCCGACGGCCTGGAACTTCGCCGGCTCCTTGAGGAACTCCTTGATCTCCTGGAGTTCCTCGATCGCCTCGTCGGAGCCCGCGACGTCCGCGAAGGACACCTGCGGGTTCTCCTTGTTGTTCATCTTCGCCCGGGACTTGCCGAACTGCATGACCTTCGAGCCGCCGCCCTGGGCGCTCGAGAGCAGGAACCAGAACAGACCGCCGATGATGAGGAACGGCAGGATGATGCCGAGCAGCGAGAGGAACCAGTTCGACTGCTGGACGGTGTCGTTGTAGCCCTTCGGTAGGTTGGCGTCGTTGACGGCCTTGATGACCTCTTCACCGCGAGGCGTCGAGTAGTAGAACTGCTCGTGCGCGTTGCCGTCCTTCAGGGTGAGGTCGACACGCTGCTCGGTGGAGTTCACCACGACCGAGGAGACCTTGCCGTCGGAGAGCTGCTCGAGGCCCTTCTGGGTGTCGATCTGCTGGGTACCCGCCTGGCTGATCACGCTCCAGCCGATGAAGATCCCGATCAGCGCGATCAGCACGTAGATGTACGGGCCGCGGAAGATGCGCTTGAAGTCCATGTGATCCGGGCGCCAGGGCCCGACACCTTTCTCTGCCGAAGTTGCGTGCTGATCAGCATACGGCGGCGATTCTGTGGCGAGAATGGGTGTCCTCTGCGGGCGAACTCCCCGTCCGCCCGGTGCCCGCTACGAGTAGACGTGCGGCGCGAGCACGCCCACTCCGCGGAGGTTGCGGTAGCGCTCGTCGTAGTCCAGGCCGTACCCGACGACGAAGGCGTCCGGGATGTCGAAGCCGACGTACTTGACGTCCACCTCGACCTTGGCGGCCTCGGGCTTGCGGAGGAGCGCGACGATCTCGACGCTCGCCGCACCGCGGGACTCGAGGTTCTGCTTGAGCCAGGACAGCGTCAGGCCGGAGTCGATGATGTCCTCGACGATGAGGACGTCCCGTCCGTGCACGTCCGTGTCGAGGTCCTTGAGGATCCGCACCACGCCCGAGGACTTCGTGCCGGAGCCGTACGACGACACCGCCATCCAGTCCATCCGGGCCTGCATCTTGAGGTGCCGCGAGAAGTCCGCCATCACCATGACCGCGCCCTTGAGGACACCGACGAGCAGCGGATCGCGGCCCGCGTAGTCACGGTCGACCACCGCGGCGATCTCGGCGAGCTTGTCGTCGATCTGCTCGGGGGTGAAGAGGACTTCGGACAGGTCTGCCTGGACGTCGGAGAGTTCCACCACCACAGACTAACCGGCGCTGAACGCCAGCCGGTCCCCCGATCGCGACGCCCGGACCCCCGGGAGGTCGATCGGTCCCTGGCCGCTCCAGTCCGTGACGAGCCGGCACACCTCGAGGGTCTGCACGCGGGACAGCGTCACGCCGAACTCGCTCGCCACCGCGAGCCGCACCAGCCGCTGCCGGAGGGCGGGCGGGTTCGCCGCGAGCTGCCGGACGGACAGCGAGATGCCCGCCTCGGAGTGCTCGGCGAGGTCCTCCGCCATCTCCTCGGCGAAGTGGTCGAGCGCGGCGGCGTCCTCGCGGAGCTGGTCGGCCGTCCGTGCCAGCGCCTCGGGCACCCCGGGGCCGAGCTCCCGCTCGAGCGCGGGCATGAGGGTGTTCCGGACACGGACGCGGGCGAACGCCGGGTCGTCGTTCTGCGGGTCGTCCCACGGCGCGAGTCCGGCCGCCGCGCAGGCCTGCCGCGTGGTGTGCCGTCGCACCCCGAGGAGCGGCCGTCCGTACGCGGGACCGGCGTCGCGCCTGGTCAGCGGCGCCATGCCGGACAGCGAGTCCGGGCCGCTGCCCCGGGCGAGCCCGAGCAGCACGGACTCGGCCTGGTCGTCCAGGGTGTGGCCGAACAGGACCAAGGGTGACCCCGTCTCGGACGCGACGTCGGCGAGGGAGGCGTGTCGCGCCTCCCGAGCGGCCCCTTCGGGCCCACCGTCGGACCCGACCGTGACCCGACGGACGGTCACCGGTGCGAGTCCCAGCTCGGACGCCAGCCTGGAGGCGCGGCTCGCCACCGCCTCGGATCCCGCCTGCAGCGCGTGGTCGACGACCACCGCACCGGCCCGGAGGTCCTGCTTCGGCGCCTCGAACGCGGTCGCGGCGGCGAGCGCCAGCGAGTCGGCTCCGCCGCTCAGCGCGACGAGCACGAGGTCACCCGGGCGCACCACCGACTCGGCGAGCGCCTGCGCGAGGAGGACCCGGACCGCGCGACGGGTGCCGGCGACCGCGGAGTCGAGCCGAGGACGCGGAGTGTTCACCCGGTAACGTTAGCCGCGCTTTCCCCCCGCCAAGAGACCAGGAGCGCAAACATGGCCGCGTACGACGTCGTCGTCGAGATCCCCAAGGGCAGCCGCAACAAGTACGAGGTGGACCACGAGACCGGTCGCGTGTACCTCGACCGCGTGCTGTTCACCTCGTTCGTCTACCCGACCGACTACGGGTTCTTCGAGGAGACCCTGGCCGATGACGGGGACCCGGTGGACGCCCTGCTGCTGCTCGAGTTCCCCACGTTCCCGGGCGTCGGCGTGAAGGTCCGCCCCGTCGGCGTCTTCAAGATGAGCGACGAGGCCGGCAAGGACGAGAAGGTCCTCGTCGTCCCCGCGAAGGACCCGCGCTGGCAGCACATCCAGGACATCCAGGACGTCCCGGAGCAGACCAAGGCCGAGATCGCGCACTTCTTCGAGCGCTACAAGGACCTCGAGCCGAACAAGTGGGTCAAGGCCGAGGGCTGGGGCGACGCCGCCGAGGCCGAGGCCATCGTGCAGGCCGGCCAGAAGGCGTACGTGCCCGCCGGTCACTGACCCGTCCGGTCACTCGCTCGGAACCAGGTTCCGGACACAGCACCGCGCATCTGCGTGGTGTGGTGTCCGGGACCTGGTTCCGTTTGCGGGACTAGAGCGAGCCGCTCGGCCGGGCCACGTAGGGCAGGAGCTGGCTCGGCGTCCAGATCGCCCGCTCGAGCACGCCGCGCTGCGGGTTCGCGGCCTCGACCATCATCCCGCCGCCGGTGTAGATCGAGTCGTGGTACGCCTCGTTCACGGTGCCGTTGTACGAGTAGAACAGGATGTCGCCGGGCTGCCGCTGGGACAGCGGCACGAGCCGGCCGATCGACTTGAAGTAGTCGTACTGCCAGACGACGTTGTGCCCACCGGTGGCGATGCCCTGCGAGCTGTAGGCCATCATCACCAGGCCCGAGCAGTCCCAGGTGTTCGGGCCGGCGCCGCCGAAGACGTACGCGTCGCCGATCTGGGCGCGGGCGTAGGCGATCGCGCCGGCGGCCTTCGAGGGGGTGCTCGGTGCCGTCGGGGTCGTCGGTGCGGTGGGCGTGCTCGGCTTGGCCGGGGTGCTGGGGGTGCTCGGCTTCGCGGGGGTGCTCGGGGTGCTCGGCTTCGCCGGCGTGCTGCTCGGGGCGCTCGGCGTGCTCGGCTTCGCGGGCGTGCTCGGCGTGGACGAGGTGCTGCCGGTCGGGGCGGTCGTGCCGCCGCCCGTGCTGCCGGTGCCGGTGCCGCTGGACGCCGTCGGCAGGGCGGCCTCGGCCTGCTTCGCCTGCTGGGCGCTCCAGTACGCGGTCTCCGTCGCGACGCTCGTGCCCTTGAGGTACGCGAGCTGCTGGAGGACCTCGTCCTGCTGGTCCTGCTCCTTCTGCACCCGGGCCTGGGCGGTCGCCGCCGTGTCGTTCGCGTCGTCGAGTGCGGCCTTCGTGGTGTCCGTCGCCTTCGCGAGGGCCTTCGTGGCCGCGGACTGCTGCGCAGCGATCGAGTCGACGGTGTTCTGGTCCGCCCGGGCCTGGGCGAGGACGGTCGCCGAGCGCTCGGACAGGTGCGACATCGTGCCGACCCGGTAGAGCAGGTCCTTGGAGTCCTTCGAGTCGATCAGCATCGTCGCCGAGAGGTCGCCGCCGCCGGTGCGCGACAGCTCGACCACGAGCCCCGCGACCTGCTTCGCGGAGCCGTCCGCCGTCCGCTTCGCCCGCTTCGCCTGCGCGCTGAGGTCGTCCAGGGTGGACTGCGCCTCCTGCTGCTTCGACGACGCGAGGGCGTAGGTCTGACCGGCCTGCAGCTCGGCGACCTGGGCCTGGTCCGCCGCGTCCTGCAGGGTCTGCAGTCGCCTGCTCAGCTCGTCGACGGTCGACTGGGCGTCGGCCGCGTCCGCCTTCGCCGCGCGCACGTCGTCCCAGCTGGGAGCCGACGGTGCTGCCTGGGCCGGGCCGGCGACCACGACGGACAGGCCGATCCCGAGGACGGCCACCACCGCGATCCCGCAGGAGAAGGTGCGAGCGGACTGCTTCACGGTCGATCAGGGCCTTTCGGGCGCGCACACGGTCATACCGAGATCCCCCGCGCAGCCATGAAGGGGACCGGGTCGACGGCGGAGCCGTTCACCCGGGTCTCGAAGTGGAGGTGGCACCCGGTCGACCAGCCGGTCGAACCGATCTTCGCGATCTGCTGACCAGCGCTGACGTGCTGGCCGACGGACACGAGGATGCCGCCGTCGACGATGTGCCCGTAGGCGGTGGAGATGCCGCCGCCGTTGTCGAGCACGACCTCGTTGCCGTAGCCGCCGCCGTTCGCCGCGAAGGTCACGGTGCCGGAGTGGGCGGCGTAGATCGGGGCGTAGCAGGCGGGAGCGAGGTCCACGCCGGCGTGCAGTGCCCGGTAGTGCGTGTACGGGTCGACGCGGTACCCGAACGGGCTCGTCTGGTACCCGCCGGCGGGACGGACCCAACCGGAGGAGTTCGGCGAACCGCCACCGGTGCCGCCCGAGCTCGTGGCCGCGGCCTTGGCGGCAGCTGCTGCGAGAGCCGCCTGCCGTGCCTTCTCGACCTGGACGCCCTTGTTGTAGCGCGCCTCGACGTTCGACTCGTTCGTGGTGAGCAGGGTGAGCTGCGACTCGAGCCGGGCCTGGTTGTCGGCCTGCGCGTCCACCGTCGACTGTGCGGCGTCGGCGGCGGTCTGCGCGGCCTGCATCTTCTCCTGCGCGGCGTCGGCGAGGTCGCCGAGGGCGTCCTTCGCGCGGGCCGCCTTGTCCGCGAGCCCCTGGGCGACGCCCCGGTCCTGCGAGGCCTGGGAGTAGATGCCGTCCGCCTGCTCGCTGAGCTTCGACATCGCGCCGAGCTCGTAGAGGAGGTCGCTCGACTTCGAGGGGTGCGTGAGGATGTCGGTCGTCACGTTGTTCGCGCTCGCCCGACCGAGCTGGGCGGCGAGCTGCCCGGCCTGCTCCTCGGACGCCGCGGCGGTCTTCTCGGCGTCGTCCGCCTGCGCCTGGAGCTTCTGCTGCGTGAGCGTCGCGTCGTCGTACTTCGTCTGGGCGGTCTGGTAGGCGGTGCCCGCGGCCTCGGCGGCCTTCTTCGCCGCCGCGGCCTTCGACGTCAGGTCAGCGATGAGCGCCTTGATCTCGGTGACCTTGACCTGCTGCGCCGACTTCGAGGCCTTCGCCTTCTCGACGTCCGACCAGCTCGGGTACGAGGCCGCACTGGCCGAGGTCACCGGTGCGAGGGCCGCGAGCGTGCCGGCGGTGAGCGCGACGGCGACCGCGGCGGCGATGAAGCGGCGGCGGGGACGGGGGCGGAGTGAGAGCGATGGTGAGGTCGACATACATCTCGATTTCGTAACAGCGCGGCAAGGCTCACGCACGTAACACTGTTAACAAGCGCAACAGTAACAACAGGTGTCGCACCCGCACACCCCCTCGCACGAGGGGTACGGGCCGACGACGATGCTCGCATCCGAACATCGACAGCACGAATCGGGGCCTGGTGCCCCAGGGTGAGTGAAGTGCTGCACACCGGCCCCGACCCCACGACACGCCGGGGAATCCGCTGCCACCGGGCCCGATTTGTGAATCCCGAGGACCATCCGTATGCTTGTCCCTCGGTAGCGCACTGCACCGCTTGCGGCCCTATCGTTTAGTGGCCTAGGACACCGCCCTTTCACGGCGGCAGCACGGGTTCGAATCCCGTTGGGGTCACTCTCCGAGAGAGTGAGCAAGCAAGCAGAGCACGACCGGTAGTACCAAGCAATTCAACATGGCCCTGTAGCGCAGCTGGTTAGCGTGCCGCCCTGTCACGGCGGAGGTCGCGGGTTCAAGTCCCGTCAGGGTCGCCACGGCTGGATAGCTCAGTTGGTAGAGCGTTCGACTGAAAATCGAAAGGTCCACGGATCGATGCCGTGTCCAGCCACAGTGAGAGGCCCCCTGCTCCGGCAGGGGGCCTTTTCGCGTCCCCGGGGCCTGCGAGCCTGACCCGCGCGCGTGGGCCGCGGTGCGCGGTGGACGCGACCACGGCCGGGAGGCGCGGTGCGCGTCGGACGCACGCCGCGCCTCCCGAGCTGGGCGCCTAGGCCTCGCGGGTCTTCGGGCTGCTGTCGTTCGTCTTCGCCGGGTCGCGCTCGACCACGGAGCCGAGGGCGTCGTCGATGCGGGACATCAGCTCCGCGGGGATCTGCACACCGGCAGCGCCGGCGTTGTCGTGCACCTGCTCCGGCCGTGAGGCGCCGATGATCGCCGACGCGACGTTCTCGTTCTGCAGCACCCAGGCCACGGCGAGCTGCGCCATCGACAGGTGCAACTCGTCCGCGATCGGCTTGAGGTCCTGCACCGCAGTGAGCACCTCGTCGTTCATGAAGCGCGAGATCATCTTCGCGCCGCCCTTGTCGTCCGTGGCACGCGACCCCTCCGGCAGCGGCTGACCCGGCTGGTACTTGCCCGTCAGGACACCCTGCGCGATGGGCGACCAGACGATCTGCGAGATGCCGAGCTCCTTCGAGGCCGGCACGACCTCGCCCTCGATGACCCGCCAGAGCGCCGAGTACTGCGGCTGGTTCGAGATGAGCTGGACGCCGAGGTCGTCGGCGAGCTCGTGCCCGGCGCGGAGTTGCTCCGCCGTCCACTCGCTCACGCCGATGTACAGCGCCTTGCCCTGCCGGACGACGTCGGCGAAGGCCATCATCGTCTCCTCGAGCGGGGTCTCGTGGTCGAAGCGGTGCGCCTGGTACAGGTCGACGTAGTCGGTCTGCAGGCGTTCGAGGGAGCCGTTGATCGACTCGAGGATGTGCTTCCGGCTCAGGCCCGTGTCGTTGTGGCCCTTCGGACCCGTCGGCCCGAACACCTTCGTGGCGATCTCGAGCGACTGCCGCCGCTCCCCCTTCAGTGCTTCGCCGAGGACGGTCTCGGCGCCGGTGTTCGCGTAGACGTCGGCGGTGTCGAAGGTCGAGATGCCGACGTCGAGGGCGGCCCGGACGCAGGCGATCGCGGCGTCGTTCTCGACCTGGGAGGCGTGGGTGAGCCAGTTGCCGTAGGTGATCTCGGAGACCTTGAGGCCCGAGTTGCCGAGGTAGCGGTACTCCATGTGCGTGTCACTCCTGTCGTGGCCGCGTCGGTGCGGCTCGATCCGTGACGGTAGTCCCCCGACGCGGAGCCCATGTTCACCCGACGGTCGGCCAACTGTAGTGTGGAGTATCAGTCCCGGTCGAGGGCAAGACGAAACCCCGGCGATGTGGCTGGTCCAGGGATCGTTCCGGGGTCTTCGAGATCCACGATAGCAGAAGGGGATCGCGGTGCGGGAACACCAGCTGGAGCGCTTGATCACCCCGGCGCGCCTCGGGTCGTACGTGGAGCGCACGAGCACGTTCACGGACACCCTTCGCCTGTACGAGTGGAACATGCGAGCGTCCGCGTCGGTCATGGAACTGACGGGGATCGTGGAGGTCGTCGCGCGCAACGCTCTCGACCGGGAACTCCGCGAGTGGGCGGCGCGACGAACCTCGGGGCCGTGGTTCGACGACGTCCCACTGGACAGCCAGGGCCGAGCCGACCTGGCGAAAGCACGAGCGCGTGCGAGCCGGGGTGGGCGCCGTGCGGGCGTTCACGGTCGCGTCATCGCGGAACTCAGCTTCGGGTTCTGGCGCTACCTCGTGGAGTCGAGGTACCACACGTCGCTCTGGGTTCCCGATCTGCACCGCGCGTTCTCACACGGGCCGCCGGACCTGCGTGTCCGACGCAACGAGGTCACGCGTCGACTGCAGCAACTGCACTTCGTGCGGAACCGGGCCGCGCACCACGAGCCCATCCACGCGCGTGACCTCCAGCGCGACCACGACTACGCCATCGAACTCCTCGGGTGGATCGACCCGGTCGCTGCGGAGTGGGCGGCTGACGTCTCTTCGCTGCGCACGGTCCTCGGCGCGCGGCCCAGCGCCTGAGGTGCAGGATCGAGGGAGTGCGGCGCAGTGGAGCGCCGCCGGGAGCGAAGGAGCATCCATGTCGGGAGCGAGCGTGCTGTTCATCGGCGGCAGCGGGGTGATCAGTGCCTCTTGTGTCCGCGAAGCCGTCGAGCAGGGGTTCGACGTCACCGTGCTCAACCGCGGGACCACCGGGGGCAGGCCGATCCCGGAGGGTGTGACACGCCTCCAGGCCGACGTGTCGGACCGCAGCGCCCTGGCGGAGGTGCTGGGCGACCGCCGCTGGGACGTCGTCGTGAACTGGGTCGCCTTCACGGCGGACCAGGTGCAGGCGGACGTCGACTACTTCGCCGGTCGGACGCGGCAGTACGTGTTCATCTCATCGGCCTCGGCGTACCAGACCCCGGCGACGCACCTGCCGATCACGGAGTCGACGCCGCTGAAGAACCCGTACTGGCAGTACTCGCGGGACAAGATCGCGTGCGAGGAGCTCCTCATGGAGGCGTACCGGGACCAGGACTTCCCGGTGACGATCGTCCGGCCGTCGCACACGTACGACGAGACGAAGCTTCCCCTCACGGGCGGCTGGACCGCGGTCGCAAGGATGCGCGCGGGCAAGCCGATCATCATCACGGGTGACGGCAGCTCGCTGTGGACCCTCACGCACAGCCGGGACTTCGCGGTGGCCTTCACGGGGCTGCTCGACCGGGCGGAGGCGATCGGCGAACCGTTCACGATCACGAGCGACGAGGCACCGACGTGGAACGCCATCGCGCACGAGATCGCTGCGGCGGCCGGGGTCGAGGACCTCAAGATCGTGCACGTGCCGGCGGATGCGATCAACGCGGTGGATCCGGAGTGGGGCGCGGCGCTCCTCGGTGACAAGGCGAACAGCTCGGTGTTCGACAACAGCAAGGTGCGGTCGCTCGTGCCCTGGTACCGGGCGCGGATCCCCTACCGGCAGGGCGTGCGCGAGGTGATCGCGTGGTTCGAGGCGCACCCGGAGGAGCAGGTGGTCGACGAGCGGCTCGACGCGCTGATGGACGAGCTCGCGGAGCGCTGGGCGGTCTGACGCGGCGCGCGCGGGGCGCCCGCGGGGCGGTCGCGGTCGCGGTCGCGGTCGCGGTCGCGGTCGAACCATGTTCCCGACGTCGAACCGGGCGCAGGCCGTGGTTCGACGTCGGTTCCGTGGTTCGGCCCGGGAGGCGGCGACGCGGGCGACGCGCGAGCGGCGGTGGACGGGAGGCGCGGTGCGGGTCCGCCCCGCGCCTCCGGCCCGGCGGAGTGCGGGTCAGGCGCGGGCGGCCAGCACCTCGCCGAGGGTGCCGACAGCGAGCCGGACCTCGTCGTCGGTCACGACGAGCGGCGGCGCGAACCGGATCGTCGACCCGTGCGTGTCCTTCACGAGCACACCCCGGTCGGCGAGGTCCTGCGAGATCTGCTTGCCGGTGCCGAGCGCGGGGTCGATGTCGATCCCGGCCCAGAGTCCGGCGACGCGGTGCGACACGACGCCCTGCCCGACGAGGTCGTCGAGCAGTCCGCGCAGCAACGGTTCGCCCTCGAGCGCCCGCTGTTGGAACGTGCCCTCGCCGAGCATCGCGACGACCTCGGAGCCGACGGCCGCGGCGAGCGGGTTCCCGCCGAACGTGGAGCCGTGCTCGCCAGGGCGCAGGACGCCCAGCACCGAAGCCGAGCCGACGACCGCGGACACCGGGACGATACCGCCGCCGAGCGCCTTGCCGAGGGTGATCAGGTCGGGGCGGACGCCGACGCGCTGGACCGCGAGCGTGTGCCCGGTGCGCCCGAGTCCGGACTGGATCTCGTCGGCGACGAACAGCGCGCCGAACTCGTCGCAGACCGCACGGACCTCCCCGAGGTACGACGCCGGCGGGATGACCACGCCGCCCTCGCCCTGGATCGGCTCGAGCAGCACGGCGACGACGGTCTCGTCCATCGCCTCCCGCAGGGCAGCGGCGTCGCCGTAGGGCACCGTGCGGAAGCCGGGCGTGTACGGGCCGAAGTCGTCGTGCGCCACGGGGTCGTCCGAGAACGACACGATGGTCGTGGTCCGGCCGTGGAAGTTGCCGGACGCGACGATGATCGTGGCCTGCCCCGACGGGACGCCCTTCACCCGGTAGCCCCAGGCGCGCGCGACCTTGATGGCGGACTCGACGGCCTCGGCGCCGGTGTTCATCGGCAGGACCATGTCGGTCCCGGTCAACGCCGCGAGTCCCGCGGCGAACGGGCCGAGCTGGTCGTTCACGAACGCGCGGCTCGTCAGCGTCACCTTGTCGAGCTGGGTCCGGGCGGCGTCGAGCAGGCGGGGGTTCCCGTGGCCGAAGTTCACCGCGGAGTACGCGGCGAGGCCGTCCAGGTAGCGCTTGCCGTCGACGTCCGTCACCCACGCGCCGTCGCCGGAGGCGATGACGACGGGCAGCGGGCTGTAGTTGTGCGCGAGGGCGCGGTCCTCCACGGCGAGCGCGGCCGCCGTGTTGGTCCCCACTGCGGTGCCCATCAGGAGCGGGCGACCGACGTGCCGGTGCCGACCGGGTGCAGGTCGAGCGTGCAGCACTTGACGCCGCCGCCGCCGAGGAGCAGCTCGGACAGGTCGACGCCGATCGGGTTGTAGCCCTTGTCGCGCAGCTGCTCCGCGAACGTGGTGGCGCGCGCGGCGATCACGACGTTGTACCCGTCGGAGTACGAGTTGAGCCCGAGGATCGCGGCGTCCTCCTCGGTCGCGATGATCGCGTCCGGGAAGCGCTCGCGGAGGATCGCCAGCGAGGGCTCGTCGAAGGCCGACTCGAGGTACGCGATGTTCGACGTGCCGTCCGCCGCGGGCTCGGGGTCGAGCACGGCGATGGCGGTGTCGAGGTGGTAGAAGCTCGGGTTGATCAGCTTGAGCGTGACGACCTCGCGGCCGTAGATGCGGGCGAGTTCCTCGTGCGACGTGCTGTCCGACCGGAAGCCGGTGCCGGCGAAGATCGTGTCGCCGATGAGGAGGAAGTCGCCCTCGCCCTCGTTCGTCTCCTCGGGGTCGGCCACGGTCAGGCCGGCCTGGCGGAACCAGTCCATGTACGCCGGGCCCTCGGGCTGCCGCTCCGGGTACTGGAACTTCGCGCCGTACGCGACGCCGTCGAGCACGAAGCCGCCGTTGGCCGCGTAGACCATGTCGGGCAGGCCGTCGATCGGGTCGATGTACGAGATGTCGAAGCCGAGCTGCTCGTACACGTCGACGAGCGACTGCCACTGCTGCACGGCCTTCGACGTGTCGGTCGGGTCCTCCGGGTGCATCCACGGGTTGATCCGGTAGCTGACGGTGTAGAAGTCCGGCTTGCACATGAGGATCGTGCGCTTCGTGGCGACGCGGGCCGGGGCGGCGAGGGATTCGGGAGCGGTGTTCGACATCAGTCCTCCTGGAGGGACCGGGGCCCGAGCCTGCCAGGAACCACCACTGGACGAGTTGCAGAGCTCCGGCGAGATGCAGGCTCACTCGCCGTAGCGGACCAGGTCGACGCCGTCGAAAGTCTCGCACACCCCGTCCGGCGGGTGCAGTCCCCCACTCTGCGGGGCGACGACACCCGTTCGGGGACGCACGTTTCGTGCGCGGGAACCATGGGTCGTGCAAGAACTCCGCGTAGCATGAGGGCAATGGATTCGCTCGACCACCGCATCCTGGACCAGCTCCGGGACAACGCCCGCGCCGGGTACGGCGACATCGGGTCGGTGGTCGGACTCTCGGCCTCGGCCGTGAAGCGCCGTGTCGACCGGCTCGTCGGCGACGGGGTCATCCAGGGCTTCACGATCAAGGTCGACCCCGCCGTGGAGGACCGTGGCACCGAGGCCTGGGTCGAGCTCTACTGCCGTGGCACCGTCTCCCCCGACGAACTCCGCTCCCTGCTCGACACCGTTCCCGAGGTCATCGACGCCGGTACCGTCACCGGCAGCGCGGACGCCGTGGTGCACATGCGCTCGAAGGACCTGTCCGCGCTCGAGGAAGCGCTCGACAAGGTCCGCCTCGCACCCCAGGTCGACCACACCCGCTCCGCGATCGTGCTCTCCAAGCTCGTCAGTCGGGACTCCGCGTAACGTTCGGCAGATGGGACGGAAGGCGATGGCCGGGAGGCGCGGCTCGGCCCCCACGGGCTCACGCACGGCCCGGCGGATGGTCACCGCAGCCGCGCTGGCCTACGTCGCGAACTGCCTCTGGGGCACCGCCGTCGCCGTCCGGCTCATCCGGACGAAGAAGCTGCGGGTCGTCCACCACGGGCTCTTCGTCGTCACCGCGACCCTGACCGGTGCCGCCGCGACCACCCCGGCGTGGACCCGCGACCGATCGGCGCTGTTCCTGCTCCCCGCACTCGTGCCGCTGGCGGTCGCGCCACGCACGAACCCACGCTCCGGAGCACACTGGAGAGTCGCGGTCGCCGCTGCGCCGTCCTACCTGGGGGCGTTGCTCGCACGTCGGTGACCGGAGAGAGGTGCACGGTGGAGTTGTTCGAGGCGATCCGGCGACGTCGGACCACGAACGGGGCGTTCCTGCCCGACCCGGTCTCCGAGGAGCACCAGCGCCTGCTCATGGAGCTCGCGGGGCGGGCGCCGTCGCAGCTCAACAGTCAGCCGTGGCGGTTCGTCCTCGTCGAGGAGCGCGAGACGATCGACCAGGTCGCCCGGATCAGCGGCTCGTCGATGACCCGGACGATGGCCGAGGGCACGTTCTTCGAGCGGTACAAGCCGTACTTCCGGTTCTCGGCGGCCGAGATGGACGAGCGGCGGGACGGGATGCTGTTCGACAAGCTCCCCGGGCCGCTCAAGCCGTTCACGAAGCAGGTGTTCACCAAGCGCGGCCAGCTGCTCATGAACACGCTCCGGGTGCCGCAGACCCTCGGTGAGGAGAACCGGAAGCTCGTCGCCGGGTCGCCGCTGCTCCTCGGCGTGATGCTCGACCGGCACGAGTACCGGAAGGAGGAGCTGTCCGGCTTCTACTCGGTGTTCAGCATGGGTGCGGCGATGGAGAACATCTGGCTCGCCACCACCGAGCTCGGACTCGGCATCCAGTTCGTGTCGTTCCCGATGGAGACCCCTGGTGCGTGGGCCGAGATCGAGGGCCTGCTCCGGGTCCCCGAGTCGCTCGAACTGATGGCCGTGTACCGGATCGGGTACCTGCCGCCGGAACGCCGGCGCCCAGCGATCGACTGGACGTCGAGCGAGCGGAAGCGCCCGTCGCAGTACGTGTTCCGCGGGACCTGCGACACCCCGCAGCAGGGGTGGGACGACGCGCCCGTGGCGGGGCACATCGCCCCGGAGGCGACCACCCCGTGAACGCGACCGTCCCCGGCGGAGGCGAGCCGCGCCTCCAGGCCGTGCCGTCGGTGCAGGCCGTCGCTCCCGGACTCACCGGACGCCCCTGGATCGAACAGGCGTGGCGGGACGTCGTCTTCGTGCACTGGCGTGTCGACGTGTCCGCCGTCGCGCCCCTCCTGCCGGCCGGCACCCGGCCGGACACCCTCGGCGTCGACGGCGTCGACGACGGTGTGACCACCTGGGTCGGCCTCATCGCGTTCCGGTTCACGGACACCCGGTTCCCGCCGGTGTCCGTCGGACGCGTCGGCGACTTCGTCGAGGTGAACGTCCGCGTCTACACGGTGGACGACCGCGGGCAGCGCGGCGTGGTGTTCCTGTCGCTCGACGCCGGCAAGCTCGCGCCGACCGTCGGTGCGCGGGTCGCGACCGGGCTGCCGTACAAGTGGGCGGTGGCGCAGCAGCGGCGGCCCGCGGCGGACCGGGTCGCGTACGCGGTGCGTCGACACGGGACGCACCTGCGCTCCCTGGTCGACCTCCGCACCGGCCCGCTCGTCGAGGAGCCGACCGCCCTCGAGACGTTCCTCACCGCACGGTGGGGCATGCACGTGCACCGCTTCGGACGGATCCGGTTCTGGCCGAACGAGCACGAGTCGTGGCCGCTGCACCGCGCCACGGTCGTCTCGCTGCGGGACGACCTGGTCGGTGCCGCGGGGCTGCCGTTCGCGCTGACCGAGCTGACGCCGGACTCGGTCCTGTACTCCCCCGGGGTCGTGACCCGGTTCGGGCTCGGACGCTGACGGTCGCTGGGACCGCGGGAGGTGCCGTGACGGTACCGTCCGTCGTGTGACTGCATCCCCAGACGTCCGCCGCCGTGCACGGTGGCTCCCGGCAGACCAGGACGGGCTGGAGGCCTGGCTCCGCGGACGGCGCGACGCCATCGCCGACCGTGACCCGGACCGTGCCCTGCACCCGGCGGTCGCGGCGCTCCGCGACCTGGTGGAGGGTGACCCCGTCCTCCGCATGCACGCGCACGAGATGATCGCGCAGGTGCCGTCCGGCCGGGACTACCGCGACCGGCACCTCGAGAGCTTCGAGGAGCTGCTCGTCCTGGTGGACGAGGTCATCACCACGGCGCCGGAGTACAGCGACGAGCAGATGGTCATGACCCCGCTCGACGGGGTGCTCGACTGGACGAAGTCGACCTCCGCGGGGTTCGCGTTCTACCGGGACCCGCGCGTGAACGACGCGCTGCGCGGGACCCTGCAGGGCTGGTGCGAGTTCCTGTCCAGCGACAAGTCCCTCGGGGTCCTCACCGACGCACCGTCCGGGTGGCGGAGCGATGCGGCCCGTCGCGCCGTCGGGATGGACCAGTTCGAGCACGACCCGGACGACGAGCACTGGGGCTTCACGTCCTGGAACGACTTCTTCACACGCCGGTTCCGCGAGGGAGAGCGACCGGTCGCGTCGCCCGAGGACGACGCGGTCGTCGTCAGCCCGTGCGAGGCGACGCCGTACCGGATCGCCAGCCGCGTGCACCGCCGCGACGAGTTCTGGGCGAAGGCCGAGCCGTACTCGGTCGACGAGCTGCTCGCCGGTGACGAGTCGGTCGACGCATTCGTCGGTGGCACGGTGTGGCAGGCGTTCCTCAGCGCGCTCGAGTACCACCGCTGGCACAGCCCGGTCGCCGGACGGATCGTCCGGGCCTGGGTGGAGCCCGGGACGTACTACTCGGAGGCCGACGCCCAGGGCACCGAGGCCGCGGAACCGACGCTGTCACAGGCGTACCTCGCGCACGTCGCGACCCGGGCGGTGTTCGTGATCGACGCGGACGACCCGGCGATCGGGCTCGTGGCCGTGGCGTTCATCGGGATGTCGGACGTGTCGTCGTGCGTGATCGGGGACGGCCTCGAGGCGGGCGTCCGCGTCGGCAAGGGCGACGAGCTCGGGTACTTCCAGCTCGGCGGCTCGACGGTCTGCGTGCTGTTCGGACCCGGCGTCGTGGAGTCGTTCTCGCTCGAGGCCGTGCCGCAGGCGCCGGAGGAGGAGCCGACGCTGCTGCACGTCCGGGCGCACCTGGCGACGGCGCGACGGGGGTCAGTCGCGGGGTGAGCGGGCCGCGCGGCGGAACTCGACGGCGGCGACCACGATGCTGAAGGCGGCGAGGACGGCGCCGACGCCGACCCAGGCGCCCGCGCGGTACTCGGGCAGCTCGGGCACGACGAGCCCGAGCAGCACGAGCACGGCGCAGCCCGACGCGAACGCGACCGTCGCCCACGCGACGGCGAGGTGGTCGAACCGGGGGACGACGCGAGCGAACCGGAACGCCGACGGGACGCCGACGAGCAGGCCGACCGAGACGCCGATGGAACCGGCCACCAGGAGCCCCGCGAGCGCGGCCACGACCGCGAGCGTCACCCCGCTCACGATCAGGGCCACGTGGTGTCGCCAGGATGCGCCCCGGGTCTGTTCGGCGTAGGCGGACCATCCGGTCACGGCGAGGGTGATCGCCACGGCGGTCGCGATCGCCGCCGCGACGATGCCGACGACGAACGCGAGGACGCCGCCGAACAGCACACCGAGCGCGACGAAGCCCGCTGCGAGGACGAGGGCGAGGGCCGGCAGCGTCCAGACCTCGTGCGGCCGGATCGGCGTCCGGAGCGCCCAGTCGGGCGGTGCCGGTGCTGGTGCCGGTGCCGGGGTCGTGACGTCGTCGTCGTCTCGGGTCTCCACGGGGGCCATCCTGCTCCCCCGTCGACATCCGGGCCGGGCGGCCGGGCGCTGCCGGGGCGGCCGGGGCTGCCGGGGGACAACGGCTGGGTGCGGGGACGATCGCGGTCGGTACAACGGGAACCATGACGCGAGTGGCAGTGGTGACCGGTGGATCAGCGGGACTGGGACGGGCGACGGTCCGGGAGCTTGCTGCACGGGGGTGGGACGTGGCCGTCCTCGCCCGTGGCCGCGACGGCGTGGACGCCGCGGTGGCCGAGGTCGAGGCAGCCGGACGCCGCGGGCTCGCCCTGGTCGCCGACGTGTCCGACCGCGAGTCCGTCGAGGCCGCGGCCGACCGGATCGAACGGGAACTCGGGCCGATCGACCTGTGGGTGAACGGGGTGATGGTCGGCGTGTTCGGCCGGTTCCTCGACACGGCGCCGGAGGACTTCGAGCGCGCACTGCACGTCACCTACCTCGGGTTCGTCAACGGCACGCGGGCCGCGCTGTCCCGGATGGTCCCGCGCGACCACGGGCAGGTGATCCAGGTCGGCTCGGCGCTCGGGTTCCGCGGGATCCCGCTCCAGGCCGCGTACTGCGGGGCGAAGCACGCGATCGTCGGATTCACCGAGTCCGTGGTGTCCGAGCTCCTCGAGCAGGGCAGCCACGTGCAGGTGTCCCGGGTCGACATGCCGGCGCTCAACACCATCCAGTTCCAGTGGGTGAAGTCGAAGCTGCCGCACCACCCGCAGCCCGTCGCCCCGATCTACCAGCCCGAGGTCGGCGCGCGAGCGATCGCCACGGTGGCAGAACGCCCCCGTCGCCGGACCTGGGTCGGCGAGTCCACCGTCTACACGATCCTCGGCAACCGGATCAGCGGGCGCTTCGCCGACTGGTACGCCGCGAAGACGCTGGTGTCCGGGCAGCAGGACCCCGAGAAGGACGGGCAGGAGCTCGGCGACAACCTGTACGAGCCGATCCCGGGCGACCACGGGGCACACGGGGTGTTCGACGAGACCGCGCACGACTGGTCCCCGCAGACCTGGTGGGTGGAGCACCGCCGGCTCGGGAACGGCATCATCGGTGCGGTCGTCGGCGCGGCCGGCGCCCTGGCCCTCGCGGCGGGACGCCGGCGGTGACCCGCCGGCGCGAGCGTCGCTCGAACCGGGCCACCGCGGTCGAGGCCGCTCGGGCCGCGCTCGGGGTGGCACACCTCGTCCGCGCTGCCCGGACCTCCGGGAGCACGGGGCGGGACGAGGACGGGACCGTGTGGTTCCACCGCGTGCTCGGCGTCCGGCAGCTCGCGCAGGCCGGGCTGCTGGCGCGGAACGGGTCCCCGACGGCGCACACCCTCGCGACGCTCGTCGACGCCACGCACGCCGTGTCGATGGTGCCGCTCGCGGTGGTCGACCGCCGGCGGCGTCGTTTCGCGGTGGGCCAGCTGCTCGTCGCGGTCGGACTCGCCGTCGCCGAGGCACTGCTCGTCGGACCCGGCGGCCGGCGCCGGGGACGGTAGCGGAGCACTCCCCAGGACGTCGGTGGGCGTCGGTACCGTCGCGGGCATGACCACGACCTACTTCGTCGCCTCGTCCCTCGACGGGTTCGTCGCCGCCCCCGGGGACGACCTCGACTGGCTGCTGCGGTTCGGGTTCGCACCGTTCCAGGAGCAGTTCGACCGGTTCTTCGCCGGGGTCGGCGCCGTCGCGATGGGGTCGACGACGTACGAGTGGCTGCTCGCCCACGACGAGACCTGGCCGTACCCGGACCTGCCGACCTGGGTCTTCACGTCACGACACCTGCCGGTGCCCGCCGGAGCGGAGGTGCACTTCGTCTCCGGGTCGGTCGCCGACCACCACGCCGACCTCGAACGCGCCGCGGGGCCGCGGGAGCTCTGGGTCGTCGGGGGCGGACTGCTTGCGGCGCAGTACCAGGAGGCCGGGCTGCTCGACGAGCTCCGGGTCACCGTGATGCCGATCGCGCTCGGGGCGGGCTCGCCGCTCCTGCCCGTCGCCGCGCCGACGCCGGTGTTCGACCTGGTCGGCACGACGACGTTCGACGGCGGCGCAGTCGAGCTGCGCTACCGGTCGTCAGCGGCGGCGCACCGGGAAGCGCGCTCGGACGCGTGACGCCCATCCGCCCGGCGTAGCGTCGTGGGCATGAGCGATCACGAACAGACCGAGCCCGTCATGGACGGCGCGACCGACGCCACGAACCACGAGAAGCTGCGCGGCCTCATCGAGCAGGTCGACCACGACCACCACGGCGAGGGCGCCGGGGCGATGGCCGACCACCTGCGGGACCGGATGGACGAGACGGGCGTCGAGGACGAGGAAGCGGGCGACACCGAGGACTGACGGTCCGCGGTCAGGCGGCCGGTGCGCGGAAGGTGCGCAGCGCCTCCAGGTCGGCGGCGTCGAGGCCGGACGCCGCCGTGAACCGCTCCACGTCGAACCCGGCGAGTGCCGCACGGAACGCCCCCTCGACCGTGGTGCCGTGCTCCGCGCAGAGCGCCTCGATCCGGTCTTCGTTCGACGGCACCCCGATCGACGCGAGCAACGCCGGCGCGTTGTCGACCGTGACGAGGTAGTCCGCCACGATCGCCTCGGGCTCGACCCCGGCGATCGTCAGGAGGGTAAGCGCGACGATGCCCGTGCGGTCCCGGCCGCCGGCGCAGTGGAACAAGACGCCGCCCGGTTCGGCACGTGCGACCGCGCGGAGCGCCGCACCCGTCCGTTCCGGGAGCTCGGCGAGGTGCGGGCCGTAGTACAGCGGAGTGCCGACGAGCCCGGTCTCCCAGTAGGCCGACCAGAACGCCGGGGCGTCGTCGAGTCCGTCGTGGTCGACGACGACGGTGGTGAGCCAGTCCGGGCGCACGCCGGTGTCCTTCGCGGTCTCGGACGGCGCTCGGAGGTCGACGACCGTGCGGATCCCCGCGTCGTGCAGGGCGTCCCACCCGGCGGGCGTGAGTCGGTCGACCCCCTCCGAGCGGAAGACCCGGCCGCTCGGGGTCACGCCCCCGTCGCGCACGGGCAGGCCGCCGAGGTCGCGGCCGTTGAACAGCCCGTCGGCGTGCAGCGTGCGCCCGGCGTCAGACACGGAGCTCCGAGAGGTCCGGGTCGAGGTCGCCGAAGCGGTGCGCGGTGATCGACACCGACTGCTCGCGGAGGAACGGCAGCATCTCGATGATCCCCGCCTCGACCACGGGGCCGTCGTGGATCGCGACGTCGACGCTGGCACCGAGGGCTTCCTCGAGCGCGAGCGGGTCGCCGCCGACGAGCCGGATCCGGGCACCCGGGCCGCCGAAGGCAGTGGGTGCGGGACGGTCCTGCCCCTGCGACAGCACGGCGTCGAGCGCGTCCTGCGGCTCGTCGTCGCCGGACGACCAGTCCTGCCGGAACACGTCGCCGGAGGCCGCGCGGCGCAGGAACTCGTCGTCCGTCTCGACGAGGTGGTCCACCACGTGGAGCGGCGACCGGCTCGAGGCGAGCAGCTGCGTGAGGGGGCCGGGCAGCGGGCGGGCGGTGCTCAGCAGCAGGTGGGCACGGGCGGCCGTCGCCGCGGCGAGCACGCGCACCAGGTCGCCCGTCGTCGCGCCTTCGGCCTGCCGGACGATCACGGACTGCGGCCGCCAGCGGAGCACGTTCCGCTCCACGACGAGCCCCGAGGGGTCGTGCGAGACCCCGAACTCGGTCTCCCGCGCGCGGACGTCGCTCAGTGCGCCCGCCCGGACCTGGTCGAACTCCTCGAACGAGAGCCCACTCCGAGCCGCCTCGATCACGGCCGTCACCCGCGGTGGCAGCCCGTGCAGCTGGATGCTCTTGTGGACGGTCCGGGGAGTGGGCTCCCAGCGGCCGAGCGTCGCGACGTACATCGGACCGCCCGCCTTCGTGCCGGTGCCCACCGCCGAGCGCTTCCACCCGCCGAACGGCTGCCGGCGGACGATCGCGCCCGTGGTGCCGCGGTTGACGTACAGGTTGCCCGCCTGGACCCCGGCGATCCAGTCCGCGACCTCGTCCGCGTCGAGCGAGTGGATCCCCGCGGTCAGGCCGTAGTCGGTGCCGTTCTGGATCGCGAGCGCCTGCTCGAGGGTCTCGGCCCGCATGATGCCGAGCACCGGTCCGAAGTACTCGGTCTGGTGGAAGTCGCTGCCCGGGCGGACGCCGTCGCGGATCCCGGGGGACCAGAGCCGGCCGGAGTCGTCCAGCGGGACGGGCTGCACGAGCCAGGACTCCCCCGGGCCGAGCTCGGTGAGCCCGGCGCGCAGCTTGCCGGCGGGCTCGGCGATCACCGGGCCCATCTGTGCCGTGGGGTCGTCCGGCCACGCCACCCGGAGCGTCCGGGTGGCGTCGACGAGCTGCCGGCGGAAGCGCTCGCTCTCGCCCACGGACCCGACGAGGACCACCAGGGACGCGGCGGAGCACTTCTGGCCGGCGTGGCCGAACGCCGACTGCACGATGTCCTGCACCGCGAGGTCGAGGTCCGCGCTCGGCGTGACGACGATGGCGTTCTTGCCGCTCGTCTCCGCCGTGAGCGGCAGCCCGGCACGCCACCAGCGGAACGCCCGGGCGGTGTCGGCGGACCCGGTCAGGACGATGCGGTCGACGGCGGGGTGCGCGACGAGGTCGCGGCCGAGATGATCCTCGTCGAGGTCGACGAGCTGCAGCAGGGAGTGCGGGACCCCGGCGTCCCAGAGCACGTCGGCGAGCAGGGCACCGCAGCGCTTCGCTTCGGGAGCGGGCTTGAGGACGACGCCGCTGCCGGCCGCGAGTGCGGCCAGGACACCGCCGGCGGGGATCGCCACGGGGAAGTTCCACGGCGGGACCACGACGGTGAGGCGTGGCGGCACGTACCGGGCGCCGTCCCCGTCGAGCACGGCCAGGTGCCGGGCGCTGTCGGCGTAGTGGTGCGCGAAGTCGATCGCCTCGCTCACCTCGGCGTCGGCCTCGGTCAGGGTCTTGCCGGTCTCCGCCGCCATCACCTCGATGAGGTCGGCACGACGGGTCTGGAGCTCGTGGGCGATGAGGTCCAGCAGCTCGGCACGGTCGGACGGGTCCTGCCGCCCCCAGTTCACACCGGCCTGGGCGGTGCGGGCGACGATCCGTTCGAGCGTCGACCGGTCGACCACCTTCGCCCCGCGGATCGTCTGCGCGCCGAGCTGCGACCGCGGGACGCGCCGGAGGACGTCGAGCGCCCACGTCCGGTTGGCCGCGATCGACGGGTCGGTGTCGGGCACGTTCTCGAACCGGTCCAGGTGCACCGGGTCGCCGATCGGCCGGGAACGGTCCTGCGTCCGGTGGGTGGCGGGCACCGGGTCGGGCGAGTCGAGCGCTTCGATCGAGGCGAGCCACCGACCGCGCTCCCGCTCGAACACGCTCTCGTCGTGGTCGATGTCGGCCGCGCTCGCGATGAAGTTCTCGGGGCTGGCGCTCTCCTGCAGGCGCCGGGCGAGGTAGGCGATCGCGGAGTCGAACTGGTCCGGCTGCACGACCGGTGTGTACAGGAGCACCTGACCGATGTCGGCGCGGACGGCATCGGTGTGCGTGGACGCCATGCCGAGGAGCATCTCGACGTGCACCCCGTCGGTCACCCCGCGGCGCTGGGCCAGGGTCCACGCGGTGGCGAGGTCGAACAGGTTGTGCCCGGCGACGCCGATGCGGACCGCGTCGATGCGCTCCGGCGTGAGCGCGGCGTCGAGGAGTCGGAGGTAGGCGGTGTCGGTCTCCCGCTTGGACCCCCACGTGGCGAGCGGCCAGTCGTGCAGGATCGCGTCGACACGTTCCATCGCGAGGTTCGCGCCCTTGACGAGCCGGACCGTGATCGGTGCGCCGCCGCGGGCCCGGCGCTCCTGCGCCCAGGCGGTCAACGACTCGAGCGCCCCGGCGGCGTCGGGCAGGTACGCCTGCAGGACGATCCCGGCTTCGAGCCCGGCGAACTCGTCGCGGTCGAGCAGGGTCCGGAACACCGCGAGCGTGACGTCGAGGTCGCGGTACTCCTCCATGTCCAGGTTGATGAACTTCGGCACCGGGGCCGCGGCCGCCAGCCGGTAGAGCGGCACGAGCCGGTCGACCACGCGCTCGACGGTCTGGTCGAACGCCCACATCGACATCTGCGGCACGACCGAGCTCACCTTGATGGACACGTGGTCGACGTCGTCCCGGGCGAGCAGGTCCATCGTGCCCTGCAGCCGTCGGTCGCTCTCCGCGCTGCCGAGCACCGCTTCGCCGAGGAGGTTCACGTTCAGCCGCGTGCCCGGTCCGCCGACCTTGGCGAGCGCCGGCCCGAGCTTCGCCGGCGTCGCGTCGATGACGAGGTGCCCGGTCATCCGCCGCAGGATCTTCCGGGCGGTGGGGATGACCGCCCACGGGGCCATCGTCGCGAAGCCGCCGCCGAGCGTCACCGCTCCGCGGAGGTGCCAGGCGAGGAACTCGGGGACGTCCCGACTGGCCTTCTCGAGGTTCTGCGCGGCGACCCGCGGGTCTTCCGGGCGGATCACCTTGTCGACGAACCCGCGCGTGAAGTCGAGGCCGTGCTCGTCCTGCAGGGCTGCGGCCAACCGGGCGGCACCCGGGTCCGGCTTGATCCCGGCGGACGCCGCCAGCCACCGCCGCACGAGGGCGACGGCGTCGTCGGTGCAGTCCTGCAGTCGGGCGCGCGGCATGGGTCGATCGTATGCCGGACCACCGACCGCACCTCGGAGCGAGCCGAGTGCGGCATGGATACGCTGACGCCATGGGGAACGAGGGCGTCGACGGCCACGACTGGGCCACGTGGGACGCCTACCACGACGTCTGGCGGCGCCTCGACCGGGCGCTCGACCACGCCGTCCAGCAGGGTGCGGGCATCTCGATCCCGGAGTTCGAGATCCTCATCGGCCTCCACCGCGAGCCCGACCACCGGCTGCGGGTCCGCGACATCGCGTCCGGCATCGGGTGGGAGAAGTCCCGGGTCAGCCACCAGGTGACCCGCATGGTCGCGCGGGGTCTGGTCGAGCGGGCGGACTGCCCGACCGACGGGCGCGGCAGCTGGGTGGAGATGACCCCGGACGGCCGGCGTGCGGTGCTCGCCGGCATCCGTGCGCACACGGGTGCGCTCGAGGAGCTGTTCTGGAGGCCCGTGGGGACGGACGCCGGGACGCTGCGGACGGTCTCCGCTCGCGTCCAGGACGCGATCGGCCCCGACGAGCCGGATCCGGACCAGGTCCTCGACCGCGTGCCCTGACACACGAAGAGCCCCGTCCCGGCGGGTACCGGGACGGGGCGGTCTCTCGTGCTGTGGTGCGGTCTTACTTGATCTGGGCGGTGATGGTGGCGACGCCGACGAGGAGGCCGGACTTGACCGCGTCGGTCTTGAAGGTGCTGTTGAGCAGCTTCGCGGCGTCCGCGGA
>NZ_VEIY01000008.1 GCF_007680845.1 Curtobacterium pusillum | reverse complement strand
GCCGCGCCGGCCCGCGCCCGCGCCCGCGCCGGTCCGCACCCGCGGCCGCGACCGCGGCCGCGGCCGCCCACCGAGCGGGCACTACACGCCGCTCAGCTCCGCCGAGGGGGCGGGACCGGCCGCCTGCGGCCGCCGAGTGGGACCGAAAGTGCCCGCTCGGCGTGCGCCGCCGCGCGTGGCGCGCCACCGGCGACGGCCGCGTCCGCGGCCGCCAACCGAGTGGGCGTGACACGCCGCGCGGTTCCGCCGAAGGGGCGGAATCGGCCGCCCGCGGCCGCCGAGCGGGCCACAACGTGCCCGCGGCGGCGTCTCCCGAGCGCGCCGCGCGGCGGGCGCGACACGCCGGCCGGTTCCGCCGAGGGGGCGGAACCGGCCGCCTGCGGCCGCCGAGCGGGACGGAAAGTGCCCGCTCGGCGAGGGACGCGACCGGACGACGGACGGGAGGCGCGGTGCCAGCTGGCACCGCGCCTCCCGTCCGGTGGTGGTCGCGTCAGTGACGCGCGCGGGTCACAGACCCGAGTAGCTGTGCAGTCCCTTGAAGAACACGTTCACGACGGAGAAGTTGAACATCACCGCGGCGAACCCGATGAGGGCCAGCCAGGACGATCGGGCTCCTCGCCACCCGCGGGTCGCACGGGCGTGGATGTACCCGGCGTAGACGACCCAGATGATGAAGGTCCAGACCTCCTTCGTGTCCCAGCCCCAGTAGCGGCCCCAGGCCCGTTCGGCCCAGATCGCGCCGGCGATGAGCGTGAAGGTCCAGAGGACGAAGCCCACGAGGATGACGCGGTAGGTCAGGACCTCGAGCCGGTCGGCGTCGGGCAGGGTCTCCATGAAGCGGAGCTTTCCCGAGGGACGGCCCTGGCGGTAGGTCTGCACCAGCTGCGAGACCGCGAGCCCCGCGCCGAGGGCGAAGAACCCGGTGCCGGCGATGGCGACGAAGACGTGGATGACGAGCCAGTACGACTGGAGCGCGGGCTGCAGTGGGACGACCGGCACGTAGTAGTTCACCGTCGCGATGCCGAGCAGGATGATCGTCAGGCCGGTGATGAACACGCCGAGGAACTTGAGGTTCTGCCAGAGCTGCACCAGCAGGAAGATCGTGATGATCAGCCCCGTGCCGGTCAGGGAGAACTCGAACATGTTGCCCCACGGCACGCGGTCCGCCGCGATGCCCCGGAGCACGATCGAGCCGACGTGCAGCACCAGCGCGAGGATCGTCATCGCCATGCCGACGCGTTCGAAGCGACTGCCGCCGCCCCCCTCGCGCTTGGCGGGAGCAGCGACCTTCTCGAGGACGACGGTGCCGCCCCGGACCGTCGCGACGGTCTGTTCGGCGGCGGTCGCCCGCGGCGCGTCGGCTGCTCCGGCCGCTGCGGCGGTGACGTCCCCCGCGCGCTTGGCCATGTCGAGCGCGAACGCGATGAACGCCACGACGTAGACCGCCATGGCGGAGTACGTCAGCACGACCGAGTAGGTCGCGAGGTTCGTGGTCAAGTCGCTCACTGGGGAATCCTAACTCCGAGGTCCGACGTGTGGCGCTGGGCGATGTCCGCCACTGCCCGTTCGAGGTTGGGGTCCTCGCCGCGAGCGAGGCCCGCGTACTCCAGGTCGTACTCCCCGTCCTCTGCACCCGGGCGCGGGACGACCTTCACCCAGACACGACGACGCGGGACGAACAGCGAGGTGAGGAGCCCCAGGACGGACAGCACGGCGAACCCGCCGACCCACAGCTGCGAGGGGTCGTGGTGCACGTCGAGCGACACGTACCGCTTCACACCGTCGAACGTGATCGACCCGGCCCCGTCCGGCAGCTTCTTGGTCTGCCCGGGCTTCAGCTCGAGGCTCGCCGTCGACGCGTCGGTCCCGGCGATCTGCTTGAGGCCACCGGTGTTGAGCGTGTACACGCTCTGCGGGACGCCGTCGTCGAGACCGAGGTCGCCCGTGTAGACCTGCAGGGTCAGGAGCGGGTTCTCGTCGTCCGGGTAGGCGCTCGCGTAGGCGCCGGTGGAGAGCTTCGAGGCCGTCGGGTAGAAGAACCCTCGGATGCCGAGCTGGTCGGGTTCCGAGTCCGGGACCTTGATGACGCCCAAGGAGGTGTAGTTCGCGTCCTGCGGCAGGAACGGCACGGTGTCCTTGAACGCCACGTTCCCGTCGCCGTCGCGCACCGTGACGCTCATCGCGTAGCCGTTGCCGAGCAGGTACACGTTCGTGCCGCCGACGTGCAGCGGGTCGTTGACGCCGAGGCGGCTGGTCTTCTTCGCGCCGCCCTTCTCTTGGCTGGTGACCGTGGCGGAGTAGTCGAGGGCCTGGCCGAGGGCGTCGAGGTTGCGCTCCTCGTACTTCGTGACGAACTTGTCGAGCGTCAGGTTGTAGCCCTTGAGGTCGGACTGCTGGAACCACCGGCCCGGGTTGAACGAGTCGTACGAACCGAGCACGTTCGAGAACGTCTGTCCTTCGACGAGGAGCCGCTGCCCGGTGTACCCGAACCCGCCACCGACGCCGACCGCGAGCAGCACGCCGACGAGGGCCGCGTGGAAGACCAGGTTGCCGGTCTCGCGCAGGTAGCCGCGCTCGGCGCTGACGGAGTCGCCGAAGCGCTCGACCCGGTACCCGGAACGCTTGAGGATCGACATCGCGCGGGTGACGGCGTGCTCCGGCGTGGCCTCTGCCCCGTCGACCGCGACCTTCTGGTAGCCGGCGAGGCGAGTGAGGCGGACCGGGGTCTTCGGCGGCCGGGTCCGGAGCGCCTGCCAGTGGTGCTTCGTTCGCGGGATGATGCACCCGATGAGCGACACGAAGAGCAGCAGGTAGATCGCCGAGAACCACACCGAGGTGTAGGTGTCGAAGACCTGCAGCTTGTCGAGGATCGGGTAGAGCTTGGTGTGGTCGGCCTGGTACTGGACGACGCCGTTCGGGTCGGCGGTGCGCTGCGGGACCAGGGACCCGGGGATCGCCGCGAGGGCGAGCAGCATGAGGAGGAAGAGCGCCGTGCGCATGCTCGTGAGCTGGCGCCAGAAGAACCGGACGTAGCCGATCAGCCCGAGCTTCGGTTGGGTGACGTCGCCGTCGGAGTCGGCACGGCCGGCGCGGGGTTCCGGGCCGGAGCCGTCGACGTGGTCGGACGGTCGCTGCGGGTCCGACGCGGCGTCGGTGCCCGTCGAGTCGAGGTCGGGATCAGACTGCCGGGACAAAGCTCTGGATCACCGCCCCGACGCTCGACATGACGGCCGACCAGATGCCGGTGACCATGAGCAGACCGATGACGATCAGGATCGCTCCTCCGATGATGTTGACGGTGCGCATGTGGCGCTTCACGGCGCGGATCGCCCCGGTCGCCCAACCGGCGCCGACCGCCACGAGGACGAACGGGATGCCGAGACCGAGGCAGTAGGCCACCCCGAGCCACATGCCCTGCCAGGCGCTGCCGGACTGGACGCTGAGCAGGTTGATCGCGGCGAGGGTCGGACCGAGGCAGGGCGTCCAGCCGAGGCCGAACACGATGCCGAGCAGGGGCGCGCCGACCAGGCCGGTCGCCGGCGTCCAGCCGGGCTTGATCGTGCGCTGCAGGAACGTGAAGCGCCCGATGAACACCAGGCCCATCGCGATGACGACGACGCCGAGGACCTGCGTGATGAGGTCGCGCCAGCGGACCAACCAGAAGCCGAGCGCGCCGAAGACGGTCGTGTAGGCGACGAACACGACCGTGAAGCCCAGGATGAACAACAGCACCCCGAGCACGACGCGACCGCGCCGCTGCCCCGCCTCGGCGACACCGCTGACGTAGCCGAGGTAGCCCGGCACGAGCGGCAGCACGCACGGTGAGAGGAACGACACGAGGCCGGCGAGGGCGGCCACCGGCAGGGCGACGGCCATCTGCCCGCTGAGGATCGCGTCGGCGAAGGGGTTGCTGGACACGGGTCAGGAGGCCTTGCCGCTGAGCTCGTCGGAGACCAGGGTGTCCAGGATCCCCGGGCCGTCGACGGCACCGAGCACGCGCGCGGCGACCCGACCCTGCTTGTCGAGGACGATGGTGGCGGGGACCGCGTTCGGGGCGATCTGCCCGGAGAGTGCGAGCTGCATCGTCCCCGACTTCTGGTCGAGCACCGTCGGGTAGTCGACCTTGAACTTGCGCTCGAACGCCTCGGCGGTCGCCTGCTCGTCGCGGACGTTGACGCCGATGAACTGGACGTCCTTGCCGGCGAACTCGTCGTGCACGGAGTTGAGGTACTTCGCCTCGGCGCGGCACGGCGGGCAGCCGGCGTACCAGAAGTTGAGGACGACGACCTTGCCCTTGAGCGCCTTGGACGAGACGGTGTCGCCGTCGATGTCCTTCGCGGAGAAGTGCACGGCGTCGGTGCGCTTGTCGGCGGCGACCTCGGTCACCGCGCCGTCACCGGAGATGTAGTTCTGCGTCGTGCCGCTGCCGTACTGCTTCGACAGCGAGTCGTTGTCCGACGAGCACCCCGTCAGGACCAGGGCGGCGGCCACGGCCGTCGCCGCGAGGACCGCGAACCGTCGGCTGCGGCCACGCACACTGCTCGTGCTCCGCACACTGCTCGTGCTTCTCACACTGCTCCTTCGTCGATGGCGGTCGCGCGCAGGGCCTCTGCCGGATCCGCGTACCCGACCTCGGTGAAACGGCCGGTCGGGGTGGCGGTTGCACGCTCGACGGTCGTGATGCTCGAGAGGTCGCAGCGTCGCTTCCTCGGGTCGTGCCAGAGCGGCTCGCCGGCGAGCTTGCGGTGCACGGTCCAGATCGGGAGCTGGTGGCTGACGAGGACGACGTCACCCTCGTCGACGCTCTGCCAGGCCGTGTCGATCGCGGCGAGCATGCGGTTCGCGATGGACTCGTACGCTTCGCCCCAGCTCGGCCGGAACGGGTTCGCGATCCACGGCCACTCCGCCGGGCGTCCGAGGGAACGCTTCGTGAACCCGGGGGGCTGTCCTTCGTACCGGTTCGTCGGCTCGATCAGGCGCTCGTCGAGGGCGATGTCGAGCCCGAAGGCGGCCGCCCACGGCGCCGCGGACTCCTGCGTGCGCTGCAGCGGGGAGGCCACGATGCGTCGGACGTCGACCCCGGCGTCCTTCCACGCGGTCGCCGACGCGAGCGCCATCTGCTTGCCGAGGTCGCTGAGCCCGAATCCGGGGAGCCGCCCGTAGAGCACACGGTCCGGGTTGTGCACCTCGCCGTGCCGGACGAGGTGGATTCGGGTCGCGGGCATGGGTTCCAGTGTAGGTCGCCCAGGCGTTCCCACCGGCCGCCCAGGGGATTCACCGGATGCGGAACCGCTCAGCCCAGTTCGCCGGAGAGCCGTCCGTGCAGCTCCGTCGAGCCGGTGTTGAGGTTCACCACCTCGACCGTCGACCCGTGCTGTGCGTAGCGCTGTTCCACCCCGTCGAGGGCTGCGACGGTGCTCGCGTCGAACACGTGCGCGTCGGCCAGGTCGATGACGACCCGCTCCGGGTCCTCGGCGTAGGAGAAGCGTGTGACGAGGTCGTTCGACGACGCGAAGAACAGCGCTCCGCGCACGCGGTAGCGGACCGTCCGCTCGTCGACGACCTCGCGCACGACGGAGACGACGTGCGCCGCCCGCCGCGCGAACACGAGGGCGGCGACGACGACGCCGACGAGCACGCCGGTCGCCAGGTTGTCCGTCGCCACGACGACGACGACCGTGATCACCATCACCGCGGTCTCGCCGAGGGGCATCCGCCGGAGGGTGCGCGGACGGATGCTGTGCCAGTCGAAGGTGGCGACGCACACCATGACCATCACCGCGGTGAGCGCTGCCATCGGGATCTCGGCGACGAGGTCGTGCAGCACGATCGTCAGCACCAGGACCGAGGCGCCGGCGACGAACGTCGAGATCCGGGTGCGGGCGCCCGCCGTCTTGAC
The DNA here is from genome assembly GCF_007680845.1 of Curtobacterium pusillum. Classification (GTDB taxonomy): domain Bacteria; phylum Actinomycetota; class Actinomycetes; order Actinomycetales; family Microbacteriaceae; genus Curtobacterium; species Curtobacterium pusillum_B. The sequence continues at coordinate 191,229 of NZ_VEIY01000008.1, read as the reverse complement.
GTTGATGACGGTCTGCCCGATCATCGCGCAACCGCCCGTGCCGCCGAAGAACGCGGACGCCACGTTCGCGACGCCCTGCCCCCACGACTCCCGCCACTTGCTCGAGCCCGTCTCGGTCACGGCGTCGACCAGCTGCGCGGTGAGCAGCGTCTCGATGAGGCCGACGATCGCGACCCCGAACGCGTACGGCGCGATGGTCTGCAGGGTGTCGATCGTGAACGGAGTGGTGATGCCGTTGAAGCCGGGCAGCGCGGTCGGGAGCGCACCCTCATCGCCGACGGTCGGGACGGCAAGACCGAAGACGAGCGTGATCGCGGTGACGACGACGACCGCGATGAGCGGCGCCGGGACGGCCTTCGTCAGGAACGGGAACGCGACGATGATCGCGATGCCGAGGGCCGTCAGCGGCCAGACGACCGCCGGGACGTCGTGGCCGAACAGGTTCGGGAGCTGCGCGGTGAAGATCAGGATCGCGAGCGCGTTCACGAACGCGACGTTCACGCTGCGCGGGATGAAGCGCATGAGGCGGGCGACACCGAGGAAGCCGAGCACGATCTGGATGACGCCGCCGAGGACGATGGTCGGCACCAAGTAGGCGATCCCGTGGTCCCGCACGAGCGGTGCGATCACGAGCGCGACCGACCCGGCAGCCGCGGACACCATGGCGGGACGGCCGCCCACGATCGAGATGACGACGGCGATGACCACGCTCGAGAACAGCCCGACGGCGGGGTCCACCCCGGCCACGACCGAGAACGAGATCGCCTCGGGGATGAGGGCGAGCGCCGTCACGACGCCGGCCAGGACCTCCCGCGTGAGCAACCTCGGTGAGCGGAGTGCTCCGAGGACGCTCGGGGCGGTCGGAGCATGGGTGGTCGCAGACATCACGGGAACCCTACCCTCACGTGAGGGTAGGGTCGTGCTCCGTGAGCACCACCATGCACATCGGCGAGCTGGCAGAGCGGGCCGGGATGTCCCTCCGCACGATCCGCCACTACGACGAGGTCGGGTTGCTCGTCCCGAGCGGACGGACGACCGGCGGGTTCCGCGTCTACATCGAGCAGGACCTCGAACGGTTGCTCGTGATCCGTCGGATGAAGCCGCTCGGGTTCACCCTCGACGAGATGGCTGAGCTGCTCCGGGTCGTCGACGGGCTCGCGGCGAAGGACCCCGACGACGCACCCGCGCTCGCTGCGCGGCTCGATGAGTTCCTCGACGACGCCAGGGCCCGACACGCGAAACTCGTCGAGCGTGCTGGGATGGCCGAGGAGTTCATCGGCACCCTCGGGACCCTGCGCGCGTCACTCCTGTGACAGCTCCCCCGCTTCGAGGAGTCGCTTGCGCTCTCGACGCGCCTCACGCGTCTCCTCGAGGAACCGGATGATGTCGTCGTGCATCTCGATGAGCCGCCGCGCCTTCCACGGCCGGAACCGGTACCGCTGACGGACCTCCTGCCGCCATTCCTCACGTCGGCGTTCGATGAGCGCCTTGACCGGATCCTCCACCGCCATCGTCGTCTCCTCCCGTGATGAGTTCCAGCACGATCTTGCCGAAGGCGGCATCGTGATCGCGAAGAATCTGCATGTTGTACATCGCCTTGGCGCTCGCGAGCCCGACCTCGCTCCGTCCCACGTCGCCGTCGCACGCCTGGTCCACGGTCCACACGAACCGCGACCAGGCGCGGTCCCGCTCTTCACGACCGACGTCCCGCCGCCACCGGAGCACCGCCCACAGCCCGCCGACCACCCCTGCGACCGCCGTCAGCGCGACCGCCAGCGCGGCCGCGACCACCGTCGCCACCGCCGCAGGCGGCCAGGCCGCGAGCCCCTCGACCCCTGCCGTCATGCGGGGCCTCCCTCCAGCTCGCGACCCGGCCACGTCGAGAACGCTACGGACCCACCGGCCGCCACCCGCGCCTCCTGGCCGCCCCTGTGGACACCGACGGACGGAAGTCGACCTGTGGAGGAACGACCCACCGACCGACCCCACGAGCCCCGCCCACCGCAGCGCCATCGGCTCCCCGAGGCAGACCGGTAGACTCGACCACCGTGATCGAACGCACCCGCATCGCCGACCTCGCCGCACTCCCCGACGGCCCCGTCTCCGTCGCCGGATGGGTGGAGACCGTCCGCGATCAGAAGAAGGTCCAGTTCGTCGTGCTCCGCGACGAGACCGGCGCCGCCCAGCTGGTCAACCCCGCGACGCGTGAGGCGACCGAGGGCGACGACGCCTCCGCCGCTGCCCTCGCCACGACCGAGAGCATCTCCGGCCTCGCGAAGGGCACCTTCGTGCACGTCCGCGGCACGCTCAAGCACGACGAGCGCGTGAAGCTCGGCGGGCTCGAGGTCAAGGTCGGCGAGCTCACGGTCGTCAGCGCCGCGATCCCGGAGACGCCGATCGCCGACGACTCGTCGCTCGACAAGCGCCTCGACTGGCGCTTCCTCGACCTGCGCAACCGCAAGCAGAACCTCATCTTCCGCATCCAGACGACGCTCGAGCACGCGTTCCGCACCTACTGGGTCGAGCGCGACTACATCGAGCTGCACACGCCGAAGCTGATGGCGTCGGCATCCGAGTCGCGTGCCGAGCTCTTCCAGCTCGAGTACTTCGAGACGACGGCCTACCTGGCGCAGTCGCCGCAGAACTTCAAGCAGATGGCACAGCCGGCCGGGTTCGGCGCCGTGTTCGAGATCGCGGACGCGTTCCGTGCGGACCCGTCCTTCACGAGCCGCCACGCGACCGAGTTCACGAGCGTCGACGCCGAGATCTCGTGGGTCGAGTCCCACCAGGACGTCATGGCCATGCACGAGGAGCTCCTCGTCGCCGGCTTCACCGCGGTCAAGGCGAAGTACGGCGCCGAGATCGAGGAGGTCTTCGGCTTCGAGTTCGTCGTCCCGACCGCGCCGTTCCCCCGCGTGACCCTGGCCGAGGCCCGGAAGATCGTCGCGGACAGCGGCTACGAGGTCGTCCGCGCGGACGGTGACCTCGACCCCGAGGGCGAGCGTCGCGTGAGCGCCTGGGCGAAGGAGACGCACGGTTCGGAGTTCGTCTTCGTGACCGACTACGACGCCTCGATCCGGCCGTACTACCACATGCGTCACGCCGACGACCCGACGCTCACGAACAGCTACGACCTGCTGTTCAACGGTGCGGAGATCTCGACGGGGGCTCAGCGCGAGCACCGTGTCGACGTGCTCGAGGCGCAGGCCGTCGAGAAGGGCCTCGACCCCGAGGAGCTCGGCTGGTACCTCGACTTCTTCCGGTACGGCGTGCCGCCGCACGGCGGGTTCGGGATGGGCCTCGCGCGCGTGCTCATGCTCGCGCTGCACGAGCCGTCGATCCGCGAGGTCACGTACCTGTTCCGCGGCCCGACGCGCCTGACCCCGTAGTCACCCGGCACACGCGAAGCGGCCCCCGTCCGAGGACGGGGGCCGCTTTGCGTTCCGGGGTCGGCCTGGAGGCGCGCCTCACCCCTCCCAGTCGATGGCAGCCCGCCCCGTGACCAGTCCACGGATCTCCGCTGCCGCAGCCTGGTGCTGCGGGTGCACCTGGTACTCGTCGAGCCCGGCGAGGTCGTCGAAGGTCGCGACGACCGCGACGTCCTGGTTCTTCCCCGGGTAGGCGACGTTCTCGACGACCTCGAGCGACCGGATCGAGCCGACGGTGCCGATGAGGTCGGTGAGGAGCGTCCGGATCCGTTCGGTGGACTCGGCGCGGTCGAGGTCCTCGCGCAGGGTCCAGGAGACGACGTGGTGGATCATGCGCGGGCCTCGGCCTTCTCGAGGGCACGGTGCAGCCGGTCGGCGTCGACGTGCCAGTTGCTGTGGACCCGACCGTCGACCAGGACGACCGGGATGTCTTCCGCGTACTCCTCGCGGAGGGCGTCGTCGTCGAGGATCGACCGCTCCTCCAGGGTAACGCCGGGGTGTTCCGCCACGACGCGTTCGACGATCGGACGGGCGTCGTCGCAGAGGTGGCAGCCGGGCTTGGTGAGGAGGGTCACGGCGGGCATAGCACCAGCCTAAGCCTGCCGGGGAACACGAAAGCCCCGGCGAACCGGGGCTTCGAGTGCAAGTACTGGACTTACTTCTTGTTGCGACGCTGGTGACGCGTCTTGCGAAGGAGCTTGCGGTGCTTCTTCTTCGCCATGCGCTTGCGGCGCTTCTTGATGACAGAACCCATGTGGACCTCGCTCGGACTGATGCTGATGTACGGACACCGGGCCGAAGAGACCGCGGAAAATCAACCTGGTCGAGTCTACTGGCTGCCCGCTGTGATGTCGAACGCGGCGCTAGCCGACGTCGGCGATGCCCCCGCGCAGGACGTCCGCGACGGCGGACTCCGGGACGCGGAAGGACCGGCCGAAGCGGATGGCGGGGAGCTCCCCCGCGTGGACCATCCGGTAGACGGTCATCTTCGAGACGCGCATCATCTCCGCCACCTCAGCGACGGTGAGGAAGCGCACGTCGTCGAAACTGCCGGTCATGGTCCGCCTTCGGGGCTCGGTGTGACCTGTGTGGTCACTGGCAACTGTAGGGGCCCGTGGGACCCGGTGTCCAGGACCGGTTCAGTCCTCGTCGCCGCGCCTCGTGAAGCGCTTGCGGCCGCGGTCGACCACGCGCTCCCAGCCCTGCTGTGCGCCGGACAGCGCCGCCGTCGCACGGTACGACGCCTCGGCCATCACCCGTCCGAGTTCGGTGCCCACCTCGACGGTCGCCTTGCCCGCGACACCGTTGCGTCGGACCGAGACCGGCTGCCCGTCGAGCGTCCACGCCGTCGTCGCCGGGGTGCCGTCCGCGTCCACGGCACCCGTGAACGGGAGGACCCACTCCTCGATGCCGACGAGCGGCTCGGGGTCGAGGCGGTAGTAGCGGTGCTGCCCTTCTTCGCGGCTGGTCACGAGGCCGATGTCCCGCAGCACGCGGAGGTGCTTCGACACGGTCGGCTGGCTCACCCCGAGCTTCTCGACGAGCTGCCCGACGCTCAGCTCGCCCCCGGTGGCGTCCGCCCCGTACGCGGCGAGCAACGCCCCGAGCAGTTCACGCCTGGTGGGATCAGCCACGACGCTGAAGATGTCGGCCATGGGGCAAGGCTATCCGGGGCGTACCGGATGTACCATGACGAACCGTCCCGCCCATGTCCCCGGAGGCATACGATGCTCGACCGGCACGAGTCGCCGGCCCGTCCGACGGGCGTGACCCGCCGACGGCCGTCCCGGTTCGGGACCACGCTCCGGTCGTCCCCCTCGCGTCTGGCGATCGTGGTCTTCGTCGCGCTGATCTTCGTCTTCACGAGCCTCTTCATGACGCCGTGGGCCGCGGCGGACGGCACCTCGACGCACTTCGCGGACGCCCTGTTCACCGCGGCGTCGGTCGTCTGCGTGACCGGACTCGCGACCGTGGACATGGCGACGCACTGGTCGGTGTTCGGCAAGACCCTCGTCGTGATCGGCACCCAGATCGGCGCCGTCGGCGTCCTCACCTTCGCATCGATCCTCGGGCTCTTCGTCACGCGCAAGCTCGGCCTCCGCGCGAAGCTCATGGCGGCGGGCGACTCGAACCCGCTCCGCACCCACCACGGAGCCGTGCCGGAGGGGCAGGCCGTCCGCCTCGGCGAGGTCGGCACCCTGCTCGCGACGGTCGCGGTCAGCACCTTGTCGATCGAGATCGTCCTCGGGCTCCTCCTGCTGCCGAGCGTCCTCATCGCGGGCATGCCGTTCTGGACCGCTGTCGGCGACTCGTTCTACTACGCCGCGATGGCGTTCACGAACACCGGCTTCGCGCCGAACGCCAGCGGGCTCACCCCCTTCGCCCACGACTACTGGTTCCTGTCGCTCCTCATGGTCGGCGTCGTCGCGGGATCGATCGGCTTCCCGGTGATCCGCGCACTGACGAAGCAGCTCCGCACGCCCCGCCGCTGGCCGATCCACGTGAAGCTCACCCTGGCGACGAGCGCCGTCCTGCTCGTCGGCGGCGCGGTCGTCTACATCGCGCTCGAGGCCTCGAACCCGACGACCTTCGGTGAGGAGGGCGCCGGCCGGACCGCGTTCCAGGCGCTCTTCCTCTCCACGATGACGCGGTCGGGCGGGTTCTCCCTCGTCGACTTCGACCAGCTCAACGGCTCGAGCCTGCTCGTCACCGACATGCTCATGTTCATCGGCGGCGGCTCCGCCTCGACCGCGGGCGGCATCAAGGTCACGACCCTCGCCGTGCTGTTCCTCGCGGCGGTCGCCGAGGCGCGCGGACGCCAGAGCATGGAGGCGTTCGGTCGCCGCATCCCGAGCGACGTGCTCCGTGTCGCCGTCGCCGTCGTGCTCTGGGGCGCCACGATCGTCGCCGTCGCCACCGTGGTCCTGCTGCAGATCACCCACGAACCCCTCGACCGCGTGCTCTTCGAGGTGATCTCGGCCTTCGCCACGTGCGGGCTGTCGTCGGGGGTGTCCGCGGAGCTGCCGGAGTCGGGCAAGTACGTGCTCGCCGCGACGATGTTCCTCGGCCGGGTCGGTACAGTGACCATCGCCGCAGCCCTGGCCGCCAGCCAGAGCCGGCAACTGTTCCGCCGTCCCGAGGAGAGGCCGATCGTTGGCTGACCGCAACCGTCCGCACCCGCTGGGTGCCGTCAGCCACGACGCCCCGGTGCTCGTGATCGGCCTCGGCCGGTTCGGCGCCGCCACCGCCGGACAGCTGGAGCGGCAGGACCGCGAGGTCCTGGTCGTCGACACCGACGCCGGGCTCGTGCAGAAGTGGTCGGACCGGGTCACGCACGCGGTCCAGGCCGACGCCACCGACATCGACGCGCTCCGCCAGATCGGCGCGCAGGACTTCCCCATCGCCGTCGTCGGCACCGGCAGCGACCTCGAGTCGAGCGTGCTCATCACCGCCAACCTGGTCGACCTCGGCATCCCGCAGATCTGGGCGAAGGCGATCAGCCGGTCGCACGGCACGATCCTGTCGCGGATCGGCGCGAACCACGTCGTCTACCCCGAGCGCGAAGCCGGCGAGCGCACCGCCCACCTGGTCTCCGGCCGGATGCTCGACTTCATCGAGTTCGACGACGACTTCGCCGTGGTCAAGATGTTCCCGCCGGCCTCGGTCCGCGGGAAGGACCTGGCCACCACGGTGATCCGCACGCGGTACGGGCTCACCGTGCTCGGCATCAAGACACCGGGCAAGGCCTTCGTGCCCGCCACGCCGGAGAGCGTGATCGGCCAGGACGACGTCATCATCGTCTCGGGTACCGAGGGCGACCTGGAACGCTTCGCCGCCCTGGAGTGAGCGACGGGCGGACGGGAGGCGCGGTGCGGGCCCGCACCGTCCCTCCAGTCCGCCTGCTCGTCACGTCGCGGGCGCGACCCCGGTCCGCAACGCGTGGAAGAGTCGGTCGAGTCCGGCGCGGTGCGCCGCCGCGACGGCGTCGCGGTCCTCGTCGGCGATGATCCGCCGCGCGGTCCCGACGAACACCGTGGCGTAGCCGGCGACGAAGAAGGCGGCGAGGAGCTCGTCGCCGGTCGCCTCGGCGAGCGCCGCCTGCGCGTCCGCGGCGAGTTCGCGTGCCCGGGCCTGCAACGCGGGCGACCCGGCGATCGTGCGGAAGAACGCCTCGGAACCCGGGGCGAGTCCGGACACCGGCGCGCGGTCGTCGACGAGCCGGGTGGTCAGCGCCTCGAGCGCGGTGACCGCCTCGTCGAGCGGGACGCCGTCGACGGACGCCCGGAACAGGTCGATCGTCTCGTCGGAGCGGTCGAGGAACAGGTCCTCCTTCCGCGGGAAGTGCTTGAAGACCGTGACGCTCGACACCCCTGCCGCCTGCGCGACCTGGGCGACGGTCACCGCGTCGAAGCCGCGCTCGACGAACATGCCGGACGCGGTCTCGGCGATCCTCGCCCGGGTCTCCGGTCCCCCGCGGGGCGCGGTCCTCGGCATCCTGCTCCTTGTGTGACTACGTTGAGTGACTTAACCTAGACGCATGCCTGCGGTCCAGTCCCCCCACTCTCCCCGATCCCTCCGTGGTTCGCGGGTCGCCCTCGCCGGTCTCGCGGCGGTCTTCCTCTTCGAGATGCTCGACAACTCGATCCTGAACGTCGCCCTACCGACGATCGGACGCGACCTCGACGTGGGTGCGACCGGGCTGCAGTGGGTGACCGGGGCGTACTCCGTGGTCTTCGGCGGGCTGATGCTCGCCTCCGGTGCCGTCTCGGACCGGTACGGCCGCCGGCGGGTCATGCTCGTCGGGCTGGTGCTGCTCGGCCTCGCGAGTCTCGCGACCGCGTTCGTCACCACGGCCGGGGAACTCGTCGCGGTCCGGATCGTGACCGGGATCGCCGCGGCCATGACGACTCCGGGCTCGATGGCCCTCGCGTTCCGACTGTTCGACGACGACGAGCGACGAGTCCGGGCGATGACGGCGATCTCGACCGTGGGGCTGGTCGGGCTGGCCGTCGGCCCGACCCTCGGCGGCCTCGTGCTCGCGGTCGCGCCGTGGCAGGTGCTCCTGCTCGTCAACGTGCCGATCGCGACGCTCGCGTTCGTCGGCATCCGCCGGGGTGTGGTGGCGGACGACCCGGCCGGGCTGCACCGGGCACCGGTCGACTGGGCCGGGGCCGTCCTCGGCACGGCGACGATCGTGCTCGCCCTGGTGGCCCCGACCCGGTTCGCCGAGGACGGGCCCGACGCCTGGACCGGCTGGGCGACCGCCGCCGCGGCGATCGCCGGCGGAGTCGGCTTCGTGGTCCGGGAGCGGCGTGCCGAGCACCCGCTGCTGGACCTCGCCCTCCTCGTGCGGCCGCTGGTCTCGAGCGGGCTCGCGTACAAGGCGGCGACCGGGCTCGCCGTCGCGGGCCTCGGGTACCTCGTGACGCTCCAGCTCCAGCTGGCGTGGGGATGGCCGCCCGCACTGGCAGCCGTCGGCATGCTCCCCCAGGTCGTCGTGCTCCTGGCCGGGAGCGCCTTCGTCGGGCCGTTCGTCCGCCGGGTGGGCCTGGAGCGCGCGGCGTGGTCGAGCGCCGCGGCGGTCGTCGTGGGACTCGCGGTGTTCGCGCTGCTCGGTCCGCGCGGGTACGGCTGGATCGCGCTGGCGCTGACCCTGGTGGCCGCGGGCATGCGGGTCGTCGGGGTGGTCGCCGGCACGAACGTGCTGCGCGGGCTGCCGGAGGACCGCACGACGATCGGCGCGGCACTGGTCGACACGTCGTCCGAGGTCGCCTCGGCGGTCGGGATCGCGGTCGCGGGGACGGTGCTCGCGACGGTGTTCACGGGGCAGCTCGCCGTGACGCCGTGGACGTCGGCGCAGGGCGAGCAGTTCGAGGCTGCGGTCACGATCGGCGGGTCGGTGCTCGCGGTCGTCGCGGCGGCGCTCGTCGTGTGGGCGACGGCGCGGACGGCCCGTGCCGGAGCCGGTGCCAGTGCCGGCGCCGGCGCGCCGGCGTCGGCGTCGCCGTCGGCGTCGGCGTCGGCGTCGGCGGACTAGCCCTTCGCGAGTTCCTCGGCGCGCGCGATCGCCGCACGGGACGCCCGCTCGAACGCGCCGGCGAGGTCCGCGTCCTGGAGCACCGCCACGGCACGCTCCGTGGTGCCCTTCGGACTCGTCACGGCCTTGCGCAGCGCGGCGGGCTCCTGGCCCGACGCGGCGAGCAGCTCGACCGCGCCGCGGACCGTGCCCTGCACCATCGCCTCGGCCTGCTCGTGGGTGAACCCGAGCGACTCCGCCGCCTGCTGCCACTGCTCCACCAGGAGGAAGACGTACGCCGGGCCGGAGCCGGACACCGCCGAGAGCGCGTCGAGCTGCGACTCCGGGACCTCGATGACCACACCCGACGCGGCGAACACCGATGTCGCGAGTGCGACCGCGTCGGCGTCGGTCGAGGACCCGGCGCTGATGCCGGTGACGCCGTGCCCGACCCCGATCGGCGTGTTCGGCAGGGCCCGGACCACGCGGACCCCGGCCGGCACCTTCGCCTCCATGCTCGCGGTGGTCGTCCCCACGGCGACGCTCACGACGACGACGCCAGGCTCGAGGTCCGCGGCGACCTCGTCGAGCAGGTCCCCGATCGCGTAGGGCTTCACGCCCAGCACGACGAGCGACGCCCCGCGGACGGCCGAGCGGTTCGCGTCGGCGTCGGTGTCGGTCGCCGCAGCGTCGAGCCCACGTGCCCTGAGCGCTGCGGCGGACGGCTCGGACTTCGTCGTGAGCGTCACGGTGCTGGGGTCGAGTCCGGCGGCGAGCAGCCCGTCGAGGATCGCGCCGGACATCGAGCCGACGCCGAGCAGCGCGGTGCGTGGGAGTTCGATCGTCATGGTCCCGACCCTATCCAGCCCGCGCGCCTAGGATCGGGTGGCAGGTCAGGGAGAAGGGACGTCTGTGAGCGCATCTGGAGGCACCAGGGCCATCCTCGCGGCACTCGGGGCCAACGTCGGCATCGCGATCGTGAAGTTCGTCGCCGCGGCCATCAGTGGTTCGGCGTCGATGCTCGCGGAGGGCGTCCACTCGCTCGCGGACTCCGCGAACCAGCTCCTCCTGCTGCTCGGCGGCCGACGCGCCCGCCGTGCGGCCGACGAGGAGCACCCGTTCGGCTACGGCCGGGAACGCTACGTGTACGCGTTCGTCGTCTCGATCATCCTGTTCTCGGTCGGCGGCGTGTTCTCGCTCTACGAGGGCATCGAGAAGCTCGCCCACCCGCACCCGCTCGAGAACTGGTGGTTCCCGATCGTCGTCCTCGTCATCGCGATCGGGCTCGAGGGCTTCTCGCTCCGCACCGCCCTGAACGAGGCGCGGCCGCAGAAGGGTCGGCTGAGCTGGGTGCAGTTCGTCCGTCGCGCCAAGGCGCCGGAGCTCCCGGTCGTCATGCTCGAGGACACCGCGGCGCTCATCGGCCTCGTCTTCGCGTTCCTCGGCGTCGGCCTCACCGTCATCACCGGGAACGGCCTGTTCGACGCACTCGGCACGATCCTCATCGCCGCGCTCCTCATCGCGGTCGCCGTGGTCCTCGGCATCGAGACGAAGAGCCTCCTGGTCGGCGAGGGTGCGACCGCGGCGGACGTCGAACGGATCAAGCACGCGGTGCTCGACGGCCCCGAGGTCGACTCGATCATCCACATCAAGACCCTCTACCTCGGGCCGGACGAGCTCATGGTCGGCGTGAAGGTCGCGGTCGACGGCGACCGTCGGCTCGGCGACGTCGCGGCGGGCATCGACACGGTGGAGCAGCGCGTCCGGGCAGCCGTCCCGATCGCACGGGTGATCTACGTCGAACCCGACGTGCTCCGGACCGGCCCGCGTCCGCCGACCGAGGCGATCGTCATCCGGGCTGCCGACTGAGCGGTCCCGGCTGCGCGGTCCGGGGTAAGGACTGCCTTGCTGGCGGGCGACTCCGCCGTTCCTCCACGATGGAGCCATGTCGGCGCTCTTCAACATCCTGCTCGTCCTGCACTTCCTCGGCCTCGCGGCGGTCATCGGCGCGTTCCTCGTGCAGGTGCGCCGCAAGGGCGGGTTCCAGACCTCCTGGCCCATCACCGGCCTGATCGTGCAGCTCGTCACGGGGCTCGGGATGATGGGGATCATCGACGCGACGCACGACGGTGGCGCGAACCACGCCAAGCTCGGCGTAAAGCTCGTGATCGCCGCGGTCGCCCTCGTCCTGGCGTTCGTCGCGCGTGCCCGTCAGAAGCGTGCCGACAGCGGTGCGGCCCCGGCGAAGGCGGCCCTGCCGTTCTTCCACTCCGCCGGCGCGCTCGCGATCGTCAACGTCTTCATCGCGGTGCTCTGGAGCTAACGCCGCTCCGCGAAGAACGCGTCGAGCAGCGCGGCGCAGTCGGCCTCGAGCACGCCGCCGATCACCTCGGAACGGTGCGGCAGTCGGCGGTCCCGGGCGATGTCGTACACGCTCCCGCTCGCCCCGGCCTTCGGGTCCCAGGCACCGAAGACGATCCTCGGCACCCGGGCGGCCATGACCGCACCCGCGCACATCGGGCACGGCTCGAGCGTCACCACGAGGGTGTGCTCCTCGAGGTGCCAGTCCCCCGTCGCTGCGGCTGCAGCACGCAGCGCGAGCACCTCGGCGTGGGCGGTCGGGTCCTGCAGCGCCTCGCGCTCGTTCCGGCCGACCGCCACGACGGTGCCGTCGCGGTCGAGGACGACCGCGCCGACGGGGACGTCCCCGGTCGCGAGACAGGCCCTCGCCTCGGCCAGGGCACGCTCCATCGCGGGGACGAACGGGCGTGCGGCGGGTGCTTCCACGGGACCTCCGGTCGGTCAGTGGCACGGTAGGCTCGACCCTATGCGAGTCCACGTCGCCGACCACCCGCTCATCACCCACAAGCTCTCGGTGCTCCGCGACCGTACGACGCCCTCCCCCACGTTCCGCGCGCTCACCGAGGAGCTCGTCACGCTCCTCGCGTACGAGGCGACCCGGAACGTGCGCGTCACCGCGACCCCGATCGACACGCCGGTGGCGCACACGATGGGCGTCGCGATCGCGCGCCCGCGGCCGCTCGTCGTCCCGATCCTCCGCGCCGGCCTCGGCATGCTCGAGGGCATGGTGAAGCTCGTCCCCACGGCGGAGGTCGGGTTCCTCGGCATGGCGCGCAACGAGGAGACCCTCGAGCCGCAGACCTACGCCGAGCGGCTGCCCGACGACCTCTCCGGCCGGCAGTGCTTCGTGCTCGACCCGATGCTCGCGACCGGCGGGACGCTCGCGGCCGCGATCGACTTCCTGTTCGCCCGCGGCGCGGAAGAGGTCACCTGCGTGTGCATCCTCGGTGCGCCGGAGGGCCTCGCCGCCGTCGAGGAAGCCGTCGGCGACCGCAACGTGTCGATCGTCCTCGGCGCCCTCGACGAGAAGCTCGACGAGAACGGCTACATCGTTCCCGGGCTCGGGGACGCCGGCGACCGTCTCTACGGCCTGGCCGAGTAGGACGACCCCCGGTCGCGACGCGACCGTTCTCCGGACGGGAGGCGCGGTGCCAGCTGGCACTGTCCCTCCAGGCACGGCCGTCACCCCGCTGGCGCGGTGCGCCGGTACCGGCTGGTGGGGCCCACCTCCCGTCCGTTCTGCTGTCCGGTCCACCGCACCGTCCGTGCGGACGGTTGACACGACGCTGGTATCCCATCGATACTCAGTCCATGACTGCAACCGTGTCCACCCGCGTCCTCTCCGAGGCCCAGGGGACTGCCGGCATGATGATGCCGGCCACGGCGGTCATGCGTTGTCGAATGTGTGCCTGATCGGCACCCGTTCCAGCCGGATCCCCCGCGACACCACCCCCGTCGCGCGAGCGTGATCCCCGGGTGACGACCACGTCGACGACGCGCACCACGTCACGAGGTCCGTCCCCGTACCCCCGGGACGCCCCGGTCCGCAGCAGGACCGCAGGGCACCACGGCACTCGCCGTACCCGGGCCGACGCATTCGACACGCTCCCGGGGCCTCCCGCCCCGTAGCCACATCGCCCGGAGAACCGCCATGTCGCTCACCATCGCTCAGCCCCGTACCGCCCTCCGCACCGCTGCCCACACGCCGACCGACCTCGGCACCGTGACGTCGATCCGTCCGCGCCGCGAGCCGGTCACGCCCCCGACCGCGAACGGGGTGCCGACGAGCCCCGTCGTTGCGCCGCAGCGGAACCGAGCGCTCCCCGAGGGGACCGAGGCCCGCGGCTTCGCCCTCTACGTCGGCATCGACGAGGCGAAGGCCGCGGCCGCCGGCACCACCCTCGCGGCGGTCGTCGAACAGCTCAAGGCACTCACCGCGCAGCTCGTGCCCTCGTCGGAGACCTACGCCGCGGTGGCCGTCGCCGCCGAGGGCTCGGGCGGACGCGACGTCGACGTCGTCCGGCTCGCCCTGCAGGACCGCTCGGCCGTCGCCGCGCGGAAGCAGGCCGAGAAGCCCGAGCCCGAGGAGACCGGCGTCGTCATCGACATCTCCCGGAAGCGCGTCACCCTCGACGGCGAAGCCGCTCCCCTGACCTACAAGGAGTTCGAGCTCCTGCAGTTCCTCGTCCTGCGCGAGGGCCAGACGGTCGACCGCTCGGCGATCATCGACGGCCTGTGGTCGGACGGCGAGGACGAGACCCCGAACGAGCGCACGATCGACGTGCACGTCCGACGACTCCGCTCGAAGCTCGGCGCGTTCGAGGAGATCGTCCGGACCGTCCGGGGCGTGGGCTACCGCTTCGACCGGCACGCCGACGTCGCCGTGCGCTACGCCTCGACCCCGTCGCCGGACCTCTTCTGATCCACATCGACGGCTCTTGGTGAACTCGCAGCGAACGGGCCGCCGGGTCTCTAGCGCGCCGTTACCGCTTCGTTATACAGTCGTTCGTGCAGGCAGTGTTTGCTGTGGCACCGCCTGCGGAATGTGATTGCAGGACACTCTTGGTGCAAGGGAAGGAAGGCCGACCGTCAGCCTCTGGCGGTCGGCCTTCTGTCGTTCTGATCAGGGATTCGTGTGGTCGCGGTGTTGGGAACAGAGCGGGGACAAGACTCACGAGAAGTTCTCGCACCTATTCAGTGCCAATCCGGAGTGCGGAGTCATCAGGTGAGCTTTGCTCTACCCTGATCCCACCATCGGATAAGGGAGCCCCATGACTGAGCACGACTTCGACATCGCCGTCACGTTCGCTGGGGAAGATCGCGAGTTCGTGGATGAAGTGGTCGCGCTGGTCAAGGCTTCCGGCGTGAGTGTCTTCTACGACGAGGATGCCAAGGTCGAGATGTGGGGAGAGGACCTGACCGAGTTCTTCCCTGACGTATACGAGCGACGAGCGCGCTACGCGGTCATGTTCGTGTCCGCGCACTATGCGGCGAAACCGTGGACGCGTCTGGAGCGCCGTAGCGTCCTGCTTCGCGCCATGCAGAGCAACGCCGCGTACTTGCTGCCCGTGCGTCTCGACTCGACTCAGCTGCCAGGTGTTCGTAGCACCGTCGCATACTTGGACGCCCATACGGAGGGGGCAGCAGGGATAGCGGAAGCTGTCAAAGCGAAGCTCGGCGGGTCGAGAGCAGACGGAACGCGCCGATTCAACGGCCGAGTCCCACGGACGCCTTCGGAAGCGGCCACTCTCGTCGGGGAGCGCCCCGCTGGATGGGAGTACATCCTCTTCAGCTACTGGCTGTCCACGGGGCTCGAACAGCGATCGGACGCGTACAACGATCACCGTCTGCAGTTCGCTCTGGGTGGGCAGTTCGTGCCCACGGAGGCGCTGGTGGACTACATCCAATCTGAGTTCGCGGCGATTCAAGCTGTGACTGAGACCTTCGAGCGACTGTTGCTTGGCCCCGGGCAAGTGTCCGCGATGGGCGCTCGGGGCGAGGAAGGCGATCCGGACTTGATCGAGCACCTCGCCAGCCGCCTGCTCCAGATCTACGACGAACTGCTCGCCTGGTCGCAGCGCCTTCGATCGGCGACGACACCTCTAGAGGAGGGACGTGCCACGCTCCGCGCACTGGCCGATTACGCCGCGCAGCCCATCGAAGCGGTTCGCGACTTCGTCATGGATCTGAGGGACCGTATGGACGGCCTGAACGCGACGCTGGAGAAGGGCGAGTCAGTCGAGCTACAGCTCGTGATCGCCTTCGAGATCCCCGAAGAAGCTTCTCTACGGTATGAGCGCTCCTTCGACCGCCTTACCCGGGCTCTGCGCTGACTGCCTCGCGCGCGTGTGCGCGCGCACGCGCCTTTTTGCAATCGACTGGTCGATTTCCGGGCGAGGGGGGCGGATGAGCGAGCCCCTGCTCATCGCCGGACCTGTCACTGACCAGTTCATGGCGCAGGGCATGACGACGAACGCCCCAAGAACCAGCGGGTTCCTAGGGCGTTCGGGGCAGTGCGGGGCTACCGGGGGTTGCGCAGGCGGTCCACGTCATCATCCACGGGCGACCAGGCGGATGCTCCACCGAACGTGCGGGCGTAGCCAGGCGAATCGCTCGCGGCGATCTGCGCACGAGTGAGCATCGGCACGGCGCTGGTGTGACCCTTGCCCTGCTCCAGCGCGTTCGCCCATGCGCCCAGCGGAGCCACCGTCGTCTCGTGAGCGTGGGCAGCGGTGGCGTCAGGTGCACCGAGCTGGACGAGCCGGTCGAACACCGCGGCGCGATACTCGTCCGCGACCGCCGCACCGTCGCTGCTGCTCAGCACGTCCGGCAGGGTGTCGATCATGTCGAGCAGCGCCGTCGCGCGCCGGTCGTCGGCCTGCGCCAGGATCTGATCGAGCCGAGCGCCGCCGTCGAGCATGGCGCGGACCTTGCTCTGCTCGTGCTGGGTCACGGCGATGCCGTCTGCATCGGTCGGACGTCGGGCGGCGAACACGTCCGCTCGTGTCGGGCCGGTAACGCTCGCGAGCGCCGCGGCTGTCGCTTCGGCAGCGGCCTCGTACCGCGTGTCTGCCTGCTGCACCATCTCAGCTCGGTGCCGAGTCAGTGCGTCGGGGGTCAGATCGGCGTTGCTGTAGGTCGCGGCAGCCCGGTGGGCGTCGTCTCTCGCCGCAAGGGCGTTCGCGGCAGCTTCGACGGCCGCAGCGATGTTCACGGGGTTGGTCATGGTGTTGCTCCTGTTCTCGGGCTGGTGCCCGTTTTGGGGTCTGGGGCAGCGCGGTGGCCATCGTTGCTCGCGAGGCGGTCGAGCAGCCGGTCAGTTGCGGCGTGAAGGGCTTCCGCGTCGAGGCGCTTCACGGCGCGGTCCAGGTCACGCTCGTAACGACGGAGGGCACGCGCGCTGCGCCTCTCTGAGGGGTTTGGATCCTCGGGGTAGCCCCCATAGCCGATCGAGGGCGTCCTAACGCCCTGAGCAGCCAGCAGGGCCTGGATACGCGCGTGTGCATCGTCGGGGTCGGTCACGGTTGTTCCTCTCGGTCGAGCGTGTGTGGTTCGGGATTTGTGGAGGCGTACGGCGGTCCGGGGAGGATGATCCGGCCCTGGCGGCTGACTACGCGCCCGTCACGGCGGTTGCCGCAGCCGTTGAGGCACCAGCCGCTGGTTGCGTCCCAGCGATGCCCGTACACGCCCGGACGGCAGTCACGAGCGTTCACGACGCCACCTCCTCACGTGCGGCGGCACACAGCCCGCAGTGGCGCCCGAACCACTGGTGCACGTGCTGTCCACGGCTCGTCGTGACGGGCACCGGTTGAGCTGCTGCCAGTCGAGCCTCCAGCACCCGCCGCGCATCACGAGCGCCGGTCAGCGGCTGCTCGGTCACCTGCCGCACGACGCGGTACCCGTCCCACGGATTGCCGTTGCCGAGGCGGTAGGCGTGCGCCAGCAGCTCATCGACGGTCAGTGGCAGAGACCGATCGGACACCAGGGATGCGAGCGCCGCCCTCGCATTGGGCTCATGCTCGTGCGGCTGCCCAACGCCCTCAGCGATCCGCGGTGGCACCTCGCCCGGTTTGGTTCTCTTCGGTTCGGTTCGGTTCGTGGCAGGCATCCCTGCCAGGTCCCCTGCCACATCGCCTGCCAGGTCCCCTGCCACATCGCCTGCCAGGTCCCCTGCTACACGGGACGATTCAGCAGGGGCAGGGACGCCTGCCAAATCCGTGCGCAGCCGCCAAGTCACGGAACGCCTGGGCGCGGCAACTCGCTCGATCACTCCCGCCGAGGCGAGTAGTTCGAGCGCATCTCGCACGTTCCGACGCTGAACGCCCGCCACGTCGTGCGCGATGGTTTCGGCGCTCGGGAAGGCGTAGCCCTCGGGGTCGGCGTACTGCGCCAGCGCGATGAGCACGCATCGAGCCCGGTCGCTGCCCACGTTGCGAGAACTCGGGAGATCCACCGCGAGTGCCCACCGGGTGAAGTCCCCAGCCGCCGTCACGGTGAACCGACCACCGCAGTCGGGCGTACTCGCTGTCGGCGGCGCGCACTATCGTCCTCACCGTCGGTGGACGTGGGCCGCCCGGCAGCGGCCCACGTCATCGACCGACCTGCGGACCGAGTGGAGCGCCGAGGGCATCGAGGTCTGCGACGCGGATGCGCACCAGGCGTGGACCGATACGTCGGGCGGGCAGTGTGCCTGCGGCGATCCATCGGCGGATCGTCTTGTAGTCCACGCCCATGCGGGTGGCGGCGTCGGTGATCGACAGTTCAACGGGCTGCGGCGCAGCGTCCACGGGAGTCCTCCGGGTGAGCGTTCGGAGAGCGGTCCGCGGCGCATCTGCGCTCGGCGGAACTCCGCTCTTGCTGGAACGACCTCAGTCCGTGATCCCGTCACTGCCTACTGCTGGTCTGACCACGAGGGACAGCGCCCGGCTGTGTCGTGTCTGTGACCACCATGCCCGAAAGTGGTACTTCGCAACAGATGAGCCGGACTCTATAGTCCGTTTCATGGCATTCATGAACCGCGACGAGGACAAGCCGCTCAAGCGCTACGCATCACTGAGCGTTCGCGATCAGGCGATGGTCAAGGCGCTCAGCAAGGCGATCGGTGACGAGGTGCGCGCAGCACTCGCAGAGGACCGCGACGCACGCCAAGCACAGGAACGCTGAGGTGGGTTTCTGGTCGAGCCTCTTCGGTCGTTCGACTTCGGCGGCCCCAAGAGCCGTGAGCCAGAGCGCAGTAGCTCGTGAGACTCTGGCCGACTTGGCCAACGAAGGTGGCCGGGCACCGTCGTGGTACTACCCGACGGGAACCGACGAAAGTGTGTTCCTCGGGACGGACGGTCAGATCGCACTCCACGCAATCCGATACAGGGACAGCGGGAGTGAGGACGTGCTGCGGCTCGTCGATGATGCGACTGGACTGCTGCTCGGCCCGACCGACCGGCGCTTGCCCAAGCTCGGCATATTCGTCGGCCAGCTCCGTGGCGAGTACTACCACCAGGCCGCGTGCAAGGCGGGAGACTTCTCGCCGGGCGCGCCACTGCGCGTCGTCGCGGAGCCAGACAACGAGCACGCCGTCGCGGTCTATGACTCAACTGGCGAACACAAAGCGGGGTACTACAACAAGCAGAAGGCTCGCACAGTGGCTCGTCACCTGAGCAGCGGTCGGACGCTCGCCGCCGTCTCGTTTCGTGGCACACGTCCGGGAAAGAGCTGTCCCGCGGTGGGGGTGATTGCCGCCGAGCCGGATGTGCTCACGCGACTGTTGGAGCCGCGGCCGACGCACCTTCCCCTGCCAGCTCACCTGCGCTGAACGAAACGGTCAGAGCGACGACATGCGCGCGGCTAGCTCCGCGTCCCGTTCGGCCGCCGCGTGCTGATAGCGCATGGCTGTGGTCACGTCCGAGTGCCCGGCCCGGCTCATGAGGTCCTTGGTCGTCGCGCCAGCCTGCGCGTAGCGAGTGAGCCCGTAGTGCCTGAGCGCGTGGAACGGCATGTCCGGGCGACCTGCCGCCTCGCGCGCTGCAATCCAGAACCCGTAGAACGCTCCGTTGCTCAGGTGCTCGTCAGCACGCTTGGTCGAGGGCCACAACAGCGCGTCCTCGCCCGCTGGCAGTGACGCGAGGTGTCGGCGCAGCGACGGCGTGAGCATCGACGGCAGCGCGACGGACCGGACGCCAGCGCTGCTCTTCGGCGTGCCGACGATGAAGCCGCCACCCGTCGGCTGGGTCACGGCCCGAGTCACGTGCACGACCGCCAGAGCGTCGTCGCCGGGAGCCGAGAACTCGACGTCGCCGCGGCGAAGCTCGGTCAGCTCGCCGTAGCGGAGCGCACCCCACGCCGCCACCTCGATCAGCAGGACGAACCGGGGGTCGATGGTCGCCGTGATGATGGCCAGCTCCGCGTCGGTCGGCGGGTTGACGTTCTTGCCGGTCTGCGCCTTCGATGCCCCGCGGATGCTCGCTGGGTTGCGCTCCACCCGACCGTCCTCGACGGCCTGCCCGAGAATGGCCCGCAGCAGCCCGTACGCTCGCGCCGCCTGCGTTAGTCGCCCGCTCGCTGTCTCATCCGAGTACCAGGCGCGCACCAGGTCGGGCGTCACGTCAGCCAGGTTCAGCTCATGAAAGCGCTGCATGCGAGTGTCGATCAGTCGCTGGTACCCCGCGATGGTGCTGGGCTTGATCTGCGCACCGTTGCGAGGGTGCCGCCGCGTGTTCACGTAGGCGTCTGCGAACTCGCGGAAGGTTATCGGGAGCAGCGCGGGCTTGAGCCGGTCTGGATCGACCGTGCCCCGAGAGGTGCGAGCGCTCTCCCGGTCCAGCCAGCCGAGGGCGTCCTGTCGGTTGTCGAACGACCCCTTGGCGTAAACACGCTTGCCGGTGGGCGGGTCGGTCGGTGCCTTCCGCAGGTACGACGCCTGGTAGCGCGGCTTGCCCCGTGTGGCCGTGCCGTCAGCCTTCCGCTTGCCCTGCACGCGGATTTCCTTCACCGACCCCCATGCCAGGCGGCCCGCACGGTACGACCGTGGTCCATCGCTCTGCTCGCTGGTCACTGCCGCTCCGATCGTCTGTGCCAATCCGGTGCCCATTCGTTCTGTCCACCCGTGTCCATTCTCGGGTATCCGTGTCCCGGTGTCGAGAGCCGACGATCCGCACGTTTGTGGGCGATTCCGCTCGTTCGGCGCGCTCCTGCGCCGATGTACCGAGAGCCGCAGAAAGCGATTGCAGGACACTCTTGGTGCAAGGGAGAGGGCCGTCCGCCGGGCAACTGGTGGGCGGCCCTCGTTGCGTTCCGGAACTGCGCTGGTCGTGCAAGGGAGAGGGCCGGTCGTCCCCGTGACGACCGGCCCTCGTTGCGTTCCGGAACTGCGCCGGTCCTGCAAGGCCCCCGTTGCGTTCCGGGCGGCCGGTGTCGTCGCCCGTCGGTAGTGTGGGGTGACCGTACGACCGGAGGGAGCGCGTCCGTGGACGAGTCATGTCGCAGCGACAAGGCGACCGCAGTGGCGGCCTGGGAAGCGCTGTTCCGCGCCCAGGTGACGGTGATGCGAGCGCTCAACGCCGAGTTCCCCGGCGGCGAGATCTCCTTCAACGAGTACGACGTGTGCTTCAACCTGTCGACACAGCCCGGCCGCCGGTGCCGGATGCGCGAACTCACCGGACACCTCCTCCTCACCCAACCGAGCGTGAGCCGCCTCGTCGACCGCCTGACCGCCCGCGGCATCGTCGAGAAGCAGCCGGACCCGGCCGACGCACGCGGGGTCATCGTCGCCCTCACGGCGCACGGCTTCGACGTCTACCGGTCGGTCGCGGTCCAGCACGCGCAGACCATCGCGGACCAGGTCGGCGCCGGCCTCGACGACGCCGAACTCCGGACCCTGACCGAGCTCTGCACGAAGCTCCGGGTCGCGGCGGGCTCGATCACCACCCGCCGCACGCCCGCAAGGGCCACGGCCGCAGCGGACACGGCGGCGGTGTGAGCGGCGCACTCGTCTGGCTCCGCGACGACCTGCGGCTCGCCGACAACCCCGCCCTCCGTGCGGCGATCGACCACGGTGAGCACGTCACGGTGGTCTACGTCCTCGACGACGAGTCCCCCGGCATCCGACCCGCCGGTGCCGCCAGCCGGTGGTGGCTGCACCACTCGCTCACCGCACTCGACGCCGACCTCCGGGAACGCGGTTCCCACCTCGTGCTCCGACGCGGCCCCGCAGCGACGGTCATCGAGCAGCTGGTCGCCGACACCGACGCCGACGCCGTGTTCTGGAACCGACGCTACGGACGGGTGGAGCGAGACCTCGACGCCGGCATCAAGACCGCGCTGACCGACGCCGGTGTCGAGGCGCACAGCTTCGCCGCGAACCTGCTGTGGGAGCCGTGGACGGTGCTCACCGGGCAGGGTGAGCCGTACAAGGTGTTCACCCCGTTCTGGCGCGCGGCCCAGGCGATGCCCGAGCCCCGGCACCCGCTCCCGACGCCCCGCGACCTGCCCGCGCCCGCGACGGTCGCGAGCGACGACCTCGCCGACTGGGACCTCCTGCCCACCCACCCCGACTGGGCGGGCGGGCTCCGTGACGCCTGGGAACCGGGCGAGCACGGCGCGCACGAACGGCTCGAGCACTTCGTCACGGACGGGCTCGAGGACTACGACCAGCGCGACGAGCCGGCGATGGCGGCGACGAGCGACCTCTCCCCGCACCTCCGCTGGGGCGAGGTCAGTCCGTACCAGGTCTGGCACCGGCTGCACGGGCAGCTCGGGCCGGAGCAGCGGCAGCACGTCGCCGCGTTCCTCCGTCAGCTCGCGTGGCGCGAGTTCAACTGGAACGAGTACTTCCACTGCGACGACATCACGACTGTTAACGTCCGTCGTGAGTTCGACGCGTTCCCGTGGGGCGACGCGACCGAGGCCGAGATCGACCGGTGGCGCACCGGGACGACCGGGTTCGACCTCGTCGACGCGGGCATGCGCGAGCTCTGGCACTCCGGCGCGATGCACAACCGGGTCCGGCTCGCCACGGCGAGCTTCCTCGTGAAGAACATGCTCGTCGACTGGCGGGTGGGCGAGCAGTGGTTCTGGGACACCCTCGTCGACGCGGACTCGGCCAACAACGCCGCGAACTGGCAGTGGGTCGCGGGCTCCGGGTTCGACGCGGCGCCGTACTTCCGCGTGTTCAACCCCGACCGGCAGCTCGAACGGTTCGACCCGCACCGCGAGTACGTCCACCGGTGGGTCCCGTCGGACGAGCTCCGCCCGGAACCGATGCTCGACCTCAAGGCCACCCGGCAGCGCGCCCTCGACGCGTACGAGCGGATGCGCTGGTCGTGAGCGACATCGCGACGGACCTGGTCGCCGAGGTCGACGCGGTGTTCCGCAGCCGGGTCGAGCGTGGCGTGGCGCCGAGCAGCGTCTGGGGTGTGTTCGACCGGACCGGGCTCGTGGCCTCCGGCGGGCACGG
This sequence comes from Curtobacterium pusillum, assembly GCF_007680845.1. Lineage (GTDB taxonomy): Bacteria > Actinomycetota > Actinomycetes > Actinomycetales > Microbacteriaceae > Curtobacterium > Curtobacterium pusillum_B. Next base: position 168,476 of record NZ_VEIY01000008.1, on the reverse strand, counting down.
CGACCGGGGTGACGGCTCCGCGCCCGACGCTGACTCCGTCTACCGGATCGCCTCCTGCACGAAGAGCGTCACGGCCGCGACCCTGCTCGCACTCGTGGCGGACGGTCGGGTGCGGCTCGACGATCCCGTGACCGCCTACGTCCCCGCGTTCGCCGACGTCGCCCTGCCGTCCGCGGACTCCCCCGTGCCGACGCTCCGGATGCTCCTCACGATGGCGGCGGGCTTCCCCACCGACGACCCGTGGGCCGATCGGCAGGAGTCGATCACCGACGCCGACCTCGACCATGTCCTCCGGAGCGGCCTGCTGTTCGACTCGGTGCCCGGCACCCGCTTCGCGTACTCGAACCTCGGCTACGCACTGCTGGGCCGGGTGATCGCGGTCGCCGCCGGCGCCCCGTACACCCGAGTCGCCACCGACACCGTGCTCCGGCCACTCGGCCTGCACGACACCGTGTTCCGCGCCGCCGATGCCCGAGGTTTCGTGGTCACCGGCGTCCGCCCGCACGGTGGTGCGTGGGAACCGCTGCCGCTCACCGGACCCGGGGCGTTCTCGCCGATCGGCGGACTGTTCTCCACCGTGACGGACCTGGCTCGCTGGGGGTCGCACCTGGCGTCGGCGTTCACCGGTGCGCCGGAACCCGGGCGGGTCTCCCCCGCCGACCGGCGTCTCATGCAGCAGGCGATGCGGGTCGTCCCCCCGGCCGTGGTCCCGACGTCACGGCGCGCGACCGCGTACGGCTTCGGGCTGTTCGTCGAGCAGGACCCCCGGTTCGGTGAGCTGGTGTCGCACTCCGGCGGCTACCCGGGCTTCTCGGCGCACATGCGCTGGTCCGTGCGGGACGGCCTCGGCGTCGTCGCGTTCGAGAACGCCACGCAGGCGAAGGTGTCCGTCGCCGCGGACACCGCCCTCGACCTCGTCCTCGCGTCCGGCGTGCCCGAGCGCGACGGTGACCTGCCCGTCCAACCGGCACCGGGCACTGGTCGCACGGCCGACGCGACGCGGGCGGCGCAGGGAGCCGTGTCGCGCCTCCTGGCCGACTGGGACGACGACCTGGCGGACGCGATCTGCACGCCGAACGTGGCAATGGACGTCCCGTACGAACGTCGGCGGCGGGCCGTGGCCGAGGCGGTCGCCGCCGTCGGCGCGGACCTCACGGCCGCGCCGGTCGGCGAGCAGTCGTCCGCGCCGTCGCACCTACGGTGGTGGCTGCCCGGCACGACGGGGCGACTGCGGGTGGAGATCCGGCTGGCACCGCTCGCGGCCGGGCTGGTGCAGACGCTGATCGTCGCGGCGGAGCCCAGCGAACGCTGACGGGCGGTCGCTGGACCCGCGGTCGCTAGACCGGCGGTCGACCGCCCACGAACCCGAGCGCGCGCGCTGCGACCCGCGTGCCCTCGCGCGCCGCAGCACCCACCCGCACGGGGTCCGTCGCCCACGCGCGCAGGAACCCGGCGGCGAACGCGTCCCCCGCGCCGAGGGTGTCCACGACGGTGGCCGGGGTCGCCGGCACCCGCTGCGGGCTCCGTCCCCGGCGGCCGAGGAGGACGCCTTCCTGGCCGCACGTCACGACGACCAGGGGGACGCGGTCGGTGAGCGCCCGGATCGCGTCCGGCAGCGTGGACGCGTCCGTGAGCGCGAGGGCTTCCTGCTCGCTCGGGAAGAGCACGTCGACGCCGTCGAGCGCGTCGAGGAAGGCAGCGGGTCCGACCGACCGGACGACCGCGGCCGACGAGGGGTCGAGCGACACCCGGGCCGAGCCGGATCCGACGCGTGCGACGAGCGCGGCGATGCGGTCGGCACCGCCGCCGCCGAGCATCGCGGACCCGGTGAGGTGGACGATGTCCGCGCGCGACAGCAGGTCCGCCGGGACGTCGTCGGCCGACAGCACACCGCTCGCGGCGGGGTCCGACATCGCCGTCCGGCCGACGGCGTTGCGGACGGAGACGACCGCTCCCGTGGTCGACCGGGCGTCGTAGCGGATGTGCGCGCGGACCCCGGCGTCGCCGAGTGCGCGCTCGTGCCGGTAGACGTCGTCGACACCGACCCGGCCGACGAGGTCGACCTGCGCTCCGAGCCACCCGAGCCACGTCGCCGTGTTGCCGGCCGCCCCCACCGGTCGATGGCGGATGACGGCCGCCGGGTCGTGCACACCCATTGACGTCGCCGTGGTCTGCACGAGGACCCCGTCGAGGACGTCGCCCACGACCAGGAAGCGCTTCCCCGCCCCGCGACGGCGCCCTGCGACCGCCCGTCCGGCACGGGGTGCCTCGGGACGCGACGGGCCTGCAGGACGCTCGGGAGGGATGGACATCCCGCCCAGTGTACGCGGAGCCGAGCAAAGCTCCGTTTTACGTCGTTCGACGCTGTCGTACAGCCCGGGAGACTGTCGGAGTGATCCGGTAGCATGTCAGTCGTCCGTATTTCACTGCTCGTCGATCGCCGTGCGCCGATCGCGACCCGCCGGAGACCCCATGCCCAGGAAACCCGACCCGACGCTCCGACCGGCGATCATCGAGAAGGTCGCCGAACACCTCCGGGACACCAAGCTCGGTGACGTCTCCGTCCGCAGCCTCGGCCGCGTGCTCGGGACGAGCGCGTACCCGATCGTCTACCACTTCGGCTCGCGTGACGCCCTCATCGACGCCGTCGTCGACCACCTCGCCGGCACCCACGTCGCCGCCGCCCTCGACCCCGACGCGGACGACGCCGCGCTCGCCGGGTACCTCGTCGCCGTGTTCGGTGGGCTCGACGACCCGGCACGGTCCCTCGCGGCCCGCCTGACGTTCGAGCTCGGCGCGGTCGAAGCCCTCGACGGACGGGACCGCGAACGCTCCTTCCACCGTGAGCAGGTCGCGGCGATCACCGCGTGGTGCACGGCGCACGGACACCGCGCGCCGGACGCGGAACGGGCCGCCCGCGGGGCCGTCTCCGCCGCGCGGGGCGCACAGTGGGCCGCCGTCGTCGACGTCGAGGGCGCCGACACCGACGCCGCGCTCCGCGCGATCGCGCGCGAGTTGGCGGACGGGGTCCGGGTCGGAGTGCGCTGAGGCCTGCGAGCCGCTGCAGACGGACTGGAGGCGCGGTGCCAGCCGGCACCGCGCCTCCAGTCGGTCGGACGGTCGCGTCACGCGACCCGCTGGTCGTCCGTCAGAGCGTGACGAACCCCTGCGTCTTCGCGGTCGCGAAGCGCGCGGCGACGTTCTCCCAGTCGACGATGTTCCACACGGCCTTGACGTAGTCCGCCTTGACGTTGAGGTAGTCGAGGTAGAAGGCGTGCTCCCACATGTCGAGCATGAAGATCGGGACGAGGCCGAACGGGATGTTGCCCTGCTGGTCGAACAGCTGGAACGTGGTCAGCTTCTGGCCGACGGTGTCCCACGCGAGGACGGACCAGCCGGAGCCCTGGATGCCGTTCGCGACGGCGGTGAACTGCGCCTGGAACTTCTCGAACGAGCCGAAGAACTCGTCGATCGCGGCGGCGAGCTCGCCCTCCGGGACCTTCGTGTCCGGGCCGAGGTTGGTCCAGAAGATCGAGTGGTTCACGTGGCCACCGAGGTGGAACGCGAGGTCCTTCTCGAGCTTGTTGATCGCACCGAAGTTGCCCGACTCGCGCGCTTCGCCGAGCTGCTGCAGCGCGGTGTTGGCGCCGGTCACGTACGCCTGGTGGTGCTTGTCGTGGTGCAGCTGCATGATCTTGCCGCTGATGTGCGGCTCGAGCGCGGCGTAGTCGTACGGCAGCTCCGGCAGGGTGTACTCAGCCATGTGAGTTCCTTTCGATCAGTGGATTGCGGATGGTGCTCCGCGGCTCACGAGAGCCGGGAACGATCGGTGAGGGAGTGGAATTCCCGGTTGTGGTAGACCAGCGGCTCGCCCCGTTCGAGGCCGACGACGATGTCGAGGACCTCGGCCACGACGACGGTCGACGAACCGATCGGCGTGGTCGACAGGGGTCGGCAGCGCAGGGCGCTCGCGGCACTCGGCAGGTAGCGGTCACCCGACGGCAGCGTGCCCCAGATCGGGTCGTCCGCGGCCGGACTGCCCGTGGCGGCGAAGCGCTTCGCGAGGGCGACCCCGAGGGAGTCGACGAGGTGCACGACGAACAGGGGGGCGCCGAGCACGATGCCCGCCGACCCGGAGTTCGTGGACAGCGAGAACACGAGCACGGGCGGGTCGACCGCCACGCTGGCGACACTGGACGCGGTCAAGCCGGTCGGGCCGTCCGGGCCTTCGGCGGTGATGACGGCGACTCCGGCGGGGTGGCCGCGGAAGGCAGCCTTGTACGCGTCCGCGATGGTCGCCGGTGCTTCGTCGGGCATGGGAGTCGTGGCGTTCCTTCGGTCGGGGTGCGTCGCGGGTGCGCGGACATCTCCCAACGTAGGACCTCAACCATGGTCGAGGTCAACGATTCCCAGGTTCGGCCGATCCCGGGCGTGCCGTGTGACGCCGCGTGACGTGCGCCGCGTGCTCGCTGGGTGCCCCGTGCGTGGCGGTGCGCCGGGCGTGGGGCGGGCAGGCGCGCCGGGCGCGCCGACGGGTCGAACCACGGGGACGACGTCGAACCGGGCGCCGGGCGTGGTTCGATGTCGCAATCGTGGTTCGACCCGGGCGACCCGCGCGACCCGGGCGACCCGCGCGACCCGGGCGACCCGCGCGACCCGCGCGACCCGCGCGCGCCGCAGGCGCGTCAGCGCCGCCGCAGCATCACGACGGCACCGGCCGCCGCGACCACCATGAGGAGCGCAGCGACCCCCGCCGTCACGGTCACGCCGGAGTCGAACGCCGCCCGCGCCGACTCGAGCAACGCCTGCCCCGCCGGCCCGCCGAGCGAGGCCGCCGCGGACACCGCACCGCCGAGGGTCTCCTGGGCGGCAGTGTGCGCCGACGAGGACAACCCGTCCGGCACCACCACGTGCGCCCGGTACGCCGTGGCGAGGATCGTCCCGAGCACCGCCGTCCCGAGCACGGCACCGATCTCGTACGCGGTCTCCGACATCGCGGACGCCGCTCCGGCCTTGTCCGCCGGCGCCGTCGAGATGATGAGGTCGTTCGTCACGGTCTCGGACGCGCCGATCCCCAGGCCGAGCAGCACGAACGCGAACGCCAGCGCCACGATGGACGCGTGGTGGCCGAGCACGGCGACCATCGCGTACGCGGCGGCCGAGAACAGCAGGGCGACGGCGACGACCCAGCGCGGTGCGACGCGGCCGACGATCGGCACGACGACGAGGCCGGCGACGATCGTCAGCACCGATCCCGGCACGAGGACGATCCCGGACGTGAACGGGTCGAGCCCGGCGACGAGCTGCAGGTGCTGCGCGATGAAGAACAGGAACCCGGTCAGCGAGAACATCGCCGCGAGGTTCATGAGCACGCTGCCGGTGAACGCGGTGCTCCGGAACAGCCGGAGGTCGAGCATCGGGGTCCGCGAGCGGAGCTGCCGCCGCACGAACGCGATGCCGCACAGCACACCGACGGCGAGCATCGCGATCGCGAACCCGCGCTCCTCGGGGTGCACGACGGACTTGATCGCCCAGGCGATCGGGGCGAGGGCGCCGAGCGACAGGAACATGCTCGGGACGTCGACAGGCCCGGGGTTCGGGTCGCGGGACTCCGGGACGCAGAACGGCACCGCGACGAGCATCACGACGAGGATCGGCACCGCGACGAGGAACACCGCGCCCCAGTGGAAGTGCGCGAGGAGCACCCCGCCGACGAGCGGGCCGAGCGCGTTGCCGGCCGCGAACATCGTCGACCAGACGGCGAGCGCCATCCGCCGCTCCCCCGCGTCGGTGAAGACGTTCCGGATGATCGACAGGGTCGCCGGCATGAGCATGGCCCCGAAGACGCCCATCACGATCCGGGCGGCGACGAGCATCCAGGCGTCGGTCGAGAAGGCTGCTGCGACGGAGAACAGCGCGAAGCCGCTGGCGCCGATCACGAGGATCCGTCGCCGGCCGATCCGGTCGCCGATGCTGCCCATGACGACGAGGAGTCCGGCGAGGACGAGCGGGTACGCGTCGACGATCCAGAGCTGCGTCGTGGCGTCCGGGTTCAGCGCGCGCGAGATCGACGGCAGCGCGAAGCTCAGGACGGTGTTGTCCACCGAGATGAGCAGGACCGGGAGCATGAGCACCGCGAGCGCTGCGAAGCGGCGGGCACGGGTGCCGATGACGGCGGTGGGGACGGGACTGGTGAGCAGGGCGGACACGACAGGACTCCTGGGACTTCGAGCCGGACCAGGTCGACGGCGGAGCAGACGAGACGGGACGCGGGGTGTGCACGCGTCCCGTCAGGACTCCGTTAGTGTACCGTCTGGACGGTAATGGTTGCAAATGCAACCGAACGGCGGACGGGAGGCGCGGTGCCAGCCCGCGCCGCGCCTCCAGTCAGCTCGCTGGTCGCGACCAGGGCGACCAGCAGTCGTCAGGCCGATTCGCGCAGGAGCAGGCGGTGCCGGACCGCGCGCTGCACCACGGCACCCTGCCGGGGCAACTCGCCGGCGAGCATGCCGAGCGCGAGGTCGAGCGCTTCCCGCGCGACCGCGTCGAGGTCGACCGCGAGCGTCGTCAGCGTCGGCGCCACGAGCGCACCGAGCGGGAGCCCGTCGACCCCCACGACCTTGACGTCCCCCGGGACGTCGACGCCCGCGCGTCGGCAGGCCTGGAGCACGCCGAGGGCCATCACGTCGTTGAAGGCGAGGATCGCGTCCAGTCGGCGCCGGCGCGCGAGGATCCGTGTCGTCTCCTCGGCGCCGCAGTCGGCGGTGCCGTGCTCCGCGTGCACGAGCTCGGGCAGGTACCCGCGTCGCTGGAGGGCGTCCACCATGAGCTTCCCGCGGACGCTGGTGTGCTCCGGCGACGAGTTGTCGAGCACGACGGGGTGCCGCACGCCCGTGGCGACGAGGTGGTCGGCGAGGACCTCGATGGCGTCCGCCGGGTCGATCCAGACGGCCGCGGTCCGCGGCTCGGAGTACGGGTCGAGCTCCACCATCGGCACGGTCCCGAGGAGTTCCCGCCACTGCTCCCGGCGCGAGCCGAGGTACCCGATGACCACGTCGGTCTGGGACCCGAGCGCCTGGACCATGCGGTCGGCGTCGCTCGCGAGGTCGACGTCGGCGAGCATGACGTTCCACCCCTGCTCCGCGGCGAGCCGGAACACCGCCGACGCGAGCTGCGGCGTGTACGGGTTCCGGAGGTCGTTCACGACGAGGCCGAGCTGGTGGTCGCCACCGGTGACGAGCCCGCGCCCGAACCGCGACGGCCGGTAGTCGAGGCGCTCGGCCTCGGCGAGGACCCGCTGCTTGGTCGCCGCACTGATGCCGGACATGCCGTTCATCGCACGCGTCACGGTCTGGCGGGACACCCCGGCGGCTGCGGCGACGTCGATGATCGTCGCCCGGCCGCCGGGGGCGGGGACCGGGTCGGTCAGTCGCGGAGGTCCAGCCATGCCACCTGTTCGGGAGTGAGGTCGACGGAGAGGCCCGTCATGGAGGACCGGGCTTCCGCGATCGTACGCGGTCCGAAGAGCGGGAAGGTCGGGAACGGCTGGTTGAGGACGTACGCCAGCGCGACGGCCGTGGCGGGGACACCGAAGCGCTCGCCGAGCTCCGACGCGCGACGGAGCCGCTCGAAGTTCTCGTCGCTGTAGTAGCAGCGGACGAGTTCGGCGTCGCTGGTGTCCTCGGGCTTCGCCCGGCCGGTGAAGAACCCGCGCGCCTGCGAGGACCACGGCAGCAGCGGGACCTGGCGCTCCTCGAGCCACTGCTTCGAGGCGGCGTCGGTCGCGTGCCGGCACCCCGCCCACGGCACGTCGTACGCCTCGGCGAGGCCGAAGTGGTTGCTGAGGACCGCGAACTCGTGCTTGCCGTTCGCGCGGGCGTACTCGTTCGCCTCGTCGAAGCGCGCCGTGGACCAGTTCGACCCGCCGTAGACCCGGATCCGGCCGGCTCGGCGGTGCTCGTCGAGGACGTCGACGAACTCCCCCACCGGGATGTCCTCGTTGTCCCGGTGCATCATGTAGATGTCCGCGTAGTCGGTGCCCTGGCGGTCCAGGCTCTCGAGCAGCTGGCGGGTGAGGGACTCCGGGTCGCAGTACGGGGTGTGGGCCCCCTTCGTGATGACGACCACGTCCTCGCGGATGCCCCGGTTCTGGATCCACTTGCCGAGTCGTCCTTCGAGCACCCCGCCGCCGTAGATGTAGCCGGTGTCGAAGACGTTGCCGCCCTGCTCGACGAACAGGTCGAAGATCGCGCTGGCGTGCGCGAGGTCGGGCTGGTTGTCGACGCCCATCACCAGGCGGGACATCCGCTTGCCGACGCCGGCGACCTCGCCGTAGCGCATCGGGGCGTCGGTGGCCACGGCCAGCGGTCGGCCGCTCACGGTGGGGATGTCGGCGGTCTCGGCCTCGAACGGGAAGCGCAGGCCGATCGCGGCCCGCCACTTGTCGAGGGTGCGCGCGGTGGCGAGCGACTCGTCGAGCGTGTACTCGGGCACGTCGACGCGACCGGCAGCGAGGGCGGCGGTCGTGGCGTCCGCTTCGAGCGCGTACGGCTTCGCGCCCGCGAAGGACAGCGTGCGCGGGTCCTCGTCGACGGTCCGGATCTCGACGGTCGGGTCGTCGCCGAGCGTCCACGGGTCGGTCAGGGTGATCGTCCCCGTGGTGCCGTGCACGACCACGGTGTTCTCGTCCTGCACGCGGACGCCGGTGCGGAGGTGCGCGGTGATCGTGTGGCCGTCCACGCCCCGGTAGGCGGCGTCGGCTGTGGTCCACTCGTCGACACCGGTGGGACCGAGGGTCCCGGCGGCGGTGAGCTCGGTCGGCTCCGCGACGGCGACCCCCGTCGCGGCCTGCACGATCGCCGCCGTCATCGTCACCGGGTAGCCGCCGACGTCGAGGATCCCGCCGCCGGCGGTGTCGACGTCGAACAGGCGGCCCGTTCGGCTGCCGGCGCGGAACGCGAACGCGGCGTCGACGTGCGTGACGTCGCCGATCGCGCCCTCGCGGACGAGGTCGAGCAGGGTGGCGGTCTGCGGGTGGAAGCGGTACATGTACGCCTCGACGAGGGGCAGACCGGCCTGGCGTGCCGCATCGGCGAGCGCCATCGACGTGCCGTGGTTCGGCGAGAGGGGCTTCTCGCAGAGCACCGCCTTGCCGGCCTCGAGGGCCGCGAGCACGAGGGCGGCGTGGCCGGTGTGCACCGTCGAGACGTAGACGGCGTCGACTCGGGGATCGGCGAGCACCTCGTCGTAGGAGGCCGCGGCGACGTCGGCGAACCCGTGGTCGGCCGCCTCGTCGGCGAAGGCCCGGGCCCGCTCGGTCGACGAGCTGCCCGCGGCGACGAGCGTGGCCCCGGCACCGCTGGCCGGCAGCTGGGCGAGGAAGCGGCGGGCGATCCCACCCGGGCCGAGGACGGCCCACCCGGGGGCGTCCTGCTCCCCCGGGGTGCTGCTGCTGACGGTGGTCGCGGTCTGCGCTGACATGCGGATCCTTCTCGAGTCGTGAACCTTCACGGTCGCGTCGATCGTACGGTCGTCGTGCCTCCACTGCAACGATGCGGATGCTTGACACGGCGTGTCGGTCGGAGGATGCTCTGACCACTTCGTGAGCGTTCACGGTCGAACGCTCCAGGTATCCCGATCTCAACGACGAGAGCAGGTACTCCGTGACAGCAGCACCATCGACCAGTCTCAGCCGGCGGGGGTTCCTCGCCGGTGCGGGCGCCCTCGGCGCCCTCGCCACCACGGCGCTCCTCGCCGGGTGTTCCACCGGCACCGCCATCTCCAAGGACCCGGACGAACTGGTCCTCTGGTACTGGAACCGGTCCCTCGACCCGAAGTTCCTGAAGCAGGCCGCGGGAGGCATCAGCGGCCACCACCCGATGCGACTCCGGCCGGACCTCATCGGCGGAGCGTCCTACGACACCAAGTTCCGCACCGCCCTCGCCGGCAACGCGTTCATCCCCGACGTCCTCATGGTGAACTCGAACTGCTGGCTGTACTTCCCCGACGAGGACCTCTTCACCGACTTCGCGCCGACCGCGTCCGAGAAGTCGTCGTACTACGACTGGAAGCTCTCGCTCGGACGCACACCGTCCGGACGCCAGTGCTTCTGGCCGGTCGACACCGGGCCGACCGGGTTCTTCTACAACCAGGACGTCCTGCGGAAGGCCGACCTCCCGACCGAGCCGGACGAGGTGAGCGCGGCCATCCAGAGCTGGGCCGACTTCCGGGCCTTCGGCAAGCAGATCAAGCAGAAGACCGGTGCCGCCACGATCATCACGGCGACCCAGCTCTTCAACCAGTTCGTGGCCGCGAGCCCCACCCGCTACTTCGACCGCGACGACCGACCGCTCTACCACGACGACGACAGCTCGATCCGGAAGGCGTGGGAGAACGCCGTCGAGTCCGTCCACGCCGGGATCACCGCGAACCTGCAGTCCGGCACCGACCAGAACGCCGGGTGGGTCGCCGGTCGCGTCGCCGGCCAGATCGAGGGCGCCTGGTGGACCCAGGTCATCCACGACACCGCACCGGACCTGTCCGGCAAGTGGCGCATCGCCCGGCAGCCCGAACGGCCGGGCAACAGCGGCGGCTCGTTCCTCGCGGTGCCGAAGACGTCGAAGGACCCGGAGGCCGCGGTGGCGTTCGCGAAGTGGATCACCCGGCCGGACGTGCAGTCGCACACCTACAACGACATCCAGCTGTTCCCCTCGACGCCCGCGTCGTTCGAGAACGGCCTGATGCGCAACCCCGGCGACTTCTTCGGGGACCAGAACCCACTCGACTTCTTCAGCGAGGCGGCCCCGGAGGTCCCCGTGACGTACATCTCCAACTCCGAACGGTTCATCGGCGCCTTCGCGACCGAGATCACGAACGTCGAGTCCGGCAAGGACCCGGAACGCGCCTGGAAGGACGCGCTCGACCAGACCGACCGCGTCCTCGCGAAGCGGGGGGTGACGGCATGAGCGCTCCGCTCAAGGAGGCGACCGCGACGACGGCCAACCCCGTCGTCGGCGGCGCACCGACCGCGTCGATCTCGACCGCTGCGACCGGGCACGGGCCCGGCCTGCGGCGGTTCTGGCCGCAGTACACCGCGATCGCGCCGTTCTACGTCCTGTTCCTCGTGTTCGGGCTGTTCCCGATCGTGTTCTCGATCGTGCTGTCCTTCACCGACTGGGACGGCGTGGGCTCCCCCGCGTTCGTCGGGCTCGCGCAGTACCAGTACCTGATGACCGACCCGCGGTTCTGGAACGCCGTCGCGAACACGTTCATCATCTGGATCATCTCGACCGTCCCGATGCTCTTCCTCGCCCTGGTCCTCGCGTTCCTCCTGCACGGCAACATCCGGGCGAAGGGCTTCTACCGCGTCGCGTTCTTCATCCCGAACGTCACGAGCATGGTCGCGATGGCGATCGTCTTCGGCTCGGTGTTCTCGGACGGGTTCGGACTCGTCAACGCCGCGCTCCGGGCCATCGGGGCGGACCCCGTCGGGTGGCTCTCGTCCTACTGGGGCATCAAGGTGACGATCGCCGTCATGGTGATCTGGCGCTGGACCGGGTACAACGCGATCATCTACCTCGCCGGCCTGCAGTCGATCTCCACCGAGCTGTACGACGCGGCGAAGGTCGACGGCGCGAACACCTGGCAGATCTTCACCCGCATCACGATCCCGATGCTCCGTCCGGTCATCCTGTTCACCGTCATCACGTCGACGATCGGCGGGCTCGGGCTCTTCACCGAGCCGCAGATCCTGTTCAACGGGCAGGCCGTCGGCGGCCCGGACGAGGCCGGCATGACGATCGTGCTCTACCAGTACGACCAGGCGTTCAACCAGTTCGACTTCGGCTACGGCTCGGCGATCGCCTGGGTGCTGTTCATCTTCTCCGTCGTGTTCGCGATCATCAACTGGCGACTCCTCAGCGAACGGGACGGCCTCAAGACACCGCGACGCCTGCGCACCCCGCGGGCGGTCCGCGCCGCGGCGACGACCACGAAGGGGGCGAGCGCATGAGCGCCGACACCGCAGCCGGCACCACGACGACCGTCGCGGCACTCGGCCAGCCCGGCATCGCCGGAGACCGACCGGACGACCACCGGCGTGGTCCACGGCACGGGTGGGTCGGCCGGCTGGTCACGCACCTGTGCCTCATCGTCGGCGTCGTGCTGTCGATCTTCCCGTTCTACTGGCTGCTCGTCATGTCGACGTCGTCGAACGCGCAGATCTTCGGCTACCCGCCGTCCCTCTGGTTCAGCGACCACACGATGCAGAACCTCGCGACCGTCTTCGGCAGCGTGGACATGCTCCGAGCCCTCGGGAACACCGTCATCGTCGCCGGCGGGACCGCCGTCCTCGTGATGCTGTTCGACTCCTTGGCGGCGTTCGCCTTCGCGAAGTACGAGTTCCCGTTCAAGCGGTCGCTCTTCACGATCATGCTGGCGACGTTCCTCGTGCCGGGCAGCCTGTCCCTCGTGCCGAGCTTCGTGCTCATGGCGCACCTCGGCTGGATCGGTGGGCTCCAGGCGCTCATCGTGCCGGGTGCGGCGAACGCGTTCGGGATCTTCCTGCTCCGGCAGTTCGCGACCGGCTCGATCCCGAACGAGGTCATCGACTCGGCCCGGGTGGACGGTGCCGGCTTCTTCCGGACGTGGTGGTCGATCGCGGTGCCGATGCTCCGCGGCGGGCTCGCGTTCCTCGGCATCTTCACGTTCGTCACCGCGTGGAACGACTACGTCTGGCCGTTGATCGTGCTCATCGACCCGAAGGGACAGACCCTCCAGGTGGCCCTCGCCGGCCTCAGTTCCGTGAACGCCACCGACCTCGGCTCGGTGATGGCGGGCGCCGTGATCAGCGTGTTCCCGCTCATCGGGGTGTTCATCATCGGCTCGCGGCACTTCATCGCGAACATCGCCGCGGGTGCCCTGAAGGGCTGAGCGCATGGGCGGCAGTGCGCGTGACGCGCTGCCGCCCACCGTTCCCTAGACTCGTGCGCATGGCAAGCGCCCGCGATCGTGTCCTGGACAGCTTCGTCGCCATCGTGTGCGAGGAAGGAGAGCGTCCCGCGACCCTCGACGCCGTGGCCGCTCGTGCCGGGGTCTCGAAGGGCGGGCTGCTCTACCACTTCGGGTCGAAGGCCGCCCTGGTCGAGGGGCTCTGCGAGCGCCTGTCCGACCTCTCCGCGATCGACGTCGAGCGGATGCGCGAGGCCGAGGACGGCGCTCCCCGGTACTTCGTGCGGAACTGCCTGTTCGTCGGCAGTGAGCTCGACCTCGCGCTCCTCGCCGCGAGCCGACTGCAGCAGGCCGGGTACGAAGAGGCCGGCCGCACCCTCGACGAGACCGAGAACGCCTGGCTCGCGGCCCTCGTGGACGCCCTCGACGACGAGCCGACCGCGCAGGCCGTCAAGCTGCTGGGCGACGGCCTCTACCACCAGGCCTCGCTCGGGGCCGCGAGCGACGTCCGGCCGAACCGCAGCACCGTCGACATGGAGGCCCTGCTCGGCGTCGTCGACCGACTCATCGCGACCAAGCCCGGCGCGTGAACGGACATCCCCGATCCTGGGGATAGACTTGGCGTGATCCACCCGCCTGATTCCGGAGGTACCACTGTGGGCCGCGTCATCGCCGCTGTTTTCTCGATCGTGCTGCTGCTGGTCGCGATGTACCTGTTCGGTTTCGCGTTCCAGGTGAGCTCGGGTCAGGCATTCGTCTTCATGGGCGGTCTCGTGCTCATGTGCCTCGCGTTCTTCCTGCCGATCCACGTCTTCGGCAAGCGGTAGGCAGCCACCGCGTCCGGACGGGCCCCGCACCTCTCGAGGTGCGGGGCCCGTCCGCGTTGCGCGCCCCGGTGCGCCCGGCCGCGCCGAACGCACCAGGTTCCGGACACAGCACCGCGGAAGAACGTGGTGCTGTGTCCGGAACCTGGTTCCGAGGGGAGAGCGGGGAGCGCCGCGCGCAGCGCCGCCCGCGCGCGCTACGCGAGCACGCGCAACGCCCGCAGGGTCACCGCCGTCGACACCGCGGCGTGCACCGCCTCGGCACCCTTGTCCTCCTTGGAACCGGGCAGCCCGGCGCGGTCGAGCCCCTGCTGCTCGTCGTCCAGCGTGAGGACCCCGAAGCCGACCGGCTTCCCGGTGTCGAGCGCCACACGGGTGAGCCCGCTCGTCGCCGCATCCGAGACGTACTCGAAGTGCGGGGTCCCGCCGCGGATGATCACCCCGAGGGCCACGGCCGCGTCGAAGCCGGCCTCGAGCGCGACCTTCGCGACGACCGGCAGCTCGAAGCTCCCCGGCACCGGGATGACGTCGGCGGTGGCGCCGAGCCGCTCGACCTCGCGCTGCGCCCCGGCGAGGAGGCCACCGGCGATCTCGTCGTGCCACCGCCCGGCGATGATCGCCACCCGGATGCCGCTGCCGTCGACGTGGTCACGGTCCGCCGCGCCTGCTCCGCTCATCGTGTCGTTCCTTCCGTGGGCGCGGACTCCGCCGCTGCCCGGTCTGCCGCGTCGAGCCACTCGACGAGTGCGGCGATGGTGATGACGGGCACGCCGGCGCGTGCCCCGAGTCCGAGGAGTCCCGGCAGGCGCATCATGCTGCCGTCCTCGTCGACGATCTCGCAGATGGCCGCAGCGGGACGGAGCCCGGCCGCGGTGACGAGGTCGATCGCGGCTTCGGTGTGCCCGGCCCGTTCGCGGACCCCGCCCGGTCGGGCGCGCAGGGGGACGACGTGTCCGGGGCGGTGCAGGTCGTCGCGGACGGAGGCCGGGTCGGCGAGGACCCGCAGCGTCCGGGCGCGGTCGTGCGCGCTGATGCCCGTCGTCACGCCGACGGCCGCGTCGACGGTGACGGTGTAGGCCGTGCCGCGGACGTCCTCGTTGTGCGCGACCATCGGCGGGAGGTCGAGGGCGTCCGCGATCTCGACGCTCACCGGGGCACAGATGAACCCGGACGAGTGTGCGACCGTCCAGGCGATCCACTCGGGGGTCGCGAGCTCGGCGGAGAGGATAACGTCGCCCTCGTTCTCGCGCTGCTCGTCGTCGGCGACGATGACGGGGCGTCCGGCGGCGATGGCGGCGACCGCCTCGTCCACGGTGGACAGTCCGAGCCCACCGGCGACGCCGGTCGGGGCATCCGCACCCGTCGACGCGGCCGCGACCGCCGTGTCCGTCGTGCCCGCCTGCGGAGCGGGACCTGCCCCGGCGACCATCACCGCGCCTCCAGACCGACGAACGCGTCGGCGCCCGCGCGCGCACCCGCACCCGCGGCCGCGGCCGCGGCGTCGAGCCGCAGCATCCGCCGCACGTGCCGCGCGAGGACGTCGGTCTCGATGTTCACCCGGTCACCGGGGACCCGCGCGCCGAGGGTCGTCGCCTCGAGCGTCTCGGGGATGAGACTCACCTCGAACCACGCGTCGGCCGGCGGGGTGTCCTCGGTGGACACCGCGCTGACCGTCAGCGAGACGCCGTCGATCGCGATCGAGCCCTTGTCGACGACGAGCGCGCTGAGCTCGGGCGCGAGCGAGAACCGCACGCGCCGCCAGCCGTCGCCGTCCGCGGTCTCGAGGACCGTCGCGGTGCCGTCCACGTGCCCCTGCACGATGTGCCCGCCGAGTCGGTCGCCGACCGAAGCCGCGCGCTCGAGGTTGAGCCGGTCCCCCACCGCGAGGGCGCCGTGCGCGCTCATGTCGAGCGTCTGCTTCATGACGAAGGCCGTGAAGGTCTCCGGGGTCTGCTCGACGACCGTCAGGCAGACGCCCGACGTCGCGATGGAGTCACCGTGCCGGGCGTCCGCGACGACGAGCGGGCCGCGGACGGTGAGCGCGACGGAGTCGCCGTGCTGCTCGACGGCGGTGACGGTGCCGAGTTCCTCGATGATGCCGGTGAACACTGGTGTCCTCTCAACGGGACTCCGGGGCGTTCGACGATCGTCGGCATCGACGGACGGGTCCGCCCCCACACGTGTGGGTGCGTCTCGTCCGCCAGCGCGCCTCCCATCCGGACTTTCACCGTCGGTCCCGGAGTTCCACCGGGTCAACCTCTGTCGGGTTCGCACCCGTCATCAGTTCGTGGACTGTCACCACCGGTTCGGACTTGCACCGACCCCGGAGCGCTTGCGTAGTCGGAACGATACCCCACACCGGTGACCGTGACCTCGCGCCGGCCCCGCGGACGTCACCCGGCGTCACGCACGCGCCGTGGCGGACGGGAGGCGCGGGTCGGGCTGGCACCGCGCCTCCCGTCCGCGACAACCGCCCCTACTGACCGCGCCGCTCAGCCGCGCCCGCGCGCCAGCGCGACCGCCTGCCGCAACGACAGGTCCGGCAGGTAGGCGCGCACCACCGCGATCCCGATCGCCGGCAGCGCGACCGGGTCCGGGTACGCGAGCACGAGCGGGTGCAGCTCCGGACCGAACTTCAGCTTGAAGCGCAGCAGCGACCGGAAGCCGTAGACGGGCTCGAGCACCCCGCCGACGAGGTCGAGCAGGTCCCGCACGCCGTCGTTCGCCGGAGCCGGCTCGGAGGCCTGGGCGAGCGGCGCGGCCGACAGGCTCAACCGTTCGACCCCGTCCTCCCGCATCTGCTCCGCCGCACTCGCGACGAGGAACTCCATCACGCCGTTCGGCGCGGCTCCCGTCCGGCGCATGACGTCGAGCGTCCACCCGACGACCCGGCCCTCACGGTGGCTCGGCAGCCAGCTCGTCACCGCGAGCACGGTGCCGGCCGGGTCCTGGGCCACCAGGGTCCGGACGGCCGGGTCCCGCATCTCGTCGACGCCGCCGAGCGTGAAGCCCATCTCGGGCAGCTCCCGTTCGGCGACCCACTCCTCGGAGATCGCCTCGATCTGCCGGGTCGTCGACGACGGCAGCTGCTGCCAGCTCGCCCAGGTGGCGGTGATCCCCTCGCGCTTCGCCTTGTTCACCGAGGTCCGGACGTCCTGCTTCTTCTTCCCGCTCGTGGTCCAGGTGCGCGGGTCGAAGTCGGCGTCCTCTGCGACGGGCAGTGTCGCCCAACCCTGCGCGGTCAGGGTGCCGGCGGAATCGGCACCGATGCCGTAGAACACCGCGGTCCAGCCGTTGTCGTCGCACCAGCGAGCGAAGGCGGTCATCGCCTCCGCGCGGGCGTCCGGCCAGCCGAAGGGTCCGCCGACCGTCACCGCCACGCGGCCGGTGCGGCGGAACGCGACCCCCGCGCGACCGTCCTCGGCGAACCAGTACGCGTTGCCGTGCCAGGTCGTCATCCACCCGAACGCGTCGCCGCCGCCGGCCTCCAGCAGGGCCCGAGCACGCTCGCGGTCCCGTCGGGTGCCGTCCGCGTCGGAGTCCGGCTCGACGGCGCCCGTCGGCCGCACGGCCGCGAACGCGATGACGAACCACAGCACCGGGCCGGCGAGGCCGATCACGACGCGGAGCGCGGGGTGGAGGGACGGCAACCGGTCCCAGAACGCCACCGGCGCGAGCGGGCCGAGCGCAGCGACCGCGAGTCGGAGCGGCGCCTCGACGTGCTGCGGGGACGACGCCGCGGTGACCAGCACCACCGCGACGACCACGGCCGCCGCAGCTGCGACCGTCACCGTGAAGCCGAGGACGCGGCGCCGCGACGGCAGGACCGTGAAGGACCGACGCAGGAGCACGAGCACGACGGCGGTCGCGAGCGGGACGACGACCGACGCCGCGATCGAGACGTCGACGATGAACTGGTCCTCCATGCCGTGCAGCTGCTCGACGCTGCCAGGGGCGACGCCGTACGTGACGGCAGCAGCCACCGCCGTGACCGCCTCGACGACGACCACGAGCCACACCGCGAACCGGCTGCCGCGGAACAGGCCGAGCGCCGCCACGACGAGCACGACGAGCGGCGCGGACGCCAGGGCGAGGGTCCACGGGTCGGTCGTCCGGTACGCCAGCAGTGCGCGCAGGCACTCCCCCGCCACCGCGTCCGCACGGCAGCCGTGCACCGGCGTCACCGGACCGGCCCCCACCACGGCGGCGAGCGGCGCCAGGATGCCGACACGGGCCCGGGACACGAGCGCGATGACCGGTCCCACGGCGGACACCAGGACGACGGTGCCGAGCAGGACCCGGGTCTCACGGTGGGAACTGCGCTGCCAGCCCGCGCGCTTGGGGGTCCGGCGGAGCAGTTCGCCGAGGACCCACCCGGCGCCCGCGGCGAGCACCGCGTAGAGGTCGGAGGCGTGCCCGGCGTAGAGCAGGAGGGCCGCGACGACGGCGAGGGCGTTCACCCGGATCCGGCGTCGCCACAGCGGCCCCGCGAACGCACTCGCCGTCACGATGGTCCCGACGATCGCCGTCCACGGGTCGAAGCTGGTCGCCCGGCCGAGGAGGAGGGGTCCGACGTCGCGGCCGTCCGAGTCGATGAAGGCGCTGAGCGCTCCGACGCCCGTGCCGACGACCGTGGTGACGACGAACGCGGTCGCGGTCCGCCACGACCCCATCAACCGTTCGGCCGCGCCGACCAGGACGACGACCCCGGCGAGGGTGAGGAGCAGCGCGAGGACACCGGTGGAGGCGGCGAACACCCGGAAGGGGCCGTACGGGACCGAGCCGGCGCCGCGCTGGACCCGCATCACGACGGCGGCCGCGGAGGTCGCGAGCACGAGGACGACGATCGCGGTCGTCACCGGGTGGCGGCGGACGGTCCGCCAGGCACGGCCGACGCGGGTGGCGCGGGCGGCGCGGCCGGCGCGGCCGGCGCGGCCGGCGGCGGACGCTGGCGGGGCGGCGGGCGGGGTCCCGGCCTCGGCCCCGGTCCCGGTCGGGGCCCCGGTACCGGTCCCGGTCACAGCGTGCCCTCCGGCGCGGGGAGCCCGAGGTGCGCGATGACCGCCGGCAGCCCGTGCGCCAGGACGTACCGCACCGTGTTCCAGTCGTGCGCCGACCCCGGCGAGACGACGAGCTCCGTCCGCATCCCGACCCGCTCGGCCACCGCGCGCAGCGCCTCCGTGGACGCGCGGTAGGGCGCGTCGTCCTGGCCGAACCCGAACACCGTGAGGTGGTCCGGGTACCGTCCGTGCGCGGTCATGATCGCACTCGGCGCGGCCGCCCGGTAAGCGGTCTCCGAGCCGCCGAAGCCGAGTGCGACGGTCTGCTGCAGGCTCCCGTTCCGCGGCGCGAGTTCGCTGGAGATCGCCAGCGCCGACCCGAACACCTCCGGGTGCGCCGTCGAGAACTGCATCGCGCACGTCGCACCCTCGGAGAAGCCCACGATCCCCCACGCGCTGGGAGCGCTCGCCACCGGGAGGTGGTCGCGGATCCAGCGCACCGTGTCGGTCATGACGTAGGTCGCGCTGCGGCCGAGACGGCGGGAGTCGACGCACATCGGGTTCCGCGCCGGCGCTCCGAGCTGGTCCGGTGCGACGACGATCGGGGCGATCCCGTGGTGCGCATCCGCATACCGGTCAAGGTACCGGCCGAGGTCCCCGGTCTGGAACATGTCGGCCGGTTGCCCGGGCTGGCCGGAGAGCGACACGAGCACCGGCAGCTTCGGCGGGTGTGCGACCCGTGCGGCCGGCGGGAGCCAGACCACCGCCTTCCGAGCCCGGAAGTGCGAGACCGTCCCGGGGATCCGGACGCTGATCGTCTCCCCCGACCTCGGCATGTCGGCCGGGGCGTGCCACTCGGCGGTGTCGACGAGGGTGGCCCCACCGCCGCCGTCACCCGGGGCCGCCGCGAGCGTACGCGACGGGTACGGGTTCGTGGCGATCGCTTGTTCGACGTCCTTGTAGAAGCCGAAGTCCACGTTCACCCCGAGTCCCGCCGACAGCGCGATCACCGCTGCTGTACCCACCGCCGCGACCCGCATCGTCCAGCCGCCCTGCACGAAGACGACGAGGAGCAGGGCGATCCCCGCGCACGCGATGGCGATCCACATCCGTGTGACCGGCGTGAACGAGACACCGAAGAGGTCGAGCACGTCGCCCGTCCACCAGACCAGCACGAGGCCGACCCCGGCCCCCGCGATGAGCGCCCCCACCCGCCACACGACCGCACGGACCGGGTGGGCCGACCGTCGGCTCCGCCGTGCGAGGACCGGTGCCGCCACCACCCAGATCGTGAGGAGGACGGCGACGACGTCGACCGGGACGAGGACGTCACGCCCGGTGACGGGGATGCGCAGGAGGTCGTGGAGCACGGTCTCATCGTGGCGTCGTCCCGCTGCCGGGCAGCATCGGAGGCGCTTCTGCTGTGCACAGGTTGGCCATCGACCACTCCCAGCCAGTGGTCGGCGCGTACCCAGGACCGGACACGGGTACGAGGGGCACCGCGTGTGCGGTGCCCCTCGGGTTCCCGTGGGGTCAGTGCCGCTTGCGCAGCACCAGCGTCCCTGCTCCGGCGAGGAGCAGCAGGAGGGCGAAGCCGAGCGGCAGGGCCGGCGACGTGGCTCCCGTGTAGGCGAGCTCCGACTGCGTGCCGCTGGCGACTGCCTGTGCGACCGTCGAGACGGCGGCGGTCGTCGCGACGACCGGAGCAGTCCGGGAGGCGCTGGTCACGACCGCAGCGTCGGTGCCGGTGACCGCGGTGACGGTCCCGGGCGTGCTGCCGTCACCGACGCCGGTCGAGGCACCTGGCGTGCTGCCGTCACCGGGAGTCGTGCCGTCACCGGGAGTCGTGCCGTCACCGGGGTCGGTGCCGCCACCAGGAGTAGTGCCGCCACCGGGCGTCGTGCCGTCACCGGGGTCGGTGCCGTCACCGGGAGTGGTGGTACCGCCGGGAGTGGTGCTGGTGCCGTCGCCGACGATGCCGATCCCGTTGCCGCCGATGGTGACCGGGAGGCTGATGACCGGCGTGAGCTGGGTCCCGGAGAGCACCCCGCCGTTGCCGGAGGTCGTGCCACCCGTCGTCGGCGTGCTGCCCGTGCCCGTGGTGCCGGTCGAGCCCGTGCTGGTCCCGTCACCGACGAGGCCGATGCCGTTCCCGCCGACCGTCACCGGCAGCGACACCACCGGAGCGACCTGCGTACCCGAAGCAGTGCCGTCCGACCCGGAGGTCGTCCCACCCGCAGCCGGAGCCGAGGTGCCCGTGGCCGGGGTCGTCGAGCCGGTGCTTGTCCCGTCACCCACGAGACCGATCCCGTTCCCACCGACCGTCACCGGGATGGAGACCACCGGCGTCACCTGCGTACCCGAAGCGGTGCCGTCCGACCCGGAGGTCGTCCCACCAGCAGCCGGAGCCGTCGTGCCCGACGCCGGGGTCGTCGATTCGGTGCTGGTCCCGTCACCGACGAGACCGATCCCGTTCCCGTTGATCGTCACCGGGACGGAGACGACCGGCGTCACCTGCGTACCCGAAGCGGTGCCGTCCGACCCGGAGGTCGTCCCACCAGCAGCCGGAGCCGAGGTACCCGTGGCCGGGGTCGTCGAACCGGTGCTGGTGCCGTCGCCGACGAGACCGATCCCGTTCCCACCGACCGTCACCGGAACCGACACCACCGGCGTCACCTGCGTGCCCGAAGCGGTGCCGTCCGACCCGGAGGTCGTCCCACCCGCAGCCGGAGCCGAAGTGCCCGAGCCCGTCGAGCCCGAGCTGGCACCATCGCCGAGCAGCCCGATCCCGTTCCCGCCGACCGTCACCGGCACCGAGACGACCGGAGCGACCTGGCTCCCCGAGGCGGTCCCGTCGGCCCCCGACGTCGTCGGAGCGGCGGAGGCAGCAGGCGCAGCCGGAGCCGCGGACGCCGGGGCCGTGGTCGTCGGCGCGGACGAGACCGCGTCGCCACCCACGGCGATCGCGTTGCCCGCGGCGGTGACCGGCGCGGTCACGTCGCCGGCCACCTGCGTGCCGGAGGCGATCCCGTCCGACCCGGAGGTCGAGGGCGCCGGAGCGGTCGGAGCAGCTGCCGCCGGAGCAGCGGCAGCGGCGGGTGCGGGTGCCGCAGCAGCATCTCCCGCGACGGCGATCGCGTTGCCGGAGACCTGCACGGGTGCCGTGACGTCGGGGACGACCTGCGTTCCCGACGCAGTCCCGTCCGATCCAGAAGTGGTCGGCGCAGCGGCCGCGGCCGGTGCGGGAGACGAGGCAGGTGCGGCAGGTGCGGCCGCGGAGACCGCATCACCGAGGATGCCGAACGCGTTGCCGGTCGCGGAGACCGGTGCGCTGATCGACGGCACGACCTGCGTGCCGGAGGCGGTCCCGTCCGCGCCGGAGGTGGTGGCCGCGTTCGCCGCGACGGCACCTCCGAGCGTCAGGCCGCCGACGAAGAGGGTGAACCAGAGCCCTCTCGAGACGTACTTGTTCATGGTCGTTGCTCCCTGATCGAGATCTGTGGCCGACCGCGGACGCGGTGGCCGGTGGTGCGTGCCTGCCATGTCGGACAGGCGCACCGATCTCAGTCAGGGGCGACGTCGTGCTCGCCGACGACCGACGCGGGAACGGCGTCGTCGGAGAGGGTGCCGCGTGACCCCGCGGCGAGGGAGATGTGGGCGTCGGTGGAACCGACGATGCCGACCGCTGCGGCCGATCCAGTCGACCCGGCAGCACTGCCGCCGAGGACCCCGGCCAGCGGACCGTCGAGGGGCCCGTCACCGTCGCCGGTTCCGTGCCCGGTGGGGACGAGGAGCGCGCGGCCGCCGAACGTGACGTCCTGCACGGCGGCGCTCCCCGCGGCGCCGACGGCACCGGCGAGGACGGTCGACACGGGTCCGGTCACCGACCGATGGTCGGCGGCGAGGACGGCCACGTCGGCCGGGACGGTCGGGTCAGCCGCGCCGGGACGAGCCGATCCGGCGAGCTGGGGCACGTCGACGGAGGCCGACGGGGCGCTCGCGACCGGGGCGGTGGAGCCGCCACCCACCGGACCGGTGGGGAGTCCGGGGAGGGGATCCGTGCCTCCAGGCAGGACGCCACCGAGCACCGGGGGCACCTCGGAGACGGTGCCCGGCACCGAGCCGACGACCGTCCCGACGTCGCCGAGCGTGTCGTCGACGAGGCCGGTGACCGGCGCCGTGACGGAGCCGAGCGTGTCGTTCCCGAGCACCGGACCGACCACCGGGACGCACCCGACGATGCCGTCCAGCGCGCCGACCACCCCGGTGACGGGGCGCGCGTCGGTGACCGACTGGACGCTCCCCGTGACGGGGCTGAGGACGGTGACGAGCGTGTCGACGACCGGCCTGGAGGCGCTGCTCACGGCCGCCACGACGTCCTGCGTCGCGCGCGTGGCCGGGCTCGACGCCGTGGCCGGCCCGGTCGTCGCGGGCGCGGCCGGTCGACTCGTCGGCGCGGTCGGCGTCGTGGTCGACCCGGTCGTCGCGGGGTGCGCCGGAGTGCTCGTCGACGGCGCAGCGGCGACCGGAGCAGGGCTCGACGGCTTCGGCGCGGACGCGGCGGGAGCGGTGTGCACGGGAGCTGCCGGAGCCGGTGCGTGGGCCGCCGGGGCTGGCGCTGCCGGGGCGGGAGCGGGCGCGACCGGAGCTGCGGGGGCGGGCGCGGCGGGTGCGGGCGCGACGGCCGTGCGCACGGGCTCGACGACGCCGCTCACGGCTTGTCCGACACCACTCGTGACGCCGTGGACCGTGTCCCCGAGGCCGCCGACGACGCTCCCGACAAGTCCTCGCTGCCCGGCCGGTTGCGACTGCGCTGCCGATCCGGGCGTCACGGCGGAGGCCGGTCGAGCGCCGAGCACGAGCGAGAGCAGCACCAGGGCGGCCGCGATGCCGACGCCGAGGACGACGTACCGGACGACCGCGTACCAGGGTGCACGCATCGACTGGTCCATGCGCTCACCTCCTGATCTCAGCAGCGCACGTAGAGTGGTTGACCGGCAATGTACGCCGCTCCGTTCCGGAACGCACCATGTTTCGGAAGAAATCGTCAGGAAAGGCCGGCCGTGGTCTCGATCTTCAACGCTCCGACACGCAACCTCGACGTGGTCACCCTCCACGAGATCCTGCGGCTCCGGCAGGACGTGTTCGTCGTCGAGCAGGCGGCCGCGTACCCCGACATCGACGGGCGGGACCTCGAACCCGGCACGCTGCAGTTCTGGGCGGGGCAGGGGTCCGTCGACGCGACGCTCCGGCTCCTGCGCGAGGAGGACGGCACCGAACGCATCGGCCGGGTGGCGACCGCGAAGGCCGCTCGCGGTCAGGGTCTGTCGTCGCAGCTGATGGACGCCGCGATCGCCGAGACCCGCTCCGGCCGCATCGCCATCGACGCGCAGGCGCACCTCGAGCAGTGGTACGCCCGCTTCGGGTTTGTGCGCTCGGGCGACGACTTCGTCGAGGACGGCATCCCGCACCTGCCGATGGCCCGGACGCGCTGAGTCAGGCCCGCCAGCGACGGATCTCGTCGAACGACCGTGCTTGCTGGGCGCGGTCGGCGACGAGCCGCTCGAACACGATGTTCGTCTGCGTCGTCGCGACCGACGGGTCACCGCTGAGCTCGTCGGCGACGAAGTCGCGCAGCTGCTCGGTCGACGTGCAGGCGATGTGCACGAGGAAGTCCTTGTCCCCCGCCAGGAACGACACGTCCTGCACGACGGGCACGCGGAGCAGTCGCTTCGCGAAGTCCCGCAGTTCGTGGCGTGCTGCGGCGTGCACCCGCACGGACACCATCGCCTCGATCGCGAAGCCGAGCCGGGCGACGTCGACGTCCGCCCGGTAGCCACGGACGACCCCGGCGTCCTCGAGCGCCCGCACCCGGGCCAGGCACGTCGACGGCGCGATGCCGACGGCTGCGGCGAGCCGGTTGTTCGGGATCCGCGCGTCGGCCGCGAGGGTCCAGAGGATGCGCTCGTCGACCTCGTCGAGGCGAGGCACGGGGTCGGGGCGGCGGACGGGACGGTCGGTCACGGTCCGACGCTACCGCGACGCGACGGCGAGGCGGCGAACAGCCCGCTGAGTGCGTCCTCGAGCGCTCCCGCGACGACCGTGTCCTCCGCCGAGGCGAGCGGTTCGACCTGCGTCGAGGTCCGCAGCATGGTCATGCCGAGCACGACGGCGAGGGCGATCTCGCCGCGGACGAGCAGGTCGTCGGTGACCTCGCCCCCGACGACCCTGGCGAGGCGTTCGGCGTAGTGGCGGAGCGTCTCGCGCCGGACCGCGTCGGCGCCGTCGTCGCCCGAGGACCGCAGGAGGAGCATGAGCTGGATCGAGTCCTCGTCCGTCGGGGACTGCACGACGTGCGCGATGAGGTTCCGCAGGGCCCGCTCGAGGTCCGGCGTCGTCGACTCCTCGGTGTCGAGGTCCCGCACCACGCGGTCGAGGCACGCGCGGAACAGTCCCTCCTTCGAGACGAAGTACCGGTTGATGAGCGCGACGTTCACCCCGGCGTCCGCGGCGATGTCCCGCACGGTGGTGGCCCGGTACCCGTCGAACGCGAACCGACGTCTCGCGGCCTGCACGAGGAGCAGGCGGGTGGCCTCGGCGTCCTTGCTCATGGTCGAAGCGTACCGGCCTGCGCTCCGATGTAAGCAACTGTTGACATCAGCGGGGAACCGCGTACCCTCGTGAAGTCAGCAACTGTTTACATCGATCGTACGGAGCACGATGACCGAGACCATGGAGAGCCCGCGGACCGGGTCCCACCCCACCACCGACGGTCACCGGCCGAACAGCACGGCGATCATCGTCTACCTGTCCCTCGGTGGTCTGTCCTTCGCCGTCCTGCAGTCGCTCGTCGCCCCGGCGCTGTCGACGATCGGGAAGGACCTCGGCGCCTCGACGAGCGCGACGAGCTGGGTCCTCACCGCGTACCTGCTCTCCGCTTCGGTCCTCACGCCGATCCTCGGACGGCTCGGCGACATGGTCGGCAAGCGCAAGGTGCTCATCGTCGTCCTGTCGATCCTGCTCGTCGGGGCCGTCCTCGCGGCCCTCGCACCGAACCTCGGGACGCTCATCGTCGGACGTGCGCTGCAGGGTGCCGCCGGCGCGGTGATGCCCCTCTCCATCGGCATCGTCCGCGACGAGCTCCCGAAGGAGAAGGTCAGCGTCACCATCGGCCTGCTCTCAGCCATCTTCGGCATCGGCGCCGGCGTCGGGATCGTCGCCGCCGGTCCGATCGTCGAGCATCTCTCGTGGCACTGGCTGTTCTGGCTCCCCGCCGTCCTGGTGGTCATCGCCCTGCTCGGCGCGATCTTCGGCATGCCGGAGTCGCCCGTCCGGAAGCCCGGGCGGCTCGACACGGTCGGCACGGGCGTCCTCGCCGTCTCCCTCGTCGCGATCCTGCTGGCGATCAGCGAGGGCGAGACCTGGGGCTGGGGCGACGGGAAGACCGTCGGACTGCTGGCCCTCGGTGCCGTCGCGCTCGTCGCCTTCGTGGTCGTCGAGCTCCGCGTCGCCGAACCCCTCATCGACGTCCGGCTGTTCGCGGTCCGCGGTGTCTGGACCGCCCATGTCGTCGCACTCGTCTTCGGCTTCGCGATGTTCGGCACGTTCGTCCTCGTCCCGACCCTCCTGCAGCTGCCGACGGCCGTCGGCTACGGCTTCGGCAAGGACGTCACCGAGGCCGGGCTCTTCCTGCTGCCGACCGTGATCATGATGGTCGTCGCCGGTCCGATCGCCGGGGTCCTCGTGCGGAAGGTCGGACCGAAGACCCCGATGCTCATCGGCGGGGTGGCGATCGTCGCCGCGTTCGTGATCCCGGCCATCTCGCACGCCGAGCTCTGGCAGGTCGTCGTGTCCGGCGTCCTGACCGGCATCGGCATCGGCATGGCCCTCGCGGCCTGCTCGAACGCCATCATCGAGAGCGTCCCCGCGAACCAGACGGGCGAGGCGATCAGCGCGAACACCGTCGTGCGCACCATCGGCTCGAGCGTCGGCACCGCGGTCATCGCGGCACTGATCACCTCGCACAGCACGGCGCAGGGCCTGCCGCAGGACGACGCCTTCACGATCGGGTTCTGGGCCTGCACCGGCGTCGCGGTCCTCGCCGTGGTCGCGGCGCTCATCGCGCCGTCGATGCGCGCGCTGCGCGCGTCCGCGGCGGTCCACGGGGTCACCGACCTCGACGAGGTCGCTTCCTAGGGGCCCTGGGCCCGACCACCCAGGAGGCCCGGCTCGCGTCGTCGACGCGAGCCGGGCCTCCTGTACCGTCGCCGGACGCGGTCGGAGGCAGCGTGAGGATCATGAGGTCCAGCACGTCCCAGAGGTGGACGCGGACGCCCGCGCCCGGAACAGGAGACCCATGAGCACCGACCACGACGACGCCCGGACCGGGAGGCCGTCCTTCCGCGACTCCGTCACGGCCGGCATCGTGCAGAAGGCCCTCGAACCGGTGTTGCGTGCGCTGCGGGAGGAAGTGGCCTCGGCCCGGCGGGAGATCGGCGAGCGCGTCGACGGCGCGAAGACCGGACTGGTGCTCACCGGCGCCGCCGTGGCGTTCGCGCTGACGACGCTCGTGCTGCTGGCCGGGCTCGTGGTCGCACTCCTCGCGCTGGCGCTCCCGGTCTGGGCCGCCACCGGGATCACGTTCGTCGTGTTCGCGGTCGTGACGGCGATCCTCGGAGTCGTCGGGGTGCGTGGGATCCGGCGGGGTGTGCCGCCGGTGCCCGAGGACACGATCCGAGCGACCAAGGACCGGCTGTCGACGACGGACGCGCCGACGGCGGACTGACCGCTCCCTACATCGCGAGCGTCATGCCGACGATCGCGACGGTCATCGCGAAGACCTCGCCGCTCCGGACCGCCCGTCGGTCCTCGCGCGCCCACTCGTGGCGGAGCAACCACCCGCTGAACGCGCAGTAGCCGATCACGCCCGCACCGAGGACCGCGGTGAGCACGAGTCCGTGACCGGCGTGCCCGGCCTCCCCGGCGTCGCCGACGAGCCCTGAAGCACGGCCCATCAGGAGCATCCCGGCCATCACGACGGCCGAGAGCGCGCGGTGCACGTCCATCGGCTCCGCACGACGCCCGTCCGCGCGTCGGCGCCGCACCACGGGCAGCGGAGCGAGGAGCAGCAGGAGCGTCGCCGCGAGGAGCGTCCACGTCGCCCCGGCGTCCACGACCGGCAGGAGCATGGCCACGAACATCACCGCCGCGGGGACGATCACCCCGGGGCGCGGCCGGTACCGATCGCCGACGATGCAGCAGACCGACGCGAACTGCGGCACGACGAGCATGGCGTCGGCGACGGTCTCGTGCACGGCGTGTCCTCGGGTGTCAGTCCGCGGGTGCTGGTTGCGGGGTCGGTCAGTCCTCGGCGCGGGCAGCGGCCTTCGCGGCGCGCTCCTGCTTCACGCGGGCGTTCTCGGCGTGCACGGCCGCCTGCGTCGCGCGCTCACGGACGAGCCACTCGGGCTTCTCCTCGAGCAGGGTCTTGATCTCCGCGGTGGTGAGCGGCTCGTCGATGCCCGCACGGGTCAGTCCGGAGATCGACACGCCGAGCTTCTGCGCCACGACGGGTCGGGGGTGCGGGCCGTCGCGACGGAGGTCCTCGAGCCAGGTCGGGGGTTCCGTGCGGAGTTCGTCGAACGCGGTCCGGCTGATCGGCGCGTCCCGGAAGGTCTCCGGTGCGGCCGCCAGCAGGATGCCGAGCTTCTTCGCGGCCGTCTCGGGCTTCATGGTCTGTTCCTGCGCCATGGTGACCAGAGTACGGCCCGTATGCTTGTCTGCATGACCGCGGCCCTCACCATCGCCTTCGTGCCAGGGGTCTCCCCCGCCAAGTGGGCCCGCGTCTGGCGTGATCGCTTTCCGTCGATCGAGCTCGTGCTGCGCCCGATCGGTGCCGACGACGTGGACGACGCCCTCGCCGGAGACGTCGACATGGTCTTCGCCCGCGTCCCCGTCTCGGACGCGCACCACGCCATCCCGCTCTGGACCGAGACGGCCGTCGTCGCGATGCCGAAGGACTCCCCGCTCGCCGAGCTCCCCGAGGTCGACCTCGCCGGGAAGGACGTGCACGTCGTCGACCCCGGCCCCGTCCCGGCCGACATCGACGCCGCACTCGACCTGGTCGAGGCGAACGTCGGCGTCGCGGTCCTCCCCCAGTCCCTCTTCCGCGCGGCGAGCCGGAAGGCGCTCGTCTCGCGGACGCTCGTCGGGTCGCCGGGCACGCAGATCGCGCTCGCCTGGCGCGCGGAGGACGCCTCCGAGACGACGGAGGAGTTCATCGGCGTGGTGCGCGGGCGCACGACCAACAGTTCCCGGGGCGAGCAGGACCAGCCGGGAGGGACGGATCAGGTCGGCGGCGACGGCTCGCGTCCGTCGGGTGGCGGGGGCAAGGCCACCGCGGCCAACAAGAAGACGGTCGCCAAGCGGAGTGCCACCAAGGGCACCGGTGCCAAGAGTGGCGGCGGGAAGAACTCCACCGGCCGCGGCCGTGTCCAGCGCGGCATGAAGGGCAAGCCGAAGCGCGGCTCGAAGGGCAACCGCTGACCTGACGCCCGTCAGGGTGTTTCGTCAGGGGATGACGGCTGCCGCAGCCTGCGTGACCCGGTCGCCCCGCGCCTCCTCGGCCGCTGCCCGCGCAGCCGTCACGATGCGCGTGTCGGCGCGGGTCGCGGAACCGGCATCGAACGGCGGCTGGGGGTCGTACTCGATCTGGAGCTGGATGGCCTCGGCGGCGGGCTGACCGGCGAGCTCGGCCGCGAGCCACAGGGCCATGTCGATCCCCGCGCTCACACCGGCGGCCGTCACGACCGACCCGTCGTCGACCACGCGGTCGTCCACCGGCTGCGCGCCGAACGCGGCGAGCATCGGCTTCGAGGCCCAGTGCGTCGTGGCCCGCTTGCCGGCCAGGAGCCCCGCCGCGCCGAGCACGAACGCCCCCGTGCAGACCGAGGTCACCCAGGTGGCCCGGTCGGCCTCACGCCGGACGAAGCCGATCACCTCGGGGTCGAGCATCGCGTCGAAGGCACCGTCGCCACCGGGGACGACGAGCACGTCCGCCGGGCTCGCGTCAGCGATGGTCGTCGTCGGCACGAGTGCGAGGCCGCAGTCGCTCGGGACCGGGTCGAGCGTCGCGGCGACGTACTCGACACGCGCACCGGGGACCCGGGTGAGCACCTGCGCCGGCCCGGTGAGGTCGAGCTGGGTGAGGTCCGGGAAGAGCAGGAACGCGATGCGCACCTCGTCCGGGTCGTGCCCGGGGTCGGCAGCGGGGCCGGTTGTGGGGTCGGCAGCGGTGTCGGCGATCGGTTCGGGTGCCGGGACCGCCGCGTCGACGGGCACGGACACCATCCGGGCATCGATCGGGTGCACGGGGCGCACGCGCGGGTTCTCGGGGCTCATGCCGTGACGATAGCCCTGCACCGACGTCGGCGCGCCGGTCAGCTCCAGACGCCCGAGGTGCCCCGGCGGTGACTGCCGACGAGGTGCGTGTCGACGATGCCGAGCGCTTCCATCAGCGCGTACATCGTCGTGGGGCCGACGAACGCGAACCCACGCTTCCGGAGCGCCTTCGACAGCGCGACGGACTCGTCGGACTTCGTCGGGACGTCGGCGTACGAGCGCGGCTCGGGCGTGGTCGCCGGCCGGAACGACCAGACGAAGTCGGCCAGCCCGCCGTCCGCGCGCAACGCGATCGTGGCGTTCGCGTTCGTGATGGTCGCGAGGATCTTCGCCCGGTTCCGCACGATGCCCGCGTCGGCCATCAATCGTGCGACGTCGTCCTCACCGAAACCGGCCACCCCCTCGGCGTCGAAGTCCGCGAAGGCCGCACGGAACGCCGGACGCTTGGCGAGGATCGTCCGCCACGACAGGCCGGACTGGAACGCCTCGAGCGAGAGCCGCTCGAACACCCCGCGCTCGTCGCGGACGGGCATGCCCCACTCGGTGTCGTAGTAGTCCCGGAGGAGTTCGTCCGTCGACGCCCAGACCGGACGGGCGAGGCCGTCGTCGCCGAGGACGAGGTCCGGGGTGGGGTCGATGCTCATGGGCTCATCCTGGCGTGCTCCGCCGACAGTGTCGGCCGTGCCGCGTCCGGGTCACTCCGCGGGCGGGCCGTCCTGCGCCGCCTGCGGGTCCATCCACACGTACTCCCAGCGGTGGCCGTCCGGGTCGGTGAAGCTCCGCTGGAACATGAAGCCGAGGTCCATCTCCGGGCGGTCCTCGTTCCCGCCGGCCGCCACCGCAGCGTCGACGATGCGGTGGACGTCGTCCTTCGACGGGGCGCTCAACGAGTTGATGACCTCGATCACGCCGGGCTCCGCGATCGTCTTGTTGGTGAACTCCGCGAACTTGGCCTTCGTGAGGACCATGACGTAGATCGTGTCGCTCACCACGACGCACGCGGCGGTGTCATCGCTGAAGGCCGGGTTGATCGAGTAGCCGAGGGCTTCGTAGAACGACTTCGAGCGCTCGAGGTCGTCGACGGGCAGGTTGATGAAGACCATCGTGTCCATGGGGAGGATCCTTTCGTCACGGCCAACCTGGCGTGCACGGGCGCGTCGCGCAACCGTTCATTCTCGGTACCACTTCGGGTGGACTGGTACGCAACATACTGGAGGGATGCACCGGGCGTACGTCGACGAGTCCGAGCCCGGCGGCGGACGCGACCACACTGCGTACGTGCTCGCCGCTGTGATCGTGTGCGACGCCGAGTGCGATGGCATCCGCGCCGACATCCGGGCAGCCACGCCGCGGCGCATGCGGAAGCTGCACTGGTACGAGGGGCTCCATGCGCAGCGGGTCTCGTGGCTCGATCTCCTCCGCCGGGCGGTCGAGATCATCGTGGTCCGGTACGACGGGGCCGCAGCTCGTGCCGAACGGAGACGACGCCACTGCTTGGAACGGCTCGTCTGGGAGCTCGATCACCGCGGCGTGGGCGGAATCGTCCTGGAGTCGAGGGGGCAGACCCACGACCACCGTGACCGCTCGATGTTCGACGCCCTCAGGCGCCGAGGGGTCGGGCGCGCGATACGCCACGAGCACGTTCGGGGTGCCGATGAACCGCTTGTTGCACTCGCCGACCTCGCCTGCGGTGCTCACGCCGCAGGCGTCGACGAGGAGCTCGGAACAGTGGTCGTGCGCGCCACGTGAATGCCCCCGGGACAGCGCAAAACCCCGGTCCCGCGCTGGCTGCAGGATGCTCCGGGGCTCACTTCCGACCGAGCGGCACGCGGTCGACATATCAATGTTAGGGCGGTCGTCGCAGCGCTGTCAAGGCGCAGCGGACGAGTCGGAAGCGCGGCGCCCGACAGCGCAAATCCCCGGGCCCCGCGCTCGCTGCAGGTCATCCGGGGATCACTTCCGACCGAGAGCACCCGATTGACATATCAATGCTACGGCAGCGCCGGAGGCGCCGTCAACCCGCACCGAGACGGACAGGAGGCGCGGTACCGACCGGCACCGCGCCTCCTGGACGACCGTCTTCTCAGGCGAGCTCGCGGCCTTCGCCGGCCGCCTTCTGGTGCTCCTCGGACTCGGCCTGGCCGATGATGTCCTCGGCCGGGACCGGGGCCAGCCGGTCCCAGAGGAAGAAGAGCAGCCCGCCGGCGAGCATGGACAGCCCGACCCACAGGTTGATGTGGATGCCGCCGGTCTTCTCCGGGTCGGTGTTCCAGTGGACGATGCCGACGATCGTCGTGATGATCCCGTACAGCAGGAACAGGCCACCGAGGATGCGGCGCAGGTCGAGTCGGCGGGTGGAGCGGACGAGGGCTCGCTGCTCGTCGGTCAGGGTGTCGATGTCACTCATGGGAGGTCTCCTTCGACGATCAGAGGAACGGGAGGTAGAGGACGACGCACAGCACGAGCGCCACGGTGCCGAGCAGGGCGGGCGAGCGGTACCAGGCGGTGTCGGTCGCGACGGAGTCACCGTGCAGGTCGATCTTGCCGATGCCGTAGACCAGGCCGCCGAGCTCCTTCTCGGGCTTCGGCTTCGTGACCATCGACACGACGAACCCGACGACGAGGACGGTGACGAACGAGATGATCGCGCCGTAGAGCGTCTCGGCCGTCGCGGTGGCGAACAGCTTCGGGTTCACGAGGTACGCGATCCAGGTGATCGTCGGCGTGACGATGCCGAGGATGTAGCCCCAGAGCGCACCCTGCGTGGTCATCCGCTTCCAGAGCAGACCGAGGATGAACACGGCGAACAGCGGCGCGTTGAAGAACGAGAACAGCGTCTGCATGTACGTCATGATGTTCGACGCCTGCGCGGCGATGAACGCGGTCGCGATGCCGATGAGGACACCGGCGACGGTCACCCAGCGGCCGGTCTTCAGGTAGTGCAGGTCGGGCATGTTCGGCTTGATGTAGCGCTGCCAGATGTCGTACGTGAAGACCGTGTTGAAGGACGACACGTTCGCCGCCATGCCGGCCATGAAGGACGCGAGGAGGCCGGTCACCGCGACGCCGAGGACGCCGGTCGGCAGGTACATCTGGATGAGCTTCGGGATCGCGTCGTTGTAGGTGAGCGATCCGTCGGCGAACTGGTTGCCGACGACCGCCGCGGCGATGAGGCCGGGGATGACGACGATCGCCGGGATGAACAGCTTCGGGATCGCGGCGATGAGCGGGGTGCGGCGGGCGGCGGACATGTTCTTCGCGGAGAAGGCGCGCTGCACCTCGGTGAAGTTCGTCGTCCAGTAGCCGAAGCCGAGCACGAAGCCGAGGCCGAGCACGATGGCGAGCCAGTTCGCCCCGATCGGGTTGGTGACGTTGCCGAAGCCGGTGCCCGCCCATGCCTGCAGGTGCTGCACGCCCTGGGTCTCGGTGATCGCCTTCGACAGGCCGCTCCACCCGCCGACGCGGTGCAGGCCGACGATCGTCAGCGGGATGAGCCCGGCGATGATCACGAAGAACTGCATGACCTCGTTGTAGATCGCGCTGCTCAGGCCGCCGAGGGTGATGTAGACGAGCACGAACCCGGCGGAGACGATGATGGCGAGCCACTCGGGCCAGCCGAGCATCGCCTCGATGACGATCGCCATGGCGTAGAGGTTGATGCCCGCGATGAGCACGTTCGACACCGCGAAGGCGATGGAGTTCACCAGGTGCGGGGCCTTGCCGAAGCGGCGGAGCATGAACTCCGGCACGGAGCGGACCTTCGAGCCGTAGTAGAAGGGCATCATCACGAGCCCGAGGAACACCATCGCGGGGACGGCCCCGACGAGGTAGTAGTGCAGGGTCGCCATGCCGATCTGGGCACCGTTGGCGGCCATGCCGAGGATCTCGGTCGCGCCGAGGTTCGCGGACACGAACGCCAGGCCCGTGATCCACGCGGGCATGGACCTGCCCGAGAGGAAGAAGTCCATGCTCGTCCGGACCTGCCGGCGGGCGGTGAACCCGATGCCGATGACGACCGCGAAGTACACGATGACCATCAGGTAGTCGACCCAGCCCAGATCGAGCCGGATCCCGTTGTTCGCTGCAGCGAGAACCATTCAAACTCCACGTCAGTGTGTTGCGATCGACAACTCCGCCGACCCGGACGGGAACGTTACACCGAATTGTGACCGTTCACATAGCTGGGGTATGCATCGTGCCTCCGCGCCGATGATCGACGTCGGTAGGCTCGCGACATGACCGAGCAGCCGCGCATCCTCGTCCTCAACGGCCCGAACCTCGACATCCTCGGTCGACGGGACCCGGCGCAGTACGGCACGGTGACCCTCGCCGAGATCGAGGCGATCGTCCACACCGAGGCAGCGGTCCACGGGATCGACGCGGACTTCCGCCAGACGAACCGCGAGGGCGAGCTCGTCGAGTGGCTGCACGAGGCGCTCGACCACTTCGCCGGCGTCGTCATCAACCCCGCGGCGTACGCCCACACCTCGGTCGCGCTGCACGATGCGGTCGAGGCGCTGTCGGTGCCCGTCGTCGAAGTGCACCTCTCGAACACGTGGAAGCGCGAGTCGTTCCGGCACGTCGACCACGTGGCGACGGCCGCCACCGCGGTGATCGCGGGCGCCGGCCCGGACGGGTACCGGTTGGCCGTCGCGCACGTCGCGTCCCTGATCGGCTGAGTCGCGTCGGGTCCGCCCGGCGAAGCGCGCCGGGCGCGCCGGTCGGGGCCGCCGAGCGGGCGAAGTACGGCCCGCTCGGTGCGCTCGGGTGGCGTGTCCCGCCCGCTCGGGCGTCCTCGGACGGCGTGTCCTGCCCGCTCGGCGCGCCCGACGAGATCGGGCGTACCCGGCGGGCCGGGCGCGCGGCGTGGCCCGCGGGGCCGCCGAGCGGGCGAAGTACGGCCCGCTCGGCGCGCTCGGGCGGCGTGTCTCGCCCCCTCGGCGTCCTTGGCCGGCGTGTCCTGCCCGCTCGGCGCGCCCGCCGGAATCGGCGTGCCCGGCGGGCTCGGGCGTAGCCGGCGGGATCGGGCGTCCCCGGCGGGACCGGGCGTACCCGGCGGGACCGGGCGTGCCCGGCGGGGTGCTCGTGCCCGGTGAGATCGGGCGTACCCGGGGGAAACGGGCGTACCTGGTCGGAACGAACGACAAGGTACGCCCGATCCGACCAGGTACCCGAGGCCGCGCGGGTCAGAAGTCCGCAGGACGCCGCACGTCGGCCGTTCCCGCGGTGGCAAAGCCCCCGCGGATGAGCGGCAGCGCCCGGAGCACGGCCTGGTCGATGCGCAGCTCGAGGTCGACGTTCGCGATGTCGTAGCCGCCCTCGCGCTTGGCGAAGTCCCGCTCGTTGCCGAAGACGCCGATCGGCAGCGTCGTCGACTGGAAGAACCCGAACAGCGGACGCATCTGGTGCTCGACGAGCAGGGCGTGCCGGTCACTGCCGCCGGTCGCGGTCAGGAGCACCGGGGTGTCGACGAGGTCGTACTGCCCGACCCAGTCGAAGAACAGCTTGAACGCGCCGGAGTACGCGGCCCGGAACGCCGGGCTGCCGACGACGAGCACGTCCGACGCCTCGACGGTCTCGAGCGCGCGCCGGGTGCGGTCCGACATCGCCTCGCGCGACGGGGACGCACCGAGGTCGGCGAGGAGGGGGCCGATCTCGATCGTCTCCGTCCGGGCGCCGTCGATCTCCTGCCCGAGGCGCGCCACGGTGGCAGCCACCAGGGTGGACGTCCGCGAGGGGTCCGAGGGGCTGCCGCTGACACCGACGACGAGTTCTCCGCTCATGCGGTCGATGCTCACACGCCTGCCGACCGGGCGGTGCGGTTGTGACGACATGTGTCGGGTGTCAGCGCCGGCGGGTACCGTCCGCGCCATGCAGACGTTCCTGCCGTACCCGGACTTCCGCGCATCCGCCGAGGTGCTCGACGACCGGCGGCTCGGGAAGCAGCGCGTCGAGACGCTGCAGGTCATGCGGGCGCTGACGCTGCCGGACTACGGCTGGCAGCACCACCCCGTCGTGGCGATGTGGCGCGGGTACCGCCCGGCGCTGATGGCGTACCAGGCCGCCACGTGCCGGGTGTGGACCGAGCGCGGGTACGCCGACACCTGTCTGGCGAAGACCCTGGCGGACCTCGCCCTGGTGCCGGAGGACCTCGAGGCGTACGAGCGCGACGACTTCCCCGTCCCGGTGTGGAACGACGATCCGGCCGTGCACCGCTCGCACCGGTCGAAGCTGGTGCAGAAGGCGCCGGAGCACTACCGCCCGCTGTTCCCGGACGTCCCCGACGACCTCGACTACGTCTGGCCGGGGACGGTCGCGCCGACTCCGGCGAACTGAGCCGTCACCGCACGGGCGTCCACCGACCGCCGTCGCGTCGGGTGACCGCCGCGGAGCGGACCTCGACGACCCGAGCGAGCCCGTCGACGGCGTGCTCGGCGACCGCCTCGGCGATCTCGTCGGACGGCGACTCGAACCGGACGACCGCGCAGGGCACGCCCCGGAGCAGTTGGACGTCCTTCGCCTCGACGACGGTCAGCTCGGCGACGAGGCGAGCGGCCTCCGGCAGGACCGCGTCGGGAGTGGTCCCGGCGGCCAGGGCGCCGATGGCGAGCGTGACGCGGTACGAGGGCACGGCCCCACCGTAGCGGCGCGCCGGAGCTCCGCGGACCCGTCGTGGGCCTGAGGGGGATCGGGCGTCGTCAGGGGAAAGCGACGCCCGCGCCCACGACGGGTCGCAGGAGGTGCGGGGCACGACGATTCAGGGGGTGCCGTGCCCCGCTCCGGACGCCTGTCAGGGGGCAGGCGTCCGGTTCGTCGCACCGGCGGGACCGCAGGGGGTCGGTCCCGTCGGTGCTGGTCCTCAAGGGTGTTCGGTGTCCTCTCGGTACCGGTCTGTCTCGGTCGGTGCGGGCATCGACCGTCGAGCCGCCGCGGGTCGGACCATGGGGAGCAGAGCGCTCCCGACGGTCGCCAGTGCTCCGACGACGGCGATGAGCCCGAGCGGGGCGGTGCCGAGGTCGTGCTGTGCGGCGAGGACCAACGCGACGACCGTCGCCGGTGCCGGGAGGAGCTGGACCGCCCGGAAGTGGTCCTCCTGCCGGACCCGGGTCATCATCGCGTTTGCCATGTCCACAACCCTGGCGTACTTCTCCGGTCCGCAAAAGGGGGGACACGGCCCCACTCATGGAGTAGAACGTCTAGTACACCCTGGCGGTGGTCATCCGAGCGAGCGGACGGCCTCCACGGCCTCGGCGACGGACCGGACGACCACCGGGACGTCCTCGGCGGCGAGGCCCGCGTCGAAGGTCAGTCGGACGGCGGTCCGCGCGACCGCCTCGGGCAGCCCGAGCGCCGTGAGGACGTGCGAAACCTCGGTGCTGCCGGCCGCGCACGCGCTCCCGGACGAGGTCACGACGTCCCGCTGCTCCAGCTCCAGGAGCACCGTCTCGCCGTTCACCCCCGGGAAGCAGAACGACGCGTGCCCGGGGAGCCGGGAGGTCCGCGACCCCGTGACGAACGCCCCCGGGACCGCGGCGAGGACCCCGTCCAACACCGCGTCCCTCGTCGTGGTCGCCGCCGCGGCCGAGGCCCCCCGGGTCGCCGCGGCGAGCGTCATCGCCGTCGCCACCGCGACGGCCCCGGCGACGTCCTCGGTGCCGGACCGTCTCCCCCGCTCCTGCCCGCCGCCGTGGACGAGCGGCTCCAGCGGGACACCGGCACGGACCGCGAGGACACCGGTGCCCTTCGGGGCCCCCAGCTTGTGCCCGGAGAGCGACAGCGCGTCGACGCCGAGGACGTCGAGCCCGACAGGCAGCCACGGCGCGGACTGCACGGCGTCGGTGTGGAACCGCGCACCGACGGCGTGCGCGGCCGCTGCGAGTGCCGGGACGTCCTGCACGGTCCCGATCTCGTTGTCCGCGTGCGCGATCGAGACGAGGGTGGTGTCGGGCCGGAGCGCCGCCACCAGGACGTCGGGGTCGACCCGCCCGTCCGGGGCGACCGGCAGCACCGTGACGTCGAACCCGTGGAAGCGCTCGAGGTACCGGCAGCTCTCCAGGACGGCCTCGTGCTCGATGGCGCTCGTCACGACGTGCCGCCCCCGGGGCGCGGCGAGTGCGATGCCCTTCACCGCGGTGTTCGCCCCCTCGGTGCCGCCGGCGGTGAAGACGACCTCCGCCGGACGGCACCCGAGCACGGCGGCGACCGAGGCACGTGCGTCGGCGAGCCCCCGGGCTGCGGCGTCACCGATCCCGTGCGTCGACGACGGGTTGCCGAAGGCACCGGTCAGGTACGGCCACATGGCCTCGAGCACCTCGCGGCGCACCGGGGTCGTCGCGGCGCGGTCGAGGTAGAACACGGATTCGTCCCTCAGACGGCGACGGCGACGTCGATGTCGAGCCCGAGATCGAGCGCGCGTGCGGAGTGCGTCAGGGCGCCCACGGAGACGATGTCGACCCCGGTCGCCGCGATCGCGGCGACGGTGTCGAGGTTCACCCCGCCGGACGCCTCGACGAGCGCCCGACCGGCCACCACCCGGATCCCGGCCTCGAGCTCGGCCGGCGTGAAGTTGTCGAGCATGATCGTGTCGACGTCGGCGGCGACGACGGGCTCGATCTGGTCGATGCGGTCCACCTCGACCTCGAGGTGCACGGTGTGCCCGAGCCGCTGGCGCGCGGACCGCACGGCGTCGCCGATGTCGGTCCCCCCGGCGAGCAGCACGGCGAGGTGGTTGTCCTTCGCGAGCACGGCGTCGGAGAGCGAGTTCCGGTGGTTGTGCCCGCCACCGCACCGCACCGCGTACCGCTCCAGCGCCCGGAGCCCGGGAGTCGTCTTCCGGGTGTCCACGATCCGGGCGTGCGTCCCCGCGACCGCCGCGACGTACGCCGCGGTCGCGGTCGCGATGCCGGACATGCGCTGTGCGAGGTTGAGTGCGACCCGCTCGGCGCGGAGCACCGCACGCGCGGGCCCGGTCACCGTCGCGAGGACGTCACCGGCCACGAACCGGCTGCCGTCCGGCACGTGCAGGACCGCGTCGATCGTCGGGTCGACGGCGTGCATCACCGCGACGAACACGCCGCCGCCGCTGAGCACGCCCGGCTCGCGCGCCGCGAGGGTCGCCGTCGCGGTGGCCTCGACCGGGATGAGCGTCTCGCTCGTGACGTCGCCCCAGGGCGCGTCCTCCTCGAGCGCCGTCTCGACGACCCTGCGGAGGGCGTGCGGCGGGATGGTGCCGGGATCGGTGGTCATGCGGGTACCTCCTGCGGGACGGGTGCGTGCTCGTTCACCCACGCGTACGAGGCGGGAGCGGCGGGGTCGGTGTCGGGGTGGTCGGTGCGGGCGTGGGCGCCGCGGGACTCGGTGCGGGTGGCGGCGGCGAGCGCCGTGAGCCGGGCGAGGTCGAGCAGCGCCCGGTCCTCGTGGTCGCGCACGCCGGTCGGCTCCGGCAGGACGAGGGCGTCGAGCGCGGTGCGCGCCCCGGCGAGTCCGGTCGCGTCCCGGAGCAGGCCCACGTGGTCCGTCATGACGGACTGGACCGTCTGACGGACGTCCGCAGTGTCGGTGCGGTGATCCGTGCCTCCAGTCCGGGTCGGACGGGAGGCGCGACTCGCGTCGGCCGCTGCGGGAACGCTGGTGACGTGGAGACCGGCGTCCCCGCGGAGACGCAGCCGGTCGGGTCGCGGAACGTCGACGGCGTCCGCGGCGCGGACGGCGAAGACCAGGCCCTCGAGGAGGGAGTTCGAGGCGAGGCGGTTGGCGCCGTGGACGCCGGTGCACGCCACCTCACCGACCGCGAGGAGACCGGGGATGCTGGTCCGTCCCTCGGCGTCGGTCGCGACGCCGCCCATCGAGTAGTGGGCGGCCGGGGCGACGGGGACGCCCTCGCGGGTCCAGTCGAACCCGGCGGCACGCGTCGCCCGGGTGAGGCCGGGGAAGCGGCCGACGAGGAAGGCCGGGTCGAGGCCCGTCGCGTCGAGGAGCACGGGCTCCCCGCCCTGGTCGCGCGCCGCGGCGGCGATCCCCCGTGCGACGACGTCGCGTGGGGCGAGCTCGGCGTCCGGGTGCACGGTCGTCATGAACCGTCGTCCCCGTGCGTCGCGGAGGACGGCGCCCTCGCCGCGGACCGCCTCGGAGACGAGTCCGCCGTCGGGGACCGCGAGGCGGGTCGGGTGGAACTGCACGAACTCGAGGTCCGCGAGGACCGCACCCGCGCGCCACGCGGCGGCCTGCCCGTCCCCCGTCGCGACGAGCGGGTTCGTCGTCTCGCGGTACAGGTGTCCGGCGCCGCCCGAGGCGAGGACCACGGCGTCGGCGTCGATGCGGCGCGGTTCGCCCAGGAGGTCGAGGACGTCCACCCCGACGACCGCGCCGTCGCGGACCACGAGGTCGGTGAGGCAGGTGCGTTCGAGGATCGTGACGTGCCGGCGGTGCAGGGCGTCGACGAGGGTGCGTTCGATGGCCGCGCCGGTCGCGTCGCCGTCGGCGTGCACGACGCGCCAGCGTCCGTGGGCGGC
This sequence comes from Curtobacterium pusillum, assembly GCF_007680845.1. Classification (GTDB taxonomy): domain Bacteria; phylum Actinomycetota; class Actinomycetes; order Actinomycetales; family Microbacteriaceae; genus Curtobacterium; species Curtobacterium pusillum_B. The sequence continues at coordinate 127,793 of NZ_VEIY01000008.1, read as the reverse complement.
CTCGCGGCCGCGGGCGAGGTCGTCGCCGTACCGGTCGAGGCTCGACGGGTCGGTCGTGCGGTCGAACGGCACGCCGAGCGCGAGCAGGTCCCGGACCCGAGCGGGGCCGTCGGCGCAGAGCACCTCGACGGCCCGTGCGTCCGCGCTGCCCGCCGCCGCGACGTGGGTGTCGGCCTGGTGGAGCGACGCGGAGTCGTCGGCGCCCAGGGCGACCGCCACGCCGCCCTGGGCGTACGCGGTCGCGCTGTCGGCGAGTGCGCCCTTGGTGACGAGGGTGACGTCGTGGCGGGCGCTCGCACGGATCGCCGCGGTGAGCCCGGCGATGCCGGACCCCACGATGACGACGTGCACGGTCAGTGTCCCGCGTGGGCGAGCGGCTTGGGCTTGGCGGCGAGCATGCGCTCGAGGGCCACCTTGGCGTCGGCCTGCACGTCGGCGGGGACGACGATCTCGTTGAGGACCTCGCCCGCGACGAGCGCCTCGAGCACCCAGGCGAGGTACCCGGGGTGGATCCGGTACATCGTCGAGCAGGGGCACACCACGGGGTCGAGGCAGAAGATCGTGTGCTGCGGGAACTCGGTCGCGAGCCGGTTGACCATGTTGATCTCGGTGCCGATCGCGAAGGTCGTCGGCTCGGTCGCGGCGGCGACGGTCTTCCGGATGAGGTCGGTGCTGCCGGCGACGTCCGCGGCGTCGACGACGGCCATCGGGCACTCCGGGTGCACGATCACCTGGACACCGGGGTGGTCCCGCCGCGCCTGGTCGATCTGGTCGACCGTGAACCGACGGTGGACGGAGCAGAAGCCGTGCCAGAGGATGACCTGTGCTTCCAGCAGGTCGGCCGCGGTGTTGCCACCACCGGCGAGCCGCGGGTTCCACATCGGCATCCGGTCGGTGCTGATGCCCATGGCCTTCGCGGTGTTCCGGCCGAGGTGCTGGTCCGGGAAGAACAGGACGCGCTGCCCACGCTCGAACGCCCACTCGAGGACGGTCGCGGCGTTCGACGACGTGCAAACGATCCCGCCGTGCCGGCCGCAGAAGGCCTTGAGGTCGGCGGCGGAGTTCATGTAGGTGACCGGGATCACCGGGACGCGGCCGTCCGCGTCGGGTTCGGTGCCGTACAGCGCCTCGAGCTCGGCCCACGCGGCCTCGACGCTGTCGATGTCGGCCATGTCGGCCATCGAGCAGCCGGCCGCGAGGTTCGGCAGGATGACGCGCTGGTCGTCCCGGGCGAGGATGTCCGCGGTCTCCGCCATGAAGTGCACGCCGCAGAACACGATCGCCTCGGCGTCGGGCTTCGTCAGCGCCGCGTTCGCGAGCTGGAACGAGTCGCCGAGGAAGTCCGCGTGCCGGACCACCTCGTCCCGCTGGTAGAAGTGCCCGAGCACGACGACCCGGTCGCCCAGGGTCGCCTTCGCCCGCTCGATGCGCTCGTGGAGTTCGTCGGTCGGCGCGTTCTTGTACTCGTCGGGGATCACGCCCTGCCGCGGCGCGGAGGTCGGGATGACGTCGGACATCGACGAGCCGGGGCCGTAGCCGGGGCGGGCGTCGAAGTCCCAGGTGGGCATCGCGAGGTCGGGCGTGCAGGTGCTGCCCGCGGCCTTGCCGTTCGAGATCAGTTCGATCGTGGTGGCGATGGACACGGTGGTTCCTATCGGTTCGTGGTGGTCTGCCGGGGCGTCAGCGGACCGTTGTCCGCGTAGGCCAGGTCGGGGTTCGAGCGGTACAGCCGGGCCGGACGGTGCCGGCCCCCGCTCGTGGTCTCGTCCGTCGGCAGGATCGCGTCGGTCTTCTCGACCTGGCGGCGGAAGTTCGCGGGGTCGAGCGCACGCCCGAGCACCGCCTCGTACACCCCGCGGAGTTCGGCGAGGGTGAACCGGTCCCCCAGGAACGCCTGGGCGATCCGGGAGTACGACATCTTGTTGCGGAGCCGCCAGAGCGCGTACGCCACGATGCGGTCGTGGTCGAACGCGAGCGGCGGGTGCTCGTCGGCGAGGAACCAGCGCACGTTCCAGTCGTCCGGGACCGAGCTCGCCTCGTCCGGGTGGACGAGCGCCCAGTAGACGATGGAGACGACCCGACTGGTGGAGCGGTCGACGTCACCGAACGCGTAGAGCTGCTCGAGGTAGCGCGGCTGGACGTTCGTCGTCTCTCGGAGCCGGGCGGCGGCGGAGTCCTCGAGCCCCTCGTCCGGCTGGACCCAGCCGCCCGGGAGCGCCCACGAGCCCTCGAACGGCTCGGCGACACGGCGCACCAGGGGCATCCAGAGCGCCGGCGCACCGGTGTCGGGGTGCGGGCGCAACGCGACGATCACGGTCGAGACCGCGACGCGGATGAGGGGTTCGGAGGGTTCGCTAATTTGTGTCATCTTGACTCGAAGTGTTCGGGTTGCAATGACACTATCACCGGGTTTCACGAGACGGAAACAGCGGCGAAAACTCCCGGGTCGGTGCCGCGCCTACATTGAGCCGCATGACAACGGTGACGAGGGTGCACGCCGTCGTGTCGGGGACGGTCCAGGGGGTCGGTTTCCGGTACTGGACCGCACGGAAGGCCGACGGGCTCGAGCTCGACGGGTACGCCAGGAACCTGTTCGACGGGACGGTCGAGGTCGAGGCCGAAGGGCCCGAACCGGCGGTCGACGCGCTGATGACGTTCATCCGGACCGGACCCCCGTCCGCCACCGTGACCGACGTGACGTGCCGCCCGGTCGTGCCGCACGGCGACGGGGACGGGTTCGCGATCCTGCACTGATCGGCCCGGTGTCACCGGGAAGCGGAATAATCGAATCCACTCAGGCGGTTGCCCTGTCTGCGCGTCGTGCGCCCCCTCGTCCCGCCAGTCGTGATCCACCAGGAGCCCCGCATGTCCCAGGCCGTCGATTCCGCACCCCGCACCGGGAGCGTCGCGCAGCCCTCCCCTGGTGAGACCCGGCTCGTGATCGGGCTGCTGCTCGTCTCGGCGTTCGTCGTGATCCTCAACGAGACGATCATGGGCGTCGCCCTGCCGCGGCTCATGGACGACCTCGGTATCAGCGCCGCGACCGGCCAGTGGCTCACCACGGGCTTCCTGCTCACCATGGCCGTGGTCATCCCGATCACCGGCTTCCTGCTGCAGCGCTTCAACACCCGCCCGGTGTTCGTCTGGGCGATGAGCCTGTTCTCCGCGGGCACCCTGATCGCCGTGCTCGCGCCGGGGTTCGCGGTGCTGCTCGTCGGCCGCATCGTGCAGGCCAGCGGCACGGCGATCATGATGCCGCTGCTCATGACGACGGTGCTCACGCTCATCGAGCCCGCACACCGCGGACGGGTGATGGGGAACATCTCGATCGTCATCTCCGTCGCACCCGCCATCGGCCCGACGATCTCCGGCCTGATCCTCAACGCGTTCGACTGGCGCTGGCTGTTCGGCTTCGTCCTGCCGATCGCACTCGCCGCGCTGGTCCTCGGCGCGGTCAAGGTCCGGAACGTCTCGACGCCGCGGAAGGCGCCCCTCGACGTCCTCTCGGTGGTCCTCTCCGCCTTCGCGTTCGGCGGGATCGTCTACGGCCTGTCGAGCATCGGCGAAGCCGGGGCGACCGGTCCGCTCGTCCCGATCACCGCGCTCGCCGTGGGCGTCGTCGCCCTCGCGCTGTTCGTGTTCCGGCAGACCCGGCTCCAGCGCAGCGACCGGGCACTGCTCGACCTCCGGACCTTCCGGACCAAGGGCTTCACGCTCCCGATCGTCGCGATGGCGCTGAGCTTCATGGCGATGTTCGGCACGCTGATCCTGCTGCCGATCTACCTCGAACGGGTCCTCGGGCTCGACGTCCTCGCCGTCGGCCTGCTCCTGCTGCCCGGCGGCCTCATCATGGGGTTGCTGTCCCCCGTCGTCGGCCGGATCTACGACCGTCGGGGCCCGCGCGTGCTGCTGATCCCGGGCTCGATCATCGTCAGCGCCGTGCTCTGGGGGCTCTCGACCGTCGGCGTGCACACGAGCGTGTGGTTCGTCCTCGGGGCGCACGTGGTCCTGAGCGTCGGACTCGCCCTGACCTTCACGCCGCTGTTCACCGCCGCGCTCGGCGGTCTGCCCCCGAAGCTGTACTCGCACGGCAGCGCCGTCCTCGGCACCGCCCAGCAGCTCGCCGGTGCCGCCGGGACGGCCTTGTTCGTGACGCTCCTCACCATCGGGGCATCGAGCGCGGCGTCGGGCAGCGGGGCGTCCGGTCTCGCGGAGGCGACCGCGTCCGGCGTGAAGACGGCGTTCCTGGTCGGTGCGGTCATCTCGCTGTTCGGGATCGCCACGTCCTCGATGGTCCGCCGTCCCGAGACCCCCGAGGGCGCACCGGCACCGTCGATGCACTGACGCGCGCACGGAACGTCGGCGCCGAGTGCCTCCGCGCTCGGATCGAACCACGGAACCGACGTCGAACCGGCTTGCCCGCCTGGTTCGACGTCGGTTCCGTGGTTCGTCGTCGAGGAACGTGCACCCACGCGTGGCATCGTGGTCGGCATGCGGTCGACGACGAGCGAGCTGAACTGGTCCGGCACGGTCACCTACACGGCCGAGCGGGTCCTCCGCCCCGCGTCGGTCGACGAGGCCGCCGAGATCGTGGCACGCTCCCCGCGCGTGCACGGGCTCGGGACGCGGCACTCGTTCAACGACTCCGCCGACGCTCCGGGCGTGCTCCTCGACCTCACCGGGATCCCGACGGACCTCGTGGTCGACCGAGCGCAGTGCACGGTGACGATGGGCGCCGGCACACGGTACGGCGTCGTCGCTCCGGAGCTCGACCGTGCCGGGTACGGCCTTCACAACATGGGGTCGCTCCCGCACATCTCGCTCGGTGGGGCGATCGCGACCGGGACGCACGGGTCCGGCACGTCGCTCGGGTCGCTCAGCACCGCCGTCCGGTCCTTCGAGGTGCTCGGGCCCGACGGCTCCGCGCGCACCATCGCCCGAGGGACCCCGGAGTTCGACGGCGCCGTGCTGCACCTCGGGCTGCTCGGCATCGTCACCCGGGTGACGCTCGACGTCGAGCCGACCTACCGGATGCGACAGGACGTCTACGGCGCGATGCCGTGGGACACCTTCACCGCGCACGTCGCCGAGGTGCAGGCGGCCGCGACGAGCGTGTGCTCCTACACGGTGTTCGGCGACGAGATCACCGGGGTCCTGCTGAAGTCCCGGGTACCGGACGGTGCCGACGACGTGGACGTGCCGGCGGAGCTGTTCGGGGCGCCGCGGCTCCCCGGTTCGCCCGGGGACGGGCACCGCACCGCCCGTGACGGTTCGGTCGGCCCGTGGTGGGACCGGCTGCCGCACTTCCCGATCGAGTCCGTGCCGAGCCACGGGTCCGAGGTGCAGAGCGAACACTTCGTCCCGCTCCGGCACGCCGCGGCCGCGCTCGACGCCGTCCGCACGATGGCCGACCGGATCCAGCCGCACCTGCACGTGTGCGAGCTCCGGACGATGGCAGCGGACCCGTTCTGGCTCAGCCCGACCCAGGGCGAGGACGTGCTCTGCATCGCGTTCACGTGGCAGAAGCACCCCGCCGAGGTCGCCGCGCTGCTCCCCGACCTCGAGGCGCTCCTCGCACCGTTCGACGGGCGCCCGCACTGGGGGAAGATGAGCTCGCTCGACCCGTCGGCGGTCGCCGCGCTGTACCCGCGGCTGGCGGACTTCCGCGAGCTCGTCCGCGGAGCCGACCCGGACCGGACGTTCGCGTCGGCGTTCGGCGAGCGCGTCCTGGGGACCTGAGCCGCGCCTCCAGGCCGACGCGCTCGCGTCCCGCCCGCGCGCCCCCGCGCCCGCACCCACGCTGGCGCCCCCACGCCCCCGCGGAACCAGGTTCCGGACACAACACCGCGCAGCTCCACGGTGCTGTGTCCGGACCTGGTTCCGGCGGCCCGCCCCACCGCACCGCGCCGCCGCCGCGCCGCGCTCACGCGACCGGCGTGACCGCCTTCGTGCCGCCGTCCCAGTGCCGCACCCCGCCCACCACGAGCTCGTCGGGCAACGGCGCCCCGCGCAGTGCCGCGACCGCGCGCCCGAGGTCCTCGTCGCGCACCCGCCGTGCGAACGTGACGTGCGGCGACCACGCTCCCGGTAAGGACGTGTCGACCCCACCAGGTGCCGCACGGTGCACCGCCTCGTGGAACGCGGCCAGCGCCGGGTCCACCACCACCGCCCGCACGAGCACGGACCGCCCCGAGCCAGCCGGGAACAGCAGCACTCCCCCCAGCAGCAGCCGGGCCGGCAGGGCTGCGTCGAAGCCGACCGGGACGGGCAGGTCGTCGCCGGCCGCCAGGGTCACGTGCGGGCTGTTCGTCCCGGAGCGGCCGAGACTCGGCAGGTCCGCCGCGATCAACGCATCCCACGCGGCACGCACCGCGGCGTCGGACGACGGATCCAGGACGAGCTCGAGACTGCGCACGGACCGAGTGAACCAACGAACCGTGTGACAGCGGTGTAACACGACGGAACGGAACTCGCACGGCGGCGGACCGCCCGGCACACTCGACTGCACGCCGCGGAGCACCGCGGTCGCCGCCGCGGACCACCGCGGCACCCCCACAGCACGGCCCACGAGGAGCACCACCATGTCCGCAGCACCCGCACTGCCCGAGAAGCCGAAGGGCAAGCGCCCGATCGGCTGGATCATCGCCGCCGCGGTCGTCGTCGTCGCGATCGTCGTCGCCCTCATCGTCGGAGCCGTCCGCTCCGGCAACGACACCAGCAACGACTCCGGCGCCGCCGCGAGTGGTTCGCCGAAGACCGTCACGATCGGTGTCGCGGACAAGTCCCTCTCCTACTGGAGCACCTACACGAAGCTCGCGAAGTCGAAGCTGAACGTCACGGTCAAGCTGACGAACTTCGCCGACTACTCGCTGCCGAACCCCGCGCTCAAGGACGGCCAGCTGGACCTCAACCAGTTCCAGCACATCCAGTACCTGGCCGACTACAACGTGACGTCGAACGACGACCTCCAGCCGATCGGATCGACCGCGGTCTACCCGCTGCCGCTGTACGCGACGAAGTACGACGAGGCGTCGAAGATCCCCGACGGGGCGAAGATCGCGATCCCGAACGACTCGATCAACGAGGCGCGTGCGCTCCTCGTGCTGCAGGGTGCGAAGCTCCTCACGCTGAAGGACGGCGGATCGGCGTTCTCGACGACGTCCGACATCGTGACGAAGAAGGTCGACGTCGAGCCGCTCGAGGCCTCGCAGACCGCGAACGCACTGCAGCAGGGCTCCGTCGCCGGCGCCGTCGTGAACAACAACTTCGCGACCGCTGCCGGCCTGCCGAGCTCCGACGTCGTCTACCAGGACGACCCGTCGAGCGCGAGCGCCGCCCCGTACGTGAACATCTTCGCCGCCCGCGACGAGGACAAGTCGAACAAGACGTACCTCGCCCTCGCGAAGCTCTTCCAGGACGAGTCGGTGCAGAAGGTGTTCCTCAAGGACAACCCCGACGCGGTCGTCCGCGACGAGAGCGCCTCCTCGCTGCAGGACGAGCTCGCCAAGGTCGAGAAGGACGCGAAGGCGGCCAAGCAGTAGTGCCGGTCCTCGTCGAACTCCGCGGCGTCTCGAAGCACTACCGCCGCGCCGACACCGGCGAGACCGTGGTGGCCGTCGAGGACGTCTCCCTGGACGTGCACCAGGGAGAGGTCCTCGGCGTCATCGGGTACTCCGGTGCCGGCAAGTCCACGCTGGTGCGCTTGGTGAACGCCCTCGAGCTGCCGAGCTCCGGCTCGGTGACGGTCGCCGGCCAGGAGCTGACGGCGATCCCCGAGAAGGACCGCCGCCTCGCTCGGCGCCGCATCGGGATGATCTTCCAGCAGTTCAACCTGTTCCGCTCCCGCACCATCGCCGGGAACGTCGCGTACCCGCTCAAGGTCGCTGGTGTGCCGAAGGCCGAGCGCGACCGCCGTGTCGCCGAGCTGCTCGACTTCGTCGGCCTGCTCGACCGCGCGTACGCGTACCCGGAGCAGCTCTCCGGCGGACAGAAGCAGCGCGTCGGCATCGCCCGCGCGCTCGCTGCGTCGCCCGACCTGCTGCTCGCCGACGAGGCGACCAGCGCCCTCGACCCGGAGACCACGTCGGAGGTCCTCGCGCTCCTCCGTCGCGTCAACCGGGAGCTCGGCGTCACCATCATCGTGATCACGCACGAGATGGACGCCGTCCGGCAGATCGCCGACCGTGTCGCCGTGATGGAGCAGGGACGCGTGGTCGAGGTCGGCGACGTCTACGACGTGTTCTCCACGCCGCAGACCGACGCCGCCCAGCGGTTCGTCCGCACGGCGCTGCACGACCGCCCCTCCCCCGAGACGCTCGCCCGCCTGCGCGAGCGTCACCCGGGTCGGCTCGTCACGGTGCAGATCACCGACGAGGCCGGACTGCAGAACCGGATCGACGCGGCCTTCCGCGCGGCCGGCGTCACCGCGGAGCTCGTGTACGGCGGGGTCGGCGAGATCCGCGAGCGTCGCATCGGTTCGCTGACGTACGAGCTGAGTGCGTCGTCGCCGACGGGCATCGACGACGCCATCGACGCGCTCCGCAACACGGGCGTCACCACCGACGAGGAGGCCGCGGCGTGAACAACAGCTTCCAGAGCGTGATCGACACGTTCGACGTCTTCCTCTCCTCGGTGCGCGACACCATCGTCATGTCGCTGGTGTCCCTCGTCATCGCAGGGATCATCGGCCTGGCCCTGGGCCTGGCGCTGTACGCCACCCGCCCGGGCAACCTGCTCGGCAACCGGGCGGCGTACACGATCCTCAACGTGGTCGTGAACCTGGTCCGGCCGATTCCGTTCGTGATCTTCCTCGCCGCGATCGCGCCGCTGTCCCGCGTGGTCGTGCAGACGACGATCGGCGTGCCCGCGGTGACGTTCGCGATCTCGCTGGCGGCGGCGTTCGCGGTGTCCCGGATCGTCGAGCAGAACCTGCTGTCCGTGGACCCCGGCGTCGTCGAGGCAGCGCGGGCATCGGGTGCGCACCCGGTGTCGATCCTGCTCACCGTGCTCATCCCCGAGGGGCTCGGGCCGCTCATCCTCGGCTACACGTTCATCTACATCGGGATCGTCGACATGACGGCGCAGGGTGCGCTCATCGGCGGCGGCGGGCTCGGCGAGTACGCGATCACGTACGGGTCGCAGCGGTACGACTGGTGGATCGTGTACGTGTCGGTGGCGGCGATCGTCATCATCGTGCAGCTCGGCCAGTTCGTGGGCAACCGGTTGGCACGCGCGACGTTGCGTCGCTGACGCGGGTCGCGTCCGTGACGTGACTGCCTGGAGGCGCGGTGCCGGTCCACGAGACCGGCGCCGCGCCTCCAGGCGGTTGCGGGGCCGGCGGCGCGGGGCGGGCCGGGCCGGCCGGGCCGGCGGGGCCCCCGAGCCCCCGAGCCCCCGAGCGGGCACTTTCCGTCACGCTCGGCGCGCGCCTGCGGCGCGTTCCGCCCGCTCGGCGCGCCGCACGCGGCGCGTTGCGCCCGCTCGGCGCGGGCGCCGGGCGCCTCCCCGAGCGCGCAGTCTCTGTCACGCTCGGCGCGCGCCTGCGGCGCGTTGCGCCCGCTCGGCGGGCCGCGCACGGCGCGTCCCGCCCGCTCGGCGCGGGCGCCGGGCCAGGCAACCTCGCCCGGCCGAGCGGGCACTTTCTGTCACGCTCGTCGCGGGCCTGCGGCGCGTTGCGCCCGCTCGGCGGAGTGCGCGCGGCGCGTTGCGCCCGCTCGGCGCGGCCGCGGTGGCGCGCGCGGCCGGCGCGGGGTCAGGCGGCCGGGGACTCCACGGCCGCGACCGAACCGGTCGCCCCGGGGTGCTCGTAGTGCGCCCGCACCAGGATCGGCCGGTGGTCGGAGATGCCCGCGGGGAGGGTCTCGACGCCGGCGATGTGCAGCCCGACGCTCGTGGCGAAGTCGAAGTGTCCCGTGAACTTGCGGTAGCGCAGGTAGGTCGGCTGGTCCGACAGCGACAGCGCGAAGCCGTGCTGCTCGATCTTCCGGCGCAGGTTCGTCTGGAACCAGGGGTAGTTGAAGTCGCCGACCATGATCGCCGGCGCCTCGGTGGAAAGGTCGCGGACGAACTGGTGCGCAGCCTCGATCTGCTTGCGGCGCAGCGAGTTCGTTGCGGTCAGGGGTGAGGCGTGGAAGGACGCGACGATGACCTCGGCGTCGGCTTCGGTGTCGCGGAGGTGCATCGCGATGAGTCGTTCGTGCGCCGGCGCGAGCACCCGGTCGTGCAGGGACTTCTGCAGGGAGTGGATGCTGAAGTCCTCGACCTCGAACCGGTCGTCGCGCTTGTAGATCGCCAGGCCGAGCCGGTTCGTCTTGGTCGACGCGGCCAGGGACAGTCCGGCGACGGAGGAGGCGAGGTCGTTGCTGTCGCACTCCTGGACGCAGATGACGTCGGCCTGCGACGCCTCGGCCAGGGCGGCGAGTTCGCCGTTCGCTGTGTGCTCTCGGAGGTTGTAGCTGACGACGCGCAGCCCGGTCGGTTCCGCTGCCTGCTCGGCGGCGATCGTCCCCTGCTGCTGTGGCGCGGCCATGCTGCCTTCCTGTTCCGGGTGTTTCCGGTCACCCTGCCGCGGTCACCGTACTCGGCGATCGCAAGCAGTTGCTGAGACTGTACCGCCCGCCGGGTTTCGTGCGTGTGACCGCTGCGGGAACGGGCGATCGGCGCTCAGGCGGCGACGCGCCGCACCGGCCGCACGGTCTCGCCGGCGGTCCGGCTCATGAGGAGACCCTCGACGCACGCGACCACGAGCAGCACCGCGATGACCCAGAACGCGAGGTCGTACGGGCCCGAGCCGCCGAGCCCGGCCGCGGCCCGGATGACGACCGCGGCGACCGCGACCCCGAAGCCCGCGGCGGTCTGCTGCAGGGTGGAGGACAGCGTGTTCGCCGGGGTCATGTCCGCCTGTTCGACGTCGGCGAAGGCGATGGTGTTGTACGCCGTGAACCCGACCGAGCGAGCCGCACCGCTCACCACGAGGAGCACGGCCAGGAGCCAGAACGGGGTCTCCTCGGTCATGAACACCATCGCGACCACACTGAGTGCCGCGACCGCGCTCGACACGATGATCACCGGCCGGTACCCGAACCAGCGGAGGAACGGCGTCGTCATCGGCTTGATGCCGAGGTTCCCGACGAAGACCCAGAGCACGGCAGACCCGGCGAGCACGGCGCTCCACCCCCAGGCGTCCTGGAACAGCAGCGGGAGCACGAAGGGCACCGCGGACACCGCCAGTCGGAACAGGCTGCCGCCGGCGTGCGACACCCGGAAGGTCTCGAGCCGGAAGGAGTCGAGGCCCATGATCGGGTGCGGCGCCCGGCGGAAGTGCCAGATCGCCAACCAGCAGCACACCGCCCCGAGGAGGCCGGAGACCACGACCGCGAGCACCGGGACCCGGTCGAGGGCGAGCAGGGAGGCCATGACCACGAGCGACCCGAGGCCGAAGCACGCGAGCAGCGAGCCGAACCAGTCGAACGGCACCCGCTCCGCCGCCCGCTCCTGCGGCACGAGCACGAGCGCCGCGACGAACGCGATGACCCCGAGCGGGATGTTGATGAGGAAGATCCAGTGCCACGACAGGGTGTCGACGAGGACGCCCCCGACGAACGGCGCGATGATCGGCGCGGCGAGTGCCGGCCAGGTCAGGATCGCGATCGCGGTGACGAGCTGCTCGCGCCCGGCACCCCGGAGCACCACGAGGCGCCCGACCGGGACCATCAGCGCACCGCCGAGCCCCTGCACGATCCGCCAGAGCGTCAGGTCCACGAGCCCGGTCGACAGCGCGCACAGGGCCGACGCCACCGTGAACAGGGCGATCGCCCCGGCGAAGACCGTCCGCGAGCCGACGCGGTCCGTCAACCAACCGCTGACCGGGATGAACACGGCGAGCGTCACCAGGTAGGCGGTGATCGCCACGCCGACCGCGGCGGAGTCCACACCGAGGTCGCGCCCCATCGCCGGGGCCGCCGTCGCCAGGATCGTGCCGTCCAGAAGCTCCATGAAGAAGGTGCCCGCGACCAGCACGGCCACCGCCGTGCTCCCCCGTCGTCGTGTCGTCATCGTCGTCGCCATGTCACATCAAATGCTATGCCCGATCCGGTCCTGAGACGCGGTCGTCCGCGGTCTGCGACCTCGAGTTGTGCAGAGCAGAATGACGCGCAGGGTGCCGTTGCCTCGACGGACGCCGGACCGCGAACGTGGTCACACCGCACACGCACAGGAGGATCGATGACGACCACCCCCGGCACGACCACCCCCGCCACGGTCACGACGAAGGGCGCGCCGGACCCCGCCGCCCCGGGGTCGCGCCACGTCCTCGATCACGCCCACCTGCCCGTGATGACCCTGCGTGAGTCGGCGCTCGCCAACAACACCGCGGTGATGCAGGCGTACGTCGGCCGGCACGGCCTGCTCTTCGCTCCGCACATGAAGACCCACATGGCACCCGTCCTGGCAGCCCGCCAGGTCGATGCCGGCGCCTGGGGCGTCACGGTCGCCTCGGTCCAGCAGGCCATGGTCGCGTGGGAGCACGGCATCCACCGCATCCTCGTCGCGAACGAGGTCCTCGACCCCGCGGGCCTCGCGTGGCTCGCGTCGCGTCGATCGGTGGACCCCGACGCCGACGTGCTCTGCTACGTCGACTCCGCGGCGGGGGTCGCCGTAGCACGAGCCGCCCAGGACGCCGTCGCCGGCGACCTCCACGTCCTGGTCGAGGTCGGCTTCACCGGTGGACGCACCGGGGTCCGGACGGCAGCGGACGCACTCGCCGTCGCGCACGCCGCGGACGACGCCGGCCTGTCCCTCCGCGGCGTCTCCGGGTACGAGGGCGGGCTCCCCGGCGTCGACGCCGCCCGCGAGTACGTCCGCGGAGTCCTCGCGATCGCCGCCGACGTCCGGCCACTGGTCGACGCACCGCGGGCACTCCTCAGCATGGGTGGGAGCGCGTGGTTCGACGCCGTCGTCGACGCCGTCTCCGCACGTCCGGACGACCTCGACGTCCTCCTCCGGTCCGGCGCGTACCTCACGCACGACGACGGCTTCTACGCCGAGCGCACACCGTTCGCCCGGCACCCGGAGGAAGGTGCGCTGATCCCCGCGATCGAGGTCTGGGGCCGCGTCACGTCCCGCCCCGAGCCCGGTCTCGCGCTCGTCGCGGTCGGCAAGCGGGACATCTCCTTCGACGAGGGACTCCCGGTCGTGCGACGGATCCTGCCTGGAGGCGCGGCTGACCCCACACGGACCGGCCCACCACCCGGGGCGGTCACCGTCACCCGCCTCGACGACCAGCACTGCTACCTCGCGCTGGCGGACGACCAGGACCCGCTGACGCCCGGCGACGTCGTCGTGTTCGGGATCTCGCACCCGTGCACCGTCTTCGACAAGTGGCGCCAGGTCCTCGTCATCGCCGACGACGAGACCGTGGTCGAGACGATCGCGACGTGGTTCTGATGCGCGCGACGACCCCGGTCGCGCAGGCCGCCGACGAAGGCTCCACCCGCAACGCCGCGCTGTCGCTCCGACGCGGGCTCCGGCTGCTCGACTGCATCGCCGACCGCACCCGCAACGGGGAGCCCTCGGTGTCCTTGACCGTGCTGGCCACCGAGCTCGGCACGTCGAAGTCGACCGTGCTCCGGCTGACCGCCCCGATGGTCGAGAACGACCTGCTCCGCCGGACGCCGGACGCCGGGTTCACGCTCGGTCTCGGTGCGCTGCTGCTCGGGCAGAGCTACCTCGAGGGCATCGACCTCCGCTCGGCCGCCGCCCCGTTCCTCCGCCGCACCGCGGAGGACACCGGCCTCACGTGCCACCTGGTCGTCCCGGACGGCACGGACATCGTCTACGTGGACAAGGTCGAGACCCGTGGCACCGTCCGGATGGGTTCCCGGATCGGGAACCGTCTGCCGATGCGGAACACCGCGTCCGGCAAGGCGATCGTGGCGTTCGGCGAGCCGGAGCTGCTCGAGCGGGTGCTGGCGGAACCGGCGACGGCGATGACCGACCACTCGATCGTCGACGACGACCGCTGGCGCGCTGAGATCGACCGCACGCACGGGCGCGGCTACGGCATCGACGACCGCGAGAACGAGCCGGACATCCGGTGCGTCGCCGCTCCCGTGCTGGACCACGCCAACCAGGTCGTCGGGGCGATGAGCATCTCCGGGCTGGCCTCCCGCTTCCCTGCCGCAGCCGTCCGCGAGCTCGGTGACGGTGTCGTCCGGACGGCGCTCGAGATCTCCGTCGCGCTCGGGTCCTCGTCGGCCCAGCTCGCCCTGTCGAAGAGCATCCGATGACCGGCCGCGTCCTGACCTTCGGCGAGACGATGCTGCTGCTGACCGGGCGTGACACGGGTGCCGTGCCCGACCTCGACCACATGCGGGTGGACACGGGCGGTGCCGAGAGCAACGTGGCGATCGGCCTCGTCCGGGCCGGCGTGCCCACCACCTGGGTCGGTCGCGTCGGCACGGACCCCGCTGGCGACCGCGTCCGCCGGGACGTCGGCGGCGAAGGCGTCGACGTCGTCGCGGTCGCCGATCCCGAGCGGTCGACGGGCATCATGATGAAGGAGCGCCTGGCCGACGGACGAACCCGCGTGACCTACCACCGGCGGGGGTCGGCCGGCTCGGCACTGCGCGCGACGGACCTGCCCACGAGCATCGTCGAGACGGCGACGCTCCTGCACGTGACCGGCATCACGCTCGCCCTCTCCGACGAGGCACGGGCCACCGTCGAAGCCGCGGTCGACCGAGCGGACGCCGCCCGGGTGCCGGTGTCCTTCGACGTGAACCACCGCCCGAAGCTCATCGACGCCGAGGCCGCCCGTGAGCGCTACCGTGCGGTCGCCCGACGCTCCTCGATCGTCTTCGCGGGCGACGACGAAGCCCGGCTCGTGCTCGGGCTCGCCGACGACGAGGGCGACGACGAGACGCTCGCCCACGAGCTCGCTGCGCTCGGCCACGGCCGGGCCGTCGTGAAGCTCGGCTCCCGCGGCGCGGTGGCCTCGATCGACGGGGCCTTCCTCCGGCGTCCGGCGACCCCGGTGCGCGTCGTCGACCCGGTCGGTGCCGGTGACGCCTTCGTGGCCGGCTGGCTGGCGGCGGCACTCGGCGGTGCGACGGCGGCCGATGCGCTCGACCGGGCAGCCGACGCGGGTGCCCTCGCCTGCACAGTCGAGAGCGACTGGCAGCGCCCGGACCCGGCGGCGCTGCACGCTCAGGCCCCTCGCCCCGAGGGCGACCAGACCCTCCACGACCGTGTCGACCGCTGACCCCGACCCTGACCGCACGGCGAGTCGCCCGCCGACCACGAGGAACGAGCACATGACGAACACCCCCAGCACCGACCCCACCACCACCACCACCGCCGCCGCCACCAGCACCGGTGACGGGCCGGGGACACCCCGAGTCCGCCACCGGCACGCTGCCGGTCCGGCCATCGCGATCCTCCGCGGGGGCTCCGGCGACCACGTCGAGGACGTGATCGCGACCCTCGTCGACGCCGGCGTCCGCGCGGTCGAGATCACCACGAACACGCCGCGGTGGCGGGAGGGGATCGCGTGGGCGACGGACCGCTACGGCTCGAGCGCGTCGATCGGTGTGGGCACCGTCCTCGAGCCCCGGCAGCTCGACGAGGCAGCCGCGGCCGGAGCGGTGTTCGCCGTCAGCCCGCACCTCGACGCCGAGATCGGCGAGCGGGCGCACGAACGAGGACTCGGGTGGTACCCCGGCGCCGCGACGCCGACCGAGATCGTCCGGGCGTGGCAGCTCGGCGCCCGGGCGGTGAAGGTCTTCCCGGCCGCGCAACTCGGCGGGCCGGCGTTCCTCAAGCAGGTGCTCGCGCCGCTGGACTTCGTCGACGTGATCCCGACGGGCGGCATCGGCGTCGACGACGCTTCGGACTACCTGGCGGCCGGTGCGGTCGCCGTCGGACTGGGTTCGCCGCTCGTCGGGGACGCGCTCACGAGCGGGGACCTCGACGCCCTCCGCGTCCGCGCCGAGCGGCTCGTCGCGGGGCTCGCCCGGTGACGGTCCCCGCGTCGCCCGTCCTGCTGCGCGGCGGCACAGTCCTCGACGGGACGACGGCCGACGCCCGCGCGGCCGACGTGCTCGTCGCAGCCGGACGGATCGTCGCCGTCGGCACCGACCTCGACCTCCCTGCCGGCACGAGGACGATCGACTGCGGCGAGCGCCTCGTCCTCCCCGGGTTCGTCGACGCGCACTCGCACGCCGGGTCGCTCGTCTTCGACGAGGCCGTGCAGCACGCCCTGCTCCGCCAGGGTGTGACGACCGTCGTCACCGGCCAGGACGGCGTCGGTCCGGCTCCGGGCGACGGCAGCTACGCCGACCGGTACTTCGCGGCGATCGACGGACCACACCCCCGGTACGGCGGCGGCGGCATCGGGGCCCTGCTTGCGACCTACGACGGTGCGACGCCGGTCAACGTGGCGACCCTGGTGCCCGCCGGCACGGTCCGGCACGAGGTCATCGGCGACGACGACCGGCCCGCGACCCCGGCCGACCTCGAGTCCATGCGCGCCCTCGTGCGTCAGGGCCTGGCCGCGGGTGCGACGGGCCTCGCGACCGGACTCGACTACGTGCCGGGCCTGTACGCCGACACCGCGGAGATCACGGCGCTGTGCACGGAGGTCGCGGCTGCCGACGGCCTCTACGTGTCGCACATGCGGGGCGGGTACGAGCGCAACGCCCGAGCGGGGTTGGACGAGATCGCCGACATCGTCCGGGCCTCCGGGGTCCGGGCGCACGTGTCGCACCTGCACGCCCCGGTCGAGCTCGCGATCGCCGCCCTCGCGGAACTGGCGGCGGCCGGCGCTCCGATGTCGTTCGACGCCTACCCGTACTCCCGGGGGTGCACGATCCTGTCGATGCTGCTGCTGCCGGCCGAGTTGGCGCGTCCGGGCACCGGCGACCTCGCCGATGCGGTCGCCGACGAGGCAGGCCGACACCGGGTGCGCACCGCGGTGCTCGAGCGGGTGCTCGGGCGCGCCGACCTCGGGACCGGCTGGGCCGATCAGATCACGCTGTCGCACGTGCCCGCGCCGGAGTTCCACGCGCTGCAGGGCCGCACCCTCGCCGAGGCCGCCGCCGCCACGGGCACGGACCCCGTCGACCTGGCGATCGACGTGCTCGTCGACTCCGCCCTGCAGGTCACCGTCGTCATGCGCGTCCCTCGGCCCCGGACCGCGGACGAGCTCACCCCGCTCTTCCGGCTGCCCGGTCACACCGCCGGGTCCGACGGCATCTTCGTCGGCACGCACCCGCACCCGCGCGCCTACGGGACCTTCGCGCGGTACCTCGCCGACCACGCGGTGACCGGTCGGCTTGGGTGGCCGGAGACGGTTCGGCACCTGTCGACGACGAGCGTCGGGCGGTACCGGCTCGGCGACCGGGGAACGGTCCGTCCGGGAGCGGTCGCGGACCTCGTCGTGGTGGACCCGGCCAGGGTGTCGGCGCGGTCGTCGTACGAGCACCCGGTCCGGCTCGCGGAGGGCATCGACGACGTCCTCGTCGCCGGCGTCCCCGTGCTCGCGGACGGCGCCCTGACGCAGGCGACCCCCGGCGCCGGGCTCCGTCGTGACGGTTCCGGCACCGGGGGTCGATGAGGCTTCGCTCAGCGATGGCGAAGCTGTGGTCAGTCGCCGGTCGGCAGCACCGCCACCACGTCGATCTCGACCAGGATGTTCGCCAGGTGCGACTGGACCGTCGTGCGCACCGGGTACGGCTGGGAGAAGTGCTTGGCATACTCCTCGTTGAAGGCGGCGAAGTCACGGTCGGAGTGCTCGAGGTGCACGGTCGACTTCACGACGTCGTCGAGGGTGGCGCCGTGCTCGGCCAGGACGGCCGCGATGTTGGCGAGCACCTGGGCGGTCTGCCCGGCGACGTCGTCGGCGATCGCACCGGTCGCGGGATCCTGGGGGCCGAAGCCGGCGGTGTAGAGGAAGCCGTTGGCGACGATGCCCTGGCTGTACGGGCCGGCGGGCTTCGGGGCGTTGTCGGTCACGATGGCGGTCTTGTTCGGCACGGTACTCCAGACGAGCAGATGGACGAGCGGGTGGACGAGAGCTTCCAGGCTAGGGCGACCACGGCCCGCGAACCGGCCGCGTGACCGTCGCTTTCTGTCCTGCAGAACGCACGTCGCGCCTCCAGGCCGTGTCCGCAGGGGCGTCCCAAGCATCACCCGTCTACGCTCGGAGCGTGCCCCCTGCCATGCCCGAACATCGCGGAGCGTCGCGGTGAGTCGAGTGGACGGGACCCTCACGGAGTCGATCGCCAGCGGTCGCCGCCGGGTCCTCGACCTCGCGACCGCCCTGCCGGCGTGGGCCGCCGTGCTCCTGGTGTGGACCGGCGGACGCATCGTGTCCACGTTCTGGTTGGCGCTCGCGTACCCGCTGATCGGTCGGGCCCTGCCGGAGAACGCGATCTGGGGCAACGACCACGGGTTCTTCACCTTCCTCACGGCGTGGGACGGCCAGTACTACGAGCAGATCTCGGTGCACGGGTACCCGTCCACGCTCCCCCTCGACGCCGCCGGTCACGTGGCGCAGAACGCGTGGGCGTTCCTGCCGGCGTTCCCGTTCACGATCCGGATGCTCACCGCGTCGACGGGGGTCCCGTTCGCCGTCGGAGCACCCGCGATCGCCCTGCTGGCCGGACTCATCGCCACGTACCTGCTGCACCGTCTCGTCCGCGACCGTGCCGGGTTCGCCGCTGCCCTGTGGGCGGTGTTCTTCTTCACGTGCGGCCCGCTCTCGTTCCTGCTGCAGGTCGGCTACGCGGAGAGCATGTTCCTCGCGCTGACCTTCGGGTCGCTCGTCGCGCTCGAACGCCGTCGCTACGGGCTGCTGACCGCCCTCGGAGTCGTCGCGGCGTTCACCCGGCCGGGCGCGCTCGCGATCCCGCTCGTGCTCGGGGTCGTCGCCGTGACCCGGTGGGTCCGTGCCCGCCGCGAGGCCGGCGCCCACGGCGCGGACGGCGTCCGCTCGCTCGACGCGTTCCCGGTCGCCGAACGCGTGCGGGTCGTGGCCGCCGGCGTCGTGATGGTGGTCGCCGGGTTCGCGTGGCCGCTCATCGCCGCGCACGCCACCGGCTCGCCGAACGCCTACCTCGAGACCGAGATGTCCTGGTGGGTGAACTTCATCGGCCGGGTCGACTTCACGCCCCTCACCCCGTGGTTCCTCATCGCAGCGCGGTGGCTCGGCGTCGGCGGCGTCCTCATCGTGGTGTTCCTGCTCGTCGCGTACCCGGTGTGGCTGCTCCGTCGGTCCACGCGACAGCTCGGTTCGACGACCGTGCTCTACGCCGCCGCGTACGCGCTCTACATCTTCGCGGTGTCGCTCCCGATGGCGTCGACGCCACGGTTGCTGATGCCGCTGGCGCCGCTCTTCGGCTCCCCCGAACTCGTCGCGAAGCCGTGGATGCGCTGGACCCTGGTGGTCGGCGCCGTGCTCGGGCAGCCCGTGCTCGTGGCCGTGCTTTGGCTGCTCGGCCCCCCGTGAGCGGAGCCGAGCAGCCGCGTCTCGCTCGCTAGAGCTCGACGGTGCCGTGCGTGCCGGTGTCGGGCTGGCTCTGCTTGCCGATCGCGGCCTTGAGGGTCTGCACGAGACTGCCGACCGGGCCGGTGTCCTGCGTCCAGTACTCGACCGAGTCCCCCTCGACGGTGAGGAGGCGGATCGACGGGTCCTGACGTCCCTCGGGGAACCACGCCTCGGCAAAGGGCGACCACAGCTCGTCGATCACCGAGTCGTCCTGGGTGACCGTGGCGGTGCCCGCGATGGACAGGTACCCGCCCTGTGACTCGATCGCGACGTTGACGTGCGGGTTCCGGGCGATGTCCTCGACCTTCTCGCTGCCGTCCTGCACGAGGAACCGGAGGGTGCCGTGGAACGCCTTGTCCTGCACGGCGAGGGGCCGTGCGTGGAGCTGCCCGTCCTCGTTCACGGTCGTCAGCAGGGCCGTGTGGGCTCCGTGGACGATGTCCGAGATGGCTGCGCGCTGGTCTGCCTCTGTGTCCGTCATGGTGCTCCTCTCGCGTCGTGCGCCCCGTTGTGTCCGACGTGCGGCCGGGTCTCCCCGGGGCGCGGTCCGATCGGGCCAGTCTGCCCCTCCACCCTGGGTGCGTCCGGTCCGGTTCCGGTTCCGGTTCCGGTGCGTCCGGTCCAGGAGGCGCGGCTCGGCCCGGGCGCGGAGGGCGGCGGTCCCGGCGGTCCCGCGGTGCTGCGGATGCGGATGCGGCAGTGCGACACGGCACCCGTCGATCGACGCGTGCCGTGTCGATCGATGCGCGGGCACCGGATGCGTCCGCATCGTGCGACTCCGCGCTCGTCGATCGACGCGTGCGTGTCGGATCGCGCGTGCCACGGCGCGGCCGACCGGCCCGCGAGGCGGAGCGCCGGTGTCAGGCGGGCTCGCGGATCGTCGTCTCGACGTCGACGACCTGCGGGATCCGGGGCATCGACGCGAAGCCGAACGCCACCGGCGGGTCGAGCGGCGCGAGCGACCCGAGGTCCTCCGCCGCCCAGGTCCCCCGCACCCCGGTGACGTCGTGCGCGCCCGTCACGCCGTAGTACTCGCGGCGACCGTTGCCTGCCGAGCCCGCGGTCCCGGACCCGGGCGCGAGGATCCGTGCCACCGGGTCGATCGCGGCGAGCCACCGCGGATCGCGGGCGATCGGCTTCGGGACGATGCGGAGCACCCGGCCGAGCGGCGAGATCCCACCGACGTCGATCGACGCGTGCAGCGCACCCGCCGAGAGCTCGATGCCGCGAGCGGTCCGGCGCGCGGACACGTCCACGACGGACACCGTGTCGAAGCGGTAGGTCCCGGAGACGTACGCGGCGACGATCTCGTCCGGGGCCAGCAGCACCGATGACCCGTCGGGCAGCTCGAGGAACACGTCCGTGAACGCCCCGAACGGCGACCGCTCCCACATGCCGACCACGATCCGGACGCCCGAGGTCGTCCCGACGCCGGTGATCCGGCCGCGGAACCGACGTTCGGGAGCTGGGGGTCGTGGTGACATGCCCTGGACCGTACCCGGCGTCCCGTGAGCGGACGCCGGGGAGCCGAGCCGCGCCTCCCGACCGACAGACGACAGCCGGCAGCCGGCAGCCGGCAGCCGGCAGCCGCAGCTGGCCGGGCCGACTCGCCCCGCCCGCCCTCGCGAGAGCGACACTGTCACGCGATCGTTCCGCGCAGAACTGTCGCTTTCGCGGGAGGGACGGGGCGCCGCCGGGCAGAACTGTCGCTTTCGCAGGACCGGCCGGCAGCAGGCGGCCGGGCCGGCAGGCGGCCAGCGGGCCGCAGGCGGCCGGCCGCCCTACGGGACGGGGACCGGCTCCGCCAGCAGCTCCCGCACCCGCGGCGCGACCTCGGTGCCGTAGAGCTCGATCGACCGCATCATGTCCTCGTGCGGCAGGCGACCCGTCGCGTACCGCATGTCGAACCGCGAGACGCCGAGGATCCGCATGTTCCGCGCGATCTTCCGCGCGACGGTCTCGGGCGACCCCACGTAGAGCGACCCGCCGGCGGACAGCCCGGCGCGGTAGCCGGCGACGTCGAGCGGCGGCCAGCCGCGCTCCCGGCCGAGCCGGTCGGTGACGTCCTTGTGGTACGGCCAGTAGCGGTCGGCCGCTTCCTCGTCGGTGGCGGCGACGAACCCGGGCGAGTGCATCGCGATGGGCTGCTGCGGGAGGTCGAGCTGCGTGAGCGCCTGCCGGTAGAGCCGCGAGAACGGGGCGAACTGCGCGGGCTGCCCGCCGATGATCGCGAGGAACAGCGGGAGGCCGTAGGACGCCGCACGGATCACGGACTGGGGCGACCCGCCGACGCCGATCCAGGTGGGGATGGCGCCGTGGTCGAGCTTCGGGAACACGTGCTGGTCGGTGAGCCCGGGCCGCACGGTGCCGGACCACGTGACCGGGTCGCCGCCGCGGAGGGCCGCGAAGAGCTGGAGCTTCTCCTCGAACAGGACCTCGTAGTCGGCGAGGTCGTAGCCGAACAGCGGGAAGGACTCGGTGAAGGACCCGCGGCCGAGGATGACCTCGGCGCGTCCGTCGGAGATCGCGTCGACGGTGGCGAACCGCTCGTACACGCGGACGGGGTCGTCGGACGACAGGACGGTCACGGCGGAACCCATCCGGATCGTCGAGGTGCGCGCGGCGATCGCGGCGAGGACGACCTCGGGGGCGCTCACGGCGTAGTCGACGCGGTGGTGCTCGCCGACGCCGATGAAGTCGATGCCGACCTGGTCGGCGAGGACGGCCTCGTCGATGATGTCCCGGATGCTCTCGGCGTGCGTGTGGCGGCTGCCGTCGGGGCGGTCGGTGACGTCGCCGAAGGTGTCGAGGCCGAGCTGCACGGGGCCGATCCGCTCGGGGGCGGGCGGCGGCACGTCCGAGGGGCGGTCGGTGCCGAATGCGTTGCTCATGGTGTCCTCCCGGTCGCACTTCCATGCGTTTGCATCAATGTAGCACGCCGGACCGGTCGCGACCAGCCCCCGCGTGTACGGTCGCCCGCATGCCGCAGATCCCCGACCAGACCGGCCGCCGCATCGTCGTCACGGGCGCGAACAGCGGAACCGGCAAGGAGACCGCCACCCGCCTCGCAGCCGCCGGCGCGTCCGTCGTGCTCGCCGTCCGCACGACGTCGAAGGGCGACGCCGCAGCCGCCGACATCCGGGCCGCCCACCCGTCCGCGGACGTCGAGGTGCGCGAGCTCGACCTCGCCGACCTGGCGAGCGTGCGCCGCTTCGCGGCCGGAGTCCTGGCCGAGGACCGGCCGCTCGACGTGCTCGTGAACAACGCCGGCGTCATGGCACCGCCGAAGCGCTTCGAGACCGTGGACGGCTTCGAGCTGCAGCTCGGCACGAACTTCCTCGGCCCGTTCGCCCTCACGAACCTGCTGCTGCCCGCCCTCCTGCGCTCACCGGACGCCCGGGTCGCGACGATGTCGAGCATCGTGGCGGTCGGCGGCCGCATCCGGTTCGACGACCTGCAGTGGGAGCGCGGGTACAACGGCTGGCGTGCGTACGCGCAGTCGAAGCTGGCCGACCTCCTCCTCGCGCTGCACCTGCACCGGCTGACGGTCGAGCTCGACTGGCCCGTCACGAGCACGGCCGCGCACCCGGGCTACACGCGGACGAACCTGCAGTCGGCCGGCCGCTCCCTCGGCCGCGCGAAGCCTGTCCGCTCGAGGAACCTCGCGCTGCCCTTCACCCAGGACGTCGAGCAGGGCTCCGAGCCGCTGCTGTACGCGGCGGTCGGACCGAACGCCGTCGGTGGCGCGTACTACGGGCCGTCCGGCCCGTTCGGGCTCGTCGGGCCGACGACGACGGCGTCGATCCCGGGGTCGGCGCGGAGCGCGGACCTCGCGCGGTCGCTGTGGGCTGTCGCGGAGGACCTCACCGGGACCACGCCGCCGGCCTGACCGAGGTGGCTGGTGTCGTCGGCCTGGAGGCGCGGCTCGCCCCCGCCCCGTCCCGTCAGAACCGCACGTGGTCGCGCGCGAAGGCCGTGGCCACCGCGGCCTCGACCGCTCGCTGACCACGCGCGGTCGGGTGCACGTCGTCCGCCTGCATCCAGGCCGCGTGCCCCCGGAGCGGCTGGCCGATGTCGACGGACGTGCCGCCGTCCTGCCGGATCGCCGACCGCAGCGCCGCGGAGATCGTCGCGAGCTGCGCGGGCGGGGCGTCCTCGTCCCAGATCGCACTCAGGCCGACCACGCGCGCCCGCGGCAGGAGCCGGTGCACCTCGGCCACGAGCTGCTCGGTGGCACCGTCGAGCTCGTCGTCGTCCTGCCCGAGGTCGTTCGAGCTCGCCTGCAGGAACACCACCGCCGGCCGCAGGTCGACGGCCCGCTGGACGGTCTCCGCGTAGGTGCTGCCGCACGCGTCGTCGCCCCCCGCCGTCAGCACGCCCGCACCGTCGCAGGACAGGTTCGTGAGCTGCCAGTGCTCCCGACGGGCGAGCAGCGCCGGCCACGCCTGACCGTCGGCCAGCCCGTGGCCGCCGCTGATCGAGTCGCCGACCACCACGACCCGGGCACCCCGGGCCTGGTCCCACGGGCGCGAGGTCGGGCTGGCGACCGGACCGGGGTCCGGTGCCGCGGCGACGGAGGCGTCCTCGGTGCACGCCCCGAGACCGAGCACGGCGGCGACCGCCACGACGGTGGCGAGCACGGCACGGGTCCGGGTGGTCACGCCCCGGGACGGTACGCGCCGGGGCCGTGACCCGGCCCGGTCCGTGCTGTGGCCGGACTCAGGCGTGGTGCAGCTCCACCGAGCCGTCCAGGCGCCCGGGTTCGGTGAGTCGGGCGTGCTGGAGCACCGTGCGCTCCGGGCCGATCGCGGCGGCGACGATGGACAGCGTCGCGACGTGCCCCTCGTGCTCGTGCGCATCGCGGAGGATCGCGTCCGGGTCGTCGGCCGGCAGCACGGCCGACTCGGCGAGGAGCCCGAACCAGCCGCTCCACCCGTCACCCGGGTCGTCGCCGGCGTTGGCGGCGCGGAGTTCGTCGAAGGGGCCGAGCACGGGTGGCCCGACCGGGGCCGCGACCGCACGGAAGGCCTCGAGCCACCGACCGACCCGCGGCGCAGCTGGGTCGTCGGGCTCACCGTGCGTGACCATGTGCACGCCCGGCCCGAGCACCGTCGTGCGGACGCGGGAGCCGTCCCACGCCAGCACCTCGGCGCCGTCGGCCGTGGCGCGGACGAGGTTGAACGCCCGGGTGGTGGGGAGCGTGCCGTCGTGACCGGGCAGCACGCCGGTGACGGCGTCGAGCGGCACGACCCCGCGGGTGGTCCAGGTGTCGTCGTCGCTCGGCACCGGTTCGCCACGGTTCAGGACGACCGCGAGCCCCGCGGCGTCGGAGGCCGCGAGCCACGCGCCACCCGCCGAACGGTCGCGGACACCGCGGACCGAGGGGTCCCGCTCGGGCCACCACGCGGCCGGCGGGTCCCAGGGCCGCTCGGGCGACTCGTCCCGCAGCGCGAGCATGGTGACGGGCCACGCGGACCCGGGGTCGACGCGGACGACGACGGTGCACATGGGGTCGATCCTCGCACGGCGGCCCGGGTAGCGTGACCGACGTGAACGCAGCAACAGAGCGCCGTCTGACCGTCGTCGTCGGGATCACGGGGGGCATCGCCGCCTACAAGGCCGTCGGCGTGGTCCGCGAATTCGTCAAGCGGGGCCACGACGTGCACGTCGTCCCGACCGAGGGTGCGCTCCGCTTCGTCGGCCTGCCGACCCTCGAGGCGCTCAGCCGGAACCCGGTCACCACGAGCGTCTTCGAGGACGTCGCCGAGGTGCGGCACGTGTCCCTCGGACGCCGGGCGGACCTCGTGGTCGTCGCCCCCGCGACCGCCGACTCCCTCGCGCGGATGGCGGCCGGGCTCGCGGGCGACCTGCTCGGCACGACCCTGCTCGCGACCGAGGCGCCCGTCGTGGTCGCACCCGCCATGCACCCGCAGATGTGGGAGCACCCCGCGACCCGGGCGAACGTGGCCACGCTCCGGGAACGCGGCGTCCGGTTCGTCGGACCCGAGGTCGGCGCGCTCACGGGCGACGACGCCGGGATCGGGCGGATGGCCGAGCCGGAGGACATCGTGGCCGGGGCACTCGCGGTGCTGGACCACGGGACGGACGCGGGCCGGACCGCCGGGGGCGAGCCGCGCCTCCAGGCAGGACCCGCCGGCGCGACCCGCACTGCCGACGCGACCGGCACTGCGGACGCCACCCGCACCACTGACGCGCTCCACACCGGCGCGCGCGGCGAGCAGGGCGACCTCGCCGGCGTCCGCGTGGTCGTGAGCGCCGGCGGCACCCGCGAACCGTTCGACCCGGTCCGGTTCGTCGGCAACCGGTCCAGCGGCCGGCAGGGCGTGGCGATCGCCGCCGACGCCGCACGGCGCGGAGCAACGGTCACGGTCGTCGCCGCGAACGTCGAAGCCGCGCTGACCGACGGCCTCGACGCCACCGTCGTCCCGGTCGGGTCCGCCCTCGAACTCGCCGACGCGGTGCACGCGGCGGCCGCCGACGCCGACGTCGTCGTGATGACCGCCGCCGTCGCCGACTACCGACCCGCCGAGGTCCGGACCGAGAAGCTCAAGAAGGATACGCAGGGCGACACCATGACGCTCGAGCTGGTGAAGAACCCGGACGTCCTCGCGGACCTCGTCGCGGCCCGCCGCACCGGGCAGATCGTCGTCGGGTTCGCCGCGGAGACCGAGCCGGACCGCGCCGCGCGGATCGAGCTCGGGCGCGCGAAGATCGCCCGGAAGCCGGCGGACCTGCTCGTGGTGAACCACGTCGGCTGGTCGGCGGGGTTCGAACGCGAGGAGAACGCGATCGAGGTGCTCGTCCCCGGCGGCGAGGTCGTCCGCGAGACCTCCGGCAGCAAGGCCGAGGTGGCCGCCGCGGTCCTCGACCTCGTCGCGACCGCGCTCACCTGAGCGCTCTCGGTGTGCGCTCGGGTGGGCGCGGGCACGATGGGCCCATGCGACGACGCGAGCGCGCACGACGCGCAACACGCACCGCAGCCCTCCTCGCCGTCGTGCTGGGCGGAGCCGGTGTCACCCACTTCCTGCGGCCGAGGGGCTACGACCGGATCGTCCCGGACGGCCTGCCGCCGCGGCTGACCACGCTGGCGTCCGGCGCCGCCGAACTCGGGATCGCGACCGGACTCGTCATCCCCGCCACCCGTCGCGCTGCGGGGTGGGCGGCGGCGGCCCTGTTCCTCGCGGTGTTCCCCGCGAACGTCAAGATGGCGAACGACCTGCTCGACAGCCCGCGGTCGACCCGCACGATGCGCCTCGTCTCGGTGCTCCGCCTGCCGGTGCAGGCACCCCTCGTCGCCTGGGCGGTCCGCGTCGGTCGACACGCGCCACGACCGTGACCGAGCCCTCCCGCACCCGCGCGGCGGTCCCGCTCGTGCACCGACCCGTGACGGTGCACGCGTGGGAGGACATCGTCTTCGCGCCCTGGCGCCACGACCCGGCGTCCCTCGCACGGCTCGTCCCGCGTGGCACCCGGCCCGACATCGTCGACGGGAGCGCGTGGGCAGGTCTGTCGGCGTACGTCTTCCGCGAGACGCGGGTCCCCCCGTTCCCGCCGTCCGGTCGGCTCGGCTCGATGACGGAGGTCACGATCGAGGTCCTCACGATCGACGACCGCGGCCGGCGCGGGGTCGCCTACCGCACGGTCGACACCGCGAACGTCCCGGCGATCGTCGCCGCGCACGCCCTGCTCGGCGTGCCGTACACGTTCGCCCACGCCCGGGCCGGGCGTCGCGGGGACACGCTCACCTACCGCTCGGTGCGGCACCCGGCGCGCGGCGCGCACCCGATCCGCTGGTTGCGCGGTCGCCTCGGCGGACCGGTGCAGCCCCGGGGATCGATGCGGTCTGGAGGCGCGGTGGAACCCCGGCACGGAGCCACCGTCCGCGTGGTGGCCGGCGACGTGGTCGACAGCCCGCTCGCGACGGAGCTCACCACCCGTCAGGGCATCCACGCGCGCCACCTCGCCCAGACGCTGTTCTGGCAACGGCAGCACCCGCCGCTCACGATCCGGTCCGCACGGCTCGAACGACTCGACGGGGACCTGCCGGACGCGGTCGGGATGTCCGGTCTGCTCGACCGCCACCCGGACTCGCTGCTCGTGGTCGACGGCACCACCGTCCGGTACGCGTGGGGGGACGTGGTCCGGTGACCGACGACCCGCACCACCTCGAACGGTTCGTCCGCGCCCAGGACGGCGTCCACGACCGAGCGCTCGCCGAACTGCGGAGCGGACGGAAGTCGTCGCACTGGATGTGGTTCGTGTTCCCGCAGCTCGCCGGTCTCGGTCGGTCGGCAACGGCGCAGCAGTACTCCCTCGACGGCCTCGACGAAGCCCGGGCGTACCTCGCGCACCCGGTCCTCGGACCACGGCTCCTCGAGGCGACCGACGCCGCAGCGACCGCCCCGGCCGGATCGGTCGACGCGCTGCTCGGGGGCGTCGACGCGTTGAAGCTGCGCTCCTCGATGACCCTCTTCGCGCTCGCGGCTCCGGACCCGGCTCCGTTCCGCGCCGTGCTCGACCGGTGGTACCGCGGGACGGAGGACCCGGTCACGGTGCGACTGGTGCACCAGGACGACTGACACGCAGCGGACCGAGCGGGAAGCCGCTCTCATATCAGGTACCGTGATGCGAGCATCCGCGCCGAGTGGCCGAGTGCAGGACCCGTCCACTCCACGCCCCGATCCCGGAGGAACCCGCATGCCGGTCCCCACCAGTGCACCGACCGAGCACCAGCTGCTCCGCGACACCGTCCGCCAGAAGATCCACGCCGCGATCATGGACGGCACCCTGGAACCCGGCGAGCGGCTCAACGACGACGAGCTCATCGCCTGGCTCGGCGTCTCCCGCACGCCGATCCGCGAAGCGTTGAGCCAGCTGGCCCGCGCCGGCCTCATCGAGATGGCGCCGAACCGCTACACCCGGGTCACCACGCCGAAGCCGACGGAGGTGGTCGAGGCACTGCAGACCCTCGGCGTCCTGTTCGGCGGCGTGGTCCGTCTGGCGGTCCCGCGCCTCGGCGCCGCGGCGAAGAAGAAGATCCTCGCCCAGCTCGACCAGACCATCAAGGACTACGAGGCGCACGACGTCGCCGCGGTCAACCGGGACTCCCTCGCGGTGTTCGCCCGCTACGTCGAGGACTGCGGCAACGAGAACCTGCAGCGCGTCTGCCGCGACACGATGGACGGGCTCGCGTTCCGCCTCCGCCTGCCGAACCTCGACGAGCTGGTCGACTGGGACCAGCAGACCGCGGACTTCCGCCGACTGCGCGAGGCGACCGCGTCGGGCGACAACGTCGCGGCCGAGCTCGCGACCGAGGCGATCCACCTCCTGCCGGGCGAGAAGCGCTGAACCGCCTGCCCGACACCGTCGTTCCCTGAGCGACCGGACAGGAACCGCCCGTCGCGACCCTTCGAGGCGGGCGGGCCTCGTCCTGCCCGGCCCCGTCGGTGCGCGGGGCGAGCGCGCGCGGCGGGTGCCGTCACGGGCCGCGGGGAGCGGATAGCATCGCTCCCGACCACCCGTCGCACGACCCGAGAGGACCGCATGAGCGACCGCCAGCCGGACCGGACCGAGATCGCTGCACGCCTGGCTGCAGCCGTCGGTCGGATCAACCGACGGGCACGCACCGACTCGGCCTCGCTCGGGTACGGCCTCGTCTCCGCGCTCGCGACGATCCAACGCGAAGGACCCCTGCGCCCCGGCGACGTGTCGCGGATCGAGGTGGTCACGAAGCCGACCACGACGCGCATCCTCACCGAGCTCGAACAGCGCGGGTTCATCGAGCGTGAGGCCGACCCGCGCGACGGGCGGGCCTTCATGGTGAGCGCCACGCCCGAGGGCATCGCGGCCGTCGAACGGGCCCGTTCCGACCGCACCGGGATCGTCGCGGAGCTCATCGCGGAACTGCCCGAGGACGACGTCGCGGCGATCGCTGCAGCCCTGGGCGCCCTGGAGCGAGTGGCACAGGGCGATCGCACCCAGGAAGCTCCCACCTCGTAGCCCCGATCCGGCCGTTACCGAACCGTTACCCGGGGGTGGACGGACGGTTCTGCCAGCCAGTCTGGATGCCCCGTCCAGCCGAAGCGGTCAGGGTGGCGACTTCGCCCATCGGCGGCCACCCCACGGTCGCCGGCCGGCGGACGGACGGGCCCCACACCACCGTCCGGTCCTCCCCCGGCTCGCGAGCTCCTGACGACGGACGTCCCACGTCCGTCCCCCTGCACGCTCCCCTCATCCCCGCGCGCATCGTCACGGGCTGCGCACCACGAGCCGGCCGACCACCGGAATCGATGACGGAACGCAACACCGACCTCCCCACCACCACGGCCTCGACCCGACGTGAGGCCCTGAACTCCCCCACCCGACGACTGCGCCGAGCACTCCGCCGCCCCACGACCCTCGTCGTCGGCGGCGCAGCGGTCCTCGCCGTCGCCGGCGGCATCGCCTCCGTGGGCGCCCAGCCCGCGATCGGCGAGGCGTTCGGCGTGCCGACGGCCAGTGCCACCTCGGCGCCGGCGCTCGACGGGACGGCCCTCGACCGTGCGCAGGCCGCCGCGACCATCGCCACCGCCCGGTCCGTCGTGGACACCGCGAACGAGAAGACCGACACCGGCACGCTCGAGCGCCGGATCGACGCGCTCGACGACTACCGGAAGCTCTCCGGCGCGGCGCTCACCACCCGGATCTCGTCGACGGTGGACGCCACCGCCGACGTCGCGAACGCCAGCGCCACGCAGGACAAGCGGGACGTCGACGCGAAGGCCGCCGCAGCCGCAGCCGCGCAGAAGGCAGCCGCCGAGAAGGCCGCCGCCGCCGAGGCCGCACGGAAGCTGGCCGCCGGGAACACCGTCGCCGGCGCGAAGGCGACGGCAGCGTCGCTCGCATCCTCGGAGTACGGCTGGGGCTCCGACCAGTTCCAGTGCCTGGACAGCCTCTGGACCAAGGAGTCCGGGTGGAACTACCGGGCCGTGAACGCCAACGGCGGGGCGACCGGCATCCCGCAGGCCCTGCCCGGCTCGAAGATGGCGACGATCGCCGCAGACTGGCAGACGAACGCCACCACCCAGATCACCTGGGGGCTGCAGTACATCAGCGCCTCGTACGGCACGCCGTGCGCCGCGTGGGCGCACTCGCAGGCGTCGAACTTCTACTGAGTCGGCGGCGCCACGCACGACGAACGGCCCCGGGATCGCTCCCGGGGCCGTTCGTCGTGTAGGCATACCGGGTGACCACCATCGGACTCCGCCGCATGGCACCGCGCGACCCCGCCGAGGGACACCGTGCCGCCAGCCCCCTCGAGCTCCTCTTCGACCTGGTGTTCGTCGTCGCCGTCGGGTTCGCCGCGTCGAACCTGCACGAGATCGAGGTCGAGGGGCACGTCTCCTCCGCGGTGCTCTCGTACGCGTTCGTGTTCTTCGCGATCTGGTGGGCGTGGATCAACTTCACCTGGTTCGCCACGTCGTTCGACACCGACGACTGGCTCTACCGCGTCATGACGTTCGTGCAGATGGCCGGGGTGCTCGTGCTCGCGGCGGGGGTGCACGCCGTGATGGTCGACGGTTCCACGGTCATCGTGGTCGTCGGCTACGTCGTGATGCGCCTCGCGCTGGTCGGGCAGTGGTTGCGGGTCGCCGCCTCGTCGCCCGAGTACCGGCGCACCGCGCTCCGCTACGCCGCCGGCATCGTCGTCGTCCAGGTGTTCTGGGTGGCCGCCGTGGCGCTGCCGTGGGACGTCGAGGAGTTCGTCATCCCCGTCCTCATCCTCCTCGAGGTGCTCGTCCCGCCGTTCGCCGAGGCCGGCAGCCGCACCACGCCGTGGCACACCCGTCACATCGCCGAGCGGTACTCCCTCTTCACGCTCATCGTCCTGGGCGAGGGACTCGTCGCGTCCGCGAACGCGGTCATCGACGGCATTGCGCACGCCGACCACCTCGCGTCGCTGCTCACCCTCGCCGCGTGCGGACTCGTCATCGTCGTCGGCATGTGGTGGATCTACTTCTCGCGGGAGCAGCACGCGCACATCCGCTCGCTGCCGACCGCGCTCGTGTTCGGCTACGGGCACTACCTCGTGTTCGCGGCGGCCGGGGCGCTGCCCGCGGGGATCGAGGTCGCGGTGAGCGCCGACGCAGGCGAGGCCGACCTCTCCGACGCGACGGTGGCCGCCACGATCGCGGTGCCGGTCGCCCTGTTCGTGCTGTCGATCTGGGCGCTGGCGCTCCGGCCGTCGCTGACGCTCGGCTGGAACCTCGTCGTCGTGGTGCTCGCGCTCGGGGTGCTCGCGAGCATCGCCGTCCCGGCGGTCACGCTCCTCGTGACGGCGGTCCTCGTCGCCGCGATCGTCGTGGTCCTGGAGGTCGCGGACCGCAGACGGTGACCCGGTCCGGACGGGAGGCGCGACGCCGGGCCCGCACCGCGCCTCCAGTCCGCCGGTCCGTGCGTCCCGTCAGCCGACGCGTGCCACCCGCACGTCCACGCGGCTGAGCGCGAGTCCGCGCTCGGTCGCCACCGCGAGCGCCGCGACGTGCGCCGCGCGCGCGGTCTCCGGCGCCGGGTGCGATCCGTCGGTCCCGATCACGATGCGGAGCACGTCGTCGTCGAGGACGACCCGCGCGACCGACCCGCGCGTCGCGAGGGTCTTGGCCGCGGCGACCGCACTGCCGATGGTGGGGCGGGCACGGTAGAGCTCGGTGACGCCAGGGACGGCGAGCACCGCGTCCTCGACGGCGGCGAAGGTCTCGTCCAGGGTGCTCATGCGTCCTCCCCCTCGGTTCCGGTCTCGGTCTCCGGCGGCGGCACGACCATCGGGAGCAGGTCGCGGACCACCACGTCGACGGCCTCGACGACGAGGTCGGTCTGGGTCGCCAGGACCTCCGCGACGGTCTCACGCACCTCGGCCGCAGCGGCCTGGATCGGCGCCCCGGCGCGCACCGCGATCTCGACGACCACCCGGATCGGCGCACCGAGTTCGGTGACGTCGCCCTCGAGCGTGCACCGTGCGATCAGGGCGTCCGGGACGGCGTCGCCGGCACTCCGGACGAGCGAGCGGATCGCTCCCTCGGTCATCACGGGACGCTCGGTCGGCGCTTCGGGGCGGAGCGGCACGTCGCGGCCCGCGCGGGCCTCGAGCGAGATGTTCGCGAGCACACCGCTGATCCACGACTCGTCGGCCGGGGCCTCCTGCTCGGCGGCGGCCTCCAGTGAACCGAGGGACGACTGCCGGAGCCGCACGATCGCGGCGAGGGCGTTCTGGCACGCGGCGGAGTCGTCGATGCCCGGGTCTGCCGGCTGCATGCCCGCGTCCAGGTAGTCGGCGAGCTCGTCGATCGTGTGCCCGTCGAGGTCGTCGGGTTCGAGGGAGTCGAGCCGGACGGGATCGTGTTCGGTCATCGCCATCCCTCCATGAGACGGATCATGTTCTTGCGGGCACGGGACAGCAGTCCGCGGACCGTGGAGACGGGGAGGTCCAGTTCCGCCGCCATCTCCTCGTAGGAGTACTCGAGTACTTCCTTCATCAGCCAACACCGCCGCTGCGCCTCCGGCAGCTCGGCGAGCGCCGTCTCCACGGCGTCCTCACGGGAACGCGCTTCCGCGACCCGCTCCGGAGCGTCGTCAGCAGGTGCCTCGACCTCGATCTCGGTCACGTCGTCGTGGAACCGCCGGGCGCGGATCCGGTCGATGCACTTCCGACTGAGGATGCGCATGAGCCAGGCCTTGACGCGGGCGCCGTCCTCGAGCCGGTCGAGCCGGTTCCAGGCGGTGATGAAGGTCTCCTGGACGACGTCGTCGAGTTCGTCGGTGGACCCGAGGGTGCGACGGGCGTACGCGCGCAGCAGGGGGGTGTACCGGCGGATGAGGACCTCGAACGCCCGGACGTCGCCGTCGGACGAACGGCCGACGAGGACGGCGTCGTCGAGGTCCGTGAGGGGCTGGTGGTGCACGGCTTCCTTCTACTGGTGGCGGGTGGGGTGGAGCTGAGTGCGCTACCGGTGGGACGGAACTCCCGACCGGATCGTCACGCGTCCTCGCGTCGGATCGGGTCGATCGGGCGTTTCGCCCGCGGGAGCCCCGCGACGACGAGGTCGTACGCGTTGGCGACCAGGTCCTCGACCAGGGTCTCGTCGATCCCGTCGCCCGGCGACAGCGTGATCCAGTGCTGCTTGTTCATGTGCCAGCCCGGGGTGATCTCCTCGTGGTCGCGCACCAGGGCGGCACCGTGCGGCGGTGCGCACTTGAGGTTCACGATGGGCTCGCCCCGCAGCTCGGTGGCCATCGCGAACATCTTGCCGACGACCTTGTAGACGAACGACCGCTCGCCGAAGGGCTGCGTCTCGACCGCAGCGGGCATCCCCATCGCGGTGCGGATCGCGACCTCGTGCAGCGTCTCGCCGTCCATCCGCCCAGCATGCCGCACGCGCGCCTCGGACGGGGGTACGCGTCGATGCGGTGTCTCGACGTATCCTCATGCCGTGCACATCACCCGAACCCTCGGCATCGCCGCCGCCACCATCGTCCTCGCGACCTCCGCCGTCATCGGCGGAGCCTCCACCGCGCAGGCCGCCCCCACCGTCTACAAGAACTGCACCGCCGTGCAGAAGGTCTACTCGGGCGGGATCGCGAAGAAGTCCGTCACGAGGAACCGCGTCACGTCCCACGGCAAGTACACGTACCGGGCGCTCAAGGGCACCGTGAAGAAGGACGACGCGCTCTACAACGCGAACAAGAAGATGGACGCCGACGGCGACGGGATCGCCTGCGAGAAGAGCTGACGCTCGCCGGCGGCTCGCTCGGCGTCCCGTCAGAGCGGCGGGACGCCCTCGTGCCCTGAGCGCGGGCGCGCCGTGCCGGCCACGCCGGTGACGACCGAGCCCGCCGGGACGTCCTTCGTCACCACGGTGTTCGCACCCACGACGGAGTCCGCACCGACGGTGATCGCACCGATGAGCGACGACCCCGCGCCGAGCACGACGCGGTCCCCGACGGCCGGGTGCCGGCGTGCCCCGGGTCCGTGGTCGCCCCCGCGCCCGCCGAGCGTCACGCCGTGGAAGAGCACGACGTCGTCACCGACCACCGCGGTCTCCCCGACCACGACGCCCATGCCGTGGTCGATGAAGAACCGCCGACCGATCCGTGCGCCCGGGTGGATCTCGATGCCGGTCAGCGACCGGGCGACCTGGGCGATCACCCGAGCGGCGAACCGGGAGCCGGGGAGCCCTTCGGCGATCCACAACCGGTGGGTCAGCCGGTAGGTCCAGATGGCGTGCAGCCCCGAGTACACGATCGCGTTCTCGAGGTCGCCGCGGGCGGCGGGGTCACCGCGGCGTGCTGCGGCGAGGTCCTCCCGGACAGCACGCAGCACGCCTCGTCGGGCGGCACGGGTCACGCAGTGAGTCCCTCGAAGAGCACCGTCGACAGGTAGCGCTCGCCGGTGTCGCACACGATCGCGACGACCCGCTTCCCGGCGTTCTCGGAGCGCGCGGCGATCTCGATCGCGGCGTGGATGATCGCGCCGGACGAGATGCCCGCGAGGATGCCCTCCTCGGTCGCGAGGGCCCGGCCCACCCGGAGGGCGTCGTCCAGCTCGACGTCGAACACCTCGTCGAACACGGACTGGTCGAGGACCTCGGGGATGAAGTTCGCGCCGATGCCGGCGATCTTGTGCGGGCCGGCCTTGCCCTCGGTCAGGAGCGGGGAGTCCTTCGGCTCGACCGCGACGATCTGCACACCCGGGACGCGCTCCTTGAGGACCTGGCCGACACCCGTGATCGTGCCACCGGTGCCGACGCCCGCGACGAACACGTCGACGTGCCCCTCGGTGTCGCGGAGGATCTCCTCCGCCGTGGTCTTCCGGTGGATCGCCGCGTTCGCCGCGGTCTCGAACTGGTGGGCGAGGATCGCGCCGGGGGTCTCGGCGACGATCTGTTCCGCCTTCGACACCGCGCCCTTCATGCCCTCGGCACCAGGGGTGAGGACGATCTCGGCGCCGTACGCGCGCATCACGGCACGGCGTTCCACGCTCATGGTCTCCGGCATCGTGATGACGACCTTGTAGCCGCGGGCAGCGCCGACCAGGGCGAGCGCGATGCCGGTGTTGCCCGACGAGCCCTCGACGATGGTCCCGCCGGCCGGCAGCTCGCCGGACTCCTCGGCCGCATCGATGATCGCGACGCCGAGACGGTCCTTCACGCTCGCGCCCGGGTTGTAGAACTCGAGCTTCGCCAGGATCTCGGCTCCGCCCTCCTTCGGGAGGCGGTTCAGCCGGACCAGCGGCGTGTTCCCGAACGCCTGCGAGATGTTGTCGTGGATCGTGCCGCTCATCGGTACCGTCCTCTGCGGGTCAGGTCGCGCGCCTCCGCCCTGGAAGCACCGCGTGCGCTGTGATCCTAGCGATCACGCCCGGCGTGTCCCTGTCCGTGACGCACGCGTCGTACCGGGCGCACACCGCGCCTCCAGTCCGTCGCGACCGGCGTACCCTTCGGCGCAACGACGAGGAGGTCGTCATGTCCAAGGAACAGCAACCCACCGCCGCTCCGCCGGTCGTCAACCGTGCCGCGTTCGACGAGGCACTCGCCGCGCAGGTGCGCGACGAGAAGGAACTCACCCGGCACGGCGACCGTGTCTCGGCGGCCCGCCGCCGGCTGCCGATGGTGCGTGTCGACGACTACGAGTTCACCGGGCCGGACGGGCCCGTCCGACTGACCGAACTGTTCGGGGAGAAGTACCTGCTCCTCGTGCAGAACGTCATGTACGGGCGTGACTGGGACGCCGGGTGCCCCAGCTGCACCTGGGCCGTCGACAACCTGCCCGCCGACATGGGACGGCTCGCCGACGAGGGGATCGCGTTCGCGATGATCTCGGAAGGGCCGATCGAGAAGCTCGAGGCGTGGCGGCAGCAGCGCGGTTGGCCGCACACGTGGGTGTCGTCCGGCGCGACGAGCTACCACGACGACTGGGGGTGGACGGTGCACGACGAGGGCTGGGACGGTCCGGTGCCGGGGTACTCGTACTACCTGCTGCGGGACGGCGTGCCGTACCTGACGTACGCGACGGGATCGCGGGGCACCGAGGCGATCCTCCCGGTCGCGCACATCATGGACCGCACGGTGTACGGGCGCCAGCAGGACTGGGAGGACAGCCCGGCGGGGTGGCCGCAGTACCCGACCTACGGCTGAGCCGGTCCGCGCGGGCCCAGCAGCGCCCGCCGGTCAGCGCACGTGCGCCGTCCGGGCGAACCGCTCGTCGGTCGCCTCGAGCACCCGCAGCACGTTGCCGCCCGCGAGCGCCCGCAGGTCCGCGCTCCCCCACCCGCGCCGCCGCAGCTCCGCCGCGAGCACCGGGTACCGCGACACGTCCCGCAGGTCCGACGGGAGCACGGACGTGCCGTCGTAGTCCCCACCGAGCCCGATGTACGC
This sequence comes from Curtobacterium pusillum, assembly GCF_007680845.1. Classification (GTDB taxonomy): domain Bacteria; phylum Actinomycetota; class Actinomycetes; order Actinomycetales; family Microbacteriaceae; genus Curtobacterium; species Curtobacterium pusillum_B. Next base: position 90,821 of record NZ_VEIY01000008.1, on the reverse strand, counting down.
CGCCCCGGCGACCGCCCGAGCGTGCTCGACGTGGTCCGCCACCTCGGACACCGTCACGACCGGCGGCTCCCCCACCGAACCGTCCGCTTCCCACGCCGCCCACGCCCCCGAGACGAACGCCGGCACGAAGGTGATCATCACCACGCCGCCGTTGTCGGCCAGTCGGGCGAGGACGTCGTCGGGCACGTTCCGTGGGTGGCCGTTGACGGCGACGGTCGAGGAGTGGCTGAAGACCACAGGCTGCGTGGCGATGTCGAGCGTGTCCCGCATGGTCTCGGGCGAGGTGTGCGACAGGTCGACGAGCATGCCGATCCGCTCCATCTCGGCGACGACCTCGCGACCGCGGTCGGTGAGTCCGCCGTGCGGGTGCGATCCCGTCGCCGAGTCGGCCCACGGGGTGTCGTCGTTGTGCGTGAGCGTCATGTACCGGACTCCGAGCCGGGCGAGGTCGCGGAGCACGGCCAGGTCGTCCCCGATGGAGTGGCCGCCCTCGGCGCCGAGGAGCGACGCGATCCGCCCGGAGTCGATCGCCGCGCGCACCTCGGCCGCGGTCCGCGCGAGCGCGAGGGAGTCCGGGTAACGCTCGACGATCCGGTGCGCGACGTCGACCTGCTGCAGCGTCGCCCGGACCGGGTCCGGCACGTCGGTGGGGACGAACACCGACCAGAACTGTCCGACGACCCCGCCCGCACGCAGCTTCGGGAGGTCGGTGTGCAGCGAGCCGACCTCGGTGTCGATGCCCTCGACGCCCGAGCCGTGCGTGTCCCGCCGCTCCCACGGCAGGTCGTTGTGGCCGTCGATGACCGGGAACGGGAGCGCGTCGAACGTCATGCTCCGACGGTACCGCGGCACTCGACGCCGTTAGGCTCGGCGGATGGACCCCGTCACGCTCCGCACCGACCGGCTCGTGCTCTCGGTGCCCGAGCCGGCCGACGCCGACGACGTCGTGGCGTACGCGAACGATCCGGACGTCATCGCGTTCACCCCGGTGCCGGTGCCCTACGGCCACGCCGAGGCACACCACTGGATCACGGAGGTCGTGCGGGCCGGCTGGACGGCGGACTCCCGCTACGAGTTCGCCGTCCGCCGCGCCGAGGACCCCCGTCTGCTCGGCACCATCGGGCTGTTCGGCTTCGTGGACGGCGCCGCCGAGGTCGGGTACGCGGTGCACCCGGACGGCCGCGGGCACGGCTTCGTGACGGAAGCCACCGTCGCGGTGCTCGACTGGGCGTTCGCGCCCCGTCCCGACGGGCTCGCCCTCGCCCGGGTGCAGTGGCGGGCGATCGCGTCGAACACGCCGTCCGCGGCGATCGCCCAGCGCGTCGGGCTCCGGTACGAGGGGCTGCTCCGTTCCGGCGTCTTCCACCGCGGCCGACGCCACGACCAGCTCATCGCGGCGGTGTTGCGCGAGGACGACCGGTCGGAACCGACCGTCTGGCCGACATCGGCGGTCGCGCCGACGCTGACGGTCGCACCGACGCCGACGGTCGCGCCGACGCCCGACCCGTCGTGACGGTCTCCTTCCGCGTCGTCACGGAGCTCGACGCCCCGCCCGAGCGCGTCTTCGCCCTCTCGCTCGACGTCGACGCGCACGTCCGGTCGATGGCAGCGAGCGGCGAACGCGCCGTCGACGGCACGACGTCCGGCACGATCGGACTCGGCGAGACCGTCACGTGGCGCGCCCGGCACTTCGGTGTCGTGTGGCGGATGACGAGCCGCGTCACGGCACTGGAGGCGCCACACCGCTTCGTCGACGAACAGGTGCGTGGTCCGTTCGCCCGGTTCCACCACGAGCACCGGTTCGAGCCGTCGGCACGCGGCACCCGGATGGTGGACGAGATCACGTTCCGTGCCCCGCTCGGTCCGCTCGGGCTGCTCGCCGAGCGGCTCGCGCTCGCGCGCTACCTCCCGCACCTCATCCGGGAGCGGAACGCGTCCCTGGCAGCGGAGCTGCAGGCGTAGGCGCGGACCGGACGGTCGGACGGGAGGCGCGTCACGCGCCCGCCCCGACGCCCACCTCCGCCGCGTGGCCGCGTTCGAACCCCGCCAACAGTCCGACCATCGGCTTGGCCGGCGGGAGCGCGTACTCACCCGTCCGCCCCGTGGTCAGCCCGAGCCGCACGAGCGACTCCGCGAGGACCGTGGCCGCGGCGACCCCGTCGACCACCGGCGCCCCGATCGCGCGGGACACCTCCGCGCAGAACGCCGCCATCCCCGCACAGCCGAGCACCACCGCGTCCGCGCCACCGTCGACCACCCGGCGGCACTCCTCGATGACGAGCGCGCGGGCGTCCGATGCGGGGTCCTCCAGGCGGAGCACCGGGACCTCGCACGCACGGATCTCGGTCACGAGCGAGGCGAACCCGTACCGCTCCGTGAGCTCGTGGGCCCGCCCGGTCGTCCTGGCGAGCGTCGTGACGACACCGAAGCGCCGGCCGAGCATCGCGGCGGCGTGGAAGCCCGCCTCCGCGATCCCGATGACGGGGCCGGAGGCGACCTCGCGTGCGGCGTCGAGCCCGGGGTCACCGAAGCACGCCACCACGAAGGCATCGACCCCGTCACGCTCCCCGATCGCGATCTGCTCGAGCAGGCCCGGGACGGCGAGCGCCTCCTCGTAGTGGCTCTCGATCGACGCGGGCCCCATCGTCGGGTGCACGGCCTCGACGATCGTGCCCGGTCCCGCGACCGCGGCGGCGGCAGTGCCGATCGCCGCGGTCATCGAGGCCGTCGTGTTCGGGTTGACGACGCGGATCCGCACCGGTCTCAGGCCCGGCCGTCCGCGGCGCCGTCGTCGACGGTCGGGTCGTCGGCGGCGAGGGCGGGCATGCTCGGACGGATCCGTTCCATGCCCCAGAACACGACCAGGCCGAGGCCGCAGCCGATGAACCAGCTGTAGTTCGACAGCCACGGCACCACACCGAGCACCGACGGCAGGACGGCGCTCGCGACCGAGACCGCGCCCGTGACGACCAGCGTCCAGATCGCGTTCGGGTTGAACCCCTTCGTGTACCAGTACCGCGCGGTCGTGTCGGTCGTGTACATGTCGTCGACCGCCACGCGCTGCTTCGCGACGATGTAGTAGCCGGCGATGAGGATACCGAACAGCGGGCCGATGAGGGCACCGAGCACCCCGAGCGTGTAGAGGATCGCCTGGTCGTTGCCGTACCAGTTCCACGGCGTCAGCAGCACCGAGCCGACCGCGGCGATCATGCCGCCGGTGCGCCAGCTGATCTTCCGCGGGGCGACGTTCGAGAAGTCGAACGCGGGGCTGATGAAGTTCGCGACGATGTTGATGCCGACGGTCGCCGTGACGAACGTGAGCCCGCCGAGGAGGATCGCGAACGGGGCGTCGATGGCCTGGACGGTCTCGATCGGGTCGGTGATCAGCTTGCCGAACACGGGCACCGTGGCGCTCGCGCAGAGCACGGTGAGGACCGAGAAGAACAGGAAGTTGATCGGCAGCCCCCAGAGGTTGCCGCGCTTGACCGCGCCGTAGGACTTCGCGTAGCGGGAGAAGTCACCGAAGTTGAGCATGGGCCCGGAGAAGTAGCTCACGACGAGAGCGATCGCCGACAGCATCACCGGGATGCTCGCGCCGAACGACAGCGGCGCACCGGCCGACAGGGTGAACGAGATGTTCCCGATCCCGGCCCGCGCCACGAGGTAGATCGCGAGCGCGATCATGATGACGTAGACGGCGGGACCCGCCCAGTCGATGAACTTCCGGATGGCGTCCATGCCCATCCAGAACAGGGCGCCCTGGGCGACCCAGAGGATCGCGTAGGAGATCCAGCCGAGCGCGGAGAGCCCGAGGAACGAGTGCTCGAGGAGCCCTGCGGAGGCCGGGATGAACTTGAGGAACACGATGTTGAGCGACTGGGCGGCGAGGAACGTCTGGACGCCGTACCAGGCCATCGCGATGAGACCACGGATGATCGCGGGGACGTTCGCCCCGAGCACCCCGAACACGGCGCGGTTGATCACCGGGTACGGGACCCCGGTCCGCTGCGAGGGCTTCGCGACGAGGTTCGCGAACACCTGCACGACGAGGATGCCGACGACGAGGGCGACGAGCACCTGCCAGCTCGCGATGCCGAGCGCGAAGAGCGAGCCGGCGGTGACGTACCCGCCGACGGAGTGCACGTCGGACATCCAGAACGCGAAGATGTTGTAGCTCGTCCACGTCTGCCGGCGCAGCGGGGCGAGGTCCTCGTTCGTCAGGGCTGGGTCGTACGTCGGCTTGACCACGCCGGCGCCCGCGGGGGCGGCGGTCGTGACGGGGGCGTGGGGCGCGGCGACCGGGGTCGCGGTCTCTGTGGCCATGGCGTCCTCCTCCAGGAGCGGAAGGGGCGGACGGTCTGCGCCCCTGCCACGACGCTAGGGAGCGGTGTCACCCGCCCCGTTACCCCCGTGTAACGGTCGTGTGTCCGACCGCCGATCCTGGAACGCCCGTTCCGGACGACGTCAGAGCGCGTGTGCGCCGAGCACGGTGCCGGCCGCGTAGGTGGCCGCGAGCGCGAGCGCGCCGCCGAGCACCACCCGGATCGTCGCCCTGGTGCGGGGCGCTCCGCCGAGCGTCGCCCCGGTGGCACCGGTCGCGGCGAGTGCGATCAGGACGGCCACGACCGTGACCGCCACGCGGGCGGACTCCGGGGCGAGGAGCATGGCGAGGAAGGGCAGGGCGGCGCCGGTGGTGAACGTCGCCGCGGAGACCCAGGCGGCCCGCCACGGGCTCACCACGTCGTCCTCGGCGTCCCGGAGCGCGACGGCTGCGCGGCGACGCCGGACCTCGGGCCGCACGAGCTCGGCGGCGACCGCCCCGGCGACGGTCGGGTCGACGCCGAGGTCCCGGTAGTGGGCAGCGATGGTGTCGGCGTCCTCGGACTCCGCTGCGAGCTCGGCCTGCTGCGCGGCCTGCCCGGTGCGCTGGGCGTCCCGGGCACCGCTCACCGACACGTACTCGCCGAGCGCCATCGACACCGCACCGCCGACGAGTGCGGCCGTCCCCGCCGCGATGACGGGCCCCGTGCCGGCACCGGCGCCGGCGACGCCGACGAGGACCGCCGCGACGGAGACGATGCCGTCGTTCGCCCCGAGCAGCCCGGCGCGCAGCCAGTTGAGCCGCGCGGCGCTGGTCACGTCGTGATCGGTGGCGGGGAGCACGAGGTCCGATGCGGTCGACATGGGAGCAAGGATGGCACTCCCCGAGGCCGTGCACCAGCAAGGTGAGGCTGCCCTGACCTGGGGTTTCCCTGTTCCCGTGATCGGGACTCGGGCATCCTGCGGGTGCGGGAAACCGCACCCCGGCCGCACCGATGGGCGCCGCCCGCGCCGCCGCGACCCGCCGGTGTGAGGATCTCCGCATGACCAGGGGAATCAGGATCGACCACGTCGGTGTCACCGTGCCCGACATCGAGGCCGCGACGACGTTCTTCGTGGCGGCGCTCGGCGCCGTCGTCCTCTACGACATGCGCTGCCGCACCGAGGCGCCGAACGACTCCCCGGAAGCGCACCGGTACCTCGGCATCCCCGCGACGATGGGGCAGGGCGCGATGCGGATGCTCGCCCTCCCCGAGGGCCCGGGACTCGAGCTGTTCGAGTACCTCGGCCCGGACCAGCACGGCGCTGCACACCCGTCGGACCTCGGCTGGCAGCACCTCGCGGTGTACGCGGACGACCTCGACGAGGCCCTCGCCCGGGTCGAAGCGGCCGGGGGCTCCCGCAACTCGGAGCCGCGGGACCTCCGCGGGCTCGAGGCGGGCGACGGCAACCGGTTCGTGTACACCAGGACGCCGTGGGGTTCGACGCTGGAGATCGTCAGCTACCCGTCGCCGCAGCCCTACCTGCTCACGGCGCCCCGGGCGAAGTGGGCTCCGTGGCCGACGCCGGACGAGGCGCTGCCCGCTCCCCTGGCGCACTGACCGCACTGACCGCGGTCCAGGCGCGCGTCGGCCGCCCGCTCAGTGCGTGCGGGAACGCCTCACCGACCGGGCGGAACCCGGCGCTCGTGTAGAGCCGGAGGGCCGGCGCGTTGTCCTCGAGTGCGTGCAGGAGGCACCGCTCGTGTCCGGCGCGGGCAGCCTCGGCGACCGCAGCCCGCAGCAGGGCCCGCCCGAGGCCGTGACCCTGCGCCCGTGGGGCGACGGCGAGGAGCGAGAGGTACGCAGCGTCCTCCGGACCACCCGGGCCGCCACTGCCCGGGGCCGTGACGAGGGTGAACCCGGCGAGGCCGTGATCGTCCGACGCGACCAGGAGCGCGACCCGCGGCGCACCGAACTTCGACCGCGCCCGGTCCCGCACGGCGTCCGACTCCGGTACGCCGTCCCGGGTCGCGACGGCGCTGGTCCACAGCTCGACACAGGCCGCGACCTCGTCCTCGGTCGCGGCACGCACGACGCAGGACGATCCGATCACCGGGTCAGCCTACGACCGAGGCCTGTCCGACCCGGAAGGAAGCCCCCCGGTGCTCCTCGGGCAGACGGTCGCCGCGGCCGTGCAGCTTGTGGCGGAGCGAGCCCTCCTCGTACGTCGACGGGTAGACGCCGCGCGCGCGGAGTTCGGGCACGACGAACTCGATGACGTCCTCCCACGTGCCCGGGGTCACGGCGTAGGCCAGGTTGAAGCCGTCGACGTCGGTCTGCTCCTGGATGTCGACCAGCTGCTGGGCGATGGTCGCACCGGATCCGACCGCGACGGGTCCCAGGCCGCCGATCGCGGTGTGCTTCGCGATGTCCCGCACGGTCCAGTTCGCCCCGTCCTCGCCGGTCGCCGCGGACAGGTTCGCCGCGGCGGACTGGATCGCGTTCGACTCGATGCCGCCGAGCGGTTGGTCGAGGTCGTACTGCGACAGGTCGACGCCCATCCACCCGGAGTTGAGCACCAGGGCGCCCTCGGCCGACGCGTACGACAGGTAGTCCTCGTACTTGGCCTGCGCCGCCTCGTCGGTGGCGTCCGTGATGACGGTGAGCAGCGTGTAGACGCGAGCGGCGTACCGGTCGCGACCAGCAGCCTCCAGGGCGTCCCGGATCCTCGCGACCGTCGCCGCCAACTGCGGCAGGGTCGGGGCCCCGACGAAGACCGCCTCGGCGTTCTCGGCCGCGAAGCGCACGCCTCGGGGCGACGCCCCGGCCTGGTAGATGACGGGGCTCCGCTGGATCGACGGCTCGGACAGGTGGATCCCCGGGACGTCGAAGTGCTTGCCGTGGTGCTCGATCGGGTGCACCTTCGCCGGGTCCGTGAACACGCCGGTCTCGCGGTCCTCGACGACGGCGTCGTCCTCCCAGGAGCCCTCCCACAGCTTGTAGAGGACCTCGAGGTACTCGTCGGCGACGTCGTAGCGGTCGTCGTGGCCGAGCTGGTCCGTCTGCCCCATGTTCCGAGCGGCACTCGGCAGGTAGCCGGTGACGACGTTCCAGCCGATCCGGCCCTTCGTCAGGTGGTCCAGCGTCGAGATGCGTCGCGCGAACGGGTACGGGTGCTCGTACGCGGTCCCGGCGGTGATCCCGAAGCCGAGGTGCTCGGTCACCGTAGCCATCGCGGACACGAGGAGGATCGGGTCGTTCACGGGTACCTGCGAGCCGGTCCGGAGCGCCGCTTCGTCCGTCCCGCCGTACACGTCGTAGGTGCCGAGGACGTCGGCGATGAAGATGCCGTCGAAGGTGCCCCGCTCGAGCAGCTTCGCGAGCTCGGTCCAGTACGAGAGGTCGTTGTAGTGCCGAGACCGGTCTCGCGGGTGCCGCCAGAGTCCAGAGGACTGGTGCGCGACGCAGTTCATGTCGAACGCGTTGAAGCGGATCTGCCGGGGCTGGTTGCTGGTGGTCACGCTCCGCGACGCTACGTCGCGTTCCGTCGGCCGTCACGCCGGGTGACGAACCGTGACGAGGCCGGACGCCCATCGAGCACCGCTCGGAGCCGACCGAGCTGCTCGTCGACCACGTCGGCCATCCGCCGGTCGGCGGGTCCGTCCAACCAGGACTCGAGCGCCAGGTGGAAGAGCACCACCGCCGTCTCGGCGACCGCGGCGGCGTCGGACGCGTCCAGTCCACGGTCGACGAACCCCTGCCGGACCGCGTCCGTCAGGTCCGCCCGCTTCCGTGCGTCCCGCTCGCGGAGCGAGGGCTCGGACAGGATGAGCCGCCGGACCGCTCGCACCTGGTCGTGACGGCCCTCGAACCGCTCGTCGGCGACACGGTGCAGTCCGTGGACGACGATGTCGAGCGGGTCGAGGTCGGGCGGCGCGGCGGCGAGCGCGGCCCGGGCGACGTCGGGGATCTCGTCGCCGGCGAAGATCACCTCACGCTTGTCGGCGAAGTGCCGGAAGAAGGTGCGTGTGGTGAGCCCCGCCCGAGCGGTGATCTGCGGGACGGTGGTGGCCTGGTAGCCCTGCTCGGCGAACAGCTCGAAGGCCGCGCGCTCGAGTCGCTCTCGGGCATCCGGGGACCAGCGCATGTCAACACTGTAGTGATGACACGACGTGTCGTGGTTCAATGAGCGATGACACGTCGTGTCATCACCGAACGAGCGGAGGGTCCGGCCCATGGCACCAGCGGAGAACGAAGCACTGTGGACGTCGTCGACCGGACGGTTCACGGTCGGCGCTGCCCCGATGCCCCAGCCCGGACCGGGCGAGCTCGTCGTCCGTGCCGAAGCCGTCGCCGTGAACCCGGTCGACGCCGTGGGCGGCCTGTTCCGCCACGTGGTCTTCCCGAAGCTGCGGTACCCGGCCGTCCTCGGCTCGGACGTCGCCGGCACCGTCGTCGCGATCGGGGCCGGGGCGGACCGGTTCCGTGTCGGCGACCGGGTCCTCGGGCACGCCGCGGGTCAGGAGCAGCACCGCAACACCGCCGCCGAAGGCGCGTTCCGACACCACGTCCTGCTGCTGGAACGGTTGACCACGCCGGTACCGGACGACCTCGCCGTCGAGCAGGCCGCGGTCCTGCCCCTCGCGGTCTCCACCGCCGCCGCGGGGTTGTTCGAGCCCGACCAGCTCGCGCTCCCCCTGCCGTCCGTCGGCACCGCACCACGTGACGGGGTGGTCCTGGTCTGGGGCGCCTCGACGAGCGTCGGGGCGAACGCCGTCCAGCTCGCCCGCGCAGCCGGGTACGCGGTGATCGGGACCGCCTCCGCCAAGAACCACGCGTTCGTGCAGTCGCTCGGCGCCGAGTCCGTGGTCGACTACCGGGACCCCTCCGCCGCTCGCCGCATCCTTGACGCACTCGCAGACCGGCAGCTGGCCGGCACGCTGGCCATCGGTCAGGGCTCGTTGACCCGCACGGTGCCGATCGTCCGCGCCGCGACCGGCAGCGGCCGGCTCGCCTCCGCGTACCCGACGCCGATCACGACGTTCCGTGCGCGGCTCGAGCGTCGGCACGGCGTCACGATCTCGGCGATCTGGGGTGGCCGACCGACCGAGTCCGACATCGGCCCGGCGATCTACCGCGACTTCCTGCCCGAGGCGCTCGGGACCGGCCGGTACCGCGCGACTCCGACAGCATCCGTGGTCGGCCGCGGACTCGACGCGATCCCGGATGCCCTCGCCGAACTCCGTGGTGGCGTCTCCGCCCGGAAGCTCGTGGTCACGCTCCCCTGAGCGGCGGGGGTGCCGAGGCGGTCGACGCGACCGCCGTCGGACTGGAGGCGCGGTGCGGGCCCGCACCGCGCCTCCAGTCCGACGACGCGTGCGTCAGCGAGCCGCGGTCGCCTCGCGCGCGGCGGCTTCGGCCGCGACCCACGCGAGCATGCCGCACTTGACCCGCATGACGAACTTCGAGACACCGTGGAAGGCGACGAGGTCCTCGAGGACCTCCTCGTCGGGCTCGCCGGCACCGCGGGAGCGCATCATGGTGCGGAACTCCTCGGTGAGCGCCAGCAGCTCGGCGACGGTCCGGCCGACCGCCATGTCGGTGAGGACGGACGCGGACGCCATCGAGATCGAGCAGCCGTCGCCCTGCCACCCGAGGGCCGCGATGCGGTCGGTGCCGGGCTCGAGGCGGACGCCGACGGTGATCTCGTCGCCGCAGGTCGGGTTCCGCTCGAAGTGGGAGGCGTCCGCAGCGTCGAGCGGGCCGTCGCCGTGGCGGGCCTTCGCGTGGTCGAGGATGACCTGCTGGTACAGGGAGTCGAGGGCGCTCACGAGGCCGCTCCGAAGTACGCGCGGACCTCGCCGACGGCGGTGAGGAAGCGGTCGACGTCCTGCTCGGTCGTGTAGACGTACGTGCTCGCCCGGCTCGTGGCGACGAGGCCGAGTCGGCGGTGCAGGGGCTGGGCGCAGTGGTGGCCGGAGCGCACCGCGATGCCCTGCGCGTCCAGGTACTGGGAGACGTCGTGCGCGTGCACCCCGTCGACGTCGAACGACACGAGCCCGGACCGCGGCACGCCGATCGGCGGACCCACGACGTGGATGCCGGGGATCTCCGCCAGGCCCTCGAGCATCCGCTGGGCGAGGTGCTCCTCGTGCGCGCGGACCCGGTCCATGCCGATGTGCTGCAGGTACCGGACCGCCTCGGCGAGCGCGACCGCCTGGGACACCGGCTGCGTGCCGGCCTCGAACCGCTCGGGCGCGGGCATGAAGTCGGTGTGCTCCATCGTCACGGTGGTGATCATCGAGCCACCGGTGCGGAACGGGGGCAGCGCGTCGAGGAGCTCCCGGCGACCCCAGAGGACGCCGATGCCGTTCGGGCCGAGCATCTTGTGCCCGGAGAACGCCGCGAAGTCGACGCCGAGCTCCTGCACGTCGACCGGCCGGTGCGGCGCGGACTGGCAGGCGTCGAGCACCACCAGGGCACCCTGGGCGTGGGCGGCCGCGACGACCTCGGACACGGGGGCGATCATCCCGGTGACGTTCGAGACGTGGGCGAACGCGACGACCCTCGTGCGGTCGGAGATCCGCGCGACGGCGTCCTCCGCCGTCCAGGTGCCGTCGTCGGCGACGGGGACCCAGCGGAGCGTCGCCCCGGTCAGGGCGGCGAGCTCCTGCCACGGAACGAGGTTCGCGTGGTGTTCGGCCTCGGTGACCAGGACCTCGTCGCCCGGACCGATGCGGAAGCGGTCGGCCTCGGGGCCACCGCGACCACGGCTGGCGTTCGCGATGCCGTACGCGACGAGGTTGAGCGCGTCGGTGGCGTTCGACGTCCACACCACCTCGGTCGGTGCGGCGGCGCCGATGAAGCCCGCGACCGTGGCCCGGGCGTCCTCGTACGCGTCGGTGCTCAGTGCCGCGAGGGTGTGAGCCCCGCGGTGCACCGCCGCGTTGTCGTGTTCCAGGAACCGGCGTTCGGCGTCGAGCACCTGACGGGGCCGTTCGGCGGTGGCGCCGGAGTCGAGGTAGGCGAGGGGGAGCCCGTTCACCTCCTGCTGGAGGATCGGGAAGTCCCGTCGGATCGCCTCGACCTCGGACTCGGAGAGCGGTTGGTCCAGCGGCACGACAGTCACCAGTCCATCGTGGTCCCTGCGGTGTCGGCCGTCCAGTCGGTCGGTGCCGCTGACGGCGAACGGCCCCGGCCCGCGCGGGCCGGGGCCGATCGGCCGGTGCGGGCTACTGGTTGCCGACGTGCTTGTCGGCGGCTTCGCGGGCGCCGTCGATCTTCTCGTCGAACTTGCCGCCCGTGGCCTTCTTCACGGCGTCGGCGACCCCGTCGAGGATCTTGTCGCTGACCCCTTCGGCCTGCTCGCTCTTCAGGGCGTCCTGGACCTTGCCGTCCTTCAGGAACTCCTGGGCCTTCTTCGTGATGTCGTCGAACCCCGCCATCGCCTGCTCCTCGTTCGGGGCGGGGCCCGGCGCCCCGTCGTGACGCCGATGGTAGCCGCGCGGGCGAGCGGGTGCTCAGCCGCCGGGGGCTCAGACCATCTGCGCGCTGCGCCGTCGGGCGAGGACGTACCCGACCGCCACGGCTCCGGACACCGCCAGGAGCGACGGGATGAGGATGTCCGTGCCCTGCTGGGTGAACTCGACGACGAGCACGAGCGCGGTGAACGGTGCCCGCATCGTCGTCGCGAGGAACGCCGCGGCGCCGATGAACGCGAACGCGGCCAACCCCGGGCCGTCGGCCGGCCAGAGCAGGAGCCAGAGCCCGCCGAGGCCACCCCCGACGGCCGAGCCGATCGCGATGGACGGCGTGAGGGTGCCGCCGACGGCTCCGGCGCCGATCGTCGCCGAGGTCGTGATCGTCCGGATGACCCCGAGGACCAGCAGGAACAGGATCGGCGACAGTCCAGCGACGGAACCGTCGTCGAGCGAGGCGTTCATCGCCACGATGCCGAGCGCCCGGCCGTTGCCGAGGATCTCGGGGAACGGCACCGCGATCAGGCCGATCATCGCGAACACGACGGGGAGCACCACGAGCAGGTGCCAGCCCTTCGGCGCGAGGCCCTGCAGCCGGTTCGTCAGCTTCACGAACCCGACGCCGGCGACGCCGAGCACCGGACCGACGATCACCGCCCAGACGAGGAGCGACGGCGAGAGGTGCATCGCGGGCACGTGGTAGAGCACCTCGTCCGGGATGACGAGTCGCGCGACGACGGCGGCGATCGCACTCGTCGCGAACGCCGGCAGCGCCGTCGCGAACGTGAGCTCGCCGAGCAGCACCTCGACCGCGAAGAGCGCGCCACCGAGCGGGACGTCGTACACGGCGGCGAGGCCGGCGGCGGCCCCGCACGCCACGAGGATCTTCGTCTCGCGACCGGTCAGACCGGCGCGGGCGGTGACGAGCTGGGCCAGCCACGCCCCGACCTCGCGCGGGGCGACCTCCTTGCCGATGGAGGCGCCGAGTCCGACGGCGAGGATCTGCACGCCGGCGTTCGCGAGGGTCGCCAGCGCGGGCATGCGCTTGCCGCCGACCGCAGCCGGGACGGAGACGATCGGTCGCGCCCACCGCCGGATGGCCCACCACGCGACCCCGGTCAGGACACCGGCGGCGAGCAGCGCGAGGAACCGGTTCAGCGCCGACGGGGCGTCGGCCGCCTCGAGGTGTCCGCCGAACGGGTACCCGAACGCGACGAACTGGATGAGCTGCAGGGCGAGCCACACCGCGACGCCGGCGATGCCACCGGCGATCCCCACCAGCCCGGTGACGACGGTGAGCTTGAGGGCCCAGACGGGAGTGGCTCGTGTCGCGGGTCCGGCGTGCGGCATGTCCGGAAGCCTACCGGCCGCCCGGCGGTCCTCAGACGGCCGTCACCCGGAACGGCACCACGGCGTCGGCGGGCAGGAGCGGCGGCTGCAGGCCGACGGTCTCGAGCACGCGTCCGCGGAACACCCGGTCACCCGACCACCACGCCGGGGCCACGACACCGTGACCGTCCCCGATGACGACCGGGTCGACGCGGTAGGACGCCTCCGGATCGAGGTCGCGGAACGTCATGCGGCCGGTGCCGGACACCTCGGAGCGACCGGTGCTGACGAAGAAGAACAGCGCCTGCCGCCGGTCGGGCGCGACCGTGCCGTACACGAGCCGGGTGTCGTCCACCTCGTCGATGCGCACCAGGTCACCGCCGTGCAGCAGGGCGCGCCACTGCCGGTACGACGCGATCCACTCGGCGAGCTCCGACTCCTCCGCCGGGGTGGCCCGTGCGAGGTCCCACTCGACGCCGAGGTGCCCGACGATCGCCGTGCCGGCACGGAAGGCGAGGTCGTGCACGCGCCCGGTGGTGTGGTTCCGTCCACTCGCGACGTGCGACCCGAGGAGCTCTGGCGGCAGCAGCTGCTGGGTCCACCGGTGCATCTGCTGGCGTTCGAGCGGGTCGATGTCGTCCGACACCCAGACCCGGTCGGTGTGCTCGATCACGCCGAGGTCGACCCGTGCGCCGCCGGACGAGCACGACTCGATCTCGAGCGCCGGGAACCGCTCCTTGAGCGTCGCCATCAACCGGTACGCCGCCAGGGTCTGCTCGTGCACGGCGGCCCCGCCGCCCGGGTGGCCGGCCTCGACCAGGTCACGGTTGTGGTCCCACTTGACGTACTCGATGCCGTACTCGCCGATGATCGCCGACATCCGGTCGAGCACGTGCGCGAACGCCTCCGGGATCGCGAGGTTGAGCACCTGCTGGTGGCGCGAGCGGACCGGCAGTCGACCGTCGGCCTGCATGATCCACTCGGGGTGCGCCCGGGCCAGGTCGCTGTCCTCGTTGACCATCTCGGGCTCGAACCACAGCCCGAACTCCATGCCGAGCGCGCGCACGCGGTCGACGATCGGGCCGAGGCCGTCCGGCCAGACGTCCTCGTCGACGTACCAGTCGCCGAGGCCCGCGTGGTCGTCGCGGCGGTGTCGGAACCAGCCGTCGTCGAGGACGTACCGCTCGATCCCGATCCGTGCGGCCCGCTCGGCGAGGTCGGTCAACCGGGCGAGGTCGTGGTCGAAGTACACGGCCTCCCACACGTTGAGCGTCGTCGGGCGCGGGCTGCGCGGGTGCTGCGGACGGCTCCGGAGCCAGCGGTGGAAGCGGCGGGCTTGGTCGTCGAGACCGTCGCCGTACGCGCCGTACACCCACGGCCCCTCGTACGTCTCGCCGGTGCCGAGCCGGACCTCCCCCGGCAGGAGGAGCTCGCCGCCGCCGATCGTCTGCCGGCCCGTGGCGAGCCGCTCCGCCGCGTGCCGGTGGTTGCCGCTCCACGCCGTGTGGACGCCCCAGACCTCACCGCGGGCGAAGCCGAACCCCGGCGTCCCGACGCTGAGCACCGTGGCGGCGTCGGCACCGGTGCGGCCCTTGCGGCCCTCGCGCTCATGGGTGCCGACGACGAGCTCCCGACGCTGCGGTGTGCGTTCCTTGCCCCAGCGTCCGGCGAAGTCGAGGATCTCCCGCGCGCGGCTCGGGATCGGCAGGGCGACGGTGAGGTCGTCGACGACGTAGGTGCCCGGGGCGGTGTTCGTCACCGCGGCCCGGGTGCGGACGAGACCGGAGGTGAGCATCTCGACGGTGAGCCGGACGGCGAGACCCGCTGTCTCGTCGGCGGCACCGGCGACGACCGTTGCCGCCGTGACCTCGAGTTCCGTGACGGTGAACGCCGGCGACCAGTCCCGGCCGTCGCGGTGCCCGGAGAGGCCGGGGCGGCCGGTCCACCCACGGTGGGGTTCCGGGAGGATCGCCAGCCGCACCGGCACGTCCACCTCGTTCGGCGCGACGGGGGCCACGTCACCGTCCGCGATGGCCACGAGCTCGTCGTGGTCGAGTGGCCCGAGCGCCGCGCCCCAGTGCACCACCGCCGGGAGCGCCCGGTCGCGGCAGTCGAGGAGGAGGGAGACGCCCCCAGCGGTCAGGTGGACGACGTCGTTCGCGGGCACGACCCCAGTCTGGCTCAGAACCAGCGTTTCACCTTGAACACCACGTAGAGCACCGCGGCGAACACGACCATCGCCACGATCGCCAGCGGGTACCCCAGCGGCCACTGCAGCTCCGGCATGTGCGTGAAGTTCATGCCGTAGATCGCCGCGACGAGGGTCGGCGCGAACAGGATCGCCGCCCAGCCCGAGATCTTCTTCGTGTCGTCGTTCTGCTTCTGCGCCGCGAGCGTCGAGTCGACCGTCAGGGCGTTCTGCAGCAGCTGCCGGAAGGTGTCGAGGCGCTCGACGGTCCGGATGGCGTGGTCGAGGACGTCGCGGAACCGGCGCTGCATCTCCACGGGGAGGTGGTACTTCTCGGCACCGCGGTGCAGGTTCTCGATCATGTAGACGAGCGGGCGGGCGGCGCGCTGGAAGTCGACGATCTCACCGAACAGCTCGTAGATGCGCCGCGAGACCCCGGTCTCCCCCGCGAAGAGCTGGTCCTCGATCTGGTTGATGTCCTCCTCGAGGCCGTCCATCACCGGCACGTAGCCGTCCACGACCGCGTCCATCAGCGCCCAGAGCTGCGCCTGCGGCCCCACCGTGACCAGGCCCGGCTTCCCGCTCATCCGCTGCAGTGCCCGCGGGACGTTCTGGCTGCCTCGGGGGTCCTCCTTGACCACCGCGAGGAAGAAGTCCTCGCCGACGAACGCGTGCACCTCGCCGAACGCCACTTCCTCCTGCCGGTCGTTGTACAGGGCGGGCTTGAGCACGACGAAGAGGGTCGACCCGTAGCGCTCGAGCTTCGGGCGCTGGTGCCCCTCGGCGGAGTCCTCGACCGCGAGCTCGTGCAGGCCGAGGGCGACCGCGACGTCGCCGAGCTCCTCGGCGTCGGGCTGGTGCAGCACGATGCACGCGCTGGCGCCCTGGTCGCCGATCATCCGGAAGGTGTCGTCGAGCGACGGGCTCGCCACGGGGGCGATCCGGTCGACGTAGACGGTGTTGAGCACGACGGTCACGTGACCACCGTACGCAGACCGCGGGGTGCTGGGACGGGAGGCGCGGGGCGGGCCCGCTCCGCGCCTCCAGACGGTCCGTCCCCCGTCCGGCTGGACGCGCGCTGCGCACCGGGCGCGACCACGCGCCTACCGTGCAGGTCATCAGCATGCTGACGAAAGGGGCTGTCATGAAGAGGATCTGGAAGCGGATCGCGGTCGCGGTGGGAGCCGTCGTCGCGGTGGTCGGTGCGTTCGTCGGCTCGGGCGCGGCGGGCGGCACCCCGATCCAGGACGCGGCGGGCGGAGCACTGTCCGCGTCCGCGACCGCGATCGCTCCCGACGGGCCCGCGTTCTCGATCTGGAGCGTGGTCTACGTCGGACTCATCGCGTACGCGGTCCGGCAGTGCTTCCGCACGGCGGACGACGACCGGCACACGCGACTCGCGGTCCCGGCGGTGCTGTCCCTGCTGCTCAACGCGGCGTGGATCCTGTCCGTGCAGTTCGGGTTCCTGTGGCTCAGCGAACCGATCATCCTCGCCCTGCTGGCGGTGCTGGTGTGGGCGTTCGTGCTGCTGCGGCGCTCCCGGCCGTCCGGCGTCGTCGAGGCGGTGGTCACCGACGGCACGTTCGGCCTCTACCTCGGGTGGGTGTGCGTCGCGACGGCGGCGAACACGGCGGCGGTGCTGACGGCCGCGGGCTTCCGGGGCTTCGGGCTCGGGCAGGACGTGTGGGGCGTGCTCGTCGCGGCGGTCGCCGGGCTCGTCGGGGTCCTGCTCGCGGTGTGGGGCCGGGGGCGCCTCGCGCCGACGACGTCCCTCGCGTGGGGCCTGGCGTGGGTCGCGGTCGCACGGCTCGACGGGCCGCTCGTGTCGACGCCGACCGCCGTCGCGGCGGTGGTGGCCGCGGCTGCCGCGGTCGTCGTGACGCTCGTGGTGCGGGCGCGCGCCGGGTGGCGCGGTGCCGCCGCTGGCGGCGGCGCTGCGCGCCGCGCGGCCGCCGCGCGCCCAGCGTAGCCGCCCGCCGGCCCGCCGGCCGCCGGCCGCCGAAGCGACACTCCTCGCGCCCGCCGCACCGACCACCCCGCGAAAGCGACAGTCTGCCGCGAATGTTCGGCGGCAGACTGTCGCTTTCGCGAAACCGCGCGGAGCGCCGCGCCCGCTACCGCCCCGCGGGCACCAGGCCGTGCGCCGCCGCGACCGCCTCGTTCACGACCTGCCCCGCGTGCACGTTCACCCCGAGCGCCAGGGCCGGGTCCGCCGCCGTCGCCGCCTCCCACCCCTGGTCCGCGATCGCCACGGCGTACGGCAGCGTGGCGTTCGTCAGCGAGATCGTCGAGGTGCGCGGCACGGCCCCGGGCATGTTCGCCACGCAGTAGTACACCGTGTCGTGGACCGCGAACGTCGGGTCGTCGTGCGTGGTCGGGTGCGATCCCTCGAAGCAGCCGCCCTGGTCGATCGCGATGTCGACGAGCACCGACCCGGGCTGCATGTCCGCGACCATGGCGTCGGTCACGAGCTTCGGCGCGGACGCCCCGGGGATGAGCACCGACCCGATCACGAGATCAGCACCCCGCAGCGCCGACGCGATCGCGTGTGACGAGGACCGCAGCGTCGTGACGCGCCCGTCGAACCGGGCGTCGAGCGCCCGCAGCCGCGGCAGGCTGATGTCGAACACGGTGACCTCCGCGCCCATCCCGAGCGCGATGGTCGCGGCGTGCTCCCCGGCGACCCCGCCGCCGATCACGACGACGCGCCCCTTCGGCGTCCCGGGCACGCCACCGAGCAGCAGTCCGCGTCCGCCGTTCGCCCGCATGAGGTGGTGGGCGCCGACCTGCGCCGAGAGCCGTCCGGCGATCTCGGACATCGGCGACAGCAGCGGCAGCGACCGGTCCGGCAGCTGGACGGTCTCGTAGGCGATCGCGGTCGCACCCGAGTCGACGAGCGCATCGGTCAGCGGCCGGTCGGCGGCGAGGTGCAGGTACGTGAACAGCACCTGCCCGGGTCGGATCGACGCGTACTCGGACGCCACCGGCTCCTTCACCTTGAGGACGAGCTCTGCTCGCGACCACACGTCGTCGGCCGACGGCACGATCGTCGCGCCGGCCGCGGCGTACTCGGCGTCCGGGAACGACGACCCGTCCCCGGCGCCGGCCTGCACGAGCACCTCGTTGCCGTGCTGCGTCAGCTCGGCCACGCCGGCGGGCGTGGCGGCGACGCGGAACTCGTTGTTCTTGATCTCAGTGGGGACGCCGATCAGCATCACGGACTCCTTCGTGGGCGGTGCAGGTTCGAGCCCACGATGCGCCCCGTTCGTTTCGAGCAGATCACAGCCGAACATCAGAACGAAGAAGAACCGATCCGTGTCACGAGATTCGGCGCAGGCGTCAGAAGGCCTTGCCCGGGTTGAGGATGCCCGCCGGGTCGAACACCCGACGGATGCCCCGCTGCAGCTCGAGCACGTCGTCACCGAGCTCGTCGCCGATCCACCGCCGCTTGAGCACCCCGACGCCGTGCTCCCCCGTCAGCGTCCCGCCGAGCTCGATCGCAGCGCGGAACATCGCGTCCGCCGCGTCCCACACGTGCTGCGGCACCTCGTCGCCCTCGAACACGAAGTTCGGGTGCAGGTTCCCGTCGCCGGCGTGCGCGACGGTCGGGATCGCGACCCCGTACCGGGCACCGATCTCCTCGACCACCTGGAACATCTCGGCGAGCCGACTCCGCGGCACGGCGACGTCCTCGATGAGCACGCGCCCACGCGCCTCCATCGCCGGGTGGAACGACCGACGGATCGTCAGCAGGCGGTCCCGTTCCGCCGCCGACGCGGCCAGGTGCACGGTGCCGCCGTCGGCCTGGAGGCGCGGCACGGCTCCCAGCGCAGCCTCCGTCGCGCCCGGCCCGTCGTACTCCACGAGGAGGAACACCCCGCCCGCCGACGTGCTCCCCACCGTCTCCGCGATCACCTGCGGTCCGAGGTACGCCGCGATCCCGGCGAGGGCCGCGGCGTCGAGGAGCTCGACCGTCGACGGCCGGTCCGTCCCGGCGACCACGGCGGCGGCGGCCCTGGCCGCGGCCTCGACAGTCGGGTAGACCGCGCCGAGCGTCGCGGGCTCACCGGCCGGGATCGGCACGAGCCGCACGGTCGCGCCGACGATGACCCCGAGGGTGCCCTCGGAGCCGACGAGCAGTGCGGTGATGTCGAGCCCGGTCACGCCCTTCACGGTGCGGTGCCCGGTCGAGACGAGGCGCCCGTCCGCGAGCACGACGTCGAGCCCGAGCACCGCCTCACGCGTGACCCCGTACTTCACGCAGCGCAGGCCACCGGCGTTCGTCGCGATGTTGCCGCCGACGCTGGCGATCGCCGCACTCGCCGGATCAGGTGCGAACCGCAGGCCGTGTCCGGCGACGGCGGCGTTGAGGTCGCCGTTGAGCACGCCCGGTTCGACGACCGCGTACTCGTCGTCCACGGCGATCCGGACGATGCGGTCCATCCGCGCCACGCTCAGGACGACGGACCCCTCGGTGCCGTTCGCACCGCCCGCGAGTCCGGTCCCCGCACCCCGGGGGACGACGGGCACCCCGAGCGCCGTGCACGTGCGGAGCGCTGCCTGCACGTGCGCCACGCTCCGGGCTTCGACGACCGCGACGGGTCCGCCGGGCGCCACCCACCCGGACTTGTCCGTCCGGGCGGCGTCGAGCACGGCCCGCTCGATCCGGACGACCGTGCCGTCCGGGTCGTCGAGGGCTGCGCGGAGGGCGGTGACGACGGTGTCCATCCCGCAACGCTACGGCAGGCGGGGCGGTCTCAGCGCGAGCGGAGCGACTCGCTCGGGAGCTCACCAAAGCGCGTCCGGTAGGTCGCCGAGAACCGGCCGAGGTGCCCGAACCCCCAGGCGCGGGCGATGTCCGCCACGGAGGTCTCGTCGCGGTCACCGCGGAGCAGCTCGGTCCGCGCGCCGTCGAGCCGGACGCCCCGCAGGAGGTCCCCCGGGGTCTGGTCGAGGTGCCGCCGGAGCGACTGCTGCAGCCCGCGGGGGCTCAGTCCGGCGGCCGCCGCGATCTCCGGCGTGCCGATCGCTTCGCGGGCGTGCTCGTGCACGAACTCGAGCGCACGACGGAGCCGCTCGTGCTCCGGTCCGCTGCCGGTCACCGTGGACCGCCAGCGGCTGCGCTCCGGGAACGCCGCGATCGCCGCGGTGGCGAACGCCTCGGCGATGTCGCGCTGTGCCGCGGCCGTCAGTTCGTGGTCGACGTCGAGCCAGGTCGCGGAGTGCGCCTTGACGACGGACTGCCACACCCGGAGCCCGTCGGCGGTGGGCCGGCGCATCGCTTCGAACGCGAAGTCGTCGTCGCCGGCGATCGAGCGCACGAACGCCGCGTCGAGGTGCACGAGGTTCAGCGCGATGTCGTGGTGGTGCAGCTCGTACGCCGCCGCGAACGGCAGGACGACGGGCACCCCGGGCTCGAGGGCGTACTCCTCGCCGTCGAACGTGATCGTGCTCGTGCCGCTGCGCATCCAGGCGATGAGGAACTCGTCGTCGACCTGGCTGGTGCTTCGCAGGTCGACCAGGAAGCGCGACGACCGCAGGGACATCCGCTCGTCGCCGACGCCGGCGAAGTCCCAGTGCGTCTGGGGACGGGTGCGCCGCACGGTGGGCGCGCGGAAGTCGTAGTCGCCGGAGAAGAAGGCGAGCGCTTCGTCGACGTCACTGCCGACGAGCCGCCGGAAGTACCGCGTGTCGGATCGGCTGACCTCGTTGTTGAGCACCATGGCAGAGAACGTACGTCCTCCCACCGACAAACGCCTGGTTCAGGGCTGCAGGATGGCCTGTCCGACGCTCTCGTCGAGGATGAGGTCCGTGATCAGTCCGGCGGCCAGGGCACCCCGCAGCGACGCGGCCTTCGAGCGCCCGGCGACCACGCAGACCCGGCGTGGTGCGCGCTTGATCGTGTCGAGGTCCGGCGCTCCGGCACGGGCGTTGACGCCGATGTCCTTCCACGAGCCGTCGGCGCGGTAGAAGACCGTCGAGACGTCGCCGACCACCTCGGCCCGGTCGAGCTCGTCCCGGTCGGACGGGTCGAGGTAGCCGCCGGAGTACACGTGCGACGGCACCGGCGCCTGCGGTGCGCCGACCCCGAACACGACGAGGTCCATCCGCTCGTGGAGGTCGAGCACGCGGCGGATCGAGCGCTCCCGGAACAGTGCCTCCTTCGTGGCGGGGTCGTCGAAGAACGCCGGCACCGGGAACTGCTGCACGAACGCGCCGTACGCCTCGCCGAACCGACGGAGGATCTCGGACGCGTACACGATGCCGGTCGTCCGGGTGTTCGCGGCGCCGTTGATCTGCACGACGGTCGAGCCGTGCGTGGTCTTCGGCACGAGGTACCGGCTCACGGCGCTGACGGTCGAGCCCCACGAGATGCCGATCACCATGTTCGACTCGACGTACTGGGTGAGGATCCGGGCGGCGGAGAGCGCGACGCGTTCGAGTCGGTCGACGTCGCTGGTGTGGTCCGGCACGGGTACGACGTGCGCGTGCACGCCGAAGCGCGAGCGGATGCTCCGGCTGAGCGCGGCGGCCTGGTCGAGGGGCGACCGGATCTGGATGTCCACGAGACCGGTGTCCCGGGCGTACTTGAGCAGGCGCGAGACCGACGACCGTGAGGTGCCGAGCTCGTCGGCGATCGCGTCCATCGTCAGGTCCTGGAGGTAGTACAGGTGTGCGGCGCGCAGCGCCTGCTGCGTCCGCATCGGCTGGGCGGCGTCGCTCATCGTGCTCCGTTTCCTCGAACGCAACCATGCACGGACGTGCACGGCCTCTGCAACCCCTGTCGCGCCTCCCGGCCTTCGATCGCTCAGTGGGCACACGTGTGCTGCACGTTCGTGCACACGAGTTGCCCGCCCGTTCACACCGGCGCACGATCGGTGTCGAACCACTACGGAACCGAAGAAGGAAGCGACGCAGCAATGTCGAAGAAGACGCAGCCCCGGAACACGGTGAACGCGCTCACGCAGCGCCCGAACGCACAGGTCCTCGTGGTCGGTGGCGGCATCAACGGCATCGCCACCTTCCGCGACCTCGCCCTGCAGGGGGTCGACGTCGCCCTGGTGGAGCGCGGCGACTACGCCTCGGGCGCCTCCGCCGCGTCGAGCCACATGATCCACGGCGGCATCCGGTACCTGGAGAACGGCGAGTTCCGACTCGTGCGCGAGAGCGTCCAGGAGCGCAACGGCCTCATCCGCATCGCCCCGCACTACGTCAAGCCGCTGCAGACGACGATGCCGATCTTCTCGACCTTCTCGGGCATCATGAACGCCCCGCTGCGGATGCTCACGCACAAGCAGCGCTCCACGAAGGAGCGCGGCGCCGCGCTCATCAAGATCGGCATGACGATCTACGACTCCTTCTCGCGCGACGGCGGCTCGGTCCCCAAGCACCGCTTCCTCACGAAGAAGGCCGCGCTCGAGGACATGCCGGCGCTCAACAAGGACCTCAAGTACACGGGCACCTACTACGACGCGTCCGTGCACGAGCCCGAGCGTCTCGCGCTCGACGTCCTCAAGGACGGGCTGGCCGCCGCGAAGGGCTCGGGCTCCGACGCGACCGCCCGCGCGGTCAACTACGTCGAGGCCGCCGGGACCCGCGACGGTGGCGTGCTGCTGCGCGACCGCGAGACCGGTGACGAGTTCGTGTTCACGGCCGACGTCGTCATCAACGCCTCCGGTCCCTGGACGGACCTCACGAACCAGGCGTTCGGTGGCGAGACGAAGTACATGGGCGGCACGAAGGGCTCCCACATCGTCGTCGACAACCCCGAGCTCCTCGAGGCGACGAAGGGCCGCGAGCTGTTCTTCGAGAACAACGACGGCCGCATCGTCCTCATCTACCCGCTCAAGGGCCGGGTGCTCATCGGGACGACCGACATCGACGCCGACCCCTCGAAGCCGGTCACCACGACCGAGGAGGAGATCGACTACTTCTTCGGCCTCGTGAAGCACGTGTTCCCGCAGATCGACCTGACCCGCGACCACATCGTCTACAGCTACTCGGGCATCCGTCCGCTCCCCCGTCACGAGGACACCGCCCCCGGCTTCGTCTCCCGCGACTACCGGATCGTGGACACCCCGATCGCCGGCCTGCCCTCGACCACGGTGCTGTCGCTCGTCGGCGGCAAGTGGACGACGTTCCGTGCCCTCGCCGCGCACCTCTCCACTGACGTCACGACGAAGCTGGGGATCACCCGCACGGTCGACACGACGGGCATGGCGATCGGCGGCGGCAAGGACTTCCCGACCACCGACGCGCAGCGCGCCCTGTGGATCAAGTCGCACCGCGACGGCCTCGACGCCTCGATCGTCGAGGGGCTCCTCGAGCGCTACGGCACCCGTGCCGCCGAGGTCGTGGACGTCCTGGTCGACGGACCGGTCGAGCCGCTCGAGTCCGACCCGGCGCTCACCCGGGCCGAGGTCGCGTACTTCGCCCGCCACGAGCAGGCCGTGCACCTGGTGGACGTGGTGCTGCGTCGCACGAACCTCGCGTTCGTCGGCGGCGTGACGATCGACCTGCTCGACGAGCTGGCCGACGTGCTCGCCGAGACGCTCGACTGGACGCCCGAGGAGCGCGCGGACGAGGTCCAGCGCACGCTCGACGTCCTGCGCGAGGCGCACGGCGTGATCGTCCCGCTGCACACCGCGTCCCAGCCCGCCTAGGTCCGCCGGGCCCACCGGGCCCACCGGGCGTACCCGGTCAGAACGGGCGTACCTGGTCGTTCAATCCGACCAGGTACGCCCGTTTCCTCATTCCACAGCGGGCGAAGCGCCCGGGCCCGCGCGCGCCCGCCCGCGCTAGAAGCGCTCGCCCGTGGGGTCCTGCGCGGTCCGGTCGACGAGCTCCTCGCCGCCGACGGGCTCGCCCTCCCAGTCCACGAGCCGCCAGCCCTCGGCGGACGACCCCTCCAGCTCGACGATCCCGGTGTTCTCCAGGTGCCGCTTCGTCCCGAACTCGTCCGGGGTGTTGTGCGCGGCCGCACTCGCCCACGTCCTGATCGCCGCACCGTGGCTGACGACGGCCGCGACCGCGACACCGGAGGCCTCGACCTGCCGGATCGCGTCGTCGTAGCGCGCGAAGAACTCGTGCCCGCTCTCGGCCCCGGGCATCCGCGTGCTCCGGTCGCCGCCGGACCAGCCGTGCACGGTCGAGATGTACAGCTGCACCGACACCTTGTCGCGCTTGCCCTGGGTGTCGCCGGCCTCGATCTCGCGGAGACCCGGCAGCACCACCGGCTCGAGGCCGAGCGCGGCGGCGAGCGGAGCCGCGGTGATCTGCGTCCGGACCATGGTCGACGTGAAGATGCGCTCGATCCCGCGGTCCGCGAGGGCCGCCGGCAGCGCATCGGCCTGCCGCTGCCCGAGCTCGGTGAGCCCCGGTCCGGGCACGACGGCGTCGAGCACGCCGTCCACGTTCGCAGGGGTCTGGCCGTGGCGGATGAGCAGCAGTCGCATGGTGCCACCCTACGGAGCACCGCCGACCCGTAGCATCCGAGCATGGCGATCGAACCCGAGACGAAGAGCTGGACCTGGGTCATCGAGTCCGCGTGCCCGGAGTGCGGCTACGACGGCAGCACCGTGACGATCCGCGACGTGCCCGGCATCATCGACGCGAACACGTGGGCGTGGCCCGAGGTGCTCGACCGCGACGACCTCCGGCAGCGTCCCGACGACCACACCTGGTCCCCGCTCGAGTACGCCGCGCACGTCCGCGACGTGCACCGGAAGATGGCCGAACGGCTGGCCCTCATGCTCGCCGAGGACGCCCCGACCTTCCCGAACTGGGACCAGGACGCCACCGCGGTGGCCGACCGGTACGACGAGCAGGACCCCGTGGTCGTCCTCCGCGAGCTCGGCGAGGCCGCGCACCGGGCGGCACGCGCGTTCGACGAGGTCCGGGACGACCAGCTCGAGCGGACCGGGCTGCGGTCGGACGGCAGCGCGTTCACCGTCGCGACGCTCGCGACCTACTACGCGCACGACCCGGTGCACCACCTCTGGGACGTGCGGCGCACGCAGTAGACGGGGCTGGCGTCGGACGGGAGGCGCGGGTCGGCGCCGCCCCGCGCCTCCCGTCCGTCAGGCGAGTGCGTCGAGGAGCGCGCGTGCGGTCGCCGCGTCCGTCACCAGCTCGTTGACGAGCCGTGCCCGGACCGCGCCGAGGATGCTCGGCACCTTCGCCGCGCCGACCGCGACACCGACGGCGTGCGGGACGGCCGCGAGGACCTCGCGCGAGGTCCGCACCATCCGGTCGCTCCCGGGGAACTCGATGGCCGAGCCGTCCGCGGCGAAGAAGTTCAGGCAGACGTCGCCGGCCGCCCGGTCGAACGCCTCGTCCTCCACCGGCAGGCCGCGGGCGAGTTCGTGCCGGGTGACGACGGGTGCCCCGATGCCCAGCACCGCACCCTTCGCGCGGTCCCACAGCCCGACGACGTGCTGGAACGCCGGGTCCTCGTCGAGCGAGGTCCGGAGCGTCCGACCGGGCAGCGCCGGCGCGAACAGGAAGGCCGGGATCGCCCCGGACCGCTCGGCGGCCGCCCGGGTGATCTCGTTCGTCTGGAACCACCGGTTCGGGTCCGCCTGGCCGCCCACGGTCGGGACGAGCTGGACGCCCTGCATCGACGGGAGGCCGGTGTGCGCGATGTCGTACACGGTGCTCCCGGAGGACACCAGGACGGCGTCGCCCGGCACGAGCCCCATCGCGCCCACGGCGGCGGCGAGCGGGGCGGCGAGGTCGCTGCCGAGCGTGGCGGCGTGCGTCACCGCGGCGAGGTGCACGGCGTGCAGACCCAGCACCACCTGGAGTCGTTCGGCGAGCGCGACGGTCTCGTCCTGGAACGGGTCGACGACCTCGATGCGGACGAGTCCGGCCTTCCGGGCCTCGGCGACGAGCCGGCTGACGGTCGGCCTCGACACCCCGAGGCGTGCGGCGATCTCGCCCTGCGTGGCGTCCTCGAGGTAGTACATCCGCGCCGCCTGGTACACGGTGTCGAGCGGGAAGCGGGTCCGGGCACCATCGGGCACGCGGATCTCGTCGGACATGGGGCGATCGTAGCGCCGGAACATCCAGGCAGCTGTCGGCGGCCGGACGTACGGTACCCCCGACTCCGAACGCTCCACCGAGGGGAAACCGATGAAGAAGTCCGCCTGGCTGCCAGCCGTCATCGCTCCGGTCGTCGTCGCCGGCGCCGTCGCCGCGCCGATGATCGCGAACGCGTCGAGCGACCCGATCGCGGGCACGCACCCCACCGCCGCGGACGTCATCGCGAGCATCGCGAGCTCCTCGGACGCGAAGTACTCCGGGAAGCTCGTGCAGACCAGTGACCTCGGCCTGCCGGAGCTGCCCACCGGGTCCGGCGGGTCCTCGCTCGAAGGCGACGCCTCGGACGCCCTCGACCTCCTCACCTCGTCGCACACCGCCCGCCTGTACGTCGACGGCGCCGACAAGCAGCGCGTCCAGCTGACGCAGCAGCTCGCCGAACAGGACGTCGTCCGCAACGGCTCCGACGTCTGGACCTGGGACTCGAAGGAGCGGACGGCCACGCACGTCACCCTGCCCGCCGACGCCGGTTCCCGGTACGACGGTACGACCACCCCCGCCCAGGTCGCGGAGCAGGCGGTGCAGTCGATCACCCCGACCACGAAGATCTCGAAGCCGACGAGTGTGCGCGTGGCCGGGCACGACGCCTGGCAGATCACGCTCACGCCGAAGTCGTCGGGCACGCTCGTCGGTTCGGTCCGGCTCGCGGTCGACCAGCAGACCGGTCTGCCGCTCCGTGCCACCGTCACGGCGAAGGGCCACTCCGACCCCGCTGTCCAGGTCGGCTTCACGAACCTGCAGTACGGCGCCACGGCGGCCCGACTCTTCGACTTCACCCCGCCCGCGAACGCGAAGGTCGAGACGAAGGACCTCTCCGACGCGACGTCGCACGCGAAGGGCGACGCTGCCCAGCGCCGAGCCCACGGATCCGCGGACGGCGCGACGTTCACCGGGAAGGGCTGGAGCACCATCGCCGAGCTGCCGAAGGGCTCGGTCGACCGGTCGTCCCTCGGCGAGGACGCGTCCGGGCTGCTCGACCAGCTGACGACCTCCGTCGCCGGCGGCCGCGCGGTGCAGACCACGCTCGTGTCGGTCTACCTGACGGACGACGGGCGGGTGCTCGCGGGCGCCGTGCCCGTGTCCGCGCTGGTCGCCGCCGCGAAGTGAGCACGGCCGCTCCGTCCCCCACCGCCGACCTCGCGATCCGCACGACGGGTCTCGCCAAGGTCTTCCGCAAGCAGCGGGCGGTGGACGGCATCGACCTCGCCGTGCCCCGCGGCGCCGTCTTCGGGTTCCTCGGGCCGAACGGCTCCGGCAAGACGACGACGATCCGGATGCTCCTCGGGCTCTCGAGCGCGACGGGCGGCACGATCGAGCTGCTCGGTCGCCCGATGCCCGCCGCGTTGCACGACGTCCTGCCGCGGGTCGGCGCGCTCGTCGAAGGGCCGGCGTTCTACCCGTACCTGTCCGGGCGCGCGAACCTGTTCCGGTTCGACGCCGCCGACCCCACCTCCGACCCGGCGACCCGGAATGCCCGGGTGGCGAGCGCCCTCGACCGGGTCGGCCTGACCCACGCCGCCGACAAGAAGGCGCACGCGTACTCGCTCGGCATGAAGCAGCGCCTCGGGCTCGCGAACGCCCTGCTCGCCCCGCGAGACCTCCTCGTGCTCGACGAACCGACCAACGGCCTCGACCCGCAGGGCACGCGCGAGGTCCGGAACCTCATCCGCTCGCTCGCCGACGACGGCACGACCGTGTTCGTGTCGAGCCACCTGCTGGCCGAGATCGAGCAGGTCTGCACGCACGCCGCGGTGATGCGCACGGGGAAGCTCGTGGCGCAGGGCACCCTCGACGACCTCCGCTCCGCCGGGGCGCGCACGGTCACGGTCCGCACGCCCGACCTCGGCCAGGCCGGCTCCGTCCTCACCCGGCTCGGGTTGACGCCGCGGCACGACGGCGGCGCCGACACGCTCGTCGCCGACCTCCCGCCCGCGGTGCTGGCGGAGACGATCACCGCCGAGCTCGTCCGCGCGGACGTCCGGGTCCGTGGCCTCACGGTCGGCGGCGGCACCCTCGAGGACCTCTTCGTCGCCCTCACCGGGGAGGGCTTCGATGTCGCAGCCTGAGGCGCTCCCGCGCCGGCAGCGCCCGTTCGCGCTGCTCGGATCCGAACTCGCGCTCGTCTTCCGGCGCCGCCGCACCTGGGCGATGCTCGGGGCGCTCGCCCTCGTCCCGATCCTCATCGCCGTCGCCGTGCGCCTCACCACCGGGGACGACAGCGGCGGCCCGGCGTTCCTCGGCGACATCACCAACAACGGGCTGTTCGTGGCGTTCACCGCGCTGACGGTGTCGATCCCGCTGTTCCTGCCGCTCACGGTCGGGGTGGTCGCCGGGGACACCGTCGCGGGTGAGGCGAGCCACGGCACAATCCGCTACCTGCTCGTCGCGCCGACCGGCCGGCTCCGGTTCATCCTCGTGAAGTTCGCCGGGGCGGTGGCGTTCTGCCTCGCGGCGACACTCCTCATCGTGCTCGTCGGCGCGGCGATCGGGGCCGTGCTGTTCCCGATCGGGCCGGTGACGCTGCTCTCCGGCACGCAGGTCGACGGCTGGTCGTACGCCGGGCGAGCACTGCTCCTCGCCCTGTACGTCACGCTGTCGATGCTCGGGCTGTCCGCCATCGGCCTGTTCGCCTCGACGCTCACGAGCGTGCCGGTCGGGGCCATGGCCGCCACCGTGGTGCTCGCCGGGGCCTCCCAGGTGCTCGACCAACTGCCGCAGCTCGACTGGTTGCACCCGTTCCTGTTCTCGCACCAGTGGCTCGGGTTCGGCGACCTGCTCCGCGACCCGATCGCGTTCGACTCGTTCGGGTCCAACGCCGTGCTGCAGCTCGGCTACGTCGTGGTGTTCGGCGCGCTGGCGTACAGCCGGTTCGCCACGAAGGACGTCCTGAGCTGAGTCAGGGCGCAGGGCTCGCCGTCCCGCCCGCCATCGTCTCGGTGTCGGTCCCCCGCTCCTCGGCGTACCGGTCGCGGAGGTCACGGGCCTTCTCGGACCGGTACCAGTCCAGCCGGGCACCCTTCTCGACGGTCTGCATGCCGATGACGACCTTGCCGCGGGACTTCATCTCGGCGAGGTCCTCGTACGCCTCGACGATGTACTCGAACGGGTAGAAGCCCGAGATGAGCACCTGCACGCGGCGGTCCTGCACGGCCTTCGCGAGGAGCGTCAGGAGCTCGCGGGTCTCCTCGTCCTCCGCCGGAGCACGGAGGAACCGGATCTCGATGTCCCGACGGTCCTCCGACGAGACGAAGCGTCCGGCGGGGACGCCCAGCCGTTCGGCGAGCAGCTCCGCGTTGCTCTCACCGTGGTTGTCGATGAACGCGGTGATCGGTCGGCCGTCCGCGATCGCACGGATGCGGTCCTCCTCGCCGTCGCCGTACGCCACCGGGAGCGTGCCGATCTGGCGGAGGTAGTCGTGGTTCCGGGGGCTCCCGAGCGCGATCACCGTCGCGCCGGCGTCGTGGGCGAGCTGGCACTCGATGTGCCCGACGCCGCCCGCCGCCGCGGTGATCACCACGGTGTCCTCCGGCCCGAGCTTCAGGCCGCGGACGACCGACACGGCCGTGCAGCCCGCGAGGTAGAGCCCGCCGGCGACCTCCCACCCGACGTGCTCGGGCTTCTTGATGACGGCGCCGCGCGGGACCACCAGCCAGGTCGCGTGCGATCCGCCGGTCGGGGCGTGGCCCATCACCTCGTCGCCGATGCGGAGGTCCTTCACACCGTCGCCCCGTGCCCGGACGATCCCGGCGAAGTCGACGCCCTGACGTGCCGGGAACTCGAGCTCGATGTGGTCGCGGAGCTTCCCCTCGCGGAGGAAGCGCTCGATGTGGTTGAGCCCCGCGGCGACGATCTCGACGACGATCTCGCCGGGTCCGGCCTCCGGGCGTTCCTGGGGGACGAGTTCGACGACGTCGAAGTCGCCGTACCGGTCGTACTGGACTGCACTGCCGATCCGCATGGGGGGCTCCTTCGCTCCGGTGTGGCACCCGGCCTACTCGGAGTTCCCGACTGCAACCCGAGCGTGCGGGGTACTGGCGGGTGGAGCGGCGGACGGGAGGCGCGGAGGTCCAGCCCCGCCACCTGCGGACGGGAGGCGCGGCACCGCGCCTCCCGTCCGCCTGGTGGGTGCGTCAGGAGCCGGTGGACGCCTCGATGATCCGGCCGACGGTCGCGGCGTCGAACACGAACGCGAGCGGGTCCGCGTCCGGACGCGGGACGCGGACCGGCGTCGACCAGACCGAGCCGTCCTCGGCGAGGTCGACGACGAGCGCGCCGGAGTCGACGTACGCCGCTTCCTCGTCGTACGGGCCGGCCACGTCGGTGTCGTTCGCGACGCCCGGTGCGACGAGCACCGCCACGCCTGCGAGCGATCCGGCGAAGTAGTGGTGGTAGTGCCCGGCGAGCACGACCCGCACGTCCGACCCGCGGATCACGTCGGCGAGGTCGCCCGGGTTCCGCAGCTTGAGCGCGTCGTGCAGTGCGGTCGGCGCCGGCAGCGGCGGGTGGTGCAGGACCAGCACGGTGCCGTGCGGGGCGTGGTCCTCGGCGAGCGCGGTGCGGAGGCGCTCGAGCGACGCCTCGGCGATCTCGCCGTACCCGGCTCCGGGGACGCTCGTGTCGATCGTCACGATCCGGCGGCCGGCGACCAGTGACTGGCCCCAGACCGGAACCGTCGGCGGGTGGTACTCCATCGTGTGCGCCAGCGGGCGACCGCCCTCGCCGAGGACGTGGCCGTTGGCGAGGACCTGGCGGAAGCCCTCGCGGAGGTCGTGGTTTCCGGGGACCGCGACGAGCGCCGCCCCGTGCCGTCCCGCCCAGCCGCCGACGCGTTCGAGCACCGCGGCGTAGGACTCGCGGGAACCGTCCTCGGAGACGTCGCCGGAGAGCACGACGAGGCCGATGCCGGGGACGCCGTCAAAGCGGTCGAGGACGCTCTCGAGCGCTGCGGTGGTGTCGACGGAACCCTGGTGGAGGGCGCCGTCGCCCGTGAGGTGGGTGTCGGAGAGGTGGAGGACGCGGAGGGTCCCGGCTGCTGGCGGCTGCATGCGGCCACGGTAGCGGCGGGGGTGATCGATGGGCTGAGCGGGGCGTGGGCGTCGGCTGCGTCCGTGCACGGCATACTCGGGACATGACCCGCGCGCTCGTCCTCGTCGACATCCAGCTCGACTACTTCCCCGGTGGAGCGTTCCCGCTCGTCGAACCCGACGCCGCCGCGGTCGCAGCTCGGGCGGTCCTCGATGGGTTCCGAGCGTCCGGCGAGCTCGTCGTGCACGTCTTCCACGTCAGCACGGACCCGGACGCATCGTTCTTCCGGCCCGGGACGCCCGGCCTCGAGTTCCACCCGCTCGTCGCTCCCGTCGCCGGCGAGACCGTGCTCGAGAAGCACCACCCGAACAGCTTCATCGACACCGGGCTGCAGGACGTGCTCGACGATGCCGGGGTCACCGAGCTGGTGATCGTCGGGATGATGAGCAGCATGTGCGTCGACTCGACCACGCGGGCCGCACACGAGCTCGGGTACACGTGCACGGTCGTCGCGGACGCCTGCGCGGCGCCGGACCTGCGGTGGGGCGACACGACCGTTCCGGGTGCGAGTGTGCACGCTGCGTTCATGGCGGCGTTGGACGGGAGCTTCGCGACCGTCACGACCAGCCACTCGTTCGCCTGACCAGGTGGGCGTCTGACTCGATCGTCAGCTGACCGTCGCGAGCCGCTCGGCCTCGGCCAGCACCCGGTCGAGCCGCCGGGACTGGAACACGGACACGACCGTGACGAAGACGATGATCGCGACCATGAACCACACGTAAGCCGCTCCTCACTCGCCGAACGTTCGAGCGGCCGATCCGGCCGTCCCGAGGACGCTGAGACCCATGCCGATCAGGGTCGGGAGGACGATGCGGGAACTCCGTCGCTGCCACTCGAGCATCGCGCGGACAACCCGTACGATCGGTACGCCAGAGCCGTGGGCATCAGTCGTCCGCAGCGGCGAGCTGCTCCTCGAGGTTGAACACCTCCGGCAGCACGCGTGCCGTCTGGTCGGCCCGACCAGTGGCACCGTCGAACAGGTCCCGCATGTGCTCCTCCCACGCAGCCGCGACCTCGGAGGCGGCGAGGAACGCATCGGCATCCGCCACCGAGTCCGTCTCGTAGTAGCCGATGAGCAGGCCGTCGTCGTCGAGGAACAGGGAGTAGTTCCGGCGCCCAGCGGCCGCGATCGCCCTGAGCATCGCTGGCCAGACCGCGGCGTGCCGTTCGCGGTAGGCGTCCATGTGCTCCGCTGCCACTTGCAGCCGGAAGCACACGCGGGTCGCGCGGTCGCTCCCGGTCACCGGAGGCCCCGTGCGCGCTGACGTTCCGCGTGCTCCTCGGCGGTCCGGACCGTGCCGGTGGTGCTGGTGACGGTGCCGTAGCGCTCGGCCTCGATCTCCTCGAGGGTCCGGCCCTGCGTGCGCGGGGCCCAGATGGTGCCGACGAGGAACGACAGCGCGAGCAGCCCGAGGATCAGGCCACCGAGTGCCCGCAGGCCGATGTCGGACAGGAGCAGCGGGAACCAGATGCTCAGCAGGCCGACCATGACCCGTGCCGCGAGGAAGAGCACGCCCTGCGCACTCGCCCGGTACCGGGTCGCGAACAACTCGCTTGTCCACAGCCCGTAGAAGGCCTGCGCCCCGATGCCGGACGAGATGCCCCACGCGATCGCGAAGAACAGCAGCGTGCCGAGGTTCGCCGGCGCGTAGATGAGCACGGCCCAGGCGACGATGGCGAGCGCGGCACCGATCGCGAACAGCACCCGGCGGCTCATCCGGTCCGCGAAGCGCATGAAGCCGAAGTAGGTCGCGGCGACGGTGCACCCCCACACCAGGATCTGCAGGCCGTACTGCTCGGGCACGCTGGTGACCCCGGTGGCGGAGTAGACGCGCGGCTGGAAGATGCCGGCCTGACCGGCGACGGTGTTCCAGAGCGCGTAGACACCGAACAGGAACAGCATCGCGGTGAGGTTCTTGCGGCGGCTGAACAGCTGCGTGAACCCGTGGAAGAAGTTCGCGGTGCCGGTCGCCGCACGCTCGTCCTTCCAGATCGCGGACTCCGGCAGGCCGCGTCGGAGCCACCAGACGACGGCGGCGACGACGAACAGGTGCGCGAAGATGAGTCGGCTGCCGAGCAGGCCGAGCGGTGCCGCGGCGATCGCCAGGGCGAACCCGACCATCGGTCCGATCGACCACGCGAGCTGGGCGGTGCCGACGTGCGCCGCACGCTTGTCAGCCGGCGCCTGCTCGGCGATGTAGGTCCAGCTGGCCGGGACCCCGGCGCCGACGGCGATGCCGGTGAGGATGAAGCCGACGAGCAGCATGCCGTAGCTGCCGGCGAACACCGCGAGCAGGATGCCGAGCATGTAGAGCAGCAGGTCGTACGTGTAGATGAACTTCCGGCCGTACCGGTCGCACAGGGGTCCGCCGATGATCGCACCGGCGGCAGCGCCGAACGCGTTCGCGGACAGGCTCGCGAGGAGCCCGACCTGCAGGTCCCCGATGTGGAACTGCGCCTGCCAGAGACTGAGACTGGTGGCGATCGCGATGATCGACCCGGACTCGATGTAGTTCGACATGGCGACGGAGATCGTCGCCTTCCAGCCCGTGGTGTTGCGGGCTCCGATGCGGACCGCCATTGGTCCTCCGTTCGCGTGTTCGTCGGTGAATCGTTTCAACGCTGCACCGAGGAAGGTACCCGTCACCGAGCACGAGGGCAAGTCGCTCCACCGAAACCTGCGAGCCGCTGTCAGGATGACCCCATGGCAGTGAGCGTTCGGGACGTCGCAGCGCTCGCCGGCGTGTCCCTCGGCACGGTCTCGAACGTGCTGAACCGACCGGACAAGGTCGCACCCGCCACGGTCGAACGGGTGCAGTCCGCCATCGTCTCGCTCGGGTTCGTCCGGAACGACTCGGCGCGGCAACTCCGAGCCGGCCGGAGCTCGACCGTCGGGCTCATCGTCCTCGACGGGGGCAACCCGTTCTTCACCGACGTCGCCCGCGGAGCCGAGGACGCAGCGATGCAGAAGGGCCTCGCCGTCCTCGTCGGCAACTCGGACGAATCGGTGGACCGCGAGCACACCTACGTCGGCCTCTTCGAGGAGCGCCGTGTCGCCGGGCTCCTCATCTCCCCCGCCGGCGACGACCTCTCCCGCCTCGAGCGCCTGCGCGACCAGGGCACCGCCGTCGTGCTCGTCGACCGTCGCGCCGACGACGAGCACTTCGCGTCCGTGTCGGTGGACGACGTCGCCGGTGGCCGGATCGCCGTCGCCCACCTCGCGGAGATCGGTCGCCGACGCATCGCCTTCGTCGGGGGCCCCTTCGGCATCCGGCAGGTCGCCGACCGTCACGCCGGGGCGATCGCCGCCGCGTCGTCGGCCGGTGTGTCGCTCGAGGTGATCCCGACCGGTTCGCTGTCCGTCCTCGAGGGCCGCCGCGTCGGCGAGGCCATCCAGGGCCGTCCCGCAGCCGAGCGACCGGACGCGGTGTTCGCCGCCAACGACCTGATCGCGGTCGGTCTGGAGCAGGCGTTCATCATGCGCGGGTCGGTGCGCGTCCCGGAGGAGATCGCGATCGTCGGCTACGACGACATCGCGTTCGCCGAGGCCGCCGTCGTCCCGCTGACCTCGGTGCGGCAGCCGGCGCAGGACCTCGGGCGGCGGGCGATCGAGCTGCTGATGGCCCAGGTCGAGGAAGGGCAGGGAACCGAGACGCTCCACGTCGAGTTCACGCCAGAGCTCGTCGTGCGCCAGTCCACGGTGCTCGGCCGAGACTCGGCCTGAGCGACAGTTCTCGCGATGCGGCGCCCGAGATCGGGCTGATCGCGAGACTCGCGCGTGCTGCGCCGAGTCGGACTGGAGGCACGGGTCGAGCCCGCACCGCGCCTCCAGTCCGACGGTGGGTCGGGATCGCACGATCGCCGCCTACGATCGTGAGCATGGTGCATGTCCCGCGGCGCGACGGTCCGCCGAGCGTGCACCACGTCGCCGCCCGGGCCGGTGTCTCGCTCGCGACGGTCTCGAACGTGCTCAACCACCCCGAGCGTGTGGCCGAGCCGACGGCCGAGCGGGTCCGTGAGGCGATCGCCCACCTCGGGTACACGCCGAACCGCAATGCGCGGGCGCTGGCGTCCGGGTCGTCGCGGTCGATCGGCCTGGTGGTGGCGTCGCTCATGAACTCGCTCTTCGTCGACATGGTCAGCGGCGCACAACAGGCGTCGCGGGCGCGGGGGCACACGCTCCTCATCGCGAACAGCGAGAACGACGAGGGGGCACAGGCCGAACACCTCGCGTTCCTCGAGAGCACGCGCGTGTCGGGCATCCTGCTGGCGTCGATGACGGCCTCGCGGGACCAGGTCGATGCAGCACGGCAGCACGGGCTCCCCGTGGTCTACGTCAACTACGAGCCGGCCGACCTCGCCGCGTGCTCGGTCATCGTGGACAACGAGCAGGCCGGCTACGTCGCTGCGACGCACCTCATCGAGCAGGGGTGCCGGCGCATCGGCTTCGTCAGCGCCCGACCCGACCTGCAGCCCGTGGCCCGCCGCCGGGTCGGACTGCTCAGGGCGATCGCGGAACACCCGGGGGTGGAGCTCGTCGACGTCGACGCCGGGGACATCGACCCGCCCGGTGGCACCGACGCCGGATCCCGGATCGCGCGCATGCCCGCGGCCGAGCGACCGGACGGGATCCTCGGCGTGACCGACCTTCTGGCGATGGCCGTCGTGACCGAACTCCGGGCCGCCGGGATCCGTGTTCCGGAGGACATCCCGGTGTCCGGCTGCGACCACAACTCCGTGGCATGGGGCGGGGCGGTGCCGTTGACGTCCGTGACGATGCACGGGGTGGAGATGGGCGAGGCGGGGGTGGCGCTGCTCCTCGCCGAGCTGACCGACGACCCCGCGGAGCACGTGCACCGGACGGTGGTGCTCGGGAGCGAGCTCGTGGCGCGGGAGAGCACCATCGGGCGAGCCCGGTCGGCGGCTGCGGCGCGACGGACCCCGCCGAGCGACCCGCGCCGGACCGAAGCGTAGGCGGAGCGCGACCGCACGCGCGCGTGGCGGGGCCGCGCCGCGCCTCCCGTCCGGACCTGCGCGACCGCGCACTTCCGTAACGAATCCGAATCGGTGATTGACACGCTTCAAATCACGTGGTTCCATTCCGATTGAAACGTTCTAAACAGCAGCACCAGACCCCGCAGCGGAGCGGGATCCGGGTCCGTTTCACCGGGGCACCCCATGCCCCGGCCTTACGAGGAGGTAAGGAATGTCAGCTCGTTCCCTGACCACGCGTTTGATCGCCATCGGCGGCGCGACGGTCCTCATCGGCGGCCTGGCCGCGTGTTCGTCCGGCGGCTCCGCCGACACCGGCGGCAGCGGCGGCAAGGTCACCATCAGCTACCTGGTGGACAACTCGACCGCCACAGCCGTCACCACGAAGGCACTCGTCGCCGCCTTCGAGAAGGCGAACCCGGACATCACCGTCAAGGTCGACACCAAGCCCCAGGGCACCGACGGCGACAACCTCATCAAGACCCGGCTCTCGACCGGCGAGATGGACGACGTCTTCAACTACAACTCCGGGTCGCTCATGCAGGCGCTCAACCCGGACAACACCCTCGTCGACCTCTCGAAGGAGAGCTGGGCGAAGGACGTCGACAAGCAGTTCGTCAAGGTCGTCAGCACCGACAAGGGCATGTACGGCGCCCCGTTCGGGACGAGCTTCGGCGGCGGCGTGATGTACAACAAGAAGGTCTACAAGGACCTCGGGCTGAGCGTCCCGACGACGTGGGCCGAGTTCATCAGCAACAGCGAGAAGATCAAGGACGCCGGCAAGGTCGCCCCGATCATCCAGACCTACGGCGACACCTGGACGAGCCAGCTCTTCGTGCTCGGCGACTTCGCGAACATCACCTCGCAGCAGAGCGACTGGGCGACCCAGTACACGAAGCACAAGGAGTCCTACGCGAAGGACCCGGCACTCGCCGGCTTCACGCACCTCGCCGAGGTCAAGGACAAGGGCCTCGTCAACAAGGACTACGCCTCCGCGACGCAGGCGAACGGCCTGAAGATGCTCGCCGACGGCACCGGGGCGCAGTACCCGATGCTGACCAACGCGATCTCGACCCTGCAGCAGGACAGCCCGGACGCGGTCAACGACATCGGAGCCTTCGCGCTGCCGGCCGAGAACGCCGACGACACGAGCTTGACCATCTGGGAGCCGAACGGTCTCTACATCCCGAAGACGACCACGGGCGACAAGCTCTCGGCGGCGAAGAAGTTCATCGCGTTCGCCAACTCGTCCGACGGCTGCAAGGTGCAGAACGACACCGGGACCCCCGGTGGCCCGTACGTGATCAGCACCTGCAAGCTGCCCGACTCCGTCCCGCCGATGCTGAACGACGTCAAGAAGTACCTCGACGACGGCAAGGCATCGCCGGCGCTCGAGTTCCTGTCGCCGATCAAGGGCCCGAACCTCGAGAAGATCTGCGTGCAGGTCGGCTCCGGGATCTCCTCCGCCGCGACGGGCGCGAAGCAGTACGACCAGGACGTCGTGCAGCAGGCGCAGCAGCTCGGTCTGAAGGGCTGGTGACGGCGTGACCGCGACGCTCACGACGGCGCTCGAGCCGTCGAAGACGACCCGGTCCGGCACCGGCGGTGCCGGACCCGCCCGGAAGCGCATGCGCTCGTTCTACCCGGCGTGGTTCTTCATCCCGGCGATCGCGCTGTACGTCGTGTTCTTCGCGGTCCCGACCTTCGCGGGGTTCTACTTCTCGCTCACCCGCTGGACGCTGTTCGACCAGACCTTCATCGGCTTCGACAACTTCGTCCGGTTCTTCCAGGACCCGCAGCTGCTCAGCGGGTTCGTGCACACGTTCGAGTACGGGTTCGTGACGAGCGCGGCGAAGGTGGTCCTCGGACTCGCCCTCGCCCTGCTCCTCACGAGCCCCGTGCTCGGGCGCGGCTACCTGCGAGCGGTGGTGTTCTTCCCCGTGCTGGTGTCGACGATCGGCATCGGCATCACGTTCAAGGCCCTGCTCGACCCCTTCCACGGCATCGTGAACGGCCTGCTCGGCTCGGTCGGCCTCCCCACCCCGGGGTGGCTGACCGACCCGAACCTCGCCCTGTGGAGCGTCGCCGCGGTGGACGTGTGGAAGGGCGTCGGCATCGCGACCCTCATCTTCATCGCGGGCATCGTGGCGATCCCGCAGGAGTACTTCGAGGCGGCCAGGGTCGACGGCGCGAGCTCGTGGTCGATCTTCCGGAACATCACCCTGCCGCTGTCGCGACCGGCGATGGGCACCGTCATCATCCTGTCGCTCATCGGCGGCCTGCGGTCCTTCGACCTCATCTGGGCGATGACCGGCGGTGGACCGGGGTTCACGAGCGACGTCATCGCGAGCGTGATCTACAAGCAGTACCAGGCCGGGTTCTACGGACTGTCCACCGCCGGGAACGTCGTCCTGTTCGTCGTCGTCACCGCGATCATGGTGCCGGTCTCGTGGCTCCTCAACCGGAAAGAGGCAGACCTGTGAGCGTCATCACGAGTCCCCGGCGCAGCGCCGGCACCGTCCCGGCCGCACCGCACCGCCGACGGCGGCAGACGACCCGTAAGTGGATCATCGGCATCGTCGCCATCGTGGTGAGCTTCGTCGTCTTCCTCGTGCCGTTCGTCTTCGTCCTCCTGCAGGCAGCGAAGTCCCCGGCCGACGCGAACCAGCTCGGCTTCACCCTGCCGACCCAGTGGCAGCTGTGGCAGAACCTCGAAGCGGTGTTCAACTCCGGTGAGAGCGGCATCGTCCGGGCGTTCCTCAACAGTGCCGTGCTCACCGTCGGGAGCGTGGTCATCATGGTGGTCTTCTCCGCCATGGTCGGCTACGTGCTGCAGCGGCGACCCGGCCGGTGGAACGGCGTGATCAACTTCTTCGTCCTCGCCGGGCTCATCGTCCCGCCCGCGATCGTCCCGACGATCTGGGTGCTGCAGGGGCTGAACCTGTTCAAGACGATGGGCGGGATGATCCTCATCGAGGCGACCTTCGGCCTGTCGTTCTGCATCCTGCTGTTCCGGGCGTTCGTCGCGACCATCCCGAAGGAGCTCGACGAGGCCGCCGTCCTCGACGGGGCCGGCCCGGTCCGACTGTTCTTCGGGGTCGTCCTGCCACTGCTCAAGCCGGT
Organism: Curtobacterium pusillum; assembly: GCF_007680845.1. Lineage (GTDB taxonomy): Bacteria > Actinomycetota > Actinomycetes > Actinomycetales > Microbacteriaceae > Curtobacterium > Curtobacterium pusillum_B. Next base: position 51,225 of record NZ_VEIY01000008.1, on the reverse strand, counting down.
CATCATCACGGTCGTGCTCGTGCAGTCGGTCGCGGTCTTCAACGACTTCGCGAACCCCCTGTACTTCCTGCCGGGATCGGAGAACGCGACGGTGCAGCAGACGCTCTACGCGTTCCAGAGCCAGTCGGTCAGCCAGCTGAACCTGCTGTTCACCGACGTGCTGCTCATCACGATCCCCCCGCTCATCCTCTACATCTTCTTCAACCGCCAGATCGTCGCCGGCATGACCAGCGGCGCCGTCAAGGGCTGAAAGGCACGAGTCACATGACCACCTGGACCGCACCGTTCATCGCGGCCGACACCGACCTCGGGAGCGCACCGATCCTGCGACGGGAGTTCTCTCTCGACGCCGACCACGGGGCCGTCACGAGCGCCACCCTCGACGTCAGCGCGCTCGGCGTCGTCGAGGCCTGGCTCGGCGGGCAACGCGTCTCCGACCACCTGCTCGAGCCGGGGTGGACGAGCTACGAGTGGCGCATCCGCGTCGTCTCGCACGACGTCACCGGACACCTCGCCGGGACGACCCCGGGGGACGCAGCCGTGCTCGCGCTCGTGCTCGGCAAGGGCTGGGCAGCGGGTCGCCTCGCCTGGGGCGGGGGCGGCGGCTGGTACGCCGACGAGCCAGCGGGCTTCGCCGAGCTCCGCATCCGGTTCGCGGACGGCCACGAGCAGCTCGTCGCGACCGACACCGACTGGGAGGCGCTGTCGAGTGCGATCACCGCCGACCAGCTCTACGACGGCGAGGACATCGACGCGCGCCTGCGTGATGGCTCCTTCCTCACCCCGGGCGAGGTCACGGTGCCGAGCGTCGACGGGCACGAGGGACGGACCACCGGCGTGCGCACGATCGACACCGGCGAACGGGAACTGGTGGCCGACACCGTCCCGCCCGTCCGCCCCCTCGCCGAGATCGCACCGGTCGAGGTCTGGACGAGCCCTTCCGGGGCGACGCTGATCGACTTCGGCGTGAACCTGGTCGGGTGGGTCCGGGTCGTCGCCTCCGGGCCGGCCGGGACGGTCCTGACCCTCGAGCACGCCGAGGTGCTCGAGCACGACGAGCTCGGCACCCGTCCGCTGCGCACCGCCAAGGCGACCGACCACTTCACCCTGAGCGGGAGCGGTCCCGAGCAGCCCGACCGCTTCGAGCCGCGCTTCACGTTCCACGGCTTCCGGTACGCCCAGGTCGACGGCTGGCCGGGCACGCTCGACGAACTGCGCGCGGCGTTGACCGCCGTGCAGGTCGGCTCGAACCTCGCCCGCACCGGCACCTTCGAGTCGAGCCACGAGCTGCTCAACACCTTCCACGACAACGTCGTCCGGGGCATGCAGGGCAACTTCCTCAGCGTCCCGACCGACTGCCCGCAGCGCGACGAACGGCTCGGCTGGACCGGGGACATCGCGGCGTTCGCGCCGACGGCGTCCTATCTGTTCGACACGCGGACCTTCCTCGGCGACTGGCTGCGGGACGTGTGGCTCGAGCAGCAGCACGCCGACGGGGTCATCCCGTTCGTGGTGCCGGACGTGCTGAAGTACTCCCCCGCCGAGGACTTCGGCAAGCCCGACGCGACCGCGATCTGGTCCGATGCCGGGGTCTGGGTGCCGTGGACGCTCTACCAGGCGTACGGCGACACGGCGGTGCTCGAGGAGCAGTTCGACTCGATGGCCGCGCACCTCCGACGGATCCGCGACCACCTGTCGCCGCAGGACCTCTGGGACACCGTGTTCCAGTTCGGCGACTGGCTCGACCCGGATGCTCCGCCGGAGGACCCCGCGGACGCCAAGGCCGACAAGGGCGTCGTGGCGACCATCTGCGCGTACCGGTCCGCCACGATCGTGGCGGAGGCGGCCGAGCTCCTGGGCGGCCACGAGGCGGAAGCGGCCGAGTTCCGGGAACTGGCGTCGCGCCTCCAGGCCGGCTTCCGAGCCCACTACCTGCAGGACGACGGGCGGATCCTGTCCGACTCGACCACCGTCTACACGTTGGCGATCGTGTTCGGGATCCTCGACGCCGAGGGCGAGGCGAAGGCGGGCGACCGGCTCGCCGAGCTGGCCGAGGCGTCCGGGTACCGGATCTCCACCGGGTTCGCGGGCACGCCGTTCATCACCGACGCGCTGACCAAGACCGGGCACCTGGACGATGCGTACCGGCTGCTGCTGCAGACCGAGTGCCCCTCGTGGCTGTACCCGGTGACGATGGGCGCGACGACGGTGTGGGAGCGGTGGGACTCGATGCTGCCCGACGGCACGATCAACCCCGGGGAGATGACCTCGTTCAACCACTACGCGCTCGGTGCGGTCGCGGACTGGATGCACCGGGTCGTGGGCGGACTCGCGCCGCTGGAGCCCGGGTACGCGACGGTGTTGGTGGCGCCGCAGCCCGGTGGCGGTCTGACGTGGGCGTCGACCTCGCTCGACACGGTGCACGGGCACGTCGCAGTGCGGTGGGAGCTCGTCGACGGCGAGCTCGTGGTGCGGGCGACGGTGCCGGAGGGGGTGTCGGCGGTCGTGCGGCTGCCCGGTTCGCCGGAGCAGCGCGTGGGTGCGGGCGCGCACGAGTTCCGCGTGGCGGCGGCCGTGCCGGCCGCGTAGCGCGCGGCGCGCGGCGCAGCGCCCCGCGCCGCGCCGCGGCACGGCGGGGCGGGGCGCCCGGCGGAACCAGGTTCCGGCGTTTCGACACCGCGCGACAGACACAGCACCGCGGAAAAGCGTGGTGCTGTGTCCGGAACCTGGTTCCGCCGCCCCCCCCCCCCCCCCCCCCCCCCCCCCCCCCCCCCGCCCCCCCCCCCCCCCCCCCCCCCCCCCCCCGCGAACCGCGCGCAGCGCGTACCGTATGAAACGATTCAATCGACCACGAGGAAGTGCAACGATGACATCGACCCCGAGCTTCGCCGGCATCGCCGACCAGCTGGCGGCACAACAGATCGAGCTCCCGAGCTGGGCGTTCGGCAACTCCGGCACCCGCTTCAAGGTGTTCAGCACGCCGGGCACCCCGCGGGACCCCTACGAGAAGATCGCCGACGCCGCCAAGGTGCACGAGTTCACCGGACTGGCTCCGAGCGTGGCGCTGCACATCCCGTGGGACCTCGTGGACGACTTCGCCGACCTCAAGCGCCACGCGGAAGAGCACGGCGTCCGGCTCGGCACCGTCAACTCGAACACCTTCCAGGACGACGACTACAAGTTCGGCGCCCTCACCCACGTCGAAGAGTCGATCCGGCAGAAGGCGATCGACCACCACCTGCGGTGCATCGACGTGATGGACGCCACCGGCAGCCGCGACCTCAAGATCTGGCTGGCCGAGGGTTCGAACTACCCCGGCCAGGAAGACATGCGGAGCCGCCAGGACCGCCTGCACGAGTCGCTCAGCACGATCTACGACCGCCTCGGCCCGGACCAGCGCCTGGTGCTCGAGTACAAGTTCTTCGAGCCGTCGTTCTACCACACGGACGTCCCGGACTGGGGCACGAGCTACGTGCAGACGGCAGCCCTCGGCGACAAGGCGATGGTCTGCCTCGACACCGGCCACCACGCCCCCGGCACGAACATCGAGTTCATCGTCATGCAGCTGCTCCGCCTCGGCAAGCTCGGCAGCTTCGACTTCAACTCGCGCTTCTACGCCGACGACGACCTCATCGTGGGTGCGGCGGACCCGTTCCAGCTGTTCCGCATCCTGGTCGAAGTCATCCGCGGCGGCGGCTACGACAACCCCGACGTCGCGTTCATGCTCGACCAGTGCCACAACATCGAGGACAAGATCCCCGGCCAGATCCGCTCGGTGCTCAACGTGCAGGAGATAACGGCCCGCGCGCTGCTCCTCGACCGCGTCGCCCTCACCGCCGCGCAAGAGGCGCACGACGTCCTCGGCGCGAACGAGATCTTCATGGACGCGTACCAGACCGACGTCCGCAAGGACCTCGCCGCCTGGCGTGAGTCCCGCGGCCTGCCGGCGAACCCGATGCGCGCGTACCTCGAGTCGGGGTACCAGCAGTCCATCGCCGAGGACCGCGTCGGCGGCGTCCAGGCCGGTTGGGGCGCGTAGACAGATGACACACACACTGGAGGCACGGGTGGACCCCGAAGCGCAGCCCACGTCCGCAGACACCACGATCAGTGCGCTCATCGCGCGCTCGAACGCGCTCGGCTCGGACCCCCGAGTCACGAACTACGCCGGCGGCAACACGTCGGCGAAGGGCACCGACACCGACCCGGTGACCGGCGAGCCGGTGGAGCTGCTCTGGGTGAAGGGCTCCGGGGGCGACCTCGGCACCCTCACCCCGGCGGGGCTCGCGGTGCTGCGGGTCGACCGGGTCCGTGCCCTCCAGCAGGTGTACCCGGGTGTGGAGCGCGAAGACGAGATGGTCGCCGCGTTCGACTACACCCTGCACGGCAAGGGCGGCGCCGCGCCGTCGATCGACACGGCGATGCACGCCCTCGTCGACGCGGCGCACGTCGACCACCTGCACCCGGACGCCGGCATCGCGATCGCGACGGCGGCGGACGGCCCCGAGCTGACGGAGCGGATCTTCGGCGACCGGGTCGTGTGGGTGCCGTGGCGTCGCCCGGGGTTCCAGCTCGGCCTCGACATCGCCGCGATCAGGCGGGACAACCCGCAGGCGATCGGCACGATCCTCGGCGGCCACGGCATCACCGCCTGGGGCTCCTCGTCGGCTGAGACGGAAGCGAACTCCCGCTGGATCATCGACACCGCGGAGCAGTACATCGCGTCGCACGGCAAGGACCAGCCGTTCGGCCCCGTCCGACCGGAGTTCGAGGCGCTCCCGACCGACGAGCGCCACGAGCGCGCGGCAGCCCTCGCCCCGACCATCCGCGGCATCGCCGGCCACGACAAGCCGGTGGTGGGCCACTTCACCGACAGCGACGTCGTGCTCGACTTCCTGGCGAGCGAGCGCGCACCGGAGCTCGCCGCCCTCGGCACGAGCTGCCCCGACCACTTCCTCCGCACGAAGGTGAAGCCGCTCCTGCTCGACCTGCCGGCGACAACGACCGTCGAGGAGCAGCGAGAGCGCCTGCACGAACTCCACGAGCAGTACCGCGCCGACTACCAGGCGTACTACGACCGGCACGCGACGCCGGAGTCCCCCGCGATCCGCGGCGCTGACCCGCTCATCGTGCTCGTCCCCGGCGTCGGGATGTTCTCGTACGGCAAGGACGCTCAGACGGCCCGGGTCGCCGGCGAGTTCTACGTGAACGCCATCAACGTCATGCGCGGCGCGGAGTCCCTCAGCACGTACGCCCCCATCGACGAGGCCGAGAAGTTCCGCATCGAGTACTGGTCCTTGGAAGAGGCGAAGCTCCAGCGGATGCCCGCCCCGAAGAAGCTCGCCACGCGGATCGCCCTCGTGACGGGCGCGGCGAGCGGCATCGGCAAGGCGATCGCGAAGCGCCTGGCGGCCGAGGGTGCCGCCGTCGTCATCGCCGACCTCGACCTCGCGAAGGCGCAGGAAGCCGCCGCCGAGATCGGCAACGAGGACCGGGCCATCGGCGTCGCGGCGAACGTGACGGACGCCGGCGCGATCGACCAGGCGATCCAGCAGACGCTGCTGCACTTCGGCGGCCTCGACCTCGTCGTGAACAACGCGGGCCTGAGCCTCAGCAAGAGCCTGCTCGAGACCACCGAGCAGGACTGGGACCTGCAGCACGACGTCATGGCGAAGGGCTCGTTCCTCGTGTCCAAGGCGGCGGCGAAGGTCCTCATCGAGCAGGGCCTGGGCGGCGACATCGTGTACATCTCGAGCAAGAACTCGGTGTTCGCCGGTCCGAACAACATCGCGTACTCGGCGACGAAGGCCGACCAGGCACACCAGGTGCGGCTCCTCGCGGCCGAGCTCGGCGAGCACGGCGTCCGCGTGAACGGCATCAACCCTGACGGCGTCGTCCGCGGCTCGGGCATCTTCGCGTCCGGCTGGGGTGCGAACCGGGCGAAGACCTACGGCATCGACGAGCAGGACCTCGGGAAGTTCTACGCCCAGCGCACGATCCTCAAGCGCGAGGTCGTGCCGGAGAACGTCGCCAACGCCGTGTACGCGATCTGCACCGACGACTTCTCGCACACCACCGGCCTGCACGTACCCGTGGACGCGGGCGTCGCCGCCGCGTTCCTCCGGTGACGCCGTGACGAGCAGCGGCAGCGTCGCCGCGGTCGACCTCGGCGCCACCAGTGGCCGCGTGATCGTCGGCCACGTCGACGCCGAGGGCGTCCGGATGGACCACGTCGCCCGGTTCCCGAACGGTCCGGTCGCCGTGCACGAGGGCGACCGCGAGGCCCTGCACTGGGACGTCGTCGAGCTCTACCGGCAGGTGACGGCCGGCCTGCGGGACGCCTTCGCCGCGCACCCCGGGATCGTCAGCATCGGCATCGATTCATGGGCGGTCGACTACGGCCTGCTCCGCGGCGGCCGGCTCCTCGGCCTGCCGTACCACTACCGGGACGAACGCCACGAGCACGGTGTCCACCCGGTGCACGAGCGACTCGACGCCGCCTCGATGTACGCCCGGAACGGTCTGCAGCACCTGCCGTTCAACACGGTGTTCCAGTTCGCCGCCGATCCGTCGCTCGCGCTCGCGCAGCGGGCGCTGCTCGTCCCTGACCTCCTCGGCTACTGGCTCACTGGGGTCGAGGCGGCCGAGCGCACGAACGCCTCGACGACCGGGGCCCTGAACGCGACCACCCGCGGATGGGACCCGGCGTTGCGGGCTGCTGCGGGCCTCCCGAGCGGACTGCTGCCCACGCTGCGCGACCCGGGCGACCGACTCGGTCCCCTGCTGCCGTCCGTCGCCGAAGCCGTCGGCGGACAGGCGCCCGTCACGTTGGTGGGCTCGCACGACACGGCCTCAGCCGTCGTCGCGATCCCCGCGACCGACCCGGACTTCGCGTACATCTCGTCCGGCACGTGGTCGCTCGTCGGCGTCGAGCTCGACGCGCCCGTCCTGACGGACGCATCGCGCGAGGCGAACTGCACCAACGAGGGCGGCGTCGACGGACGGGTCCGGTTCCTCAAGAACGTGTCCGGACTGTGGCTGCTCTCCGAGAGCGTGCGCACCTGGGAACGCGGTGGCGAGCGTGTCGACCTGGAGGCGCTGCTCGCCTCCGCCGCGGCCGTCACCGCCCCGGTCCCCGTCTTCGACGTCGCGGACGAGTCGTTCACGCCGCCCGGCGACATGCCCGCTCGGATCGCCGCGTGGTGCACCGACCACGGGTTGTCGGCACCCGCCACCCCCGCCGAGTTCGTGCGCTCGATCCTCGAATCGCTCGCCGCGGCCTACGCCACGACGCTCGAGACGATCGTCGCCGTCACGGGCAAAGACGTCCGACAGGTGCACATCGTTGGTGGTGGGTCCCAGAACCGACTGCTCTGCCAGCTGACCGCCGACCGCACCGGGCTGCCGGTCCTCGCCGGACCGGTGGAGGCGACCGCGCTCGGCAACGTGCTCGTGCAAGCTCGGGCCGCCAGGCTCGGCGGACTCGGGGGCGCGTCGCTCGAAGCGCTCCGCGAGACCGTCGCCCGCACCGTCCAGCCCGTCCGCTACTCCCCCACGGCGGGCAGTTCCGCTCCCCGAACCACCCCGAGACGTAGGATGTCTGTATGACCTCGACCGATGACCAGCGCCGTGTCGACCCCGCGACCGGAGCACCCGCCGCTGCGACGGGGCCCGCGTCCTCCGCGCGGGCCCGCGTCAAGCGGCAGCTGCCGACCGTGCGTGACTTGGCGCCGCTCATGCAGTTCAAGAAGCCGGACCTGAACGCGCGTCGCCGTCGGCTCGACCAGGCGCTCACCATCTGGGACCTCCGGGACATCGCGGCCCGCCGGACCCCTCGTGCCGCCTTCGACTACACCGAGGGCGCTGCCGAGGCGGAGATCTCGCTCGCCCGGGCCCGTCAGGCGTTCGAGGACATCGAGTTCACGCCCGCGATCCTGCGTGACGTGTCGTCCGTCGACACCTCGCGCTCGGTGTTGGGTGCCCCTGTTGCGTACCCGTTCGGCATCGCCCCGACCGGGTTCACGCGCATGATGCAGACCGAGGGCGAGCGCGCCGGTGCCCGAGCCGCCGGACGCGCCGGCATCCCGTTCTCCCTGTCCACGATGGGCACCACCGCGATCGAGGACGTCCGCGACGCCAACCCGAACGGGCGCAACTGGTTCCAGCTGTACATGTGGAAGGACCGCGAGAAGTCGATGGCGCTGGTCTCCCGCGCGGAGAAGGCCGGCTTCGACACGCTGCTCGTGACGGTCGACGTCCCCGTCGCCGGCGCTCGACTCCGGGACAAGCGGAACGGGTTCTCGATCCCGCCGCAGCTCGGCGTCAAGACCATCGTCAACGCGATCCCCCGACCCTGGTGGTGGTTCGACTTCCTCACCACCGAGCCGCTCGCGTTCGCCTCGCTCGACCGCTGGTCCGGCACCGTCGGCGAGCTCCTCGACCACATGTTCGACCCCACCGTCACCTACGAGGACCTCGCGTGGATCCGGTCGCAGTGGAAGGGCAAGGTCGTCGTCAAGGGCGTGCAGTCCCTGGCGGACGCCAAGCGCCTGGCCGACATGGGCGTCGACGGGATCACCCTGTCGAACCACGGCGGCCGGCAGCTCGACCGCGCTCCGGTCCCGTTCCACCTCCTGCCGTCCGTGGTGAAGGAGGTCGGTCAGGACACCGAGGTGCACCTCGACACGGGCATCATGTCCGGCGCGGACATCGTCGCCGCGGTCGCCCTCGGCGCGAAGTTCACGATGGTCGGCCGGGCCTACCTGTACGGGCTGATGGCGGGGGGCGAGGCCGGGGTCGACCGGATGATCCAGATCCTGTCCGAGCAGATCGAGCGGACGATGCGGCTGCTCGGGGTGGCGTCGCTCGACGAGCTCGAGCCGGGGCACGTGACGCAGTTGCAGCGGTTGACGCCGATCGCGCGGGGCTGACCGGCCGGCTCGTCAGCGCATGCGGGTCGGGTCGCTGCGACGCCGCACGACCAGGGTGCCGATGCCTTGGACGATGAAGAAGGCGGCACACGCCACGAGGACTGTCGACACGACCACCCGGTGGACCGACAGGTCACCGAGCACGAGCGACAGCAGGCCGAGTGCGAGGAAGATGCCGCCCATCACGATCACCACGACCGGGTTCGGCGCGACGAAGAAGCGGCGGCCGCCGTTCGCCTCGGCGATCGCCCGGTCCCGAGCGTGCGCGACGGCGTCGGGCGACCGCCCCTCGCGCCGGTCCAGTCGACGCTGGCGCGCGCGGAGCAGCAGCCACACCACGACCCCGACGAGCACGGACGCTGACCACGAGACCCACTCGACCGCGTGGAAGAAGCCGAGCACGAACGAGGTCACGAGTCCGGCACCCACACCGAACGCCGCTGCCGTCGTGACCTGGTCCGTACGGCCGGAGGCGTTCGTGACGTAGCCGGGACGCCTGGCGTACGGATCGTGCTCGGGCTGGTCGTCGGCGCGTTCGTTCCCCACGAGCCGAACCTACCGGCCGTGGGTCGCTGAGGCGCAACACGATCGTGACCTGCCCGATCCGCGGTCCGTGGTGTGATGTCGGCATGCGGTGGGGACGTGGTCGCGCGGTGGTCGGCGTGGTGGCCCTCGTGGTGGCCGGCGCCTCGTTGGCCGGGTGCGCCGCTCAGAGTGGTGCGTCCGGGTCCTGCGCGGGCACGTCCATCGAGCTCCGCGACTCGTCCGATCTCAGACCGAGCGGCTCCGTCAACCTCCGAGTCGAGTGGCTGTACCGCATCTGCGAGGACACCGGCGGGACCTTCCGGCCGTCCGACGACGTCACGGTGACGATCACCCCGGACGCGACGGGTCGAACGGTGCTGCTCGGACGTCCGACGCCCTCGGGCCCGCAGTTCACGGTCGACGGGCGGTTCGAGCTCCCCGACGACCTCCCGCCGGGTGAGGCGGTCCTCGGCGTCCACAGCCACGACGGGGACGGGTCGGGCGCGGACCTGCCGGTGACGATCAGCGCTTCCGCCTCCGAGGGCTGAACTCGTACCGCGACGGCCCACCCCATCCCGACGATCACGATCACCCTGAGTTCTCGAGGGCACTGGGTGGCAGGAACTGTCCCACCGAGTCGTGGCGAGTCCGATCGAGACTGGTCGCAGCAACCGATCAGATCGACCCGGAAAGAGACGATGATGACGAAGACATGGCTGATCACCGGCGCAGGACGAGGATTCGGGCTGGAGATCGCTCGCGCCGCCCTCGAGTCCGGTGACCAGGTGATCGCGACTGCCCGCGATCTCGAGCGTCTCGACGCGGTGCTTCCCCGAGACGAGGCCCGACTCCTGACTGCGAGGCTCGACATCACCGACGCCGAAGCCGCCACGCAGGTCGTCTCGGACGGTCTCGAGCGGTTCGGTCGGATCGACGTCCTGGTCAACAACGCCGGCTACGGCCAAGTCGGCGCGTTCGAAGAGTTGTCGCCGAGCCGCATCGAGCGACAGTTCCAGACGAACGTCTTCGGGACGTTCCACGTCACCCGAGCCGTCCTGCCGACGATGCGCGCGCAGCGAGCAGGTCGGATCATCAACATCTCGTCGCTCCTCGGCCTCGTCGGCACCGACTGGTGGTCCATCTACTGCGCCGCCAAGTTCGCTGTGGCCGGCTGGTCGGAATCGCTGAGCCGCGAACTGGCACCGTTCGGCCTCTCCGTGACGGCTGTCCACCCGGGCCAGTTCGCCACCGACTTCCTCGACCCGACGTCACTCGGGCTCGGCGACGTCCAGATCGACGACTACCGTTCCCTCGACCACGCTCGCCGGAGCTTCGTCGCGGAGCGGAACCACGAACAGCCCGGCGACCCGGTGCGGTTCGCAGCCGCGATCATCCACCTCGCGGACCACGACGCCCCACCGGCCCGGGTCGCGGCGGGCACGGACGCGTTGCACTCCTTCGAGATCCGCGCCCACCAACTCCTCGACAGCGCGGACGAGTGGCACGACTTCGCCGTCTCCACCGACGCCGTCGTCGACGCCGATGTCTGAGACGGACGCACTGGGACAGGCGCTCCGCACGTGGCGGGAGCGTCTGTCTCCGAGCAGTGTCGGGATGGTGGCCGGACGTGACCGCCGCACGCCTGGGCTGCGCCGGGAAGAACTCGCGGCCCTCGCCGATGTGTCCGTGGACTACGTCGTCCGCTTAGAGCAGGGCCGTGCCCGCCCGTCCGTGCCGGTCCTGGGTGCCCTGACGCGCGCGCTCCTGCTGTCCAAGGACGAGCGAGACCACCTCTTCCGGCTCGCTGGACACGAACCTCCGACCGACGCCGCCATCTCGCACTACATCCCCGTCGGGGTGCAACGCATGCTCGTCCGGCTCGGTGACGTGGCGATCGCCGTGTTCTCAGCCGACTGGACACTCATCTCCTGGTCGCCACTGTGGGCAGCCGTCATGGGCGTCCCGGACGGACCGGAGATCGACCAGACCAATCTGGCGCGGATGACCTTCCTCCCTGGCGACCGACCGATCGGGTTCGGAGCGCACCCGATCCGCACCATGGGCGACTCGAAGCAGGATCGCGCGAACCTCGTCGCCGATCTTCGCTGGGCGACCGGGAAGTACCCGCGAGACGCCGAGCTCGCCGCACTGATCGACGACCTCCTGGGCAACACCGAGTTCGCGCAGACGTGGCACTCAGGTGTGGTCGCCCGTCACGGCTCCATCCGGAAACTCGTCTCGCACCCCCTCGGCGAGATCATCCTGGACTGTGACACGTTGACCGTCCCGGGCGCCGATCTCAACATCCTCGTCTACACGGCGGCCGAAGGCTCACCCGACGCCGAACTCCTCGAATTCCTCAGGATCACCCGTCCGACGACGATCGCGGACCGGCGAACGCGCTGACCGCCGGCACCGTCGCGAGCGAGGGGCTGGGGCGGAAGCACCGTTAGAACTAACCAGTCAGTTGACGGCCATGACGAAGCGCTCTACGGTTTAGTTATCAACCATCCGGTTAGTAGTCGGTGACCACTGGTCTCTCTAGAGAAGGCGTGAACATGACAACCTCGACATCGAGCTCCACGCAGTGGTCTCCTGATCAGATCGCAGACCAGACCGGTCGAACCGCGCTCATCACCGGAGCCAACAGCGGCATCGGCCTCGAGACAGCGCGGTGGCTCGCAACCCACGGCGCGCGCGTGATCCTCGCCGGACGCACGCAGGCCAAGCTCGACGAAGCCGTTGCCTCCATCACTCGTGCAGTGCCCGCCGCGCTCCTCGACACGTTGGTGCTCGACCTCAGCGACCTGTCCTCCATCCGAGACGCCGCCGCACCGATCGCGGCTTCCGGGACGCTGGACCTGCTCGTGAACAACGCCGGAGTGATGAACCTGCCCGAACGCCGCACGGCGAAGGACGGCTTCGAGATGACATTCGGCACCAACCACCTCGGACACTTCGCGCTCACGGCGCAGCTCATGCCAGCGATCCGCCGTTCGGCCCGCGCTCGCATCGTCACCGTGAGCGCCATCGCAGGGACGTGGCCGAGCGGGAGGCTCGTGGACCTCCAGAGCGAACGCCGCTACCGGCCGATGGGGGCGTACGCGAAGTCCAAGCGGGCGAACATCGTCTTCACCGAGCACCTCGCCCAGCACCTCGCGGGCACGAACATCGAGGCCGTCGTCGTCCACCCCGGCTCGGCCATGACGGGGTTGCAGCAGCACAGCCAAGGCGCCATCGCGAAACGCCTGTCCCGTGTCATGGAGCGGTTCCTCATGGGTTCTGCTGACGGTGCCGCTTGGCCGTCGCTGTACGCGGCCACCTCGGACAGCGTGCGCTCCGGTCAGTTCATCGGCCCGGCCGGCCGTGTGCAGACGTCCGGAACACCCAGACCCGTCCGGATACCGCGCGGCGCAGACAGCGCGGCGGAGACCGACCGCCTCTGGTCGGAGAGCGAGCGCCTCACCGGGGTTGCTTTCCCCCTGTGACAACGAGGCGGAGCCAGGCCGCTGCCGTCGAGCGGAGTTTGCGCCTCGTTCCGGTACCCGATCGGTCAGCGGTCCATCCGCGCGAGCCAGTCGCGGACCAGGGCGGCGGTGATCCCGGGCTGCTCGAGGTGCACGTTGTGTCCAGCGGCATCGAGGACGACGAAGCTCCCTCGCGGGTAGTGGTCCCGGAGTGCGAGCCCGTCCTCGTACCCGACGACGTCGTCCTGCCGACCGAACAGGTGCAGGGCCGGAGCGGTGAACGGTTCCGGGTGGCGCTCCTCCGGCACGGCATCGAGCGCGTAGTCGGCGGCGATGCGGTCCATCACAGCAGGGTCGGCGCCACGGAGACCGGGCAGCACGTACCGCTCGAACGCTGTGAACGCGGCAGCGTCCTGAATGACGCTGACCTCCTCGAACGCTTCTCGCGCGTCGCCGGCGGCTTCCAGGACGGACGGTTCGGTGTGCAGCACGGTGCGCTCGGGGACGGCGCGGTCTGCGTGTGCCGGATGTACGACACCAGCCAGGGTCGCCACGCCGAGGACGTGGTCTCGGCGCTCGTGGGCGACATGTCGGGCGATCATGCCGCCGAAGGAGTTCCCGATGACGGCGAAGGGCTCGTCGCCGAGGTGGGCGTCGATCTCGGCGAGTACCTCGTCGGCCACGTCGACCGCGCTCTTCGCGGTTGCGGTGACCGCGGCGGCTTCGGCCCACGGCAGATCGAGGAACACCAGCCGCCAAGGTAGATCCTGCACAGCGTCCGCCAGTGGCAGCATGATGCGGTGGTCCACCCCGAAGCCGTGGAGGGCGACGAGCGGACGACCAGAACCAAGAACACGCGCGATCACTCAGCAAGCCTACGAGCAGCCCGTACCCATAGGCGATGGACCACCGGGACGCTCAAGCGAGGAGTGATTCAGCGACGAGCAACAAGTTGCCAGGCGCTCTCTTGCGAACTGTTCGTGGCCCGGAAGCTCAGCTTGTCGACGCTCCGGACAGCACTCGCGGGCATCTCCAGCCTCTGCGGCCCGTCAGCGCAGTGAAGACCAGGGAATTCAGTGGACGACGACCCCTTCGATGTCGTCACCGAGAGCACCCCGTCCATCGTCCCTGTTCCATAGCAGGAAAGAACGAGTCGGGCGATGGTCTGCGACTCCTCGAAGCCTGTTGTGATGGCAGTTCCCCTCGGGCTGTGGCCGCCATCGATCGCTGCGAAGAGCACCGCGACGGCCGTGGGGTCATCGTCCACGATGGCTGCCTCCTTCTTGCTCCATCGCCCAACTGCAGCGTCGGTGTCCTCGCTGGTGGTGGCCGCACAGGACGTCAGGAGGACAAGACACAGCAGGGCCGTCACCAGAACCGTGAAGTGTCGGATCACGAGAGAATGGTTCCACAGGGGCGAAGCGCGCAAGTAGCCCCACTGCGAGTCTGAGCTTCGAACGAGTCGTGGGTCAGTTGCAGATCCCGGTTGTCATCCGAACGCCGGTGTGCGGAAGAGTTCACCGTCTGGATCGACTGATGATGATCGACTGGTCGCCGCGCGGGTCCACTCGGATGCCGACTGCCAGATCGGGATGAGTGCTGATCGGGACGCATATCTTCAGCCCGTTGTCGGTGTAGTGCAACGCTGACGGGGTCGTTGGACCGGAGTCCCTGGCGCACGAGACCAATCCGAAGACCAGCACGCACGCCAGCGCCATCGACGTTGCGCGGAGAATCGCGTCCGCAGATCCCACGTCAGCACCCGGCTCCGAGCATCAAAGAAGCTGGCCACAGCGCGTTCGGTCGGCTCACAGGATGAACATAGCGGTAGCGCACCGTTGAGACTGGGCCGCCCTGAAACTTGTCCGTTAGCCGATCCGCGACCGGACAGGTGGTGCTCATCAGAGGGTCAGTCGACTGGCGCGCTAGGGTCGGCGCATGGGGCTTCGGGGGCGTGCACCGTCACAGCAGGTCAACGTTCGGGCACTCGTCTCAATCGCAATGATCCTCGTTTGGGGCGCTGTGCTCCTGGCGACCGGCGCGTTCGATCCCGCGAGTCAGACCCCGCCATCCCAATTCGACTACGACGCCGGAAGCTTGCCGCCCACGGTCGGTGATCGTCGGACCGCGACCGTCCAAGCCGCTGCGATGATCGCGACCCTACCTGTCGCTGTCCTTGCCCTCTGTTTCGCGGCGAGTTCTCTCCGCGTCTGGAGAGAGCAAGTGTCAGCGGTCATCGCAACCAGCGTCGCTAGCCTTGCAACCCTGGCCAGCATCGGGCTCGCCTGGATCGGCGTCGGCACCTTCATCTTTTTCACATAGCCGCTTCAAAGACACAGCGGCGGCTCAGCGGCGAGCGGCGTTTCCGCGACCGCTGAACAATCACTGATCGTCCGGCAGCCGATGGACCACCGGGACGATCGCCTTTGATTCAGCAGCAGTCGCAGGCGTCGACTTCACGCTCGCCTGTAAGCGCCGACACTGGCTGTTTGCACGCGTCTCCGCGCCAGGCTTCGAGACCTTCCCGGACGGCGAAGACGACCACGACGAGCCCCGCCACCGGGTCGGCCCAGGACCAGCCGAACAGCGTATTCAACAGCAGCCCAACGAGAATCGCGGCGGACAGGTAGCTGCATACGAGGGTCTGCTTGGAGTCCGCAACCGCGGACGCCGACCCGAGTTCCTTCCCCGTACGGCGTTCAACCAGGCTGAGGAACGGCATGACCGCCAGACTGACCGCGGCGAGGATGATTCCGACGGTGCTCTGCTCCGGCTCGCGGAGCCCGGCGAACGTGAGGGCGGCGTCGACGGTGACGTAGAGCGCGAGGCCGAAGAACGACCCCGCGATGACCTTCAATGCGGTGCGCTCTCGCGCCTCTGGGTCACGGCCGGCGAACTGCCATGCCACTGCGGCGGCAGAGAGCACTTCCACGATCGAGTCCAGACCGAAGCCGATCAGCGCGGTGGAGGATGCGACCGTGCCGGCTGCGATCGCGACGACGGCCTCGATCACGTTGTAGGTGATCGTCGCGGCGACGATCCACCGCACTCGCCGCTGCAACAGGCTTCGGCGAGCGGCCGTCAGCGCGGTGCCGAGCTGCACGGCGGCGCTCATGCGCCGGCTCCACAACACAGCGGGACGTCACAGTCCTCGTCGGTGCAGTCCTCGCCATCGTCGACCGCGACCACCACGTCGACCAGCGCGCCCAGGGCTCGAGTGAGGTGCGGGTCCGCAATCTCGTACCGGGTGCTGCGTCCTTCTGGGACGGCGACGACGATGCCGCATCCCCGGAGGCATGCGAGGTGGTTCGACACGTTCGTGCGGGTGAGCTGTAGCTCCTCCGCGAGCCGCGCTGGGTAGCCGGGCTGTTCCAGAAGCCGGAGCAGGATGCGCGCGCGGGTGGGGTCCGCGAGAGCGCGGCCAAGCCGATTCATCACGTCCAGGCGAGGAGCTATGGTCAGCATGCGCTGACTATACAGCGGGTGCTGACGTATCGGCGCACGAGCCTCGCTTCGAATTACCGGCCGCCGACCGTCTCGATAGCCGGTCGTTCACCGGCACTCCCTTCAGCGTCACAACCACGACAACTCGCTCAACCAGCGGCTGACCTGGGCATTCGTGTACACGTGTCCCGCAAAGCTGCCCGGTGGATGGGCGGGGGCCTCACACGCTGCAATCCTGCCGAGTTCGGGCTGCTCTCACAGCGCCCTTGCCGACCGGTCGAGCAACGCAGGACACTCGTCAATGCCCGCAGGCACGGCGAGCCTCATCGCCCTGACAGCGCTCGGTCAGGAAGCGAGCGCGGGCCGGAGCGCGAACGACAACGGGTCAGCGCGCACCGCGTCGACCGCGTGCGCGACCGCCCCGATCACGACGACGTCCGCACCGAGCGACGACGCCACGATCTCGGGCACCGGGTCGAACCCCCGACCGTCGAGCCAGGCACGCGCCCGCTCGATCACGGCTCCGGCCGGCTCGGCGATCGCACCGGCCACGACCACGCGGTCGATGTCGAGCAGGCTCGCGAGCAGCACGCAGACACGCGCCAGCCGATCGCCGAGCTTGTCGACGATCCCCACCGCCACGGGGTCACCGGCGCGGGCGGCGGCGAACACGGCGGTGGCACCGGCGTCGGCGGCGAGCGGGCTGTCCGCCGGGACGGCTCCGGCGGCGACGGCCTCGGCGACGAGTCGGCGTGCGGTGGCTCCGATGCCGTCGGACGATCCGACCCCCTCGACGAGGTCGAGCACGCGCATCTCCCCCGCACCACCGTGCGCACCGCGGAGCAGCACGCCGTCGACGACGAGCCCGCTGCCGAACCGTTCACCCGAGAGCAGGGCGGCGAACGAGGCATCGCCGGACGACGGTCGCTCGGCGAGGGCAGCGAGGTTCGCGTCGTTCTCGACGACGACCCGGTGCCCGGGGACGGCATCGGCGAAGCCCGGGTTCATCCGGTCCCAGAAGCCGCCGTCGCCCGGTGACGCACCGCCCGCGTCCACCGGGGCCGGGATGCCGAGGACGGAGACGAGGACCCGGGTCGGGTCGACCCCGGCGTCGGCGAGCGCCGCGGCGACGGTCTCGCCGAGCACGCCGAGCCGGACCGGGACGTCGAGGCCGGAGTCCCCGAGTGCTCCTTCGGCACGGCCGAGCACGGTGCCGCGGACGTCCGCGACGAGCACGGCGACGCGGTGTTGTCCGGCGTCCACGCCGACCACCACGCCGGCGGCGGTGTCGAGCTCGTAGCGACGGGCCGGGCGTCCGATCCGGTACTCCCCCGCGGCGCGTGCGTCGTCGAGTTCGCGGACCCATCCGAGGCGGACGAGTTCCTCGCACGCGGCGAGGACGGTGGAGCGGGTGAGGCCGGTGGCGTCGATCGCTTCGGTCGCGGTGAACGCCCGCACGGTGAAGGCGTACTCGAGCAGCGTCCCTGCGCTCGTCCCACGATGTGGCGGCATGCTCGCACACTACCGCGGAAGCAGTTCCTTGCGGAATTAGATTTTGTCGCTAGATTTAGTCGTGCGAGCGGCACCGGAGCCGACTCGCGGTGCGGAACGGCAGGGACGCCGGGTCCGGACGGACGGAGACGACGTGCAGACACACGCCACCAGGGGCACCGCCGGGGTCAGCCGCCGCGGGTTCCTCCTCGGGGCGGGCGGCATCGGTGCGGGCCTGGCGCTCGCGGGGTGCGCTCCGCTCGGCTCATCGAGCAGCCGACCCGAGACGATCACCTTCTACGTCTCGAAGCCCGAGGTCATCGGGTACTTCGACGACGTGATCGCGAGGTTCCACGACAGCCAGTCGAAGATCAAGGTCGTCCGCGACTCGACGTCGAGCATGTCCGCGAACTTCGTGCGGAACCGGCCGCCGGACCTCGGGTGCTGGAACTACAACTTCTCGGTGGCGCCGTTCGTCGAGCACGGCGCCCTCACCGACCTGTCCGACCTGCCCCAGGCGGACACGATCAACCCCGACCTGTGGCCGCTCCTCGAGCAGACGGCGGACTACCCCGGCCGGAAGAGCGCGCTGCCGTACTCGGTGACGGCGGCGTCGGTGATCTACAACAAGCAGCTGTTCGCCGAGCAGGGGCTCGAGGTCCCGACGACGTGGAGCGAGTTCGCCGACGTGTGCGAGCGCCTGACGAAGGCCGGCATCGCGCCGATCTACGGCACGTTCAAGGACAACTGGACGATCGCGCAGGGCATGTTCGACTACTCGATCGGCGGGATGGTCGACGTCCCGAAGACCTTCGCCGCACTCGAGCGGGAGGGCACGAAGGTCGGCAAGAGTGCTTCGGTCTCGTTCGAGCGCGACTTCCAGGGCCCGATGGAGCGCATGGTCCAGCTCCGGCAGTGGCACCAGCAGGGCGCCGCGAGCCGCGGGTACGGGGACGGCAACCTCGCCTTCGCGCAGGGGAAGGCCGCGATGTACCTGCAGGGCCCGTGGGCGCTCGGCGAGATCGCGAAGACGACCCCGGACATGGACCTCGGCACGTTCCCGCTGCCCGTCACCGACGACGCCGCGGACAACAAGGTGCGCGTGAACGTCGACCTGGCGCTCTGGATCCCGGAGGCGTCCCGCAAGCAGGAAGCCGCCCGCGAGTTCCTGTCGTACCTGATGACCGCGAAGGTGAACGACAAGTACAACGCGGACAACAACGGCTTCGGCGTCCGGAAGGACGCCCCGCCCGCGTCGAACCCCGCGCTCGCCGGCATGCAGTCCTACTACGACGACGCCGCCTTCTACCTCGGCGCCTCGCAGCTCATCCCCGCCGAGATCCCCGTCGCGAACTACGCGCAGTCGATCGCCTTCGGCGGCGACCCCCAGCCGCAGCTCCGCACCCTCGACGCCGACTGGGCGCGACTCGCGCTCCGCACGGCCGCGTAAGGAGACCATCGCATGGCCACCACGACCGAATCGATCACGACGGCGGACCGCCGCCGCCGTGGCGGAGCCGCACCGCGCCTCCAGGCCGGGACGGCAGTCCCACGGAAGAAGCGGCGACTGGACCCGCTCTTCCTCGCCTTCCTGCTCCCCACCCTCGTCCTCTTCACCCTCGCCATCACGCTCCCCGCCGTGATGGGCATCGTGCTGAGCTTCACGAACTCCGTCGGCTTCGGCGAGTTCCGGTTCATCGGCCTGACGAACTACGTCGCGGTGTTCTCCGACCCGGCGATCCTGCAGGCGTACCTGTTCACGCTCGGGTTCTCGCTCGTCACCGTGATCGTCGTCAACGCGGTCGCGTTCCTGCTCGCGATCGCGCTGACGTCGAAGATCCGCGGGAAGATCGCCCTCCGCGGGGTGTTCGTCCTGCCGATGGTGATCTCCGGCATCGTGATCGCGTACGTGTTCTCGTTCCTGTTCGCGAACAGCCTGCCGGCGTTGGCGACCAGCCTCGGCTTCGCCCCGCTCGAGCAGAGCATCCTGGCGAACCCGGACCTGGCCTGGATCGCGATCGTGATCGTGACCGCGTGGCAGGCGATCCCGTCGACGCTCCTCATCTACATCGCCGGGGTGCTGTCGATCCCGGGTGAGGTGTACGAGGCGGCGGCACTCGACGGTGCCAGCGCCTGGCGTCAGCTGATCTCGATCACCGCGCCGCTGACGGCGGCCTACATCCTGATCAACCTCGTCATCGGGTTCAAGAACTTCCTCAACTCGTACGACATCATCGTCGGCCTCACCGACGGCGGCCCCGGCACGTCGACGACCAGCGTCGCGATGAGCATCTTCAAGGGCTTCAACGGCGGCGACTACGCCTACCAGATGGCGAACGCGACGATCTTCTTCGTGATCGCCGTCGTGATCGCCGTGATCCAGCTGCGGGCGACCCGCGGGAAGGCAGCGCTCTGATGTCCCTGCAAGCACCCCTCCGACCGGGTACGACGGCGACCGGCAGCATCCGCTCGGTCGATGCCGACCGGAACACCGGCCGACGTGCCGGTGGCCGCGGTCGCGGCAGCGCCAACTGGCCGGTCACGATCCTCCTGGTCGTGTGCGCCCTGTCCGTCCTCGTGCCGCTGTACGTCACCCTGACGATGGCGTTCAAGACCACGGCGCAGTCCGTCGACGGCAACGCGTTCTCGCTGCCAGCGCCCTTCAGCGTCGACGGCTTCGTGCAGGCATGGGAGCTCACCGACTTCCCGCGGGCGTTCGGCGTCTCGGTCCTCGTCGCGGCGATCACCGTCGTCGGGACGATCCTCCTCGCGGCGTTCACGGCGTACGCGATCGCCCGGAACTGGGACCGTCGGCTGTTCCGCTGGTCGTTCTTCTACCTGCTCGCGGCGATGTTCCTGCCGTTCCCGGTGCTCGCACTGTCGCAAGTGAAGCTCACCGGGCTGGCGCACCTGGACAACCCGATCGGCGTCGCGATCCTGCACGTCATGTTCCAGCTGTCGTTCAGCGTGCTGCTCTTCACCGCGTTCCTGCGCTCGATCCCGGCCGAGCTGGAGGAGAGTGCCCGCATCGACGGTGCGAGCACGGGGCAGGTGTTCTGGCGCCTGGTGTTCCCGCTCCTCGCACCGATGAGCGCCACCGTCGGCATCTTCGCGTTCCTCGCATCGTGGAACGACTTCGTGATGCCGTCGCTGATCACCTCCGACCCGGCACTGCAGACCCTGCCGGTGCTGCAGCAGATGTTCCAGACGCAGTTCAGCAACAACTACAACGTGTCGTTCGCCTCGTACCTGATGGCGATGGCCCCGGCGATCATCGTCTACCTCGTCACCCAGCGATGGGTGATGTCCGGTGTCACGCAGGGTGCGATCAAGTGACGACCACAACCGAAGGAAGGAACCCCGTGACCGACACCCTGGTCCAGACCACCCCGACCGCCGCCGACAGCACCTGGTGGCGCCAGGCGAGCGTCTACCAGATCTACCCGCGGTCCTTCGCCGACGCGAACGGCGACGGGATCGGCGACCTCCGCGGCATCACCTCGCGGGTGCCGTACCTGGCGTCGCTCGGCGTCGAGGCCGTCTGGCTCAGCCCGTTCTACCCGTCCGCCCTCGCCGACGGCGGCTACGACGTGGACGACTACCGCGACGTGGACCCGCGCCTCGGCACGCTCGACGACTTCGACGCGCTCGTGGACGCGCTGCACGGCGCCGGCATCCGGGTGATCGTGGACATCGTCCCGAACCACACGAGCGACCGGCACGCGTGGTTCCGCGAGGCACTCGCCTCGCCGAAGGGCTCCCCCGCCCGCGACCGCTACGTCTTCCGCGACGGCACCGGCCCTTCCGGCGAGGACGCTCCCGCCGACTGGGTGTCGATCTTCGGCGGCCCGGCCTGGACCGCGGTCGGCGACGGCCAGTGGTACCTGCACAACTTCGCCAAGGAGCAGCCCGACCTCAACTGGGCGAACCGCGAGGTCCGCGACGACTTCCTGCACACCCTCCGCTTCTGGTCCGACCGGGGCGTCGACGGCTTCCGCATCGACGTCGCGCACGGCCTGGCGAAGGACCTGCCCGAAGGCGAGCTGCCGACCTGGGCCGAGGTGCTCGCGTCCCCGAAGGACGGCGACCACATCCTCTGGGACCGCGACGACGTGCACGAGATCTACGCCGAGTGGCGGCAGGTCTTCGACGAGTACACCCCGGCGCGCACCGCCGTCGCCGAGGCGTGGGTCGCCGCCGACCGCCGCGCCCGCTACGCCAGCGCCGAGGGGCTCGGTCAGGCGTTCAACTTCGACCTGCTCGAGGCGGACTTCGACGCCGGGTCGTTCCGGCAGATCATCGAGTTCAACCTCGGGCTCGCCGAGCAGTCCGGTTCGTCGACCACGTGGGTGTTCTCGAACCACGACGTCGTCCGCCACGCCACCCGGTACGCCCTCCCGGCGCGGAACGGCTCCCCGGACAAGCAGGGCAGCGCATGGCTGCTCGCCGGCGGCTCGCAGGACGCGCTCGACCGGTCGCTCGGCCTCCGCCGGGCGACGGCCGCGACGCTGCTCGAACTCGCGCTCCCCGGCTCGGCCTACCTCTACCAGGGCGAAGAGCTCGGTCTGCAGGAGGTCGGCGACATCCCCGACGCCGACCGTCAGGACCCGGCGTTCTTCCGGAACCCGGGCGTGGACGTCGGCCGTGACGGGTGCCGCGTCCCGCTCCCGTGGACGCGGACCGGATCGTCCTTCGGGTTCGGCAGCGGCGGGTCGCACCTGCCGCAGCCGTCCTGGTTCGGCGCGTCGTCAGTCGAGGCCGAGGACGCCGACCCCGACTCCACGCTCAACCTGTACCGGAAGGCGCTCGGCCTGCGCGGGCAGCTGCAGTCGGAGGAGCGGCTCGAGTGGCTCGAGACCGGCCGCGACGACGTGCTCGCGTTCCGTCGGCCGAACGGCTGGACGAGCGTGACGGTGTTCGGCGACGAGCCGTACGCACTCCCCGCCGGCGAGCTGCTGCTCGCCTCCGCGCCGGTGGCAGACGGCGCACTGTCGGGTGTGGGGACCGCCTGGTTGCGTTCCTGACGGAACCAGGTGACTGACTGGAGGCGCGGTGCGGGCAGGCACCGTGCCTCCAGTCCGTCGTGGACTCGCGGGTGGAATCGGGCGTACCTGGTGGAAACGGGCGTACCTGGCCGATCCCTTCAACCAGGTACGCCCGATTCCGCATCCCATCGAGGCCGTCAGGGGAAGAACCGGACGTGCCGGTAGGGTCGCGGCATGAGCGGGGCGAGCATCAGCGTGCAGGACTTCGTCATGCGCTTCGGTGACCGGAACGTCGTCGACGGGCTGTCGTTCGACATCGCGCCGGGCGAGACCTTCGGTCTGCTCGGCAGCAACGGGTCCGGCAAGACCACCACGATCCGCGCCCTGCTCGGCATCACCACCCCCACGGCCGGCGCGCTCACGATCGACGGCGAGCCGTACCGCCCGGCGACCGGCGGCATCGGGTACCTGCCCGAAGAACGCGGGCTCTACCGCAAGGAGTCCGTCATCGACGTGATGACGTACTTCGGTCGGTTGCGCGGGCTGCGGGGACCGGAGGCGACGGCCTGGAGCATGGACTACCTGGCCCGCGTCGGACTCGCCGACCGGGCCAAGCTCCGCGTCGACAAGCTCTCCGGCGGCCAGCAGCAGAAGGTGCAGCTCGGCATCACGATCATGGACCGGCCGCGCCTGCTCATCCTCGACGAGCCGACGAAGGGTCTCGACCCCGTGAACCGTCGGCTGCTGCTCGACCTCGTCGACGAGCGGAAGGCCGACGGTGCGACGGTGATCCTCGTGACCCACCACATGGACGAGGTCGAACGGCTCTGCGACCGGATACTGCTGCTCAAGGACGGCCGTGCGGCTGCGTACGGCACCATCCCCGACGTGCAGGACACCTTCGGCGGTGCGGTCGCCCGGGTCGGTCTCGACGGCAGCGTGCCGCGGTCGCCCCTGTACAAGCTCGCCAGGCACGAGGGGCACGTCGCCTACCTCGTCCCGACCCAGGGCGCCGCGGCCGACGGCTCGGACGTGCTCGCGTCGCTCGTCGCGGACGGCGTGCACGTCACGGCGTTCGAGATGCGCCGGATCCCCCTCGACGAGATCTTCGTGCAGGTCTACGGCCACGACGCCGGGGCCGCCGCGTGAGCCGCCTCGGGACCGTTGTCCGGTTCGAGTTCGTCCGTGCGGTGAAGAAGCCCGCGTTCTGGATCGGCACGCTGGCGCTGCCGGTCGTCGTCGTGGTCGTCTCCCTGCTCGTCGGCGTGGGCCAGGCCGCCGGCACCGACTCGGTGATGACGAGTTCGTCGGCGGCGAGGACCCCGTTCCACTACGTCGACGACTCCGGACTCGTCTCGGAGTCGGTCGCAGCGAAGTGGGGCGGGTCCCCGTCCTCCGACCCCGCGGCGGACCGGGCAGCGGTCCGTGCCGGCACCCTCGACGCCTTCATCACGTTCCCGGAGTCGCCGTCGACGAGTCCGATCCGGGTCGAGGCCCTGGACCGCGGGCTCTTCGGCAACGGCGGCTACTCGTCGCTCGCCGAACGGGTGCTCGAGCAGAGCGTCGCGGCCACCGTCGACGACCCCGAGGCGGTGCAGCTGCTCCGCACCCCGCCGGACACCGACCTCACGACGTACGCGGACGGCGAGGTCGCTCCGGGCTGGCTGTCGATCGTGCCGCCGTTCCTCTACGTCGCCGCGTTCTTCGGTCTCGTCATCCTGCTCGCCACCCGCATGGTGACCGTCGTGGTCGAGGAGAAGGAGAACCGGATCTCCGAGATGATCCTCACGACCGTGACCGCGGGAGACCTCATCCGCGGCAAGGTCATCGCCATGCTGCTCGTCGGGTTCGTCCAGGTCGGTGTCTTCATCGTGCCCGGGCTGATCGGGCTGCTCGCCGCGCTCCCCCTCGTCGCGTCACGCCTCGGCGGGGTCGTGGTGGACCCGTGGCGGATGCTCGTCGGCGCGCTGCTGCTCGTCGGCGGCGTGCTGCTCGCGTCGGCGTTGTTCGTCGCGGTGGGCGCCGCCGTGCCCTCGATCAAGGACGCGTCCGCGCTCCAGTCGGTCGGGATCTTCTCGCTGATCATCCCGCTGTACGCGGCGTTCTTCGTGATGACGACCCCGTCGTCGCCGATCGCGGCGTTCTTCACGTACTTCCCGACGTTCACCCCGATCACGGCGATGGTCCGGAACGCGGTCGGCTCGCTGAGCGTGACCGAGTCGGTCGTGTGCATCGTCGAGGTGTTCGTCGTGGCCGGGCTGCTGCTCTGGTTCGCGGAGTACCTGTTCCGGCATTCGGTCGCCCAGTACGGGTCGAAGGTGACCCTGCGGCAGATCGCCTCCTGGCGACGCCGGGCGCGGCCCTAGCTCGGGGCGCCCCTCGCTCGGGCGCGCCCCTTGCTCGGGCGCCTCAGCTCGTCAGGACGACCTCGTCGAGGTCCCACGCGGGGACCTCGCGCTCCCGCCACCCTCGGCGGAGGGTCTGCACCGAGCGGTCGAACTCGACGATGACGTCGATGTGCGGCCGCACGAGCATCTGGATCTGCAGGCCCTCGTAGACCGCGAGCAACTGCGTGGCCGCCTGGTGCGCGGGGATCACCAGCTGCTCCGAGCCCGCGTCGACATCGCGCTGGAGGCCGTTCGCGAGCTGTTCGACGTACTCCTCGAACCGCTTGCGGAAGAGTTCGGCGAAGCCGCTGTCGGACGCCGCGATGGTGATGACACCGGCGAGGACGCGGACCAGGCCGGGATCGGCGACGTCCTCGGCCAGGGTCATCCGGACGTACTCGATCGTGCAGCGCGGCGGGTTGGCCCGGCGCGTGCCGCGGAGCTGGGTCCAGCGGTCGTAGGTCACGAGCAGCAGGGCGTCCCAGGTCGGGAACAGCCGCTGCACCGTGTCCACCTCGATCCCGGCCACCTCGGCGACCACGCTCGCGTCCACACCGTCGAACGGGTGCAGCCGGTAGGCGCGGATGGCCCCGCGGACGATGCGCTCGGCGAGGGACTGCTCGTCCTCGAGGGATGCGTCGTGGTGGTGCTCCATCCGACCATCTCAGCGCACTGTCGAGCAGAAGTCGCGTCCCCGAGCGGGGGTGGCGCGGATCCGGTCCTGTTCCCGGTCCCTCAGCCGACGGTGACCGGGGCTGCGGAGGGCTTGCGGCCCTGTTGCATCCAGACGAAGAACCCGGTGAGGGTGAACACCCCGTAGAAGACGTACATCAGGCCGGAGGCGTAGTACCCCGCCGAGAACAACAGCGGCACACCGACCAGGTCGACCGCGACCCAGATCAGCCAGAACTCCACCCACCCCTTCGCCATCCCGTACGTCGCCAACAGCGACCCGACGAAGATCCACGCGTCGCTCCACACCGGCTCGTACGACCCCAGCGCCCGGAACACCGGCGTCAGGACCGCTGTCCCACCCACCAGCGCCAGCACCAACAGGCCCCGGGTCTTCCAGGAGGCCCAGCGCGGCTCCACGACGGTCGTCGCATGATCGGGGCGGTGCGTCCACCGGTACCAGCCGTACACACTGACGATCACGAACATCACCTGCCGGCCCGCCTGACCGAGCAGGTTCACCGGGTTCGGGGTGTCGAACAGCGCCCCCATGAACACGGTGAAGAGGAGCACGTTGCCGACGATCCCCACCGGCCACGCCCACACCTTCCGACGCATCCCGCCGAGGGCGCTCAGCAGCCCGAACACGTTGCCGATCACCTCACGCCACAACACCGTCTGGTCACCGATGACGAGCTGCGCGTCGAACAACCACCGCACGATGCCCATTGGGCCCTCCTCGTTTCCGGTCGGTGCAACGGTACGGGTGCGGTCCGCATTCCGGTGTCGATCGGGGTACAAATCGTGTCGGCACTCTCGGGGACAAAAATCACCCCCGTTCTGGGTCCATTCGAATGCATGTTTTCGC
This sequence comes from Curtobacterium pusillum, assembly GCF_007680845.1. Classification (GTDB taxonomy): domain Bacteria; phylum Actinomycetota; class Actinomycetes; order Actinomycetales; family Microbacteriaceae; genus Curtobacterium; species Curtobacterium pusillum_B. Next base: position 24,456 of record NZ_VEIY01000008.1, on the reverse strand, counting down.
TTGTCCGCACTTTGGGGGACGAGTAACGTCGTCACCAGAGCGAGTCCAGCCCGCCCGGAACGTGTCACGTTCCCGGAGTCCGGCGACCACTCTTCGGCAACGGTCAGCCGCGACCCGCGCACCTTCCGGGTCGATGACATCGACCCATCGGCACCCACCGATGGCATCAGCGCACCCGTCTGCGCAGGAACGGATCTCCCATGCACAAGATCGTGACCGGCACCATCGCCGGCGCCGCCGGTGTCGCCCTCCTCCTCGGCGGTGCGGGCACCTTCGCGCTCTGGAACGCCAGCGCCAGCACCGCGGCCTCGTCCGTCAGCTCCGGCGCCCTCACCCTCAGCGCCAACAACGACGGCGCGTGGACGGACATCACGAACGGTCGTTCGACGACGATCAACCCGGCGAGTGCCCTCATGGTGCCGGGCAACACGTACCAGTTCACGCAGACCCTGACCATCGGCGCGACCGGCCAGGACCTCAAGGCGAACCTCACCTACGCCAACCAGAGCATCACCGGCGACAGCGCGCTGCTGGCCGCCACGACGAAGACCCTCGCGGTCACCTCCTCGAGCGCCTCGGTCGTGCAGTCGACCGCCAACGCGAACACCTTCGTCGTCTCGCCGTCGTCGGCCACCTCGACCGTCAAGGTCGTCTTCACCATCGCGCTGCCGTCGTCAGCGACCACCGGCCAGGGCGGCACGCTCAACGTCGGCGCCCTCGCCTTCACGCTGACCCAGACCGCGATCGGTTCCTGACCCGCGGTACCGACCCGGGCCGTGGAGGCCGTGGTCCCGATGGGTCCCTGATCCGCCGATCGCGACCACGTGCCTCCAGGCCCGTACCGCACTGCACCGCTCACCGCACCACCACGACGACCAGGGGCCGGACATGACCACCGCACCGAGGACGACCGGACGCCACCGTGCTCCGCGCCGTCACCGGTGGGTGTGGCCGACGACGATCGCCCTGGTCGTCGCGGTCGTCACCGCGATGCTCGGCACCGGCGGGACCTACGCACTCTGGAACGGGACCGCGAGCACCTCCGCCTCGACCGTGCGCTCCGCGACCGCGACCATCACCACCGGTCCGCTCTCCGCGATGAACACCGCGGTGCTCGGTCCGGGCGGCGGCACGACGGGGACGTTCACCGTGAAGAACACCGGCTCGATCCCCCTCACCATGCGCGTCGCGACGACGTCGACGAACGTCGCCTACGCCACGAACTCGACACCCGCCGCGGTGCTCGGCGAACTCACCCTCCGGCTCGCCGTCGTCTCCAGCACGACCGACTGCCGCACCGGGTTGTCCGGCGCGAGCGGACGGCTGGCGGCCTTCGACACCGGGAGCAGCTCGTTCACCCTCGCCGCCGGGGCCAGTGCCGTGGGCTGTGTCGAGATGGACCTCGACGCCGACGCACCCCAGACCGTCGCCGGAGCCGTCGCCGACTTCACCCTCACCGTCACCGGCACGCAGGTGAGCGCATGAGCCGCCGACTCCGCGTACTGCTCGCAGCCGTCCTCAGCGTCGTGTTCGTCGTCGCCGGTTCGTCCGCCGCCTGGGCGCTCTGGACCGCCACCGGCACCACGGCGTCGAGCGTCACGATCGGCAAGACCGGCGCGTCCCTGAGCGGCACGAACGCCATGACGACGACGTTCTCCTCCACCGTCACGTCGATGACGAAGCCCGTCACGCTGACGAACGCGGGCACCATCGCCGGGACAGCCACCACGTCCGTGTCGGTCGTCTCCGGGAGCTCGAGCGCCCTCGCCCAGGCCGTCGGCGTCGTCGCGTGGCCCGTCGCGTCCGCTGCCGCTTGCACGGACACCGCCGCGGTCGGCACCGGCTCGGTGCGTGGCACGTGGGCGTCCCTGCCGAGCATGACGTCCACGCTCGCCGCCGGTGCCAGTGCCGTGTGGTGCACCCGGAGCACGCCGACGTCGTCCGCCCCCGCGTCGAGCACCGCCAACGTCACCCTGAACCTCACCGTCACGGCGGGGAGCTGGAGCTCGGGCGTCGTGTCCGGCGGGTTCTACCTGAACACCTCGGCCGCCTCCCCCGCGCTCACCTGCACCGACCACAGCGGCACCTACGTCGAGGTCGCGTGGCCGGCTTCGTCCCGGCCGATGGACACCTACTACGGCGCCTTCGTCGGGTCCACGATGGTGGGCCAGAAGGAACAGGACTACTACGGGCGCATCACCTTGGCGCCCGACCAGATCCCGGCGAGCGCCGGCACGAGCGGCGCCGTCACCGTCACCGTGAAGGTCCTCGACAGCGCCGGCAACGCCACCACCACCGTCGCCGGGAGCGGCACGGTCACCCTCTTCACCCAGAACGACGGGAAGGCGATCCGGTGCGGCGCATGACCACCAGCACCCCGCGCACCGGCTGGCGTGCCGTGGTCCACGCCCTCGCGCTCGGCCTGAGCACCGGCCTGCTCGTGATCGTCGCCGGCCTCGCGGTCGTCCTCATCGTCGTGCCGAAGGCCACCGGGTCGACGCCCCTCACCGTGCTCACCCAGTCGATGGAACCGACGCTGCCGCCGGGAACGCTGCTCGTCGTGCGTCCCACCCCGGTCGCCGACATCCGCATCGGCGACGTCGTGACCTACCAGATCACGTCCGGGCAGCCCGCGGTGGTCAGCCACCGGGTGGTGTCGATCGCGTCGTCGTCGGACGGCTCCCGCACGTTCACGCTCAAGGGCGACAACAACGCGCTCCCCGACCCCGCGCCGGTCACCGCCGCACAGATCCGCGGTGTCGTCTGGTACAGCCTGCCGGACGTCGGGCGTGTCAACCAGCTCGTCAACGGGTCCCGGTCCTGGCTCGTGCCCGCCATCGCCGGCGTCCTGCTCGCCTACGGTGCGGTGATGGTCACGATCGGGGTCGTCGGCGCCGTGCGGCGACGGCGAGCCGGGCGGGCGGAGGCCGGGCACGCGCATGCCGCCACGTCCACCGACCGGGCACACCGGGCGGAACGGACGCACCGCGGCGACCGGGGACGCCGGGCGGACCGAGGGGCCACGGTCGGCCGGACCCGTCGCGCGAGCCGGACCAGCCGGTCCGAACGCTCGCACCGGGCTACGCTCGGGTGACGTGACGGACGGCGTGGAACGGGCGAGAGCGCTGCTCGACGACGCGGCGCGGACGCTCCGGGCCGCCGACGTCCCCGACGAGGGCCTCGGCGAGTACGTCGAACCGAAGGCGGTCCTCGGCATCCGCCGCGACCCCACGATCCGCTCGCTCGGCCGGGTCTGGCGGGTCGGGGCGTTGCTCATCGGCTCCACCGCGGAGACCGGCGGTCGGGTCTGGGCCACGGGACGCATCACCCGCGTGACCGAGGCCGGGCGGTCCCAGTTCGTGTCGGTGTCCGCCGAGGTGCGCCGCGCCTACCGGGCAGCTGCGGCAAAGGGGCACTTCGAGCCGGGCGACACGGTGAACCACGGTGCTGTGCCGATCGCCCTCGACGAGTCGCTCGACGGGGCCGACGGCGTGCTGTTCGTGGCGGACGACGTGCCGCTCGTGCGCTGGTCGCAGGCGGCCGGCGCAGCCGTGCCGCTCGACGCCTACCTGGCCGACCGGGTCGGGTTGCTGGTGGACCCGCCGCGGGGTGCGACCGACTGACCGGGCCTACCGTGGACACGTGCTCATCGTGATCCGCGGGAACTCGGGCTCCGGCATGACGACCCTGGCCGCCGCGCTGCAGCACGCGCTGGGGTGGCCCACCGCGGTGATCGGCCAGGACCACTTCCGACGTGTCGTCTACCGGGAGCGTCAGGACGCCGGTACCGCGGACGGCATGGAACACGCTGCCCTGCTCGAAGCCGCGACCATGCACTGCTTGGCTGCTGGTCACCACGTCGTGCTCGAAGGGATCCTCCGCGCCGACCGCTACTCGGCGATGCTCGAACGCGTGTCGGCGGCATCCGACGACGCACGCTTCTGCGCCTTCGACCTCACGTTCGACGAGACGCTGGACCGCCACGTCGGCAGGCCCGAGGCCGCCGAGTTCACCCCCGACCGGATGCGCGAGTGGTACCGCGGCTGGGACCCGCTCCCGTTCGTGGCGGAGGAGCGGATCGGTCCCGGTGAAGCGCTCCCGGACATCGTCCGCCGCATCGTCGACGGCCACTAGTCCGGCCTCGCAGCACCGATACCGCGGCTGGAGGATGCCCTGGCGCACCGTCGAACCGCGCCCGCGGGGCGGGCGCGACCCGCGCCTCCCGACCCGCGACCGCGTAGCGTCGCGCCCATGCCGCCGCGCCCGACGACCTCTTCAGGACCCGCGTCGACCGGCTCGGACACGTCCACCCGCCGCCGCCTCGTCCTCCCCGGCCAGTACGGCCCCCTGTTCGACGACGGCGGCCCGGCACTCGTCGTCGAAGCGCGCGAGTTCTTCACCGCGCGCCCGATGCACCGCACGAAAGCGCACCTCTGGCTGAGCGCGCTCCGGCACCGCGTCCGCGAACTCGGGGACCGTGCCGAGCACGTCCGGGTCGACGCGCTCCGCGAGGCGCTCGTCGGCCGCGACGACCTCGAGGTGGTCGACCCGCCGTCGCGCGTCCTCCGCGCCCAGGTCCGCCACTGGGGCCAGGGCACCTCGATCCTGCCCAGCCGCGGCTTCGTCACCGACGAAGACGAGTTCGCCGAGTGGGCCGCGCAGCGCACCGGGCGGTTCCGGATGGAGGACCACTACGAACGGGTCCGCCGTCGGGAGGGCTGGCTCATGGATGGCGACCGCCCGGTCGGTGGCCGCTTCAGTCTCGACGACCAGAACCGTGAACCGCCGCCGCGGGGTGCGACGACGCTCGGGCTCCCCGACCCGTGGTGGCCGACCGAGGACGACGTCGACGACGAGGTCCGGCACGACCTCGACCAGTGGGAGCGCGAGGGGGTCGTCCGGTTCGTCGGCGCCGACGACCGGCGACGCTTCGCCGTCACGGCGGACGAGGCACACGAGGCCCTTGCCGACTTCGTCGCGGTGCGCCTCGGCGACTTCGGCCCGTTCGAGGACGCCACCCTGACGCACGACTGGACGATGGCGCACTCGCTGCTCAGCGTGCCGATGAACCTCGGCGTGCTGGACCCGCGTGCGGTGATCGATGCGGCGCTCGAGGCGCACCGGACGGAAGCGGCACCGCTGTCGAGCGTGGAGGGCTTCGTCCGCCAGGTCGCCGGGTGGCGTGATTACGTCTGGCACCTGTACTGGTGGTTCGGCGACGAGTACGGCGCGACCGAGAACGCCCTCGGCGCGCACGAGCCGCTCCCCCGTTGGTGGCGGGAGCTCGACGCGACGGACATCGAGGCGGCGTGCCTCGGCACGGCGATCGAGGGGCTCGACGAGCACGGCTGGCTGCACCACATCCAGCGGCTCATGGTGCTCGGCAACTGGGCGTTGCAGCGCGGGTACGACCCTGTCGAGCTGACGGAGTGGTTCACCGACGTGTTCGTCGACGGCACCGACTGGGTGATGCCGGCGAACATCATCGGCATGTCCCAGCACGCGGACGGCGGCGTGGTCGCGACCAAGCCGTACGCGTCCGGCGGCCGGTACATCGACCGGATGTCCGACCACTGCGGCGGCTGCCGGTACGACCCGACGAAGCGCACCGGTGCGGACGCGTGCCCCTTCACGGCCGGCTACTGGGCGTTCCTGGCCCGCACCGAGGGTGCTCTTGAGGGGAACCGCCGGATGACCCGTCCACTCCAGCAGATGCGACGGCTGACCGACCTCGACGAGGTGGTCGCACAGGAGGCGCGGCGCGGCCGGCCGTGAGCGCTGCGGTTCCGGGGTCTGCAGCGCTCGCGGCGGTGCCGGTCGCGCCTCGCTGGTCCTGACATCGTGGCGCACGACCTCAGGCGAGGACGACGACCTTGCCGGCGATCCGTCCGGCAGCGCCCTCGGCGTGGAGCGCCGGCAGCTCGGCCAGGGGGATCCGCCGCGTCACCTCGACGGTGAGCGCACCCGCGTCCACGAGGGACACGAGCTCGGCCAACCGCTCGCGGTTCGGCAGGACGAACACCGTCGCCGCACGGACCCCGCGGGACTCGTCGCCGGGCGTCGCCATGAACGCCGTCGTGCTGACGACGGTCCCGCCGTCACGCACCGCGGCCACGTCGGCGGCGAACCGCTCGGGCTCGATCGGGGCGAGGTTGAGCAGGACGTCCACCTGCCCGTCGAGTGCGTCGAGCACGTCCGTCTCGGTGTGGTCGATCACCTGGTCGGCACCGGCGGCCCGGACGGCCTCGGCGCTGCGCGGGCTCGCCGTGGCGATCACGTGCACCCCGGCGCGCTTGGCGAGCTGGACGGCGTACTTCCCGACGACCCCGCCGGCACCGACGACGAGCAACCGCTGCCCCGCCTCGAGCCGGCCGTCGTCGAAGAGCGCCTGCCAGGCGGTGAGCGCCACGGACGGCAGCGCCGCGGCGTCCGTCAGCGGGATGCTCGTCGGTGCTGCGACGACGGCGTCCGCCGGGGCGACGACGTACTCCGCCGCTCCCCCGTCGCGTTCCATCGGGAGGAACGCGATGACCTCGTCGCCCACGGCCACCCCGGTCACGCCGTCACCCACGGCGTCGACCGTGCCGGACACGTCGTAGCCGGGGACGTGCGGGAGCACGATCGGGATCGGGAGGAACCCGGCTCGCATGCCGTTGTCGGCGGCGTTGTACGCGGACGCGGCGACCCGGAGCCGCACCTCGCCCGCACCCGGGACGGGCTGCTCGACGTCGCCGTAGCGGAGGACCTCGGGCCCACCGACCTCGTTGAACCGCACTGCCTTCATGATCGTTCCTTTCGTCATTTGCTTCGAGTTCGAAGCACTTGCCAGGAACGTACCACTGCTTCGAACTCGAAGCAACAGGTAGGATCGGAACATGTCGGAATCGCCCACGTCCCTCACCTCGACACAGCTCGGCGCGTACCTCGCGTTCACCGAGGTGGGCGCACTGCTGCGCCCGGCGGTCGAGAAGCAACTCCGCGACGCGGGCGAGCTGAGCTACGTGCAGTTCCAGCTGCTGGCCCGGTTGGGCGACACCCCGGACGGCCGGCAGCGGATGACGGACCTCGCCGACGGGGTCGTCTACAGCCGGAGCGGCCTGACCTACCAGGCGCAGTTGCTCGAGCAGCGCGGCCTCGTGACACGAGCACCGTCACCGGACGACGAGCGCAGCACGATCGTGTCGCTCACCTCCACTGGGCGTGACGTCCTCGCCGCGGTGTTCCCAGGGCACATCGCCACGGTGCACGGACTGCTGTTCGCGCCGATCGACGACGAGGACGCCGCCGCGCTCGCACGGATCCTGGGGGGCATCGCGGAGCACCTGCGCGCGAACCCGCCGCGCTCCGCGGCACGGCGACGGACGCGCTGAACCCGCGGACCACCTGGCCGCGCCGACGCTGCGGAGCCGACCCGCGCCTCCAGGCCGCCCCGTCAGGCGGACGCGTCGGGCGCGTCGGACGCGACCAACACGTCGAGCAAGTGAGCCAGCACCGCGCGCTGGTCTTCGCCGAGCGGCGCGAACAGGTCGTCGAGCACGTCCAGGGCGATCCGGTGACCGTCCTCCAGCGCCGCGCGCCCGGCGTCGGTGAGCCGGTGCTCGATGCGGCGACCGTGTCCGGCAGACCGATCGATGAGCTCGCGCTCGACGAGCCGACCGGCGAGCGTGCCGAAGGCCTGGTCGCTCTGGAACGTCGCGACGGCGAGGTCGTGACCGGACGCCCCCGGCATGCGGTCGATGGCCCGGAGCGCATCCCACTGCACGAGCGTCACGCCGAGGTCGCGCAGCGCCGCGTCCATCGTCCGGTGGTTCCGGTACTGCGCGCGCTTGATCGTCTGCCCCAGCCGTTCCAGATCGATCGTCATGGTGCTACCGTATCAACACACGTAGATAAACATGTTGAGACAGGACCATGATGACCTCCACGCTCCCCTCGGACCTCCCCCTCGTCGAGACCGGTGACCCGGGCGCCCGCACCGCACTCGTGCTGCACGGCGGCGGTGGGCCGCTGACCGTCGCGCCGATCGTCGGGCACCTCGCACCGACCATGCACGTGCTCGCGCCGACCCACCCGGGGTGGGACGGCACCGCGCGACCCGACGAGATCGGCTCCGTCGCCGACCTCGCGGCCGTCTACCTCGCCCGCCTGCGCGAGCACGGCGAGCGGGACGTCGTCCTGGTCGGCTCGTCGATCGGCGGGTGGATCGCCCTCGAGATGGCCGTGCAGGCTGCCGCCGACGACCGCGACGCCGGCCTGATCGGCGCGGTCGTGGACATCGACGGCGTCGGCGTGGTCGTCGAGGGCGAACCCATCGCCGACTTCTTCGCGCTCGACGCCCGCGGCCTCGCCGAGGTCGCGTGGCACGACCCCGAGCGCGGCTACCGCGACCCGTCCTCCTTCACCGACGAGCAGCGCGCGGTCCAGCAGTCGAACGGCCGGACGATGGCCGCGATCGCCGGCGCCGGCGCCGGGATGAGCGACCCCGCGCTCCTCGGGCGGCTCGGTACGATCGCCGTCCCGACGCTCGTCGTGTACGGCGCCAGCGATCGCGTCGTCACGCCCGCGTACGGCCGCGCCGTCGCCGGAGCGATCCCCGACGCAGCGTTCGCCGAGGTGCCGGCCGCCGGACACCTCCCCCATCTGGAAGCACCGGAGGCGACCTGGGCGGTCATCGACCCGTTCCTCGAACGGCCCTGACCGCGAGCGGGACCCCCTGCGCCGCGTCACCGGTCCCCGATAGTGTCGGCGTGTGAGCAACGACGCATTCGACGACCGCTACGAGCTGCGCGAGTTCGCGCCCGGGACGGACGACCAGGGGGCCCCGAACGCCGAGACCGGAGCATGGATGCAGGCCGTGGGCCTCGGCTTCCACGAGCCGCACCCGGGCGACGAACAGGCCGCCCGCATGGTCGAGCACTTCGTCGAGGACCAGGAGACCTTCCTCGGCGCCTACGTCCGCCGGCCCGCTCCGGGATCGGTCGACGAGACCTGGCCGGCCGGCACCTTCGCGTGGTTCCCCAAGGCACTGAGCTGGGGCGACGGCTCGTCGATCGACACACAGGCGATCTCGGCCGTCACGGTCCGTCCGACGGAGCGCCGCCGGGGCATCCTCCGCCGCATGATGACGCGCGCGCTCGAGCGGGGTGTCGCCGACGGCTACGCCATCGCCTCGCTGACCGCGTCCGAGGGCACGATCTACCGCCGCTTCGGCTTCGGCAGCGCGATCCGCGAACGCGCCGTGCACGTCCGCCGCGACCGCGCACTGCCCTTCCTCGCGCCGACGACCGGCGTCGTCAGCATCGTCACGCCCGAGTGGCTCGCCGGCGGCCCGGGCCGCTCGGTCTTCGACCGCTTCAACGCCCGCACACCGGGCTCGATGGTCCGGAACGCCGGCACCTGGCCGGTCGCGTTCGGCCTCCGCGGGCAGGACGGCGAGAAGGCGAAGGGCGTCCGCGCCGCCGTGCACCGACCCGACGGGTCGGACGAGGTCGACGGCTACGTGACCTGGCGCGTCTCGGAGAGCCGCGACGACGACACCGTGCTCGAGGTCGTCGACCTCGTCTACGCCACCGACGCCGCCTACCTGTCGCTGTGGGAGTTCCTGCTCTCGGTCGACCTCAACGACGTCGTCAAGTACAACCGGTCGCGTCTGGACGACCCGATCGTCGCCGCCCTCGGCGACAACCGCGCGTACGACGTCGACCACGAGGAAGACCACGTCTGGCTCCGCGTCCTCGACGTCCCGGCCGTGCTCGCCTCGCGGCCCTACGCCGTCGACGGTTCGCTGACGCTCGCCGTGACGGACGCGCTCGGGTTCGCCTCCGGCACGTTCCGGCTCGACGTCCAGGAGGCGCGGGGCACCGTCACGAAGGTCGCCGACGACGTCGACGTGGCCGGGTCCGACCTCCAGCTCGACGTGGCCGACCTCGGTGCGGTGCTCCTCGGGTCGGTGTCGCCGGTGACGCTCGCCGCCGCCGGGCTCGTCGGCGCTGCGGACCCGGCAGCGCCGGCGCTGCTGCGTGCCATGCTCACCCCGCCGCGGACGCCGCACGGCATCACGTACTTCTGATGGACGTGCGCGGCACCATCGGACGGGCGCGGCAGGCGGTCGCGGTCCTCGCCAGTCCGTCGCTCCGTGCCGCGGTCGTCGGCGGCGCGGCGCTCGACGAACGGACCCGTGCCGCCGTGACGGCGTTCGACTGGCTCGGTGACGACGGTCCGGACGCTCCGTTGCTCGGCCGGACCGCGCAGGACCTGCAACACCTGCAAGGGCCCGCGGCACTGCTCGAGTTCGACCGGATCGGACGGATGCCCGGCCCGGACGACCAGCGGCACCCGCTGTCGGTCCGCATCGTGCGCACCGTCTTCGCGCGGCTCGGGACGTCACGGCCCGTCACGGAGGCAGTGCTGAACGCCGCGATCGCGATGTTCTCCGAGGACGTCGCGATCGTGCGGCGCGATGCCGTCGACCTCGGCGTGCTCGAACGGACGGACGACGGGGGCGCCTACCGCTTCGTCGGGTAGTAGCCTCCGCGGCATGGACGACACGGTGGTCGCGTGGCTGCTCGACTCGGACCCGGCGATCCGCTGGCAGGTCGAGCGCGACCTCGTCGGTGCACCCGCCTCGACGTGGGAGGCCACCCGCGTCCGCGTCGCCACCGAAGGGATCGGTGCCGCACTCCTCGCGCACCAGGACCCCGACGGGCAGTGGGCCGGCGGGGCGTACTTCCCCGGCGACTTCGACCCCGGATCTCCCGAGGCCGAGGAACCCGGCCAGCCGTACACCGCGACGACCTGGTCGCTCAACGCGTTGCGCGACTGGGGCCTCGACGCCGCCGTGCTCACGGACACCGCCGCGAGGCTCGCGGCCAACAGCCGGTGGGAGTACGAGCAGCTGCCGTACTGGAGCGGCGAGGTCGACTGCTGCATCAACGCGTTCACGCTCGCGAACGGGACGTGGCTCGGCGCGGACGTCGACGGGATCGCCGACTGGCTGCTCGAGCACCAGCAGGCCGACGGCGGCTGGAACTGCGAGTGGGTGGAGGGCTCGACGGTGTCGTCGTTCCACTCGACGCTCAACGTGCTCGACGGCCTGCTGCAGCACGAGCAGCTGACGAGCGGTCGTCATCCCCGCGCGGCCGAGCTCCGGGACGCCAGGCACCGCGGCGCGGAGTACCTGCTCGAACGACGGCTGCTCCACCGGAAGTCCGACGGGGCACTGGTCGGCCCGTGGGCGACCCGGTTCGCCTACCCGCAGCGGTGGATCTACACGGTGCTCCGCGCCACCGACCACCTGCGCGCGGCATCGCTCCTGGACGGGACCGCACCTGATCCGCGCGCCGCGGAGGCGATCGCGGTGGTCCGCGGCGCCCGACTGCCGGACGGGACGTGGACCCAGGGCGACCGGCCACCGGGGCGGCAGTGGTTCGAGGTCGACGTACCGGCCGGTGCGCCGTCGCGATGGCTCACGCTGTTCGGCACGCGGGTGCTGCGGTGGTGGGACGCGGCCGGCGTGGCCTGACCGGTTCCGCTGCTAGGCCCGGCGACGCACCCGCGGGTCGACGAACGCGTACACGACGTCGACGATCACGTTCGCGGTGACGATGAGCAGTGCCGAGAACAGCGTGAAGCCGACGACCACCTGCAGGTCGAGCGTGTGCACCGCGTCGATGAGGAGCGCCCCGAGGCCCTGCATCGAGAACACCTTCTCGGTGATGACCGCGCCGCCGAGCAGCGAGCCGAGGTCGAGCCCGAACAGCGTCACCACGGGCAGGATCGCCGTCCGCAGCCCGTGCCGCACGACGACCTGGCGTTCGCGGAGTCCCTTCGCTCGGGCGGTCCGGACGAAGTCCTGCGACATCGACTCGAGCATCTCGCCCCGGGTCAGGCGGGCGTAGATCGCGGCACTGATGAACGCGAGGACGCACCACGGCAGGATCAGGTGGGTGAGCCAGCCGACCGGGTCGTCCCCGAACGCGACGTAGCCGCTGGTGGGCAGGATGCCGAGCACGAACCCGAACAGCAGGATCGCGAGCAGCCCGACCAGGTACGACGGCGCGGACACCCCGGCGACGGCCACGGTCATCACGGCCCGGTCGACGAAGGTCCCGCGGCGGAGGGCCGACAGCGCACCACCGGCGACCCCGGCGACGAGCCAGAGCACGGCGGCGCCGACCGCGATCGACGCGGTGACGGGCAGGCGCGTGAGGATGAGGTTCGTCACGCTGTCGTGCAGCTGGAACGAGTACCCGAAGCACGGTGCGGCGCAGTGGATGACCGAGGCGCCGGAGCCGAAGGTCCGCCCGGTGAAGATGCCGGCGAGGTACGCCCCGAACTGCGCGATCCACGGCTTGTCCGTGCCGAGGAACGCCTGGACCTCCCGCAACCGGTCCGGCGTGCAGGGCTTGTCGCAGATCGCGCGGGCCGGGTTGGTCGGCAGCAGCATGAACAGCGCGTAGGTGATCGCGGCGACCACGAGCAGCACGACGACGGCACCGAGGACACGGATGGCGATGAAGCGGAGCGTGGTCACCGGTTCCCCCCTCGCGGGTCGAGGGCGTCGCGGAGCGCGTCGCCGAGCACGTTGAAGGCCAGCGTGATGAGGAACAGCGCCAGGCCCGGGAACACGAGGTACATCGGATCGGTCTGCACCCAGCCGATCGCGTCGCCGATGCTGCGACCCCACGACGGCGTCGGCGGGGTCACGCCCACGGCGAGGAACGACAGCGCGGCCTCGGCACCGATCATCGACGGGATCGAGATCGTCGCGTAGACGGTGATCGTCGCGGCGAGGTTCGGGAGCAGCTGCGTGCGGATGACGTGCCACCGCCCGGCGCCCATCGCGGTCGACGCGACGACGTAGTTCCGCGTGACGAGCGACAGCGTCTGCCCGCGCACGACCCGGGCGACGGACGGCCAGCCGAAGAACCCGATGACGAGGACGACGAGGACGGGCTTCGGGAACGACGTCGGCACGATCGCGGTGAGGGCGATCATGAAGACCAGCGACGGGAAGCCGAAGATGACGTCGACGACGCGGGAGAGCACCCGGTCGTACCAACCGCCGAAGAACCCGGTCGTGACGCCGACGAGCACGCCGATGACGATCGAGACGACGGTCGCGGCGAGCCCGATGCCGAGCGAGGTCCGGGCACCGTAGGTGACGATCGCGAACAGGTCGCGGCCGGTCAGGGGTTCGACCCCGAACCAGTGGTCACCGCTGATGCCGCCGCCGAAGCCCTTCGGGGCACCGAACGAGTTGAGCGCGTCGATGTTGTACCCGTACGGGTCCTGCCCCGTGATCGCGGCGATGAGCGGCGCGCCGACGGCCAGGACGACGAACACGACGATGACGATCGCGGACGCCACGGCCCACCGGTCCTGCCGCACTCGACGGACCACGGCGCGGAAGCCGGTGCTCCGGTTCGCGGCGGCGGCGACCGGCCGTTCGACGACGTTGGCGGTCACGAGGCCACCCCTTCCCATGCACGCCAGGCCTCGCGGCGGGCGGCCTGTCGCACCGGGTCGGCGACGGGCGCTGCCGCGAGGAGCATGCGCGTGTAGTCCTGCTGCGGGTGGTCGAGGACGGCGTCGGTCGTGCCGCGTTCGACGACCCGCCCGTTCCGGAGGACGACGACCTCGTCCGCGAGCTGTCGCACGACGGCCAGGTCGTGGCTGACGAGGAGCATGCCGAACCCGAAGTCCTGCTGGAGCTCGGCGAGGAGGTCGAGCACGGCGGCCTGCACGGTGACGTCGAGCGCGCTCGTCGGCTCGTCCGCGATCACGAGGGCCGGTCGGAGCGCGAGGGCCCGGGCGACCGCGACGCGCTGACGCTGACCGCCGGAGAGCTGGTGCGGGAATCGTTCGGCCCACGAGGGGTCGAGCTGCACGGCGGTCAGGAGCTCGCGGACACGCTCGGCTCGGTGCGCGGCGGAGCCGGCGTCGTGCACGAGGAGCGGCTCCGCGATGCTCCACCCGATCGTCTGCCGCGGGTTGAGCGACGACGCGGGGTCCTGGAACACGATGCCGACCCGGCTGCGGAGCTCGCGGAGTCGGGCGCCGCGCGCGGTCCGCAGGTCGCTGCCGTCCACCTCGACCGATCCGGCGACGACCGGCACGAGGCCGGCGAGCGCTCGGCCGATGGTCGACTTGCCCGACCCCGACTCCCCCACGAGCCCGAGCGTGCCGCCGGCGTGGAGTTCGAGGTCGATGCCGGAGACCGTCGGCGCACCACGGCGCGCGTAGCGCACCGAGACGTCGCGCAGCTGCGCGACCAGCGGACGGGAGGCGCGGCTCGGCTCCGGTGCCCCACCTGCGGTCGTGACGTGGTCGGTTTCCACACGCCGCGCCTCCAGTCCGGGGACTGCAGCGAGGAGTGCCCGCGTGTACTCGGCAGAGGGGGCAGCGAAGACGTCCGCCACCGCCCCGTGCTCGACCGGATCGCCACGGCGCATGACGAGCACCTCGTCGGCGACGTCCGCGACCACGCCCATGTCGTGCGTGATGAGGAGCACCGCGAGACCGCGTTCCCGTCCGAGCGTGCGGAGCAGATCGAGGATCCCCGCCTGCACCGTCACGTCGAGCGCGGTCGTCGGCTCGTCGGCGATGAGCGCCACGGGGTCGCCCGCGAGCGCCATCGCGATCATCGCCCGCTGGAGCTGTCCGCCGGAGAGCTCGTGCGGGTACGCCTTCCGGATGCGTGCCGGATCGGTGAGGCCTGCCGCGCGGAGGAGTTCGTCGGTCCGCGCCGACACCCCCGCCCGGTCGAGGTCGGTCGGGTGCGCGGTGACCGCCTCGGCGATCTGCGTGCCGATGGAGAGCACCGGCGTGAACGAGTTCATCGGCTCCTGGAAGACCACGCCGATGCCCGCGCCCCGGACGGCTCGCAGATCGTCGTCGGACGCGCCGACGAGCTCCTCGCCGCGGAACCGGACGCTGCCGGTGACCCGGGCCTCCGGCGGGAGCAGCCCGAGCACGCTCATCGCGCTGACGGACTTGCCCGACCCGGACTCGCCGACGAGGGCGAGCACCCGGCCGGGCGTCAGGGTGAAGGAGACGTCACGGACGACGGGCTCCGCGTCGCCGAACGCGACGCGGAGCCCCTCGACCTCGAGCAACGGGGCACTCACTTGGCGAGTGACACCTTGAGGTAGTTCGGGTACGCCGGGAAGTCGGCGATCTTGAAGTTCTGCACGTTCGACCCGGCCAGGAACGACTGCTTCGCGTAAGTCAACGGGACGATCGGCGCGTCGGCCATGATCTTCTTGTCGACCTCGGCCCAGAGCTTCTGCGCGTCCTTCTGGTCGATCGTGCCCGTCGCCTGCTTGATGAGCGCGTCGACCTCGGGGTTGCTGTACTTCGAGACGTTGTAGCCGCCGTTGCCGATCTGCGACGAGTCGTAGAGGGGCTGGATGTTGGCGTTCGCGCTCGGGAAGTCCGGCTGCCAGCTGAACAGCGCCAGGTCGAAGTCGGTGCCGTCGGTGACCGCCGTGTAGAACGAGTCCGAGTCGAGCGGCTTCAGCGTGACCGTGATGCCGGCGCGCTTGAGGCCGGACTGCAGCGCCTGTGCCTGGGCGAGGTTGGACGGGTCGTTCTGCGTGGCGAGGGTCAGCTTGAGGTCGGAGACGCCGGCCTCCTGCAGGAGCTTCTTCGCCTTGGCGACGTTCCCCGACGCACCCGGCTTGTAGAGGTCGTAGTCCTGACGACCGGCGATGCCCGGCGTGATGAGCGTCGAGGCGTAGGTGCCGGCGAGGGCACCGCCCGCGGCGATCCGGTACGACTTCTTGTCGACCGCGTACTGCAGCGCCTGACGGACCTTGAGCTCCTTGAGCGAGCCCTTCTGCGTGTTGATCGCCATGTAGGTGATCGGGCCGGCCTTCGACGTCGCGAGGCGGTCCTGCGCGGACGGGTTCGAGCGCACCTGGTTCAGCTCGGCGGCACCGAGGTAGGTGGCACCGAACGAGTCCTTCGCGTCACCGTTGTCGGCGATGAGCGTCTGGGTGACCGTCGACGGGTCCTGGCTCTCCTTGAAGACGACCTTCGACGGGCCGGCGGTGCGGACGTCGTCGGTCTTGGCGCTCCAGGACTTGTTCCGGACGAGCGTGATCTGGGAGCCCTGCGTGTTCGACTGCACCTCGTACGGGCCGCTCGCGACCGGCTTGGCGTCGTACGCGCCGGTGTCGGTTCCGTCGCCCTCGGGGACCGGGGCGAACGCCGGCATCGAGACGATCCAGGGCCAGTCGCCGTAGGCCGCGTTGAGCTTGAAGACGATGGTCGAGTCGTCGGGCGTCTCGATGCTGTCGAGCGTCTTGCCGTCGAACGGGCCCTTGTAGGTGTCACCCCCGACGAGGAGCGACTTGTGGTAGCTCAGACCACCCGTGAGGGTCGGCGCGAACGAGCGCTCGATGCCCCACTTGATGTCCTTCGTGGTGATCGCCGTGCCGTCCTGGAACTCCAGCCCCTTCTTGAGGTGGTAGGTCCAGGTCTTGCCGCCGTCGCTCGAGTCGCCGGTGGTCGTCGCGAGGTCCGGGACGACCTTGGCCGTCTTGCCGGGCTCGACGTCCCACGCGGTCAGGCGGCGGAGCACCAGGCCGAGCGTCGTGATGTTCAGGTTCTGGCTCGTCGCCGGGTCGAGGTGCACCGCGGTCGCCGTCGTGAGGATGTTGAGCGTGCCGCCCTTGGCCGTGCTGCTCGTAGCGTCGTCCGAGGCGCCTCCGCCCGAGCACCCGGCGAGCACCAGGGCTGCTGCTGCGGCGACCGCCGCGGTGATGGTCAGGCGCTTCGGGCGTCTCATGACGGTGGTGCTCCTCGTGGGAAGGGGTGGGGTGGTGACCGTGGGGAGGTCACTGCGGTGCTCCGGGTCGGGTCACCGGGCGCCGTCCATCCTGACACCCGGGCGGTTCCCCGTCCGAATCCCGCGTGCGACGGACGTCGCACGACGTAACGGTCCAAGTCCCGTGAGTCGTCCCGCTATTCCCGATGGGTTCGCACCGAGTCCACCCTCAGCGGTCGAAGAGTCCCCCGAGGAAGTCGTTGCCCAGGTCGCCGAGGAGCTGGCCGCCCTCGCCGAGGAGCTGCTCGCCGTCGCCGAGGTCGCCGACGCCGAGGTCGCCGACGCCGAGGTCGCCGACGCCGAGGTGGCCGATGCCCGCCGCGATGCCGTCGAAGTCCACGCCGAGGTTCGCCGCCTCGGCGAGGAGCGGCCCGGCGGCAGCGCTCGCCACCGCTCCCCCGGCGACCGCCGCACCGAGGCCACCCAACGCCATCGCGCCGGCTCCGACCGCGGCGCCGCCCGCGAACGCGCCCCCGCGGCCCGTACCGCCGAGGACCCGCCGGACCAGCCCCGGCCGTGCCACCTCACCCCGGGTCATCGCGCGTGCCATGCCTCCCGCCGAGTCGTCGCGCAGGTGCTCGTGCGGCGGCAGCTCGGAGTTCAGGCGGTCGCGGATCTGCTGGCGCTGGCCCGGGGTGAGTCGGGCGAACGCGTCGTGGTGGACCTGTTCGAGCCGCTCGGGCGGCGCCGTGCGGAGGAGGTGGTCGTACTTCGCGAGGGCGAGCTTGTCGGGATCGACCGTGCCGCGGGGCTGCGGCTGTCCCTGCGGCTCCGGCTGCCGCTGCGGCTGCGGCGACGGCTGGGTCCGGTCGTCGCCCGTCAGCCGGTCGGCCGCGGTCCGGACGATGTCCCGCCAGTCCGTCCCGCCCTGCTGCTGCGGTCCGCTCTGGCCGCCGTTCTTCTGCATCTGCTTGTCGATGACCTTCGAGGCCATGCCCAGGATCCGGGTGAAGTTCGCCATGCCTCGACCTTTGCGTCCTCACATGTGAGCACTCAGGATCCGCCCGGTGCGACACCCCCACATGTCGTGCGAGCCCCCTGTGAACGCGCCTCCGCGTCAGCCGAGGAGTTGTGCGACCCGCAAGAAGAACCATCCTCCGGCCACGAGGCCGAGGATCACGGCGGCCAGGGAGACACCGAACCCGGTGATCCGCTGGCCGGTGAGCTGGCTCGCTCTCGCGAGGCCGATCGCCCCGAACACCAGTCCGAGGATGCTCGGGATCGCGAGCAGGTTGAAGATGAAGGCGATCAGCGACAGCACCAGACCCGCGTACCCGAACGGGTTGGCGGATCGAGTGGCTCGATCGCGCGCGACGCGGGCCTTGCGTCCGACGAGGGGCGGATCGGTGACGCCGAGGTGGTACTCGGACGGAGCCGGTGGGCGAGGCGAAGCCTCTGCGGGGACGGCCCGCACGTGCGGCGCGGCAGCGTCCGGCTGAGGTGCGAGCGCGCCCCACCGCAGGCCGTCCCACCACCGAAGCCGCGCTTGGTCCTCAGGATCCGGGTACCAACCCGCGATCGGCAGCGTCATGCTCTCCCCCTCAGCCACGCTCAGACAGTAGGGCGTCGGTCGAGGCCGACCGCAGCCCCACTTCGGGGAGGTCGGAACCCGGGCCGGCCACGAGCGGCGCCCCCACCGCTGAGCGCGCGCGTCGAACCACGAACCCGACGTCGAACCGGGCTCGCGGCCTGGTTCGATGTCGCATTCGTGGTTCGTCCCCGGCGACGACGCCCGCGCCCGCCGCCCGCGCCCGGCGCCGGCCGCACGCGCCGCCCGCGCTGCGTCAGGCGAGCACGCGCGCCAAGAACGCGTTGCGGAGCCGCCCCGTCGGGTCGAGGTCCCGGGCGAGCGCGGCGAAGTCGGACAGCCGCGGGTACACCTCGTGCAGCCGCTCGGGGCTCGCCGCGGACACCTTCCCCCAGTGCGGTCGCGCGTCGAACGGGGCGAGCACCTCCTCGATCCGCTCCACGGCCGCTGCCACGGCCGGTGCATCGCGGCGGAAGGTGAAGTGGATCCCGACCGACTGCCGCCCGGCGGACGGTGCGAGCCACGCGGTGTCGGGAGCGATGGTCCGGACCTCGGCGGCGATCAACAGCGGCGCGAAGAGGTCCGCGAGGGGTCGGAGCGCCTGCAGTGCCGGGACGGCCGAGGCCGCGGGCAGCAGGTACTCCGCCTGGATCTCGGCTCCGGTCGACGGGGTGAACGCAGAGCGGAAGTGCGGCAGCCGCTCGGACCACGGTCCCGGCACACCGCCCTGCTCGGTGACACCAGCGGGGTCGTTCTCCCCCGGGTGCACGGGGCCGGTGGCCGGTCGGGCCCCGAGCGCGACGAGGTCGACGGCCGGTGCCGGTTCGTCCACGCGGTGCTTCGTCCACACCTGCCGTGCGCCCCGGTCGTCGAACGCGGTGAACATCGACACCGAGTACGCATCGGACATCACGTCGTCGAAGTGTGCGAACACCGCGTCCCACGGCAAGTCGAGGTGCACGGTCGTGGCGACCTGGAACGTCGGCTCGATCGCGAGTTCGACTGCGGTGACGACGCCGAGCGCGCCGAGCGCCACCCGGTGGGCGTCGAGCGCGCCGTCCGGAGCGGACGCATCGACCCGCACCAGCTCGCCGGAAGCGCGGACGACCTCGAGGCCGACCACCGCCTGCGCGAGCGAGGGGTTCCGGACGCCGGAGCCGTGCGTCCCGGTGGCGACGGCTCCGGCGGTGGAGATGTGCGGCAGGGAGGCGAGGTTCGCGAGTGCCCAGCCCCGCGCCTCCAGACCGGCGGCGACCTGGCTGTGCACCATGCCGGCGGCGACGCGCACGACACGACGTTCCTCGTCGATGTCGAGGACCGGTGGCAGGTCCGCCAGGGAGACCTGCAGGGCGTCCGTGTCGGCGATCGCGTTGAACGAGTGCCGCGATCCGAGCGCCGTCAGGCGCGGCGTCGACGCGACCAGTTCCTGCAACGAGGCCACCGACGCCGGACGCGCCAGGCCGGACGCCCGGTACGTGACGTTGCCGGCCCAGTTCGTCCGCGTCGTCGCGCTCACGGTCACGAGCCTAGAACCCCCGGTCGAGGCGGTGCCACGTCTGCTGGAGACGCAGCTCGTCACGGAACCCGCGGGCGGTGGTGTGCTCGTCGATGACGAGGAACTCGGTGCCGACCAACGTCGCGAAGTCCTCGATGACCTGCAGCCCGACGGCCGTCGTCATCACGGTGTGGTGGGCGGCACCGGCGGTGAGCCACGCCTCAGCGGCGACGGGGAAGGACGGCCGCGGCTCCCAGACGGCGCGGCCGACGGGCAGCTTCGGCAGGGCTTCGGTCGGCGGTACGACGTCGACGACGTTCGCGGTGAGACGGAAGCCGTCGCGGGTGTCGGAGAGCGCGACGACCACGGCCTCGCCGGCGTCGGCGGTGAAGACCAGGCGGACCGGGTCGTCCTTGCCGCCGATGCCGAGCGGGTGGATCTCGAGCGTCGGCTTCGTCGTGGTGAGGGTCGGCGAGACCTCGAGCATGTGGGCGCCGAGGATCTTCTCCGCGCCCGGGGTGAGGTCGTACGTGTAGTCCTCCATGAGGGATGCGCCGCCGGACAGTCCGGCGCCGGCGACGTTCATCGCACGGACGAGGACGGCGGTCTTCCAGTCGCCCTCGGCACCGAACCCGTAGCCGTCGGCCATCAGGCGCTGCACGGCGAGCCCGGGCAGCTGCTTGAGCGAGCCGAGGTCCTCGAAGTTCGTGGTGAAGGCCGCACTGCCGTTCTGCGCGAGGAGGGAGCGGAGCCCGAGCTCGATCGCGGCACCGTCACGGAGCGCGGCGTGCCGGTCACCGCCGTCGCGGCGCAGCGACGGGTCCACGTCGTAGTCACGTTCGTAGACCGCGACGAGGTCGTCGATGTCTTCCTCACTTGCTGAGGAGACCGCTTCGGCCAGCTCGTTGACCGCCCAGGTGTTCACCTGCACGCCGAGCTCGATCTCGGCCTCGGTCTTGTCGCCCTCGGTGACGGCGACGTACCGCATGTTGTCGCCGAACCGGGTCAACTTCAGCGAGCGGACGGACGCCGCGGCCGCTGCCGCACGCGTCCAGTTCTGGACCCGCTGCTGGACCCGGGGATCGGAGACGTGCCCGACCGCCGTGGCGTGCCGGACCCCGAGCCGCGCCAGCACGTACCCGAACTCCCGGTCGCCGTGCGCGGCCTGGTTGAGGTTCATGAAGTCGAAGTCGATGTCCGCCCACGGCAGCGTGACGTTCGCCTGCGTGTGCAGGTGCAGCAGCGGCTTCGTGAGCGCGGTCAGGCCGCCGATCCACATCTTCGCGGGGCTGAAGGTGTGCATCCACGTCGTGACGCCGATGACCTTGTCGTCGGCGCTGGCCTCGATGAGGGCGCGGCGGATACCGTCGGCGTCCTTGAGCACGGGCTTCCAGACGAGCTTGACCGGCAGGGCACCCTCGAGCTGCGCGTGCACGGCACGTGACTGCTCCTCGACCTGGCGCAGGGTCTCCTCGCCGTACAGCCCCTGGCTCCCCGTCAGGAACCAGACCTCGTAGCCCGCCAGTGTCTCGGCGGGGTCGACGACGTGCGTCATGCAAGTGCTCCTTCGGGGTTCTGTCCGTAGACGTTCTGGTAGCGATCGAAGAGTCGATCGATGTTCTCCTGCGCGATGGGCACGACCTCGCCGCCTTGCTTGGCGATGTGCACCGTCCGTGCGACGTCCTCGCACATCACCGCTGCCTTGACCGCGTCGCGGGCGTCGCGACCGATCGTGAACACGCCGTGGTTCTGCATGAGGACCGCGCGGCTCCGGTGCCCGCTGAGGGTCTCGACGATCCCGTGGCCGATCGAGTCGTCGCCGATGATCGCGAACGGGCCGACCGGGATCGGGCCGCCGAACTCGTCGGCCATCGCCGTGATGACGCACGGGATCTCCTCGGCTCGGGCTGCCCATGCCGTGGCGTAGGTCGAGTGGGTGTGCACGACGCCGCCGACCTCGGGCATGTTCCGGTACACGTAGGCGTGCGCGGCGGTGTCGGAGGACGGGCCGTGCTCGTTGCCCCACCCGTCGGCCGGGACGCCGTCGAGGGTGCACACCACCTGGTTCTCGGGGGTCAGGTCGTCGCTCGACACACCGCTCGGCTTGATGACGAAGAGGTCGGTGCCGGGGACACGCTCGGAGACGTTGCCCCCGGTCCAGATCACGAGGCCGTAGCGGACGAGTTCGCCGTGCAGGCGGGCGACGCGTTCGCGCGTGGTGGCGACGGCCTGCTGGGTGGTCGGGTCGGCCGGGTCGGCCGGGTCGGTCTGCTTGCTCGCGTCGGTCATCGGGTCACTTCCTCTGCCTGGAGGCGCGGCTCGGCCCCGTCGGCCGGCTCGGGTCGGTCGGTGGTCGCGCTGGCTCGGGTCGTCGCTGCCGCCACGGCCTGGACCGGGAGCGCCGCGCGGTACCGCTCGAGGTAGGTCTGGAAGCCGTCGACGTCCCGCTGCTCGGGCTCGGCGACCTGCACGGCGCCGCCACCGAAGACGGTGTCGGCGAGGAAGTCCGCGAGGTGCTGGTCGGTGTGCTCCAGGTAGGCCGCGAGGACCGCGATCCCCCAGGCACCGCCCTCGCCGGCGGTCTCCTCGAGCGCGACCGGCACCCGCAGCGCCGCCGCGAGCAGTCGCTGGGGAGCGCCGGGCGTGCGGAAGAGCCCGCCGTGCGCGGTCATCCGGTCGACCTGCACCTGTTCGTCGTGCAGGACGTCCATGCCGATCGCGAGGGTGGCGAACGCGCCGTGCACCTCGGAACGCACCAGGTTGCCCAGGGTGAAGCGGGCGTCGGGAGTGCGGAGCAGCAGGGGCCGGCCGTCCACGACGTGGGTGACGGGCTCGCCCGCGAGGTAGTTGAACGAGAGGAGCCCACCGGCGTCCGGGTCGGCGTGCTCGGCTTCGGCCAGCAGCGTCGCGTAGACGGCGTCGATGTCCGGTGCGGCGCCGCCGGTGCGCTCGCTCGCCGCTTCGGCGAACCGACCGAACACGCGCGCCCAGCTGGCGATCTCGCTCGCACCGTTGTTGCAGTGCACCATCGCGACAGGGTCGCCGGACGGCGTCGTCACGATGTCGAGCTCCTCGTGCGGCGTCGACAGGGCCTGTTCGAGGACGACCATCGCGAAGATGCTCGTCCCGACGCTGACGTTGCCGGTCCGGGGAGCGACGGCGTTCGTCGCCACCATGCCCGTCCCGGCGTCGCCCTCGGGCGGGCAGAACGGGACGCCGGACTGCAGCGAGCCGGAGGGGTCGAGCCACGCCGCGCCCTCGGGGGTGAGGGCTCCGGCGTCGTCCCCGGCAACCAGTACCTCGGGCAGGAGCGCTCGCAGGTCGGGCACCGCCGCGCCGAGGAGGTCCTGCGTCGTCCGGAGCCTGGCGTCGTCCCAGTCCCGGGCGCCCGGGTCACCGGGTCCGCTGTCGACCGGGGAGCTGTCGATCGGGAAGACTCCGGACGCGTCGCCGACGCCGAGGACGTCCCGCCCGGTGAGCCGTCGGTGGACGTACCCGGCGAGCGTGGTGATGCCGGCGAGCTCGGCGACGTGGGGCTCCTCGTCGAGGACCGCCTGGTAGAGGTGCGCGACCGACCAGCGGAGCGGGATGTTGCAACCGAGGGCGTCGCTCAGCCGTTCGGCGGCGGGGCCGGTCGAGGTGTTGCGCCAGGTGCGGAACGGGACGAGCAGCTCGTCGTCGGCGTCGAACGCGAGGTAGCCGTGCATCATCGCGCTCACGCCGGCGGCACGGTAGCTGGTCGGGGTGACGTCGTACTGCGCCTCGACGTCGGCCACGAGGGCGGCGTACGCGGCGCGGAGTCCGGTCTCGACGGCGTCGAGGGAGTAGGTCCATCGGCCGTCGACGAACTCGTTCTCCCACTCGTGGGAGCCTGCGGCGATGGGCACGAGGTCCTCGTCGACCAGGCATGCCTTGATGCGGGTGGACCCCAGCTCGATGCCGAGGGTCGTCCGGCCGTCCGCAACCTGCTGTCGGCGATCGTCGCTCATGCGTTTCCTCCAGAACCTCGTCGTCCTCCGTGAGCGCTCACATCCTGTCACGTGAGCGCTCACTCTCGCAATGCGCGGCGCGCCGGGCCCCGCGCGCCACCGCCGCCCGCCCGCCGAGCCCGCCCGCCGCGCCCTCCCGCCAGGCCCTCCCCGAGCGGGCGAAATACGTCCCGCTCGGGACCCGCACCCGGCTGCTTCCGCCCGCTCGGTGAACCGGGCGCGGCGTGTTCCGCCCGCTCGGCGCGCCGGACTCCCCGGAGGTCGGCCCCTCCCACGCCAGCCCCGCGTCGGCCCCGGCACCGTGCGGCACGCGCTCGCCGATCCCGGACGGGCGAAATGGGTCCCGCTCGGCGCCCCCACCCGGCCACTTCCGCCCGCTCGGCGAACCGGGCGCGGCGTGTCCCGCCCGCTCGGCGCGCCGGACTCCCCGCGGGTCGGCCTGTTCCGCGCCAGCCCTCACCCTCCCCGAGCGGGCGAAATACGTCCCGCTCGGCGCCCCCAACCGGCCATTTCCGCCCGCTCGGCGAACCAGGCGCGGCGTGTTGCGCCCGCTCGGCGTCGCGGGCCGCCACGCGCGCCGCCGCGCGCGCCGCGCGCCGCGCCCGCCCGCGCC
>NZ_VEIY01000007.1 GCF_007680845.1 Curtobacterium pusillum | reverse complement strand
GGACGAAGTAGCCGACGAAGAAGACGCCGACGATCGCGAACCAGAGGACAGGGAGATCCATCTCAGTACACCGTCACTTCGTGCTTGACCTCGCCCGTCGCCTGGTCGACCTCGGCCGCGGGGGTCGGGCCTTCCTGCGCCACCTTCTTGATGAGGCGGAACTCGACGACCGCGAGCGAACCGTAGATGAGCGTGAACACGACGAGCGAGATGAGGACCTCGATTCCGGTCACGTTCGGGGAGACGCCGTCGCTGGTCTTGAGCAACCCGAAGACGAGCCACGGCTGGCGGCCCATCTCCGTGAAGATCCAGCCGACGATCATGGCGGCCATCGGGAGCGGGACCGTCCAGGTGGCGACGCGCCAGACCCACCGCTTGGTGGGGAACCGGCCCTTGCGGGTCAGCCACAGGCCGGCGAGCGACACCATGACGGCACCGACGCCGAGGGCGATCATCCAGCGGAACGCCCAGTAGGTGACCCAGATGATCGGCTTGTAGTCACCGGGGCCGTACACCTGCGAGTACTGCGCCTGCAGATCGTTGATGCCCTCGACCGTGCCGTTGAACGTGTGGGTCGACAGGAACGACAGCAGGTAGGGCACGCGGATCGAGAACAGCTCGTGCACACCGTCCGGGGTCCCGAGGGTGAAGATCGAGAACGAGGCGTCCTTGCCGGTGGCGGTGTTGTACAGCGCCTCGGCCGCGGCCATCTTCATCGGCTGCGTGTCGACCATGGTGAGGCCGAGCTGGTCGCCGGTCAGCACCGTGAGCGCACCCGCCGCGAGCATCGTCCACATGCCGAACTTCAGCGCCGGCATCATCGTCTCGAGGTTCTGGTTGCGCGCCAGGTGGTACGCGGCGACCGAGATGATCACGGCTGCGGCGACCATGAAGCACGCGAACAGGGTGTGCGGGAACGCGGCCAGGGCGACCTTGTTGCCGAGCACCGCCCAGATGTCCGTGAGCTCGGCACGCCCCTTCGCCTCGTTCATGGTGAACCCGACCGGGTGCTGCATGAACGCGTTCGCGGCGATGATGAAGTACGCCGACATGATCGTCCCGGCGCTGACGCACCAGATGCTCGCCAGGTGCACCCCCTTGGGCAGGCGGTCCCACCCGAAGATCCAGATGCCGATGAACGCCGCCTCGAAGAAGAAGGCGAGGATGCCCTCGAGCGCGAGCGGAGCGCCGAAGACGTCCCCGACGAAGCGGGAGTAGTTCGACCAGTTCATGCCGAACTGGAACTCCTGCACGATCCCCGTCACGACGCCCATCGCGAAGTTGATGAGGAAGATGCGACCGAAGAACCGGGTCAGCTGGAGGTAGTGCGCCCGCCCGGTCCGGTGCCAGGCGGTCTGGAACACGGCCACGACGACGGCCATGCCGATCGTCAGCGGGACGAAGAGGAAGTGGTAGATCGTCGTCAGACCGAACTGCCACCGCGACAGGATGAGCGGATCGAGGATGTCGTTCATGCGGCGTGTCCGTGCCGGGTCGCCGCGCGCTGTTGGTGCACGTCAGTTGCTTCCTGTGGAAGGGGACTTCTGGTGTCACTGGCCGTTGGGACACCTCCACGCTACCGCTCGGACACCGCACTCGACAAGTTGTAGAAGGCTCGTCTGCACGAACGTGCAGGAGCAGTGCACGCCACAACCGTGCGGAACACCTGTGCTGGATGTCCGCAGGACGAACGACGACAGGTGCCGGGCGGATGCCCGACACCTGTCGTTTTACTGCGCGTGCGGTCTACAGCAGGTCGTTGTCCTGCAGGAAGGCCTTGGCGACCGAAGCCGCCGACTTCTGGTCGACCGAGTTCTGACGGTTCAGCTCGATGAGCGCGTCCGTGGTGAGGAGCTTGTTGACCTTCTCGATGGCGTCGGCGGCCTTCGAGGAGAGGTCCTTCGACACGATCGGCGTGACGTTGTTCGCCGGCACCAGGTGCTTCGGGTCCTCGAGGGTGACGAGCTTCTCGGTCTTGATCGAGGCGCTGGCGGAGTAGATGTCCGCGACCTGCGAGTCACCGTCCTGGATCGCCTTGATCGTCAGCGGGCCGCCGGAGTCGTTCTGCTGGTTCACCTCGCCGGTGATGCCGTACTTCTCCTTGAGGCCCTTCGGGCCGTAGGCGGCCGTCGCGAACTCCGGGTTGGCGGCGATCGAGATCGTCCCGCCGATCTTGGACAGGTCCGCGATGGACTTGAGGTCGTACTTGTCCGCCGTGGCCTGCGTCACCGTGTAGGTGTCGGCGTCGGAGGCGTCCGCCGACGGCAGCGCCTTGACGCCGGACGGCAGCGTGCTCTTCAGGGCGCTGTTGATGCCGTCCGTCGTGGTCTCGGTCGTGGTGGCCTTGCCGTCCTCGGCGAGGAGGAAGTTCAGCAGGTTGCCGTTGTACTCCGGGAAGACGTCGATGCTCCCCTTGGCGATCTCCGGCCAGTACGCCTTGCGCTGCCCGATGTTGAGCTGCTTCTTGACGGTGAAGCCCTCGTGCTGGAGTTCCTGCGCGTAGAGCTCGGCGATGATCTCGTTGGACGGGTAGGCCTGCGAGCCGACGACGATGGTCTTCGAGTCGCCGCTGCCGGAGTCGGAGGAGAGCGGGTCGCTCGACGAGCAGCCCGCGAGGGCGATGGCGGCCGCGGACGCGACGGCGATCGTCGCGGCGAGGCGCCGGGTCGTTGCTGTGATCACGGGTGGGTTCCTTCCACAGGGGTTGATGCTCGTGGTGCCGAGCGATGGGGGGTCCGCCGCGACTGGCGCGCCGCGCCCGCGGAGACACCCGCGGGGACGGCGAGCCGCTGCAGTGCGGCGAAGACGATCTCGAAGGCGATGGCCAGCACGATCACCAGGATCGAACCGCCGAGGACCTCGACGTAGTCCGAGTTCGCGAGACCGGAGAAGGCGTAGCCGCCGAGGCCGCCGGCGTTGATGTAGGCGGCGAGGGTGACGGTGGCCACGACCTGCAGGACGGCGGCACGGATGCCACCGACGATGAGCGGGAGCGCGAGCGGGATCTCGACCTTGGCGAGCAGCTGCCACGGCGTCATGCCCTGCGCCTTCGCCGCGTCGATCGTCACCCTGTCGATCGCTTCCACGCCGGAGTAGGTGCCGGCGAGGATCGACGGGATCGCGAGGATCACGAACGAGATGACCGGCGCCTCGAGCCCGAGGCCGAGCCAGAGCGCGAGCAGCGTCAGCACGCCGAGGGTCGGGAGCGCGCGCACGCCGCCGGACAGCCCGACCGCGAGGCCCCGCCCCTTGCCGGTGTGCCCGATGAGGAGCCCGAGCGGCACCGCGATGACGACCGCGATCGCCACGGTGAGGAGCGTGATCCCGACGTGTTCGCCGAGCCGGACGAGGATGGCGTTGCTCCCGGTGTTGTTCGCCGGGTCGAAGATCCAGGCGATGCCCTGCGCGAAGAGGTTCATGCGGACACCCCCTGTGCACGGACCTCGGCCGCGGCGCGCCGGCGCACCGATCGCGCGCCACCACCGCTGCCCCGCGTCCACGGCATCACGATCCGGCCGATGAGCACGAGCAGCCCGTCGATGACGAGAGCCAGGACGATCGTGAGCACGATCCCCGTGAGGATCTCGACGCTGATGGCGCGCTTCAGCCCGTCCGTCAGCAGGAAGCCGAGGTTCGGGATGCCGAGGAGCGCGCCGACGGTGACGAGCGACACCGTGGACACGGCGACGACCCGGATGCCGGCGAGGAGCACCGGTCCGGCGAGCGGGAGCTCGACCTTGAAGAACCGCTGCACGGGGGAGTAACCGAGCGCTTCGGCAGCGCCGACGACACCGGGGTCGACGGCGTCGATGGCGTCGGCGGCGGAACGGGCCATCAGGGCGATGCCGTAGACCGTCAGGGCGATCTCGACGTTGATCGGGTCGAGGATGCTCGTGCCGAGGATCGCCGGGAGTGCCAGGAAGAACGGGAACGACGGGATCGCGTAGAGCAGGCTCGCCACCACGACGATGGTCGACCCGGTCGCCCGGGCAGCACCGCGACGCTTGCGGAGGCGCGACACGAGCAGTCCGATCGGCACCGACAGCAGGAAGCTGATCACGATCGGCGGGATCGACAGCCAGACGTGCGCGATCAGGTTGTCACTGATCGTGTCCGTGTTGCCGAGGACCCAGTTCACGCGTCGCCCCGCTGCCGCTGCGGCACGGCTTCGGCCGCGTCGACGACCTGCACCGGGCCGGTGAGGACACCGGCGGCACGGCCTTCGCCGTCGACGACGATCGGGCCGGTCGGGGTCTGCTCGACCCGCAGTGCGCGCCGACCGCGACCGGCACCGATGAAGTTCGCGACGAAGTCGTCGGCGGGCTCGGCGAGGATCTCGGCCGGCGTCCCGAGCTGGGCGATCTCGCCGCCCTTCTTGAGGATGACCACCTGGTCGCCGAGCTTGAACGCCTCGTCGATGTCGTGCGTGACGAAGACGACGGTCTTGCCGAGCTCGCGCTGCAGGCGGATGAGCTCGTCCTGCAGGTCGTTGCGGACGAGCGGGTCCACGGCCCCGAACGGCTCGTCCATGAGCAGGATGTTCGGGTCCACCGCGAGTCCGCGGGCGACGCCGACGCGCTGCTGCTGGCCGCCCGAGAGCTGCGAGGGGTACCGGTTCGCGAACGCCCGGTCGAGGCCGACGGTGTCCATCAGCTCGAGGGCCCGCGCACGGGCGTCGGCCTTCGACACCCCGGTGAGCAGCGGCACCGTGGCGATGTTGTCGGCGACCTTCCGGTGCGGCAACAGGCCGGCGTTCTGCATCACGTAGCCGATGCGGCGACGGAGCTGGACCGGGTCGACACCGGCGACGTCCTCGCCGTCGATCTCGACCGTGCCGGAGGTGGGATCGACCATGCGGTTGATCATCCGGAGCAGGGTGGTCTTCCCGCTCCCGCTCGACCCCACGAGGACCGTGGTGGTCCGGGAGGGGATGACGAGACTGAAGTCGTCGACGGCACTCGTGCCGTCCGGGTAGGTCTTGCGCACCGAGCGGAACTCGATCATGGGTGTCCTTCTGTTCGGAGGTAGCCCGACTCCGAGTGAGAGTACCCGTCGGGTCCGACACCGGTTCAGCCGTGACGATCCGTGACGTGTCCCGGACAGCCGGATGACGTTCTGGGACGCACCGCGCGCGGACCGGCGGCCGGACGCACGACGACGCCCGCGCCTCCTGTTCGGAGAGCGGGCGTCGTCGGATTGGTGGGCGGCAGGTCCGCCGGTCAGGAGGCGGCGATCACCGCTTCGAGGTGGGCGCGGCTCATCGCGCGGTACTCCTCGATGAGGGCCGTGTCGGGGTTCGCCGGGTCGCGGTGCGCGCGGGCCAGCACGGCGTGCGAGGACTCGGCGAGCACGACCCAGGTGCGCTGGAGGCGTTCCCCGGTCGGCAGGCCGAACCGCTCGTGCAGGATCTGGGAGACGGCGCTCCCCAGCGCGGCCATGCGGTCCTCGGCGTCGCCGGTCCCGGTGTCCGCGGCGTCGCCGAAGCGGATCGCGCGGAAGCCCGGTTCCGTGCGGTACATCTCGGCGGTGACGTCGATCAGGGCGTCGCAGGCTTCCTGCCACGTGGTGGCCGCACTCGACTCGAGCGCGGTGACGAACCGTTCGCCCAGGCGCTGCGTGCTGCGGATCGCCAACGCCTCGACCACGGCGATGCGGTCCGGGAAGTAGCGGTAGACGGTGCCGATGGACGCCCCGGCCCGCTCGGCGACCATCGCGGTCGTGAGTCGCTCGAACCCGATCTCGTCGATCACCGCGGCAGCGGCGTCGAGGAGGCCGGCGAGGCGCGCCGAACTGCGGGCTTGGACCGGCTCGTTCCTGAGCAGTGATTGTCCCCCCGGCAGTGCGTTCGAGACCTCGGTGACGAGCACGTGTTCTCCTCTTGCGCTCATGGCGCTCCTCGTGTGGGTGTGACGCACCAACTGTCGCAGAGACCGGCTGGAATATCGCTGCGACTCTCCAAGACCTCGCACGAGGTCGTAGGTCCGGCGGACCCGACCGTGGAATGATGGGGCGATGCCCGACCCGACGCACCACGAGCCGTCGCTGGCCGAGCCGATCCTCCACCGGGCCGCCCGCATCGAGGACGCCGTCCAGGAGTTCCGCGAGCAACGTGCACGTCGCCGCGGACTCGTGCCGACCGTGATCCCGTACAACGGGTACGGCGCTCCCGGGTGGGTCCGGGTGCTCTGCCGGGTGCTCCTCACCCGACGGGGCCTCGCGTCGGACGCGTCCTTCTACGGCGTCCGCGGCTGGAAGAGCTTCACGAGCGTCGCGGTCGACGACGCCGAGGTCACGATCACCGCCGGCGGCACCACGCACGTCGTGCAGTCCGACCGCGGCGGCGTCGTGGACACCATCGTCCCGATCGACCTCGAGCCGGGCTGGCGCACCATCAAGCTCTCGGCCGGGGGCATGCGCGACGTCGAGGCCGACGTGTTCATCGTGCACCCGGACACCCGCTTCGGGCTGCTCTCCGACATCGACGACACGGTCATGGTGACCTCGCTCCCCCGCCCGATGCTGGCGGCGTGGAACTCGTTCGTCCTGACGGAGCACGCCCGGCGTCCGGTCCCGGGCATGTCGGTGCTCTACGAACGGGTGCTCGCGCAGCACCCCGGCGCCCCGACCGTGTACCTCTCCAGCGGCGCGTGGAACGTCGCACCGACGCTGCAGCGCTTCCTCAGCCGCAACCTCTACCCGTCGGGGACGCTCCTGCTCACCGACTGGGGCCCCACGCACGACCGGTTCTTCCGCAGCGGGCAGCTCCACAAGCAGCAGAACCTCGAGCGGCTAGCGAAGGACTTCCCGGACGTGCAGTGGCTGCTGGTCGGCGACGACGGGCAGCACGACGAGTCGCTGTACGGCGAGTTCGCCCGCGCCCACCCGGAGAACGTCGCCGGCGTCGCGATCCGGCAGCTCTCCACGAGCGAGGCGGTCCTGGCCGGTGGACGCTCCCGGGCGCAGGAGCGGTCCCGCGAGTCCTCGGCGCCGTGGGTCTACGCCCCGGACGGTGCCGGCATGTGGTCCGAGCTCGCACGCGTCGGGATCGCCGAGGCGGACCCGGCCGACCCGGCCTGACGCGCTGAAGCATCCCTCAGCAAGCCACCCGCCTCCCGGAGCCGACGGTGGTTGGATCGCCCCATGAGCACGGCGACGCCACCGACCAACCGCATCGAGGACCACGCGCTGATCGGTGACACGTACACCGCCGCGCTCGTCGGGCGGGACGGCACCATCGACTGGGCGTGCCTGCCCCGGTTTGACAGCCCGTCGACCTTCGCGTCGATCCTCGGCACGGAGGACCACGGGCACTGGACGCTCCGACCCACGGACCCGGACGCGACCTCGACCCGTCGCTACGACCACGACACGCTCGTGCTCTCGACGGTGTGGACGACGAGCACCGGCATCGTCGAGGTCACCGAGTTCATGCCGATCGGCGCCCACCGCGCCACGATCGTGCGCCGGGTGCGCGGCCTCCGCGGTTCGGTCGAGCTCCGGCAGACGCTGCGGATCCGGTTCGACTACGCCCTCGCGCTCCCCTGGGTCCGGCAGATCGGCGGCGACGAGGACCCGGCCCTCCTCGCGACCGCCGGGCCCGGCTCCGTCATCGTCCGGGGCGTCCGGTTCCACGCCGACGACCACCGGCACACCGCGACGAGCACCGTGCACGACGGCGACGTCCTCGACACCGTCCTCACCTGGTACCCGTCGCACCGTGAACCGCCGCAGCCGATCGACGTCGACCGGGCGCTCCAGCACACGGTCACCTGGTGGCGGGACTGGATGGCAACGGCACGCACCGAGGGCCGCTACGCCGAGCCCGCCCGCCGCTCGCTGCTCCTCCTCCGCGCGATGACCCACGCGGAGACCGGAGGGGTCGTCGCGGCGGCGACCACGAGCCTCCCCGAGGACCCCGGCGGCGAACGGAACTGGGACTACCGCTACGTCTGGCTGCGTGACGCCTCCCTCGCCCTGGCGTCGCTCATCGCCCACGGGTACCGGGACGAGGCGGCGCACTGGCGCGGGTGGCTCCTCCGGGCGATCGCGGGTGACCCCGCCGACGTGCAGATCATGTACGGCATCGCCGGCGAACGCGAGCTCCCGGAGCGCGAGCTCCCGAACCTCCCCGGGTACGCCGGCTCGACGCCGGTCCGGGTCGGCAACGGCGCGTACACGCAGTACCAGGGCGACGTCTTCGGCGAGGTCCTCGCGGCCCTCCACGACGCCCGCGAGCTCGGGGTCGAGGAGAACGCCGACTCGTGGGCCCTGCAGCGCGCACTCCTCGGCTACGTCGAGGAGCACTGGCAGGAGCCCGACAACGGCATCTGGGAGATGCGCGGCCCGCGTCGGCACTTCACGCACTCGCGCGCCATGATCTGGGCGGCGTTCGACCGCGGCGTCGCGGCCGTCGAGGAGTTCGGGCTCGAGGGTCCCGTCGACCGCTGGCGCACCCTGCGGGCCCAGGTCCGCGCCGAGATCGAGGAGCACGGCTGGAACGCCGAGCGGGGCAGCTACCGGCAGCACTACGACACCGACGAGGTCGACGCCAGCCTGCTCGTCCTGCCCCAGATCGGGTACGTCAAGCCCGGCGACCCCCGCATGACCGGGACGGTCGCCGCCATCGAGGAGGACCTCCGCACCGGGTCGGACGGCCTCGTGCTCCGCTACCGGACCTCGTCCGGGTTCGACGGCCTCTCCGGCAGCGAGCACCCGTTCCTCGCGTGCTCGTTCTGGCTCGTCGAGCAGTACGCCGCGTCCGGCCGGATCGAGGACGCCGAGCGGCTCATGGACGTGCTCGTCGGGTACGCCAACGACGTCGGGATGCTCTCCGAGGAGATCGACGTCGCGACCCGGCACCACATCGGCAACACGCCGCAGGCGCTCTCGCACCTCACGCTGGTGTCGGCCGCCGACGCGATCGCCCGTGCCCGGGGTGCGGCCGCCGGGCACCGCACGCGCCTGGCCGTGCACGACGGCGGGACGCGGTCGTGGACGGGCGAGGGCGAGCGGGCCGGGACCCCGGCGTAGCCGCGGTACGCGAAAGCGACCGTCCGGTCTGACGGATCCCCGCGAACAAGCCCACCACGGACGGACGGGAGGCGCGGTGCCAGCTGGCACCGCGCCTCCCGTCCGTCAGATCCGCCCGTTCAGGGCGTGACGCGCGCGTCCGTCAGGACGACGACTCCCAGTCCGCGGGACCGCGGGAACCGGCGCGGTACTCCTCGAGCGGGACCTCGTCGGCCTTCCACGCGTTCACGACCGGCTCCACGATCTCCCAGCAGCGCTCGGCCACGTCGCCGCGGATCGAGAGCAGCGGGTCGTCGTGGAAGATGCCGTTGAGCACCTCGCCGTACGGGGTGAGCTCGCCGTCCGCGAAGGACGAGGACAGCGTGACCTGCCCCATCTCGAACGGGTTGCCGCCGCCGTTCGCCGACACCGACAGCTCGATCTCGTCCGGGTTGAGGACGATGCGGAGCGTGTCGGCCTTCGGGCGGCCGGACAGGCCGGAGGGCAGACGCGTCACCGGCTTGAAGGTGATGAGGACCTCCTTGCGGCTGGCGCCGAGCGCCTTGCCGGAGCGGAGGGTGAACGGCACGCCCTTCCAGCGGGCGGTGTCCACCTCGACCGAGATCTCGGCGAGCGTCTCCGTCTGGCGCGACGGGTCGACGCCGTCCTCGTCCTGGTAGGACGGCAGTTCCTTGCCGTCGATCGTGCCGGCCGTGTACACGGCGCGACGCGAGGCGATCTTCGGGTCGCCGCCCTTCAGCTCGGTCGAACGGAGCACACGAGCCAGGGACGAGCGGAACTCGACCGCGTCGATGTCCGCCGGAGCGTCCATCGTGACGATGCCGAGGATCTGGAGCAGGTGCGACTGGATCATGTCGACCATCGCGCCGGCCTCGTCGTAGTACTGGGCGCGGTTCTCGAGACCGAGGGTCTCGTCGTAGAAGATGTCGACCTTCTCGATGTTGTCCGCGTTCCAGATCGGCTCGAACAGGCGGTTCGCGAAGCGCAGACCGATGATGTTGAGGACCGTGGTGCGGCCGAGGAAGTGGTCGGTGCGGTGCACGCGCTCCTCGGGGACGAGCTTGAGAACCGTCTCGTTGAGGGCCTTCGCGCTGGCGACGTCGGTGCCGAACGGCTTCTCGAACGCGAGCGTGGTGCCCTCGGGGAGCTCGACCTGCTGCAGCGCCTCGCAGATGTCCGACGCGATCTGCGGCGGCAGCGCGAAGTAGAGGATCGGCTCGGCGTCCTCGTCCGCCGCGGCGAACAGGGCCTTCAGGTGCTCCGGGTCGGTGGGGTCGCCCTGGATGAACTGCGTCGACGACAGGGTCGCGTCGACCTCCGGGCCGTGCACGTCCTGCGACGCGAAGGACTTCGTGACGACGTCCTTCCACTGCTCCTCGCTGCGGGCGCTGCGGCCCGTGCCGATGAGCTGCACGGGGACTGCTCGACCGCTCTGCAGGAAGGTCCCGAGGCCCGGGAGCAGGAGACGGGAGGCGAGGTCGCCGGTCGCGCCGAAGATGATGAGAGTGCGCTTGTCGGTCACCGGAGGTGACTCCTTTCGCTGTGGTGGGGGGTCCGCTGCTGGTCAAGCCGGGCGCGGGCCGGTTGATTCCCGGTTCGGGGCCGGGATGCTCGTGGGGTGCTGCACGCCTGTCTACGCCAGACGCACTTCGGGCGGCACCGGATGTGGTGCCGCCCGAATGTGTCAGGTGCGTCGGAGCGTGGAGATCAGTGCCCGAAGTTGCCGCGGTAGTACTCGTAGACCCAGCCGACGAGGGTGATCGCGACGCACGCGAGCCCGATCGGCACGATCCACAGGCCGGCTGCGACACCGAGGAAGACCAGGGCCGTCGCACCCGCCAGGAGGATGGGCCACCACGACCACGGGCTGAAGTGCCCGAGTTCGGCGTCGCCGTCCTCGATGTTGGCGTCCGGACGGTCCTCGGGGAGGACGCCGCCCTGCGAGGACATCACGCGACCGAGGTAGAACGCGATGAACGCGGACATGATCCCGGTGAGGCCGATGGCCACGGTGCCGACCCACTCCGGCTCGCCGTAGTAGATCAGCGACCAGATGGTGTACGCGGCGTCCGCGAGGATGAAGAACCCGAAGAGGATCCAGAACAGGTTGGTGTTGGCGCGCATCGCCTTACTTCACCTCGCCCTTCGCGGCGTCGTAGGTCGGAGCGTCCGGTGCGTCCTTCGCAGGACCCACACCGATCGGCACACCCGCTTCGGGGTGGTTGAGGTCGAACGCCGGGGACTCCGAACGGATGCGCGGGATCGACGTGAAGTTGTGGCGCGGCGGCGGGCAGCTGGTCGCCCACTCGAGTGAGCGGCCGTAGCCCCACGGGTCGTTCACGGCGACCTTCGGCGCGTTCCGGGCGGTGACGTAGACGTTGAAGATGAACGGCAGGAACGAGACCGCGAGGATCATCGAGCCGATCGTCGACAGCTGGTTCATCCAGGTGAAGCCGTCGTTCGGCAGGTAGGTCGCGTAGCGACGCGGCATGCCGATGACGCCCAGCCAGTGCTGGATGAGGAACGTCGTGTGGAACCCGATGAACAGGAGCCAGAAGTGGATCTTGCCGAGACGCTCGTTGAGCATCTTGCCCGTCCACTTCGGCCACCAGAAGTAGAAGCCGGAGAACATCGCGAACACGACGGTGCCGAAGACCACGTAGTGGAAGTGCGCCACGACGAAGTACGAGTCGGACACGTGGAAGTCGAGCGGCGGCGACGCCAGGATCACACCGGTGAGCCCACCGAACGTGAAGGTGATGAGGAAGCCGACGGCCCAGAGGAGCGGCGTCTCGAACGTGACCGAGCCGCGCCACATCGTGCCGACCCAGTTGAAGATCTTCACGCCGGTCGGGACCGCGATGAGCATCGTCATGAGCGAGAACCACGGCAGCAGGACGCCGCCGGTGACGTACATGTGGTGTGCCCACACCGTGACCGAGAGGGCCGCGATGGCGATGGTCGCGTAGACGAGGGTCTTGTAGCCGAAGATCGGCTTGCGGCTGAAGACCGGGAAGACCTCGGACACGATGCCGAAGAACGGCAGCGCGATGATGTACACCTCGGGGTGACCGAAGAACCAGAACAGGTGCTGCCAGAGCAGGGCGCCACCGTTGGCCGGGTTGAAGATCTGCGCGTCGAACACGCGGTCGAGACCGAGGCCGAACAGCGCTGCGGCGAGGACCGGGAAGGCCATCAGCACGAGGAGCGCGGTCACGAGGGTGTTCCACGTGAAGATCGACATGCGGAACATGGTCAGACCCGGGGCGCGCATCGTGATGATCGTGGTGATGAAGTTCACCGCACCGAGGATCGTCGAGAAGCCGGTCATGCCGAGCCCGAAGACCCAGAGCGTGCCACCGAGCCCTGGCGTGAACGTCGTGTCACTCAGTGGCGCGTAGGCGAACCAACCGAACGAGGCGGCACCCTGCGGGGTGAGGAAGCCACCGACCGCGATGAGCGAGCCGAACAGGTACAGCCAGAAGGCGAACCCGTTGAGTCGCGGGAACGCGACGTCCGGTGCTCCGATCTGGAGCGGCATGATCGCGTTCGCGAAGCCCGAGAACAGCGGCGTCGCGAACATCAGCAGCATGATCGTGCCGTGCATCGTGAAGAGCTGGTTGTACTGCTCCTTCGTCGCGACCACGTGCAGGCCGGGCTCGAAGAGCTGGGCACGGATCACGAGCGCCATGACACCCGCGAGCAGGAAGAACATGAACGACGCGATCAGGTACATGTACCCGATCGTCTTGTGGTCGGTGGAGGTGATCCACCGGATGATGATGTTGCCCTTCCGACCGACCTTCGATGCCTGGAAGTCCGGCGTCGAGGGTCTGGTCGGCTGGCCGACGAGTGACGTTGTCATCTGACGAGCCCCTACTTGTTCTCGCTGGACGCCTCGACCGGCGCCGTGTTGTTCGGTTCGTTCGTGTTGGTGTTGTACTCGTTGCCGAGCAGACCGACCTTGCCCTGGTCCTTGAGCTCGCCGAGGTACTTCTCGTACGCGGCCGGCGTCACGACCTTCACCTGGAAGAGCATGAGCGAGTGGTACTCACCGCAGAGCTCGGCGCACTTGCCCTGGTACGTGCCGAGCTTCTCGGGGATGAAGTACTCGTAGTTCGTCTTGCCCGGGAGCATGTCCTTCTTGTACAGGAAGTCGATCACCCAGAAGGAGTGGTCGACGTCGCGAGACGACAGCTCGATCTTGACCTTCTTGCCCTTGGGCAGGTACAGGGTCGGCAGCTGCGACTCGTCGATCGCCCCGTTCGCGTTCTCTTCTTCCTGGGCCTGGATGCCCTGGTAGTAGACGCTGTCCTCGGGGTTCTTCTGGTCGATGTAGTTGAAGTCCCACGCCCAGCGCTTGCCGTACACGTGCACGGTCGCGTCGGGGTTGGTGAACGGCTTCTCGATCGCGGCCTGGTCCTTCGCGGTGAAGGCGAAGAAGCCGAGCACGAGGATGAGCGGCACGATCGTGTAGAAGATCTCGAGCGGCATGTTGTACCGCATCTGCACCGGGAGGCCCGTCTGGCCCTTCCGACGGCGGTAGACGATCGCGGCCCAGATGATGAGGCCCCACACGATCAGACCCACCGCGAGCAGCACGACCCAGCTGGTGGTCCACAGGCCGACGATGCGGCTCGTGTGGTTGGTGACGTTCTTCGTCTCCTCCGTGCCGGGGAGCCATCCGTTCAACTGCTGCTGCGTGCAGCCAGCCAGTGCGATGACCAGACCGACGGCCACCGGGACGGCCGCCCAACGTATACGGCGATTCGAACGCACTGTTACCTCTCGGAAGACGTGAAACCGGAGCAGGCCGCGACGTGAAGGTCGCGCATGGCTCGCTCCCAGCTTGGTTGGAACACTCCTAGCTTACTCGCAGCTCGAGACCGCTCGCGCACACGCGACACGCTCCGAGCCGGGATGCGCGGCGCGGTCGAGCGCGTTTTCCCTGGTCGCGGGCGATGCCACGCCCGGGGAACGAACGAGCGGGGAGCGACCGTGTCGGTCGCTCCCCGCTCGTGTCGGGCGCGCTGCTGACCGGTGGTCAGCGATCGGCGGTCAGTGGAAGCTGTCGCCGCACGCGCAGCTGCCCTGCGCGTTGGGGTTGTCGATCGTGAAGCCCTGCTTCTGGATGGTGTCCTCGAAGTCGATCGAGGCGCCGTCGAGGTACGGGACGCTCATCTTGTCCACGACGACCTCGACGCCGTCGCCGAACTCGACCGCGGCGTCGCCGTCGAGCAGGCGCTCGTCGAAGTAGAGCTGGTAGATCAGGCCCGAGCAGCCGCCGGGCTGGACGGCGAGGCGCAGGCGGAGGTCGTCACGGCCTTCCTGCTCGAGGAGGCTCGCCACCTTCGCCGCGGCCGCGTCGCTGAGCAGGACGCCGTGCGACGGCGTCTCCGTCGTCGGTGCGTTGTCGGTGATGGTGTCGCTCATCCGCGCGTCTCCCTCCGGGCGGTGTGGTTCACCGCGCCTGCGTCGATTGTAAGCACCGTCAGCCGCGAGTCGCGAGACGCGCGAGGAGGATCGTCTCCGACGCGATCGCACGGTGCAGCACGCCGAGGTGCTGCGACTCGTTCGGGCTGTGCGCACGGGTGTCCGGGTCCTCCACGCCGGTCACCAGGATCTGCGCCTCCGGGAACTCGGCGGCGAGGTCCGACACGAACGGGATGGACCCGCCGATGCCCTGCTCGACCGCCTCGTTGCCCCAGCCCTCCCGCATGGCGACCCGCGCCTCCTGGACGGCCCACCCGGCCGTGTCGACGAGGAAGCCGTCGCCGGCGTCCGGCTCGCTGATCTCGAGGTGCGCGCCGAACGGGATGTGCGCGCGGAGGTGCCGCTCCACGGCGGCAGCGGCCTCGGCCGCGTCCTGGCCCGGTGCGATGCGCACCGAGACCCGGGCGGAGACGGTCGGCAGGAGGGTGTTCGACGCGTTCGCGACGCTCGGCACGTCCATCCCCGTGACGGTGATCGACGGCTGGAACCACATCCGGGACAGGACCGCGCCGCGGCCGACCGGACGGACACCGGGCAGGAGTGCGGCGTCGGTCGCGAGCTCGTCCTCGGAGCGGTCGGGCACGTCCGCCTCGTACGACGTCAGGCCCTCGACCGCGACCGACCCGTCGTCGTCGTGGAGCGAGGCGAGCAGGCGGACCATCGGGATCATCGCGTCCGGGGCCGCTCCCCCGAACATGCCGCTGTGGCTGGCGTGCTCGAGGGTCGTCAGGGTCAGCTTGAACGTGACGTTGCCGCGGAGCGAGACCGTGATCGACGGGACCTCGGCGGACCAGTTGTCGCTGTCGGCCACCACGATGACGTCGGCGGCCAGGTGCTCCTTCTGCTCACGCAAGAAGGTCAGGAAGGAACGGGAGCCGAACTCCTCCTCGCCCTCGACGAAGAGCACGACACCGAGGTCGAGGTCGTCGCCGAACTGCGCGTGCAGCGCCCGCAGCGAGGCGATGTGCGTCATGACACCGGCCTTGTCGTCCGAGGCGCCGCGGCCGTACAGGCGGTCGCCGCGGAGGGTCGGCTCGAACGGCGGGGTCTCCCACAGCGCCTCGTCGCCCTGCGGCTGCACGTCGTGGTGCGCGTAGAGCATGACCGTCGGTTTGCCGTTGCGGGCCGGGCGGACCGCGAGGACGGCCGGCTGGCCGAGCGCCGCGTCGTCCCCGTCCGCCACGTCCGCGGTCGCGCCCTGGATCGCGGACCGGACGATCCGGACGTCGTCGGCACCGAACACGCCGGTGGACCGGGCGAACTCCGCGACGGCCTCGGCACTGGCGCGGACGTTGGCCGGGTCGAACGCCGACCAGGACACCGAAGGCAGACGCACGAGCGCGGAGAGGTCCGCGATCGTCGTGGGCAGGCCGCCCTGCACGTGTTCGCGCAGGGCGTCGAGGAGCGCGGGGTCGGTCGCGGAGCTGTGCTGTTCGGTGTCGGTCATGTCCCGTAATCTAGAGGACGATCCCGCACGCACACCGCCGTTAGGAACGCACCGTGGCGAAGGCAGCCCCCAAGACCAACACGACCGTGAACCCGACCGAGGAAGAACTCCTCGAGCAGGGCAAGGGCCGCCCGACGCCGACCCGCCGCGAGCGTGAAGCAGCGAACCGCCGCCCCATCGTCGGCGGTTCCGCGGAGGACAAGAAGGCCGCGCGGGCGCGCCTCAACTCCGAGCGCGAGAAGGCCCGCGTCGGCATGGCCAACGGCGAAGAGCGCTACCTCCCCGCGAAGGACCGCGGCGAGCAGCGTCGGTTCGTGCGCGACTGGATCGACGCCCGCTGGAACGTCGGCGAGATCATGATGCCGGTGCTCGTGCTGTTCCTGATCGTCGGGTTCGCCGCGTCGGCGACCCCGATCGCCTCGTACGCGCTCCTGCTCGTGTGGGCGTTCGTCGCGCTGTTCGTGATCGACTGCATCGTGCTGTGGCTGTCGTTCCGCAAGAAGCTGACGAACAAGTTCGGGTCGATGCAGCGCGGGACGTTCTTCTACATCCTCACGCGGGCGTGGCAGCTGCGCTTCCTGCGCCTGCCGAAGCCGCAGGTCAAGCGCGGGCAGTACCCCGCCGTCTGAGTCCCGCCGAAGCGCCGTCCGGCTCGCGCCGGGCGGCGCTTCCGCGCGCGGGCCCGCCGAGCGGGCGCAACGCGCCGCGCGCGGCCGCCGAGCGGGCGAAGTACGTCACCCTCGCCGCGTCCACGCGGCCGAATCCGCCCGCTCGGCGAC
Organism: Curtobacterium pusillum; assembly: GCF_007680845.1. Taxonomy (GTDB): domain Bacteria; phylum Actinomycetota; class Actinomycetes; order Actinomycetales; family Microbacteriaceae; genus Curtobacterium; species Curtobacterium pusillum_B. The sequence continues at coordinate 191,142 of NZ_VEIY01000007.1, read as the reverse complement.
GCCGGCCGGGCCCCACTGCCGGACTGGAGGCGCGGTGCGGGGCCGACCCGCGCCTCCAGTCCGGCAGGCGGTCACGCCGCGCGCGTTCGCCGAGCGGGCAGAACGCGCCGTGCGCGTCCGCCGAGCGGGCGCAACGCGCCAGGCGCGCCCGCCGAGCGGGCGAAGTACGTCACGCTCGCGGCGCGCAGGCGGCCGAATCCGCCCGCTCGGCGGAGCCGGCCGGGCCGGCGGGCCCCCGGGCGGCCCGGCTGGAGGCGGGCGCGCCGGGCGCCGGGCGAGCGGGCGCAACGCGCCGCGCGCGTTCGCCGAGCGGACGATTTACGTCACGCTCGCGGCGCGAGGGGGACGAAAAATGCCCGGTCGGCGAAACCGGCGGCCGCGCGCAGCGCGCGCCGCGCGCGTCAGCGCCCCGCGCGCCGCGCGGCGCGCCGCGCGCGTCAGCGCCCCGCGCGCCGCAACCGCCGGCGCCGCAACCGGTTGATCCGCGTCGCCCACGACGGCCCCTCGTAGAGGAACGCCGTGTACCCCTGCACGAGCGTCGCCCCCGCGTCGATCCGGTCCTGCACGTCCTGCTCGCTCGTGACACCCCCGACCGCGATGACGCAGAAGTCCCCCGGCACCGCAGCGCGCACGCGCCGCAGGACTTCCAGGGAACGGGCAGCGATCGGTGCCCCGGAGAGACCGCCAGCGCCCATCTCGGAGACCGAAGCGTCCGGCGTCACCAGCCCGGACCGTGCGATCGTGGTGTTGTTCGCGATGATGCCCGACAACCCGAGCGAGACCGCGAGCGAGGCGATGGCGTCGATCTGCTCGTCGGTGAGGTCCGGCGCGATCTTCACGAGCACCGGCACCTTGCCCGCGGCGTCGCGCACCGCCGACAGCAGCGGTCGGAGTTGGTCGAGCTCCTGCAGCCCGCGGAGTCCGGGCGTGTTCGGCGAGCTGACGTTCACCGCGAGGTAGTCCGCGAACGGGGCGAGCCGCCGGGCGGACTCGAGGTAGTCGTCCACCGCGTCGGCGACGTCGACGACCCGGCTCTTGCCGATGTTGACGCCGATCACCGGGCGACCGGGGTTCCGGCGGGCCCGCTCGAGGCGGCGTGCTGCGGCGGCGGCGCCGTGGTTGTTGAAGCCCATGCGGTTGATGAGCGCACGGTCGGCGATGAGCCGGAAGAGCCGCGGCCGCTCGTTGCCGGGCTGGGGCTTCGCGGTGATCGTGCCGACCTCGACGTGGCCGAACCCGAGCACGCCGAGTCCGGCGATGCCGCGCGCGTCCTTGTCGAACCCGGCGGCGAGCCCGAACCGGGACGGGAAGTGGATCCCCATCGTGGTCACGCCGTCCAGGGCCGACGGGCGGGAGTACCGCTCGACCAGCCCGCTGACGATCGGCACGTGCGGCAGGGCCTGGATCACGGCGAACGCGACGTGGTGCGCCCGCTCGGGGTCCATGTTGGCGAACACCGAGCGGAACACGACGGCGTAGGCGCCGCGGACGAGTCGTTCGGCGACGCCGCTCACGCGCCAGCCCCGGCCGGGGCCGCCGGGTCGCCGGCGCTGTGGTGGTCGATGCGGAGCTGGGTGATCGCGTCCTCGAAGTCCTCGAGGGTGTCGAACGCCTGGTAGACGCTGGCGAACCGGAGGTACGCGACCTCGTCGAGCTCCCGCAGCGGCGCGAGGATCGCGAGCCCGATGTCGTTCGCGTCGATCTGGCTGGAGCCCGAGGAGCGGACGGTCTCCTCGACGCGCTGCGCGAGGACGGCGAGGTCACCGTCGGTCACGGGACGGCCCTGACACGCCTTGCGCACGCCGGACACGATCTTGTCGCGACTGAACGGCTCGGTGACGCCGTTCCGCTTCACGACGTTGAGCGACGCGGTCTCGGTCGTCGAGAACCGACGACCGCAGTTCGGGCACTGTCGACGGCGGCGGATGGAGGTTCCGTCGTCGCTCGTCCGTGAGTCGACGACGCGGGAGTCCGGGTGGCGGCAGAAGGGGCAGAACATGTCGCCTCCCAGGCTACCGGTTCGTCCGCTCGGTGACGGCGGCACCGTGCGCGGGGAGCTGTTCCTCGGCGGAGAGGGCGACGATGTGCGGCGCGACCTCGGCCAGGGCCTCGGCCGTGTACCGGATCACCTGCTGCGGCCGGAGGAACGTCGACGCGGACAGCCCGGCGCCGAACCGCGCCTGGCCCCCGGTCGGCAGCACGTGGTTGGACCCGGCGAGGTAGTCGCCGAGGCTCACGGGCGTGCTCGGCCCGACGAACACCGCACCGGCTGCGTCGACGTCGGCGAGCACCCGGTCGTCGTCCGCGGTCTGGATCTCGAGGTGCTCCGGCCCGTACGCGTTGCTCACGGTCGCCGCGTCGGCGAGCGAGTCGACGAGCACGATCGCGGACTGCGGTCCGTCCAGGGCGGTCTGGAGGCGCACAGCCGTCCCGAGCGCCGCCACCCGTGACGGGACGGCCGCCTCGACCGCGTCGGCGAACGCCTCCGACGTGGTCACCAGGACGCTGCCGGCCTGCTCGTCGTGCTCGGCCTGACTGACCAGGTCCGCGGCGACGTACCCGGCGTCCGCGGTCTCGTCGGCGATGACGAGGATCTCGGTCGCGCCGGCTTCCGAGTCGATGCCGACGACCCCGCGCACGAGGCGCTTCGCCGCGGCGACGTAGTTGTTGCCCGGACCGGTGACGAGGTCGACCGGTTCGAGACCGATCGACGCGACGCCGTACGCCAGCGCGCCGATCGCCCCGGCGCCGCCCATCGCGTAGACCTCGTCGATGCCGAGCAGCCCGGCGGCGGCGAGGATGGTCGGGTGCACCGCTCCCCCGTGGCCCCGCTGCGGGGGCGACACGAGCGCGATCGACCCGACGCCGGCGACCTGCGCGGGGACGACGTTCATGACGACGCTCGAGGGGTAGACGGCCTTGCCACCCGGGACGTAGAGCCCGACGCGGCGCATCGGCTGCCAGCGCTGGTGCACCTCGGCACCGTCGGCCAGCGTCGTGACCGATCCGACGGGCACCTGCGCGGCACTGGCCGCCCGGACGCGACGGATCGCCTCGTCGAGCGCTTCCCGGAGCTCCGGCGCGAGGCCGGCCACGGCGGCGGCGATCTCGGCGGCGGGGACGCGCACGTCCCGGGGGGCTCCCCCGTCGAACCGTTCGGCCTGGTCGCGCAGCGCATCAGCTCCCTGGTGCCGGACGGCGTCCACGAGCTCGCGTGCGGCGTCGACGGCGTGCGAGACGTCGCCGGCGGCGCGGGGCATGAGTCGGAGGAGGTCGGCACGGGCGGGCAGGCCGCCACGGAGGTCGATTCGCTGCATCATCAGGCGCCAAGCCTACCGAGCGGCCCGCGCTCGACCAGTAACGTGAGCGTCGATGAACTTCGAGAAGGCACGACGCCTCGTCGGCGACCTCGTCCGCGTCAACGAGCGGTACGCGCGCGACGGGCACTACCGGAACGACGTCCGTGAACGACTGGGCCGCACCGTCTCCCGCGTCGACGTCGGCGTCGCACGACGCGAACGCGACCGGGTGCCGCTGGCCGCCCGTCCGTACGAGGGACTGGTCGAGACGAGCCTGGCGATCGCGGGCATCCGCACCGCCGAGCGCGCACCGGAGGTCGTGCTCGTGGTGGACGAGCTGCGCGAGGGCGCAGCGTTCGCCGGCGTGCAGACGGCACTCGCCGTGGCCCTGGCGCTGGGCGACCGGCTCGGGCGGAGCGTGCGGGTGGTGATGGTGCGCTGGACCACCCCGGGCAACAGCGCCGCGGCGGCGGAGTCGTTGATCGCCGACCGCTTCCCGGAGTCGCAGGTCGACGGCCGTCCCGGCGTGCGTGTCGTCCCGCGTGAACGGGTGCTCGACACCGAGTTCGGCCGGGACGACGTGTGGATCGCCACGCACTGGAAGACCGCGCACCCGATCGACGTCGCGGCGACCGCCGGCGTCATCCCCCGCGACCGCGTGGTGTACCTCGTGCAGGACTACGAACCCGGCTTCAGTCCGTGGTCGACGGAGTACGCGGTCGCCGCCTCCACCTACCGGGCCGGCTTCCGGATGCTCGTCAACTCCGAGCCGCTCCGCAAGTACCTCGCCGAGGTCGAGGCCCTCGACGTGCCGCGGGAGCGGACCTTCGCACCGCACCTGGACCTGGACCTCCTCGAGCGGGTCGCGGCTGCCCGTCGCCGGGAGGACGTCGTCCGCGTCCTCTTCTACGGGCGGCCGAGCAAGCACCGGAACCTCTTCCGACTCGGCGTCGCCGCACTGCGCGTCGCCGTGCAGGAGCTGGCGGCGGACGGCCTCCGGGTCGAGTTCCACTCCGCCGGCGAGCAGCACGGGGACGTCGAGCTCGACGGGGGCCGCGGCGACGTCAAGCTCGTCAGCCACGGGACGATGCCGTGGGACGACTACTTCCGGTTCATCGCCTCGACCGACGTCGTCCTGTCGCTGCAGCACAGCCCGCACCCGAGCCACCCGCCGTTCGACGGCGCGATCTCCGGCGCCCGCGTGGTCACGAACGAGTTCCGGGACACCCGCGGCCACCTGCACCCGAACCTCGCCGCGGTCCCGGCGGACGCGCACTCGCTCGGGCTCGCCGTCGCGGCCGCCGTCCGGACGGTCGCCGCCGAGGGACCGGACGGGTTCTCGCCCTTGCCCGAGGGAGCGCTCGGCGGTCCCCTCGAAGCCGCGGTCGACGCCGTCGCCACCGCACTCGACGCAGAGGAGTCCTCCCGATGACCCGCCCCACCCTCGTCGTCGTGCCCGTCTACGGCGACCTCGAGTCCCTGCTGCGCTGTGTGGACGGGTTGGTCGAGCACCTCGACACCGGCCGGCACCGCGTGCTGCTCGTCAACGACTGCGGCCCCGACGCCGACGCGATCGAGCGGGCCCTGCTCGAGCGCATCGGCGACCGCCCGGGATTCCGGTACGAGCGCAACGACCACAACCTCGGCTTCGTCGGCACGTGCAACCGTGCCGTGCTCGAACTCGACACCGGCGCCGACGCCGAGGCCGTCCTCCTGCTCAACAGCGACGCCGTGCCGACCGCGGGCTTCCTCGACGCGATGCTCGCCGTGCTCGACGAGGAGCGCACCGGAGTGGTCACCGCGCGCAGCGACAACGCGACCATCGCGAGCATCCCCTACCGCCTGACGAACCGCGGGGCCGCCCGGACGGAGACCAGGACGCGAGCGGTCTGGTCCGAGGTCGCCCCGCTCCTGCCCGTGTCGCAGGTCCTGCCCGTCGCGATGGGCTTCTGCTTCCTGACACGTCGCGAGCTCATCGCCGAGCACGGCCTGTTCGACGACGCGTTCGCCCCCGGCTACGGCGAGGAGAACGACTACTGCCTCCGGATCGCCGCCGACGGCTGGCTGGCGAAGATCGCGAACCGCGCGCTCGTCCTGCACACCGGCGGCAAGAGCTTCTCCGGCAACCGCAACGCCCTCCGCGCCGCGCACCAGCGCGAGCTCGAGCGCCGCTACCCCTTCCTCCCCGAGGCGGTCGCCGCGTACCAGCGGCACGGCGCGACCGCGACCGAGCGCTTCGCCGACGCGCTGGTCCCGGCCGGTGCGGTGGCCCGCCTGGCCGTCGACCTGCGTCACGTCGAGGACGCGGATGCCACGGCCCGCAGGCTCGACGCGGCCTTCGGGGACGGCTTCGCCCTGGAGGCGCGGCTCCCCTCCGGCACGTCGGCTCCGGCCGCGTGGACCGTCACCACCGACGACCCGAACCCGGACGACCTCGTCACCGTCTCCGTGCTCGTGGACCCCACGCCCGCCGAGGTCGTCGCGGCGAACCGGCGCGCCCTGCACCTGGTGGTGGTCCGCACGCCGCCCCCGACCGTGCCGTGGTCGTCACGCACACACCGGAGCGGTGCCGACGCGATCGCTCCCCTGGTCGACGACGCGGTCGACGTCGTCACGACGCTCGACGGGCTCGGAGACGCCGCCGACCAGGTCGAGCAGGCATTGCTCGCGCCGATCGCGGACCGGAGCGCCGCACTCGAGCGTCGCTGGGCAGCGCTGCTCCCCCTCGACCTGACCGCCGCCGAGGTCGCGTCGGACAGCGCGTCCGACGAGGTCACCCGGCTGCGCCGCGAGCTCGACGACCTGCGCGCGAGCCGGTCCTTCCGCACCGGTCAGGCGATCGCCAAGGTCGCCTCCCGCCTGCCGGGACGCCGCTGATGGCCGACCGCACCGGCATCGGACGGGTCGCACGGCGGCTCGCACGCGGGCTGCGCGGCCCCGAGAAGCCGCTCACCGTGACCGACCGCCTCGACCGCTGGGCACGACGCATCGCCGAGTTCGGCGTGCTCGACCGCGCGTACCTCGAGGCCCAGACCGGCCGCACCTTCGCCACCGACGACGAGGCCATCGCCTTCTACGTGCACAACGACGGGCAGCGCGGTCTCTCGCTCAGTCCGCTCGTGGAGCACGAGTGGATGCGCGAGCACCAGCCCGTGCCCGCGATGTCCTGGTACGACGCGCTGCACCAGGAGGGGCCCGAGCTCTTCCAGACCGGACCGCTCTTCGACGCCGGGGTGTACGCGGCATCGCTCGCCGCGGCAGACCGACCGGCCTCGACCCTCGACGCCCTCCGCCACTTCCTGCGGAACGCGACGGACGCGACCGCGCTCCCCGTGCCTCCAGGCCGTCGCGGACCCGCACCCACCTGGGGCGCCGCCCGCGAGTCGGCCGTGCTGGCAGCCCGCGCCTTCGCCGACGCGCAGCACCGGACCCGGCGTCGCTACCGGACCGGGTGGGACGGACCCGAGACGGCCGAGGCGCTCGCGCGGTACCCGCGGGGGGCCGCGCGACGCGACGCCGAGCAGCCGCTCGTGTCGGTCGTGATGCCCGTGCACCGGCGGCCGGACGTCGTGGCGTCCGCCATCGGCTCGGTCCTCGCGCAGGAGTACCCCGCGTGGGAGCTCATCGTCGTCGACGACGGGTCCGGGGACGACACCGCCGAGGTCGCGCGCCGAGCGGGCGCGGACGACCCCCGGATCCGCCTCGTCGCCCGCGAGAACGGCGGCGCCGGAGCCGCCCGGAACACCGGGCTCACCGCCGTCCGGGGGGACTTCGTCGCGTTCCTCGACGCGGACAACACCTGGCGACCCGAGCACCTGTCCGCTGCGGTGGCCGCGCTCCTCGAGACGGACGGGCCCGGCGTGCACACCGGCGTGCGGATGGTCGGCGCGAACAACGCCGACGACTCGACCGCGCCGGTCGAGACGTTCCGGGGCGAGGACGGCACCCTCGAGGACCTCCTCGCCGGGAACTTCATCGACCTCAACGCCCTCGTCGTCCGGCGTGACGTCGCCGCCGCCGTGGGGCCCTTCGACGAGACCCTGCGCCGGTGGATCGACTGGGAGTGGCTGCTCCGGATCGGGAAGCGCTTCGGCGTCCCCGCGTACGTGCCCGTCATCGGCGTCGACTACGACAACGTCAGGGACCCCCGTCGGGTGTCGTCGGCGCAGCCGGCGTCCTGGCAGGAGGTCGCGCTCGCGCGGCACCGCATCGACTGGGACGCGCTCGCCGCCGCCGCGCCCACGCGGGACGCGGCCCTGGTCTCCGTCGTGATGCCCGTGTTCCGCGACTGGACCATGACCCGTCGCGCGGTCGACACCGTGCTCGGAGCGGCGGACCACGACGGCGACCGGGTCGAGGTCGTCATCGTCGACAACGGCTCGCCGCGCTCCGTGTCGGCGATCCTCGGCGCCTGGTTCCGTGACGAGCCGCGCGTCGTGCTGCAGCGCGAGGACCGCAACCGGAACTTCGGACTCGGCAGCGACCTCGGACTCGCTCGCTCGTCGGGCGGGACCGTCGTCATGCTGAACAACGACACCGAGGTCACCACCGGGTGGCTCCGGCCGCTCGTCGCAGCGCTGGACGACCGCGCGGTGCTCGGTGCGCAGCCGCTCCTGGTCTACCCGGACGGCGTCGTCCAGACCGCCGGCACCGTGTTCGGCGGCGACAAGGTGCTCCCGTGGCACTTCCTCGGCGACCACCCGCGGCACGACGCCTCGCGCGCGTTCGCGGGGTCCGGCGGTGCGCCCGTTCCCGCCTCCACTCGGTTCTCGGCGATCACGGCCGCGGCGGCGGCGTTCCGGGCCGTCGACCTGATCCGCTGGCGGGGGTTCGACCCCGTGTACGCGAACGGGCTGGAGGACGTCGACCTCTGCCTCCGCGCACTCGAGTCGTCACCGGCCGGCTCGACGTTCCTCGTCGTGCCCGCGTCCGTCGTCGTGCACCACGAGAGCCGCTCCCCCGGCCGGGACGACGCCCGGGTCGACAACCGCCGGATCTTCGATGAGCGCTGGCGTGGCCGGTACCCGGCGGCCGACGCGGTCGACCGCTACGACGCCGCGGGCCTGCGCTACCTCGGCGTCGAGCCGGGGCTGCCGAAGGGGCACGCCGTGATGGTGCGGTCCTCGCGCCCGGTCGTCGTGCGCGAGGAAGGGGCCGTGGGGCTCCGGGTCGCCGTGAAGCACGACGGGACACGGGTGGCGGACGTCACCGCGCTGGTGACAGCCCTGGACCGGGCTGGGCACACGGTGCAGGTCGACGTGGCGTCGTCCTGGTACCGCGGGTCGAGCGGGATCGACGAGGTGACCGTGCTGGTCGGCGGCGGGGCGGGGGCGTCCGGGTCCCGAGGGCCGTCGTTCGTGCCGCAGCCGGGCGCGCGGAACGTCGTGTGGCTCGCTCCGGGGCAGGTCGTGGCGGACGGGGACTTCGCGGTGGTCGTGGCGGCGGACGGTGGGGCCGAGCAGGTGGTGCGGGCGCTGATCTGAGGTGGACCGACCGCTCCACTCGACGGCCTCCCTGCTTCGCCTGTCCGGACTGTCAGCGGATCCGGGGCGCGCGCCAGGGGCGGGAGCGTAGCTTCGCAGCATGTCACTCGTCGATCACCTTGGCCACATCGGGCACGTCACCACCGTGCAGTGCGCCGAGTGCGGAGTCTCGATCCGGCGACGAGATGCCTTCTTCGTGGACGGCGAAGCGTTCTGCTGTGTGCTGCACGAGGTGGAGCACTTCTTCGGGACCGTCTGATCCGTGCTCCAGGCCGCGCGACCGCGGGAACGTCCCGGCACTTGCGGGCATCGCGTCGGCCACCATCGGCGCGAGGGACCTGCTGAGCGTCGCGGTGATGTGATGCTCGTCCCGGTACACGAGCACTCCCCTCGTGCGGGCGCTCTGACGCGAGCCTTCGTCGAGTCCGAGTCGTATTCTTCGCCGACGTTCACCATGATCGGAGACAACCGAGGATCGTTGTTAACCTCTGCGGTCCACGCTGTCGGTATGTCCCTCCTCTCCGAGACCATGCGGTCGACGTTCACGACACGGTGCGCGGTGTGCGGCACGGTGATCAGCAAACGGAACGCGCTCGGCCACTCGGGCTTGGCGTTCTGCTCGGTACTCCATGAGGCCGAGTACTTCGTCGCTACTGCCGATTGACACGCCCCGAGCAGGCGTACCAGAGGTCCCGCCCGGCACAACCTGCGCCGTGCCTGGTCAGGGCGTGAGGTTCACTGGGACCCGGCCCTTGTTGAGGGCGGCGGTGGCGGCCGCCTGCCGGATGAACAGGCGCATTCGAACCGCGGCTTCGGCTGAGGCGTGTGGCAGCGGGTGCACGCCGTCAGCACTCGAGCCCCCTCCCCACGAGTTGTTCGACGCGCGCGCGAACGCGAACGGGTCCGCGACGATCCACCCTCTGCGCGCGCCGAGGTCGAAGAGGTGACGGTTGGCCACGACACCGTTGGCCCGTGCGTTGACCGGTCCGGCGACGAGGTTGCTCGGTGGGATCAAGCACAGCAACGCGGTGCCGCACTCCGCGAAGCGCACGATCTTCTCGATGTTGTCCGTCATCGTCTCGAACGGCACGCCTTCACGGACGTCGTTCATGCCGATCATGACGACGAGGACGTCGGCCAGCGATCGGCGGACTTGCCCGAAGGCACGCTCTGACGTGGCGTCGTCCTCCGCAAAGCCCCCGACCAACCGAAGGTGTCGGTCCCCGAGCTGGTCGCGCCACGATTCCGGCCGCGCCGTTACGGAGTCTCCGGACACGGCGAAGGTCAACGAGGAGTCGGGATCGATCTTGGAACGGCCTCTGAACATGCCTCGATGCTATCCACGCCACCGACCGGCTCCTGACACCGCACGAACCGGCACAAACGGTCAATCGGCGGCGAGCGGGATCGCGTGATCGTCCCGAGCGTGCTCGATGAGAGTTCGCATCGAGGACCCGAGCTCGCGGTACTGCCGAGCACCCGCGGGGTGCGTTCCGTCGTCGCTCACGCCCTGGACCCATCCCGCGCCGTTGCGGGCGAACTTCCACGGATCTCCCCACGACCACCCTTCACGGTCCGCGAGGCGACGCAGGTCCTGGTTGTACTCCATTGCTGCATGAGGCTGCCAATGGTACGGAGGGATCGCGGCGATCAGCACTGTCCGAGGATGAACCGTTCGTACGATGGATCGATACGCAGCGGCTTCGACACCGAGCGTCCGGTGCAGGCGGACCGCGTTCGTGCCGGCGAGGATCACCAGGACGTCGACGTCCGACACGGGTCGCACAGACTCCGCCATCTGGTCAGGGGTCGCACCCGATCGAGCCCAGCCCCCGACGAACTCGATGCCGTCGCCGACGGCGCTGGTGATCCAGGTCCCGTCGTCGAGACCGTTGCCGAGGAACCGCGAGCGGCCCGCGCTCAGGGAGTCGCCGACGACCGCAATACGCAGTGGTCCGGGCCGTCCAGAGCCAGCTGCCAGCGGAGTGGAGCGGTCGACGGTCACCATCGAGAGCGTGACGGCAGTGACGACTACGATCCCGACCAGTACCCATCGCATGACACGCATACCCCCATCCTCCCCGATTTGACAGGTGCTCATTCACTGGCCGACGCTCACATGCTCCTAGGATCGCTTCGTGGCAGACGGAGAACACCAGAGTGCTCGAGACGGTCAGCAGCCCGGACGCCTCGCCGTCTTCCCCGTGTACCGCGACAATCCCTACCTGAACCTGATGCTGCTTGCTCCTCGAGCGTCAGGATGGAGAGTGCTCGAGTCCGCGAGGCTCGAACGGCTCGAGCACGATCTCGCTGAGTTGCAGGTCGGGGACGTGATCCACGTTCACTGGACCGCACCGGTGGTTCAGCGCGCAAGCAGCCCGTCCGAAGCCCGAGCGCGGCTGGTGCGCTTCAAGCAGGCGATCGAGGCCGCACGGGGACGGGGCGCAAGACTGGTTTGGACCGTGCACAACGCGTTGGCCCACGATGCGCGGCACGAAGACCTGGAGATCGAGCTGAGCCGGTTCCTCGCGGGGACGGCGGACGTCGTGCACGTGCTCAACTCCAAGACCGATGAAGTGGTGTCCCCGCTCTACGACCTGTCGAAGCGGACGATCGCGCACATCCCGCACCCGAGCTACAGGGGGGTGTACGACGGAGCAGGTTCGCGTGACGAAGCGCGCGCCTCCTTCGAGCTGGAGGAAGACGACTTGGCCGTCCTCTTCTTCGGCCAGGTGCGCCCGTACAAGGGCGTTGACATGCTCATCGATGCACTCGGGAAGGCGACGCCCCCTGGGCGGATCGTGTTGATGCTCGCCGGCAAGACGTCCTCCGAGGACGTCCGGGTCGTCGACGCGCTCCTGCCCGAGGGCCTCCGAACGATCCGCCAGCACGACTTCGTCCACGATGGCGACGTGAAACGCTGGTTCGACGCCGCTGACGTCGCCGTATTGCCCTACCGACGCATCTTGAACTCCGGAAGTCTCCACCTCGCCGCGACCTTCGGGGTGCCCACCGTCCTGCCGGACGAGCCTCACCTACGGGGCGACTTCGGTGCAGAACGATGGATCCGGTGGTTCCGGCCAGGCGACGCGGGATCGCTCGCGGAAATTCTCTCGCAGCCGTTGCCACCACGGGGCACCGCGCGGGACTTCGCGGATCGGCTTTCTCCGTTCTCGATCTCGCGCCGGTACGACGATCTCCTGCGAAACCTCGTGGCATGATCGCGGCGCGACGCTGGCCCTCGTGTGCCCCTGAGGCATAATCGAACCTTGTCGTGCTCTCATGCTCGACTGGACGGAGTAGAGGGTGTCACCGGTCAAGGTCGCGATCGTCGGCTCGTGCGTCACGCGAGAGGCGTTCATCACACGCAACAATCCGCATTACAAAGACCTATACGAGCTCGGCCCGCTCGCCTGGCAGACCGGGCTCGTGAGCTTCCTCTCCGACCCGGTCGCTTCCGACATCGCATCGGCGATCGTGCCCGGCGAAAAGGTCAACGACCACGGCGCGCGGACCATGGCGCGTGACATCGCGAAGACCGACCGTGCTGAGATCGAGGAGTTCGCGCCGGACTTCTTGCTCTTCGACATCTACTCCGATGTCCGGTACGGGCTCGCCCGGATCGGGTCTGCGACGATCACGAACAATCCCAACAGCTTCCGGAAGACCGACTACTTCGCGGGGGGCGAGGGGTTCACGACCATGCACATGGCGAACGCCGCGGCCACGTACGTCCCACTCCTCGAGACCGCGGTCGACGACTTCGTTGAATGGAAGCAGCGGACGCTGCCGAACACCACCCTCGTCCTGAACTGCTTCCGTTACAGCTCTTACTACCGCACGAGCACTGGAGACCTGAACTTCGTGAAGTACCGCGGGGACCAGAAGCGCGACGACCTGTACCGCCGCCTGCTTCAGGAGAACGATCGGTATGACTCGTTGTACCGGTCGATTCTTTCCCGGCATGACCTCCGCGTCATCGACAACCGCGACCGGTCGTACCACTCCGATGGCAATCATCCGTACGGGATCTCGCCATGGCACTTCGGTCGTCCGTTCTTCCAGGACTTCATGGCGGATCTGGACCGCATGGTGCTGACCGACGTCATGCGTGGTGCGCACAGCAAGAGCACGCTCGCGAGCGTCGATTCCTGACGCGCCATTCAACGATCCGTCCGTGAACACAGGCCGGCGGACGACGCGATGAGTTGGACGTGTGGACGCGCTTCGACGCCGCGACTGACGCAACGGCCCTGACCGGGTCAGCGGCGTCCGCGAAGTCGGCTCCGGGCAGCGCGAGCGAAGCGACGAAGCAGATGTGGCGCGGCCCGCCGGTCGACGAGGACACGCCAGCCGTCTGCTCGATCGGCCAGCGGCTGCAGCTGGACTCCGTCACCGACCGGCGGCAGCGGCATCCGGGCGGTCACGACCGGGAGTCTCAGCTCGAGATCTCGGAACGAGACGACGAGCGCAACCCGGTGTCGTCCCGGGGCGAGATCCTCCGTGTGCACACGGGAGCGCCAGCGGGCGTCGTCGTGCTCGATCGCGCTGACGAACTCGGTGCCGTCGTCGCTCGTCATGGCGATCTCGAGACGTACCCCGTCCAGAGGATCCGACCGGAGCGGTCCCTCCATGGTCAAGCCCGCCGCGTCTGGAGATGCAACGTCGACGACGAAGGGCGCGAGGTGACGGACTGCCGATACCATCCGCACCCCGAGGGCATCGCCGTTCTGCACTGCTTGGGCGACGGCCCGCAGGACCTCGGATCGGGTCCTGGTCACTGTCATCAAAGGAGCGAGGTCAGAAATCGCCTTCTCGAGTGTGCAGCTGTCGGTGTGTTCGGCGCGGTTGGCAAGGAGCACGAGCGGGCCTTCGTCCAACAGCGCGTCGCGGTCGAGCTCGAACACGCTCGTCGCAGCCGGCCCGCCCCTCCACGCGATCGTGGCCGCCCACGCACGGAGCGAAGCGAGACGTACGCCGTCCGCGGTCGGGTCTTCCTGAGTCGCAACGGCGAACTGCACCGCGAGGTCTGCTGCGCCCTCTGCCACGAGGTACCAGAGGGCTCGCCGCTCGGCACGCACCGCCTCGCGATCAATCAACGGTAGCTCGGCCAACAACCCTCGGACTGCCTCGACAACGCGCGCGACGTCCTGTTCGCTCGGACACTCGCGGAGGAAGCGGGCGAGGTGGACGTACCCATCAGCGTCAAGGACGACGCGCGCATGCGCGCGCCGTACTTCGGGTTCCGAACCGGCGAGGAGCAAGGCCGCGGCAGACTCCTGGACGATGTAGCTCAAAGTTCCCTCGACTCCAGACGCGCGAGCGGTCATGGACGAGGCTCCGGGACGTTGCCGGTACAGGTAGACGATGCTCGGCACCACGGCGATACGTTCGGCGGCAACCAAGGCACAGACCATCGGGACGACGTCGTTGCTCCTGGCGGCGTCGGGAAAGCGCACACCGCTGGCCCGTAAGAAGCCCGATCGGAAGACACGATTCCAGCAGGCACGATTCGCGAGCAGCGCGGGCATCCCATCGAGGTTGGTCACCGCAGCCGACGTGACGTCGTACCAAGTCGCCATCGGCTCCCACGTCGCCCCTGAGCTGAACTTGAGGTGCCGCCCGATCGCCATCTCCGCGTCCGTCGATTCAAGGGCCCGGATGAGGGTCCGGTAGGCACCGTCGGGAACGAGGTCGTCCCCATCGGCGAAAGCGACGTACTCACCCCGAGCCAGGTCGAGGCCCTCGTTGCGTGCTGCGCCACCGCCAACCGATGCGGCGTGGTGTAGTCGCACGCGGCCGTCCTGTGCGGCCATCTCCTGGACGACCGCAACCGTGTCGTCGCCAGAGTGGTCGTCGATGACGATCACCTCGAGGTCGACGTCCTGCCGGAGGATGCAGTCGAGCTGTTCCCTGATCCAGGGACCGACGTCGTGCACAGGCACGATGATCGAGAGCTGGACAGTCGTCAACGCAGCCCCCTAGCAGCGAGCCTTCGGGCGAGACGCACCGCTGCGGTTCGGCCCGTCTGCGCCGGGACGACGTCGACGCTGTGACTTCGGCCACCACTCATCGGGAACTCCAGGCGGAGCCGGTCCGAACCGCGGAGTCGAACTGCGAGCACCAGCGTGCCGTCGGACAGGACGCCGTCATGGATGACGGTCGTGACCCCAGCACGATCCTGCACCACGCGTCCCAGCGATGGACGGTCCAGGCCGGAGAGCATCACAGTCATCGTGCGCCCACGACGGCTCGCCGTAGCACGGAGGCGACGGTTGCGACGGAGGAACGCCACGTCGTTGAGCGATCCCGCGCGGAGTGCGGCGAGGACGCGCCGCTCGTGCTCGTCGAGGCCCACGGTGACGAAGGTGTCCCAGAAGTCAACGACTGTCTGCGGCCGAACCGGGGCCGCGTCGTCACGCTGCGCGGCGTCGAGCAAAGGACGGAACAAGCACTCTCGCCACAGGTCGGAGGCAAGTTGGTCCGTCTCACCGAAGACCGCACCGAGCTCCGGCGCCACGGCCGACCAGCGCACGACGGCGTCGTCAGACGGCGGTGCGAAGACCGCGATGAAGGCGGCGGCGAGCTCCAGCTCTGCCAGACGAACGAGCGCGTACGCCGTTCGCGGGAACGTGCTCAGACCGTCGAACTCGGCAGTGTTCGTCCACGTACTGATCCATTGCACGAACGCTCCCAGGGACCGCCTGCCATCCGGGCCGAGGAGGCCGATCCGACGAACCCTCGTCCAGGCTTCACGGCGGACGAGCCGTCGTCCGAGAATTGCGAGCACCAGCTCCGCGCCGTGCGCCGCGTACGTATCGATCGCCGCAGTTGTCTGTAGGATCCAGTCTTCGAGATCGTCGCCCCGCTGGATGCCGGAGGTGACGGATCCGTCGTGGCGGCGGTGGTTGTAGACCACCTCCGGCAGGACGTCCACGACGGCCTTGACGACGATCGAGGCCCACCAGGAAACGTCTTCGCAGGTCGTGCCGACGGGGAACTCGACACCGGCGTCCCGGAGCCACGCTCGACGAAACACCTTGTTCCAGGGGGTGTGGTCGAAGGCGAGCTGTGGAGTGTCCGCGAGCTGTAGTGCGGTTCCGCCCGTCTCCCAGAGGTCGTCGTCGACCGTCCAGTAAGTCGAGCGGACACCGTTCGGCGCGAACTGCTCGGCCCTACCGCTGACGAGGTCCGAGCCCGATTGGGTGAGGGCGGTGAGCAACCGCTCGTAGGCCTCCAGCGGAACGAGGTCATCGGCGTCTGCGAAAGCCACGAAGTCACCTGTCGCGTGCCGGAGGCCGACGTTCCGAGCGTTGCCAGCGCCGGAACGCTCTTGCACAACGACGACCCGCACACGATCGTCCTGCCGCACGAGCCGTTCGACCTCCATCTGCACGAGCGATCCGACACCGTCGAGCACGACGATGATCTCGAGGTGCGCGTGACACTGTGATCGGAGCGCGTCGAGCGCGACGTCGAAGTGCTCGTCCACGCGTCCAACGGGTACGACGACCGACAGCAAGGGGAGCGATCCGGTCACAGGCATCTTCTCCAGGGGTTCACCACGTTCGGGTCGCACGGGCCGCGACGAGCCGTCCTCGACTTCCGCCCTAAACTATCGCAGCACGCGCCTCACCCGCGCAGCACGTACCTCACGTAGACAGGGAGCCGGTCGACCGCATGGCCACAGCGATCCGAGCAACGCCACTCATCTCCGTCGTCGTCGCCGCGCACGACGTGGCACGCTACCTCCCGACGCTCCTCGCGTCGTTCGAGCGACAGACGATCGATGAGAATCGCCTGCAGTTCGTCTTCGTCGACGACGGATCGACTGACTCGACGGGGTCTCTGCTCGACGAGTGGTGCCGCCATCACCCGGCGAACGCCATCGTGCTCCATCAGTCGAACAAGTGGATCGCGGACGCCCGCAACGCTGGAATTGCACACGCCGACGGGCAGTGGCTCACCTTCGTCGATGCGGACGACGAGCTCGGCGAACGCTACTTCGAGGAGGTTGCGAAGTTCATCGAGCTGCACGCGTCGGACGAGGTGGCCCTTCTTGCGGCGCACCAGCTGCTGCTGGACGATGACGGCAACGTGACCGACGGTCACCCGTCGCGCAAGCGCTTTGAGAAGGGCTCGCGGATCGTCGACATGCGTCTCGACCCCATCGTCCAGACCGGGGTGAACGCCGCGTTCGTCCGTCGCGACCTGGTCGAGGCTTCGCAGGTGCGGTTCGACGGGCGGGTCCGTCCGACGTTCGAGGACGCACACTTCGTCGCTCGCTACCTGCTCCGGAACGGCTTGCACCAGATCGGGCTGATGGCCTCGGCCAAGTACCGCTACCGTCAGCGTGGAGACGGCACCTCCACGATGCAGACGAGTCACGAAGACCGTCGGAAGTACACCGACGTCCTTCGTCACGGCCACCTAGGGCTCCTCGACGAGGCGTCCCGTCTCGGTCGTGTGGACCGCTGGGTCGCGAACACCGTCCTGTACGACCTGGTCGGGTACTTCCGCCGTGAACGCGCGATCCGTTCTCCCTCGGCGCTCGCCCCGGTCGACGCGTTCGACGAGTTCCACGAGCTGGCCAGCGAGGTGCTCGAACGCGTCGGTTCAGAAGCGGTCCGATCCTTCGATCTCCTCCCGGTCGAGTTCGCCGTCCGCCGAGCGATGCTGATGGGCTACCGCGTCGAACCGGACCGCCCGAGCACGGTCAACCTCGCCCAGGTGGACGAATCGCATCAGCTCGTCCAGCTCCAGTACTGGTTCACCCGGGACACCCCCGAGGAGCGCATCCTCGTCGACGGGCACGAGGTGGATCCCGTGTTCGAGACCGTGCAGGACTTCGTCTTCTACGGTCGTCCGCTCGTGCGTCGCCGCATCATCTGGATCCCCCGTGGTCACGTCACGGAGATGCACGTGGACGGTCAGCAGGTCGTGTTCGCCCGCGGCGAGGTCCCGAACCACTACGCCACGCTCACGCGACGGCAACTCGAACCGCAGATCCTCGGGCAACGTCGCAGGGTCGCCGATCCCAACGGCATCGAGCTCACCAACAAGCAGTACGCTTGGCGCTCTGTTCGGAAACGGGCGCTCGACGTTCGGAAGGCTCTGGGCCGCACCGCACTCCGGGACGCGGTGGCTCCGCCGCTCGCGCGCCGCGGTCGAGCCCGGGAACGTTTCAGCAGAGCATGGGTGTTCATCGACCGCGACACCGACGCCAACGACAACGCCGAGCACGCCTACCGCTACGTGCTCCGTCACCGTCCCGACATCAATGCCTTCTTCGTCCTGAACCGGGATTCGAAGGACTGGGACCGCCTGAAGCGAGAAGGCTTCCGGATGGTGGCGTTCCGCTCGCTCGAGTGGGTCCAGCTCATGCTCCACGCCGAACATGTCGCCTCCTCGCACATCGCAGACTTCGTCACGAGGCCACTCCCCGTTGCGAAGTTCGGACAGCCGCGGTTCCACTTCACCTTCCTTCAGCACGGGGTCATCAACTACGACCTCTCCCGCTGGCTGAACTCAAAGCGGCCCGATCTGTTCGTGGTCTCCACGCCCCAGGAGAAGCTGGCTATCGCGGGTGACGGCCAGTGGATCTTCTCCGAGCACGAGGTGGTGCTGACCGGGCTCCCCCGCTTCGACGCGTTGCTCGAGAAGAGTCGCGCCGTCGGCCAGGAAGGTCGCGACCTCATTCTCGTCATGCCGACATGGCGCCACTACCTCGTAGGTGCTCAAGTCGCAGGCTCCGGCGCTTGGGAACGCGACGACCGCTTCATGGAGAGTCGATTCGCCAAGGAGTACACCGCGCTGATGTCCTCGCCGGCGTTGCGTGAACTCGCCACCCGCACGGGCAAGCGGCTCGCGCTCATGCCGCATCCGCTGCTCCGCCCGTACCTCTCCGACTTCGATCTCCCTGCTGACGTCGAGGTCCTCGACTTCGCAACCACCGGGATCCAGGACGTTCTCGCTCGTACCGCTGCCTTCGTCACGGACTTCTCGTCCCTCGCGTTCGATGCCGCCTTCATCGACGTCCCCGTCGTGTACTTCCACTTCGACATGAAGGAGTTCTTCGGCGGCTCACACAGCGGCCGCCGCGGGTACTTCGACTACGACCGTGACGGGTTCGGTGAGGTCACGAGTTCCGTGGAGGCAGTCGAACGCGCAGTGAAGCAGATCGCCGAACAGGGCTTCCGCCCGTCAGCAGCGTTCCGAAAGCGCGCCGCCGCGACGTTCGTGACCCGCGACGGTCGCAACTCTGAGCGAGTCGTCACGGCGATGGAGTGGCTCACCGGCGGGCCACGCCACACTGAGCCCACCGGAACGGCCCAGCCGGAGGATCAGGCGCTCTCCTCGTCGGTGAGCTCCCAGAACGGCGATCGCTCGACAGTCGAGGCGTCTGGCTTGTAGAAAGGAGCCTTGAGCGACAGGTGCGGTCGTTCCCAGGCGATGTCCCTGCGCACCACTCGGGCGGGTGTGCCCACCGCGATGCAGTTGTTTGGCACGGTCCCCGTGAGGATTGATCCTGTTCCGATGACGGACCCGCGTCCGATCCTCGCCCCGCCGAGGACGGTCACCCCGAGGGCGAGCCACACGTGGTGACCGATGTCGATCGATCGCGAGACATTGACCCGCTTGCCCGTTCGGACGTCGAAGATGGGGTGCGCATCGTCCGCTCGGATCTGAACATGGGACGCGATCATCACGTCGTCACCGATCTTCACCGTCGTTCCCTCAGTCGCCGAGATGACGCAGTTCGCCGTGGTCGATGTGTTCGCCCCCACCACCACGGCGGAATCCTGACCGATCCTGATGTTGGCGTCGAACGACGGTGCGCCCGCGTTCGGTCCGATCTCGAACAGTCCGTTGTCGCAGTCGAGGTTGAGGACCAGACGTCCCAGGCGAGCACGTTCGTCGACCCGAACGACGTTGTTCGAACCCCGGAAGGTGATGCGTACGTTCCGACGTACCGGACCGGTGTACTCGATCCGGTTCCCGCGCTCGTCGGAATAGGGTGCCAGCTGCTCAAGGTCCGTTTGCACGCGTCAACCCTATGCGGAGCTTTGCCTCAGACGGTGGCCTCGTACGCAGCAACGACCTTCTTTGTCTCACCGATCATCTTCAGCTCGCCTTCGCTGAGCCACGCGACCTGGTCGCACATGTCCTTCACTGTGCCCATCGAGTGAGAGACCAAGATGACGGTCCGGCCGTCGTCCCGCATCTCCTTGAACTTCGTCTGGCAGCGCTTGCGGAACGTCGCGTCGCCGACGGCGAGCACCTCGTCGACGACCAAGATCTCGGGTGTGACCGCAACGGCGACAGAGAACCCGAGTCGCACGTACATGCCCGACGAGTAGTTCTTCACGGGCTGGTCGATGAAGTTCCCAACCCCGGAGAACGACACGATCTCGTCGAACTTCCGCGCAACCTCCTTGCGGCTCATCCCGAGGATCGACCCGTTGAGGAACACGTTCTCACGGCCGGAGAGCTCGGGGTGGAACCCGGATCCGACCTCGAGCAGCGACGCCTGCTTGCCGCGGGCGGTGATCGAGCCCGCTTCCGGCCACAGGATCTTCGCCAGGCACTTGAGCAGCGTCGACTTGCCCGAGCCGTTCTTGCCGATGAGCCCGAAGGTGGACCCTTGTGGAACCTCGAACGACACGTCCTTGAGCGCCCAGAAGTCCTCGTGCACGGACTTCTTCCCGCGCATGACCATGCTCTTCAGCGAGTCGTTCCGCTCGTGGTACATGCGGAATCGCTTCGAAACGTGCTCGACGGAGACAGCGGGATCGTTCACAGCAGTTCTGCCAGCTTCTTCTCGTTGCGGGAGAACACGACGTAGCCGAGTGCGAGCGACGCACATCCGGCGATGGCACACCCGACCAGGTCGGTCCAGTTCGGGAGACGGTTGTCGTACATGAGGTCACGGAAGACCACGGAGAACCGCTCGATGGGGTTGAGCTTGTACAGGTGGAGGATCCAGGGGTGCCCGGCCTTGTTCGCGGCGTCCTCGACGAGCGACAGGGGGTAGATGATCGGGGACAGGTACATCCACATCTGCAGGGCGATGCCGACGAGGTGCTGCATGTCGCGGAAGTGCACGTTGATGATCGACAGGATCAGCCCGAGGCCGGCGGCGAACATCGCCAGGAACACCATCGTGAGCGCGATGACCGGCAGGAAGAGGTACCACTTCGAGCCGGCGATGGCGAGCGCGATCAGCAGAACGCCCATCTCGACCAGCCAGGTGAACCCGAACGACCCGACTGCCGCGAGCGGCAGCGTCATCCGCGGGAAGTACACCTTCTTGATCAGCGACCCGTTCGACACGATCGAGGTCATGCCCGAGTTGATCACGTTGCGGGCGAAGATCCACGGCAGCAGCCCGCACATCAGCCACAGCGGGTAGATGTTCAGCCCGCTCGGGTTCCCGACCTCGAGCCGTGCCCGGAAGATGAACGAGTACACGATCGTGTAGATCAGCATCGTCGCGAGCGGGTTGATGAGGGACCACAGCTGCCCGAAGACCGTGCGGCGGTACTTGCCCTTGACTTCGCGTGCGGTCAGGTTCGCCAGTAGCTCGCGCGAAGACATGAGCTCGTTCAGGTACGTCATGCTTCGGGTGCTGACTCCTCCGGGGCGCAACGGAGCGCTCCTCACAGGGTTTTCGGGGACGAGACATTCTCGCACACGAGTTGCATGATGCACGGATCGTGGGCGCGAGTTGTCCCCAGAGGGGCTCGACGTGACGAAGACTCGCCGATTCCTTTGTAGAGTGACAAGGTGATCGTCAGTTTCGCCAACCACTCCACCGCACCGGTGAACCTCGGTGGAGCTGAGCGGTCTCTCCTCCGCTTCGTGGAGGACTGGCAGGCACAAGACCCGACGCTCACGCCGACCTTCGTCACGAAGGCCCCTCGCGGCAAGTTCATCGACGCCCTCGAAGAACGCGGTTGGGCGTACGACGCCCTCCGGTTCCGCGGGTGGGCCCTGCCGAGTCCGCAGCCGGCCCCGGCCGCCGAGCGCGCCGCGTTCGCCACGGTCGACTACGCCGCGGTGAACGCGATCATCCGGAAGTACGAGCGCCAGCGCCCCGACCTCGTCGTGACGAACACCCTCGTCGCCCCGTGGGCGTCGTTCGCCGCCGCCGTCCTCGGCATCCCGCAGGCCTGGTTCGTCCGCGAGTACGGCGACCTCGACCACGGCCTGCAGTTCCAGACCGGCCGCGCCGGCACCCTCGGTGACATCGGCCTCCTGTCAGGTGCGGTCATCACGAACTCCGAGGCGATGCGCGCCCACCTCGCGCAGTACGTGCCCGCCGACAAGCTGTCCGTCGCCTACCCGACGGTCGACACCGAGCGCCTCCTGGCGACCAAGGACGAAGCGCCGGCCGTCCTGCCGTTCCCGCGGTCCGACCCCGGCCTCCGGATCACCGTGCTCGGTCGGGTCGAGGAGTCCAAGGGCCAGCACCGCGTCATCGACGCCCTCGGTGCCCTGTGTGAGCGCGGCGTGACCGCGAGCGTCTGCTTCGTGGGCAGCTGGAAGCACCCGGGCGAAGACCAACGCCTCACGGAACGGGCGCGCGCCCTCGGCGTCGCCGAGCACGTCGTGTTCGCCGGCGAGCAGCACACCCCCGCCCCGTTCATCGAGGCCGCCGACGTCTGCATCACCCCCTCGACGATCGAGGCGTTCGGCCGCACGACGGCGGAGTACATGACGCTCGGCAAGGCCGTCGTCGCCACCCGTCAGGGCGGTAGCGCGGAACTCGTCGACCCCGGCGTCACCGGCACCCTGGTCGACGCGGACGACACCGCGGCCCTCGCCGACGCCCTCGCCGCGTACGCGGCCGACCCGGCCACTGCCAGGAGGCACGGTGCGGCTGCCCCGGACCGGCTCGCCGCCGTCATGGGCGCCGGTCACGACAACGCCGCGGCGATCGAGCGCCTGGTCGCGCTGGTCGGCACGGAGGGCTACCGACTCCCCCAGGCCGCCCGGTACTGGTTCGAGCTGCCCGGCGCCTACGCGTCGCTCGGCGCGACGAGCGCCCGCGCGGCGGTGGGCCTGCTGGCGAACCGCGTGCGGTCCCGCTCGGGCACCGTCGGACGGCTCCTCGCCCGGCCCGGCGTCGTCGTCCGGAAGCTGGCGCGCCGGTGACCCGCGACCGCCGCCCGGTCACGATCGTCGTCCCGATCTACGACGACCTCCCGGGTCTCGAACGCTGCATCGAGGCGCTCCTCGAGACCGTCGACTTCTCGGTCGACCGGGTCCTGCTCGCGAACGACGTCGGCCCGCGCGTCGACACGATCGAAGCCCGTGTCCTCGAGCTCGTCGGCGACCACGACGGCTTCGAGTACACCCGCAACGAGAAGAACCTCGGGTTCGTCGGCAACTGCAACCGCGCCGTCCTCGAGCTCGACCGGACCGGCAACGACGTCTTGCTCCTCAACAGCGACACCGTCCCGATGCCCGGGTTCCTCGACGAGATGACGGCGGTCCTCGCGTCGGACGACTCGATCGGCGTGGTCTGCGCGCGCAGCGACAACGCGACGATCGCGTCGTTCCCCTACGCCCGCCGGAACCCTCGGGCGAACCTCGCACCGCGCCGCACCCGTGAACTCCACGGTCGGACGAAGTACCTGCTCCCCCGCTCGACGGTGTCGCCGGTGGCGATGGGCTTCTGCTTCCTCGTCCGCCGCGAGATGGTCGACCGCTTCGGACTGTTCGACGAGGTGTTCTCCCCCGGCTACGGCGAGGAGAACGACTTCTGCCTGCGCATCAACGAGCACGGGTACACCTCGGTGCTCGCGAACCGGGCGCTCGTCCTGCACACCGGGTCGACGAGCTTCAGCGGTGACCGCGGCCCGTCGCTCCGCCTCGAGCACGAGCGCATCCTGCTCGAGCGCTACCCGTTCTACGCGGGCGCGATCGCACTGTTCCTCGCTCGCTACCGCGACGCCGTGGACGTCTTCGCGGACGCCTTCCTGCCCGACGACGACGTGGTCCGGGTCGCGCTCCACCTGCCCACGGTCATCACCGACGAAGTGGTGTCGCGCGTCCGCGAGACGCTGGCGGCGGCCTCCGACGACACGGTCGTGACCATCATCGTGCCGAAGGCCCAGGTCCGGGTGGCCCGACAGTCCTTCCCCGGCGCCGCCATCGCGGTCGGCGGACGCCCACGACAGATCTTCGACGTCGCGGTCGCCCTCGGAGCACTGGAGACCTTCGCGCAGCTCTCGACCCTCAACGCCAACGCACCCCGGTGGATCCTGGTCGACCCGGTGGCGCAGGAACGTCGGTGGTCGCACGCGGTGACGAACCACCGGGCGACGGCGATCGACCGCATCCTGCGCCGCTTCGAGAACCAGAGCACCACGTGGAAGGACGGCGCGAGCCTCGTCCAGCTGGTGCGCATGGCAGCCGCGAGCGACATCGATCCCGCGGCGCTCCGGGCCCGGTGGCACGCCGTCTCCGACATCGCGGAGGCGACCGGGCTGCTCGTGCACCGCGCCACGGTCTCGTTCCGCCGCCTCACGGCACTCACGTTCGGCGCCCGCAGCCCACGTCTCGTGGCGCGGATCCGCGCGTTCACCAGCCGCGGGGTCTGACGCGACCCCAGGGCGGACTGGAGGCGCGGTGCGGGCCCGCACCGCGCCTCCAGTCCGTCAGACCAGCGCGTCGACGACGGGCCGGTGCTGCGCTGCTGCGTCGGCGTCCCAGACGCCGAGCAGGTGCAGCGTGGCGATGCGGAACGTGAGGGCGCGGACGAGGAGCTGACCCCATTCCGGGATCCCGTGGCCGAGCGCGTCGAGCCGAGCGAGCGGGATGCCGTGCCAGCAGACGGCGTCGACGGCCGCGATCGCCGCGCCGAGGCCCGCCGGGCGCCAGTACGGCGGCCAGTCGATGACGGCGGGCGGGTGACCGTCGGCGAAGAGGACGTTGCCGAGCAGGTCGCCATGGACGAGCTGCGACGGTGCGTGCACGGGGCGGAACGCCGTCCCGAGGCGGTCGAGGGCCGGGCCGGGCAGGAGGGGCTCCTCGCCCCAGGCCATCCGGTCGGCGCGGTCCCAGGCGTTCCCAGCGGCGACCGCGTTCGCGGCGTGGTCGTCGGTCGTACCGTCCCTCGAGGCGAGGAACGCCGGTCGGTCGAGGTGGGCGATGGCCTGGTGGAAGGCCTGGCCGGCGCGGATGACCTCGTCGACACGGGTCTCGTCGGCCCGCCCGGGGAGCCACTCCCACGCTTCCCACTCCCCCACGCGCCAGCTCCTGCCGGGCGTGCGCACGCCCGCGTCCACGGCGAATGTGCCGCGGGCCCGGGCCGCGACCGGGCGCGGCGTCCGGAACGCCGCGCTGTGGTCGAGCGTCGCGAGGACCTCGGCCCGCCAGTCCGTCACCGCCGCGCCGTCGTGCGGCCGCAGCACCACGGCCCCGGCCCGCCAGGTCAGACCACGTCCGCCGGCGAGCCGTTCGAGCGGCTCGCCGGGCACGCCGAACGCGGCCAGGACCTCCGGGCCCGGAGCGCCGACGGCCACCCGCGCCCCTACACCAGGCAGCGCGGCCCGAGCAGGCTCTTCAGCTCGCCGAACAGGTCCGGGGTCAGGTTCACCGGGAACGGCAGCTCGAACGTGCGGGCGACGTCGTCCTTGATGAGCTTGAGCCGGACCTCGGTCTCGCCGCTGTGCCGGCTGAGCACCGCGGCCAGTTCCGTCACGGTCGAGGTCGTCGCCTGGCGTTCCGGCACGCTGAGCGTCAGCGGCCCGGACCCCATCGCGTCCCCGACGTTCGGCTGGAACATGCTCACCGCGTGCAGCGCCTTGCCGTCGTCGCGCACGTTCACCCGGCCGCGGAGGACCACGATCGAGTCCGCGACGAGCGACGGTCCGAACTCCTGGTACGTCTTCCCGAGGAACATGACGCCGATCTCGCCGCCGAAGTCCTCGATCTGGACGATGCCGTACGGGTTGCCGCTCGTCTTCGCCACACGGTGCTGCACGCTCGTCAGGAGCCCCGCGACCGTGACGGTCTCGCCTTCGACCGAGTCGTCGGCGCCGATGAGGTCCGCGATGGTGATCGACTGGTGCTTCGCGAGCTCGATCTCCAGTCCGGCGAGCGGGTGGTCGGACACGTACAGCCCGAGCATGTCGCGCTCGAACGCGAGCTTGTCCCGCTTGGACCACTCCGGGCGGTCCGGGACCTGCGAGACGGCGGCCGACTCCGGCTGCTCCTCGGCGACCTCGGCGAACAGGGAGTCGAAGTCGAACCCGACGTTGCCGTGGGCCTCGTCGCGCTTGACCTTGACCGCACCCTCGACCGCGGCCTCGTGGATCTCGACCAGGGCCCGGCGACTGTCACCGAACTCGTCGAAGGCGCCGGCCTTGATCAGCGACTCGACCGTGCGCTTGTTCGCGGACGAGATCGGGATCTTCCGGAGGAAGTCGTGGAAGGACTCGAACGCCCCCTTCTCGGTGCGGGCCTTGACGATGTCGTCGACCACGTTGAAGCCGACGTTGCGGATCGCGCCCATGCCGAAGCGGATGTCGTCGCCGACGGCCGCGAAGAAGCCGATCGACTCGTTGACGTCCGGCGGCATGACCTTGATGCCCATCCGACGGCACTCGTTGAGGTACAGCGCGAGCTTGTCGCGGGCGTCGCCGACGGAGGTTAGCAGCGCGGCCATGTACTCGGCCGGGTAGTGCGCCTTGAGGTACGCGGTCCAGAAGGAGACCACGCCGTACGCGGCGGAGTGCGCCTTGTTGAACGCGTAGTCGGAGAACGGCAGCAAGATGTCCCACAGCATCTTGATCGCTGCGGCCGAGTAGCCGTTGTCCTGCATGCCCTTCTCGAAGCCGGCGTACTGCTTGTCCAGCTCCGACTTCTTCTTCTTGCCCATCGCGCGGCGGAGGATGTCCGCCTGTCCGAGCGAGAAGCCCGCGACGCGCTGCGCGATGGCCATGACCTGCTCCTGGTAGATGATCAGACCGTAGGTCTGGTCCAGGATGTCGGCCAGGGGCTCGGCGAGCTCCGGGTGGATCGGCGTGATCGCCTGCTCGCCGTTCTTGCGGAGCGCGTAGTTCGTGTGCGAGTTCGCACCCATCGGCCCCGGACGGTACAGGGCGATGAGCGCGGAGATGTCCTCGAAGTTGTCCGGCTTCATGAGGCGGAGGAGCCCGCGCATCGGGCCGCCGTCGAGCTGGAACACGCCGAGGGTGTCGCCACGCTGCAGGAGCGCGTACGCCTCGGGGTCCTCGAGCCCCATGGTCTCGAGGTCGAGCTCGATCCCGCGGTTCGTCTTGATGTTGTCGAGGGCGTCACTGATGATCGTGAGGTTCCGCAGCCCCAGGAAGTCCATCTTGATCAGGCCGAGCGACTCCGCTGCCGGGTAGTCGAACTGCGTGACGATCTGGCCGTCCTGCTCCCGCTTCATGATCGGGATGATGTCGATCAGCGGGTCGCTCGACATGATGACGCCGGCAGCGTGCACGCCCCACTGGCGCTTCAGCCCTTCGAGGCCGAGCGCGGTGTCGAACACCGTCTTCGCTTCCGGGTCGGTCTCGACCACCGTGCGGACGTCGACGGCTTCCTTGTAGCGGGGGTGGTCCTTGTCGAAGATCCCGGTGAGCGGGATGTCCTTGCCCATCACGGGCGGCGGCATCGCCTTGGTGAGCTTCTCGCCCATGCCGAACGGGAAGCCGAGGACGCGGGACGAGTCCTTGAGGGCCTGCTTCGCCTTGATCGTCCCGTACGTGACGATCTGCGCGACGCGCTCGGACCCGTACTTCTCGGTGACGTACTTGATCGCCTCACCGCGGCGCCGGTCGTCGAAGTCGACGTCGAAGTCGGGCATCGAGACGCGGTCCGGGTTGAGGAACCGCTCGAAGATCAAGCCGTGCCGGATCGGGTCGAGGTCGGTGATGCGCATCGCGTACGCCACCATCGAACCGGCACCGGAACCACGACCCGGACCGACCCGGATGCCGTTGTTCTTCGACCAGTTGATGAAGTCGGCGACGACGAGGAAGTACCCCGGGAAGCCCATCTGGTTGATGATCCCGACCTCGTAGTCGGCGCGGTCCTGGACTTCCTTCGAGATGCCGCCCGGGTACCGGTACTGGAGGCCGGCAGCGACCTCCTTCTCGAACCAGGAGTGCTCGGTCTCGCCCTCGGGCACCGGGAACTTCGGCATGTAGTTGGCCGCGGTGTCGAACTCGACGTTGCACCGCTCGGCGATGAGCAGCGTGTTGTCGGCGGCCTCGGGGTTGTCGCGGAAGATGTGCCGCATCTGTGCCGGCGTCTTGAGGTAGAACTCGTCGGCGTCGAACTTGAACCGGTTCGGGTCGTTCAGCGTCGAGCCGGACTGCACGCAGAGGAGCGCCGCGTGCGACTTGGCGTCGTGCGAGTGCGTGTAGTGCAGGTCGTTGGTGCCGACGAGCGGGATGTCGAGGTCCTTCGCGAGCCGGATGAGGTCGCTCATGATCCGACGCTCGATCTCGAGCCCGTGGTCCATCACCTCGGCGAAGTAGTTCTCCTTGCCGAAGATGTCGCGGTAGTCCGCCGCGGCCTTGAGCGCTTCGTCGTACTGCCCGAGCCGCAGGCGCGTCTGGATCTCGCCGGAGGGGCAGCCGGTCGTGGCGATGATGCCCTCGTGGTACTCCTGCAGCAGCTCGATGTCCATGCGGGGCTTGAAGTAGTACCCCTCGAGCGAGGCCTTCGACGACAGCCGGAACAGGTTGTGCATGCCGGTCGTGTTCTCGGCGAACATCGTCATGTGCGTGTACGAGCCGGAACCGGACACGTCGTCGCCGCCCCCGTCGCCCCAGCGGACACGGGTCTTGTCGGACCGGTGGGTGCGGGGCGTGATGTACGCCTCGGTGCCGATGATCGGTTTGACGCCGCCGGCCTTGGCGGCCTTCCAGAACTCGAACGCGCCGAACATGTTGCCGTGGTCGGTCACCGCCACGGCGGGCATGCCCTGCGCGGCGGTCTCGGCCACGAGGTCGGAGAGCCTGGCGGCACCGTCGAGCATCGAGTACTCGCTGTGCACGTGCAGGTGGACGAAGGAGTCGGAATCCGACACGGAACCTCCGGTTCGAAGGAGCTGCTGCGGGGCGTTGACAGCCTAACCTCGACCGCCCACATTCCCGGGCGCGTCCGGCGCGCCGTCGTCGTGCACTCCGGTCAACTGACCAGCGGGAGCCAGATGTCGTCGACGATCTCGACGATCCGACGGTCGGGCAGGGGCTTCAGCGACATCACGAGGTCGTGCCGGACCAGGTCGGACGGCAGCGACGCGATCCCGTCGGGCCAGTCCCGTGCCGGGATCTCCCCGCGCGCGGCCGCCCGTTCGAGCATCACCCGGCCGATGGTCGACCGGCCGCCGAGCAGCCGTTCGCGGAGGTCGGCCGGCGACAGGCCCGTCTCGACGTTGATGCTCGCCATGTAGACGCTGATCGCCGCCATGAAGCCCGAGCGGTACGCGTTGAAGTCCCGGAGCGCCCGGAGCACGTCCCCGCGGAGCGACCCGGTGTCGACCAGCTCCCGCCGTGAGAACAGGCCGCCGTGCTGCAGCGCCGCGAGCACGAGGTCCACCTTCCCCGGCCAGCGCCGGTAGAGGACGGGCTTCGACGTGCCGGCCCGTGCGGCCACGCCGTCGAACGTCAGCGCGGCGTACCCCACCGCTTGGAGCTCCGTCCAGGCGGCGTCGAGCAGCGCCTCCTCGAGTTCCGCCCCGCGGCGGCGCGTCTTCACAAGATCCACTTGCGTATCTTAACAGCGGGGGCTAGCGTCGTGCTCATTAAGAAACGACAGAGTATCCAAGGAGCACCATGGACCGGAACCTCTCCCGGCTCGCCATCGCCCTCGTCGTCGGCGCGATGGCCCCGCTGTTCGACTCGACCATCGTCAGCGTCGCCCTCCACACCCTGAGCCGTGACCTCGGAGCGAGCGTCGACACCATCCAGTGGGTGAGCACGAGCTACCTGCTCGCGATGGGCGTCACCGTGCCGCTCGTCGGCTGGCTGCAGAACCGGGTCGGTGGGAGACGCCTCTGGATGGCGTCGCTCGTCGTGTTCCTGGTCGGCAGCATCCTGTGTTCGCTGGCCTGGGACGTCTCGAGCCTCATCGTGTTCCGGGTCGTCCAGGGGATCGGCGCCGGCGCCATGATGCCGCTGCTCACCACGCTGCTCATGCAGGCTGCGGGTGGCAGGAGCGTCGGCAAGCTCATGTCCGTCGTGTCGCTGCCGACCGCGCTCGGCCCGATCCTCGGTCCGGTCATCGGCGGCCTGATCCTCGGCGCCGGCAGCTGGCCGTGGCTGTTCTGGGTGAACGTCCCGTTCGCGGCCGTCGGACTCGTCCTCGCGTGGCGGTTCATCCCCACGGACGGCCCCACCGGCAAGGCGCGACTCGACACGGTGGGGCTCGTGCTGCTCTCCCCCGCCGTGGTCGGTGTCCTGTACGGCCTCAGCAACGCCAGTCGGGCCGACGGGTTCGCACGCTTCGACGTCTGGGGTCCGCTCGGTGCCGGCGTCGTGCTCCTCGCCGCGTTCGTCCTCTGGGCGACCCGTCGCCGGGAGTCGGCCCTCGTGGACCTGGCACTACTCCGCCACCGCCCGCTCGCGGCTGCGGCGACCCTGATGTTCCTGATGGGTGCCGCGCTCTACGGCGGCATGCTCCTCCTCCCCCTGTCGTTCCAGGAGCTCCGCGGCGCCGACGCACTCGGCGCCGGGCTCCTCCTCATCCCGCAGGGCGTCGGCTCACTGCTCAGCCGCTCGCTCGCCGGCCGCCTCACCGATCGGATCGGAGCCCGCACGGTCGCGATCGTCGGGTTCGCCATCGTGCTGCTCGCGACGATCCCCTTCGCCTTCGCCGACGGCTCCACGAGCCCGTGGTGGATCGGACTCGTCCTCGTGGTGCGCGGCATCGGACTCGGCGCGGTGATGATCCCGATCATGGCCGTCGGGTTCGTCGGACTCGCACGGCCGGAGATGCCCCACGCCAGCACGATCACCCGCCTGGCACAGCAGCTCGGCGGCGCGTTCGGGACCGCCGTGCTCGCGGTCGTCCTGGCCGGAGCTGCCGCCGGCGGCGACGTCGCGGGGGCGTTCCAGCAGGCGTTCTGGTGGGCGATCGGTGTGACGGCGTTCGCCACCGCGATGGCCGTCCTCCTGCCGGGTCGCCAGCCCGCCGCGCCGGCCGCGCCGGCCGCGCCTGCGCAGCAGCCCGCCTCGGCCAGGTCCTGACGCGTCCTGCGCCACCCCTTGTCGGACGGGAGGCGCGGGTCACCCCCGCCCCGCGCCTCCCGTCCGCCCCCGCCCGCCCCGCCCGCCCCGCCCGCCCCGCGAGCGGGCGCAACACGCCGCACGCCCACCGCCGAGCGGGCGGAACGTGCCGCCCGCACACCCCGACCGGGCCACAAAGTGCCCGCTCGCGCGGCACGGGCGGCGGCCACGCCGCCGGCGCGGCCGCCCCGCGAGCGGGCGTAACACGCCGCACGCGCGTCGCCGAGCGGGCGGGACACGCCACACGCGCGTCGCCGAGCGGGCGCAACATGCCGCCCGCTCGCCCCGACTGGGACGGAAAGTGCCCGCTCGCGCAGAGCAAGCGGCGGCCACCGCCGCCGGCGCGGCCGCGCCGCGAGCGGGCGGGACGCGCCGCACGCGCGTCACCGAGCGGGCGCGAAGCGCCGCTCGCGCGCGGCGAGCGGGACGGAAAGTGCCCGCTCGCGCGGAGCGGGCGGCGGCCGGCCGCGCCGGCGCAGCCGGGCCGCCGGGCGGCGAGCGGGCGGGACGCGCCGCGCGCGGCGCGCCGAGCGGGCGCGAAGCGCCGCCGGCGCGCGGCGAGCGGGACGGAAAGTGCCCGCTCGGCGGGCGCGGGCCCGCCCGCGCCCTACGCGGCGCGGATCCGCTCCAGCGCCAGCTGCAGGTCGGCCGGGTACGGGGCCTCGTACTCCACCCACTGCCCGGACCGCGGGTGCTCGAACCCGAGCCGCACCGCGTCGAGCCACTGCCGCGTGAGCCCGAGCTCCTCTGCCAGCACCGGATCGGCTCCGTACATCGTGTCCCCGACGAGGGGGTGCCGGGTCGCCGCCATGTGCACCCGGATCTGGTGCGTCCGCCCGGTCTCGAGGTGCACCTCGAGCAGCGTCGCCGACCGGAACGCCTCGAGCGTGGCGTAGTGCGTCACGCTCGGCTTGCCGTCGGCCGTGACGGCGAACTTCCAGTCGCTCGACGGGTGCCGCCCGATCGGTGCGTCGATCGTGCCGGACGTGGGGTCCGGGTGGCCCTGCGCGAGGGCGTGGTAGACCTTCTCGACCGTGCGCTCCTTGAACGCACGCTTGAGGTGGGTGTAGGCCAGCTCGGTCTTGGCGACGACCATCAGCCCCGAGGTGCCGACGTCGAGCCGGTGCACGATGCCCGCGCGCTCGGCGGCACCGGAGGTCGCGATGGTGAAGCCGGCCGCGGCCAGCCCACCGGGCACGGTCGGACCGTCCCAGCCGGGTGACGGGTGCGCCGCGACGCCGATCGGCTTGTCGACGACGACGATGTCCTCGTCGTCGTGCACGACCGTCATGCCGGGGACCTCGACCGGGATGATCCGCGGCGCTTCCTTCGGGGTCCACTCGACCTCGAGCCAGGAGTCGGCGTGCAACCGGTCGGACTTGTCGACGACGGCGCCGTCGACACGGACCCCGCCGGCGGCGACGACGTCGGCCGCGAAGGAGCGGCTGAACCCGAGGAGCTTCGCGATGGCGGCGTCGACCCGCTCACCGGCGAGCCCGTCCGGGACGGGCAGCGAACGACTCTCGGTCACGTCGCGTCGTGCCCGAGGGCGTCGCGGGAGTCGCGCGGAGCACGCGGGTCGTCGGTCACTGCGACCTGACTGGAGGCGCGGGGGGCGTCCGCAGGGCGCCCGTCTGTCGCCGTCGTGGTCGCCGCTGCGTCCGCCGCCCGCTGCTGCTTCGCGGACAGCGCCCGCGACCCGTCGAGGTTCACCCCGAGGATCACGAGCAGCACGAAGACCACCATGCTGATGCAGATGAACGAGTCGGCGATGTTGTAGATCGCCGGCATCATCCACGGCGTCGAGATGAAGTCCACCACGTGCCCGCGACCGAAGCCGGGCTCACGGAAGAGCCGGTCGAGCAGGTTGCCGAGCGCGCCCCCGAGGAGCATGCCGAGCACGAGCGCCCACCACATCGAGCGGATCCGCCGGGCGAACACGATGATCGCGACGACGACGGCGGTCGAGACGATCGAGAACACCCACGTCATGTTGACCGCGAACGAGAACGCCGCGCCGGGGTTCCGCACGTAGAGCAGCTGCAGGGCGTTGCCGAGGACCGGGACGACCGTGCCGTAGGGCAGGTTGGCGACGACGAGCGCCTTCACGCCCTGGTCGAGCGCCACCACGACGACAGCGGCGAAGGCCAGTGCCGCGATCGCGCGGACACTGACCTTCGCTCGTGGTGCTGGTCGGGACAACGTCAGTTGCCGAAGCCCTGCGCCGACGCCGGCGCGGGGGTGAGACCGGACTGCTCGGTGCCCGAGCCGTCCAGCTCGGCGAGCTGCCCCTGGATGTAGCTCTTGAGCTGCGCACGGTAGTCGCGCTCGAAGGTCCGGAGCTCGTCGATCTTGCCCTCGAGCTGACGCTGCTCCTGCTCGAGCACGGCGACACGCTGACGGTTCGTGTTCTCGGTGTCGGCGATGATCTGGCGCTGCTTGGCCTCGGCCTCGGAGACGAGACGCGCGGCCTGCGCGGTGCCCTCGGCGATGAGCGCGTCGCGCTTCTCGATGCCCTCACGGACGTGCTCCTCGTGGAGACGACGTGCGAGCGTGAGGAGGTTCGTGGTGCCCTCGGTGTCCTCGTCCGCGGGGACCGTCGACGCGGCGGGCGCGGCGGCGGCGACCGGAGCCGGCTCCGGAGCGGCGGCCACGGGGGCGGGCTCCGGCTCGGGCTCGGGGGTCGGGGCGGGCTGCTCGGCCTGGGCCGGCTTCGGAGCGGACTCCGCGGCCTGCAGGCGCTGACGGAGCTCGTCGTTCTCCGCGGTCAGGCGACGCAGCTCGACCACGACCTCGTCGAGGAAGTCGTCGACCTCGTCCTGGTCGTAGCCCTCGCGGAACTTCGTCGGCTGGAACCGCTTGTTGACTACGTCTTCCGGCGTCAAAGCCATTGCCGTCACCTCAATAGAACTGCTGAACGTGTGGAACCGCTTCGGTCCGACCGAATGTACCAGTCGGGTCGTGCGGTGCGGATGCCGCGCCGGAGCGAGCATCGATCCCGACCACCGTACACCGACAGCGGCTGGGAACCGTGCCCACCTCGTGGGCGTGGCGCGTGTCGCGCCGGATGACCGGCGCGGATCGGACTAGATGAAGTAGCGGACGACCGTCATCGCGATGATCACGACGAGCATGACGATCGTCCAGCCGAAGTCGAGCGCCACCGGCCCCATCCGCAGCGGCGGCAACGCCTTGCGGACGGTCCGGATGGGCGGGTCGGTCAGGGTGTACACGACCTCGGAGGCCACGAGGAGCCCGCCGCGCGGACGCCAGGACCGGTTGTACGCCTGCACGATGTCGAGGGCGAAGCGCCCCCACATCACGAAGAAGTAGAGCAGGAGGAGGAAGTACAGGATCGTGAAGATCGCGGACACGATGGGGCTCGCTCGGCTCGGGTGCGCTTCGTCACGTGACGACGCTCACGGGGCTGGTGGGCCTGAGGAACTCAGGACTGGGCGAAGAAGGACGCCTCGATGTCGGACTCTACCTCAGGCGCCTCACCGCTCACCGCGACGTGGGCGGGCGAGAGGAGGAAGACCTTGTTCGTGACGCGCTCGATCTTGCCGTAGAGCCCGAGGGACAGCCCCGACGCGAAGTCGATCATGCGGCGCGCGTCGGCCTCGGTCATCTGCGAGAGGTTGATGATGACGGGGATGCCGTCGCGGAAGCTCTCGGCGATGGACTGGGCGTCCTTGTACTCGCGCGGGTGGACGGTGAGGATCTCGTTCATTTCCTGGACCGGTGCTGCCTTCTGTGCGGTCGTGTGCGAGCGGCGGAGCGGGGTGACCTGGGCGCCGCGCTGGTGGGTGTGCTTGGTCTCCGGGACCGCGGTCGCCACCGGGGCGGCGGCGGGCGCGGGGGCCTCCTGCGCGACCGGTGCGGCCGCGGGGGCCGGCGCCGGTGCGGGCTGCTGACGAGGAGCCTGCTGGCGCGCAGGTTCCTGCGGCTGCTCGTCCTCGTACTCGAGTTCCTCGTCGGCGAGGCCGAGGTAGACCATCGTCTTCTTGAGCGGGTTGGCCATGGTTCCTCCGGAGGTCGTGCTCGTGGGTGCCCTTGCAACGAGGCTAGGGCGCGACCGGCCGGTTTCCCGTGATTGCGGTCCCGATCCGGAGGTGTGTCGCGCCTTCCAGCACGGCCTCGGCGTAGTCGCCGCTCATGCCGGCGGAGATGTCCGTGGCGTCGGGGGCGAGCGCCACCACCCGCTCCGAGATCGTCCGCAGCCGGGCGAACGCCGCACGGGGTTCCTCGTCGAGGGGTGCGACCGCCATCACGCCGCGCAGCCGGATCGTCCCGGTCGCCAGCACACGGTCGACCATCGCCTCGACGTCGTCGGGCTGCACGCCGCCGCGGCCGGGGTCGTCCGTGAGGTTGACCTGCACGAACCCGTCGACCACACGCGGTGCGGGCTCCGCCTCGGTGGGGGCGAACGCGTCGACGACGGACCCGCGGTCGAGCGACTGCACCACGTGCGCGTAGCGCCGCACCTGCCGCGCCTTCTTCGACTGCAGCTGGCCGACGAAGTGCCAGGTCAGCGGCAGGTCGGCGAGCTCCGCCGCCTTCGCCTGCGCCTCCTGGTGGCGGTTCTCCCCCACGTCGGTGACGCCGAGCGCGGCGAGTTCGCGGACGAGGGACGCCGGGTGGAACTTCGTGACGACCACCAGCGTCAGGTCGTCGGCCGGACGCCCTGCGGCGCGCGCCGCGTCGGAGATGCCGGACCTGACGGACGCGAGACGCGCCTCCAGTCCGCCGTCTGGTGACGGGTCGGTCTGGAGGCGCGGGTCGTCTGACAACGCTGCTTACTTCAGGAAGTCGGGGACGTCGAGCTCGTCGTCGTCATCGTCGAAGGCCGGGTCGGCGGCGCGCTGCGCCGGCGCCTCGTGCTCCTGCGACGCCCACGAGGGAGCGTGCGACGAGGAGTCCTCGATCGCGCTGGAGGACGCCACCGGCACCGTCGCGCCGGCGTCCGGGTCGACCCAGCTGGAGCGACGCTCCTTCTGCTGCGACGTCGGCTCGCCACCGTCGAAGCCCGCGGCGATGACGGTCACGCGGACCTCGTCGCCGAGGGTGTCGTCGATGACCGCACCGAAGATGATGTTCGCCTCGGGGTGGACGGCCTCCTGCACCAGGCGGGCGGCGTCGTTGATCTCGAAGATGCCGAGGTTCGACCCGCCCTGGATCGAGAGCAGCACGCCGTGCGCGCCGTCGATCGAGGCCTCGAGGAGCGGCGACGCGACCGCGAGCTCCGCCGCCTTGATCGCACGGTCGGCCCCGCGGGACGACCCGATGCCCATGAGGGCCGAACCGGCACCCTGCATGACGCTCTTGACGTCGGCGAAGTCGAGGTTGATGAGACCCGGGGTCGTGATGAGGTCGGTGATGCCCTGCACGCCGGCGAGGAGCACCTGGTCGGCGGTCGCGAAGGCCTCGACCATCGAGATGCCGCGGTCGGAGATCTCGAGCAGTCGGTCGTTCGGCACGACGATGAGCGTGTCGACCTCGTCCTTGAGGCCGGCGACACCGTTCTCGGCCTGCGACTGGCGACGCTTGCCCTCGAAGCTGAACGGCTTCGTGACCACACCGATCGTGAGCGCACCGATCGACTTCGCGATCCGGGCCACGACGGGCGCGCCACCGGTCCCGGTGCCACCGCCCTCACCGGCGGTGACGAAGACCATGTCGGCGCCCGCGAGGGCTTCCTCGATCTCCTCGGCATGGTCCTCGGCGGCACGACGGCCGACCTCGGGGTCTGCGCCGGCGCCGAGGCCGCGCGTGATCTCGCGGCCGACGTCGAGCTTGACGTCGGCGTCGCTGAGCAGCAGGGCCTGCGCGTCGGTGTTGATGGCGATGAACTCGACGCCGCGGAGGCCGAGCTCGATCATGCGGTTCACGGCGTTCACGCCGCCGCCGCCGACACCGACGACCTTGATGACGGCGAGGTAGTTGTGGTTCGTGGTCACGTCAGTCGGGCCTCCGGTCGAACCCTCAACCTCTACTTGAAGTTCAGGGGTATTGCTGGTAGATGTGGTGCTCGCATCGACGCTACGGGTGCCGTCCGGGCACTGTCGCCCCGCCACGCCGCGTGTCGTCGATCGCGTGCCGCAATTCTGGCGCGACCGCTACGGCTTCGCCCGGATGATCCCGTTGTCCGGTGCGCTGACGTCGTACTCGACGACCACACCCGGGTTCCGCGCAGCGTGGTCCTTCACGAGCGCCGCGAGCAGCGCCGCCTTGGCGTCTGACTGCTCCGGGTTGCCCCAGACGACGGTCGACCCGTCCTTGAGGCTCAGCGTCACGTCGTCCGCCGTCGTCGCCTTGACGCTCGTCACCTGTGCCCGGACCGTCGACGGCAGCGCGAGGACCACCTCGGTCATGGTCCGGAACACCGACGACCCGAGCTTCGCTCCCCCGACGTCCGCGAGCGGCATGTTCGCGGGCTGCTTCGGCGAGGACTGCACGACGATGCCGGCCGGGTCGACCAGGTCGAAGGACTTCCCCGACCGCACGGCGACGACCGGCGTCCGCTCGGTGACGGTGATCACGAGCGTGTGCGGCGGCGCCTCTTCGGTGACGTAGCTCTCGATGAGCGGGAACCCGGCGATGTCCCGCTTGATCGCGCCGAAGTCCAACCGGGCGAGCGGCGTCCCGACCTGGTCGGAGAGCGCCTGCCGGAGCTGGGTCTCGTCGACGCGGTTCGTGCCCTTGATCTCGATGGTCTGCAGCGCCATCAGCGGCGAGAAGACCGCCACGAGGATCGAGACGCCGAACACCAGCACGATGCTCGCCGCGGTGATCCACGCCGCACGACGGTGCCGGCTGCGCCGGGTGAAGCGCCGCACCTCGGCCCGTTCGAGCAGCCGACGGCGACGCTTCGCGACGCGGGCTTCCCGCGCGGTCTCCGCAGCGCGGACGCCGGCACCGATCGGAGCCGTCGGCCCGGCGTCGCCACCCGTCGGACTGGAGGCGCGGTGCGGGTCGATGACGTCGGTGACCGTCGCGTCCGGGTCGGCTCCAGGGCGCGTGGCCGCGTCCCGGCGCTCGGCCTCCGGATCGTGGTGGTCCTCGTCCGGCGTGTACTCGCGGAGCCGGCCCGCCACGGTGGAGAGACCGGCGCCGAGACGACGGCCCGCAGCTCCCGCGAACGCGCTCGCGCGGTCGCGGGTCGACGGCTCCTGAGACGCGACCGGGGTGTCGGAGGCGAGCAGGGCCGTGACGTCGTCCGTCTCGTCGACCGGGGCCGACGGAGCGGGGTCGGGCCGCGCCTCCTGGACGTCCACCGGCGCACCGCGGGACGGACGTCGGGGCGACCGGGGGGCGCGACGCTGCCGGGGCGCGTCGGCGCCCGTGGCGGGAGCGTCCGGCTGGACCGAACGCTCGTCGAACCCCTCTGGGCGCTTCACCGGGACAGGACCGGGTCGTCGTGGAGCGCGCCGAGCACCTGCGGGATGATCCGGTACACGTCGCCGCAGCTGAGGGTCATGATGATGTCGCCGTCGCGGGCCACCTCCGCAGCGCGCTTCGCGGCGTCGTCCCAGTCGGGCAGGAACTCCACCAGGGACTGGTCGGTGAAGCGTTCCTGCACGAGGGCGCCGGTGACGCCGGGCTCGGGGTCCTCGCGGGCGCCGTAGACGTCGAGGACGACGGTGTGGTCCGCGAGCTCCTCGTAGACCTTGGCGAAGTCGCCGGCCATCATGCGGGTGCGCGAGTACAGGTGCGGCTGGTGGATCGCGATGATCCGGCCGTCGCCGACGACGTTGCGCGCGGCCCGGAGTGCCGCGGCGACCTCGGTGGGGTGGTGCGCGTAGTCGTCGTACACCGACACGCCACGCTCGACGCCGTGCAGCTCGAACCGGCGCTGGGTCCCGCCGAAGGCCTCGATGCCGCGGACGGCGTCCTCTGGCGCGACGCCGAGTCCGGTCAGGACGGCGAAGGCACCGACGGCGTTGATCGCGTTGTGGCGACCGGGCACGCGGAGGGTCAGGTGGTACGCGGTGCCGCCGACGCGGAAGTCGACCTCGACCCCGGCGGACTCGGTGATGCCCTCGATCCGGACGTCGGCGTCGACCGCCTCACCGAACGTGACGATCTCCGGCGCGTCGGCGCGGGCCCGGAGCCCGGCCGTGACGGTCTTCGCCCCGGCGTCGTCGCTCGAGATGACGACCCGCTCGGACGCCTTGGCCGTGAACTCGACGAACGCCTCGATGAAGGCGTCCTCGCTGCCGTAGTGGTCGAGGTGGTCGGCGTCGACGTTCGTGACGAGGGCCACGGCGACGTCGTACAGCAGGAAGGAGCCGTCGGACTCGTCGGCCTCGACCACGAACAGGTCGCTGCCACCTGGTGCGGAGCTCGTGCCGAGCGACTGGATGACGCCGCCGTTGACGAAGCTCGGGTCGAGCCCGAGCTCGACCAGCGCGGTGACGATCATGCCCGTCGAGGTGGTCTTGCCGTGCGCTCCGGCCACCGCGACGAGCCGGTGCTCGGCGATCAGGGCGGCGAGGGCCTGGGAGCGGTGCAGGACGGGCAGGCCGCGGCGCTGGGCCTCGAGCAGTTCGGGGTTGTCCGGCCAGAGGGCGCTCGTCACGACGATGGTGTCCGCGTCGCCGACGTTCGCGGCGTCGTGGCCGATGTGGACCTCGGCGCCGAGGTCGCGCATGGTGCCGGTGGTGGCGGTCTCGCTGGAGTCGCTGCCCGTCACGCGGTGGCCGGCGGCGAGGAAGAGCCGGGCGATGCCGCTCATGCCGGAGCCGCCGATGCCGACGAAGTGGACCGTGCCGAGGTCGTCGGGGATCGGCTGGGTCAGGTCCGGCTTGATGGTCATGGTTCCTCCGTGGTGCCGGTGGTGGTGCCGGTGTTCGTGGTGCCGGTGTTCGTGGTGCCGGTGTTCTTCGTCGCGGTCCTCGCCGCGTCGAGCACGAGGTCGGTCATCCGGTCGGCGCCGTCGCGGTGTCCGACGCTGCCCGCCCGCACGGTCATGTCCGCGATCCGGGCACGGTCCTGCAGGATGTCCAGGAGCTGGAACGTCACCCAGTCCTCGTCGAATTCCGCGTCCGCCACGAGCACCGCTCCCCCGGCGTCGACGACGTCCTTCGCGTTGTGCCGCTGCTCGCCGTTGCCGACAGGGTACGGCACCAGGACGCTCGGCAGCCCGACGGCGGTGAGCTCGCACACCATGCCGGCGCCGGACCGCGACACCACGAAGTCGCTCGCGGCGTACGCGAGATCCATCCGGTCGCAGTACGGCAGCACGTGGTACCCGTCGAGGTCGCTCGGGCCGATGTCCGACTTCCCGCCGACGACGTGCAGCACCTGCCACCCGGCACCGACGATCGTCGCCGCGGCACGGTTCACGGTGCGGTTGATGCTCCGCGCTCCCGAGGAACCGCCCGTCACGAGCAGCACCGGGCGGTCGGCGTCGAGGCCGAACTCCGCCAGGCCCTCGGCGCGGCTCGCGCGGCGGTCGAGCGACTCGATCTCGCGGCGGAGCGGCATCCCGACGACCCGGCCGTGCCGCAGGCGCGTGTTCGAGAAGGTGACGCCGACGTGGTCGGTGAGGAACGCCGCGAGCCGGTTCGCGAGCCCGG
Organism: Curtobacterium pusillum; assembly: GCF_007680845.1. GTDB lineage: Bacteria > Actinomycetota > Actinomycetes > Actinomycetales > Microbacteriaceae > Curtobacterium > Curtobacterium pusillum_B. The sequence goes on along the minus strand of NZ_VEIY01000007.1, from coordinate 150,508 downwards.
GCTTGGCGTTCTGCTCGTGCACCACGAGCGGGGTGCCCGTGCGCCGGGCGGCGATGTACGCCGGGGCGGCCGCGTAGCCGCCGACGCCGAGGACGACCTCGACGTCGTGCTCGCGGATGAGCTGTTCGGTGCGCTTGACCGCACGCCAGAAGGCTCCGGGGAACCGGAGGGCGGCGGCGTTCGGCTTCCGCGGGAAGGGCAGGCGCGGGATCGTCAGCAGGTCGTAGCCGCGCATCGGGACGAGTCGGGACTCGAGGCCCTCGGCGGTGCCGAGGACGAGGACCTCGGCGTCGGGCGCGCGTTCGGTCAGCCGGTCGGCGACCGCGAGCAGCGGGTTGACGTGCCCGGCGGTGCCACCGCCGGCGAAGAGGTAGGTGCTCACCGGAGTGTTCCGTTCAGGGTGGTGCGGGTGGGTGCGCCGACCTGGCTGTTCTTGCCGGGCAGGTCGCGGGCGAAGGAGAGCACGACACCGATCGCGACCAAGGTCATGATGAGCGCCGAGCCACCGGCCGAGATGAGTGGGAGCGGGACGCCGAGGACCGGCAGCAGGCCGAGCACCACGGCGATGTTCACGAGCGCCTGGCCGATGATCCAGGCGAGGACGCCGCCGGTGACGGTCTTCACGAACGGGTCGTTCGACTGCCGGATGACCTTGATCATGCCGACCGCGAGCACCACGAACAGGGCGAGCACGACGACGGCGCCGACGAGCCCGAGCTCCTCGCCGATGATCGCGAAGATGTAGTCGTTGTCCGCCTCGGGCAGCCACGACCACTTCGCCTTCGAGTTGCCGAGGCCCACGCCGAACACGCCGCCGGACGCGAGCGCCCACATGCCGTGGGTCGGCTGCCAGCACAGGTCCTGGTACTGGCTCGTGTCGGTGCAGCCGGACAGCCAGGCGCCGATGCGGGACTGGCGGGAGCTGGACGCCATCGTGACGAACGGCAGCAGGACGGCGATCGCGACGACCCCGACGAGCAGGTGCCGCGCGCGGGCCCCGCCGACGTAGAGCGCGCCGAACACGAGGATGAGCATGATCATCGCCGTGCCCTGGTCGCCGCCGACGAGGACGAGCCCGATGGAGCCGAGCGAGGCGATCCCGATCGGGATGAAGACCTCTTTCCAGTCGTCGAGCTTCTCGCGCTTGACGTACAGGATCGCGCCGATGCCGAGGACGAGCGCGAGCTTGAGGATCTCGGACGGCTGGGCGGTGAAGGACCCGACCCGGATCCAGTTCCGGTTGCCCTGGATCGAGTAGCCGAGCGGGGTGAGCACGACGAGCGCCTGGACGACGAGGCCGACCCCGACGATCCACATCGCCCACTTCCGCCAGAAGCGGGCGGGCAGGCGGGACGCGATGAGCATCAGGGGGACGCCGAGGACGGCGTAGAGGCCCTGGCGGGACGCTGCGCCGAAGAAGTCGTGCGTCGCGGCGTACTGCTCCACGCTCGAGGACGACAGCACCATGACGACGCCGAAGACGACGAGGAAGAGGGTGACGCCGAGGATCGTGTAGAAGGTGCTCGACTCGGCGACGAAGACGTTCTTGACGGCGATGACCGCGCCGTTGGTGCGGCGGCCCGTGGCGGACCGACCGGCCGGGCGCGCCTGTGTCGTCTCGGAGCGGTTACTGCTGCTCGGAAGATCCGTCGTCGCCGCTCGGGGACGCGTCGTTTCCGACCCGCTACGGCCGCTCGGAAGATCCGTCGTCGCCATCGGCGTTTCCTCCCAGGTGCTCGTGGACCGCCGCCGCGAATCGACGCCCCCGGTCCGCGTAGGAGCCGAACTGGTCGAACGACGCCGCGGCCGGGGCGAGGAGGACCGTGTCGCCCGGTCTCGCGACCGATGCGGCATGCCGGACCGCCTCGGGCATGACCTGATCAGTGTCCGCTGCTTCGACCTGCAGGACGGGCACCCCGGGCGCGTGTCGTGCGAATGCCTCGAGCACGGGCCCGCGGTCGGTCCCGATCACCACGACGGCGCGCACGTCCGGGCCGAACCGCTCGACGAGTCCGTCGATGTCGACGCCCTTGAACAGCCCACCGACGATCCACACCACGGTGTCGAACGACGCCAGCGACGCGGTCGCCGCGTGCGGGTTCGTCGCCTTCGAGTCGTCCACCCAGGTGATGCCGTCGGCGGTCGCCACGAGCTCGGTGCGGTGGTGGTCCGCCCGGAACCCCTGCACGGCGGCGCGGATCGCACTGGGCTGCACGGCAGCCGCGCGGGCGAGGGCCGCGGCGGCGAGGACGTTCATCGTCATGTGCGGGCTGGCGAGCCCGGCCTGCTCGAGGTCGGCGACCGTCGCGAGCTCGAGTGCGCTGCTCTGCCGGTTCTCGGCGAAGGCGCGGTCGCACAGGACGTCCTCGACGATCCCGACGTCACCGGGCGCGGGGACACCGGGCCCGAACCCGACGGCGCGGCAGCCCTCGACGACGTCGGCGTCCTCGACCATGTGCCGGGTGACCTCGTCGGTCGTGTTGTACACGCACGCCATGACGGTGCGCTCGTAGACCTTGGCCTTCGCCGCGCGGTACGCCTCGGCGGAACCGTGCCACTCGAGGTGGTCGTCGGCGATGTTGAGGCAGGTGCTCGCGAGCGGCACCACGGCGCCGTCGCCGGTCGTCGGCATGTAGTGCAGCTGGTGGCTGGAGAGTTCGACGACGAGCACGTCGTAACCGTCCGGGTCGCGGACGACGTCGAGCACGGGCACGCCGATGTTGCCGCACGCCACCGCCCGCAGGCCGCCGGCCGTGAACATCGCGGTCGCGAGCTGCGTGGTGGTGGTCTTGCCGTTCGTCCCGGTGATCGTCACCCACGGGGCGGCGACCGGCCCGCGGACGACCTTGTCGCGCACGCGCCAGGCGAGCTCGATGTCACCCCAGACGGTGCTGTTCGCGACGGACCACTGCACGGTGGCGTTGTGCGGCGGCAGGCCCGGCGACACGATGACGACGTCCGGCGCCTGCGCCTCGAGGGCGTCGGGCACCGAGTCCAGCGGCGTCTGCACGAACCGCGCGCCGATGACGTCGAGCAGCTCGACGCTGTCGGAGGGCGCGTCGGTCGAGTAGACCGTCACGTCGCTGCCGACCTCGACGAGGGTGTCGGCGACCGAGAACCCGGTGGCACCGAGCCCGAGGACGGCGACGTTCAGCCCCTTCCAGCCCTCCGCGTACCAGCTGTCGAGACCTTCCAGGCGGGCGTCAACCAACTCGTGCGATCCATTCCAGGTAGAAGAGTCCGACCCCCGCGGCGACGCAGAGCCCCGCGATGATCCAGAACCGGACGACGACGGTCACCTCGGCCCACCCCTTCAGCTCGAAGTGGTGGTGCAGCGGACTCATCCGGAAGATCCGCTTGCCGTGGGTGATCTTGAAGTAGGCCCGCTGCAGGATGACCGAGCCGGTGACGATGAAGAACAGACCACCGATGAGGACGAGCAGGAGCTCGGTCCGGCTGAGGATCGCCAGGCCGGCCAGGGCGCCGCCGAGGCCGAGCGAGCCGGTGTCGCCGAGGAAGATCTGCGCCGGCGAGGTGTTGTACCAGAGGAACCCGATCAGCCCGCCGCAGACCGCGGCCGCGACGACCGCGAGGTCGAGCGGGTTGGTCACGGTGTAGCAGGCGTGCTCGGTGCTGGCGTCGAGCCGGGCACCACCGCACAGCTGGTTCGACTGCCAGAAGCCGATGATGACGTACGACCCGATCGCGAGGATGCTCGAGCCGGTGGCCAGCCCGTCGAGTCCGTCGGCCACGTTCACGCCGTTCGACGTCGAGACCGTCAGCAGGACGATCCACGCGAGGAACAGGATGGTGCCGATCACCGTGCCGAGCGCCATGAAGTCGAGCCACGGGACGTCCCGGATCGCCGAGATCATCGTGGACGCCGGCGGCTTGCCGTTCGACGCCGGCACCACGAGGGCGACCGTCGCGAAGATCACGCCGACGATGACCTGACCGAGGATCTTCGCCCAGCCGCCGAGGCCGAGACTCCGCTGCCTGCGGACCTTGAGGAAGTCGTCGATGAACCCGACGAACCCGAGGCCCACCATGAGGAACAGCACGAGGAGGCCCGACAGCGTCACGGAGTCGCGACCGACCAGATGTCCGACGAAGTACCCGAGCACCGCGCCGATGATGAGGACGATGCCGCCCATCGTCGCGGTCCCGCGCTTGGTGTGGTGCGACTGCGGGCCGTCGTCACGGATGAACTGTCCCCAGCCGAGGCGGTGGAACAGCTTGATGAAGAACGGCGTGAGCAGCAGTGTGAACACCAGCGACACGGCGCCGGCGATCAGGAGGGCGATCATTCGGTGACACCTCCGAGGCGGTCGCCGAGGAATCGCAGTTCGGCGGACTTCGAGGACTTGACGAGGACGACGTCGCCGGGGCGGAGCATGTCCTGCAGGGAGTGGACGGCGTCGTCGACGTCCTCGATGAACACGGACTCGCCGTCCCACGATCCCTCGAGGGTGGCGGCCTGGTGGATCGGCAGGGCGCCGCGGCCGACGACCACGAGCTGCCCGATACCGAGACGGACGACGAGTCGACCGATGCGGTCGTGCTCCTCGACGGAGAACTCGCCGAGCTCGGCCATCTCGCCGAGCACGGCGACGGTCCGCTCCCCCGGACGCACGATCTGCGCCAGGGTCCGCAGCGCCGCTGCGGTCGAGTCGGGGGACGCGTTGTACGCGTCGTTGATGACCGTCACGCCCTCCGCGCCGCCCTGGAGGAGCTCCATGCGCCAGCGCTCGGCTCGCGTCATCGACGCGAGCGCCTCGGCGCCGGTGGCGAGGGGGACGCCCCAGAGGTGCGCCACCGTGAGCGCGGCTGACGCGTTCATGGCGTGGTGCTCACCCAGGATGGCGAGGCGGACGTCGACGGTCTCGGGGAGGCGATCCGCGCCTCCAGGCTGGGTCGCGTCCGTCGGACGGTCGCCTCCCTGGCGGACGGGAGGCGCGGTGAGGGTGAAGCGGGTGCCGCTGCGGTCCGTCTCGATGCCGGAGATGCGGTAGTCGGCTTCCGCCGACGTGCCGAAGCCGACCACGTGGGCAGCCGTCAGCGCGCGCATCGACGCGACGCGGTCGTCGTCCACGTTGAGCAGTGCGGTCGCGGTGGCCGGGAGGTCGGTGACCATCTCCGACTTGGCGCGCTGCGTCGCCTCGATCCCGCCGAACTCGCCGGCGTGCGCAAGGCCCACCTTGAGGACGACACCGGTGTCCGGTTCGGCGATCGAGACGAGCTTCGCGATGTGGCCGACGCCGCTCGCGCCCATCTCGACGACCAGGTAGCGGGTGTCGTGGGTGATCCGGAGCATCGAGATCGGGGCGCCGACGTGGTTGTTGAACGACCCCTGCGGTGCGACGGTCTCGCCGTGCTGCTCGAGGATCGTGCGGAGCATGTTCTTCGTGCTCGTCTTGCCGTTCGATCCCGTGATGCCGACGACCCGGAGCGGCGCCGGGCGGCCCTCGGTGTCGACGCGGTCGGCGCTGGCCGTCCGGACGCGGGTGACGACCTCGTGCGCGAGCGCGGCGAGGGCCTCGTAGCCGTCCTGGACGACGATCTGCGGCGCGGTCGTCTCGACCCGTTCGGGCGTGATGACGAGCGCGGCACCGGCCTCGGTCGCGGCGGGCACGAAGCGGCGCCCGTCGGTGACCTCGCCCGGGAGCGCGAAGAACACGCTGCCGGGACGGACGAGCCGGGAGTCGGTCTCGACCGTGCCCTCCACGACCAGGTCGCCCTGGTCCGCCACGTCGGTCGCCTGGGCACCGGCGATCAGCTCGCCGCCGACCGCGGTGGCGATCTCGGCGAGGGTGAGCGCGATCATCGGGTGCCCTCGGCGCGGGTGCCGTCGGCTGGGCCGGCGTTCGGCTCCCATCCGGCTTCGCGGAGGGCCTGCCGGGCCTCGTCGCGTGCCGAGTACGGGGTGCGGACGCCCTGGATGTCGCGGTAGTCCTGGTGACCGGGGCCGGCCCAGAGGATCGAGTCGCCGTCGCCGAGGAGGCTCACGGCCTTGCGGATCGCGGCTTCCGGCGGGCTGACCTCGTAGAGCTCGTGGTCGGGGAACGCCTCGCGCGCGGCGTCGACCAGGGTCTTCCGGATCGACGCGGCGTCCTCGAAGCGGGGGTGGTGGTCGGTGACGACGAGGATGTCCGACCCGGCGGCGGCGATGCGGGCCATGTCGGCGCGCTTGGTCTTGTCGCGGTCGCCGTCGGCGCCGAACAGCATGAGGACCCGGCCGGACGTGAACTGTCGGACCGCCGCGAGGGTGTTCTCGAACGCGTCGGGGCTGTGCCCGAAGTCGACGTACACGCTGGGTCCGGTGTCGCCGGAGACCCGCTCGGTGCGGCCGGGGAGGTAGCACTCGATCGCGGACACGGGGTGTTCCGCGGTCTGGTCCGCGTACTGCCGGTGGTTGCTCTGGAGCGCCTGGGCGATCGCGCCCAGCTCGAAGCCGCCCTCGACGAGCATGACGATCGCGAGTGCCGCGTTCGCCGCCATGTGCCAGCCGATGAGGGGCACACGTGTGGTGAGTTCGCGGCCCTCGGGACCGGTCAGGCGGAACTCGGTGTAGGCGGCGTGGGCCTCGACGATGTCGACGTGCCACTCGGCCTCGACGTCGGAGTGCACCGTGATGGTCGTGACCGGGATCCGGGAGTCCTGCACCACGCGGTGGCCCCAGTCCGTGTCCAGGGAGACGACGCCGCGGCGGGCGTGCTCGGGCTGGAACAGCGGGAGCTTCGCCTGGTAGTACTCCTCCATGTCGGCGTAGTCGTCGAGGTGGTCGTGCGACAGGTTCGTGAAGGCCGCGACGTCGAAGACGATGCCGTCGACCCGGTGCCGGCTGAGGGCCTGCGCGCTCACCTCGACGGCCACCGCGCGGACCTCGCTCTCGCGCATCCGGGCGAGGAGGGCGTGCATCTCGCTGGCCTCGGGCGTGGTGAGCCGGCTCGTGACGCTGAGCGTGCCGATGTGGCGCTCGGCGGTGGAGCTGAGGCCCGTGACGAGCCCGAGCTGCTTGAGGATCCCCTCGAGGATGTACGACGTGCTCGTCTTGCCGTTCGTGCCGGTGACGGCGAACAGCTGCGGCAGGTCGGTGGCTCCCTCCGCGTGGGTCCGGTAGACCCACGCCGCGACGTCGCCGAGGGCCGCTCGGGGGTCGTCGACGACGAGCACGGGGAGGCCGGCGGCCTGGGCGTGCGGGACGCCCGCAGCGTCGGTCAGCACCGCGACGGCACCGCGCTCGGCGGCTTCGGCGGAGAACTCCGCGCCGTGCCGGTTCGCACCGTGCACGCCGACGAAGAGGTCACCCGGCTGCACCTCGGAGGCGCTCAGGGTGACACCGGTCGTCTCGACGGCATCGACCGAGCCGACGACACGCAGACCGAACGCGTTCGCGAGTTCGGCCACGGCCCTCGGGGTCGGGTGTTCGGGTCGGAGGACCGGGGGGATCCGTGCGGACAAGTGCTCCTTCTTCCTCACCACGTGGACGGGTAGGTCTTCGCCTGCGTCGTGGAGGGGGCTACTCGGTACTTCTCGAGCACCTGGGACATGAGAGTGCGGAACGCCGGAGCCGCTCCGCTGGACCACTTGTTGGCCTGCGGCTTCGTGAACGTCACCGTGACAACATACTGGGGGTCCTCGGCGGGTGCCATTCCGGCCACCGACGTGATGCGCTGCGAGCCGTAGCCCTTCGACCCCTCGGCGACCTCGGCCGTTCCGGTCTTCGCGGCGATGTTGTAGCCCGAGATCGGCTTCATGCCGACGAGCGTGCCGCCGGTGACCACGCTCTGCAGCATGTCGGTGACCTGCGTCGCGGCGCTCGCGGACACGACGCGCGTCCCCTGCACGTCGGGCGCGTCGATCGTCTTGCCGTCGGCCGTCTCGCACCCCTTGACGAAGTGCAGCGGGATGCGGACACCGTCGTTGGCGATGGTCTGGAAGATGCTCGCGACCTGGACCGCGGTCGTCGAGATGCCCTGGCCGAACATCGAGTTGATGTTCGTCTGCTGGTCCCAGTTCGGGCTCGTGCCGTAGTCCATCGACGGCTGGCCCGGGTACTCGATCGCCGACTCCGGCTCGAACAGCCCGAACTTCTGCATGTAGTCGTACCGCTGCTGCGCGGTGAGCCGCTCGCCGAGCTCGGTGATGCCGACGTTCGACGAGTCGCGGAGGATGCCCGTGAGGGTCAGGTTCTCGGTCTGGTGGAACTCGGAGTCGTGGATCGTGCCGCCCCAGGGGAACGTCCGCGAGTACGGCACGACCGCCTGATCGGTCGGGCTCGACTTGCCCTGGTCGATCAGCGCAGCGGCGATCGCGGCCTTGATCGTCGAACCCGGCTCGTACGTGGCCGTCAGCGCACGCGAACTGAAGGCACCCTTGTCCGTGGTCGCGTCGACGTCGTTCGGGTCCACGGTCGGGTAGTCCGCCACGGCGAGGAGCTCGCCCGTCTTCACGCTCGTGACCGTCGCGGTCGCCGACTCGGCCTGCAGCTGCTTCGCGGCCGAGGCGATGGTCTGCTCCGCCATGTACTGCAGGTCGCTGTCGATGGTGGTCTCGAGCGTCCCGCCGTCCTTGGCTTCCTTGGTCGTCACGGTGCTGCCGGGGAGCTGCACCCCGTCGGACCCGCGCTCGTAGGTCTCGGAGCCGTTCGAGCCGGCGAGGCACTTGTCGTACGCGTACTCCAGGCCCGCCTGGGCGCCGTCGGTGCCCATGAAGCCGGTGATGTTGCCGGTCGTCGCTCCGGTCGGGTACACGCGGGAGGCCTGCTGCTCCTTGTAGATCCACGGGATGCCGAGTGCCGTCACCGCCTCGTAGTGCTTCACGTCGAGGCCCTTGACCAGGTACGCGAAGTCCGAGTCGGGGTCGGCGGCGATGTTCTTCCGCATCGTCGCGAGGTCGCCGCCGGACGCCTTCGCCAGTGCCGTCAGCGCAGCGTTGACGCTGACGTCCTTGATGCGGGTCCCGCCGAGCTTGCCCTGGAACTTCTTCACCAGACGCGGCGCGGTGGTGATGTTGTACCGCGTGACGCTGTCGGCCAACTCCGCGCCGTCGCGGTCGACGATCGAGCCGCGGGTGCCGTAGATCGTGACCGGGATGCTCCGCTTCTCCTTCGAGAGCTCGTTGAGCGAGGCGGCCTGGACCACCTGGATGTCGACGAGACGGATCACGAAGACTGCCACGAGGGCGATCACGGCGATCATCACGACGCTGTAGCGCAGTCGTCGGCTTCGGATCGTCTTCGTCACGCGGTGCGGTCCTTCCCGGGTGGAGCGGTGGTGCGTCGGTGGTGTCCCGACTGACGGGGCCCGACGTGCGGGTCCCGACGTGCCGGTCCCGACCTCCGGGTCACCGGGTGGACGGCGCCTGGAGCTGGTTCGCGTCGGACTCTACGTCGGTGGTCGAGGAAGCCCCGGCCGACGCGCTGGAGCCTGTGGTCTTCCCAGCGTCGGTGGTCGTGTCGGTCTTCGTGTCGGTCTTCGCGTCGCCGCTCTTCGCGTCGCTGCCGGTGGTCGACCCGCTCTCCTTGCTCGTCGACGTGTCGCCCTGCTTGGCGGCGAGTGGCACGTCGTTGAGCAGCGAGTTCGGCACCTGGTTCTCGGTGCTGGCCGTGGCCTGGTCGGCGACCGCCGGCGTGGGCGTGCCGTACACTCGGCCGGTCTTCGGGTCGAGGTACACCGGCGTCGAGTTCGCGATCATCCCGAGGGCCTGGGCGTTGCGCGCCAGGTTCTGCGGCGAGTCGAGGACCCGGAGCTCCTCGGAGAGCGACTGCTGCGTGCGGGCCAGGTTCGTCTGCTCGGTGCCGAGCGAACTCAGCGTGTAGGCGCCCTGGCTGAGGACCATGCTGATGCCGAGCTGCGCGAGGAGCAGGAGGCCGAGGGCGCCCACCGCCACCACCGCGTAGGCGATGCGGGGGCGTGCGCGGCGCTGGGCCTTCGTCGGCGTGACCTCGACGAGCTCCGGGCGGTCGCGCCGGGCCGGGCGCGGTGCACGGGACGGGACGACGGCGGGGTCGACGAGTGCGAGGTTCGTGCTCATGTCACTTCCGGATCCGCTCGGCCGCGCGCAGGCGCACGGGGGTTGCTCGTGGGTTGGCGGCGCGTTCGGCCTCGTCGGCCAGTTCGGCGCCCTTGACGACCAGGGAGAAGGTCGGGGCGTGTTCGGGGAGCTCCACCGGGAGTCCGGCGGGGGCGCTCGACTTCGTCCGGGCGGTGAGTGCCCGCTTGACGATGCGGTCCTCGAGGGACTGGTAGGACTCGACGACGATGCGGCCACCGACCGCGATGGCGTCGAGTGCTGCCGGGATGGCCCGCTCGAGGACGCTGAGTTCGGCGTTCACCTCGATGCGGAGAGCCTGGAACACCCGCTTGGCCGGGTGCCCCTGGCGTTGGATCGCCACCGGGGTCGCGTCGTGCAGGACCTGCACGAGGTCGCCGGACATCTCGAACGGCTTGGTCGTCCGGCGCTCGACGATCGCCCGGGCGTAGCGGCCGGCCAGCTTCTCCTCGCCGTAGCGCTGGAAGATCCGCCGCAGCTCGCCTTCGTCGTAGGTCGCGAGGACGTCGGCCGCGGTCTGCCCCTCGGTCCGGTCCATCCGCATGTCGAGCGGTGCGTCCTGGCTGTAGGCGAAGCCCCGTTCGGCGCGGTCGAGCTGCAGCGAGCTCACCCCGAGGTCGAACAGCACGCCGTCGACCGACCGGAAGCCCTCGCCCTCGATCGCCTCGGCGATGCCGTCGTAGACCGTGTGCACGAGCCGGACGCGGTCACCGAACCGAGCGAGGCGGTCCCCCGCGATGCCGAGCGCGTCCGTGTCGCGGTCGAGCCCGATCAGCGTGAGCTCCGGGAACCGCTCGAGCAGGCCCTCGGAGTGGCCGCCCATGCCGAGCGTCGCGTCCACGACGACCTTGCCGGGGCCCTCCAGGGTCGGCGTGAAGAGGTCGACGATGCGCTCGAGCATCACCGGAGTGTGCGGGAAGCGCTGGTCCTCATCGTCTGCCATGTGCAGCCCCTCGTCTTCCGGGCCGCGGGTCCGGATCCCCATCCATGCGACCTGACACCGGGGAAGGGGTGTCAGGGCTCCACGGCTGGGAGTCCCGATCCACGGATCAGAAGATCCCCGGGATCACCTCCTCGTCGTTGTCGGCGAAGCCCTCTTCGACCTCGGCGTAGTAGGCCTCCCACGCGGGGGTCGACCAGATCTCGGCACGGTCACCGCTGCCGATGACCGTCAGGTCCCGCTCGAGCCCCGCGTACTCGCGGAGGTTCTGCGGGATGGTGACGCGGTTCTGCTTGTCGGGCTGTTCTGCGCTGGCCCCGGAGAGGAACAGACGCATGTAGTCCCGAGTGCGCTTCGAGGTCATCGGTGCGGTGCGGATGCGCTCGTGCAGTTGCTCGAACGTGTCCGCGCTGTAGACGACGACGCAGCGCTCCTGCCCGCGGGTCATGACGAGCCCCCCGGACAATTCGTCCCGGAACTTGGCGGGGAGGATCACGCGACCCTTCTCGTCGAGCTTCGGGGCATGGGTACCGAGCAGCACGTCGGGCCTCCCCTCCGCTCCACCGGACCGTTGTGTGCACCACTTTACTCCACTCCCCTCCCCCTGCCCAGGAAAACGGGCTGCGAATCGCCTCCGTGCCCCGTACTGGGGTCGCTCGGCCGACGATCGCGGCGCAGAGAAGGCCGTCGTTCCGGGCCAGAACGCCCCGGTGGAGGGATGTGGAGCAGGTGGAGCGAAGTGGAGGGCCTTCGCGCCCCCACCCCCTCATCCGGGCGCGCCCCCGCCCCGCGCGCTCCGCCCCCCCCTCCCCCGCGGGCCCCGCCCCCACCCACCGAACGGGCACGACCCGCCGCACGCCTGCCGCCGAGCGGGCGAAACCGGCCGCGTGGCCGCGCCGAGCGTGACGGATACCGCCCGCTCGCCGAACCCCCGCCGGCCGGGCCGCACCCACCCGAGCGCCCGGACCTGCGCGCGCGTCGGCCCGCCGCACGGCGCCGAACGGGCACGACTCGCCGCACGCCCATCACCGAGCGGGCGAAACCGGCCGCGCGGGAACGGCGACCGTGACAGATATCGCCCGCTCGCCGAACCCCCGCCGACGCGGGCAACACTCGCCTCGGTCACCGGGGCCACCCGCGCGCCCGCCCGCCGCCTGGCGCCGAACGGGCACGACTCGCCGCGCGCCCACCGCCGAGCGGGCGAAACCGGCCGGGCGGGGGTGCCGAGAGTGACGGATAGTGCCCGCTCGGCGAACACGGGCCAGCCCAGAGCGGCACTCGGCCGGGCAACCAGCACTGCCCGCCGCACGGCGCCGAGCGGGCGGGACACGCCGCGCGCCGGGCGCCGAGCGGGCGGGATCGGCCGGGCGGGCGTGCCGAGCGTGACGGAAAGTGCCCGCTCGGCGGACGCCGGGCGGGCCCGGCCGGCCCCGGCCCCGGGCACACGAAACGGGGCCGGTCCCGAAGGACCGACCCCGTGGAGGAGAGTGGAGAGCCGCCTAGCTCTGGTCGTTCCGCTTGTCCCAGCGGTCGTTCATCCGGTCCATGAAGGACCCGCCGCCGCCGGTGCTCGGACGGGACGCCCCGCCCGTGGAGGACTTGCCGGCCCGAGGCGCCTTCGCCTTGGGGACCCGCATGCCGGGACGCAGTGCGAACAGGACACCGGCGAGCATCACGACGAACCCGAGGATCCCGATGACCGGCGCCTTGAAGACGAGCCCGAGGATGACGACCGCGACACCGACGAGGGCGCCGAGCACCCCGAGCGTGATGGCGGTGTAGGTCGGACGGCCCTGGCGGCGCGTGACACGCGCCACGAAGTCGGAGTCGTTCTGGTAGAGGCTCCGCTCCATCTCTTCGAGGAGTCGCTGCTCTTGCTCCGAGAGTGGCATCTGTGTTCCCTCTTGTTCTTGGGATCGACGCGTGGTTGAGGTGCACCGAGTCTACGACTCGACCGCTCCACTAGGGTAGGGAGTGTGGCTGAGAGTACGCGATTAGTGGACCTCGTGTCGGCGCGGATCGACCGGGCGCTGGACGACCAACGCGAACGGCTCGCCGCGATCAGTCCGGACCTCGCGCCGTTCGACGAGTACGCCCGCGATCTGCTCTCCGGGGGCAAGCGCTTCCGGGCGCTGTTCTGCTACTGGGGCTGGCAGTCGGTGGCGGGGCGTTCGGGGTCGTTCGACCCCCTGGCCGAGGGCTCGCGCCAGACCACGGCGGAAGCGATCGTCACCGTCGCCGCCGCGCTCGAGATCTTCCACGCCGCGGCCCTGGTGCACGACGACATCATGGACCGCTCGGACACCCGTCGCGGGCGTCCGGCCGCGCACCGGCGCTTCGAGTCCCTGCACGAGCGGTCCGGCTGGGCGGGCGACCGCGGGCAGTACGGCACGAACTCGGCACTGCTGCTGGGCGATCTCCTGCTCTCCCTGAGCGACGCCGTCTTCGACGAGGGGCTCGCGCTCCTCGACCCCGCGCGAGGACGGATCGTCCGCCAGGAGTTCCACACCATGCGGCTCGACGTCACGGCCGGGCAGTACCTCGACGTGCACGAAGAGACGGCGTGGCCGACGATCGACGAGGCCGAGCACCTCGTCCGTGCCCAGCGCGTCATCGTCTTCAAGTCGGCGAAGTACTCGATCGAAGCGCCCCTCGTGATCGGCGCCCTCGTCGCCGGCGCGAGCGAGGCGCAGCTCGAGGGGCTCCGGGCGTTCGGGCTCCCCCTCGGCGTCGCCTACCAGCTCCGCGACGACATGCTCGGCGTCTTCGGCGACCCCGAGGTCACCGGCAAGCCCGCCGGCGACGACCTGCGCGAGGGCAAGCGCACCGTGCTCATCGCCTCCGCGCGGAAGACCCTCGCGAGCGGCCCCCGACAGCTCCTCGACGAGCTCCTCGGCGACCCCGACCTCGACGAGGCGCAGGTCCAGATGCTCCGCGCGACCCTCACCGAGTCCGGTGCGGTGGCCGCGGTCGAGCGATCGATCGAGCGGCACGTGCAGCGCGCGAAGGCCGCGATCGAGGCGGCTCCACTGACGCCGTCCGCGCGCGAGCAGCTCATCGCGCTGGCCGACACGGTCAGCCGCCGCGTCGCGTAGACGCGGACAGCAGGAGACGCAACCGCCTGACCGACGGGAGGCGCGGCGCCAGCTGGCACCGCGCCTCCCGTCCGTCGGTGGGGACGTCTAGAGCAGCGACTGGGCGATGCGACGTACCTCGGCCTTGCGGCCCGCGCGCAGCGCGGCGATCGGCGAGGTGCCGATGGCGTCGTCGACGGTGAGCATCCAGCGCACGGCCTCGTCGTCGGTGAAGCCGTTGTCGCCGAGGACGGTGAGCGTCCCGCGCAGTTCGGGCAGCGGCTCGCGGTCCTCGATGAACTCGCTCGGCACGCGGAGGACTCCGCCGATCCGGGCCGCCAGGAGGGTCTTGTCCTCGAACAGGCGGTGGATCCGGCCGGGGCTGGTGCTGAAGAGGTCCACCAGCTCGGGGACGGTCAGCCAGCGCTCGGAGAGGTTCAGGTCGTCGTCGGGTGCAGCACTCACGCGCCCCATGTTGCCAGGTCCACCGCGAGCCGCACACCGACTCGTTCGTCACATTGGTCACATGCGCAACATCAGGCTCTCTGGTTGACTTGTAAATCACGCCATGCCAGCGTGGAGCCACCTGTGAGTGCGCACGCACGCGCACGGCTCACCGCTAGGACAGGAGAAACCCGTGGACAACTCTGCAGACGAAGCCGCCCGGCGCGCACGATCCGCCAGGTTCGCCACCATGCCCATCGTCCTCGCCGGGACGATCGCGGTGACCGCCGGACTCACCGGACCGGTCGCCCACGCCGAACCCCAGCACGACGACAACGCGAACAAGCGGCACGTCGACGAGGACCGCAACGTCGGCGACCGACCGGTCTTCGGCACCGCCGTGGCGCGCCCGTCGCAGACCACGGTCACGACGGTCGCCGCGGTCTCGACGGCGTCCACCACGACTGTGCCCACGAACTACACCGTCCGTCAGGGCGACACCGTGTCGGGCATCGCCGCCCGCTACGGTCTGTCCGCGCAGGAGGTGCTCGTCCGCAACGGCCTCGGCTGGAACACGATCATCCACCCCGGGCAGACACTGCACCTCGCGTCCACCCCGTCGGTGACCACGGCGTCCGCGACCTCGGGGGCGTCCAGCACGGGGAGCTACCACGTCAAGCAGGGCGACACCGTGTCGGGCATCGCGGCCCGGGTCGGCGTGTCCACCACGGCGCTGCTCAGCGCCAACAAGCTGTCGCAGCGCTCGGTGATCTACCCCGGGCAGACGCTGCGCGTGCCGTCCGCGGGCTCCGCTGCGGCGGCACCGGTCGCCGCGACGTCGACCGGGTCGTCGTCGGCCGGGTCGTCGGCCTCGTCGGCTCGTGCCGGCAGCGTGAAGATCGGGGCGGGCGACACGATCGCGTCGATCGCCTCGGCGCACGGCGTGTCGGTGTCGTCGCTCCTCTCGGCGAACGGCCTCACGTACACGAGCACGATCTACGCCGGCAAGACACTCGTCCTCCCGTCGTCCGGACCGTCCCTCTCCGCGGAGCAGCGGGGCAACGCCGCCACGATCGTGTCGGTCGGCCGGTCCCTCGGGGTGTCCGACCACGGCATCGTCATCGCCCTGGCGGCCGCGATCCAGGAGTCGAGCCTCCGCAACCTCCCGTACGGCGACCGCGACTCGGTCGGCCTCTTCCAGCAGCGCCCGAGCCAGGGCTGGGGGTCCGCGGCGGCGCTGCAGGACCCGACGACGGCAGCGAAGCGGTTCTTCACCGGCAACCCGGGCCACACCAGGGGCCTGCTCGACGTCCCGGGCTGGTCGACGATGAACGTGACCACGGCGGCGCAGGCCGTCCAGGTCTCCGCGTACCCGAAGGCCTACGCGCAGTGGGAGCAGACCGCGAAGAACCTGCTCGCGTCGCTCTGAACCTGGTCGCCCTGCGGAAGCGAGTCATCCGCAAGATCGAGATTCGGACACGACCGGTGCGCCGGTGCGGGTCCGTGCAGTCCCGATTCGTAGAATGCCGCCGATGACCACGAACGCCGCCACGGACCCGATGATCGGTCGCATGATCGATCACCGCTACCGCGTGCGCTCGCGCATCGCCCGGGGCGGCATGGCGACGGTGTACCTCGCCACCGACGTGCGCCTCGAGCGCCGGGTCGCGATCAAGATCATGCACGGGCACCTGGCCGACGACCAGGCCTTCCGGGAGCGCTTCATCCAGGAGGCCCGTTCCGCCGCCCGGCTCTCCCACCCGAACCTCGTCGGCGTGTACGACCAGGGCGCCGAGGACGACACCGCCTACATCGTCATGGAGTACATCCCGGGCATCACGCTCCGGGACCTCCTCCAGGAGCACCACGCGCTCACGCCGGAGCAGGCCACCGACATCCTCCGCGCCGTCCTCGCCGGACTCGCGTCGGCCCACCGTGCCGGCATCGTGCACCGCGACCTCAAGCCCGAGAACGTCCTGCTCGCCGACGACGGCCGCATCAAGCTCGGCGACTTCGGCCTCGCGCGGGCGACCACCGCGAACACCGCGACCGGGGCGGCGCTCCTCGGCACGATCGCGTACCTCTCTCCCGAGCTCGTCACTCGCGGCGCCGCCGACTCGCGCAGCGACATCTACGCGCTCGGCATCATGCTCTACGAGATGCTCACCGGCGAGCAGCCGTACAAGGGCGAGCAGCCGATGCAGATCGCGTACCAGCACGCGAACGACACCGTCCCCGCGCCGAGCGACGCCGTACCCGGTGTCCCGCCGGAGCTCGACGACCTCGTGGCCTGGGCCACCGCACGCAACCCCGACGACCGGCCGAGCGACGCCCGCGAGATGCTCGACCACATGGCGGGCAACCAGCAGCGCGCGACCGGCCAGTACCGGACGGCCGTGCTGCGCCCCGAGAACGCGACCGCGATCCTCCCGGCCGGTGGTTCGTCGCCGTCCTCCGCGGACTCGGGCGACGCGACCACGATCCTCGAGCCCGCCGGGCAGCGGTCGTCCGGGCAGCAGCCCGCCGGCCGGCCGGGTCGCAACGCCCCCGGCCCGCGGCGCACCGGGTCGCAGCCGGGTGCGCTCTCCCCCGCCGGGCAGCGTCTCGCCGACAAGTCCGCCAAGCGCCGGAAGCGCGGGTGGATCGCCCTCGTCGTCGTCCTCGTGATCATGGCCATCGGGGGGACGATCGGCTGGGCGTTCGGCCCCGGGCCGTGGGGCAACGTGCGGATCCCCGAGGTCACCGGGAAGTCCGTCTCGCAGGCACGGCAGCTGCTCGAGGCGCAGGGCCTGCACACCGCGTCCACGACCGCCGCCCGGTTCGACGCCGTGGTCGCGAAGGGCCAGGTCTCGACGACGAGGCCGGCCGCGCGGCGAGAGGTCCAGAAGGGCACGTCCGTCCAGATCGTCGTCTCGAACGGCCCGAAGATGATCCCGCTGCCCGCGATCGTCGGGCAGCCGATCTCGACGGTCACCGCGGCGCTCGACGACGACTTCGAGCTGCAGGACGACCAGTACCAGTTCTCCGCCGACGCCGCGAAGGACACCGTCATCGCCGCCACGGGTCTCGGCACCGACGGGAAGACCATCGACCTCACCACCGTCGACACCTACGGCGAACGCGGGCCCGTGACGCTCACGGTCTCGCTCGGCCCGGTGCCGGACGTCGTCGGGAAGACCGTCGACCAGGCCACCGCGGACCTCGGCGCGGTGGACCTCACCGTCGGCACGCAGGACGGCCGGTTCAGCGACGACGTCCCCGAGGGGCAGATCATCTCCGCGAAGCCGCACGACGACCCCGTCGTGAAGGGCACGGCGATCGACGTCGTCGTGTCGAAGGGGCCGGCGCCGATCTCGCTGCCGGACGTCCAGGGGAAGACGATCAACGACGCCACGTCGACGCTCGAGGCCCTCGGGCTCAAGGTCTCCGTCCCGGACTGCACGAACATCCTGTGCGGCTTCTACGACTGGAAGGCCTCGCTCCCCGTGTCCGGCACGGACCCGGCGCCGAACACCACGGTGCACCGCGGCGACACGGTCACGCTGGCCTACAAGCAGTAGGCGCGCGCCTCCGTCGGTGCGGAGCCGAGTCTCGGGCTGGGCGACGTCTCTCGCGGTCCGGCGGGCGAGAACTGTCGCCTACCCCGAGACTCGGCCCGCGCCGTGGGGGTGCGCGAACGGCGGACGGGAGGCGCGGTGCGGGCTGGCACCGCGCCTCCCGTCCGTCGGTGCGGAGCCGAGTCTCGCGCTGGGCGACACTTCTCGGGGCCGCGGCCACGTGATCGGTCGCTGAGCCCGAGACTCGGGGCCGACGCCCCGAGACTCGGGGGCGCGGCGCGCTACGCGCGCACGTGCGGGTGCGCGCCGAGCTCCTCGGCCACGAGGAACGCCAGCTCGAGCGACTGCATGTGGTTCAGCCGCGGGTCGCACAGCGACTCGTAGCGCGTCGCGAGGGTGGCCTCGTCGATGTGCTCCGACCCGCCGAGGCACTCCGTGACGTCGTCACCGGTGAGCTCGACGTGCATGCCGCCCGGGTAGGTCCCGACCTCGCGGTGGGCCTCGAAGAACCCGAGGACCTCGTCCACGACGTCGTCGAAGCGCCGCGTCTTGTACCCGGTCGGGGTGGTCAGGCCGTTGCCGTGCATCGGGTCCGTCACCCACAGCGGGTTGGCGTCCATGCCCTTGATCGCCTCGAGCAGCTTGGGCAGCTCGTCGCGGATCTTGCCGGCGCCCATGCGGGTGATGAACGTCAGGCGGCCGGGCTCGCGGTTCGGGTCGAGCTTGTCGACCAGGGCCTTCATGTCGTCGACGCTCGTGGTCGGGCCGAGCTTGACGCCGATCGGGTTCCGCACGCGCGACAGGAAGTCGACGTGGGCGCCGTCGATGTCACGCGTGCGCTCACCGATCCAGATGAAGTGCCCGGAGGTGTCGTACGCCTGGCCCGAGCGCGAGTCGATGCGGGTCATCGGGCGCTCGTAGTCCATGAGGAGCCCCTCGTGCGAGGCGTAGAACTCGACGTGCTTGAGCTCGTCGAAGTCCGCACCGCAGGCGTCCATGAACCGGATGGCGCGGTCGATCTCCTGCGCGAGGTGCTCGTACCGGGCGTTCGCCGGGTTCGACGCGAACCCCTTGTTCCACGAGTGCACCTGGCGCAGGTCGGCGAAGCCCCCCTGGGTGAAGGCGCGGACGAGGTTGAGGGTCGACGCGGCCGTGTGGTACCCCTGCACGAGCCGGCGGGGGTCGGCCTGGCGGGACTCCGGCGTGAAGTCGTAGCCGTTCACGATGTCGCCGCGGTAGGCGGGCAGCGTGACGTCGCCGCGGGTCTCGAAGTCGCTCGAGCGCGGCTTGGCGAACTGCCCGGCCATCCGGCCCATCTTGATGACGGGCATCGACGCGCCGTACGTGAGCACGACCGCCATCTGCAGGATCGTCTTCACGCGGTCGCGGATGGAGTCCGCGGTGGCGCCGGCGAAGGTCTCGGCGCAGTCACCGCCCTGCAGCAGGAACGCCCGGCCCTGCGCGGCGGCGGCGAGCCGTTCGCGGAGCTTGTCGACCTCGCCCGCGAAGACGAGCGGCGGCAGCGTGGCGATCTCGGCCGAGGCCGCTTCGGCGGCGGCCGGGTCCGGCCACGAGGGCTGCTGCTTGATCGGGAGCGTCCGCCAATAGTCGAGCCCCTCGATCGCGTCCGGATCCTGCAGGGCGACGAAGTCGGTCGACTCGAACAAGGGTGGTACCTCTCGAAGGGGTGGCCGTCCCGCGGACGCGGGACCTTCGAATCCTAACGTGCGGCGGTGCCGCGCCCATTCCGTGTGACCTTGCCCTTGAGGACCTGCTCGCGCGCCGAACTCGCGCGGTCCTTGACGCTCGTCGCGTAGACGTCCTCGTACTCCTGGCGGCTCAGCCCGGCGAGCTCGTGCATGACCTCGTCGGTGACGCTGCGGAGGATGAACCGGTCGGTCTCGAGCCCCTCGAAGCGCGAGAAGTCGAGCGGCTTGCCGAACACGACCCCGACGCGCTTGAACTTCGGGATGCGCTGCCCGATCTGCTGCACCTCGCGCGTGCCGACCATGGCGACGGGGACCACGGTGACCCGGCCCTCGAGGATCATCCGGGCGATGCCGGTGCGGCCGCGGTAGAGCTTGCCGTCCGGGCTGCGGGTGCCCTCCGGGTAGATGCCGAGCTGCTCGCCGCGCGCGAGGACCTGCAGGCCGGCACGCAGGGACGCCTCGGACGCCTTGCCGCCGGAGCGGTCGATCGGGAGCTGCCCGATCGCGTTGAAGAAGGTCTTCGTCGCCCAGCCCTTGAGCCCGCGGCCCGTGAAGTAGTCGCTCTTCGCCAGGAACGACACCCGCCGGTCGAGCACGGCCGGCAGGATCACCGAGTCGATGAACGAGATGTGGTTCGACGCGAAGATCACCGGCCCCTTGGCGGGGACGTGTTCGCGACCCACGACCCACGGCCGGAAGAGGGTGAGGATGAGCGGGCCGAGCAGGAAGTTCTTCAGCAGCCAGTAGGTCATCGTCGACTCCTCAGTGCTCCGGGACGGACCTACGCCGTGCGGGCGTGGATCCGGGCGAGGTCGGCCGCGCCGACGACGCCGGCGTCGTTGACGAGCTCCGCGATCACGAAGTCGGGTTCCGGGTGGTAGCCCCGGGCCGGCAGGTTCGACAGGTACGCCTGCTTGATCGGGTCGAGCAGCCGGTCCCCCGCGCTCGCGACGCCGCCGCCGAAGACGAACAGCTGCGGGTCGAGCACCGCGGACAGGGAGGCGCAGGCCTCGCCGAGGTGGCGACCGAGCCGGCGGAGGGCCGCGAGGGCACCGGGGTCGTCGGCGAGGATGAGGTCCCCGACGATGTGGCCGTCGAGCTCGCCGCCGTTCGCCGCACGGGCGTCGGCCAGCGCCTGGCCGATGCCGCCGGCGTCGGCGACGTCGTTCGCCATCCGCTGCAGGGCGCGGCCGGAGCCGTACTGCTCGATGCAGCCACGGGCGCCGCAGCCGCACGGCAGGCCGTTCGGGACGATCCGGAGGTGCCCGATCTCGCCGCCGGTGCCGAAGCCACCGCGGAACAGGCGGTCCTCGGTCACGATCGCGCCACCGACCCCGGTGCCGATCGTCAGCATGGTCATGTCGGACACGAGCCGGCCTGCGCCGAAGCGGAACTCGGCCCAGCCCGCGGCGTTGGCGTCGTTGTCGACGGTGATGTGCAGGTCGCCGATGCGCTGCTGCAGCTTCTGGCGCAGCGGTTCGTTCCGCCAGCGGATGTTCGGCGTGTAGTAGACGATCGACTGCGAGGCGTCGATGAAGCCGGGGGCGGCGACGCCGACCGCGCTCACGTCGTAGGCGCTCCGCAGCCGCGACACCATCGCGACCACGTCGTCGAGCATGGCGTCCGGGTCCGCAGCGTTGGTGGCCACCCGGTCCTCGGCGAGGATCTCGCCCAGTTCCGTGACGACCGCACCCGCGATCTTGGTGCCCCCGATGTCGATTCCGATGGCGTGCACGAGGGTCGAGCCTACCGGTTCGACGCGCGCACACGGAACGCACGTGACCACGTCCTATGCTGGCGGTGTCGCCTCGACGATGAGGCACACTCGAATCGAACCGGCCGACAAGGGAGTCACCGTGAACGATCAGCGGCACCCAACCCCGATCACCGCACCCGACCACGGCTCAGCCGCGCGACTGCTCGCCGAGCGGGCCCGGCTGACCCCGGACCGCCCCGTCCTGGCCGAGCGCCACGGCGAGACCTGGACGCCGATCACGGCCGCCGACACGCTGGCGCGGGTCCGCGGCATCGCGAAGGGCTTCGTCGCCGCCGGCCTCGAACCGGGGGCGCACGTCGCGATCCTGTCCCGCACGCGCCTGGAGTGGACGCTCGTCGACTTCGCGGTGTGGACCGCCGGCCTCGTGTCGATCCCGGTGTACGAGACCAGCTCGGCCGACCAGGTGCGCTGGATCCTGTCCGACTCGGAGGCGGTCGCCATCGTCGTCGAGCAGGAGGAGCACGCCCGCCGGGTCGCGAGCATCGCCCCGGACCTGCCCCACCTCGGCCAGCACTGGACCATCGACGGCGGTGGCCTCGACGACCTCACCCGGCTCGGCGAGGACGTCACGGACGCCGAGCTCGACGCCCGCACCGCCGAGGTGCACGGCCACGACGACGCGACGATCATCTACACCTCGGGCACCACCGGTCGCCCGAAGGGGTGCGTGCTCCGGCACGACAACTTCACCGGCACGGTCGAGGGTGCCTCGGAGGCGATGCCCGAGGTCGTCGCGGACGACGCCTCGACGCTGCTGTTCATCCCGATGGCGCACGTCTTCGCGCGGTTCATCGCGGTGATGTCGATCTCCGCCGGGGTCCTCGTCGGGCACGAGCCGGACACCAAGGACCTCATGCACGCGGTGTCGACGTTCAAGCCGTCGTTCCTCCTCGCCGTCCCGCGGGTGTTCGAGAAGATCTACAACTCGGCGGAGCAGAAGGCCGACCTCGGCGGACGGGGCCGGATCTTCCGCGCCGCCGCCCGGACGGCGGTCGCGCACTCCGAGGCGCTGGCGGCCGGCAAGGTGCCGCTCGGGCTCGCGCTGCGCTTCAAGCTCTTCGACCGGCTCGTCTACGCCAAGCTGCGCGACGCGATGGGCGGCCGGGTCCGCTACGCCGTCAGCGGGTCGGCGCCGCTCTCCCCGCGCTTGTCGCACTTCTTCCGCTCGGTCGGCGTGCTCATCCTCGAGGGCTACGGCCTCACCGAGACCACCGCCCCCGCGACCGTGAACCGTGCGGGCGAACTCCGCATCGGCAGCGTCGGTCGGGCCCTGCCCGGTGTCGAGATCCGGATCGCGGACGACGACGAGATCCTCATCCGCGGCGTGGACGTCTTCGACCGGTACTGGCGGAACGACGCCGCGACCGAGAAGGCGCAGGTCGACGGCTGGTTCCACACCGGCGACCTCGGTCGGCTCGACGCGGACGGGGTCCTCACCGTCACGGGGCGCGCGAAGGAGCTCATCGTCACCGCGAGCGGCAAGAACGTCGCCCCGGCCCCGCTCGAGGACGGCATCCGCGAGCACCCGCTCGTCGGCCAGGTCGTCGTCGTCGGCGAGGGCAAGCCGTTCGTCGCCGCACTCGTCACGCTCGACCGCGAGATGCTCGCCGGCTGGTGCGAGACCCGCGGCATCACCCCGGCGCTCTCCGCGCACGAGGCCGCGTACGACGAGCGCGTCCACCAGGCCGTGCAGGAGGCCATCGACGCCGCCAACCAGCGCGTCTCCCGCGCCGAGTCGGTGCGGTCGTTCACGATCATCGACACGGAGTTCACCGAGGCGTCGGGGCACCTCACGCCGAAGCTCACGATCAAGCGCCCGGTGATCATGCGGGACTTCGCCGCGGACGTGGAGCACATCTACTCGGGCTCGAAGGTCCAGACCACCGCGACGCCCGTCGTGGAGGGGCGCCGACGACGCGGCTGACGTCCGTCAGGAGAGGCGACCGCCTGGAGGCCCGGATCACGTCCCAGGGACGTGATCCGGGCCTCCAGGCGGTTGCGGCTGCGCGCGGGGCGCGACCCGCTGTCGGGTCAGCGCTCCGGTGTCTGCTGCGCGTCCGGGGCGTCGAGGGCGGCGGTCGCGCCGGTCGTGACGGGGGCCTCGGCGGGACGCCGGTTCGTGCGGGTGCGATGCGAGCTGAGCTCGTCGTTCTGAGGGGTCATGCTGGGTGTCCTGGGGTGTGGGAGACGGCGTCGGTGGGAAACCGACGGCTGTACGGTACCTCTTCGTCAGGACAAAGCGACAATCCCCCGTGGGGGTGTCAGTGGAACCAGTCCTGGGCGCGGATGTCCCGGAGGGCCTGCCGGCGGATCTCGGGGTCGAGCGTCATGACGTAGACGGTGCCGTCGAGGTGGTCGACCTCGTGCTGCAACGCCTCGGCCATGAGTCCTGTTCCCTCGAGGACGACCTCGTTCCCGTCGACGTCGACACCGCGCACCTTGGCGTACGGGGAGCGGCGGGTGGGGTAGGCGAGACCGGGGACCGAGAGGCAGCCCTCGTCCATCAGCTCCGGCTCCCCCGAGACCTCGACGACCTCCGGGTTGAGGACGTAGCCGACCTCGCCGTCGACGTTGTACGAGAACGCGCGGAGGCCGACGCCGATCTGGGGAGCGGCGACGCCGGCGCGACCGGGCTCCTTGACGGTGTCGACGAGGTCCTGGACGAGGTCGCGGACACCCTGGCTCCCCAGCGCCTCGGGGCGGATCGGGTCGGCGGGCGACCGGAGGACGGGGTCGCCGAACAGGCGGATGGGACGGACGGTCACGTTACTGCAGCACCACCAGGAGGTCGCCGGCGTCCACCTGCTGGGTCACCGGGATCGCGAGACGGCCGACGGTGCCCGACACGGGCGCCGTGATGGCCGCTTCCATCTTCATCGCCTCGATGCTCGCCACGGCCGCTCCGGCCTCGACGACGTCACCGACGGCGACCTTGAGCGTCACGACGCCGGAGAACGGCGCGGCGACGTGCTTCGGGTCGGTCTTGTCGGCCTTCTCGGCCGCCTTCGTCTCGACCTCGACCGAACGGTCGCGGACGGCGACCGGGCGGAGCTGGCCGTTCATCGTCGCCATGACCGTGCGGATGCCGCGCTCGTCCACCTCGCCGATCGCCTCGAGCCCGACGAACAGGTCGACGCCCTTGCCGAGCGGCACGATGTGCTCCTGCCCGGGGCGGAGCCCGTAGAGGTAGTCGGTCGTCGGCAGGACGGAGAGGTCGCCGTACTGCTCACGGACGCTCTCGAACTGCTTCGTCGGCTGCGGGAAGAGCAGGCGGTTGAGGGCCTGTTGCCGCCCCTTGCCGGGCGTGCTGAGGTGCTCGCGTTCGGCGTCCGGCACCGGGGTGATCTCGAGCCGGACGTCGCGGCCCTCGAGCACCTTCGAGCGGAACGGCTCGGGCCAGCCGCCGGGGAGGTCCCCGAGCTCGCCGGCCATGAAGCCGACCACGGAGTCCGGGATGTCGTACTTCTGCGGGTTCTGCTCGAAGTCCACCGGGTCGGCGTCGACCGCGGCGAGCTGCAGGGCGAGGTCGCCGACCACCTTCGAGGACGGCGTGACCTTCGTGGGACGGCCGAGGATCCGGTTCGCCTCGGCGTACCAGTCCTCGACCTGCTCGAAGCGGTCGCCGAGCCCGAGCGCGATGGCCTGCTGCCGGAGGTTCGACAGCTGCCCGCCCGGGATCTCGTGGTGGTAGACGCGGCCGGTCGGACCGGGCAGGCCGGACTCGAAGGGCGCGTAGGCGCGGCGGACGGCCTCCCAGTAGGGCTCGAGGTCGCCGACCGCGGTCAGCGAGAGGCCGGTGTCGCGCTCGGTGTGCGCCAGGGCGGCGACGAGCGCGGACATGCTCGGCTGGCTCGTGGTGCCGGCCATCGGTGCCGCGGCGACGTCCACCGCGTCGGCCCCGGCGCGTGCGGCGGCGAGGAGCGTCGCGAGCTGACCGCCCCCGGTGTCGTGCGTGTGCACGTGCACCGGCTGGTCGAAGCGCTCGCGGAGCGCCGTGACCAGCTTCTCGGCCGCGCCGGCGCGGAGGAGCCCGGCCATGTCCTTGATGCCGATGACGTGCGCACCGGCCTCGACCATCTGCTCCGCGAGGCGGAGGTAGTAGTCGAGCGTGTAGAGCTGCTCCGACGGGTCGAGGAGGTCGGCGGTGTAGCAGAGCGCCGCTTCGGCGACGGCCGTGTCGGTCGCGAGCACCGCCTCCAGGGCCGGCCGCAACTGGCTGACGTCGTTGAGCGCGTCGAACACGCGGAAGACGTCGACGCCGCTCTGTGCCGCCTCGGCGACGAAGGCGTCCGTGACCTCGGTGGGGTACGGGGTGTACCCGACCGTGTTGCGGCCGCGCAGCAGCATCTGGATCGGGATGTTCGGCATCGCCTCGCGCAGGGACGCCAGGCGCTCCCACGGGTCCTCGCCGAGGAACCGGAGCGCGACGTCGTAGGTGGCGCCGCCCCACGCCTCCATGCTGAGCAGCTGCGGGGTGAGCCGGGCGACGTGCGGGGCGACCGCGACGAGGTCCTTCGTGCGGACGCGGGTGGCGAGGAGCGACTGGTGCGCGTCGCGCATCGTGGTCTCGGTGACGGCGAGGGCGGTCTGCTCGCGGAGGGCCTTCGCCCACTCGGCCGGCCCGATCTCGAGCAGCCGGTCGCGCTGCCCCAGCGGCGGCCCGCTCGTCAGGTCCACTGCCGGGAGCTTCTCACTCGGCTCGACGGTCTGCGGACGCCGTTCGCCGTTCGGCTTGTTCACCGTGACGTCGGCGAGCCAGTTGAGGACCTTCGTGCCGCGGTCCTTCGAGACGTGGCCGCCGAACAGCTGCGGGCGCTCCTCGATGAACTTCGTCGAGACGTCGCCGCGGTCGAAGTCGGGGTCCTCGAGCACGGCCTGGAGGAACGGGATGTTCGTGGACACACCGCGGATGCGGAACTCGGCGAGGGCACGCTTCGCCCGGGCCACGGCCGCCGGGAAGTCCCGGCCGCGGCAGGTCATCTTCGCGAGCATCGAGTCGAAGTGCGGGCTGATCTGCGCGCCGGTCGCGACGGTGCCGCCGTCGAGTCGGACGCCCGCGCCGCCGGGGCTGCGGTACGTCGTGATGCGGCCGGTGTCCGGTCGGAAGCCCTGCGTCGGGTCCTCGGTGGTGATGCGGGTCTGGAGCGCGGCACCGTGCACCGCGACGGTGTCCTGCGAGAGGCCGAGGTCGGCGAGGGTCTGCCCGGCGGCGATGCGCATCTGCGACTGCACGAGGTCGACGTCGGTCACTTCCTCGGTGACGGTGTGCTCGACCTGGATGCGCGGGTTCATCTCGATGAAGACGTGCTGGCCCGCTCGTTCGCCCTCGGTGTCGAGGAGGAACTCGACCGTGCCGGCGTTGACGTAGCCGATCGAGCGGGCGAAGGCGACGGCGTCGCGGTGCAGGGCTGCCGCGATGGCCGGGTCGAGGTTCGGCGCCGGGGCGATCTCGACGACCTTCTGGTTGCGGCGCTGCACCGAGCAGTCGCGCTCGAACAGGTGGATCGTGCCCTCGTCCGTGCCCGTGGCGTCGGCGAGGATCTGGACCTCGATGTGGCGCGGCCGGATGACGGCCTGCTCGAGGAACATCGTCGGGTCGCCGAAGGCGCTGTCGGCCTCGCGCATCGCCTCTTCCAGCGCGGCGCGCAGCTCCGGCTTCGTCTCCACACGGCGCATCCCGCGACCGCCGCCACCGGCGACGGCCTTCGCGAACACCGGGAAGCCGACCGCGTCCGCGCCGGCGACGAGCTCGTCGATGTCCCGGCTCGCCGGGGTGCTGGCGAGGACCGGGACGCCGGCCGCGACCGCGTGCTCCTTCGCGGTGACCTTGTTGCCCGCCATCTCGAGCACGTGCTCGCCCGGCCCGATGAAAGTGATCCCGGCAGCGGCGGCAGCGGCGGCGAGCTCCGGGTTCTCGGACAGGAAGCCGTAGCCCGGGTAGATCGCGTCGGCGCCGGACTCCTTCGCCACGCGGACGATCTCCGAGACGTCGAGGTACGCCCGGACGGGGTGCCCCCGCTCCCCGATCAGGTAGGCCTCGTCCGCCTTGAGCCGGTGCAGGGAGCCGCGGTCCTCGTACGGGTAGACGGCGACCGTCCGGGCCCCCAGTTCGTACGCCGCACGGAATGCACGGATCGCGATCTCGCCACGATTGGCGACCAGGATCTTGTTGAACACGAGGTCCCTTTCAGCCCGGGTTGAGGTGACACAACCCTAGTGGCGGTAACGTGGCTCACCGTGCATGTACTCAGCGTGAGCTCCCTCAAGGGTGGTGTCGGCAAGACGACGGTGACGCTCGGCCTGACTTCGGCCGCGTTCGCCAAGGGACTGCGCACGCTGGTGGTGGATCTCGACCCGCAGTCGGACGTCTCGACCGGGCTCGACATCAACATCTCCGGCCACCTCAACGTGGCCGACGTGCTCGAGAACCCGAAGGAGAAGATCGTCCGCCAGGCGATCGCCCCGTCCGGGTGGACGAAGGGCTCCCAGGGCAAGATCGACGTCATGGTCGGGTCCCCCTCGGCCATCAACTTCGACGGCCCGCACCCCTCGATCCGCGACATCTGGAAGCTCGAGGAGGCCCTGGCCAACGTCGAGCAGGACTACGACCTCGTGCTCATCGACTGCGCGCCGTCGCTCAACGCGCTCACCCGCACCGCTTGGGCCGCGTCCGACCGGGTGACCGTCGTCACCGAGCCAGGGCTGTTCTCCGTGGCCGCTGCCGACCGGGCCCTACGCGCGATCGAGGAGATCCGTCGCGGGCTCTCCCCCCGCCTGCAGCCGCTCGGCATCATCGTGAACCGGGCGCGGGTGCAGTCGCTCGAGCACCAGTTCCGCATCAAGGAGCTCCGGGACATGTTCGGTCCGCTCGTGCTCTCGCCGCAGCTGCCCGAGCGCACGTCGTTGCAGCAGGCGCAGGGTGCGGCGAAGCCCCTGCACGTGTGGCCGGGTGAGTCGGCGCAGGAGATGGCGAAGAACTTCGACCAGTTGCTCGAGCGGATCATGCGCACGGGCAAGATCGGCCCGTACGCCGAGGGCGGCGCCGCGTAGGAGCGCGGCTCGCCGCCGTTTCGCCGACCGGGCACTTTCCGTCACGGTCGAGCGCGCCGGACGGCCCGTTCCGCCCGCTCGACGATGCGCACGCGGCGTGTCTTGACCGCTCGGCGCCGAGAGCTTCCGCGGTGGAGGCCGAGTACGCACCGTGAGCGACGACGAGGCGTTCCGCGGGGTGGAACGGACGGGCGCTCGTCGACCCGGTGTGCCGAGTCTCGGTCGAGCCCGGGCGATCAGCGGGCCCCGTCGGAGCGGTGATCACCCCCGCCGGGGCGCCGCGAACGGGCACGACACGCCGCGTGCACGCCGCCGAGCGGGCGGAAGTCGTCGCCGGGGAGCGCCGAGCGTGACAGATTTCGCCCGCTCGGGGGCACGGCCGGCCGGCCCGGCGGGCGGGCGCGCCAGCGCCCGGCGGGCGCGCCGGCGCCCTAGGACGCGCGCGTCGCGCGCCGCGCGGCCAGCTCGTCGTCGGGGTCGGCCGCCGGCGTCGCGTCGAGTTCCACGAGGGACGTCTCGACCTCCCGCAGGACCTTCCCCACCGCGATGCCGAACACGCCCTGCCCGCGGGACACCAGGTCGATGACCTCGTCGTCGGAAGTGCAGAGGTACACCGAGGCACCGTCGGACATCAGCGTCGTCTGGGCGAGGTCGGACACCCCGGACTCACGCAGCTGGTTCACCGCGGTGCGGATCTGCTGCAGCGAGATGCCGGTGTCGAGGAGCCGCTTGACGAGCTTGAGCACGAGGATGTCGCGGAAGCCGTACAGCCGCTGCGACCCGGACCCGGCAGCGCCACGGATCGTCGGCTGGACGAGCTCGGTGCGTGCCCAGTAGTCGAGCTGGCGGTAGGAGATGCCAGCAGCACGGGCAGCGACGGTGCCGCGGTACCCGTTCTGCTCGTCGTGCTCGGGCAGACCGTCGGTGAAGAGCAGCCCGAGGTCGTACCGGGTCGTCTCCGACTCGGTCCCGGGGGTGTCGTTCCCACTCATCAGGCTGCCTTCCACGACGATCGAGCTCTCATCCGAAGGTTCAACGACGGGTTGAGAGTTGTTCCGAGGTCCACGGTAGCGACTCGGACCGCTCCGGCGCGGGACATCCGACTCGGCGCGTCCGGCGTGTCGAGGATACGCCCGAGGACCGACACCCCACCAGTCCGATGGACGACGGAGATCATGCGTCGAGACGCCCGATCGCCGTGCGGATCAGGGTCGACCGGATCACCTCGAGGTGGCCGGCGATCTCCCGCGCGAGCTCCGTCGCCTTCGCCCGGGACGTGGCGTCACCGCGCCGCGAGACGGGCATGAGCGCCGACTCGATGAGCCCGACCTCACGCTCGGCGACGGTGCGCATCGTGCGGAGGTGGCGCGGCTCGATGCCGGTGCGCTGGAGCTCGACGAGCGCCTTGAGCACGCCGACGGCGTCGTCGCCGTACGTGTCCGACGCGGGGAGCAGCGAGGCGGAGACGGCGTCGGCGAGGAGCATCGGCGTCGCGCCGGCGGCACGGACCGTCTCGTCGCGGGTGTACCGCCGTTCACGCCCGAGGATCGAGGGCTTCGGGGCGTCCCCACCGCCGGGCAGCACGGGGTCGCGCCCGGCGTCGAGGTCGGCGAGGTAGTCCTTGATGACCTTGAGCGGGAGGTAGTGGTCACGCTGCAGTCCGAGGATCACCCGGAGCCGGTCGAGGTCCGCCGCCGAGAACTTGCGGTACCCGCTCGCCGTGCGGACGGGCGTGACGAGCTCGCGTTCTTCGAGGAAGCGGAGCTTCGAGCTCGACAGGTCCGGGAACTCCGGTTTGAGGCGTGCGAGGACCTGCCCGATCGTGAGCAGGTCCGGGACCGCGGACCCCGCCCGGGCCGCGGCGGACCGTGCGGCCACTACGCGTTCGCCAGGCGCGCCAGGTCGACCCGGGAGGCGTAGAAGGTGAGCCGGAACTTGCCGACCTGCACCTCGGACCCGTCGGTGAGCAGGGCTTCGTCGATGCGAGCCCCGTCGAAGTAGGTGCCGTTCAGCGACGCGTTGTCCTTCACGGTGAAGGCCGTGCCGTGCCGGAGGAACTCGGCGTGCTTCCGCGAGACCGTGACGTCGTCGAGGAAGATGTCGGCGTCGGGGTGGCGTCCGGCCGTGGTGACGTCCGAGTCGAGCAGGAACCGCGCCCCGACGTTCGGACCACGACGGACGACGAGCAGCGCCGATCCCGAGGGCAGGGCGTTGATCGCCTCACGCTCTTCGGCGGACACACCGGACTCGGCGGTGAGCGCCGCCCCCATGTCCATGCTGAAGGTCAGTGTGGTGTCGACCAGCCGCTGCTCAGGGGTCTTCTGACCGTCCGGCTGCGGGACCACTGGATCTGGCATCGTGGACCTCCTCCTCTTGGCGCACCAGCGTATCGGAAACGAGTGACTCCGCGGGAGCCCCGAACGGGGTCGGGGAGAACGCGTACAGCGAACGTACCGGGAACATGTCGCGAACGTGGTGCTGACGGACTGGAGGCACGGTGCCAGCTGGCACCGCGCCTCCAGTCCGTCACCCGGCCGCGTCCTGCAGGATCTGCTTGATCTCGGCGTCCTTGAGCCGCACCCAGGGCGACCCGTCCGGGTCGCTGGTGGAGGCCTCCGGGCTGTCGCCCGTGTTCCACCACTTCGCCCGGTACGGCACCCCGTCGAACAGGACCCGCGTGCCGGTGTCGTACTGCTTCGTCCCGGACCACTCCTCGTACGTCCCGGCCGGCAGGGTGAGCTGCGCGACGGGCTTCTCGCCCTTCAGTACAGGACCGACGAGCTGCCACGGCGTCTCGTACGCGCTGAGCACCGGGTCGTCGGGCAGGTCGCCGGAGGTCCACCACTTCGCCTCGTAGACGTTGTGGTGCCAGACGATCTTGGTGCCCTCGAGGTACGACGCGTCCGTGCTCCAGACCGGGTACGGGCTGGTCTTCGGGTCGTCGGTGGGCTGCACGGTCGCGGACGGCTCCGCGGTCGTGACGTCCGACGCGGCGGCGAGGACGCCTCCGGTGAAGCCCTTGCCGAGGACGTCCGCGTACAGCACCCCGCCCTGGTCGACCCCGGAGCAGGAGTCCGACACGGTGGACAGGTTCACGTAGTTCGTCCCGCACGTGGTGTCGCGGTTGAGCGACCACATCGACATCCGGCCGAGCCCGCGGTCACGCGCCCACGTGTTGAGCTCCTTCGCGTCGGCGAGGGTGAAGACC
Organism: Curtobacterium pusillum; assembly: GCF_007680845.1. Classification (GTDB taxonomy): domain Bacteria; phylum Actinomycetota; class Actinomycetes; order Actinomycetales; family Microbacteriaceae; genus Curtobacterium; species Curtobacterium pusillum_B. The sequence goes on along the minus strand of NZ_VEIY01000007.1, from coordinate 118,696 downwards.
TCGTCCTGCACGTCGTTCTGGCCGATCATCGGGGTCGCGCCGGTCTTGTGCCACAGGGTCGCATCGGAGAGCGGCGTCCCGGCGCGCTGGTACAGGACGCCGAGCTGACGGTGCACCTCCTGCAGGGTCTGGACCGAGGCGGAGTACATGCTCTGGCTCGCGCCCTTGCCGTCCCCGTAGTCCATCGTCATCGCGTTCACCCCGGCGAGGTCGACCCCGGCCTTGAGGAACTGCGCGACCGCGGTCGTGCCGTCGCTCGTGAGCCCCGACGGCGCGGCCGGCAGCGTCAGCCACACGGCGAGCGGGTGCCCCGCGGCACGTCGCTCGTCCTGCAGCTCCTTCACGGCGGCAGCCCGACGCTGACCCGCGGCGTGGTTCGTGAGGTCGTCGCCCTCGACGTCGTAGTCGACCGTGCTGACGTCGTAGCGGTCCACGACCTTCGCGTACGCGCTCACCAGATCAGAGGTGTCCGTGCAGGTCGTGGCGAGCTCGTCGTTCGTGAGGCCGCCGAAGGACACGCCGACCGCACCCTTCTGCTGCTGCAACCGGGCGATGCGCCGGTCGAGGTCGAGCTGGTCCGACGCACCCTGCAGCGAGTAGTACGAGCCCCACGTCGGGGTGCACGCGGCGTCGTGGTCGGCGACGACGAAGGAGAGCATGACGTCGCGGCCCTTGGCGGACTTGACGTCCTCGAACGCGAACGTCGGGGTGACGGTCACGTCCGTGTAGGCGGCGAACCAGGACTTCTCGGTCTCGGCGGCCTGGGCGGACTGCCAGCGGTCGAACCCGGCGTAGCCGGCGACGGCCACGGCCGCGGTCAGCACGACCGCGAGGCCGACCCGGATCGGGGACAGGCGTCTGGTGGTGGACATCAGGCGGCGCTCCGCTCGTCGGTGCTCGTGGTGGGGAGGGTGGGGACGGACGTCGTCACGACCGTCGCTCCGACGACGTCGGCGCCGTGCCGCACCGGCATCGCCGCGCCGCGGTGGCCGAAGTAGAGGACGGCGCGCCAGTCCTCGCTCACCGGCACCGGCACCGGCTCGGGCGCCAGGCCCTTGCGCTGGTCGCGCCGGGCGACCCGGCGCGCGTGGCTAGCGACCCGGCGCGCGTGGCGGGCGGTCCGACGTGCGCGGCGCGCCGACGGGTCGTAGTACATCCACGCGGTCGCCCAGATCCACACGTCGACGATCGAGTTCCAGACGCCGATGTAGGCGACGATGGCGTACGTCGCGAGCAGGGCGTTGAAGGCCGCGAAGACGGCGTTGCCCCAGTTCTGCGCGCCGAAGTCGCGGGCGAAGGTGAAGACGGAGAAGACGACGATCGCGTACGGCGCGAGGACGTACAGCGCCGGCGAGGCGGTGCGGTCCCGGACCTTCGGCGTGCGGGCGAACGGGATCTTCTTCGCCGTGAGCGCCTGCTGGATGCTCTTCAGCACGCCCGCGACGTTCACCGGCATGAGGATGAGATTGAACCCGTAGATCCGGCACACGTCCGTGCGCTTGTACCCGCAGTACTCCAGGTCGCTCGAGAGGAGCCAGAAGTAGGGCAGCGCGGCGAGGAGCACCATCGGGCTGAGGAGCCTGGAGTCGTACGGGTAGGCCAGCAGGAAGATCAGGCCGAACGAGGCCCACGCGATCGACGCCATGTAGTTGACGCGGAGGGACATCTCGACGATGCCGACCCGCTCCCCGCGAGCCCGACGCTCGCGGACCTGGCGGATGTACTTCGGCAGGATGAGGAGCCCACCGTTGGCCCAGCGGCGGCGCTGCACGATGAGCGACCCGAAGTCCGGCGGCGTCGCGCTGTAGGACAGGCGCTCCGGGTAGTTCACGAGCGTCCAGCCGTGCATGCCGAGGTCCACGCTCGACTCGGTGTCCTCGATGACCGTGCGGTCCTGCACGTAGCGCTTCACCTCGAAGCCGCCGACGGTCTCGACCTCCTCGATGTCACGGAGTGCCCGGGTGCGGATGACCGCGTTCGCGCCGACCCAGAACGTCGCGTTGTGGCGGGACATGCCCTGGTGGAGGATGTGCTGGATGTCGGTGGTCGCACCGGCGAGCCGCTCGATCCGGGTGGCCGCGCCGCGGAACGACGAGTACGGCGTCTGCGTCACCGCGACCCGGGCGTTCTCCGGCTGCTCGAGGAAGTAGACCAGGCGCAGGCAGTAGTCGCGCAGCAGCACCGAGTCGGCGTCGAGCGTGAGGATGTAGTCCGACGCCGGGACGACGAGATCGGCCGTCGCGGGGTCGGACACCGTGCGGAGGATCGTGCCGGACGCGGTCTCCTCGAACGCGTACGCACCGCCGAGCAGCCCGATGTAGGCGTTGAGGTTCATCGCCTTGTTCGCCTCGTCCGACAGGTTCGCGAAGCGCTTCCGCTCGAACGTCGTGATCTCGGCCGTGAACGTCCACGCCAGGCGGCGCTGCAGCTCGAGCGCCCGCGCCGAGGTGATCTCGGTGAAGGACTGCCCGGCGTGGACGGCGTCGACGATCGCGGCCTCGAGCGCCTCGGAGGTCAGGCGGAACTCGTCCGCCAGGCCGACCAGCACCTGGTCGTGGAAGAAGTGGTCGACGTGGTCGAGGACCTCGTGCTCGCGGGCGTGCCGGCGGAGCCAGGCGTCGGCCCAGCGGTGGTGCTCGACGAGTGTGCGGAGGGCGTCCACGCTCGCCATCGGTGCGGACGACGCCTCGACCTCGGCCGAGAGCAGCGCCTCCTGGAACCGCTGCGACGGTGCCGCGAGCTGCCGCTGGATCGTCGACGCGACGGCACGGGTCCGCTCGAGCTTGTCGCGGGTCTCCGGGTCGGTCGGGAACGGGGCGTCGTCCACGAGCAGCACCACCCGCAGCGACGGGTACTCCTGCAGCGCGGCCGACCACAGCGTGGTGGCGACGACGTCCGGCTCCTCGGCGTAGCTCGGCACGAGGACCGTCATCGGCGACTCGTGACCGGTCGCGAAGTGCCGGTCGAGCTCGGCGCGCGGGACCCGGACGTGGGTGGCGAAGCGCTCCATCGCACCCTGGCGGGCGACCAGGTGCATGAGCGCGGAGAAGGTCAGGAACGTCACCACGACGAGGTACGAGACCGCCTCGGTGGTGAACCGGAAGCTCTCGGCACCGGAATCCAGGAACTGGCGGATCACGGTGTAGACGACGTAGGCGACCCAGAACGCGATCGTGAGGATGATCGCGACGCGGCCGGACACGAGCTTCCGGTCGGAGGGGCGTTCGTGGAGGGTGTCGAGCGGGCGGGTACGACGCTCGGCGCCCCACTGGCGACGGCGCGCAGGAGCGCCGTCATGCAGATCGGGCATGACAGTCCTTCGTTCCGCTGGACCAGCGCGCCATCGGGTCGGGCACTGTCGGGGAGTCCGTGCGGTCGAGCATGAACCTATGGGGACAGACCGAGCGGTGCAGACACCCGGAAGGGGGGTTCTGGGCCTGCGGTGCGGGAAACCGCACGAAGCTGCGTGGTGCACGGTTCGCGCGTGTCGCTGGCCGTCGGGCGGGTGCGGTCGTGCGGGTGGTCGGGGCGGTCTGCCGGGAGGCGCGGCGCGGGTCCGCCCCGCCGGCCCGGTCCCGCGGGCGCGCGCGCTGGCGCGGGGCGCGCGGCGGGCAGGGCGCGCCGAGCGGGCAGAACACGCCGCTCACGTCCGCCGAGCGGGCGGAACCGGACGCCCGCGAGCGCCGAGCGGGACGGATGTTGCCCGCTCGAGAACGGCCCGCGCCGGGGGCCCGGGTGCGGCGAGGTGCGGCCGGGGCGGGCCGAGCGGGCAGGACACGCCGCTCGGGTTCGGCGAGCGGGCGGAACCGGACGCCCGCGAGCGCCGAGCGGGACGGATGTTGCCCGTTCGGCGGGCGCGCGGGTCAGCGGCCGCGGGCCAGGAGCCAGAGCAGGTACGGGGCGCCGATGACCCCCGTCACGACCCCGACCGGCAAGGCGTTGCCCGGGATCGCGAACTGGGCGATGAGGTCGCTCGCGAGCGTGATCGCCGCACCGACGGCAGCGGTCGGGCCGAGTGCGACGCGCCCCCTCCCGACGAGCCGACGGGCGATCGGCGCCGCCATGAGCGCGACGAACGACACCGGCCCCGCGGTCGCGACGGCCGCCGCGGTCAGGCACACCGCCGTGAGGAGCAGCAGCACCTTCGCCCGGTTCGGCCGCAGCCCGAGCGCCGAGGCGACCTCGTCCCCGAGGGTCAGGACGGTGAGCCGCGGGGACTGCACGACCGCCAGGACCATCAGCACGACGAAGGCGATCGCGAGCACCCCGACGAGGTTCCGGTCGACGGCGTTGAGGCTGCCCGAGAGCCAGAGGAGCGCAGTGCCCGCCTGCGTGACGGTGCCGCTGGTGAGCATCCACCCGGTGACGCTGAGGCAGATCGCCGCCACTCCGATGCCGACGAGCACGACGCGGTTGCCGGTGATCCCCCGCCGCCACGCGAGCCCGGCGACGACGAGGGAGACCACGACCGCCCCGGCGAGCACGACCGAGAACATGGTCCCGCCGCTGGCGCCGAAGAGCACGATCGCGGTCAGCCCCGAAGCGCTCGCGCCCGAGGTGATGCCGATGACGTCCGGGCTCGCGATCGGGTTCCGCACGACGCTCTGCACGATGCCCCCGGCCACGCCGAGCGATGCGCCGACGAGCACCGCGCCCGCGACCCGCGGCCCGCGGAGTTGCCCGATGACGAAGTCGGAGACCGTGTCGCCGTGCCCGACGAGCGCGCTGGCGACCTGCACGGGCGAGAGCGGGATCTCCCCCACCCCGAGCCCGACGAGCACGAGGGCGACGAGCAGGACGACGACGACGCCGAGCACGAGTCCCTCACGACGCACCGCGGTCACAGCCCCTTCACCGCCCTCGACCGCACGAGCCAGATGAACACAGGGGCGCCGATGAGCGCCGTGACGATGCCGACCTGCAGCTCCCCCGGGTACGCGACGACCCGACCGATGACGTCCGCGACGAGCAGCAGTGCCGGCGCGACGATCGCCGAGAGCAGGATCGTCCACCGGTGGTCCGGGCCGCTCAACCGCCGGACGGCGTGCGGGACGGCGAGCCCGATGAACGCGATCGGCCCGGCCGCGGCGACGGCCGACCCGGCGAGCAGGACGGTGACGAGCCCGCCGACCGCGCGGACGAGCACGACCCGCTGCCCGAGGGACGCGGCCAGCTCGTCGCCCAGCGCCAGCGTGTTGAGCGAGCGACCGAGGCCGAACGCGATCACGAGCCCGACGAGCACGGGGACGGTGATCACCCCGGCGGTCCCGAGGTCCTTCCCGGCGAGCGCGCCCACCTGCCAGAACCGCAGCTGGTCGAGCAGGCTCTGGCTCGAGACGAGGACCGCGGTCGTGATCGACGACAGTGCGGCGGCGACGACCGCTCCGGAGAGGGCGAGTCCGACGGGCGAGAGCCCGCGGCGGGCGACGGCGGCGATGCCGTAGACCAGGAGTGCGGCGAGCGCGGCGCCGACGAAGGCGAACGGCAGGTACGCGGCCGTGCCGCTGACGCCAAAGAGTGCGATGCCGGCGACGACGGCGAGCGCGGCGCCGGAGTTGATGCCGAGCACGCTGGGGTCGGCGAGCGGGTTCCTGGTGACGCCCTGCATCACGGCGCCGGCGACACCGAGCGCGGACCCGGCGAGGAGCCCGACGACGGTCCGGGGCACGCGGTTGCCGAGCACGATGAGCCTGATCTCGTCGTTCCGTCCGGGGTGCAGGACCGTGTCGAGCACCGTGCCGAGCGGGATCGGGCGGGACCCGAAGGCCACCGAGAGGGCGACCGCGACGGCGAGGACGACCACGGCCAGCACCGTCGCGCCGACGAGGCGGGACACGGAGCTGGGGGCGGGTGGTGTGGGCGACGACGAACGCATGGGAAGTGAGGCAACCCTAACGGACGGCCCCGTTCGGCGACCCCCGAGCAAGCCCTGAGCGGCCGCAGGGTCCGTTCATAGGTTCGTCATGGGAACCGGGCCTGTACTGGCATCCATCGACACCCGACCGGGTCGTCGAGGGACGACCGGAGAGCACCGATGAACGAGACCCCGAACCCCGCCGCCGACGAGAACGGCACCGCCCGCACCGACGCTGCGCAGCCGCAGGGCGGGGCCCAGCCGCAGGGCGGGGCGACGTGGGAGGCGCCGCACGCCGACCCGTCGACCCTCCGCTCGGCGTACGCGTTCGACGGCAGCGGCCCCTACCTCTACGGCCCGGACGGTTCCGGCCCGTACGCCTACGCCCCGGACGGCCGCGGGCCGTTCCTCATCGGGAGCCCGGCCCTCCCCGGCTTCCAGCACGGCTGGGCGCACAGCGCGGCCGCGGCGAACCACGGCACGAAGCGTCCGCGCCGACTCGGCCTGATGATCGGTTCGGGCATCGCGGCCCTCGCGATCGTCGGTGCTGCGGGCGGGACGGCGCTCGGCCTCTCCTCGCAGAGCACGACGACGACCTCGAGCCAGTCGCAGGGCACCACGACGACGCCGGACACCGGTTCGGGGTCGGGCACGGACAGCGGCAGCGGCACGAACGGCTTCACGGTCCCGGGTGACGGCACCGGGTCGAGCGGCAGCAGCGGCACGAGCACCGAGTCCGCCGCGACGGCAGCGACGACCGCGCAGAAGAAGGGCGTCGTGACCATCAACACCGTCCTCAACTACGACGAGTCGTCGCAGGCGGCCGGCACCGGCATGATCCTCAGCTCGAACGGCACGATCCTCACGAACAACCACGTCATCCAGGGCGCGACGAGCATCACCGTCACCGACGAGACCACCGGCAAGGAGTACAAGGCGGACGTCGTCGGGTCGGACTCCACGGACGACGTCGCGGTCCTCAAGCTCGAGAACGCGTCGGGCCTCTCCACCGTGACGCTCGACGACGACGGCGAGCCGAGCACCGGTGACACCGTGACCGACGTCGGCAACGCGGAGGGCACCGGCAACCTCGTCGCTGCCGCGGGCTCCGTCACGGCGACGGACCAGGACATCCAGGTGCAGAGCGAGTCCGGCACGGGCACGGAGTCGCTGCAGGGGCTCATCGAGATCGCGGCGAACGTGGTCTCGGGTGACTCCGGCGGTCCGGTGCTCGACAGCGAGGGCGAGGTCGTCGGCATGGCGACCGCCGCGTCCTCCGGCACCACCGACGTCACCGGGTACGCGATCCCGATCACCACGGCGAAGGCGATCGCCGAGAAGATCCTCGCGGGCGAGTCCTCGTCGACGATCACCATCGGACTCCCCGCCTTCCTCGGGGTCGAGGTCAGCAGCACGGCCACCACGACGAGCGGTGTCGCGGTCGCCGGCACGGTCGAGGGCTCCGGCGCCGCGAGCGCCGGCCTCGCCGAGGGTGACACGATCACCGCGATCGACGGCACCGCGATCTCCAGCTCGGACCAGCTGACCCAGGAGATCCAGGCGCACTCCGTCGGCGACAAGGTGACGGTGACCTACACCGACACCTCCGGCGCCTCGCACACCGTGACGGTCACCCTGACCGCCGGCCCCGCCGCCTGATCGGGAGGGTTCAGCCCAGCACCGCTCGCACCACGGAGCGGTAGACGTTGGCCGGGGAGTCCGTCGTGAAGACGGTCTCCCCGGCTTCCGTGCGTCCGACGCGGGCGAAGCCCTGCCCCTCGGCGTGCACGACGACGATCGGGTTCGGCCTGCCGGGCCGGCGCAACGTGGACACCGTCCACGGCGCACCCCAGAATCGCGCGAGACGCGGGTCCGCGGCCGCGATCGCGGCCGGCAGGTCGGGGGCGTCCGTCGCACCGCCGGTGCGAAGACCGAGCAGGTCGGCCCGGAGCGACCCCGTGCGGAACGAGAAGGTCCACGCCGGACCGATGCCGAGCCTCCCGGCCATGATCCGCACCACGTGCTCGGCCGACAGCTGCGCGATCACCGCGTCCGTCCCGTCCGCCTCGTCCGTCCCGTCGACGACGGTCTCCGACCAGGCCTGGAGGCGCGTGGCGCGCCCGTCGGGCAAGTGCTGTTCCAGCGTGACCGGCTGGGTGTCGCCCTCCCACGGACCGAGGAGGGTCTGGGTGGACTCGGGCAGCGTGCCGAGTCGGCCGACGAGCCCGGAGTCGATGAGCTCCCGGCCGGCCGTCGTCCGGAGCAGGGTCGGGTTCCACCGTCGGCCCGCGAGGCTCCGGAGCGTCGCGAGGGCATCGGTCGAGAGCCGGGTGCCGTCGAGCTCCGGTGCCGGCGCCGCGTCCGGGAGCGGCTCGAGCTCGCGCTGCACCCGGGACGGCGCGGGCTCGGTCGCGCGGACGCTGTCGAGCACGGCGAACACCGCGTCGTCGGTGTCGAGCATGCGGGCGAGGGGCCGCTCGATGGTGAGGTCGACGCGGTGCCGCCCGGTCACGAACAGCAGGTGCGCACCCGCGACGTCGCCGTCCTCGTCGGGGCGGACGTACTCGACGAGTCGAGCCGGTGCCCCGGCCGTGGTCCACGGGTCGCACCCGATGAGCCGGAGCCCGTCGACGGACCCCGGGAGCCGTTCGAGGAGGCTGGTGTGCTCCTCCGCGATGGTCCGGTCGCTCGGACGGGAGCGGACGGTGAGCACGACGTCGTCGCCGGTGACGCGCAGGTCCGCCTGTGCCGAGTCCTCGCGGCGCCACGCGTCGGGGCGGTGGAGGGTCAGGCGGGCGGTGCGGTCCTCGGTGCCGAGTGGGACGGGGACGGCCATGGGTCGAGGCTACGTCGGGGGTCGCGCGGCGGGGGTGGCGGCTCGCCGGGGTGGCGCGGGTTGGCGCTGGTCGTCCGGCTCCGACCCGGTCAGCGCGCTCGGGGGCGCGGGGCGGGCGGGGGCGGGACGGGCTTCGCGGCGACGACGTCGGCGAGCGCGAGCGCCACGGGTCCTCGGCGCGTGTCGATCGTCACGGTGTCCGCGGTCCGGGCGACGAGGACGCCGAGCGCATCGCGGGCCCCGCTGCCGTCGTGCGCGCGGACCACCAGGCGGTCGCCGAGGGCAGCCTTGCCGAGCACCCCGAGCGCGAGGGCCCGCGCGATCGCGTCCTGCCCGTGCGCGTCCGTCACCCCGCCAGCGTACGGCGGCGCCGCCCTAGAGTGTGGGGATGGCGAAGGCACGCGTGGACAGCTGGATCTGGGCGGTGCGGATCACGAAGACCCGCTCGGCTGCGACCGCCGCGTGCAAGGCCGGGCACGTCCGGGTGAACGGGGAGCGCGCGAAGCCCGCGCAGCCGATCGGCCCCGGGGACGAGGTCCGGGTCCGGCAGAACGGCTTCGACCGGATCGTCGTCGTCACCGGGATCATCCTCAAGCGGACGAGCGCCCCCGAGGCCGCGAAGCACTTCGAGGACAGGACCCCGCCGCGCCTGCCGAAGGAGGAGGCCGGCTTCGTCCCGATGCGCGAGCGCGGCGCGGGGCGACCGAGCAAGCGGGAACGCCGCGACCTCGAGAAGCTCCGCGGCTACTGACGAGCGGGCCTGCTAGCGCCGCTGCCGCTTGCCGAACGGGTCGACGACCACCTCGAACTCGGGGTCACCGTCCCACTCGACCTCGACGGGTTGCCCCGTCCACCGGGCCTCGAGGTGCCCGTCATCGTCGTCGTCGAAGCCTCGGAGCGCCGCACCGCTCGGGACCCGATCGATCGCGACGCGTCCTTCCGGACCGACCGCGTACAGCTCGACGACGCGGCCGCGGATCGTCTGGCTGGTGACGGTCCCGTGCCGGACCTCCGCGAACCGGCGAGCACCGTCCGCGGAGACCACCCCGTACTCGACGAGGTCGCCCAGCTCGACGGGCAGACCGCAACACAGGTGCTCCCACCCACCGACGACGACCACCACGGCCTCCGCCATCAGACGAAGCGGACGGTCTGCTGCAGGCGGTCGCGGACCTCGAAGACGTCGACGCTGCCCTCGGGCGACCAGACGCCGTTGAGCACCTGGCCGAGCGCGCTCCGCCGCACGACGAGCGCAGTGGGCTTCCGTGCGGACCCGACGAGCTGCACGTCCTCGTCGACCGCGGAGTCCGGCACCACGAGCAGCCGTCCGGTGAACCGGACCCTGGTCTGCTTCTGCACGGCCCGTGAGGCCCGGACGAGCTCCTTCACGGGGCGCTCCCCCGGCGCCAGCGTCTCCCCGACGATCTCGCCGTGCTCGATCCGCACCGGAGCACCCCAGTCGATCGACTCCACCGCCCAGAGGCCGCTCGGGGTGAGGACGGCGTGGTCGAGCTTGCCCTCGGACCCGGCGTCGAGGTCGTGCCACACCGTCACGCCGATGCCCATCTCGGCGACGATCGAGGCGGTGGCCTCTTCTGCCAGGGCCTCGGCGAGCAGCCGTCGGATGTGTCGGGGCGCGGAGCGGATGAGCGCGGGGTCGTACGGGTCCTCGATGGGGTCGCCCAGGCCGACCCACTCGCGTTCGGCCTGCAGGAAGACCTCACGCGACCGGCCGCCGGGGTGTCCGTGGGACCGGGCGCGGGGTCGGGAGTCGCGGCGCGCTGCCGGAGGTGCGAAGGCGTCGCGACCCGCACCGTCCCTCCAGACCGACGATCCGGAGGCCGCGGACCCGCCGGACGCTCCGGGGACCGACCCGCGGGACCCGGCGTCGTAGGCGCGGCGAGCGGCGGGGGTGCCGATGCGCTCCCAGGCGATCTGCACCTGGCGGAAGCGGCGGGCGTCGCCGCCGAGGTCGGGGTGGGACTCGCGGGCGGCGCGGCGGTAGGCGCGGCGCAGTTCGTCGTCGTCGGCGGAGGCGGGGACGCCGAGGACTTCGTACGGGGTGGCGTCGGCCGGGCTGTCGGTCATGGCCCTGCGACATTACCCGAGGGATCGTGCGGGTCCGCCGCGTGGCCGCTGGGTGGTGTCTGGGCGAACGGACGGCGGCCGAACGGGTGTCAGGCGATCGTGAGCGTCACGGGTGCGACGAGGAAGGCGGCGTAGCGTGCGGCGGCGCCCTCGAGTGCGCGCACGGCTCCGGGGTCGAGCGGGACGAACGGCTGCACCGTGACCCCGACGTCCCGGGAGCGCTCGGTGCGCGTCCAGGTCCCCACGACCCGACCGCGGACCACGGCCATCGGGAGGAACATGCCGTTGCCGCCCGGCACGACGCGGTCGGCGTGCGCGGGGTCGAGCTGGGTGGAACGGTCCGCGTAGCCGAGCAGGTACTCGTCGAACCCGGGCAGGAGGTGCCCCGTCGGCACCCCGCCGGTCGCCGGACGGTCGGCGAGGGCGAGGAGTCCGTCGCCGAGGTCCTCGACGGCGTCACCGGCGGCGGCGATGGCCCGTCGGACGTCGCCGGCGGCGGCGATGGCCCGTCGGACGTCGCCGAGCGGGAGCTTCGTCCAGCTCGCCGCGTCGCGCTCGGTCGCGGGACCCCTCCCCCGGAGGAACCCGATCAGCACCCGCCGCAGCGCTTCGTCACGGTCGGGCACGTCCGACGTCGCCGGCGCCCACTCGTCGAGGAGCACGAGCCCCTGGCCGACGCGGGCGGTCGGTCCCCAGGCGACGAGCCCTTCCTGCGCGAGGCGGAGCAGCACGTGGTAGCCGCGACCGCCGGCGGGGTCGAGGCCGGCGTCCCGGTAGACGGCGAACAGTTCGTCCCGGGCGAGTGCACGACCACCGCCCAGGGCCGCGACCGTCGTGTCGCGGGCGAGGGCGAGCACGGCGTCGTCGATGCCGAGCTCGGCCGCCCGTCGAGCGATGGCGCGGATCGTGCGCTCGGCGGTGAGGGACAGCAGGAGCCGGAGGTCGTCCGGCCGCATCGCGTGCAGCGTGCCGCGCATCGGCCACGAGCGGACGAGCTCACCGCGGTCGAACGCGGCCCGCACGTCGTCACGGGTGGAACCGGGCGACCGCACACCGATCGCCCAGAGCACCTGACCGAGGTCCTGCCCCTGCACGGCCGTCATCCGTTCGACGGCCGCGGTCGGATCGAGTCCGGGCACCGCGATGCCCTGCGTGGCGAGGCGCATGCTGCGGAGCACCGCCGGGGTGATCGTCATGCGGCCAGCATGCCCGCCACCACCGTCAGGCGACGGCCGCGGTGATCTCGTCGGCGTGCTGCTCGATGTACTCGACGTCCGCCCGGTAGAGGTCCGCGTGCCCGTGCTGGAGGTCGCTGACGAACTTCGGGTTCCCGGCGGCCGCCTCGGTCTCGATCGTCGTGACGAGGGCGACGAGCGACCCGGTCATCGTCGCCGCGAGGTCGTGGCGCGACTGCTGGTCGAGGTCGTAGGCGCGGCAGAACTCCGCCGCACGGTCGAGTCGTTCGTCGAGGGACGGCGCCGTCGATCCCTCCACGGCGCCGGTGGTGAACGGCGCGAACCGGTACACGGCGCTCGCGACGTCCCACACCCGCGGCCCGGGGTGGGCGGTGTCGAAGTCGATGAGCCCGACGGCGGCGACGCCGTCGTAGACGCAGTTGTAGGGGGCGAAGTCGCCGTGCACGATCGTCTCGACGGGCAGGCGGTCGGCCTGCCACCACACGTCACGGGTGTCGTCCCGCCGGAAGGTCGCTGCGGCGTCGTGGTAGTGCCGCAGCAGTCGGGCGGTCGTGACGAGCGCCGCTTCGCTCGCGACGTCGGCGGTCCACGGGTACTCGCCCGCGGTGCCCGGCACGAACGACACGGTCTCGAGCGTGTCCCCGTGCTCGATCGGTTCCGGTGCTGCGACGAACCCCTGTTCGTGCAGGTGCGCGAGCAGCCGGTGCACGGTCGGTGTCCACGGCCCGGCCGGGCGGTGGACGCGATCGTCGGCCTTCGTGATCCGCTCCATCGGAACCTCCTGTTGTACGTCTCCGTTGACGTGGTGGCCCAGCGTATCGGCGGTCCCGTCCGTGTGTCGCCAGTTCCGCATGTTGCACTCAGCAACAGATCCCGTTCGGAGTGCATGCACCGTTGCATGCAAGGAGTACGATCGGGAGCCGTGAGCACTCCCACGACGACCCAGGCCGCGTCCGACCGGGCGTACGAGCACGTCAAGCGCGCGATCATCCGTGGCGACCTGCCCGGCGGCACGGCCATCAGCGAGAACGCCCTCTGCCAGGAGATCGGCGTTTCGCGGACACCCGTGCACGAGGCGTTCCTGCGTCTCGCCGCCGAGGACCTGCTCACCCTCGAGTCCCGGAAGGGCGCCGTCGTGCGGCCGATGTCCCCGAACGAGGCGGCCGACGTGCTCGAGATGCGGGAAGCGATCGAGTCGACCGCGGCGACCCGCGTCGTCACCGACGGCCGCGTGGCGGACGTCGCCCCGATCCTCCAGACCATGCTCGCGGAGCAGGAGCAGGCGGTCGCGACCGGCGACGTCGACCGCTTCGTCGAGGTCGACGCCGAGTTCCACGGAGCGGTCATCGGGGCGTCGCGGAACGCGATCGCGGTGCTCTTCGCGCGGACCCTGCGGGACCGGCAGCAGCGGCTGCGACACCAGCTCATGCGGCTCCAGCCGTCGCAGCTGCAGGCGTCGCTCGACGACCACCGTGCCCTCGCCGCCGCACTCGAAGCGGGCGACGCCGAGCGCTATGCCGCCGTCCTGTCCGCGCACGTCGGCTCGCACCGGGGCGCGCTGTGAGCGCCAGCACGGGGAACATCGCCGTCCCGGTCGCCCGCGTCATGCCGTGGGTGGCGGTCTGGGGAGCGGTGTTCGTCTGCTCGTGGGGCGGGAACCAGTTCTCACCGCTGCTGCTCATGTACGAGGAGCGCGCGCACTACTCGTCGCTCCTCGTGAACGTCTTCCTCGGCGTCTACGTCCTCGGGCTCGCACCGGCACTCCTGGTCGCGGGGTCGCTCTCCGACCGGCACGGACGGCGGCCGCTCATGCTCGTCGGGATCGCCTCCGCGGTCGTCGGCAGCGGACTGCTCGCGTTCGGCCCGCTCGGCGCCGGCTTCTTGATGGCGGGTCGGCTGTGCTCCGGCATCACCGTCGGCATCGCGATGGCCGTCGGGAACAGCTGGGTGAAGGAGCTCTCGCAGGGCCGGTTCGACCCGTCCGCCGATGCCGGGTCCGGTGCCCGCCGCGCCTCGCTGGCGTTCACGCTCGGGTCCGCGACCGGAGCACTCGTCGCCGGACTCATCGCCCAGTGGGGGCCGATCCCCGAGGTGCTGCCGTTCCTGGTGCACATCGCGGTCGCACTCCCCTTCGCCGTGGTGGTCTGGCGGACGCCGGAGACGAACCGCACCGGCGGGCTCCCCGGTCCGTGGTGGAAGCAGCTCGCGGTCCCGAGCGCCGGGCACCGTCGGTTCACCCGGGTCGTGCTCGTCGCCGCACCGTGGATCTTCGGGTCGGCCGCGATCGGGTACGGGTACCTGCCGACGAAGCTCGCGGGGGCGACCGGCGCATGGGGGCTCGTGTTCGCGACCGCCGCGACCGTCGTGGCGCTCGGGGTGTCGAGCGCCGTGCAACCACTCGCCGCGCGGGTGACGTCCCTGGTCTCGGCCCGAGGGCTGTTGACCGCGGTGGCGCTCACGACCGCGGGCATCGCCGTCGTCGTCGTCGCGATCGAGCTGCAGTCGGTCGTGGTCGGGCTGGTGTCGAACGTGGTGATCGGGCTCGGCATCGGCCTGGCGCTCGTGTCGTCGTTGCTCGAGGTGCAGCGGATCGCCGGGTCGCGCGACCTGGCCGGGCTGACCGGGGTGTTCTACGCGGCAGCGTACGCGGGGTTCCTGGCGCCGGCGGTGATCGCCCTGGTGGCGAACGTCGTGGCGGTGCCGGTCATCCTGTGGGTGGTCGTCGGGCTGGGCGTGCTCTCGTGGGTCGCCGTGCTCGTGTCGTCGCGCAAGTACCTGCAGGCGTAGGACGCCCGGGCCCGGCCACCGGTCGCGGTCAGAACTGGTCGCGCAGCCAGGACGGGCCGTGCACGGTGGCGCCGAGCGCCTCGACCCGGGAGCGCAACTCCCGGTCGGCCGTCACGACGACGACCGGCGCGTGCCCGGCGTCCACCGCGGCACGCGCGGCCTCGACGATCGCGTCGTCGCCCGAGCCAGTGGCCCGGACCACCGCGACGCCGTCCACACCCGCGCCCGCACGGGCAGCCTCTCCCTCGAGCACCACGGTCCACCGCGGCCACCACCGGTCGAACGGCAGCGCGAGCACCGCCGCCACCACCCCGACCCCGGCGAGCGCCTCGACCGACGACAACAGCCGCACAGCCGCCCCCGCCCGGTCCTTCCACCACCCGTCCGGCACGCTGCCGACGACGTTCGCCGCGTCCACGACGACGTGCGGCGTCGTCGCGATCCTCGCCCGCAGCGCCGGCCAGGACGCCCCGAACCCGGGGTGCAGCGGCAGGTCGTCGACGTCGGCGACGGGCACCCACGCCAGTTCCAGGCTCTCGCGGTCCGCGATCACCGGTTCGAACGGGGTGGAGGCGCGACCCACCACCGTCGTGTAGGTCCAGAACCCGAGGTCCAGCACCGCCGTGTGGCGGAGGTCGACGCCGTCGGCGGGCACGCCCGCCTCTTCGGCGGATTCGCGGAGTGCGCCCGTGACGGCGTCCTCGCCGAGGTGTCGGGCGCCGCCGGGGATGCCCCACGTGCCGCCGTGGTGGCTCCACTCGACGCGGTGCTGCAGGAGCACGCGGCCGTCGCCGTCGTCGACGAGCAGTCCGGCGGCGCCGAAGCGTCCCCACGCCTTCGTGCCGTCGGGTCCGACCGCCCAGGCGTCGCCGGGATCGCGGGGGCCCGGCGGGGGCCCGGGAGGCGTTGCATCTGGCACGGACCAACCCTCCCACATCGCCTCCGTCGTGTGACCCCGCCCGTCACGGGCCGTCGTGTACGGTGTCGTCCGAGACACGGGGTGCCGCATCCAGCGGCTGAGATCACACCCGTCGAACCTGCTCGAGCTCGTACTCGCGAAGGGATCGTCCATGCACACTGCTGCGCCCGTACCCACCGACTGGGCCGACCGGACCGCCACGCTCCTCGAGAGCGTCCGGTCCCGCGGTCCCCTGGTGCACTGCATCACGAACACGGTGGTGCAGAACGTCACCGCGAACGTGCTGCTCGCCCTCGGCGCCTCGGCGGCGATGGTCGACGTCGCCACCGAGGCCGGGCCGTTCGCCCGGGTCGCCGACGCCCTCCTGGTGAACACCGGCACCCCGCACGCCGAACCTCGGGCTGCGTCGCTCGAAGCGGCGACCGCAGCGGTCGACGCCGGGACGCCGTGGGTCCTCGACCCGGTCGCGGTGGGGTCGCTCCCGGTCCGGACCGCCCTGGCGCGGGACCTGCTGGCGCTCGGTCCGACGGTGCTGCGCGGCAACCCGTCCGAGGTGCTCGCGGTGCTCGGCGCCTCGGCGGGCGGACGCGGGGTCGACAGCACGGTCGCTGCTGACGACGCGCGTGACGCTGCGGTCGACGCCGTGTCCGGCACGGCAGCCGGGAGGCGCGTGGCCGCGATCGCCGTGTCGGGTCCGGTCGACCTGCTGGTCGCCCCTGGGATCGGTGTGGTCCGGGTTGCGAACGGCACGGAGCTGCTGACGCGGATCACCGGCGGTGGCTGCGCGCTCGGGGCCGTCGTCGCCGCGTTCACCGCCGTGTCGCCGGAGGACCCCGGCGCCGCAGCGGTCGCCGCGACCGCCGTGCACACGATCGCGGCCGAGCTCGCCGCGCGGGACGCCGGTGGTCCGGGGACGTTCCAACCGCTGTTCCTCGACCGGCTGGCGTCGCTCAGCCCGGAGGACGTCGTCCGGACCGCCCGGATCACCGTCGAGTCGCCGGTGACCGCGTGAGCGCCG
Source organism: Curtobacterium pusillum (assembly GCF_007680845.1). Lineage (GTDB taxonomy): Bacteria > Actinomycetota > Actinomycetes > Actinomycetales > Microbacteriaceae > Curtobacterium > Curtobacterium pusillum_B. The sequence continues at coordinate 101,998 of NZ_VEIY01000007.1, read as the reverse complement.
GGTCGGACGTCGGCGTGTACCTCATCACGGACGCCACGCTCGCGGACCGGCACGGTATCGGCGTCCTCGGGGTGGTGCGCGCAGCGGTGCAGGCCGGGGTGCGGATCGTCCAGGTGCGGGACAAGCGGGCGTCGGCGCGGGACCTCCTGGCGCTGACGTCGGCCGTCGCGGACGCCGTGGGCGACCGGGCGATGGTGGTCGTGGACGACCGGCTCGACGTCGCCCTCGCCGCTCGGCACGCCGGGCACGCGGTCGCCGGTGTGCACCTCGGCCAGTCGGACCTGCCGGTCGAGGTCGCGCGGGCGCTGCTCGGTCCGGACGCCCACGTCGGGCTGACCGCGAACACACCGGCACACCTGGAGGCGGTCGCCCGACTCCCCCGCGGCACGGTCGACCTGCTCGGGGTGGGGGTCGTGCACCCGACGACGACGAAGCCGGACCACCCACCGGCGCTCGGGCACGAGGGGTTCGCGCGGATCGCCCGGCTCGCACGCGACACCGGGGTGCCCTGCGTGGCGATCGGCGGCGTGACGCTCGACGACGTCGTGCCGCTGGGAGCCGCCGGCGCTGCCGGGGTCGCCGTCGTGTCCGGCATCTGCGCCGCTGCCGACCCCGGTGTCGCGGCGGCCGCGTACGTCGCCGCGTGGACCGACCGCCCACGGGACGGGGGCCGGACCGGCCAGGGTGATCCGCGCCTCCAGGCCGTCGTCACGGACCACGAGGCGGACGCGTGACTTGCGCGCGGATCCCCCGGGTCCTCAGCATCGCCGGGACGGACCCGACGGGCGGTGCCGGGCTGCAGGCGGACCTCAAGTCGATCGCCGCGCATGACGGGTACGGGATGGGGGTCGTCACGGCACTCGTCGCGCAGAACACGCACGGCGTCCGATCCGTGCACGTGCCCGACGTCGCGTTCCTCCGCGAGCAGCTCGACGCCGTGTCCGACGACGTGACGATCGACGCGGTGAAGACGGGGATGCTCGGCACCGCGCCGGTCGTGCGGGTCGTGACGGACTGGCTCCGGCAGCACCGGCCGCCCGTGGTCGTGATCGACCCGGTGATGGTGGCGACGAGCGGTGACCGGCTGCTGGACGACGACGCGTCGGAGGCGATGTCGTCGCTCTTGGAGCTCGCGGACCTGGTGACCCCGAACCGGGACGAGCTGGCGGTGCTGGCCGGGCTCGCGGGGCGCGCGGGCGACCCGGACGGCGCTGACGGCCCGGACGGCGCGGCCGACCGGGTCACCCCGCCGGTCGACGCCGCGGTCGCGATCGCCCGCGCGTGGGACGTGCTCGTCCTGGTCAAGGGCGGCCACGACGACGGCGCCACGTCGGACGACGTGCTCGTCTCCGCGTCCGGGGTCGTCCGGACGTTCTCGTCGCCGAGGATCGCCACCACGAACACGCACGGCACCGGCTGCTCGCTCTCGAGTGCGATCGCGACCCTCGTCGCCCGCGACGGCGACTGGGAACTGGCGATCGGCACGGCGAAGACCTGGCTGACGGACGCACTCCGGGGTGCCGACGCGCTCGGAGTCGGCACCGGCAACGGCCCCGTGGACCACGGCGCCGCGATCCGTGCGGCGCTGCCGGAGCCCTCGTGGACGGACCGCTGGTGGGCGGACGTCCGAGGGGTCCTGCAGGAGACGATCGACTGCGACTTCCTCGTCGGGATGCGGGACGGCACGCTCGACCCCGGGGTGTTCGCCGCGTACCTGGCGCAGGACGTGCACTACCTCCGGGCGTACGAGCGGCACCTGGCGCTGCTCGGCCGGCAGACGGCCGAGGACGAGTCCGCGTTCTGGGCGGCCGCCGCCGAAGGGTGCGCCGTCGAGGCCCGCGACCTCCACCACCGACGCCTCGCCGACACGCACGCCGACGACCCGGTCCACCCGACGTGCGCCGGCTACCTCGACCACCTGCTGGAGGCGGCGGAGTCCGGGTCGGTGGGGGTCCTCGCCGCGGCGGTGCTGCCGTGCTTCCAGGTCTACGCGTGGGTCGGGACGCAGCTCGGACAAGTGCCCGCGGAGCACCCGTACGCCGACTGGATCGCGGCGTACGGCGACCCCGGCTTCGCCGCGGCGTCGGCGGAGGCAGCCGGGTGGGTGGAGCGGCACGCGGCGGCGGCGTCGCCCGCGGAGCGCGGCGCGATGACGCGGGCGTTCCGCCGCTCAGCCGAGTGGGAGCTCGCGTTCTTCCGCATGCCGACGGCCGGGTCGTGAGGACAGCCGGACGGGAGGCGCGGGTCGGGCCCGCACCGCGCCTCCCGTCCGTCAGGCGGTCGTCGGGGGCAGACGCACCAGCTCGACCGTGAGCGCACGGCCGTCGACCGTGCCGCGCATCCAGGTGTGGTCCGGCTGGCGGCGACGATCGGTCGGCGAACCCGGGTTGAGCAGCCGCAGGCCCGACGGCGCCACGGTGTCCCACGGGATGTGCGAGTGCCCGAAGACGAGGACGTCGACGTCCGGGTACTCGGCGTCCATCCGACGCTCGCGGCCCGTCGAGGCGCCGGTCTCGTGCACCAGGGCGAAGCGGAGGTCCTCGACGGCGAAGCGCGCCACGAGGGGCAGCCGGTCGTCGAACTCCGGGCCGTCGTTGTTCCCGCGGACGCCCTCGAACCGGCTGGCCCTGGACTTGATCGCGTCGAGGGTCGCGAGGTCGACCCAGTCGCCGGCGTGCACCACGAGATCGGCGGCGTCGATGTCCGCCCACAGCCCCGCCGGCAGGTCCTTCGCGCGTTTCGGGAGGTGCGTGTCGGAGAGCAGGACGAACGACGTCGTCACGAGGGGCTGCGCCCGGGCATCGGCAGCCCCGCCTCGTCCGCCGCGCCGAGCCGCTCGAGGAGCCCGGCGAGCAGCGCGATGTCGTCGTCCGACCAGCTCGCGAGCCGCTCGTCGAGGGCGTCGCGGTGCAGCTGCACGGAGCGCTCGAGCGCCGCGCGACCGGCATCCGTGACCACGAGGGGCTTCGCGTTGCCGGTCCCGCCGTCGGTCGTCCGGATCAGCCCGGCCGCGAGGAGCCCGGACAGCTGCCGGGAGATCGTCGAACGGTTGAGGCGCAGGTACCGGGCGATGTCGATGGCCATGCAGCCCGGGTGCTGCACGACGAAGTCCACGAGGGACTGGTCGACGACGCTCAGGATCGACTCCGAACCACGGGCGCGGATGCTCGCTCGACGGGTGATCCGGGCGAGTTCCGTGTAGGCGCGGTCGATGTCGCTGTTGCGGACGTCGGGCCTCGATCCACTCATCGGGCACTCCAGCCTGTCTGCGCCGGCGCCGGCCGGCGGTCTACGGTCCCGCAACCATACCGGCGGGTACGGTTCGCGTGCGTGTCAACGCCCCGCCGCCGCGGCCTGCAGCGCCGGGATGTCGAGCTTGACCATCTGCATCATGGCCTGGAAGACGCGGGCGTTCGCCTCGGGGTCGCCCGAGCCGGTCATGAGCTTGCCCATCATCGACGGGGTCACCTGCCACGCCAGACCCCAGCGGTCGAACAGCCACCCGCACCGGCTCGGCTCGCCGCCGTCGGCGAGGAGGGCGTCCCAGATGCGGTCGAGCTCGTCCTGCGTGTCGACGTCGACCTGGAACGAGACCGCATCGGAGTGCGGGTGCCCGGGTCCGCCGTTCATCGCCCGGTACGGCTGCCCGAGCAGCGTGAACTCCACGACGAGGGCCTTGCCGTCCGGCGTCTTGCTCACGCTGTCGATGCGGCTGTCCGGGAACAGGCCGACGTAGTACTCGGCGGCTTCCTCGGCCTGGTCGTCGTACCAGAGGAACGGGGTGATCGTCGGCATGTGCGGCCTTCCGGTTCGGCTCAGTCCGCAGCGCCGCGGCTGAGCAGGTCTGCCTTCTCGGGGTGTTCGTCGAACCACTTGCCGACGAACCAGCACATCGGCACGATGCGCTTCGTGGTGTTCGCCTCGACGTCGGCGACGGCGAAGTCGACGAGCTCGGCGGCGTAGCCGTGACCGCGGTGCTTCGGCACCGTGTAGGTGTGCGGGAAGGCGATCGCGTCGCCGTTCTCCCGGTGGTCGAGGACGCTCACCAGTTCGCCGCCGACGTACATCGCGTAGCGGCCCTGCTCCGGTTCGTTCCTGAACTCGTGGTCCATGCCGCCATCATGCACCCTCGGTGACCTCCGGTGACGGCCTGGGAATGCCGAGCGCGCACCGCGGCGTTGCCGGGCCCCATGACGACAATCGGAATCATCGGCGCAGGCAACATCGGATCCCAGCTCGCACGGCTCGCGGTGCAGCACGGCCACCAGGTGGTGATCGCGAACTCGCGCGGTCCCGAGACCCTGACCGGGCTCGTGGACGAGCTCGACGGCATCGCTCCCGGGGCGGCTCGTGCGGCGACCCGCGACGAGGCGGCCGCTGCGGGCGAGATCGTGGTCGTGACGACCCCGCTCGCCGCGATCGAGACCATCCCGGTCGAGCCCCTCGTCGGCAAGGTCGTGATCGACACGAACAACTACTACCCGCAGCGCGACGGGCACATCGCGGCGCTCGACGACGAGACGACCACGACCGCCGAGCTGCTGCAGGACCACCTCCCCGGGGCCCGGGTCGTCAAGGCGTTCAACCACATCGGCGCGGCGGACCTCACCGGCCACGCCTCCCCCGCCGGTACCCCGGACCGTCGGGCGCTCGTAGTCGCCGGTGACGACGAGTCGGCGAAGGCCGTGGTGGCGGACCTCATCGACCAGTTCGGGTTCGACGTGGTGGACGCGGGTCCGCTCGCCGAGGGCTGGCGCATCCAGCGGGACACCCCCGGGTACGTCGCCCGGTTCACGGCCGACGAGCTGCGCGCCAAGCTGGCCGAGGCGAAGCGCTACCGCGACCAGTAGCCCGCGCGTCCGGCCGGGTACGCGGCCGGGCACGCCCGGCCCGAGACTCGGGCTGGGCGACAGTCCTCGGGGCCGCGGGCACGAGAACCGTCGCTCACACCGAGACTCGGCCCCGCAGCGCCCGGCCCGGCCCCGCAGCGCCCGGCCGGCGCACTCAGGCGCCGTCGAAGATGACCGTCATCTCGGCGAGGTCGTCCTCGGACGGCGTCCACGCCGTGCCGGCCTCGGCGTTCTGCCGGATCTGCTCCGGCTTCGTCGCCCCCGCGATCACGCTCGACAGCCCAGGCTGCGCCAGCAACCACGCGAAGGTCGCCTGCAGCATCGTGACGCCGCGGTCGTCGCAGAACCGCTGGAACTCCTCGACGATCGCCCACGGTGCGTTCTCGAGCAGCTGCGGCTTCGCCTTCGTCAGACGGCCGTCCGCGGGGCCGCCCGACTTCGTGTACTTGCCGGTGAGCAACCCGTTGTAGAGCGGGAAGTACGGCAGGAACCCGAGGGCGTACGCCCGGACCGCCGGCAGCACCTCGTCCTCGACGCCGCGGGCGAGCGGGCTGTACTCGTTCTGCGCGGACACGAACGCCGTCGTCCCGGCGATCGACGCCGTGAGCTCGGCCTCGGCGATCTGCCACCCGGCGAAGTTCGAGTGCCCGATGTAGCGGATCTTGCCCTCGCGGACGAGGTCGTCGAGCACGGACAGCGTCTCCTCGATCGAGGTCACGTCGTCCGGCCCGTGCATCTGGTAGAGGTCGATCCAGTCCGTCCCGAGGCGCTTCAGCGACGACTCGACGGCGAGTCGCACGTACCGGCGGGAGCCGCGGACGCCCCAGTCCGGACCGTTCGCGCCGCGCATGTCCATGCCGAACTTCGTCGCGAGGACGATCTCGTCGCGTCGGCCGGCGATGGACTTCCCGAGGAGTTCCTCGGACAGCCCGGGACGTCCGCCGTACACGTCGGCCGTGTCGAAGAGGGTGACCCCGGCGTCGAGGGCGGCGTTGACGACGGCGTCGGTGCCCTCCTGGGTCTCGGTCTGCGTGCCGGGTCGGCCGAAGTTGTTGCAGCCGATGCCGACGGTGGAGACGACGAGCCCCGAGGGGCCGAGCGGGCGGTGTTCGGTTCCGGTCATGCGTCGACCGTACCGGCGACCCCGGAACTGGGGCTGCGTCGACGGCATCGGTTGCCGATACAACTGACGATGGATCAGTACACGGAGGGAGCACCGCAGTGGCATCGCACCGCCTGCCGGACGAAGACCGGCCGCGTCGAGCCGTCCCCGCCTGGGTCACCGCCCCTCCGGAGAGCGCGGTCGCCGGCCTGGAGGCGCGACCCGCCCCCGCCGCACCGGCTCCCGTCCCCGAGTCGTTCCCGCTCACCGTGTCGGCCTCCGCCCCCGAGGCGGTCGCCTCCGCCGGCACGGTCCCGGCACCCCTGGCGGCACCACCCCTCGTCGGCGGTGCCGTCGTGGTGCCCGACTACCCGCCGCAGGAGGACCTCCTCCCGCCGGCCCCGACGTCCCCGGCGGTGCACACCCTGCCGTTCGACCGGGCAGGTGCCACGCCGGCTCCGGTCCCGCCGATCGACGTCGCCCCCCGCACTGCACCCGCCCGGTCGGTCCCCGCGGTCCCGGTCGTCCCCGCCGTCCCGGCCGTCCCCGCGGTCCCGGTGGTCGGGCAGCCCCGGTTCTCGGTCCCGGGCCTCGAGCACGTCGTGGTCGAGGGGGCCGAACCGGAACCCTCCGGCCCCATCGGCTACCGGACCCCCGCCCGCTTCGCGCACCAGCGACCGGCAGCCGCGCCGACCCGCTCGTTCGACGCCGTGATCGCCGCGCCGACGCACACCGTGCCGGAAATCGCTCCCGTGGCGCACCCGCAAGGATCCGCCGCGCACGCCGCACTCGCACCGACGCCCGCCGCGCACGCGTCCGCCGCGCCTGCGGCCGCCGCACCCGCGTCCGCCGCGCCTGCGCCCGCCGCACCCGCGTCCGCCGCACCCGCGGCCGGACCCGCACCGACCACCGGTGCGAGTTCGTCCGCCGGGGCCGCGGCGCGCCTCCAGGCCGACGACGACGCCCACGCCGACGCCGGCCGCAGCGCGCTCGTCGGCGTGACCCCGGGAGCCGTCCTCGGAGCGATCGCCGGACTCGGCACGCTCGGACTCGCTGCCTGGTGGTTCCTCGCTCCCGCGACCGTGCACGGGGTCGGGCTGGTGCTCGGCCTGCTCGCGGTGGCGCTCTCGGTCGTGATCCTGCGGAACCCGGCCGCGACGTGGCAGCGGCCGATCGCGCTGCTCGGCGCCGTGCTCGGCGGGGTGGGAACGCTCGTGCTGCTCTGGGCTGTGGCCTCGGCGGTGCTGCCGCTCGTCGGGGTGACGCTGCCCGACGTCACCGGCTCGGGGGCGACCCCGACGCTCGCCCCGTAGCGCTCGGTCGAGGTCCAGAGTCCGGGTCCAGGTCCGGGTGGGTCCAGGGTCGGGTCCCGGCGCGCCGGGTCAGACCGCGCGGACGACCCCGCGCGACAGGATCGCGTTCGTCAGGGCGTCGATCGGCTCCCGCTGGACCGTCGGATTGGCGATGAGGACGTAGTCGACCGCCGGCAGGTCGGGCAACGACAGGCGTTGCGACACCTTCACGAGGTCCGCCGGGATGAGCGAGTGCGGGAACACCGCGACCCCGATCCCCGCCCGGACCGCGGCGAGCACCCCGTTCACGTCGCGGGTGTTGCAGGTGATCCGCCAGGTGCGGCCAGCGGCCTCGAGCGCGTCGATCGCCATCTGCCGGCTGATGCTCGGCGCCTGGTACGCGATGAGGGGCACCGGCTCCCCGGGTTCGAGCGCGATGCCGTCCTGCGCCATCCACACCATCTGGTCGGTGGCGACCCTGGTGCCCTCGGCGGACTCCCCCGCGGTCTGCTTGATGAACACGAGGTCGAGCTGGCCGGCGTGCACCCGGCGGAGCAGCGGCGACGACTGGTTGACCGTGAGCTCGAGGTTGACCTGCGGGTGCAGGCGCCGGAAGTCCCGGAGGATCCGCGGCAGCTGGGTGATCGCGAGGTCGTCGGCCGCCCCGAACCGGAGCCGCCCCCGGGTCGCCGCACCGGAGAAGTACGCGTCGGCGGTGGCGTGCGCCGCGAGGATCGTCCGCGCGAACCCGGCCATCGCGTCCCCGTTGTCGGTGAGCGCCACGCCCCGGGTGTCCCGCGCGACGAGGGTCCGGGAGACCGCCGTCTCGAGCCGACGCACGTGCTGGGACACCGTCGGCTGGCTGATCCCGAGGCGCGACCCGGCCTGGGTGAAGCTGCCGGTCTCGGCGACCGCGAGGAACGTCTGCAGCAGGACCGGATCGAGCACGGTGTCCCCTTCGTAGGAGCGGGCCATTCGACTTCGCAATGGAGTGATAGCCACCATAGGGGTATCGAATGGGTCCCGACCACCTAGTTTCGTAGGGGTACCACTTCCGCAGCCGACGTCCGGAGATCCCCCACCGTGAGCGCGTCATCGACGACCCTCCCCCCGCCCACCGAACCGCTCCCGATCCAGGCCACCCGACCGCCGTGGCGGCACACCCTGATCGCCCTGTCGGTGCCGAACTTCCGGCTCTTCACCGCCACGAACCTCGTCGCCATGACCGCGGGGTGGATGCAGCGCATCGCCCAGGACTGGCTCGTCCTGCAGTTGACCGGGTCCGTGGCGCAGGTCGGCATCACCGTGGCGTGCCAGTTCGCGCCGATGCTGCTGTTCGGGCTCTTCGGCGGCGTGATCGTCGATCGGTTCTCGAAGCGCGCGCTCATGATGATCACCCAGGGGTCCTTCGCGGTCCTCTCGGCGCTCCTCGCCGTGCTCACCCTGGCCGCGGTGGTGCAGGCATGGCACATCTGGGCGATCGCGTTCGTGGTCGGGCTGGTGACCGTGATCGACAACCCGGCGCGCCAGGTGTTCGTCACCGAGATCGTCGGGCACGAGCACCTGCGGAACGCCATCAGTGTGAACTCGTCGGTGTTCCAGCTCGGCGGCATGATCGGCCCGGCCCTCTCCGGCGCCCTGCTCGTCGCGGTCGGAGCGGGGTGGTCGTTCGGCGTCAACGCGATCGCCTGCGTCGCCGTCGTCGTGACGCTCGGGTTCCTGCGCGTCTCCGAGCTCCACCGCACCCCGCCGGCACCGCGCAGCAAGGGACAGCTCGTCGAGGGCCTGCGCTACGCCGTCCGGAAACCCACGATCATCGTGCCGGTGGTCCTCGTCGCGTTCTTCTCGGTGTTCGCCCTCACGATGCCGGTGCTGCTCTCCGCCTTCGCGTCCCAGGTGTACGACGTCGGCGCGGGCGGGTACGGCGTGTTCAACTCCGCGGTGGCGATCGGCGCCCTCGTCGGCGCACTGCTCTCCACGCGACGGGCGGTCGTGCGGCTCCGCACCATCGTCGGCGGGGTGTTCTGGACGGGCGTCCTGCTCGTGGTGTCGGGGTCGATCCCGGTGATCGCGCCGTTCACCGTGGCGCTGGTCGCGGTCGGGATGTCGCAACTGCTGTTCCAGACCGCGTCGAACTCACTCGTGCAGCTGTCGTCGAACGTGGCGATCCGGGGCCGGGTGATGTCGCTCTACGTCCTCGTGCTGCTGGGCGGACAGGCGATCGGCGGCCCGCTGATGGGGCAGATCGTCGACCACTTCGGCGCACACGTCGGCATGGTCGTCGCCGGCGGGGTGCCCGCGGCCGCGGCGGCCGTCGTCGGCATGGTGCTCGCGCGCCGGGGTGGCCTGCACGTCGCGGTGCGGATGCGGCACCACATGCCCGTGCCGTCGATCGTCGGGCACCGCTGACGCGGCGCGCGCCGCGGCGCCGCGCGCGGCGCGGCCGCCGTCCCCCGGAACCTGGTTCCGGCCGGGGGACGCACCGCAGGCGGACGGGAGGCGCGGTGCGGGCCCGCACCGCGCCTCCCGTCCGTGCCGGGCGCAGCTCAGTACGCGACGCCGAAGCGCGCGCGGTGGTGCGCCGGCGAGGCGATCTCGTCGACGAACGCGAGCGCGAAGTCCTCGCCGGAGATGTCCGAGTTGCCGTCGGCGTCGGTGAGCAGCACCTCGTCGGTGGTGCGGTAGGTGCCGCGACGCTCGCCGGGGTTGTAGCCACCGAAGGCCGCAGCCGGGCTCACGTAGAACCAGTCGACCTCGGTGTCGCTCGCGCGGAGCCCCTCGAGGACCTGCGCGTGGCTCTTCGCCTCGCCCTTGAACGCGTCCGGGAACTCGGCGGTGTCGAACAGCGCCGGGCCACCGTCGGCGACGAGCAGCGAACCCGCACCACCGACGATGCCGAGTCGGGCGCCGGCTGCCGCTGCGGCGTCGACGAAGTGCTGGAACCGGTCCTTGAGCTCGCTGCCGTCGGCCTGCACCGCGTGCAGGGCGATGACGATGACGTCGGCGCCCTTCGTGACCTCGGTGACGAAGTCGGCGTCGAGCGCGTCGCCCTGCGCCAGGGTCAGGCCCTCGGCTGCGTCGAGCTTGGAGGTGTCGCGGGCGACGGCGGTGACGGCGATGCCGCGGGAGAGGGCTTCGCGGGTGATGGCGGAGCCGGCGTAGCCGGTGCCACCGAAGACGACGATGTTGGTCATGGGTGTTCCTTTCGTGGAGCGTTGACACTCACCGTACAAGCGTTACTCTCTTTCAGTAAGTAGGCACCTGAGAGTGCGTAACGGAGGTCGTCATGACAGCGCTCGAGTACAGCCCCTACGGCGCGGAGTGCCCCTCCCGCCAGCTGCTCGACCGGATCGGCGACCGGTGGAGCGTCCTCACGATCGGCACGCTCGCCGCCGGACCCGCGCGGTACTCGGCGATCGCGACGCGCGTGCAGGGCGTCTCGCAGAAGATGCTCACGCAGACGCTGCGGGCGCTCGAGCGCGACGGACTCGTCACCCGCACCGTCTACCCCGAGATCCCGCCGCACGTCGAGTACGAGCTGACCGACCGCGGCCGTTCCCTGCGCGCGGTCCTCGAGCCGCTCGAGGACTGGGCGACCTCGCACATGGACGACGTCGCGGTGTCCCGCGACGAGTACGACGCGCGCGGTCGCTGAACGCGGCCCGGAGCGCGGTCGCTGGGCGTCGCCCGGAATCCGGACCGGCACCGCGTGGTTGCCTGGAGGCATGCGATCAGTCGTCTACACGAAGCCCGGTGACAGCAGCGTCCTCGACCTCGTCGAGCGGGAGGTGACCGACCCCGGCCCCGGCGAGGTCCGCGTCCGTGTCGTCGTCTCCGGCGTCAACCCGACCGACTGGAAGGCCCGGCAGGGCGGCACCTACGGCGACGGCCTGCCCTTCCCCGAGATCACCCCGAACCAGGACGGCGCCGGAGTGGTGGACGCGGTCGGCGACGGCGTCGAGGGACTGCACCCCGGCGACCACGTCTGGCTCTACATGTCCGCCGCCAGTCGCCCGACCGGCACCGCACAGGAGTACACGGTCGTGCCCGCCGCCCGCGCCGTTCCCCTGCCCGACGGGACCTCGTTCGACGTCGGCGCCTCGCTCGGCGTGCCCGCGATGACCGCGCACCGAGCACTGACGACCCACGAGGACGGCCCCGCCCGGCTGGCCCCCGGGGCGCTCAGCGGCAAGACCGTCCTCGTCGCCGGCGGCGCCGGAGCCGTCGGGCACGCCGCGATCCAGCTCGCTCGATGGGCCGGTGCGACGGTGATCAGCACGATCAGCTCCGACGCGAAGGCCGCGCTCGCGACCGCCGCCGGCGCGCACCACGTCGTCAACTACCGCGACGACGACCCCGCCGCCCGCATCCGCGAGATCGCCCCGGACGGCGTCGACATCGTCGTGGAGGTGTCGATCCCGCACAACGCCGCACTCGTCGCCGACGTGCTCGCCAACCACGGGGTCGTGTCGATCTACGCGAACAACGGTGGCGACGACGCGGTGCTGCCGATCCGGCCGAACATGAGCATCAACGCCCGCTACCAGTTCCTGCTGCTCTACACGATCGGGGACGCAGCGCTCTCCGCCGCGGCCGAGGACGTCACCGCAGCGCTGCGCGACGGGGCGCTGCCGGTCGGTGAGGACGCCGGCCTGCCGCTCGTACGGTTCCCGCTCGAGGACACCGCCGCGGCGCACGACGCCGTCGAGGGCGACACCGTCGGCAAGGTGCTCATCGACGTCAGTGCCGGATGACGCCCGCGGTACCCGACGCCCTGGTCAGCGAGCGAGCCGGGCGGCGATCCGAGCTTCGATCCGGCGTCGCGCCGCTGCGCGTTCCCGTTCGATGTTGGCCGTGATGACCTCGAGGTCTTCGTAGTCGGCGTCGGTGGTGTCGTCGGTCCAGTTCGGGGTGTACACCCGTGAACGTCCGAAGGGCCTCGGTTCGGGGGTCACGATGGTCATGGGGGGATGGTACGTCGAGCGTCCGACAAATCGTGTGAGCATCACGGGCCTTTCCGAGGGTCGCGGTCCCGTTCCGGGGACGAGTACGTGAGGGAGAACGCCACCGCCATGAACGCCGCGACCACGGCGACGTTCTTCGCGTCGAGATCGGTGAACGCATCGGCAGCCGGAGAGTCGACGGTGAGCATGCCGAACGAGTACTCGTGCGACCGGATGACGACGGACACGTACGACCGGTACCGGGGCTCGAAGTCCGGCAGGTCCTCGTCGACGTCGACGTCCGCCGCACGGTCGCCGACGATCCGGGGTGCACCGCCGACGAGCACCCACTCGAGGTTGCGGTCCCCGTACGGCGTGCCCGCGCGGAACACCCCGGCGGTGTCACCCGCCCCGCCGTGCCCGATCGGTTCGAGGGCGTTGAGGTCCGCCGAGAGCTGGTACACGTTGGCGCGGACGTCGGGGACCTTGGGGAGCAGGTAGAAGGCGAGGGCCACCGCGACCCGGTCCGCGAACGCCGGCAGTTCGCTCCGCCGGTCACGTCGCCGGAGTTCGGTGAACCGCACGAGCCGGGTGGCGAGCTGCCCGAACGCGTACCGGACCGCGGTCCCCTGCTCGAGCTCGACGGCCGCGTAGTCGTCTTCCGCAGCGGTCCGAGACGCCTCGGCTCGGCGGGCGCGCACCACCTGCACGAGCACCGCGCCGACGAGGACGACGAGCCCGAACACGACGAGCGACGCCCGCACCGCCGACGACTGGACGAGGTTCGGGAGCTGGAACGCCGCGGTGGGCGCAGCGGTCACCACGATCGGCCACACCACCGCACCGACCCGTCCGGCACGCGTCCGGCGTCGTTCCCGTTCCTGCCCCATCCCTCGACGGTAGGGCCTGCCACCGACGCCGCCGGAGTTGTCCACAGGCCGGACCGGGTGACGGTGTTGTCCTCCGCAACGCTGACTTGACCCCCGAACGGGGGCCGAGCACGATCGGCCCATGAAGCAGCGAACGAAGTACCGGGGGCTCGCCCTCGTCACCACGGCAGCCCTCGCCCTCCTCGGCGGATCGCTCGGCGCCACGGCCGCCAACGCCGCGACCGCATCACCACAGGTCATCGGCGGCACGCAAGCCCCGAGCACCCCGTGGGAGGTCCAGCTGATCTTCCAGCAGGGCGGCACCGACACCTACGGGTGCACGGGCGAGCAGCTGAACGCCTCGTGGGTCCTCACCGCGAAGCACTGCGTCGACGGGACGACCGCGATGAACGTGTACCACTCGAACAGCACGACGAACCGGGGCACCGCGACCGCCGCGGACCGCCTCTACTCGGCGCCGACCGGTGACATCGCGCTCGTGCACCTCCGCACCGCGAAGTCGCTCGCTTCGTACGCCCCGCTCGACCTCGCGTACGCGACGAAGTCCTCCGGCACCGGCACGATCATGGGCTACGGCAACCGGGCGAACAGCGTCCCGACCACCGGGCTCTACCAGGCGAGCGTGAACCTGACGGGCACGACGACGGACGCGTACGGCGGTCGCGCGCAGCACGTCACGGGCGTCTCCGGCGCCTCGAACCACGGCGACTCGGGCGGCCCCCTGCTCGTGAACGGCAAGGTGGTCGGCGTCTGCTCGACCGGTGACGTGGCCGACCCGGCCGCGAACACGCACGCCGGGTCGAACTACGCGGTGCTCGCGCAGAGCGCCAGCTGGATCCGGTCGACGGCGGGCGTCTGACCGAGACGCACCCACCTCCGCCACTGGAGGCGCGTGGCACCGCCGCCACGCGCCTCCAGTCGCGTCCCGACTCGCGTTCTCGAGCCGCCGGTTACGCTGTCCCCGTGTCAGAGCCGCGCCGCAGTCCGGGGAACCAAGCTTCACTGCGTGAAGCCAACCGGGGTCGCGTCGTCAGCGCGGTCAAGCGGCACGGCGGCCTGACCCAGGTCGAACTCGCCGGCGTGACCGGCCTCTCCCCCGCGACCGTCTCGAACATCGTCAAGGAGCTCGTCGCGACCGGCGCCCTGCACGCCACGCCGAGCACCTCGAGCGGCCGTCGAGCGCTCCGCGTGACCCTGCCGCACGGGCTCGGCCTCGTCGCGGGCGTGCACGTCTCGCCCCGGCACCTCCGCTTGGCGCTGTCCGACCTGGGCGGCACCGTCCTGGCCGAGCGGCACATGCCCCTCGCGCGCGACCACCGGGCCGACGCCGAGCTCGACAAGACGGCGCTGCTGATCATGGACATGGTCGAGTCGATCGAGTCGACGATGGACGAGGTGCTCTCGATCGGACTGGCGATCGCGGCACCGATCGACCGGCGCACCGGGATGACGGCGCGCGGCGGCATCCTCCGCGGGTGGGACGGCATCCCGCTCGGGCAGTCGCTCGCGCGCCGCACGGACAAGCCCGTGCAGGTGGACAACTCCGCCAACCTGGCCGCCCTGGCCGAGCACCGCAGCGGCGCCGCGCGGGGCCGGGACACCGTCGTCACGCTCGACGTCGGCAACGGCATCGGCGCCGGGCTCGTGCTCGACGGTCGGCTGTTCCGCGGGCACCACGGCGTCGCCGGCGAGTTCGGGCACACCCCCGTCGCGCCGCACGGGCCGATCTGCCGCTGCGGGAACCGTGGCTGCCTCGAGGCCGTGGCGGGTGCCCCGGCCGTGCTCGAGGGCATCCGCGACGAGGTCGGCACCCTGAAGCTGGCGGACCTCATCCTCCGCGCGATGGGCGGCGACCAGGTCTGCATCCGCGCCGTGGCGGACGCCGGGCACGCGATCGGCACGGCGGCGGTCGGGCTCTGCAACGTGCTGGACCCGGAGCGCGTCGTGGTCACCGGGGAGTTCGCTCGCGCCGGGGAGCTCCTGCTCGGTCCGATGCGGCACGCCCTCGAGTCGATGCTCATCGTCGACGCCGACGGCACCCCGGACGTGGTGCAGGGACAGCTCGGCGAGAAGGCGGCGGTGACGGGTGCACTGGCGCTCGCGATCGAGGCGGTCGACGTCACCCGGCCGCGCTGAGACAGGTCCCGCAGATAACGATCTCGTCACGGAGCGCGACCCTTGCGTTCAACTCTTGCAGCCAAGAACGCCCGCTGGCACACTCGGGTCACCGCCACCGTGGGCGGTCCACCTGTTGGAGGACGTTTCAATGAAGAAATCCACCACACGAGCCATGCTGGGCGTCGGCGCCCTGCTGCTCGCGATCACCACCCTGGCGGGGTGTTCCAACGGCTCCGACGCGAGCACCGGGTCCGGCGGCGGCGACGCCTCGAAGGCCAAGATCGGTCTGCTCCTCCCCGACTCCGTCACCGCTCGCTACGCCAGCGCCGACCGTCCGCTCTTCACCGCCGAGGTGAAGAAGCAGTGCAGCGGCTGCTCCGTCATCTACGCGAACGCCGACGGCGACGCGTCGAAGCAGCTGCAGCAGGCCCAGTCCATGCTCACGCAGGGCGTCAAGGTCCTCGTCCTCGACCCGTTCGACGGTGAGGCAGCGGCCTCCATCGTGCAGCAGGCCAAGGCGAAGAAGGTGCCGGTCATCTCCTACGACCGGCTCATCGACAGCCCGGACCTCAGCTACTACATCTCCTTCGACAACGAGAAGGTGGGCGAGCTCCAGGGCCAGGCGCTCGTCGACGCCCTGAAGGCGAAGGACGTGCCGTCGGGCTCCGGGATCATCATGGTGAACGGCTCCCCGACCGACAACAACGCGTCGCAGTTCAAGAAGGGCGCGCACTCGGTCATCGACTCGAGCGGCTACAAGGTGCTCGCCGAGTACGACACACCCGGATGGGACCCCGCCAAGGCGCAGGACTGGGCCGCCGGACAGATCAGCAAGCTCGGTGCGGACAAGATCACGGGCGTCTACGCGGCGAACGACGACACCGGTGGTGGCGTGATCGCGGCGCTGAAGTCGGCCGGCGTGAAGACGCTGCCCCCGGTCACCGGGCAGGACGCCTCCCTCGCCGGCATCCAGCGGATCCTCGCGGGAGAGCAGTACATGACGGTCTACAAGGCCTTCAAGCCGGAGGCCTCGAAGGCTGCCGACCTCGCGATCCAGTTCGCGAAGGGCAAGTCACCGAAGGGCGACACGACGGTCAAGACCGCCAAGGGCGACAGCGTCCAGTCGACGCTGCTCGAACCGGTGGCCGTGACCACGAAGAACGTCGAGTCGACGGTGGTCAAGGACGGGCTCTACAAGGTGACGCAGATCTGCACCACGCAGTACGCGTCCGCATGTGACGCCGCGGGCGTCAAGTAGGTCCCAGGCCAGCACGCCCCGACAACGACGCCCGCCCGGTCCGACACGGACCGGGCGGGCACCACCTTCGTGGAGGACGACACCCGTGAGCACGACACCCGTGAGCAACGAGTCACCAGCAGCACACCCCACCGCCGACCCGGTGATGTCCCTCCGTGGGATCACCAAGCGGTTCGGCGCCGTCCAGGCCCTCAGCGAGATCGACTTCGACGTGTACCCGGGCGAGGTGGTCGCGATCGTCGGCGACAACGGCGCCGGCAAGTCGACGTTCGTGAAGATCCTCGCCGGGGTCTACACGCCGGACGGCGGCACGATCACCTTCAACGGCGACGAGGTCAGCGTCCCGAACCCCGCGGCTGCGCAGTCGCTCGGCATCGCCACCGTCTTCCAGGACCTCGCCCTCGCCGACAACCTCGACGTGGTGTCGAACCTCTTCCTCGGACGCGAGATCGCGCACCCGCTCCTCGACGAAGAGGAGATGGAGCGCCGCTCGTGGGAGCTCCTGCAGCAGCTCGCAGCACGCATCCCGTCCGTGCGCATCCCGATCGCCTCGCTGTCCGGCGGCCAGCGGCAGACCGTCGCGATCGCCCGATCGCTCATCGGCGACCCGCAGGTCGTCATCCTCGACGAACCGACGGCCGCCCTCGGTGTCGCGCAGACCGCCGAGGTGCTCAACCTCGTCGAGCGCCTCCGCGAGCGCGGCCTCGGCGTCATCCTCATCAGCCACAACCTCGCGGACGTGCAGGCGGTGGCGGACCGGGTCGCGGTCCTCCGTCTCGGCCGCAACAACGGCACGTTCCGGATCGACGACGTCTCCTACGAGGAGATCATCGCAGCGATCACCGGTGCCACCGACAACGCCGTCACGCGACGCGCGGCCGCCCGGACCGAGCAGGAGACCTCCGCATGAGCAAGACCGACGAGACCCTCACCGCGGCGACGCCGACCCCCTCGGCCGCCGACCTGCAGGACGAGCGCCTTCTGCGCGACCAGGGGATCGGCGGCGCCGCGAAGGCGTTCGTCCGCCGGGTCCGCGGCGGCGACATCGGCTCGCTGCCGGTCGTGGTCGGGCTCATCGTCATCTGGGCGGTGTTCCAGGCGCTCTCCCCCGACTTCCTCTCCCCGGGCAACCTCGTCAACCTCGCCCTCCAGTGCGCGGCCGTCGGCACCATCGCGATCGGCATCGTGCTGGTGCTGCTGCTCGGCGAGATCGACCTGTCCGTCGGCAGCGTCAGCGGCCTGGCGGCGGCGATCCTCGGCCAGGGGCTCACCACACTCGGCTGGCCGCTCTGGCTCGTGCTCGTCGTCGCCCTGGCCGTCGGCGCCGCCGCCGGCCTGCTGTACGGGCTGCTGTTCACCCGCTTCGGTGTCCCGAGCTTCGTCATCACGCTCGCCGGGCTCCTCGGGTTCCTCGGCCTCCAGCTGCTCATCCTCGGCCCGAACGGTTCGATCAACCTGCCGTACTCGTCCCTGATCGTGCAGTTCGCCTCGGCGTCGTACCTGCCACCGTGGCTCGCGTACCTGCTCGCCGCCATCGCCGCCGGAGGACTCTTCTTCACGGAGGTCCGTCGAGCTGCCCGACGCCGCAAGGCCGGCCTGTCCACCGGCGCGATGTCCCTCACGATCGCGAAGTCCGTCGCCCTCTTCATCGGTCTCGGCGTGATGGTCTGGTACCTGTCCCGCGACTTCGGGACCGGCACCTCGTTCGTGTTCTTCGTCGTGCTCGTCGTCCTGATGAACTTCCTGCTGAAGCGCACCCGCTGGGGGCGCTCGGTGTTCGCGGTCGGCGGCAACGTCGAGGCCGCACGCCGCTCCGGCATCAGGGTGAACCGGATCTACATCTCGGTCTTCGTGCTCACCTCGCTGTTCGCCACGATCGGCGGCATCCTCGCGGCCGCCCGGCTCAACTCGGCGAGCCTGTCCTCGGGCGCCGGCGACACGAACCTCAACGCCATCGCCGCGGCCGTGATCGGCGGGACGAGCCTGTTCGGCGGTCGGGGCAGCGCGTGGTCGGCACTGCTCGGGATCATCGTCATCCAGTCGATCTCGAACGGGTTGACCCTGCTCAGCCTGGACTCCTCGATCCGCTACATGATCACCGGCGCGGTCCTCCTCCTCGCCGTCATCATCGACTCGCTCTCGCGGCGGAGCCGCGCCAGCCACGGCGCGGCCTGAGCAGGCCCGGAACGTCCCCACCTGTCGGACGGGAGGCGCGGTGCGGGCCCGCACCGCGCCTCCCGTCCGACACGTGTCGCGACCACCGCGTCACCGCAGCCTGGTAAGCAGGTCCCATGACCGACGTCTCGACGCCCGCCCCCGGAACCAGAGCACTCGTCCTCGGAGGTGGCGGCGTCGCCGGCATCGCGTGGGAACTCGGGGTGCTGACCGCGCTCCAGGAAGCCGGGGTCGACCTCGACGCCGCCGACCTCGTCGTCGGCACCAGCGCCGGCAGTGTCGTCGGCACGTTCGTCCGGTCCGGCGGGGTGCAGCAGGCGTACGAGCAGCAGCACGCCCCCGTCCCCACCACGTACGAGGAGCCCGTCGCGATCGACGCCGAGGACTTCCAGGCGCGGCTCGGCGCCGCACTCGAGGGCGCGACCTCGGAGCAGGACGCCCGCGCCCGCCTGGGCCACGCGGCGCAGCAGGTCACCACGGGGCAGACGGACGACGAGCGCGTCGCGACCTTCACCGAGACGCTGCCGTCCGTCGAGTGGCCCGCGAAGCCGCTGGCCCTCACCACCATCGACGCCACCGACGGCACGTTCCGGGTGCTGACCGCCGCCGACGGCATCCCGCTCCCCCGCGCCGTCGCCTCGAGCTGCTCGGTACCGCTCGTCTGGTCGCCCGTCACGCTCGAGGGTCGGCCGTACATGGACGGCGGGCTCCGCTCCGCGACGAACGCGGACATCGCCGCCGGGTACGAACGCGTCCTCGTCGTCGCCTGCGGACCCGAGGGTCCGTCACCGCTCGGGCCGTGGCTCGACGTCGCGGTGGAGGGGCTCCGCGCCGGGGGCAGCTCCGTCGAGGTCGTCGTGGCGGACAGCACCGCGCAGCAGGCGTTCGGCACGAACTCGCTGTCGCTGGCGACGCAGGGACCGTCGGCCGAAGCCGGTCACGCGCAGGGGTCGGCGCTGTCGGACGGCATCGCGGCGTTCTGGGCGTGAGCGTGGACCGCGCCGATAGCGTGGGGGCATGACGACGCCGTTCTCCGACCTGGACCAGTACACCGCCCTCCCCCGAGTCGACGGGATCGCGGTGAGCCCGAACGGCTCCCGGGTCGCGCTCACGGTCAGCGTGCTGAACGCGGAACGCACCGGGTACCGCCGGTCGATCTGGGCGGTGCCCGGGCCGTCGGCCGCGGACGCCGCAGGTGCGGGCACGCCCGTCCGGCTCACCCGATCCGCCAAGGGCGAGGGCGAGGTCTCCTTCACCCGGAGCGGCGACCTGCTGTTCGTGTCCGGTCGTCCCGACGGCGAGGGCGACAAGGACACGGACGCCCCGCAGCTCTGGGTCCTGCCCGCCGGCGGTGGCGAAGCCCGCCCGGTCACGCGGCTGGCCGGCGGCGTCGGAGGCGTCCTCGGGGTCGCGTCCGCCGCCGACACCGTCGCGGTCACCGCGGGCCTGCTCCCCGGAGCCGGCAGCGACCGGACCGGTGTCGTCGCTGCCGACGCCGAACTCCGGGGTCGTCGGAAGGACCGCGGGGTCGCCGCGATCCTGCACGAGACCTACCCGGTCCGCTTCTGGGACCACGACCTCGGCCCCGACGAGACGCACGTGCTGGCGCTCGACCTCGGCACGCTGCGCGAGGCCGACACCACCCCGGCACTGTCCGACGACGGCCCCGACGGCGACACGAAGCCGGCGTACCCGCCGCACCTCCCCGCGCCCGTCGACCTCACGCCGGCGCCGGCGCGCTCCCTCGAACACGTCGACGGGGTGGTCACCCCCGACGGCTCGGTGGTCGTCGCGACCGTCGCCGTCCAGGAGGCGCGTGGTTCGCGCTCGACCATCGTCGCCTTCGACGTCGCCACCGGCCAGAGCACGGTGCTGTTCGACGACGACGCCGTCGACCACGAGGTGCCCACCCTCAGCCACGACGGCCGGACGCTCGCGTGGGTCCGGACGGCGCGCTTCACGCCGCAGGGTGCGACGCCGCAGGAGGTCTGGGTCGCCACGCTCGACGGCACCACGGTGTCCGGGGCCCGGCGCATCGCCACCGACTGGGACCGCTGGCCGAACGAGCTCGTCTTCGAACACGGCGACGGTGCGCTCCTGGCGACGGCCGACCAGGACGGCCGAGCGCCGGTCTTCCGCATCCCCCTCGACGGCGGCGCCGTCGAGCAGCTGACCGACGACGACTGGGCGTACTCGAGCCTGCGCGTGGCGGAAGCGACGGGCGTCGTGGTGGCGCTCCGTGCCTCCTGGGCGGCCCCGCTGCACCCCGTGCAGATCGCGAGCGACGGGGCGGTGACCCCGCTCGCGACGCCCGCTGCGCTCCCCGACGTCCCCGGCCGGCTGGAGGAAGTGGAGACCACGGCTGCCGACGGCTCCCGCGTGCGGGGCTGGCTCGTCCTGCCCTCGTCCGAGGCCGGCGACGGGCCGCACCCGCTGCTGCTCTGGATCCACGGCGGGCCGCTCAACTCGTGGAACCAGTGGTCGTGGCGGTGGAACCCGCAGCTCGCCGCCGCCCGCGGGTACGCCGTGCTCCTGCCCGACCCCGCGCTGTCGACGGGCTACGGCCTCGACTTCATCAACCGCGGGTGGAACGCGTGGGGACAGGCGCCGTACACCGACCTCATGGCGATCACCGACGCGGTCGTCGCGCGGGACGACATCGACGAGACCCGGACCGCTGCGATGGGCGGCTCGTTCGGCGGGTACATGGCGAACTGGGTCGCCGGCCACACCGACCGGTTCCGGGCCGTCGTCACGCACGCCAGCCTGTGGGCGCTCGACCAGTTCAACGGCACGACGGACATGTCGCAGTACTGGCAGTCGATCTTCGACCAGGCCGGCCTCGACGAGAACGACCCGCACCGGTTCGTCGCGGACATCACGTCACCGGTACTCGTCATCCACGGCGACAAGGACTACCGGGTGCCGATCGGCGAGGGGCTGCGACTGTGGTCCGAGCTCGCCGAACACCACGCGGCGGAGGACGGGTCGATGCCGCACCGGTTCCTGTACTTCCCGGACGAGAACCACTGGGTCCTGAAGCCGCAGCACGCCGTGGTCTGGTACGAGACGGTGTTCGCGTTCCTGGCGCAGCACGTGCTCGGCGAGGAGTGGGAGCGGCCGGAGCTGCTGGGGTAGCGCGGGCGCGGGCGGCGCGGCCCGGCCGTCGGGCGGTCGCACGCGCTCTCCGACGTCGCACGTGTCGATCGACGCGCGCGATGTCGCACGGTGCACACGCACGGACCGCGGCGGCCCGTCCGCGACACCGCACCGGTCGATCGACGCGTGCGGTGTCGCACGCCCGCAGCCGCGCCCGCGCCCTCGCCGGGCCGCGAGACCCGGCCCGGCCCCGCCCGGCGCCCGGCGCCGGCCCCGCCCGGCCGCCGCGCCGCGGCCCCGCGGCCTCACACGAACGCGGCCTGCCCCGTGATCGCCCGCCCGACGATGAGCGTGTTCACCTCGCGCGTGCCCTCGTACGAGTAGATCGCCTCGGAGTCGGCGAAGAAGCGCGCGACCCCCTTGTCGAGCACGATCCCGTTGCCGCCCTGCACCTCGCGGCACCACCCCACGGTCTCGCGCATCTTCGCCGTCGCGAACGCCTTCGCCATCGCCGAGTGCTCGTCGCCCCCGGTCCCGGCGTCCTGCATCGCCGAGGCCTGCGTGCACAGGGCGATCGACGCCGTGATGTTCGCGAGCGACTTCACGAGGAGGTCCTGCACGAGCTGGTGCGCCGCGATCGGCTTGCCGAACTGGACCCGGTTGCGGGCGTAGTCGAGCGCTGCCTCGTACGCCCCGACCGCGATGCCGACGGCCTGCCACGCGACCTCGGTCCGGGTCAGGCGGAGCACCTCGGCGGTCGCCCGGAACGAGTCGGCGCGCTGGAGTCGGCGCGACTCCGGCACCCGCACCCCGGCCATCACGATGTCGGCGTTCTGCACCCCGCGGAGGGCGATCTTGTCCTCGATCTTCTTCGCCGAGAAGCCCGGTGTGTCCGTGGTGACGAGGAAGCCCTTGACCTGCCCGTCGGCGACGTCCTTCGCCCAGATGACGACGACGTCCGCGAAGGTGGCGTTGCCGATCCAGCGCTTCTCACCGTCGAGGACCCAGGTGTCGCCGTCCCGCCGAGCGGTCGTCCGGAGCCCGCGTGCGGAGTCGCTGCCGGACAGCGGTTCGGTCAGCCCGAACGCCCCGACGAGCTCGCCCGAGGCCATCCGCGGCAGCCACTCGCGCTGCTGCTCGTCGCTCCCCGCCACCGCGATCGAGTTCATCGCGAGCCCGGACTGCACACCGATGAAGGTCGCCACGCTGGCGTCGATGCGCCCGAGCTCGAGCGCGGCCCATCCGCGGTAGACGGCGGAGTTCTCGAAGTGCCGGACGAGCGGGACGCCGGCGCCGTACATGCCGAGCTCGGACAGCGGCTTGATCACCTGCATCGGGAACTCGGCGCGGGCCCAGTACTCGTCCGCGATGGGACGCACCTCGGCCTCGAGGTACGCACGCAACCGTCCGAGGGACTCGCGCTCCTGGTCGGTGAGCCCCTCCTGGAAACGGTAGAAGTCGGACTCGAGGAGCGCGGTGGGAGATGCCGTCGTTGACATAGTGTTGATCGTGCATCATTCTCGAAAACGTTGCAAGGGAGGACGGCGTGTACACATCGGATTCAGCGCTCCGCGCCTTCCGGGAGGCGCGCCACACCTTCATCGGCGGCTCACGGATCGACATGGGCACCCTCGCCAGCACGCTCGGCGTGGACCGCACGTCGCTGTTCCGGTGGGTGGGCAACCGGGACCGGCTGCTGTCCGAGGTCCTCTGGTCACTCGCCGTCCCGACGCTCGACGCGGCTGCCGCCGCGGCTGCCCCGTCCGGAGCGGCGCGGATCGTCGACGTGCTCGACCGCTTCACGGCGGACCTGATCGAGGCGCCCTACTTCCGGGCGTTCCTCACCCGTGAGCCCGCGCGGGCGCTCCGCCTCCTGACGACGACCGAGAGCGACGTGCAGAGCCGCTTCGTCGGTCGGGTCACGGCGCTCGTCGACGAGGAACGGACCGCCGGCGACTTCGACCCCGCCCCGCTGTCCTCGGAGGAGCTGGCCCGGCTGCTCGTCCGGATCTCCGAGTCCTTCACCTACGCGGACCTCATCTCCGGCCAGACGCCGGACCCCGTCCGCGCACGGGCGACGTTCGAGTACGTGCTGCGCCCCACGACCAGCCCCACGCCCACCACCCGCACGACTGGAGTCCGATGACCATCGACGAATACCCGTTCCGACGCCTCTACCCCACCCGGTGGAACGACAACGACATGTTCGGCCACGTGAACAACACGATCTACTACTCCGCGATGGACAACGCCGCGACGTACTGGTTCCGCGAGGAGGCCGATCTCGACCCGTTCTCGTCGGAGTGGATCGCCGTCCTGGTGTCGTCGAGCTGCCGGTTCGTCGAGTCCGCGGTGTGGCCCGACGTCATCGAGGTCGGGATGCGGTCGAAGCACCTCGGCACCACGAGTCTGTCGTGGGAGTTCGGGCTGTTCCGGCAGTCCGACGGGGCGCTCCTGGCGACGGGCGAGTTCGCGCACGTCATCATCGACCGCGAGGGTGCCCGGCGCCCGATCCCCCTGCCGGCGTCGCTGCGTGCCCTCGTCACCGAGACGATGACCGCAGCGCCCGCCGTCTCCGACTGACCTCGTCAGCCCCGCAGCGCCGCCAGCTCGAGGTTGATGTCGTCGGGGTCCTGCACCGACAGGATCACCATGCCGGCGTCGCCGAGGTCGGTCACCGCACCGTGCTCGATACCAGCGGCGTCGAGTCGCTCCGCCGCCTGGTGCAGCTCGTCGACCGAGCCGACCACGAAACTCACGTGGTCGAGCCCCACCGTGTCCGGGTCGAAGCGCTGACCGGCCGGTGCGACCGGTCGGAGTCCGAACACCTGGTCGCCGAGCCGGAAGACGCTGCCGCCGTAGAAGCGCGCACGGTCCTCACGGATCCCCGGCTCGTCGATCTGGTCGCTGAAGTCGATGGCCGGGTCGGTCCCGAGCAGCTGCTGGTAGAACGCCTTGCTGCGGTGGATGTCGGTCACGGTCACGCGGACGTGGGCCAGCGCGCTGGGTCGGGCGAACGGTTCGGTCATGGTGGTGCTCCTCGGGTGCGTCGGGGTGTGTTCCTCGACGAAACTCCGCACCCCTGATCATCACCCGCGGCCGTGCGGCGACCGGACAGCCCGGGCCGGCGCGGGCTAGATCAGCGCGTCCGTGAGGTGGTTCGGCGTGCCGAAGCGGTGCGCCGTGATCGACACCGCCTGCTCCCGGAGGAACGGGAGCACCTCGAGCCGCCCGGCCTCGGTCACCGGCTCGCCGTACACCGCGACGTCGGGACGACCGCCGATCGCCGTGTACAGGGCGGACGTGTCGCCGCCGATGAGCCGCACCCGCCCGGACGGACCACTCCGGACCGCCGAGGCGAACGCGGCGTCCGACTGCGACTGCGTGAGCGACCGGACGTTGGGCAGCGCCCGGACCGCGGACACGACGGCGGACGGCAGTGACGACACGGTGGAGACATCGATCGTCGTCCCGGCACGCAGCGACGCGGCGACCACCCGGACGAGCTCGACGACGGCGTCCTCACCCGAAGACGCCAGGCGCACCCGCACTCCCGGGTACGCCAGGTACCGGGCGATGTTCCGCTCCGCGGTCAGCGCCGACACGTCGGTGGCCGTGCCGAACAGGGACGTCCAGGCCTGCTCGTCCGAGGCGACGGCACGGTCGAGCGACGGCGACGAGACGCCGGAAGCGCGGACGAACGCCGACACCGGAGCCGAAACCGTCGCACCGGCACCGACCGACGACTCGGCCGGCGCCCACGACCCCAGCCCGAGCAGGTAGTTCAGCCCGCCCGCCTTCGTCCCCGCGCCGACGGCCGACTTCTTCCACCCGCCGAACGGCTGCCGGCGGACGATCGCGCCCGTGATCCCGCGGTTGACGTAGAGGTTGCCGGCCTCGATCGTCGACAGCCACGTGCCGATCTCCGCGGTGTCGAGCGAGTGCAGGCCCGAGGTGAGGCCGTAGTCCACCTCGTTCACGATCGTGATCGCCTCGTCCAGCGTCGAAGCGGTCATGATGCCGAGGACCGGACCGAAGTACTCCGTCCGGTGGAACGCCGAGCCACGCCGGACGCCCTCGCGGACACCGGGGCTCCAGAGCTTGCCGGAGTCGTCGAGCGCGGCGGGCTGCACGGCCCACGACTCCCCCGCGCCGAGCGTCGTCAGGCCGTCGAGGAGCTTGCCGGCGGCGGGCTCGATCACCGGTCCCATCTGCGTCGTCGGGTCGCTCGGGTACCCGACCGTGAGCGAGGACACCGCGTCGACGAGCTGCGACCGGAACCGGCGTGATCTGGCGACGGAGCCGACGAGCACGACGAGCGACGCCGCCGAGCACTTCTGCCCGGCGTGCCCGAAGGCCGAGGCCACGACGTCCTTGACGGCGAGGTCGAGGTCGGCCGACGGCGTGACGATGATGGCGTTCTTGCCCGAGGTCTCGGCGAGCAGGGGCAGGTCGGGTCGGAACGACCGGAAGAGCTCGGCGGTCTCGTACGCGCCGGTGAGGATCACCCGGTCGACGAGCGGCGACGCGACGAGCTGCTGCCCGAGCTCGTCCTCCGCGACCTGCACGAACGCGAGCACGTCGGCCGGCGCTCCCGTCGCGTCGAGGGCCGTCTCGATGATCGAGGCGAGGACGGCCCCGCTGCGCTCGGCGGGCGGCGCGGGCTTGAGGACCACGGCGGACCCGGCGGCGAGCGCGGCGAGGGTGGACCCGGCGGGGATCGCGACGGGAAAGTTCCACGGCGGGGCGACGAGGGTCAGGGCCGCCGGTGTGAACGTCGCGCCGTCGACCTCGTCGAGCTGCGCCGCGAGCTCTCCGTAGAAGTGCGCGAAGTCGATCGCCTCGGACACCTCGGGGTCGGCCTGGTCGATGGTCTTGCCGGTCTCGGAGGCCATGACCTCGACGAGGGCCGCGCGGTTCGCCTCGAGCGCGTCGCCGACGGCGTGGAGGACCGCGCCACGGGCTGCTCCCGACCACGCGCCCCACGCGGCGCCCGCGGCACGGACGCGACCGAGCATCGACTCGAGCGACGCGGCGGAGGTGAGCCGCGCCTCCTGGACGGCTGTGACGCCCAAGGACGACGACGCGACGCGGGCGGTGATGGCGGCTCCCCACTCACGGAACGCGGCGACCGACGGGTCGGTGTCGGGGGTGTTCTCGAAGTGGCCGGGTCCGGGGCGGTCGACGGCCGCGTAGCGGTCCGCGACGCGGTGGGCTGCCGGGGCATCCAGTCCGCCGGGCTGCGACAGGGGTTCCAGGGACGCCCGGAACCGCTCCTCCTCGCGGGCGAAGAGCGTCGGCGAAGACGCGAGCGAGAACACGGCGGACATGAAGTTGTCCTGCGACGCGCCCTCCTCGAGTCGGCGGATGAGGTACGCGATCGCGACGTCGAACTCCCCCGGATGCACGACCGGTGTGTAGAGGAGGAGCGAGCCGACGGTGCGACGAACGGCCTCGGCCTGGCCCTGCGCCATGCCGAGGAGCATCTCGAACTCGATGCCGTCCCGCACACCCCGCGACCCGGCGAGCAGCCAGGCGTGCGCGACGTCGAACAGGTTGTGCCCGGCGACGCCGACCCGGACGTTCGCCACGCGCGACGGGGTGAGCGCCCAGTCGAGCACGCGCTTGTAGTTCGTGTCGGAGTCCTGCTTGGTGTGCCAGGTGGCGAGCGGCCAGCCGTGCACGGACGCTTCGACCTGCTCCATCGGCAGGTTCGCGCCCTTGACGAGCCGGACCTTGATGCCGGCGCCGCCGCGGGCTCGGCGGGCCGCGGACCACTCCTGCAGGTGTTGCATCGCGGCGAGCGCGTCGGGCAGGTACGCCTGCAGCACGATCCCGGCCTCGAGGTGCAGGAACTCCGGCTCGTCGAGGAGCTTCGTGAAGACCGCGATGGTGAGGTCGAGGTCCTTGTACTCCTCCATGTCGAGGTTGATGAACTTCGCCGGGCTCGACGCGGCGGCGCGCTGGAACAGCGGGCGGAGCTTCTCGACGATGTCGTCGACGGCGTGGTCGAACGCCCACGGCGAGTGCGGGTGCACGGTCGACGAGACCTTGATCGACACGTAGTCGACGTCGTCGCGGGCGAGGAGCGCATGGGTGCCCTCGAGCCGGCGGGCGGCTTCGCCCTCGCCGAGGACGGCCTCACCGAGCAGGTTCACGTTGAGGCGGACTCCGTCGCGCTTGATCTTCGCGATGGCCGGGCCGAGCTTGGCGTCGGTGGCGTCGACGATGAGGTGGCCGACCATGTCCCGGAGCACGCGGCGGGCGATCGGGACGACGACCCCGGGGAGCACGGGGGCCATGCCGCCGCCGAGGCGGACGAGGCCGCGGAGCGCGGCGGGCAGGAAGCCGGGGGCGTTCGGCGCGATCTGCTTGAGTCGGCGGGCGGCGACGCCGAGGTCCTCCGGACGGACGACACCGTCGACGAACCCGACGGCGAAGTCGAGACCGGCGGGGTCGGCGAGGACGCCAGCGAGCTGCTTCGCGGAGCCGTCGACCGGGTACGTCTCGGCCTCGGCGAGCCACTGGCGGACGAGGGCGACGGACTCGTCGGCGAGTGCGTCGTGCGCGTCGTGCGCGTCGTTGGCGGTCACCGGCTGCTCGGACAGGTTCGTCATGCGATCAGTGTGCTGCGCCACGAAGGCGAAGCGGAAGCAACGGTTCGTGATGGATACCCGTCAGCTGAGCTACCGTGTACCCGTGCTCGACGTCCGACGCCTCGTCCTCCTCCGGGAGCTCTCGATCCGCGGCACGATCGCCGCCGTCGCCGAGGCGGTGAACTTCACCCCCTCGGCCGTGTCGCAGCAGCTCTCCGCACTCGAACGCGAGGCCGGGGTCCCCCTGCTCCGCAAGGCCGGCCGTCGCCTCCAGCTCACCCCGCAGGCCGAGGTCCTCGTCGAGGCCGCCGGCACCGTGCTCGACGTCCTGGAACGCGCGCAGTCGGAGGTCGAGGACTCCATGCCCGCCGTGCAGGGCCGCGTCCGCGTGGCGGTGTTCCAGTCGGCGGCCCTCGCACTCATGCCGAACGCCCTGCACGCGATGGCCACCGCGCACCCCGACGTCCGCATCGAGATGGTGCAGCGGGAACCGGAGACGGCGCTCCACGAGACCTGGGCCCGCGACTTCGACATGGTCATCGCCGAGCAGTACCCCGCGCACGCTGCCCCGCGGTTGCCCGGGCTGCACCGCGAGGACCTGACGACCGACGCCGTCCGGCTCGCCCTGCCCCCGGTGGACACCGCGCTCACGGCGGTGTCGTCGATCGAGGACGCGCACGCGCTCCCGTGGGTGATGGAGCCGCGCGGGACGGCGTCGCGGCACTTCGCCGAGCAGGTCTGCCGACGGTGGGGCTTCGAGCCGGACGTCCGCTACGAGACCGCGGACCTGCAGACGCAGATCCGGCTCGTCGAGTCCGGGAACGCCGTGAGCCTCATGCCGGACCTCATGTGGACCGGGCGGACGACGACGTGTCGGCTGGTCGAGCTGCCGGAGCACCCTCGTCGGACGATCTTCACCGTCGTCCGTGCTGCCGGGTCGTCGTCGCCCGCGGTGCGCGCCCTGCGCGAGGAGCTCGAGCGAGCGGCGGCGGCCGTCGGCGACTGACCGGCGGCCCCGTTACCGGACCGAGACGTCGGCCCCCGTCAGGATCCGTCGGCGCGCGACATCTCCTGGGTGAGGGCACCTCCCGGGTGCTCCGTCCAGCACCGAGCATCCAGGGGGATCCCATGCACCAGTCCTGCACCGCCGGCTTCCGGCGGAGCGCCGCCGTCGGCGCGGCCGTCGCCATCGTGGCCGCGTCGTCCGCGTTCGGCATCGGCGCCACCGCGGCCGTCGCCGACGACGGCCCCACGGCCAGCACACCCACCACGACCATCACGACCGGCTCCAGCACCAGCACCAGCAGCGAGCAGCCGGGAGGCGCGGCTTCCGTCGACACCGCCGCCCCCGCCGACGAGACGGTCATCACTCCCCCCGCGGCCCCGGCGGACGGGTCTGCCGCGGCACCCGCCCCGGACCCGTCCGACACCCCGGCCGCGACGCCCACGCCGCCCGCCTCCGACACCGGCACCGGCGCGCCCACCGCACCCGCCGCGACGGAAGCCCCGAGCACGCGCACCACCAACACCGACACCACCACCCCCGACGCGCAGGCCGCCGCCGCCCCGGCACTCGCGTTCCCCGAGGGCACCAGCGCCGCCGCCCCGCTCGCCCTCACCGCCACCGCGGGCGACACCGTCAGCCGGACCTTCACCGCGACCGGGGGCAGCGAGCCCGTGCGCTACTGGGTCCTCGGGAAGACCGGCACCACCGTCGGCGACGGCTCGTTCGCCCACGACTTCTCCTTGGACCAGGCGACCGGCGTGCTCTCGGGTACCGCCAGGATCGCGCAGACGTACTCGTTCCGGATCGTCGCGACGAGCGGCTCCGAGCGCGCCACCGAGTACGTCCAGCTCACGGTGAAGCCCGGCGCACCCGTCGGCGTCACCTACTCGGTCTCGTCGTCGGACAACGTCGGCATGTGGCAGGTCGAGGCGGACGGCGTCGTCTGGGAGCAGGCGATCGGCCAGGGCCGCGTCAGGATCGTCCCGGACGTCCCCGCTGTCACCGGTTCGTCGCTCACCCTCGCGGGTCTCGCGATCGACGCGTTCAGCAACCGCACCACCCCGGGCGGCGACGACGACCCGTACCCCCGGTCGATCGCCACGAGCACGGTCGCCTCGGACCGGATCGTGTGGAGCGACACGGGCTCGAACACCGTGACCTTCACGGAGCCGGGCACCCGGACGATCACGGTCGCCGAGGGCGGGGTCTCGACCTCGTTCACCGCCGTCGTCACGGCGCAGCAGCTCGCGTTCGAGGACGGCTCCTCCGCCGACCACCCGATCGCCGTCGGTGCCACGGCCGGCGAGCCCTTCACCCGCCCGTTCCCGGTCTCGGGCGCCGCCGAGGAGGTCCGCTACGAGCTCCGCAGCGCCGGCGGCCAGCCGTTCGACGACTCGTCCGCGCCCGACGGCCCCGAGGTCTCGGTCGACCCGACGACGGGCGTACTCACCGGGACGGCGACCACGGCGGGCTCCTTCCCGTTCGAGGTCGTCGCGACGAGCGGCGGACAGGAGGCCGTCGCCCACGTCGAGCTGACCGTCTCCCCGGCCGCCTTCGCGGGGTTCACGGTGGGCGTCATGGCGACCGACCGCACCGGGTCGGAGTCATGGGGTGTCGACGGTGACACGGTCACCCACTTCGTCGACGGAGCCGAACCGGAGCGGGTCGACGCGATCCCGGTCCGGCAGGGCGACCGGATGCTGGTCCTCGCCGTCCCGATCGACGCCTACGGCAACGCGGTCGCGGACCACGACGACCTCACCATCACGAGCGACGTCGCGACCGACCGGATCGCGTACGACCCGGACACCGCGGCCACGTGGGTCACGTTCGAGCACGCCTCGCCGCACATCGTGACGGTCGCGTACCAGGACCGGACGCAGGCGATCCCCTTCGCCGTCCAGCCCGTGGCGGCGCCGGCCGGATCAACGACGAACACGTCCTCGGGGAGGCTCGCGTACACCGGTGCGGACACGTCCGGTCCGCTCGCGTGGGCGCTCGGCCTGCTCGCCGCGGGCGGCGGTCTGCTGGTGCACCGTCTGCGTCGGCGTCGCGCCTGAGACGCGAACCGCCGAGGACGGGAGGCGCGGTGCCGGCCCGCACCGCGCCCCCCGTCCTCCACGTGCGCGATTCTGTACAAAACCCCAGGTGAGGGCCGGTAGTTCCGTGATGGAACTGCAACCTTCGTGCCGGGTCGGACAGCCCGCGACGGGGTTACCTTCAGCCGTGGTGGGAACGCACGTCCGCGAGTCCCGATCACGTTCCCAGGGGGGAATCCATGCACCAGTCCAGCAAGCCGCCCGTCCGCCGGGCCGTCACGATCGCCGTGTCGATCGCGGCGACCGCCGTCGCCTCCGTGCTCGGTGTCGGGACGGTGGCGTCCGCCGCACCCGTGGCCACCGCGCCGGCGACCGCGAGCCCGGCCGCAACGGCGAGCGCGCCCCCGACCGCTTCCCCGACGGGGACCCCGGCCGCTTCCTCGAGCCGGACCCCGGCCTCGAGCCCCAGCCCGGCCGCGACCGCGAGCCCGACCGCCAGCCCGAGCACGATCGCAACGACCGGCCGCACCGCCGCCGCCGCCGCAGCCGCGACCGCCGCAGACGCAGCCGCCGCAGCCGCCCCGGAGGCCCCGAGCGACGGCAGCGACCTCGCCTTCACCGAGCCGTCCACCGAGGCCGCCCCGCTCGCCCTCACCGCCACCGTCGGCACGCCGTTCAGCCACACGTTCCACACCACCGGGGGCACCGGCACCGTGGCCTACGCGATCCAGGACGCCCCGAACGCCGACTACACCGTCAACGTCGAGACCGGCGTACTGAGCGGCACCCCGACCACCGCCGGGACGTTCGACTTCGAGGTCGTCGCCCTCAGCGGCTCGACCCAGATCACCGAGTACGTCCGGCTCACCGTCGCACCCTCCCCGCTGGTCTTCACGGAGCCGTCGACGAAGGCCGCGCCCCTCGCCCTCACCGCCACGGCCGGCACCACGTTCACGCACAGGTTCAGCACGACCGGAGGAACGGGCTCGCTGGCGTACGCGATCCAGGACTCCCCGTCCCAGGACCTCACCGTCAACGTTGAGACCGGCGTCCTGACGAGCACCGTGACCGCGGCGGGCACGTACGACTTCGAGGTCGTCGCCCTCCGCGGCACGGCGACCGCGACGGAGCACGTCCGGCTCACCGTGCTGCCGGCGGCGCCCGTCGGGGTCCTGGCGATCGTCGA
This sequence comes from Curtobacterium pusillum, assembly GCF_007680845.1. GTDB lineage: Bacteria > Actinomycetota > Actinomycetes > Actinomycetales > Microbacteriaceae > Curtobacterium > Curtobacterium pusillum_B. Next base: position 69,444 of record NZ_VEIY01000007.1, on the reverse strand, counting down.
CACCGCGCAACCGTCGCACGTCCTCTGGTCCGTCGCGCCCGGCGGGACGATCACGGCCTTCGACCCCGAGGGACACTCGCTGGGGACCATCGCTGCGATCGAGGCGTCGACGGGCAGCACGCTCGAGGTGTCCGGCCTGGCCGTCGATCGCTTCGGCAACCTGACCGCACCCGGCTCGACGGGACACCCGGCAGCGGCGACCGTGACGAGCTCGGTCGCGTCCGACCAGATCGTCCGGGACGCATCCGGCGTCGTCTCACGGATCACGTTCCCGCACGCGTCGGAGCACCGGATCACGATCACCCAGGGCGGGGCGTCGACGACCTTCCTGGTCCGGGTCAGCACGACCGTCGCGGTGGGGGTCACCACGACCACCCACACGTCGGCCGGCACGGGGACGACGCCGACGCTCGCGTACACCGGCGCCGACGAGACGACCCCGCTGGCCTGGACCCTCGGGCTCCTCGCCGCCGGCGCCTCGCTCCTGCTGGTCCGCCTGCGAGGCCGTCGCCGTCGCGTGTGAGGTGACCGCCTGACGGACGGGAGGCGCGGTGCCAGCTGGCACCGCGCCTCCCGTCTGCACCCCCAAGCCGGGTCACATTTCGATCGCGACCGGCGGGGTCGGGATCGCCAGGCCCTACGATCCGAGCAGGGCCGAGGATTCTCGGCAGATTCTTACGATCCGGCACCCGACCGGACCTGAACACCTGGGGGAACGCGTGCGCCGAAGCACCTCCACCGTCCGCCGCGCGTGCGCGGTCGGCACCACCGTCGCGCTCATCGGTCTCACGACCGGGCTGGGCATCATGACCGCCACGTCGGCCTCGGCCGACGGGCTCGACCCGGTCGCCGGGGGCACCGGCGCCGAGGCTCCGGCCACGCCCGGCACCTCGACGCCGACGGACGCGCCGAGCACACCTGCAGCCGACCCGAGCGAGCCCGCCGCCGACCCCGGCACTGCTGACCCGAGCGCTCCCGCCGCTGACCCGAGCGAGCCCGCCGCCGACCCGAGCGGATCGGCCACGCAGCCGACCGACACCGTCACCGCGCCGCCGAGGGCGATCACGCTGCCGCACCGACCCGCCGCCACGGACGCAGGCACGGACGTCTCCGTCGCCGCCGCCCCGTACACCGCGACGATCACCGGGACGCCGAAGGTCGGCGAGACCCTCGGTGTCACGGTCACGGGCTTCGACGACGGGTCGTCCTACACGTACCTCTGGACCGACGAGGACGCGACGGTCCTGTCGCACTCGGGCACCTACACGATCGGCGCGGCCGAGGTCGGCAAGACGATCACCGTGCTCGTCACGGGCTCGCTCCCGGGCGAGACCGCGACCGACACCACCGACACCGCGGTCACCCAGACCCCGGTCTTCGTCGACGCGGACGGCCAGCCCGTCACCGACGGCGCGTCCTCCGACGAACCCCTCGCGCTGAGCGGCACCGCGGGCGAGGCGTTCTCGTACACCTTCCGCGCCACGGGCTCCCCGACGCCGAAGCTGTCCCTCTCGTGGTTCTACCCGGACGAGGAGTCCGACGACACCGACCCCGAGGACGACAGCACCCCGACCGACCAGCTCCCGGACGGCATCACGTTCGACCCGACGACCGGTGTCCTCAGCGGCACCACGGACTGGGCCACGTACTACGACTTCGCGATCACGGCGACGAGCGGCACCGAGTCCGTCACGCAGTACGTCGAGCTCACTGTCGACGCCGCCGCCCCGCTCGGCATCCAGGTCCTCACGGGCGACCGGTCGCTGCTGACCTCGGAGGGCCCGACCGACTCCCGCGCGTGGATCGTCGACACCGACGGCTCGATCTACACCCTCACGACCGAGGAGACCGACGACGGGTCCTCCACGGAGATCACCGAGGGCGGCCGTCCCACCGTGCGGCAGGGCCAGTCGCTGTTCGTCTCCGGTGACCTCGTCGACCGCTACGGCAACTCGGTCGACGACGGCTCCGGCGAGTACGCGCTGCCGACCGTGACCTCGGACGTGGCCTCGGACATCATCACGCCGGACCCCGACCTCGGTGACTTCGGCTTCGTCGACGTCCGCTTCCCGCACGCGTCGATCCACACCCTGACCGTCGCGTCCGGAGCCTTCGCCACGTCGTTCGGCGTGCAGGTCGTCCCGACCCCGGCGACCACGACCGTCCCCACGGTCGCGACCGGGCCGACCGTCACGACCGGGACGACCGGGACGACCGGTCGGCAGCTCGCCTACACGGGCACCGACGCGACGGGCGCCCTCCCCTGGGCCCTCGGACTCGTCCTCGCCGGTGTCGGTCTCATCGGCGCCCGCTCGGTGCGCCGCCGTCGCGCCCAGCGCTGACGCCACGGACGCCTCCCGTCAGTCGCGTGCCCGCGTGGCTGACGGGAGGCCCACCCCGGCCCCGCCCCGCCCGTCACCGGCGCGGCGGGGCCGTCCTCGTCGTCGGCCGTCGGTCGGTAGCGTGGGGCCATGCCCACCCTCCTGCACATCGACTCCTCGGCCGACCTCGCGCACTCCCGCTCCCGCGCACTGACCGCGGCCTTCGCGGACGCCTGGCGTGCGCGCGGCCCGGAGTACACCGTGGTCCGCCGTGACCTGCACGTCGACCAGCTCCCGCACCTCGAGACCTCGGCGCTGCACTGGGCCGCGGCCGACCGCACCGCCGACGAGGTCGTGGCCCCGGAGGCCGACGCGCTCCGGCAGGAGGTCATCGACGAACTCCTCGCCGCCGACGTCGTCGTGGTCGGGGCGCCGCTCTACAACTACACGGTGCCGTCGACGCTCAAGGCGTGGATCGACCGTGTCCACGTCCCCGGTGTCCTGGTCGGCGACGTGCAGCCGGTCGCCGGGCGTCCCGTCGTCACGGTCGTCAGCCGGGGCGGGACGTACGACGCCGGCACGCCGACCGAGGGCTGGGACCACGGGTCACCCGTGCTGCACCTCATCCTCGGCACGGCGCTCGGCATGAAGCTCTACCCGGTGACGGTGAGCGCCACCCTCGCCGACCGGCTGCCCGACCTCGCGCCGCTCGCGGACCACGCGGCGGCGGAGTTCGCGGACGCGAAGACGACGCTGGAGCGGCTCGCGGCGACGCTCGGCTGATGCGCGCAGTGTGGTGTCGTGTCGTGTCGCCGGGGTCGAACCACGGATCCGACGTGGAACCACGGCGGCGCGCTGGTTCGTCGTCGTGTTCGTGGTTCGACCCCGCGCGGGCGCGGGCGGGCGCGGGGCGGCCCGGCGGGCTCCGGCGGGCGGGTCAGGCGGGGCGGATCTCGTCCGCCCGGCCGAGCAGGTCCGCGTGGAACGCCGTCTGCGTCAGCGCGCTGGCGAGCAGGAACCCGGTCATCGACTCGATGCCGCCGCTGAACGGCACGCGCGCGGCGACCTCGACGAGCGTCGGGTCCTGCAGGGCGTCCAGTGCCTCGGCCACGTGCCGCGACCGCTCCTCCCGGTGCCGGGCGAGCGTCCGGGCACGGCCGACGACGTCCCGGAAGCGGTACTCGTGTCCCGGGCAGACCTCGAGGTCGGCGTACCCGTCGAGCCGTCCGAGTGACGCGAGGTAGTCACCGAGTGGGTTCGTCGCCGTCCGCCCGCCGAGGCCGATGCCGGAGTTGATCCGCGGCAGCACGTGGTCGCCGGTGAAGAGCAGCTCGTCGGCCTCGTCCACGAAGCAGCAGTGCCCGGCAGTGTGGCCCGGCGTCCAGAGCGTCCGGATCGACCTGCCCACCACCGGGAGTTCGTCGCCGTCCTCGAGCAGGAGGTCCGCGAACGGTTCGGACGTGCGCCCCAGCCCGATGCGCCGCCCGCTCCCCCAGGCCTCGACGACGCCGGCCCGCAGGTCCTCCGGCAGCCCCCACGTGGCGATGTCGACGTCGTTCCGGGCGGCGTCGTCCCGCTCCCGACGGAGTGCCTCGACCTCGAGCCGGTGCATCGCGACGCGGGCGCCACTCGCCCGTCGGATCGCGGCGGCCGCGCCGAGGTGGTCGGCGTGCAGGTGCGTCACCACGACGAGGGCGACGTCGTCGAGCGTCCGGCCGATCGTCGCGAGGCCGGTGCGGAGCCCCTCGAGCCCGTCGTCGGACGACCAGCCCGGGTCGATGAGCGCGAGCGACCCGTCCGACCCCTCGACGACGTAGACGAGGGTGGCGTCGGGCACGCCGAACCGGAACGGCACGGACAGGGTCCAGACGCCGGGGCGGACCTCCTCGACGGGCGGCAGGACGCCGTCGCGGAGCGCGGCGGCCTGTACGGGGCTGATCGGTTCCGGTGCCGGGGCTGCCGGCGGTGGCACGGTCGTCACTCCACAAGCCTATTCGCCGACCACGTCGTCCACAGGGGCGGCGCGATCTGCCGAGCCGCGCCTCCTGGCCGTGTAGACAGGGCGCATGGAGATCGCACCGATGCTCGCGAAGGCCGTCGCCACTGTCCCCGAACCCGACAGCGTCCGCGGGGGCCTGCGGTACGAGCCGAAGTGGGACGGCTTCCGCGGCATCGTCACCATCGACGGCGACGACGTCGAGATCGGCAGCCGCGGCGCGAAGCCGCTCACCCGGTACTTCCCGGAGCTGGTCGAGGCGTTCCGTGCGCAGTTCGGCGGCCGGGACCACCCGGTGGTGCTCGACGGCGAAGTGGTCCTGCGCTCCGGGGAGCCCGGTGCCGAGCGGCTCGACTGGGAAGCCCTGTCGCAGCGGATCCACCCCGCCGCGTCGAGGATCGCGAAGCTCAGCGTCGAGACGCCGGCGCAGTTCGTCGCGTTCGACCTGCTCGCCGTCGACGGCGCGGAGCTGCTCGACCGGCCGTTCGACGAGCGCCGGGAGCGGCTCGAGGCACTTTCCGCCGACCTCGTCGACCCGCTGTTCGTCACCCGCACCACGCTCGACGTCGACCTCGCGCGCGAATGGCTCACGACGTTCGAGGGCGCCGGGCTCGACGGCGTCGTGGCGAAGCCTCGGGCGAAGCCGTACGAACCGAACAAGCGCTCGATGCTCAAGGTGAAGCACCACCGCACCGCCGACGTCGTCGCGATCGGCTACCGGGTGCACAAGAGCGGGACCGGGGTCGGGTCGTTGCTCGTCGGCCTGTACGGCGACGACGGGGAGCTCCGGCAGGTCGGCGGCGTCTCGGCGTTCTCGGACAAGCGTCGGGCGCAGCTGATCGACGAGCTCGAGCCCGTGGTCGTCCGCGATGACGACGGCGCTGCGGTCACCGGCGAAGGCGAACGGTCCCGGTTCTCGTCGGGGCGCGACACGTCGTTCGTCCGGCTGGAGCCGTCCCTGGTGCTCGAGGTCCGGTACGACCAGATGGAAGGCGACCGGTTCCGGCACACCGTCCAGTTCGAGCGGTGGCGTCCGGACCGGGACGCCTCGTCCTGCGGGTTCGAGCAGCTCGAGGTGCCGTCGGCCTACGACCTGCGGGATGTCCTGCTGTCCGATTGACGCTCCTGGTCCGGATTAGTTAGGCTGCCTAGTAGTTTCGGGGCGCGGACGAACCGCGACGACTGACGGGAGCGGGACATGATCATCGACGGCATCAGCGACGCTCACCGCGCGACCTGGTCGCGTCTGACGCGCCTGCACACCGCGAGTGTGGCCCTGCCGACCCAGACCACCCGGGTCCTCCAGCCGAAGCTCCTCGGCGACGAGTCCGGCGTCGCCTGACCCCTAGGCCTTCTTCGCGCGGGACGGCTGCACACGCGGCGGCTCGCCCGGCATCTTCGGGAAGTCCGGCGGGAAGGGCAGCTCGCCCTCGCCGTCGGCCAAGTCACGCTCCCACCACTCCAGCAGCGGTGCGATGCTCGCCGGTTCGGCGTGCATGTCCTCCCACGGGTCGCCGGTCGTCACCAGCCGCTCGGGTACCGTCCGCACGGTGAAGGCCTTCGGGTCCGTCGCGTCCAGCTCGTCCCAGCCGATCGGGGTGGAGACGCTCGCGTGGGCCAGCGCTCGGGGACTGTAGGCACCCGCCATCGTCCGGTCCCGGTTCGCCTGGTTGAAGTCCACGAAGACGCGCTGCCCGCGCTCCTCCTTCCACCACGCCGTCGTCACCCGGTCCGGCATCCGCCGCTCGAGTTCCCGAGCGGCGGCGATCACCGCGTGCCGGACGTCGAGGAACTCGTGCTCCGGCCGGATCGGCGCGAACACGTGCAGGCCGCGGTTGCCGCTCGTCTTGATCCACGCCGTCAGCCCGGCCTCGGCGAGGACCTTCCGCAGCTCGTGGGCGATCGGGACGGTGTCGCGGAAGTCGGTGCCCGGCTGCGGGTCGAGGTCGATGCGGAGCTGGTCGGGGTGGTCGGAGTCCTCGGCGCGGGACGCCCACGGGTGGAACACGACGGTGTTCATCTGCGCCGCCCACACCGCGACCGCCGGCTCGTCGATGACGAGCTGCGGGTGCGACCGTGCGCTCGGGTACGTCACCGTGACGGAGCGGACGTAGTCCGGTGCGCCCTTCGGCGGGTTCTTCGAGAAGAACTGCTCGCCGTCCACGCCGCCCGGGAACCGCTGCAGCGAGATCGGTCGGTCGCCGTTCGCCCGGACGAACGCGGCGCCGACGGCGACGAGGTACTCCGCGAGGTCGAGCTTCGTGATCCCGGCCTCCGGCCAGAGCACGCGGGAGGGGCTGCTGATCCGGACCTCCCGGTCGCCGTCCGGACCGGGCACCGTCAGCGTCGTCGCGTCGCTCGCCATGCAGCGGACCGTACACGGCGCCGCCCGAGCCCGCCCGGGCCCGCCCGGTCCCGCCCGCTCCCCGAGCGGGCGAAGTACGTCCCGCTCGCCGCACCCCGGCGGCCGGTTCCGCCCGCTCGGCAGTCCACCTACGGCGTGTTCTGCCCGCTCGGCTGGCGGGGCGCCCGCTCCCCGAGCGGGCGAAGTACGTCACGCTCGCCGCACCGCGGCGGCCGGTTCCGCCCGCTCGGCGGAGCGCCCGCGGCGTGTCCTGCCCGCTCGGCGGATCGGCGCACGGAACGTCCGCGGCGTGTTCTGCCCGCTCGCGGATCGGCCCACGGAACGCCCGCGGCGTGTTCCGCCCGCTCGGCGGATCGGCCCACGGAGCGCCCACGGCGTGCCGGCCCGGCCGCCGTGCGAGACGATGGGCCGGTGAGCGCGTACCTCGGAGTCGACCTGGCGTGGGGACTCGGCACCGACCGGAAGCCCGCGAACGAGACCGGCCTCGTGGCGATGGCCGAGGACGGCACGATCACCGACGCGGGATGGGCCCGCGGAGTCGACGCCGTGACGGCCTGGATCGCAGCGCACCTCGGCGAGCGCTCCCTGATCGCCGTCGACGCCTCCCTCGTCGTGACGAACCCGACCGGGATCCGCGAAGCCGAACGGCAGGTCGGTCAGCGCTACGGCCGGTGGAAGGTCGCGGCGAACCCGACCAACCTCGCCTCGGCGGCGAGCGCCGGCGCCCGCCTGCTCGAGCGCCTGACCGCGCTCGGCGTCGGGTACGCCGACAGCACGGCCACGATGCGAGAGCGCACCGGTCCGACCGTGTTCGAGTGCTACCCGTACACGACGCTCGTGGGCGTCGAGGAGCTCGGCTACGACGTCGAGCGGCCCCGGTACAAGCGACTCGACCTGAAGCTGCCACCGGCGACGGGCCGTGCCCGGCGGGCGGAGGCGTTCGACGACCTGGTCGACCGGCTCCGGACGACGCCGCTCGACCCGCCGCTGCTCCTCGACACGCACCCGCTCACCGCCGGGCTCGCCGATGCCTCCGTGCTGCACGGGCCGACGCACAAGCACCGGGAGGACCTGCTCGACGGTGCCCTGTGCGCCTGGACGGCCGCGTTCTGGGAGCGGCACGGCGACGACCGCGTGCAGATCCTGGGAGCCGACCCGAGCCTCCCGTCCGACCCGCTGGACGAGGCGGGCGGACGGCCCGTCATCGTGGCCCCGGCGCGCCCGTCCCAGCGGCGCCCCCGCGGCTAGTCTTGACCGGTGACGACCACCACCGAACCCCTGCACATCGGGCTGGTGTCGCTGCACACCTCCCCCGGCGACGAACCGGGTTCGGGCGAGGTCGGCGGCATGAACGTCGTCGTCCGCCACCAGGCCGAGGCGCTCGCCGACCGCGGCCACCACGTCGACATCATCACGCGCCGCTCGTCCCCGACCCAGCCCGACTCGGTGTCACTCGTACCCGGCGTGTGCCTGCGGTTCCTGTCCGCCGGGCCTGCCGAGACGGTGCCGAAGGGCGAGCACGACGCCTTCATCGAGCCGTTCCGCCACGAGCTGGCCGAGCTCGGCGCGTTCGACGTCCTGCACTCGCACCACTGGTTCTCGGGCGCTGCCGCACTGCCCGTCGCCCGCGAGCGCGGCATCCCGCACGTGCAGTCCTTCCACTCGATCGCGGCCGACAGCGACACCCCGCTGTCCGAGGGCGAGCGCCCGGAGTCCGCGGGTCGCATGGCCGGCGAAGCATTGCTCGCCCGCGAGTCCGACGCGGTGGTCGTCGTGTCATCGGCCGAGGCGGACACCGTCCGGACGCGGCTCGGCGGGGACGCCGCGCGGATCTGGATCGTCCCGCCGGGGGTCGACGGGTCCGTCTTCCGTCCCGCGGCCGCCGGCGCGCGCCGTGCGGACGTCCGGTACGTCGTCGCAGCGGCGCGGGTCCAGCCGCTGAAGGGCCTGGACCTCGCGATCGAGGCGATCGCCGGCATCAGCCAGGAGGCGCGACCCACCCTCGTCATCGCCGGGGACGCCTCGAGCGAAGCGGGCGACTACGTGGACGAACTGCGTCGGCTCGCCGCCGAGCGTGGGATCGCCGACCGCGTGACGTTCGTCGGTCCGCAGTCGCGGGCCGACCTGGCGTTCCTGTTCCGCGGCGCGGCAGCCGTGCTGGTCCCGTCGCACTCCGAGACGTACGGGCTCGTGGCGCTGGAGGGCTCCGCTTCCGGGGTGCCCGTCGTCGCCGCCGCTGCCGGTGGCCTGCGGGAGGCCGTGGTCGACGGCGAGACCGGCGTCGTGCTCGAGTCCCGCGACCCGGGCGTCTGGGCGGCGGAGATCGAACGGATCCTGACCGATGCGGCGTACTCGGCTTCGCTCGCGGCTGCCGGGCGGGAGCACGCCGAGCGCCTCAGCTGGGAGCGCTCGGCCGCCGGTCTCGAGGGCGTGTACCGACGGGTGCTCGGACGCTCGTGAGCGGGACCGGGCGCTTCGACGGGTTCTGGGGGGCGCTCGACGCGGTGCCCGTGGCCGACGACGCCGAGGCGCTGTACGACGTCGAGTCCGAGGAGGGTCGGCTGCGACGATCGAACCTGTCGCGGTACCTGTCGCTCGTCGGTGAGGGCGCGGACACGCTGCTCGTCGCCGAGGCCCCTGGCTGGCGCGGCATGACGAACACGGGCGTGCCGTTCACGAGCATGCGGGAGCTCGGGCGGGAGTACCTCGTACCGCCCGCTCCGACCGCGCCGTGGGAGGCGTCCTCCCGGGTCGTGCAGGCAGCGCTCGAGTCCTGGCAGGGGGCGCTGCCGCTGGCGTGGGCGATCTTCCCGCACCACCCGTTCGCCGCTCCGGACCGGCTGACGAACCGGACGCCGCGACCGGCCGAGGTGCGGGACGGGGCGCCCGTCGCGCTCGCGCTGCTGGACGCCCTCGGCGGTGCGGCTGCGGTGCGGGTCGTCGCGGTGGGGCGGAAGGCGCAGGGGGCGCTCGCGCTCGCGGGCATCGACGCGGTGGCGGTGCGGCACCCGGCGCAGGGCGGTGCGCGGCAGTTCACCGAGCAGTTGCTGGCGCTCGACCACTAGCGCGGGGGCCGGGCCGCCGAGCGACCGGCGGGGTCAGGCGGAGCGGACCTCGACGCCCTTGGCGGCGAGACGCTCGGCGACGTGCGCCGGCAGTGGTGCGGCGGCGTACACGGTGGTCAGGGCCGGCAGGTCGAGCACGTCGTCCCAGTTCTGCGGGTCGTAGCGGTCGTCGGACCCTTCCCACCCGGGGTGGACGTCCTGCAGGACCTCGAGGTCGGTGTCGACGGTGAGTTCGGTCACGAGGGACAACTGGGACGGCAGGAGCTCGAGGTCGTCGTAGTACTCGCGGGCCCGGTCGTCCTGCCCCTCGACGTCGAGGTCCTCGTCGGTCTCGTCCTCGTCGTCGCCGGCGTAGGGCTCGAGGACGTCGAGGTCGTAGCAGAGGACGTCGAGCACGAGCAGCTTCGCGTTGAAGTCCGCGAACTCGACGGGTTCTTCGGTCGTGGTCGACTCGTCGTACATGGCTCGGAGCGTAGCGGTCCGACCCCGAGGACGTCCGGGGTCAGCGTGTCGAGGAGGACACGACCGTGTTGCGATCAGCGGGGAGCTTCCTGTGAAAGCGGACAGGATGGTGTCCCCCGGAAGAGGCTGACGCATGGCCACCACCAACACTGAGCGCCCGCCGCAGGAGCAGACCGAACTCCGGCGCGTCATCGGTCCGAAACTGCTGCTGCTGTTCATCGTCGGGGACATCCTCGGCACGGGCGTCTACGCACTCACGGGCCAGGTCGCGGCCGAGGTCGGCGGAGCGGCGTGGCTCCCGTTCCTCATCGCGTTCGCCGTCGCCCTGCTCACCGCGTTCTCGTACCTCGAGCTCGTCACGAAGTACCCGCAGACCGCGGGGGCGGCGCTCTACGTCCACAAGGCCTTCGGCATCCACTTCGTCACCTTCATCGTGACGTTCATCGTCATGTGCTCGGGCATCACGTCGGCGTCGACGGCGTCCCGGGCCTTCGCGGCGAACCTCGGCGCGGGCTTCGGACTGGAGCTGCCGAACGGCGTCGTGATGCTCATCGCGATGGGCTTCATGCTCGCCGTGATGGCGATCAACTTCCGGGGCGTCAGCGAGAGCGTGAAGACGAACGTCGTGCTCACGCTCGTCGAGCTGTCCGGGCTCGTGATGGTGATCCTCATCGGGTTCTGGGCGATCGCCGGGGGCAACGCGGACTTCTCCCGCGTGGTGATGTTCGACACCCCGGAGGACAAGACGCTCCTGCTCTCGGTGTCGACCGCGACCTCGCTCGCGTTCTTCGCGATGGTCGGCTTCGAGGACTCGGTGAACATGGCCGAGGAGACCAAGGATCCGTCGAGGATCTTCCCGAAGGTCATGCTCACCGGCCTCGGCATCACCGCCGTGATCTACGTGCTCGTGTCGATCTGCGCCGTCGCGGTGGTCCCGATCGGTGAGCTCGCCGGCAACGAGACGCCGCTCGTCACGGTCGTGCAGACTGCGGCGCCGGACTTCCCGATCGCCGACCTGCTGCCGTTCATCTCGATGTTCGCCGTCGCCAACACGGCCCTGATCAACATGATGATGGCGTCGCGACTGCTCTACGGCATGAGCAAGCAGGGCGTCCTGCCCGGGTTCCTCGCCCGCGTCTCGCCGACCCGCCGCACCCCCTCGACCGCGATCGTCTTCACCACGCTCATCTCGCTCGCACTGATCGGGTGGGTGTCGCTCGACCCCGACTCCCCGATCGTGGTGGTCCTCGGTGGCACCACATCGCTCCTGCTGCTCTCGGTGTTCACGGTCGTCAACGCCGCCGTGCTCGTCCTGCGCCGGGACAAGGTCGACCACCGGCACTTCCGCGCCGGGGTCATCGTGCCGGTCATCGGGGTCGTGACGTGCCTCTGGCTCGTGCTGCCGTTCTCCTCCGGACGCGACCCGCAGCAGTACCAGATCGCCGGTGCGCTGCTGGCGCTCGGCGTCCTGCTCTGGATCGTCACGTGGTTCACGCACGGCCGGAAGCAGGCCGAGAAGGCTCCGACGGGCCTGGTCACCGAGCCGACACAAGTGCAGCGGCAGCACGACCACGAGCACCGGGACGTCTGAACCGGGCCGCGACACCCCCGATCGGGCGGGTGCGGTTCCCAGGCGGCGCACGTAGCCTCTTCGTGCTCCGCCTGACCCGCCCCGCCCGGAAGGACCCGCCATGCGCCGCGTCGGCATCACGCTCGCGTCGGTGTTCGGTGCTGGCGTCGTCGCTATCGGCATCGGCGTCATCGTGGTGGTCGTCATCGCGGTGAACTCCCTGACGGGCGCCGCGAAGTCCGTCACCGCCAACGCCACCCCGACCTGCCCGGACGTGGCGACGAAGACGATCGGCGGCATCGTCGTTCCCGCGGGTCCGATCGCCGGCTTCTGCCAGGACCGTCTGGTGAACGCCGCCGCCGTGATCCGGGCCGCACAGGCGCTCGGCATCGGACCGCACACCCAGGCCGTCGGGGTGATGACCGCGATCGGCGAGTCCAGCCTCGTCAACCTCGACCACGGGGACGCCGCCGGCCCGGACAGCCGCGGGCTCTTCCAGCAGCGGGACAACGGCGCCTGGGGCACGTACGCGCAGCGCATGGACCCGTACACAGCGGCGTCCATGTTCTACGCGAAGCTCGTCAAGGTCCCCGGCTGGCAGACCATGAGCCCGACGCAGGTGGCCCACGCCGTCCAGATCAACTCGGACCCCGACCACTACGCCAAGTTCTGGCCGGAGGCGAAGGCCGTCGTCGAGGGATTGACCGGCGAGAGCGTCCCGGACACGGTGGCGCAGAGCTGACCTCCGGCTCACGACGCGAGCGCGAGCGCACCGCCGCAGCCGTCGTCGTCGTCCGTAGGGCAACAGTCGCAGCGACGGCCGCCGTCCCCGTCGACCCCGTCGACCCCGTCGACCCCGTCGACCTCGTCCAAGGACACCGTCGCCACACCCCCGGTGTGCACGGCGACCTGCGCCCGGATCCGCACGTGGTGCTCCGCGAACGCGCACGCGCAGGCGTCCACCCACTCCCAGTCGACCGGGAACAGCCGGGACTCCCCCGGGCGTTCCCACACGAGCACGACCTCGGCCGCGGACACGTGCCCGACGACGTCCGCCACGAGCGCCGCGAAGTCCTCGACGTGCTCGTCCGGCTGCCACGGGAGGTCGGAGATCGGCATGACGAACGGCACCGGGACCGCCCGTCGATCGAGGAACAGGACCCAGCACTGCCGGGTCACGGGTCGTTCGAGGAGCGCGGTCACGAGGTCCACCACGTCGTCGTCGGTGCGGACGGGGGTGCGGATGAGGCGGTCGAGCATGTCGGTGTCAGGCATGACCCCAGCGTCGCCGAACGCCACCCGCCGACACCCGCCCCGCCCCCGATCTGTGGACGACGCGCCACCAGCACCGCCCTGTGGAGGAACGTCAGATCCCGTGCGTGATCGCGCTGTCCACCAGCAGGATCGCCCCGAAGAACACCGCCACCACGGCTGCGATCCCCACCAGCGCGAACGGCCACGACAACCGCCGCCGCACGAGCCGCAGCACGCACACCACCAGCGTCGCGACGAGCACGAGCGCGACGAGCACCGGCCCCGCGTACACCACCGTCCCGCCGAAGGCCTCGTCGCACGAGTTCCCCGGCGCACCGCACGAGCTGAACGCCAGCGACAGGAACGCGATGCCGCCCCCGGCGACGACCGACTCCGCGGCCAACACGACCAGCAACGCGATGGTCGCGACCACGTCGGCGACGCGACGGCCACCTGCCAGGGGGTGTCGCGCCTCCCGTCCGAAGGCCGCCGGACCGGACCCGAGCGGATCCGCGACGACCGGGGCGTCCATCAGCCCCGCCGCCCTCGGGTGGACCACAGCGACGCGGCGATGAGGAGGGGCTGCCCGAAGAGCCGACCGATGCGCTTCTCGTCCGAGTCGAGGCCGAAGGCGTCGCGGCGGTTCACCCACTGCGACAGGTTCCCGGGGAAAACGGCGACGAAGAACAGCGCCGCGACCGCCCCGACCAGGCGCCGGAGGCGACGGGGTGCGAGGACCAGGGCGCTCCCGAGCCCGATCTCCGCCACGCCGGAGGCCAGCACGGTCGTGTCCTCGTCGAGGGGGACGAACTCGGGGACCTGCGCGCGGAAGTCCTGCCGGGCGAACGTGAGGTGGCTCGTGCCGGCGAAGACGAGGGCGAGCCCGAGGAGGACCCGGAGGAAGGAACGCATGACCCCATCGTGCTCGCTCGCGTCGGACAGCGGCCGCACCGCTCGCTAGATTCGGACACATGGGAGCAGCTCGCCGGGACCACGAGCCGCCCGCTGTCCCCGCGACCGTCGCCGTGGTGCTCGGCCCGGTCGCGTTCTACATGGGGATCATCGTGCCGGCCGCGTCGATGGGTCGGCACCTCGTCCTCGGAGCCGTCTTCGGGCTCGTGTGCGTCGCGAGCGGGTGGCGGGCCATCGTGATCGCGCGCCGGGGGCAGCACGGGGTGCGGGTGTGGTCGTGGATCGGGATCGTGCTCGGGGGGCTCGGGCTGGTGATGCTCGGCTGGCAGCTGCTCGTGATCGTGACCGGCGGGGCGTTCCCACCGCCGTTCTGGTCGCCCTACGCCTACCGCTAGCGCGGAGCGGAGCGGAGCAGCGCGGCCGGCGCAGCGCAGTGCGGTGCCCCGGGGCGCCCGCCCCGCCGCCGGCGCACCTCACCACCCGAGCGTGCCCGCCCCGCCCTTGAACGGGCCGACCACGCGGGACGTGATCCAGCCGCCGTAGAAGTCCCCCTCCTGCGCCTGCACCACCTCGCCGCCGACCTCGCACGAGTCCATCGCCGACGGGTAGATCGCCACCCGGTCCCGCAGCACCTCGTAGCCGGGCTCCGGCGTCGGGTAGTTCCAGGCCGCGCGGGCCGCGACGACCCCGCCGCCCACGACGTCGAAGTACCGCGCGCGCCCCTTGAACTCGCACATGCTCGAGCCCTCGGCCGGCACGATGTCGAGGTCCGCCATCGGCAGGTAGTACACCGGCGGGTGCGAGGTCTCCAGCACCCGCACCGCATCCGTCGTGTCCGCGATCACCACCCCGCCGAGCCGCACCACCACCCGCTCGGCCACCGGTTCGACGGCGGGCGGCCGCGGGTAGTCCCACACGGACTCCTGGCCGGGGGCGGGTTCGGTTCGGTTCGGTCGGCGCATGCTCCCCGTCTACCTCGCGATCCTGCCTGGAGGCCCGGTGCCGGCCCGCCCGGCGCCTCCAGCCCCGTGGTCGGTCGCGTCCGCCGGCCGACGGCGCCCGCGCCTCCCGCCCGGTGGTCGGTCGCGTCCGCCGGGCAGCGCCTCCCGTCAGGGTGCAGAGTGGGCGCGTGACGACGACGACGCGAACCCTGTTCCGACGGAAGCCGATCGACACGATCGACGACGAGACCGGTGCCGAGGACGGCCTGAAACGGCACCTCGGTCTCTGGCAGCTCACCGCGATCGGTATCGGCGGGATCATCGGCGCCGGCATCTTCACCCTCGCGGGCACCGTCGCCCACGGCGTCGCCGGTCCCGCGGTCCTCATCAGCTTCCTCGTCGCCGGAGTCGCCAGCGCCGCCGCCGCCCTGTCGTACGCCGAGTTCGCGGGCCTCATCCCCAAGGCCGGCAGCGCCTACACGTACGGCTACGCCGTGCTCGGGGAGATCGTCGGGTGGTTCATCGGCTGGGACCTGCTCCTCGAGTACACCGCGATCGTGGCGGTGGTCGCGATCGGGATCTCCGGCTACGTCGGGTTCCTCGTCGGCCAGTTCGGCATCGACCTGCCCGCGTGGATGCTCGGCGCCCCCGGCACCGGCGACGGCCACGTGATCGACGTCTTCGCGATCATCCTCTGCCTGCTCACCGCGTTCGTCCTCACCCGCGGGATCCGCAGCGCCGCCCGGTTCGAGTTCGTCGCCGTCGGCATCAAGGTCACCCTTGTCGTGCTCATCGTCGTGCTCGGCGTGTTCCACATCAACAGCGCGAACTACTCGCCGTACTTCCCGTTCGGGTTCGGTGGCGTGATGACCGGCGCCGCGACGGTGTTCTTCGCCGTGTTCGGGTACGACGCGATGTCCACCGCCGCCGAGGAGTCCACCGACGCCCGCAAGCACATGCCGAAGGCGATCCTGCTCTCGCTCGGCATCTCGATGGTCCTCTACGTGCTCGCGACCCTGGTCCTGACCGGGATGCAGAAGTACACCGACATCGACCCGGCCTCGGGCTTCTCGTCGGCGTTCGCGTCCGTCGGTCTCGGCGGGGTCGCGAACGTCATCGCGATCGGTGCCATCGTCGGCATCGTCACGGTCCTCGTGACGTTCATGCTCGGCGCGAGCCGCGTCTGGTTCTCGATGAGCCGCGACGGCCTCATGCCGAAGTGGTTCGCGAAGACCGACCCGAAGCGCCACGTCCCGACCCGGGTCACCTGGATCCTCGGGATCGCGTCCGCGGTCCTCGCGGGCGTCCTGCCGATCGGCGTCGTCGCAGAGCTGACGAACATCGGGATCCTGCTCGCGTTCGTGGTGGTCTGCTCCGCGGTGATCGTGCTGCGCTACCGGCAGCCCGACCTCGACCGGCAGTTCCGCCTGCCGTTCATGCCGGTCATCCCGATCATCGGCGTGATCGCGTCGCTGTGGCTCGTGACGTTCCTGCAGTGGGAGACGTGGGTGCGCTTCGCGGTGTGGTTCGCGATCGGTCTCGGCGTGTACTTCGGGTACTCCCGCAAGCACAGCAAGCTGGCGGGATCCGAGACGACCACGACCCGTTAGTCCACCGGCGCCACCCTCGGACTGGGGGGCCGCGGGCACGAGGTGGACGGGTCCTCCGTGACTAGCATCACCAGGAGGTTCGCCGACTCCACCAGGGAAACACCGTGACGATTCGCACACGCAGCACCGGAGCGATCGCCGCCGTCACCGCCCTCGTCGTCGCTGGCACGCTCGCTGGTTGTGCTGCGTCCACCGCGATCCCGGATGCGACCACCCCACCGACCAGTACGGCGACGCGGGGCGCGCCCGGCGATGCCGACACGGCCACCCCGACTCCGACGCCGACGCTCACGCCGACTCCGATCGTGACGCCGACACCGACGCCGACTCCGGACGCGGAGGCAGCGGCGCTCCCGGTCGGCGACGTCGTGTCGAACGGCCGGACGTGGCGGCAGTCGTTCACCGAGGACTTCACGAAGCCCGCCGCGCTCGGCACGGTTGCGTCCGTCTACCCCGGCATGGGCTTCTACGACGGCTTCAAGGACACCAGCGGACTCGGCATGTACGCCCCCAGCAAGGTGCTGTCCGTCGCCGACGGCAACCTCGACTTCGACCTCCACACCGAGGACGGCCAGCCGCTCGTCGCCACGGTCATGCCCGACGGGTACGCCCCGCACACCACCGCACGCGTCAGCATCCGGTACAAGACCACCGTCGCCGACGGGTACAAGTTCGTCGGCATGCTGTGGCCGTCCTCCGACCAGTGGAACGACGGCGAGATCGACTGGCCCGAGACGCTCACGCTCGGCGGCAGGCCGCGCCCCGCCTCCGCGATCCCCGGGACGTACGCGAACGGCAGGATGCGGTACGACCGCTCGGCCCAGGTCTACGCGAAGACCGACACCACCGCGTACCACGTCGCCACGACCGAGTGGGACCACGGGATCGTCCGGTTCTACTGGGACGGCGAGCTCGTCTCGACCACCACGACGGCCGTCCCGACGACGCCGATGCGCGTCACCCTGCAAGGCGAGACGTGGACCGACCACTCCGCCGTCCCGAAGGACGCGTCCGGGCAGGTGTCCGTCGACTGGATCGCCATCTGGAACTGAACCGACGACCCGCACCGCACCGCGCGACCGTTCGACGCGGGTACGACGCGATGTCGGCTAGGCCTCCCGGCGGTGCTTCCCCTTCGCCGCCGTCGGGTCGGCCATCGGGTGGTTCCGGAACCACCGCAGGAGCTCCCGCGAACGGCTGCGGTCCGCGCTCCGGTCCCCCGACTCGAGGAAGTCGCTGAACCCGTCCGGCACGTCGTCGCCGACGGAGGCGTCGCGGTCGAACGCCATCGACCACTCCGGGAACCGCCGCGTGTGGATGGACTCCTCCGCGAGCAGGCGGACGCTGTCGTGCCGGTCATCCGCGAGGATCCGCTGGTACGTGGACAGCACGGCGTCGTACGGGCCCTCGAGCAACTGCATGAAGCGGCCGTCGCGGTGGAGCAGGAGCCCGGTCAGCCCGTCCTCGGTGTTCCGTTCCCGCGCGTGCGCGAGCACCGCCTCGAGGGCGTCGTCGTCGAACGGCGCCGTGGCCGAGCTCATGTAGACGAGTGACTGCAGCATGCCTCGATCCTGCACGCTGCGAGCCCGTGCGCGCTCCCCCAGAACGGGACGGGGCTACTCCCGCACCTCGCGTACGTTCTGCGCCTGCCACCCCTCGGGGATGGACGCCCGGAAGGCCTGGAGCGCTTCCTCGTAGGTCCGGCCGGTCGCCTCGTGCGGCTTCGTCTCGGTCGACCGGGCGACGGCGCGCACGGTGGTCTCCCCGGTCGCCTTGCTCGTGACGGCGTTCACCTGCTGCAGTTCGAACCCGTGCAGGTCGAGGGCTTCGACCGCCGTGGTCCGCGCCGATTCGATGTCGTCGCCGCTGCCCTCGGACTCGGTGGTCGCCGTCGAACGCAGTTCTCCTCGCAGTGTCGTCACCGGTCCAGTATGGCTCGGGCGCCGGGCCGCGGAGGTCGGTGGCACCTGGCAGAGTTGACCCGTGCCAGCCGCCCCGATGATCGACGCCGTCGACGTCATCCGCTTCGTCGGGCCGCAGACCTTCGGCCGCGCGCGTGACCTCGTCCGCGCCGGCCTGGTCGACGACGCCACGTGGCACGACGACGACGGCACGGTCACCGCGACGGTGTCCGGTTCCGCGGACGACCCGTACGAGCTCCGCGTCGAGACCACGCCCGCCCGCGGCGAGTTCGTCCGTCCGGTCCGCAGCACGTGCTCCTGCCCCCTCGGCGGCGACTGCAAGCACGTCGCCGCCGCGCTCCTCACCGTCAACGCCCGCGCGCTCGCCTCCACAGCGGGCCCGCGTCCGGAGACGACGGCTCCGCCGGTCGCGGACTGGAGGCACGACCTCGCCCGCCTCGCCGGCGACGACGAGCAGGCGGTCACCCCGCAGGGCACCCCCATGGGTCTGCAGTTCGAGTTGCGTGACGCCGTGAGCGCCCGACTCGCGTCGCGCGCGCGTGCCGCCGGTCGTGCGCTGCCCACGGCCTCGCGGTCGGTCCGGCTCGGGGTCCGCCCGGTCACCCGCAGCGACGCCGGCAACTGGGTGCGCGGGCCGCTGACGTGGGGGACGCTGCCGTACTCCCTGAACCGCCTCGGGCTCTCCCCCGAGCAGCACGGCTGGTTCCTGCAGTTCGCGGCGCTCCACCGCGCGGGCCAGCTCGCGGGGCTCCCGGGCGAGGCCGACTGGATCCACCTCGACGACTTCGGCAGTCCGCTGCTGTGGCCGCTGCTCGGGCAGGCCCCGGGGCTGGGGATCGCGTTCGTCACCGGGAAGCGCGAGGGCGGCGCAGTCCTCGGCGCGGAAGCCCGGGTGCTCCTCGATGCCGGACGGCACGACGGCGCGCTGGTGATCGGCGCGAGCGCGGTGCTCGACGGCCGACCCGTCGCGGACGGCACGGCGCGGATGATCGGCGACCACGGGGTCTACGCCTTCCGCGAGTCCCCCGAGTTCCACGTGGCCTTCGCCCCGACGCCGGCGCCCGTCCCCGAAGACCAGCGCCGCATGCTCGTCGAGGGCTCTCGGATCACCGTGCCGGAGCCCGAGGTCGAGGAGTTCCTCGCCGACTGGTCCCCCCGGCTCCGCGGTGCGCTCGGGCTCGTCAGCTCGGACGGCTCGATCGAGCTGCCGGAGCGCACGCCGCCCGAGCTCGTGCTGACGGCGACGTTCGAGCCTGCGCGGGCACCGCGGACGGACGACCGGGTGCACCTGCAGTGGCGGTGGCACGTCGACGGGCGGAAGGACCCGGTCGCGCTGCACGGCCCCCTGCCGGACCTCTCCGGCCTGCGCGCTGCGGACGACGACGCGAGCCGAGCCGCGCCTCCCAGCCCCGGGGGTGGACTGGACTGGTTCGAGGACGGCACCATCGACGGCGCCGACGTCGCCGTGTTCGCGAACGAGCTGCTGCCAGAACTGCCCGCGCTCGGCCTGCGGACCGTCGTGCAGGGTGAGCGCGTCGACTACGAGCGCCTCACCGGGCGGCCGCACATCCGCGTCACGACGATGCCGTCGGAGAAGCACGACTGGTTCGACCTCGGCATCTTCGTGACGGTGAACGGGAAGCAGGTGCCGTTCACGCCGCTGCTCCGGGCGCTCGCGAAGCGCGACCGGCGGATGAAGCTCATCGACAACTCGTACCTGTCCCTCGCCGACCCGGCGTTCGACCGGCTGAAGGAGCTCATCGAGGAAGCCCGTGACCTCGACGAGTGGGAACCCGACCAGCCGATGACCGTGACGCCGCTGCAGGCCGGCATCTGGTCGGAGTTCGACCAGATCGCCGACGAGACCTCGCACGACGAGCGCTGGCAGTCGATCGTCTCCGGGCTGCTCGGCGCGACACCGCCCGACACGGTGGCGGTGCCGGCGTCGGTGCACGCGGAGCTCCGGCCGTACCAGCACGCCGGGTACGCGTGGCTGTCGTTCCTGCTGTCGCACGGCATCGGCGGGGTGCTCGCCGACGACATGGGGCTCGGCAAGACCCTGCAGGTGCTGACCACGATCGCGTCAGCGCGGGAGTCGTCGCCGGATGCGCCGCCGTTCCTCGTCGTGGCGCCGACGTCGGTCGTCGGCAACTGGGCGGCCGAGGCGGCGAAGTTCACGCCGTCGCTCCGGGTCGCCACGATCGGGTCGACCTCCCTCAAGGACCCCGGACTCGTCGCACGCACGGCTGCTGCCGCCGACGTCGTGGTCACCTCGTACGCGCTGCTCCGCCTCGACGCCCCCGCGTACACCGACCTGCCGTGGGCGGCCCTCGTGCTCGACGAGGCGCAGTTCGTGAAGAACCCGCAGTCGCAGACGCACCGCGCTGCCGTCGACCTGCGCGCGCCGGTGAAGTTCGCGATCACGGGCACACCGCTCGAGAACGGGCTGACCGACCTGTGGGCGCTGTTCCACATCGTCGCGCCCGGGCTGCTGTCGTCGTGGTCACGCTTCGGGGACGACTTCGTGAAGCCGCTCGCGTCGCCGGACCTCCGCGGTGCCGCCCGGGTGGAGTTGACCGCGCGGCTCCGTCGTCGGATCCGGCCGCTCATGCTCCGGCGGACGAAGGAGAGCGTCGCCGCCGACCTCCCGCCGAAGCAGGAGCAGGTGGTCCGGGTGACGCTCGACCCCGCGCACCGGGCGCTCTACGAACGGACCCTGAACCGGGAACGGTTGAAGGTGCTCGACCTCATCGACGACCTCGCCCGGAACCGGATGATCGTGTTCCGGTCGCTGACGCTGCTCCGGATGCTCGCGTTGTCGCCGGCGTTGGTCCCGGCCACGTCGGCGTCCGCCGACGGTGTCGCGTCGGCATCCGCCGACGGTGTGCCGTCGGCGAAGCTCGATCTGCTGCTCGACGAGCTCGAGCAACTCGCCGCCGAGGGCCGTCGTGCCCTGGTGTTCAGCCAGTTCACGTCGTTCCTCCGCATGGTGAGCGCGGCCCTCGACGACCGCGGCATCGCCTACGAGTACCTCGACGGTTCGACGAGGCGCCGACCTGAGGTCATCGACCGCTTCCGGAACGGCACCGCGCCCGCGTTCCTCATCTCGCTGAAGGCCGGCGGGTTCGGGCTCACCCTGACCGAAGCCGACACGGTGTTCGTGCTCGACCCGTGGTGGAACCCCGCCGCCGAGAACCAGGCGGTCGACCGCACGCACCGCATCGGGCAGACCCGGTCGGTCAACGTGCAGCGGTTCATCGTGGAGGACACCATCGAGGAGAAGGTCCTCGCACTCGCGGCGAAGAAGGCCGAGCTGTTCGCCACCATGATCGACGACGACGCCCTGTTCGCCGACGACCTGACGGCCGACGACATCCGCTCGCTGCTGGAGTGAATGCGCCGGCCGTCCGGTCGTGCTGGGCTTGCTGAGGTCAGTGGCCGAGGGCGTCGATCCTCGCGACCTCGTCGCTCGTCAGCTCGATGCGTGCTCCCGCCGCGTTCGACCGGATGCGCTCCGGGTTCGACGACTTCGGGATGACCACGAACTCGTGCGCCACGTGCCACGCCACGATGACCTGGGCGCTGTCGGCGTCGTGCGCCTCGGCGATCTCGAGCAGCGTCGGGTCCTGCAGGTTGCTCGCCTTGAAGGGGCTGTAGCCCTCGAGGACGACCCCGCGCTCGGACAGCCCGCTCGCGATCGCGGCGTCGTACTCGACCGGGCTCCACTTGATCTGGTTCACGGCCGGAGCCGTCCCCGTCGCCTGCGTGATCTCGTCGATCTGCGCGAGCGAGTAGTTGCTCACGCCGACGGCGCGGGTGAGCCCGTCGGCCTGCGCCTGGACGACCTGCTCCCACACGTCCGGACGCGCCTCGCCGTTCGGCGGCCAGTGCACGAGCCAGAGGTCGAGGTGGTCGAGGCCCAGCTGGTCGAGGCTCTCCTCGATCGTCTGGCGCACACGGTCGGCGTTGTCCGGCGGGAGCTTCGTGGTCACGAACAGATCGTCGCGAGCGAGCCCGGAGTCGGCGATGGCCTTCCCCACCCCGCGCTGGTTGCTGTAGCCGGTGGCGGTGTCGATGTGGCGGTAGCCGGCTGCGAGGGCTTCGCCGACGGCGGCCGGCGCCTCGCCGTCGGGGATCTGCCAGGTGCCGAAGCCGAGGAGCGGCATCGACCCACCGGTGACGGACACGGACGGATTCGCGTAATCGGTCATGCAGACTTGTCTACCCCGTGCCGGTGGAGCGATTCAGAGCGAAGCGGTCCACTCGGCGGTGGTCACGACGTCGGCCTGGCGCGGGAACACCTTCTCGGTGAGGACACGGTGCACTTCGCCGTCGCCGTCCACGCATGCATCGGACAGCACGGTGAGGCCGAAGTCGAGGTCCGCCGCCTGCCGCAGGGTCGAGAGGACGACCCCGCTCGTCGCGATGCCCGCGAGGACGAGGTCGCGGACCTCGAGCCCGCGGAGCAGGACCTCGAGGTCGGAGCCCGCGAACGCGCTCACCCGGAGCTTCGTCACGACGACGTCGTCGGGGCCGAGGCCGAACGCCGGGTGGATGTCCGTCGCGTCGGGCGCCTGGGAACCGATGCGTTCCCGCATGCCGCCGAACATCTTGTTCGTGCGAGCGGCCTCGGGAGCCCCGGGACGGAAGGCGACGCGGATGAACAGGACCGGGATCCCGCGCTCGCGTGCTGCCGAGACCGCGGCCGTCGCCGCTGCGAGGCCCTCCTCGGTGCCGAGTCGCTCGACGATGCTGTTCTGGTAGTCCATGACGAGGAGTGCGGTGCTCACCCGGGCGAGGCTACCGGCGATGTCCGTGGCCTCCGCCATGATCGACGGTGCCCACCCCCGCACCACCAGGAGTTCCACCACCGCATGACGTCCCGTCGACGCCGCACCCGCACATCGCTCACGTCCGTCCTCGTCGTCCTGGCACTCGCCGTCGGCGGGTACGTGCTGCACGCCGCCGGGGTCTTCCCGTCCCAGGCGGATGCCGCCCCTGGTGCGTCCGGGTCGAGCACCGGGTCAGGGGCGACCACGAGCACGACTGGACCGGCATCGCCGGAGCCGAGCCGCGCCTCCAGTCCGACAGCCCTTGGGAGCGACGCCGCGGTGACCGCGCGGGCGCAGCTCGCAGCGCTGCCCGTCAAGGGGAAGGCGCCCGCCACCGGGTACGACCGCGTCGGCGACTTCGGGACCGCCTGGCTCGACGTCGACCGGAACGGGTGCGACACCCGGAACGACGTGTTGGCGCGGGACCTGACGGCCGTGGTGAAGCAGGGCCCGTGCAAGGTCCTCACGGGCGTCCTCGTGTCGCCGTACACCGGCGCGACGATCGACTTCGTACGCGGCAACACGACCTCGACGCTCGTGCAGATCGACCACGTCGTCGCGCTCGAGAACGCCTGGCGGACCGGGGCGCAGCAGCTCACGCAGGCCCAGCGCGAGGCGTTGGCGAACGACCCGGAGAACCTCTTCGCCGTCGACGGGCACTCGAACGCGCAGAAGCGCTCCGGAGACGCCGCGACGTGGCTGCCCGCCGACACGAGCTTCCGGTGCGAGTACATCGAGCACCAGGTCGCGGTGAAGACCAGGTACCGGCTCTGGGTCGCTCCCGCCGAGCACGATGCCATGGCGCGGATCCTCCAGAACTGCTGACCAGGGTCTCCACCGCGCGTGGCAGGCTGCGGACATGGCTGGTCAACTCACCGTCCCGCAGGCGTTCGCGCTCCTCCAGGTCGAGGCCGACGGGCGGAAGTCCACCGACGTCCAGACGCTCGACGCCGGGCTCGCGGGCGCTGTTCTCGCCGACCTCGCGCTCCGCGGGACCGTCTCGTTGCGGTCCGGGCTCGTCACCGTCGTGAACGGCGCAGCGACCGGGGACCCGGTGCTCGACGGGGTCGTCGGCACGATCGCCGCGGCCGGCACACCGCGCAAGGCGAAGTGGTGGATCACCCGGCTCGCCAAGCGTCCATTGCGCGATGACGTGTTCGCCGGGCTCATCGCCGATGGCGTACTGCAGGTCGAGCAAGGCCGCGCCCTCGGCATCTTCCCCACCATGAAGTACCCGGAGCAGGACGGCGGCCCGGAGACGCTGCTGCGTGCCGGGATCGCCGACGTCCTGGAGCAGCGGGCCGCCCCGACGCCGTTCGCTGCCGCGGTCATCGGGCTGCTCGACGCGACGGGCACGCTCCGGAAGCAGTTCGGGAAGGTCGATAGAGGGCTCGTCCGGGACATCATCTCGGGGAGTTGGGCGAGCCCGGCGGTCAAGGCGGTGCTCGAGGACATCCAGACGGCGGCGATCATGGGGGCGGTCGCGGCGAGCACGGCGGCGGCGACGACGGCGGTGATCGCTTCGAGTTGAGCGGGGGGGGTCGGGCTTCGGGCTTCGGCGGGTTCGCGCAGCGGTTCACGGTGCAGCTTTCCCCGGGAGCGCGATGCCGAGGGCGTGGGCGAGCGCTGCTGCTCGCACCCGCTGGCCCTGCGCTGCCCGCCCGGTCACCGGATCGAAGACGACGCCTTCGTCGACGAGCACACCGCGGACGTCACGGCCGTCGGGACTCGACCACCGCGAAGCCGGCGGGATCGTTCCGGGCG
This sequence comes from Curtobacterium pusillum, assembly GCF_007680845.1. Taxonomy (GTDB): domain Bacteria; phylum Actinomycetota; class Actinomycetes; order Actinomycetales; family Microbacteriaceae; genus Curtobacterium; species Curtobacterium pusillum_B. The sequence continues at coordinate 44,430 of NZ_VEIY01000007.1, read as the reverse complement.
AGTGCAGCACCCGGTGCGCGTTCGGGACCGACACGGCGGCTAGGTGCTGCCCCACGGGCACCGGGTGCGTCCCGACCAGTGTCGCGAGATCGCCGAACGACGTCCACCGCCCCGCCGGGAGCCGGACTAGCGCGTCGTGCAGCGTCTGCCAGTGCACGTTGCTCGGGCGGACGGACTCGTTCGGCGGGACCCACAGCGAGCAGATGTGCGCGGCGAGCCGTCGGCCGCGCTCCTCAATCTGTGCAGGACCCCAGCGAGGCTGCATCGCGATCTGCTGGTTCAGGCGGAACCCGCTCGCGGCGAACTCGACCCGCTTCTGCTCGAACGGCCGGTTGCCGAGCTCGGCGTTGCTCCCGGTCAGCGTCAGGTTCCCGAGCGTGTGGACGAGTCGCTCGTGCACGAGGTCGACGCTCTCCCCCGGGCCGGCGTCCACCGCGAGAGCTTCACGCCACTCCGGGGTGAGGCGCTGCGGGAGGACGTGCTCGATGGTCGCCGAGGTGATCGCCGTCGCCTCGTTCGGGCGGAGCGAGCGCTCGATCCACCCGAGGATCGTCTTCTGCTGCGGACGGCGACCCCGAAGGTAGAAGGGCTCGGTGAGGACGGCCTCGGTCACACCGTCGTCGTCGACGAAGTGCTTGCGACTGGCTGACAGGGCCGTCCGCACGACCTCGTCGTCCGCGGACGTCTGCTCCCCGAGGTCACCGCACGCCTGCAGGAGCAGACGGCTGGCGCTCTCGCCCGGTCGTCCGGCCAACGCGCGGCGGACGAGGAACGACTCGACCGTGGCCAGTGCCGCCGCGACCGTCTCGCTCGTCGTCACCCCAGCCGCCCGTCGTGCGAGGAGCCGCAGCGTGATCGGCACGGTCGTCGTCGAGCCCCACTCGTCGAGCCGCTCGAGCGCTGTCCGCACTGCCGGGTCATGCTCGCGGCTCGGGTCGCGGATGAGCGCCAGGAGTTCGGAGAGCCGGGAGAACCGCATCACCGCCTGCACGACCTGCTGCTCGTCGAGTTCGGCGAGACGAGCCTGCTGGAAGGCGTGGATCTCGGACTGGCGGACCGTGGGGTTCGAGACGACCGCGTCGAGCCAGAAGAGCAGCTCGAGGTCCTCGCTCGACAGACGGTCCTGCATCGGCAGCCACCACGACGCGTAGGTCGATGCTCCGTCCGCCCCGAGTCGCATGAACACGTGGTTCCGGATGAGGTCGCCCTGGGTGAGCTGTACGCCCGTGTTGTTGATCGACTCGAAGATCCGGTAGACGTTGTCGTCGCCCTTCGCCGTGATCGACACGAACGCCAGGCCTCCGAGCACGGCGTCCCGGATGCGCTCGACCCGCAGCGGATCCGCTGCGTCGTCCGCCCGGGCGACCGCAGACCGGAAGTCCCGGTACGCCGCACTGACCCCGCTGGCGTCGGCATCGACCGGGGCGTCGTCGACCACGGCGCAGTACGGCTTCCGGTCCACCCGCGATGGCAGGACCTTCAACCGTGCATCGCCGCTCTTGTACCGGTCGGCGACGAACTGCTCGTGGATGCTCGCCGCGAGCATCGGATCGTCGGGGCGGTGTTCGCGGAGGTGGTCGCGGACGGCGCAGAGCAGGATCGACAGCGTCGTGAGTCGCTGTTGGCCGTCGACCACGAGGAACTCGACACCGGTCGGCCCGACACGGCCCGAAGACAACACCAGCGAGCCCATGAAGTGCGTCGCCTGCGGGTTGGTGCGCCGCGTCTCCTCGAGTGCGAGGACGTCCCGCCAGAGGCGGGTACGCTGCCGGTCTCCCCACGCGTACGGCCGCTGGTAGAGCGGCACGATGTACTGCTTCGACCCTTCGAGCAGCTGCCGGATCGTCGTCTCCTGCACGTCCATGCCCGCAGCGTAGGAACGAGCGCCGCGCCGCCGGGTGTCCGTCCCTCCAGCTGTGCACGACGAGCACTCCGAGGCAGCCTGTGGAGGACCGTCAGAGCACTTGGTGCGCGATGAGTCGCCCGAGGTACGTGATGTCGAAGTGCCCCTTGAACTCGAAGCGGACCTTCCCGAGCCCGCTGAACCACAGTTCGAGCTCGGCATCGAGGTCGAACGTCCCGGCGGTCTCGACCGAGAACGCCTGGATCTTGCTGTACGGCAGCGAGCTGAAGTCCCGCTTCTTGCCGGTGAGGCCCTGCACGTTCACGGCGAGGATCCGCTTGTCCGTGAAGGCCACGAAGTCCCGGATGGTCTTGGCGGCGACGAGGATCTGCTCCCCTTCGAGGAGGAGCGCGGCGATCTGCGGCTGCACTTCGCCCGGGTCGCAGTGCGCGAGCTTGAAGAGGGAGCCGTTGGCGAAGTCGATCATCCGAACGTCACCACACCGTTCCGGCGCCGACGAAGATGCTGAGGAACGCGAGTCCGCCGAGCACGAGCCCCGTCACGGCGAGCCCCATCCCGCGGTGCACCCGGTTCGCCCGAACGATGCCGCAGATGCCGAAGACGATGGCGAGGACGTCCGGGAGACCCCCGAGGACCAGCCCGATCAGGAACGGGATCCACGTCACGAGGAACCCGAAGAGCCCGAGGACGAAGGCCGCGACGGCGAACCCGTTCCCCGCCGGCTGTACGACGTATCCCGGTGCGGGAGCGTACGGCTGGTTGGGCGGCTGCTGATATGTCATGCGATCACTCTACGGGTGATGAGCAAGCGAGCGCGCACCCAGTTCTGGGGATCGCTCGCATTCTGCGGTTTCGCCAGACTGGGTCGGCGATCGCGCACGCACGAGGGGGAAGTCGATGCCGCTAGCAGGACCGGGACCACGCGATTGGTCCCCACCGGAGTACTCCTCGGGCACTGGCGGGCGGGGCGGTCGTCGCCCTCCGACACTGCTCGCTCCGTCACCGGCTCGGCCGACGCAACCGACCCGACCCTGGGCGTACGCGACGCTCTCCATGCTCCTGGGCGCGGGGAGCGTCGTCTTCGGCGTGCTCGAGCCGCAGCAGGAGGGCGTCCCGTCCGGGTTCATCGTCTCGACGGTCGGGATCACGGCGATCGCGCTCGGGGTCCACACCGTGAAACGTGCACGGTGGGGGTCGGCCACGGCGCGGGCCTTCGGTCGAGGTGGCGCGATCCTCGGTGGCGTCGGCACGGCGCTCATGGCCTACGCACTCGTCGCAGCTGCATTGACTGCCGTCGACGTCAGCCTCCCGGCACTGTCACTGCCGATCGAGCACCGCTGGTCGGCGAGTGGTTCGGTGCTCTCGTCGAGCGGCGTCGCAGTGGCTCCGGAGCAGGCACCCGCGGTTCCGACTCCCCGGGCTCCGACGGCGGCCACTGCACCCCCGGTACCGACCACGATCGAAGCGGAGCGCTCGGCCGTCGTGCAGAGCGCCGGCACGCTCGCCTTCGTCATGCGGCAGTCCTTCGGCTCGGGGCCGTACCCGTCATCGCTCGCCGTCGGTATGGCGAGTCCCGAACGGATCCTGCTGCCGGACGGCACCGGGCTCGCAGCGGTTCCGGACGGCGCCCGGATCCTCTACTCGACGTCGTCCGACGGGTCCGCGTGGTCGATCACGATCATCGGGGCGCGGTTCGGAGCGGTCGCGACCTACAGCTCAGCAGTCGGCACCGTCGAATCCGGCTGACCACCCAGGAAGCCCGACCACGTCCGACCGTCAGACCCGCGGCTCGACGAGCTCGATGAACCGCGACAGCAACGACAGCCCCGCGATCGACGGCGGCAACCCGGTCGTGAGCGCCGGCGAGTACACGAGGTACGCCGCCCACTTCGCCCGCGAGAGCGCCACGTTCAACCGGTTCGGCATGAGCAGGAAGTCGAGCCCCCGCGGGATGTCGGCCGCGCTCGACGCCGCCAACGACACGATCGACACGACCGCCTCGCGCCCTTGGAACAGGTCGACCGTGCCGACCTGTGTTCCCCGGAACCCGGCCCGGTTCAGCGCTTCGCGGATCACCGCACCCTGCGCGTTGTACGGCGCGACGACGATGACGTCCTCGTCGGTGAGCACGCGGGAGTCCTCGCCGTCGATCCAGCGCCGACCGACCGTGTCACCGACGAGCTGCACCACCCGCGCCGCTTCCTCCACCGACGACGTCGTGTTCCCGACGTGCACGATCGGCTCGGCGTGCACGCCCGGGTCGACGCCGTCGAGGTGCCGGCCGGACACCATCGACGCGAGCTGTCCGTCGTAGGACAACGCCGACACCGACGCCGTCAGCGCGGGCTCCATCCGCCGGGTCCGGGCGAGGAAGTACCCGAACCCAGCCGGCAGCACGTGCTCCCCGTCGGCCAGCCACCCGAGCGCGGACTCGTCGACCGGTTCCGGGTGCGACCCCTGCGACACCTGCGGGAGTTGCTGCGGGTCGCCGAGGAGCAGCAGTCGGGTGGCGGCGACGGACGAGGCGATGGTCGGTGCGAGGGAGAACTGCCCGGCCTCGTCGACGACGAGCAGGTCGAGGGACCGCCGCGGGACCGCCCGCTCGTTGGCGTACATCCAGGCCGTTCCACCGACGACGGCTCCGGCTCCGTCATCGAGCAGCGAAGCGATGTCGCCGTCCTGCTTCGTGACGCTCCACGCGGCGCCCTCGTAGTCGGAGGGGTCTGCGTCGCGCCCGATCTTCTTGACGATCCGGTCGGGCCGCACTCCCCCGGCGGCAACCGCGTCGAGGAAGTTCTCCACCGTCTTGTGCGACTGCCCGACGACCCCGACCCGCCAACCGTGTTCGCGGACGAGCCGCGCGACGACGTTCGACCCGACGTACGTCTTGCCCGTGCCGGGAGGCCCCTGGATCGCCAAGTAGGACCGGTCGAGTCCCAGCAGGGTCGCCACCACCGCGGACACCGTGTCGTCGCCCTGGACGGGCACGATCGGTCCGCGCGGCGGCACCCGTCGCAGCAGGTCGAGCGCCGGGTCGGGCAGCATCGACGGCAGCTCGTCGAGCACCGCCTGCCCCCACTCGGCGATCGCCTCCGGCTGGGGCTTCGCCCGCGGTGGCGCGGCCGGCGCGAGGGCGACCGGGAAGTCGTGGTGCGGCTCCCCGCCCGTCGGCAACCGCTCGACGAGCAGGACTTCGGTGGCATCGCCGTTCACCCCGACGTCCACGATGACGGCGCGCTCCGACGCGCCCTTCGACCCGGGGCCCGGAGCGGTGACCGATGGCGGGAGTGGGTCGTCGTAGACGAGGTGGGGCGCGCCTCCAGGCCGGAGCCGCGAGCCGGGCGCGAGCGTCCCCGACAACCGGAGTTCTCGGGACTGCGTCCGCGCCTTGCCCACGATCCCCCAGTCCCGCTCGACCGACGCACGCTCCACGACGAGCACATCGCGCGTGTCCGCCCAGTCGTCCACCGGGTTGCGGAGGCGGTCGAAGTGGTCCTGCCAGAAGGTCTTCGCCTCGCGCCGGTGGTAGTCGATCGCGGCTGCGGCGAGCGCCAGCGCCGTCTGGTCGGGCGTGCGGTCGAGGGCATCGACGTCCGCCGTCGCTGCGGCGAGCGCGACGGACACCGGGTTCGGCTCCCGTTCGACCGGGATGGGCGGCAGGTCGAGCGTGTCCGGTTCCGGGGTGGCGGGAGCGTCGATCCGCAGCGACAGCAGCCAGTCGCGGAGCCGCAGCGTCGACCGGCAGTCGTACGCGTTGTAGTCGGCGACCTCGTCGAGCATGTGCTGCCCGACCGCAGGGTCGCCGGTGCGGAGCTCCGCGATGGCGTCGACGTAGGCGGTGATGCTGTCGGCGGCGTTCGTCACGTCGCTCTCACGGAGGTCCGACCCCATGTACAGCGGCTCGAGCTTCTTGATCGAGTAGCTGTGGCTGCCGACCACGAGCGCCTTCCGCACGATCGGGTACAGGTCGACGAGGACGCCCGCGCGGAGCAGGTCGTCGACGGCTTCCTCCCCCACACCGTGCCGGGCCGCGAGTGACAGCAGGTGCGTCCGCTCGTAGGCCGCGTAGTGGTAGATGTGCATGCTCGGGTACCGCTGGCGCCGCTCGGCGATGAACGCGAGGAACTGCTCCAGCGCGATCCGCTCGTCGCGGATCGTGTGCGCCCAGAACGCCGTGAACTCGGCCTGGTCGTCGACCAGGCCGAACAGGTAGTCGAGGCCCCAGTGCACGCCGTCCTCGGTGTGCAGGGGGTCGCCTTCGAAGTCGAAGAAGACGTCGCCCGGGTCCGGTGCCGGGATGGCGTCGAGGGCGCGGGGATCGAGGACCTCGAAGCGAGGCGCGCTCGCGTCCGCTCGTTCGGTTTCGGTCTGGAGGCGCGCCTGACGGATCAACCTGTCCTGCGTCGATCGCGACGTGCCTTGTACTGCCGTGGTCCGGTCCGCCAGGTCGTCGATCGTCCGCACCCCGGCGCGGATGAGCTTCGACCGCTGGTCGAGGCGCATGCCCGCGACGAGCACGAGGTCCCGGTGCTCCTCCACCTGTGTCGAGCAGATCGCGCAGCGGCCGCAGCTCGCGTACCTCGGGTCGCCCCACTGCAGTGGCTCGTCCGCCGTCATGCGCTCGGCGATCACGCGCTGCAGTTCGGCGCGCTGCGTCCGGTAGACCGGGGCGATGTCGGCGAGCTCGTGCGTGGTGGTCGTCCGGTCGCCGAGGACGAGGTGGACCTGCGCGCCGGTGGCGATGCCGTGCGCCTGCATCTGCTCGGCGTAGGCGGCGAGTTGCAGGAGCGCGCTGATCTTGGCGTGCCGGGCGAGCTTGGTGTCGTAGACCTCGTACTCGCCGCGGTCGTTGCGGATGATGAAGTCCGCGAAGCCGATGAAACCGCTCGAGTCCGCGGTCGGAGCTGCGTGGAACGTCGGTTGGTAGAGGACGTCGGCGCCGTTCCGCATCGCGGTTCTCGCCTGTGCCGCGGCTTCGGCGTACTGCGCGGGTTCTGGTCGCTCGAACTCGACCACGTCCCGCGTCTGCTTGAGGATCGCGAGGTAGTCGAGCTCGTGCTGGTCCCCCAGGCGGGCCGTGCGCTCGAGCATGTCGTCGTGGGTCTCGGGCAGGGGTTCGCTGCGGCCGAGCTTGACGTCCATGCGGCGGAGGAACGCCCACTCGCAGGCGGCCCAGGTGGACAGGTCGCTCGGGCTGAGGAGGACGTGGCCGTCGGTGCCGATCTGCATGTGCTCCCCTGGGTCGTGTGGTGCTCTGGCGAGCCTAGGGGCGGCCGGTGACAGCGAACGTGGGTCGACCTAGGTCAATCGACTAGAGGTCTCTCCCGACGAGTCGGTACGCCTCATCGATGAGGTACATCACCTCGTCGAGCTGGCCGTCTCCGGGCTCGAGGGCGACTTCGATCTGCCCTTGTCCTTGGTGCCCGATGTTCCGGACGTCACGCACCGCGATGGACGACCGAAGGAACCGACCATCAAGGTACGGGAGGTAGACGAGTACTTTGCCCTGTCGCGGCACGAGAGACAGGAACACCGTCCCACTCGGTCGGGATGTGTCCATCCTCCGGATTGAGAGGTAGTTTCTTACTTCTTTGGAAACCACGTCGTCCCCGAGGTCCTCGGCGTGGGACAGGAGAGCCTGGAACTCGCTCTTCGCGTCCACGCGCATGTCTGCGAGCGTGGCTTGGAGAGGCGTCTGTTTTTCAGATTCCGTCTCGTTGACTGCACTGGTCAGTCCGATCAGCCTATTGAGCTCGTCGAGCTTGAGGTCTTCGGTGAGCACCGTTGACAAGTAGTCGAACCTCGATGGGTGATCGTTCAATTCATCAGACTCACCCGAGTCGTCCTTGGCGCTCCAGACTCGATACTGCTCAACGTCCTTCAGGGTGAGCAACGCTGCTTCAGCTGGTGTCTCCGCTTCTGACAGGCGCTCTTCGATCTCCCATCCCAGGCGGATGTAGTCCGTGGGAAGCGCCAGCTGCAGGCCCAAGACGCGGAGCAGGAGACCTGTGTCCGAGATCGAGTGCCACTCCATGTGCCGGATGAGCAGGTAGAGATTGATCAGGCGTTTCACCTGGCGCGGGTTCGACCGCAACGCGACGGACACGATCGTTTCCAGGATGCGCTCGTCACCGGCGTTGAACCACGTCCCTCGGAGGCCGCGGTCCTCGTTCCAGCCATCGATGATGTCGTTCAGGACTGCCCCGGTGACTCGGCGCTGCGGGATCGTGAACGGTATCTGCACGATCTTCTCGATGAAGCGCTCCGCACCGGCTCGATCCTCGCTGTAGCGCTCCTGGATCGCCTTCGTCAGGTACTCGCGGTCGAGCGCGAGCACGAACACGAAGCCCTCGATGTCGGTGAGGACATGGATCGCCTCGAGGACGTTCATGACGCGATCTGGTGCGCACCGGTCGAGGTCGTCAACCATGACTACGATCCGCTCGGACTCTTCCTCGCTGCTTCCGAGGCCAGAGAGCGTGCTGAACGGCGACCAGAACTCCCTCGAGCTGTCGGCCTGTTTCGGCTCCGAGCCGCCCGATTCGAAGCGAGCTCCGACACCCATGAAGGAGACCTCGAGCGCCCCGACGAACTTGCTGAGCTTGGCCCCCATCTTCGCTAGGCGCGAGCCGTTCGCCGGTCGAGCCGCAACGATCGCATCCTCGACTGCGGCGAGGAGCGGGAATATCAGATCGTCGGCCTTCTGATAGCGCCAAGCGTCGAAGCGAACGACGATCGGCGACCCGGCAGCGTGTCCTCGCTCCGGAGGGGTGCTGAGCATCTTCGCGACAGCGCTCAGCAGCGATGACTTCCCGCTGCCCCACGGGCCGTAAATCCCGACGGTGTATCTGGCGGGGCTACCACCAAGGACTGCCGCGGTGATGCCTTCGACGTACTTCTCAAAGTCGAGCTTCGGAGTCTCGGTCGGCACATCGACAACGACTGGGATGGTTTTCGGACGGACAGCGGCATGAAACGACAAAGATCCCCCTCTGGTTCACTCCCCAGCGTTTCGTTCCGGAGGGGAATGGCTCCAGCCCCCGTTCGGGGCGCCGCTTGTTCAGCCAGCACCGCCGGTCCGCACGAACCTCGGCCCGTCGTACCCGTCCCGGACCACGTGCGCCGTGAAGTCCTCGAGCGATCGGACCCAGTGCCCCCGCTCCCCGTACAGCGCCTGGTACACGACCACCGGCTCCTCGGTCTCGACGTCCCGCGCCACGAGCACCACCTCGTAGTCGTTCCCCTCGAAGTGGCGGTACCGGCCGGGCGTCACGTCGAAGCTCACGCTCCCGATGCTAGGCCCGCTCCTACACTCGAGGGATGACCGACCAGGCACGTCCCGAGCACGCACGGACCGACCGCGGCCTCGATCGTCTGGTGAACTTCTCGGACGCCACCGTCGCCATCGCGATCACGCTCCTCATCCTCCCGCTGGTCGACATCGCCGGAGAGCTGTCGGGCAACAAGAGCGCCGGTGACCTCCTCCGAGAGCACTGGCCATCGATCGTCGAGTTCCTCGTCACGTTCTGGGTCATCGCCCGCTTCTGGACGTTGCACCACCAGGTGTTCGAACACGTCCGCTCCTACAACCTCCGCGTCATGCGCCTCAACTTCGTGTGGCTCGTCAGCATCGTGTTCCTGCCCTTCGCCGCGAACCTGCTCAACACCAGCGCGAGCGGCGACCGGGTGTCCCACGCGCTGTACCTCGGGAGCATGGTCGTCACGAGCCTCGCCCTGACCGGCATGGAACGGGAACTCCGACGCGCCCCGGAGCTGCTGTCCTCGCCGCTCGGGGACTGGCGGCGGGGCCCGATCGCCGCCGGCCTGCTCGCGCTCGCACTCGTGCTGTCGCTGATCTTCCCGTCGATCGGCCTGTACTGGGTGCTGCTCCTCGTCCTACAGGGCGTGATCGATCGACTCCTCCCGCCGACCCCGGCGACCGAGCCCGAGGCGAACCCCCGCCGCTGACCTCGGCCCGTCACACGCGGTCACGTCCGTGACCATCGCCCGACGAGGACGTACCGTCACGACATGACCGTCACCGCGGCCGTCGCCGTCCTCGTGGGAGTCCTCGCACTCGCCACGGTCCTCGGCATGCTCCTCCGCGCGAGGACCGGACGCGCGAGGACCGGACGCACCAGCACCCGAGGCGTCGCCGCCGACACCGCCGACCTCGCCCCCGCCGAGGCCTTCGGCACCGCCGCCACCCTCGTCCAGTTCTCCACCCCTACCTGCGCCCGCTGCCCCGCCACCCGACGGCAGCTCGACGCCGTCGCCAGCGCGACCCCCGGTGTCACCCGCCTCGAGATCGACCTCGCGGAACGCCCCGAGCTCGCCCGCCGCTTCGCAGTGATGCAGACCCCCACGGTCCTGCTCCTCGACCGCGACCGCACCGTCCGCACCCGCTTCGGAGGGCCACCCCGCCCAGCCGACCTCACCGCAGCACTCGACACCGTCCTGACCACCGGCCACCAGGAGTCCCGATGACCACCCCGAACACCAGCACCACCGGCATCGACCCCCGCTCCCCGAGGTTCGGCGCTGCCATCACCACCGTCCTCCTCGCCGCGACGATCGTCCTCACGCTGATCCCCGCGACGTGGACCGCCGGCATCGTCCTCCTCGCCGTGATCGTCGTCCTGTTCGCCATCGGAGGCATTGCCGGCATCCGCCGCCACCCCTATGGCGCGATCTTCCGACGCTTCGTGCGCCCTCGGCTCGCCCCGCCCGCCGAACTCGAGGCCCCCGAACCCCCGACCTTCGCCCAGCAGGTCGGCCTCGTCATCACGGCCCTCGCCCTCGTGCTCGCGCTGGTCGGCGTCCCCGCCGCGGCTCCGGTCGGTGCGGCGATCGCGCTGGTCGCCGCGTTCCTCAACGCCGTCTTCGACGTCTGCATCGGGTGCCTTCTGTACGTGTGGCTGGTGCGCGCGGGTGTCTTCCGTCCGCGCCGCGGCGTCGCCTGACGGCTCGTCGGACTGGAGGCGCGGCTCGCCTCCGCAACGCCCGTCACCGCTCGCAACTGCGCTGTTCGCACGGAAGCTGGCGGCCCTGGCCCGGGAGGTCCGCCTCGAGAGCAAGCGGAGCGGGAGCCGTGCACCCGAGACAGCTGAGGACGAGTGATGCTGATCGAAGCGATGGCTGATGTTCACAACCCGCTCATCCCGACGGCATGGGACATCATCGGGACCGTGCTGAGCATCCTCGTCACGGTCCCGATCGTCGCGGCGGTGTGGCTGATCATCCGCCCGAACAAGCGCAACGGTCGCGACTGAGCGGCGGAGGATCCCCCCACGACATCCTCCGCCGCCGCTCGTCTCACCGCGCGGCGAGCGCCTGCTCGCTCAGGGCGACCAGGTCGTCCGCGCGGAGGTTCGGCCACCCGTGCAGGAGCTCCCGCCACTCTGACGGGAGGGCCGACGCCCCGTACAGCGCACCCGCGAGTCCGCCCGCTATCGCCGCGACCGTGTCGGTGTCGTTCCCGGAGCGCACGGCCCGGACGAGCGCGTCCCCGAGCGACGTGCTGTGCTTCACCGCTGAGTACGCTGCCTGCATCGCGGACACCACCCAGCCGTTCGTCGCGGTGAAGTCCACCGGCTCGGAGTGCTCCGCGGTAACGAGGCGGTCGACCCACAGCCGGCGTCGGTCGAGGTCGAGCAGGTCGAGACCGCGCAGGGCGTCGAGCTCGCCGTTCAGAACCGCGTGCCGGATCGCCACGCACCAGAGCACACACGCGTCGCCCGCGTCGGACTCGTAGTGCGTCAGGTCACTGATTGCTCGGGCAGCCTCAGCAAGGCGGAGCTCCTCGTCGGGAGCACCGGTCAGGTACCCCAACACGAGCGGTGCCGTGCGCATCAGCGAGCCGTTGCCGGCCGACCGGCCCTTGGACTCGTGCTCCCGCCGGGCCGCAGCGCGCGCGTGGGAGGCGAGCCGCGCCTCCAGGCCAGAGAGGACGCTGCGCGTCTGGATGCCGACGTCGGGCGCGTTGACCGACCACGCTGCCCAGGCTGCGACGAGGCCGTCGAGCGCTTCCTCGGAAGCCGGGTCACCGCCGCGCGTGACCGTGCGGAGGATCGGGACGGCCATGCTCGTGTCGTCCGTCCACTCCCCCGGCGCCCAGCCGAACGAGCCGCCGCCGGCCATGCGGATAGGGGTGGGTTCGGGAACGGCTGGGCGGAACTCGTAGCCGGCGCCGAGGGCGTCGCCAGCGGCGGATCCGAGGACGGCGCCGATGGCGCGGTCGGTCTGGTCGGTGGTGGGCATGGCCGCCTCCTCTGGTTTACGCAAGATCGCGTAAACCAGAGTCTGCACGCCTGACGCTGTTTGCGCAAGCGTGCGTAAACTCCTCGGCATGAGTTCCTCCTCGTACCGCGACGCGGACGGCAAGCGGCTGACCGACTACCCGCGACCGTCCGTCGCCGTGGACACCGCAGTGCTGACTGTGCCGGTCGGCGGCGAGCTCTCCGTGCTGCAGGTGCGCGACGCGACCGATGGGGACTGGCGGCTGCCGGGGACGTTCGTGCACGAGGGCGAGCAACTCGCCGACGCGGTGCTGCGGTCGCTGCGGGACAAGGCCGGGGTGACGGGGCTGGCGCCGGAGCAGTTGCACGTGTTCGATGATCCCTCGCGGGATGACCGGGGATGGGTGTTGTCAGTGGCGCACCTCGATGTGGTGCCGGCGTCACTGTTGTCGCTGGACGAGACGCGGGCGCGGGTCGTGCCGGTTGGCGAGGCTCTCGGGATGGTGCACGGGCACGACGACATCGTCGAATTCGCTGTGGCGTCGTTGCGAGCCGCCTACGCCGGGGCGCCGGATCCTCGCGGGCTCGTCGCCGAGCCGTTCACGATGACGGAGTTGCGGCGGGTGCACGAGGCGGTCGGCGGGCGGCAGCTGTTGCCGGACTCGTTCCGGCGGGCGATGGTGCCGATGTTGGTGAACACCGGGGAGCGGGCGGCGGCGGGGCCGGGGAAGCCGGGGGCGCGGTACCGGCGGCGGGACGCCTCTTCGGCGACCGCTGGTCAGCGGACGGGTGGCTCCCGCACAGCGCGCCTCGGTTGACCCTTCGTCCACAAGATCCGCCTTCGGTGGAACGCTGGGCACGACCGCTGGGCGATCATCGCCTCGATGGAACAGTGGGAAGCGGACGAAGCACGCCGTCGGCACATGGCCCGCTTCGGCCGCCGGGACACCGCGCCCGAGCTCGCGGTGCGTCGGGAGCTGCACCGGCGCGAACGACGGTTCTTCGTCGACCGCCAGGTGAGTCGGCGCTGTCGAGTACGGCTGGACCTGGTGTGCCCGCGTGCGAGGGTCGCAGGGTTCATCGACGAGCTCCACCGACGTGGCCGGCGGTTCTTCGTGGACAAACGGGTCAGCGATGGCTGCCGTGTCCGGCCGGATCTCGTCTTCCCTCGCGCACGAATTGCGGTGTTCGTCGACTGATGCTTCTGGCACTACTGCGAGGAGCACGCCAACCTTCCAAAGGCGAACGCCGAGCTCTGGCGCCAGAAGCTGCTCGCCACCCGACGGAGGGATGCCGCGAACTCCGCTGCGCTCCGTTCGGAGGGCTCGCGTGTGGTCAGGGTCTGGGAGCAAGACGACCCACGGGAGGCCGCGGACTCAATCGAATTCGAGCTCGCCCGGTGAGGTCGATCGTCGGCCGCTGACCGGGTAGAACTGGCTTGTGGACACCATAGAAGTGGTCGCGGCCGTGGCGGTTCGCGGGGACGGCACGATCCTTGCGTGCAGACGCGCGGCCGGGCGAGCATCCGCCGGCCTCTGGGAGTTCCCTGGCGGAAAGGTCGAGCACGGCGAATCAGCGAGCGATGCCCTCGAGCGGGAGATTCGCGAGGAGCTCGGAGTCGAGGGTGTGGTCGGCGATCTGATCACGCGCGACATGACGCTGGTCGGAGACGTGATGATCGACCTCGCGTGCTACCGGATGTCGTTCACAACTGCAGAGCCAAGCGGAAGCACGGACCACGACGCGTTGCGTTGGGTGACCCCCGCTGAGCTCTCGACACTCGACTGGGCACCTCCCGATCTTTCCGCAGTGAGGCTGTTGCGCGGCGATTAGCCGAGACCGTAACGCCGGGCGGCGGCATTTTGCCACCTTCGGTGGTACGCGAAGTACCGCTCCGTGGAAGAACTCCACGCGCCACAGGTACGACCAACGATGGCCTCGACAGCGAGTTCGAGGTCGACGGTCATCGGTGTTCTGCGGGGCCCCTTCTCGATCGTCCCGTCGCACGCCACGGTCACGTAGCCGAGCTCGAACATCGAATCGCAGCCCAAGGAACACGCGGCCATCACGATGTCCTCACGGCTCCGCTCCGCGTCCGTCGTGTCCGCTCGGCGTTTGATGTGTGCGGTCACGAGCAAGGAGACTGGGAGGTCCCGCGCACACAGCGCGCAGGTGGCAAGGAGCTCGCTACCGAACAGGCGCCGCCTCAGACGAGTCTGCTCACCGCGGACGTTGACGACGACCTGCCTATCTCCCCGGTAGTCGAAGCCCGTCGCTGCCTCGGAATCAACTGGCCAAGACGGCATCTGCGCTGCGTCGACGCGCAGTCCCACCTCGTCCAACAACCAATCAGCGAGACCTCCACTCACCTCGGACAGGTAGACCTGCTTGACCGCGCCTTTCTTCGAGAACGGCCAGCTCGTGTCGTCCCGATCAGTCCGGAGCTCCATGGGGATGTCCGCGAGTGCTATCGGGATCTCGAGCGCCTGGAGCTCGACGCGAAGGAGACGTCCGTCGGTCGACCAGGTCCGCGTCGCAACGTCGAACGGCGGGAGCCCGTCGAAGGCCGACGCCAGGACACGACTCCACCCCCGAAGCGCGTTGCGCGAGTAGTGCATCACGACGTCGTCCGGTCTCGCTTCGAGCATACGGTCCCAGTGCGCGCGAGGCGTGCCGACGTCCTGTCCAGAGCGGGGCCGGGACCGTTTCGGTGCCCACAGGACTCCTGCACGCCGTTCTTCCTCGAAGGTCTGTCCCTGGTTGACCCAAAAGACCCGCACGGTTTCCCCGATCGCCCGTTTTGCTAACGCACGTGAGGCTAACGGGGCCACGGAGAAAGAGCCAGCCAGGGCTCAACCCGACATCAACAGCAGGGGTCCTCAGTCGTCCGATCGGAACGGGAGGGTTCGAGCGAGGTGATCCCGAAGAAGTGGGTCGACGACGTACACGTACGTTCCCCGGATACCGCGGGTCAGCAGAACCGAGTAGACGTTCGTGACGTACCGCAAGATGTCGTCATCCGTGAGGACGACGCCGAGCTTCGGCAGGTTTTGTTTTCCCTTCTTGTCGTGGTAGTCCGCCCTGCTGAACACGATCTCCCCCGAGTTCTGGTCAAGCTTGATGTCCGGGCCGATGATGACCCCCGCGTAGTTCAGGTCGTAACCCTGCACCGTGTGGATCGAACCGACTTGGTCAACCGCGCCTGTCGAGGTGATCCAGTCCTTGTCCGTCCGATTCCACTGGAGCTCGACGCCATCGAGTGCGATGTCGACGGCGTCTCGGTCCTTCTTGCTCTTCCACTCCCACGCGAATCCCGCAACGAGGCGCGAGAGGCCGAAACGGCGGTCCATCTTTCTGATGGCGGCATGCATCTCGCCGATGTCAGCGAACAGGCGGAGATCGTAGTCACCCAAGTCCGGGGGCGAAGGCCTCTCACCACGGAGCACCGACCGCACGAACCCGACGTAGTCCGATCCAGCGGCAACTCGCATCTGTGTCGTGAGGGGAATCGGTCCGTTTCGCGGGCTTCACGGACAAGGGAACGCTGGGATCGCGCCGATAGGTCCGCGGGTCGAACGCTCTGTTCAGGGTCGAGGAGCAGCACTCGATGGGCGCTCTGCGCAACGACCCAGTCGAGCTGCGTGTGACGTGGATCGTCGTCACCGAGCAGCTTTCGGTTGATCTCTGAGAAGTCACGGTTCTGAACGCCGGAGGACTGGTTGGAACGTCGGCCGAGGCGATGAGCCTCATCCACGACGAGCAGGTCCCATCGCGCGTCGGACTTCCCGACGTCGAAGGGTGAGAGCACCATCTCCGGCGCAAGACCGGGAGTGCTCTGGAAGACCCGTTGAAGCGAGCGCCGCAGCGCCTGTTGCGGCACGACCAACCCGATGCGGAAGCCCTCCCCGAGGATCGACTGGTACTCGCTCGACAGGAACGTCGCGAACAGGGACTCGCGCTCACCGTCGAAGTCCGTTCCATCGATGATGTCTCTGAGGAGCTTGATGAGGTAGACCCCGAGGACCGTCTTTCCCATACCCGGCTCGCCGCGGACGACCACGGTCTCACTCACTCTGTTCTCCACGTCGTGGAAGAGGTCCTCCACCACGCGCAGGGCGACTCGAGCTTGATCCCCATTGAGCGCCTTGAACGGAGAAAGTTTAAAGATCTCACTGTTCTCGAGGTCATCGAGCGATTGCTCGAAGAGGCCGTCCTTCCGGAGCTGCGCAAAGATCTCTTTAAAGCGTTCTTGGTACGAATCCCGAGCGTAGTACTGGGCGCCCACAATTCCGGCGTTGCTGTTGAGCAACTGGTACTTCTGATCCGCGTTCAACCAAGCAATAAGTTGAGATTCGAGATCGAGGCAGACGGACTTGTTGAAGGTCTTGTCAATGATGAGGCGCACGCGCCGGAACAGGTCCCCGCGGGCACGGAGGTGCTGCCTCATGCGCCCGCTGGCGTTCAGCGTTTCACCGACGTACGCCCGACCGGCCTCCTCGTCGTCGATCACGTAGACCGAGCAGGAGGTTGAGCATCCGCAGGATAGATGATTTGCCGACATCGTTCGCGCCGACGATTACCGCGTGGCGACGGATCTCCAGGTTCAGATCCTGGATGCGACTGTGGTTGGTAATGGCTACTTTCCTCAGCCGCAAGTGCGCGTCGTTGTCGTGCTCGGTGGGCGAGCGCCCAGGGTGATGGATGTTCACATCTAATCATTGAGTGGCAGGGTCGAGCAGTAGGGCGATTGGCGTGCCCCCAAACCGCCGAGTGGCACTGAGTCCGTCACCGCTGTCGCGCGATCTGTCGCAGTCATCGAAAGCGACATGATCTTCTGGCACAGAGACCGCCACCCGTCACCGGAACGCGCCCACGGACAGACATAGGCCAAGCAGTCATTTAGGAAATCCCGGGCGTATCCGTTCTGTATGTCACATACAAAATCAATATCGTGGCATGTCGACAGACGGCGAACACATCCCGCGGGAAGTCACATGAACCCACCTGAGAAGTTGGTCGATCTAGGCAATCGAGAGGCCCGGATGCTCTGTCTGACCCAATCCGTCAGATACCGCGTCGCGAAGGCAACATGGAGAGCGAGCACCTTCACCGGTCCAGGCACGCGACGATTTTCACGCTTCTGACCGAGGAACCAGGCCGCGACGCCGCGGAGACTGTCCATTCGATCGAAACAGCTGCGTGATGCTCCCCCCGTCGACTTGCACCCAAGTGCCGTGGTCGACAGCGACTGAACTGCTCGCGTTCGTGCCGATAAGAGGTGTTCGGCTTATTCGCGGATGCCAGTGGTGGAGCGGATTCCCGATCCCTGCAACGTCGGGCGTTCCACGGCTTTCGGGGATCTGTTCCACGCAGCCGAGTCCGACCCGGCGCCCTCGACGTCACTACGACAGTGCGCACGCGAAACCCACGCTCCGCGACTCCGTTTGAAGGGTTCGTGGTGGGGCAACGCACGAGCGCGCAGCCACGAGTCTCGTCGTCGGTCACCGGAGCATCTACTAACTCAAGATCTCACCACCCGTATGGTTCGCATGCACGGTCCTGAATAGAGTCGGCCGAAGCACGGCGCTGAACTACTCCCCCGGCTCGCAGTCGCGGATGGGGGAGCAACGAGCCCGGGGGTAGGACAACGGCTTGCGTCTCAACGAGCAGAATCCGGCGCTATCTCTCGTCCTCGCTTGATGCCGTCGTTGGTCTCTTCCAATCGACCGTCGCGCAGGAGAGCGGCGATGACGCTGAGAAGCCGTCCCCGGATGTCCGCTCCGACCCGTTTCCAGCCATACAGCCCAGCGGTGCCCGTCACCAGGGCATCTTTGGTGGCCACAACCGCGTCCTGTGTCAGAAGTTCAAGCGCGCGGCTCAGCTCGTCGTCCGGGATTTGGTCCACGGACCGAACGAACGCCCCACCACTTCTGACAACGGCGCTGTGTTCGGGTTCCCTCCGCACGAAAACCCCGTCGGTCTCGAGGCCGGCTTGCCGGACGGCCAGCATCAGTGTTCCTCGGATGCGCGAGCCGATCCGACCATAGTCGGAGTGCTCACGTAGCCGTTGCGCAAGTACGTCCATGTGCAACGGCGCCTCCGCTCCCGCGATGGCCTGGACGAATGGAATCAGCGCAGGAGCGTTCAGCGGATCGCTCAGATCGACGTTCGGGACACGGGTTGTGCGCCCGATCTGATACTCCGACACCCAGCCCGGCGTCGCATCCAGCCGCGCTTTCACCACCTCCACGACGACAGGTGCCGCGGCTTGCGGCGTTTCCGCGACGACTCGTCCGAGAACGGGTTGGGCTGCGAGACGTTCCAGAATCTGCCGTAGCCGCTCTTTCTCCCGGTCGGGATGCCGATACCAGGCGGTGCCCCAAATGTGGTGCAGATTCCATCCAAGACCTTCGAGGATCTCGTGCCGGAGACGGTCGCGATCTCGCGCGGCGCGACTCGAGTGGTACATCGCGCCGTCGCATTCGACCCCGATCATGAACGCTCCAGGCTGATTCGGATGCTTCACGCCGATGTCGATCCGGTATCCGGATACGCCGACCTGCGGTTGGACCTCGAAGCCGAGGCTACGGATGAAGTCCACGACCGCGTCTTCGAAGGGCGATTCCGTATCGAGCCCAGACGGGCTGAGTTCCATAGCAAGCGCCGACGGCCCTCGCTCCGCGAAGTCGAGGTATCGCCGCAAGTGCCGAGTGCCGGCGGCGCTGACTTCGCCGATGTCGCCAGCGCTCATCGAGGTGACGAGCTCCACGAGTTCCTTCGCGCGCGTGATGGCCACGTTCAATCGTCGTTCCCCGCCTGCACGCCCAACGGGACCGAACTGCCGGTATACCTTCCCGTGTTCGTCGGGTCCGTATCCGGTGGAGAAGATGATCACGTCGCGTTCGTCGCCCTGCACCGACTCCAGGCTCTTGACGAAGAATCCGGACACGCGGTCATCGTCGAAATGCGCATCGAGGTCCGGCCGGTCGGATCGGGCCAGCTCGACGGCCGCTTCGATGGCGTCGCGTTGCGCAGTGGAGAACGCGACGACCCCGAGGCTCTTGTTGGGTCGGGTCGTGTAGTGATGCAGCACACGGTCGGCGACGTGCCGCGCTTCGATTGGGTTGTCGCGCCCGGCCGATCTCCGATAGACGCCGTCGACCTTGAAGTAGCGGACGCCGGCGTCGGCGCTCTCGGCAACGGCGCCCGGGAAGGTGACGAGCCGGGAGTCGTAGAAGGAGGCGTTTGAATACGCGATCAGGTGCTCGTGCCTGCTGCGGTAGTGCCAGCGGAGGCTTTGAGCGGTGAACGCGCCACTGGACTTCATCAGGTCGAGGATCGACTCGAAGTCGTTGGCGAGGTCCTCCTCGCCGTCCTCATCCCCGTCGTCAACGTTCGCTTCAAAGAACGAGGTCGGCGGCAGCTGCTTCTGGTCTCCCGCCGCGATGAGTGCGGCTCCCCTATAGACGCAGTTGATCGCGTCACCCGGCAGCACCTGGCTCGCCTCGTCGAAGATGACGACGTCGAACAGCTGTTCCGCAGGAAGGTACTGCGACACCGCCAGCGGACTCATCATGAAGCACGGATGCAGCGCGAGTACAACGTCCTTAGTCTGTGCAATCAGTTCCCGGACTGCGATGTGCTTGCGCTTCTTCTCCGCTTCGCGTCGAATGATCGCGGCTTGCCCGCTCGCCGACCGCGGCCGACGGGCGGACGCGGACTCGACGATCCTGGTGACGGCGGTATTGGCGAGTTCTGAGTCAAGCTCCCGGAACTGGGCGACGAGTTCATCGCGATCGGCTCCGGCTCCTGCGGCCAATCGGGGGTCGGACTTGAGCTGCGCATCGATCCAGCCGCGGAGGACCGTCTCGGTCAGGAACGCCGCAACCGACGTCTCCTGCAGTTCTTCAACAAGCGCGTGTTGGACGGAGGGGCCAAGGCCGTGGCTTTCGAGCTTTGAGATCGAGCGCTGCAGGTCGAACCACGCGTCCACCCCGTCGAGGTCCGCCCGCAGTCGGGCGACCGATTCGGCGGCGTTACCGAGGTCGGCGAACGCTCGCCGGAGTTCGCCGCGTCGTGGCTGATCGAACTTGTCGAACAGTCCTTCGCTGGCCCGCTGGTAATCGTCCGACGCGCCCTTGATGTCCATGTGCGACTGCGTGCGCCGGAGCAGATTGATCTGTGAACTCTCGAGTTGGCGGAGGTTCGGCGCTGTCGTGGCGGCGTCGAGGAGACGTCGTGCCCACTGGATGTGCCTGCGGATCGCGACCGGTTCGACGTCCGACGATGCCCCGGGATTTGAGTCTGCCGAAGCCGTTGCGAGCACGTCGCTCCATGAGCGCGCCGCGGCGGCGGCGGCGGATTCGAGATGGATGTGCAGTCGAGCGGCGTGCATGTGGCGATCTATGCTCGCGTTGGGACCGAGCACCTCTGCTTGCAGTGCGACGAACTCCAGCAGAGGCTGCAGGCGCCGTAGCTGCTCCTCCAATTCGGCGGCGACCTCGACGTATGGCTTGCGGTCCTCGCTGACGGTGGAGTGCCAGCGTCTGAGGTCGTCTTCGAGCCGGTCGGCGAGGGCGCCGATTTCATGGCGATGGACGGGGTCGGCGGTAGCGCGTCGTGTCTGTTGTTCGTCGACGAACGGGACGTCCGATAGCGCGTGCAGGTTGCGGAAGCGGCGGTCGATCAGCTCCCAGTCGACCGCGTGGTTCGGGTCGACATCGCCGCCGATGCCCGTCCTGGCTTCGTCGAATGCTGACCGATATGCATTCCACGCGTCCGCCCAACGCCGAGCTCGTGGGAGCGCAACGACGGCATCCTTCCAAGGCACGTGCGAGATCGTCGCCAGGGCCTCGCGAAGGGCCTTGTGCCCTGCCCCGAATCGTCTCGCAAAGCTGGTGTGCTCGGCTGCGAGGCGCTCGAGCTCATCGAGGTCCGCCGTGAGCACTGCGGCATTGAAGTGAGAGCTCGCCTCGCGTTCCGCCGCCACGAGTCGCTGCTGCGCATTGCGCAGGCGATCGGCGGTGGCGCGAGCGGCCAGGGCAAGCGAGTTGTCGTAGAGCCACGTGCTCAGCGGCGGATGCGGGTCGAGCAGATTCGGCAACGCGTCGAGAAGCATTCGCGTCTCAGCCGGGTTCGACGGCGCAAAGGCTCCTGCTCCGCGGGCAAGGGCTTGCGCATTCCGCTCCAACGACCGAAGCGCGCTTGCACGATCTTCTACGTCACGCCGAGCGGCATCAAGGTCGGCGGAGGTCGACGTCGATGTGATCCCGGGCAGTCCAGCGAGCAGGCTCGGTTCGGGGATCCGGTCCTCCGGGACGGGCTCCAGGCGCCGCCACTGGTCCCCGACTAACGCTGTCAGGTCATGTTCGACCCGTTGCAGGTCACTGGCACAGCTCTCGTACCCGGCGAGTGTGTTCTCAATTTGCTTCAGAATCGCTTCGTCCAGCCAGGGCTGCTCGTGGAATTCAGGAGCTTCAAACCACACGTCGAGCAGCGTCGCGATGCCGTTCAGCTCGTTGGAGGCCCGGGCTCCGAAGGCTTCTCGTAACTCGCGGGTGCTGTCGACTACTGGACGAAGCCGCTCGATGGCCCGGGCCAGTCGCTGTAACGGGTAGGCCATATCGACGCTGCCCTCGACGAGCCCATACCAAGTGGCTTGCCGGCCCTGCTTGGCGATCCGCCAGTTGCGCTGGAGGCCAGTGGCGGCACGCTCGATGGCGTCGAGCTCTTGGGCGGTCAGTCCTGCCCCAGATGCACCCCACGGCGGTCCGACCTGGTCGGTGCGGTCTCGTTCGAGTCGGCCGAGAATGTCGTGGAAGGTGGCGTCCAAAGGTTGGCGGATCTCGTTGGCCGCCTCGGCGTAGTCGCTGAGATCCCTCCGCGCTTGTTCGAGTTGCCCGAGCTTTACCGCGCTCATGCCGGCAGGCGGGACCGGCGTAGCTCCGAGTGCATCGCCGAGTCGTCGGGCGACGTCTTTCCGAACGGCTTTGCTGCTGTGTAGTTCGAACAGGAATGCGCCGAGGCCCCTGTCGGCGAGGCGGTTGCGGACGACGTCCAGGGCCACCGCCTTCTCGGACACGAACAGCACGCTTCGACCTTCAGCGATGAGAGCGCCGATGATGTTTGCGATGGTCTGGCTCTTGCCCGTGCCGGGTGGCCCGTCGAGCGTGAAGCTCTTCCCCGCGACCGCGGCGTGAATCGCCGCTCGTTGGCTTGCATCCGCGTCGAGGACCAGTGGCGTGGTCTCTGGTGGGGCGACGTCGTCGATGGTGTCGTCGCCGGCAGGGTCGAACACGAAGTCGGATTGTTCGGGCGGGATGGCGCCTGATAGGGCACGAACGAGTTCCGAGTTCGCGACAGCGTCGGCATTATCGAGCAGGTCGCGGTACATAGCTTCTTTGGCGAACATGAACGCGGCCAAAGCAGCGAAGTCGTGCACTTCCCAGCCATCGGGCCAGTTCATCGATGCCAGACGATTCAGTACTGCTTGGACCCCGTCGGCTTCGAGTTCCACTTCGAGGTCGTCGGCGGACGGAAGCTCGATGCCGTACTCCTGCGCAAGAAGCAGCGACAGCGCCGGATTCACTGCGAAGTCGTCGTCGGAAAACCTGACATACGTCCGTTCTCTGGGTCCGGGCGCTGCGAGCTCTGCAGGTACAAGTAGGAGCGGACTGCGTCGGGTATCGCCCGCGGCGTCGACCCAACGCAACTCACCCAGCGCCACGTACAGGATGCGCAGACCCTTGTCGATGAACTCCCGCTTCGACGCTGCTGCGAGGTTTCGGAGCGCACGATCGACGTCCCTCTGCGTCTTGTCGGCGAACAGGTGTCCGGGGTGCTGCTCGAAATCGAACTCGCGGAGCTGCTCAAGCACGGCGCCCTCGACGTCGGAGGTCGCCAGTTCTTCGTCGTCGCGAACCAACTCGGCGTTGCGCTCGTCCGCCCGTGTGCCCATCGTGAACGTGAGGCTCTCGGCTGCTATCAAGTCGAACACCTCCGCAGCGGAGTGCTTCGAGTACTCGATCGTCGACGATCGAGTCGGACGGTAGTTCAGCAACCGATTTCGGCCCGAGAGGTTCAGGAGGGAGTCGCGCCATTGCGCGATCGCTCGGTCCGCTCTGCCCGTTCCCAACTCCAAAGCCAACGCTCCTACCTCTTGAACGACCATGCGCCCCTCGTTGACGCCCGAACAGGACGCCTGACGCCGCTCGACGATCCGGCCTCCAGGGGCTGGGTCGGCTCGGTCAGCAGCTTCGAGCGATTCTCCTATTCTGACCGAGGCGCACGACAACCGCACGCGTCCTGATCGGGGGACGCGCTCGACAGCTCAAGACAGGACGGCGACAAAGGGTCAGGCGTGCCAGGGACTCCTGCAGGTTCGGTTGAATCCTTACAGGTAGAGGCGAGGTTCCTGGGGCTGACGAGCGCAGTCAGGCGGCGTGTTCAGTCCGATCTCTAGCTGCCTGGCGAGTGCACGGGCAACTCCCTGCCCTCGCGCACCGCAGTTCATTCGGGTCCGCCTTCTTCCAGTTATCAGCACGGGGTCAGCCCACGAAAGCCCGCGGGCGAGAGCAGCTAGGTTGAGTCCCGTGAAGGCTGTCGACGCAAATCTCCTCGATCTGCTCAAGGTGACGAGTCAGTTCGAGGTCCCCATCTATCAACGGGCGTACGCATGGGGTCGTGCCGAGTGTGAGCAGCTCTGGAAGGACATCCTTCGGGCTGGCGGCAACGAAGAGCTCGGCGCTCACTTCACGGGATCCGTCGTGTACGTGGAGAAGGCCGCAGGCACGCAGACCAACCAGGCGCCGAGCCTCATCATCGACGGTCAACAACGCGTCACAACCGTCAGCCTGATCCTCGCAGCGCTCGTCTCCCACCTGGAGGGCGCAGCCGCCGAGGATCACGAACCGCTTGAAGGCTTCTCCGCTGAGGAGATCCGCGACTCCTACCTCACGAACCGGTTCAAGACCGACGAACGGCGATACAAACTCCTGCTCTCCCAGGACGATCGGGGCGCACTGAAATCGGTCGTTGATGGCACCGAGCCTGCGGCGGGGTCGACTAGCCGGGTGTTCGACAACTTCGAGTTCTTCCGTGCCCAGATCGGGGCGTCGTCCACCAATCTGGCGACGGTGTGCCGCGGGTTGGCGAAGTTGCAGGTGGTCGACGTGCACCTGCAGCTCGGGATCGATCACCCGCAGCTCGTGTTCGAGGCGATGAACTCAACCGGCAAGCGGCTCTCGCAGGCGGATCTCATTCGCAACTTTGTGCTGATGGGGCTGACGACGGACGCGCAGGAACGGCTTTGGACGGGTTACTGGCGGCCAATGGAGCTTGATTTCACCGGCGCCGGTTCCGAGTCGGCGTTCGATGACTTCGTACGGCACTACCTTGCCGCCGTCACCGGCAGCATCCCGCGACTCGGGGACATCTACGACGCGTTCAAGGACTACGCAGCCGTTCGGATGCAGCGCGGCGAATCGATCGATGTCCTCGTCCATGAGCTGCGCGAGTACTCCCGCCGGTACAGCGCCATCGCGCTCGGCCGCGAACCCGAAAAAGCACTACGGGCAGCGTTCGACGATCTCGTCCAGATCCGCGCGGACGTGGTCTACCCCTTCCTCCTCGAGGCATACACGGACTACGACTTCGAGGTGATCAACAAGGACGAGCTGCTCGAGATCGTCCACATGGTGACCTCGTACGTCGTGCGACGCGCCGTCACCGGCTGGGCCACGAACTCGCTGACCACCACGTTCCAGAGCCTGGCGCGCGCCCTCCGGAAGGACCGCTACGTCGAAAGCGTCAAAGCGCACTTCCTGCGCCTGCAGGGATACCGGACGTTCCCGACCGACGCCGAGTTCGAGGAGAAGCTGCAGTCCTTCGACGCGTTCCACTTCAAGCGGCGCTCATACTTCTTCCGGTCGTTGGAGAACCACGGCCGCAAGGAACCCGTCCCGACGGACGAGTACACGATCGAGCACATCCTTCCGCAGAACGAGTCACTCCGTCCGGAGTGGCGAGCCGACCTCGGCGAGAAATGGCAGGAGATCCAGGCCGCGTACCTCCACACCCTCGGCAATCTCACACTGACCGGATACAACTCCGAATACTCAGACCGGCCGTTCCATGAGAAGCGGGACATGGAAGGTGGCTTCCGGGAGAGCCCGCTTCGCCTCAATCAAGGCATCGGGCAGCTCGACATCTGGGACGAGTCCGCCATCCGGACCCGCGCCGCGCGGCTGGCTCAGCAGGCGCTGCGAATCTGGCCTCGGCCCGCGCTTCCGCCCGAGGTGCTCGCGACGTACCAGGAGAGCCGGACAGAGTCGCAGTACACAATCGCAGACCACCCGAATCTGCTCCGGCCGGAGCGCCGTAGGAACTTCGAGCGGCTTCGCAACGAAGTCATGTCGTTCGATCCCTCCGTCTCCCTTGAATACCTGAAGGTGCGCGTGGCCTTCCGAACGGAGACGACGTTCCTCGACGTCGTCCCGCAGGCGTCGCGGCTCCTCCTCGTGCTGAACATCCCGATCACGGCGCTCCGCGACGAGCGCCGAGTCGCTCGCGACGTCAGCGGGATTGGCCACTGGGGAGTCGGCAACACACAGGTCGCTTTCGATGACACGACGGACTTCAGCTACGTACTCGGCCTCGTCCGGCAGGCCTACGAGTACCAGGTTCTGGCGTGAAGGATCGTTTGCGCCTGCTTGCTTCCCGGGCTAGGAGGCGCTGGCACCCAGAACGACGTTGACCGAGTCCTCAAGTGATCGGGTCTTTCGGTACAAGGGCATCAGCGAGGTCGGGCCATCGTGGGCTGCATACAGGGTGGCGTCGTCCGCGAGCACCGCTGACGGCTGATCGCCACGATGGATCATCCAAAAGTGTCGTAACGGCAGGCCAGCTTCGTCCGGGCATGCCCGGACAGCCGATTCGAGGCCCTCGAACTCGCTGACCCACGCCGGCGTCGCCTCAGGAGTCAAGTACGACGCGCCATACCAGTGCGTGCCAACAGTGAGTCTGATTCGGTCGTTGATCGTGCGGCCCAGGACGGCGGCGATGATTCGATAGGTCAGAGATCGAGGTGTAGTGGGGTCGGCAGAGGCAGTCGTCCATCCCACCGCGGTTTCAATGAGCTTCACCACCTCGTGGGGATCCTCAGCCTCGAAGAGTGCCTGCCAGCCGATGCCGTCGACGGCTCGGTCGTCTCCGCGCGTCAGGTGAATGCTGCCGTTGAGGTTCATGAACACTGAGCTGCCTGAACGCGGGTCGAAGATTTCAAGACCGTGGTAGAAGCCATCCATTGGCCATGTTTCGGCGATCTTGAAGTGGCTGTGTCGGCGGGCGAGCTCGCTAGACACCCACCACGCCTGGGTGAGTTTGAATCATTCCGCGATCTGCTTTAAGGCTCCAGGTTGAAGGTCGTTGTCGGGGTTGCTTGACGGTGCCGCTTCCGACGCGCGTGACTCTTCTTCAGGCGTTCAATTCGCGGGTTCCGGCGGAGATTCGATGCCCAGGTCATTCTTCACCCATGGGACCGACCCCGGAATCGGACGATGTGTCGTTCGAGCCCGGCCAGGCGGTGGGTGCCGGCCCGAAAGCGCGTCGAGCTGCACGGACCGTCAACTCGGCCATGCCCAGGTTCGCGCCGCCCCCGATGACGGCGCCAATACCGAACGGGACAACGTTGCCGAGCACGATGATGCCCTGCTTCGTTCCCCATTTCGTCACAAAGTTCTGGCCGAGGACCTTGTTGATCTGCTTGAGTTGCGACACGGGTATTGCGTTGACGATGGCTTTCGCCCAGTGGGGTCCGGTCCGCCCCGCGACCTTCTCGATCGTCTGCGAAGCGCCGCCTCCGAGGACAACGCCTAGGACTAGCGTGCGACGGCGCTCGAGCTCGTCGACACGGACGCCGTGCACTTCCGCGACGGAGAGCGCAAACAGCGCGCTCAGTTCAAGTGAAGATAAGACCTCCCCTCCTGCGAGAGCCAGTCCCGCGGCAGTACCGACTCCGGGGGCGGCTGCGACGGCGCCGACGGCGGCGCCGGTGCCGGCTAAGGCGGTGCGGTACATGTTCTCGAGCGTGTGCACGACTTGCCGCGGAGTCGCTTCCGGGTTGCGTTGCCGCGCACGGGCGATGTTCCCTGCAACCACGGTGCCCTGGACGCTGAGCGCTTTGTCCAGCGCGGCGGTGAGGAGGTTGCGTCGGTGCTCTGGCGTCGAGTCGTCTTCGCCGAGGCGCATGCTGGTCACCTGCACAGACTAGAGCGAGCCTTACTCGCTTCGCGACGGGTCATCAACCCGACCGTTCACTCCCGACAGCAGCAAGTTGGCACGAGCGTGCGCAGCCGCCCCCGCGCGAGCAGCCGCTATCGTGAGACCGTGATAACCGGGGAACTCAAGAGCAAGATCGATCGAGTTTGGGACGCGTTCTGGTCCGGTGGCATCTCGAACCCGCTTGAAGTGATCGAGCAGATCACGTACCTGCTGTTCGTCCGCCGGCTCGACGACCTCCAGATGCTCGCGGAAAGGAAGGCGCGCGTCACCGGCGGCAGCATCGATCGGGAGATCTACGGGCCCGGCCAGGAGCAGCTGCGGTGGAGCCGGTTCAAGAACGACCAGCCTGAGACGATGTGGCGGACCGTCGGGGAAGGAGTCTTCCCGTTCCTCCGTGCTCTTGGCGGTGATGGTTCCACGTACGGCGAGCAAATGCGCGACGCCCGCTTCACCATCCCGACACCCGCGTTGCTGTCACGGGTCGTCGACATGCTCGACGAGATCCCCATGGCTGAACGCGACACCAACGGCGACCTTTACGAGTACTTGCTGTCGAAGATCGCATCCGCCGGCGTGAACGGGCAGTTCCGTACCCCCCGCCACATCATCGACCTCATGGTCGCCATGATGGCCCCGCAGCCAACAGACGAGATCTGCGATCCTGCGGCCGGCACCGCCGGGTTCTTGGTCGCCGCATCCGAGTACGTGCGGCGAGAGCACTCAAGTGTGCTGACCAACGCCGCGCAGCGCTCGCACTTCCACACAAGCATGTTCCACGGGTTCGACTTCGACTCGACCATGCTGCGCATCGGCAGCATGAACATGCTCCTGCACGGCATCGAAGCGCCCGACATCCGCTACCGCGACTCCCTCTCCGAGGGCGCCAGCGACGACGCGGAGCGGTACACGCTGATCCTCGCCAACCCGCCCTTCGCTGGCTCGCTCGACTACGAGTCGACGTCGAAGGACCTGCAGCGCATTCTCAAGACGAAGAAGACCGAGCTGCTCTTCGTCGCCCTGTTCCTGAAGCTCTTGAAGCCCGGCGGCCGAGCGGCCGTGATCGTGCCTGACGGTGTGCTGTTCGGGTCATCGACCGCGCACAAGACGTTGCGCCGGATGCTCGTCGAGGACCAGAAGCTTGACGCGATCGTCAAGCTACCCTCCGGCGTCTTCCGCCCCTACGCAGGTGTGTCGACCGCGATTCTGTTCTTCACGAAAACGAACTCCGGCGGCACCGATGACGTCTGGTTCTACGACGTGCACGCCGACGGTCTCTCGCTTGATGACAAGCGCAACCCGATCGAGGCGAACGACCTGCCAGATGTGCTCACCCGTTGGGCAGACCGCAGGACCGATGAACGCGACAGGGCCCGCACCGACCAATCATTCACCGTGCCCAAGGCAGAGATTTCCGCAAAGGGCTATGACCTCTCCCTGAACCGCTACAAGGAGATCGTTCACGACGAAGTTGAACATCGGCCGCCACTCGACATCATCGGCGACGTCGAGACCCTGGAAGCGGAAATCACGGACGGGCTCGCCGAGTTGAAGGCGATGCTCAGGTGAAGACGGCGTCGCTCGATGCGTTGACCACCAAGGTGGTGTCGTGGAACCCGTCAAGGCTTGGTCAGGACGAATTTTCCTACATTGATTTAGGATCAGTTTCGAGCGAGACAAAATCGATTGTTAAAGTTGCACGCATCCGCGGCGCCGATGCGCCTAGCAGGGCGCGCCAATTGCTACAGACCGGTGACGTCCTCGTCTCAACCGTCAGACCAAACTTGAACGCCGTTGCACAAGTCCCAGCGCGTTTGGATGGAGCAACCGGGTCGACCGGCTTCACGGTGTTGCGTCCGACGGAGCGACTCGACGCCCGCTACCTCTTCCATTGGGTGCAAACTCGTCCCTTCGTTATGGACATGGTGCGCAGGGCAACAGGCGCGAGCTATCCAGCTGTTTCCGACAAGATCGTCAAAGAGTCGATGATTCCGCTGCCGCCGCTTGCGGAGCAACGTCGGATCGCCTCCATCCTCGACCAAGCCGACCTACTCCGCGTCAAGCGTCGCCAAGTACTCGAGCACCTTCAAGGCCTGCAGCAGTCGGTTTTCGTGCAGCTGTTTGGGGATCCCTCCTCATGGTCCGACCGATGGACGCTTGGCTCTATCGGGGATCTGGTGGAGTCGACGCAGTACGGCTCGTCAACGAAGGCGAGCAATATCGGCGAGTGGCCCGTGCTCCGCATGGGAAATGTTACGGACGACGGTCGGTTGGATCTGCACGATTTGAAATACCTCGATCTGCCGACGACCGACCTCCCGAAATATACCGTGCGGCGTGGTGACCTACTCTTCAACCGCACTAATAGCCTTGAGAAGGTCGGCAAAAGCTGCGTCGTTGAGACCGCCCTACCCCTCGCCTTTGCAGGGTACCTCGTGCGCATTCGATTCGCGAATCCTCTGGCCGCATATTTCGTGTCAGCATACCTGAGAAGTCGCCACGGGCGAGCTGTGCGCCGTGGCCTCGCTAAGACTGCAGTGAACCAGGCAAACATCAATCCGACCGAACTCAAATCGGTTCCGATAGCACTACCCCCGCAGGACCGAATCGATGCGTTCGCTGCGCAAATAAAGTTGATTGGAAAACATCGAACCCTCGTCGAACGCGATCTGGCAGTTGCCGATGAACTGCTGGAGTCGCTGCAATCGCATGCGTTCAGGGGCGAGCTATGACGGCGAACTTTGACTTTGTGCGGGTCGTTTGGCCGGATGTGTTCGCTGACGTCTCCCGCGCGGAGTCCTATCTCTCGAGCGACCCGCGGTCGGCCTGCTTCTACAGCCGCCGGACGGTTGAGCTGCTCGTCGGCCACCTGTACGAGATCCTCGCCCTACCAGTCCCGTATCAGGATGACCTCGCCGCACGTATCAACGATGCTGGCTTCGCGCGGGTCGCGGGGGTGGGGATCCGGCAGAAGCTGAACCTGATCCGGAAGCTTGGCAATCAGGCGGTGCACGCGCAACAGCCAGTGCGGCCCGACATCGCGCTGGCCGCACTGCGCGAGCTGCACCACGTGCTGGTGTGGGCGGTGTTCCGGCATTCGGCGCACCCGGGGGGCGTGCCGACCGGCGCGACGTTCGATCCAAAGCTCGCAAGCAGTGCGGCGCCTCTCACGCGTGGGGACGTGCAGCGGCTCGCTGGGAAGTTCGCCGCGCAGGATGAAGCTCATGCCAAGGCTCTCGCCGAGCGTGACGAGGTCGCAGCAGCGCAGGCCGCGGAGATCGAGCAGTTGCGCGCGCAGGTCGCTGAGGTGCAGGCGGCGAATCACGCGTCGGATGACCACGACTACTCCGAAGCCGAGACGCGCGATCTATTCATCGACGTGCTGCTGGCTGAGGCTGGCTGGCCGCTCGCCGATGCGCGTGATCGCGAGTTCGAGGTCTCGAGCATGCCGAACGCCCCTGGTGTTGGGTTTGTCGACTATGTGCTGTGGGGAGCGGACGGGCTGCCGCTCGCGGTCGTCGAGGCGAAGCGCACGACGAAGAGCGCCCTTGTCGGGCAGCAGCAGGCGAAGCTCTACGCCGACTCCCTCGAGGCGATGTACGGGCGTCGGCCGGTCGTGTTCTACACCAACGGATACGAGCACTGGCTTTGGGACGACGCAGCCGGCTACCCGCCGCGGCAGGTCGCAGGTTTCTTCACCCGCAGTGAGCTGGAACTCATGATCCAGCGTCGCTTCTCCCGTCTGCCGCTGTCTGCCGCTCCTGTGAGCACGGACATCGCTGGGCGGCATTACCAGGTGCGGGCGATCAAGGCTGTCGGGGACACGTTCGATCGGCGGCAGCGGCAAGCGCTCCTGGTCATGGCGACCGGTTCGGGGAAGACCCGGACAGTCATCGCGTTGGCCGATCAGCTGATGAAGGCGAACTGGGCGAAGCGCATCTTGTTCCTCGCGGACCGCACTGCGCTTGTCAAGCAAGCGGCGAACGCGTTCAAGGAGTACCTGCCGAGCGTCGCGACGGTGAACCTGGTCACCGAACGCTCCGCCGAAGGACGCGTCTACGTCTCGACCTACCCGACGATGATGAACCTCATCAACCAGACCGATGACGGCGGCGACGGGCCGGCGCGTCACTTCGGGCCGGGATTCTTCGACCTCATCGTGGTCGATGAAGCGCACCGGTCGATCTACCAGAAGTACGGGGCGCTCTTCGACTGGTTCGACGCGATGCTGGTCGGGCTGACTGCCACGCCGAAGGACGAGGTCGACCACAACACGTACCGACGATTCCACCTCGAAGACGGCGTGCCCACCGACGCGTACGGCTTGGACGAAGCCGTGGCTGAGGGATTCCTCGTCCCGCCGTACGGCGTGTCGGTCGGCACCCGTTTCCTGCGTCAGGGCATCCGCTACGACGACCTCAGCGAGGCCGAGAAGGACGACTGGGACGCCCTCGACTGGGGCGAAGGCGGCACGCCGACCGCCGTCGACGCCGAAGAAGTGAACCGGTTCCTGTTCAACGAGGACACCGTCGACAAGGTGCTGGCGACGCTGATGACGGACGGGTACAAAGTCGCCGGCGGCGACCGCCCCGGCAAGACGATCGTGTTCGCGAAGAACAAGGACCACGCCGAGTTCATTCAGCAGCGCTTCGACGAGCAGTACCCCGAATATGCGGGACACTTCGCGCGCGTCATCACCCACGGCACCCCGTACGCACAGAACCTCATCGACGAGTTCTCCATCGCCGACCACGCACCGCACATCGCGATCTCCGTCGACATGCTCGACACCGGCATCGACGTGCCCGAAGTCGTAAACCTCGTGTTCTTCAAAACTGTGCGATCGAAGTCGAAGTTCTGGCAGATGATCGGCCGCGGCACCCGCCTCAGCCCCGACCTGTTCGGCGAAGGCCGCCCCAAGAAGGACTTCCTGGTCTTCGACTTCTGCGGCAACCTCGAGTTCTTCAGCCAGGATCTCCCCGGCGCCGAAGGGTCGACGCAGAAGTCCCTCACCCAACGGCTGTTCGAAGCCCGGCTCGGACTGATCACCGCCCTCGACCGAACGCATGGCGACGCCGACCTCCGTGCCTCCGCAGCAAGCACCCTGCACGAGGTCGTCGCTGGCATGAACCTCGACAACTTCCTTGTCCGTCCCGAGCGGCGCTGGGTCGAGCAGTACGCCGACCTGGCGGCGTGGGACGCACTCACTCCCGAGGGCGCATCGGAAGCGCTCGAGCACCTCGCCGGGCTTCCGTCGAGCGTGGTGGACGACGACATTGACGCGAAGCGGTTCGACCTGCTGATCCTGCGCCGGCAGCTCGCGCAGCTCGACGGCGACGCCACCGCTTCCGAGCGGGTCCGCCAAACGGTGCAAGCCATCGCGACAGCACTGCTGGCGAAGACCGCGATCCCGTCCGTCGCGGAACAGGTCGTGCTCCTGGAGGAGGTCGCCGGCGACGACTGGTGGATCGACGTGACCCTCGGCATGCTTGAAGTCGCGCGCCTTCGCATTCGCGCGCTGGCACGGTTCGTACCGAACGTCACCCGCCCTCGCGTGTACACCGACTTCATCGACGAACTCGGCGACGCCACCGAAATCGTGCTGCAGCACACAACGCCGGGGACGGACCTTGAGCGGTTCCGCGCGAAGGCGACCGCGTACCTGCGGCAGCATGAGGACCACCTCGCGCTGCAGCGGCTGCGCCGCAACCGTCAGCTCACCGCAGACGACCTGGAAGCCCTCGAGCAGATGCTGCTGGCGAGCGGGGCAGGGTCACAGGCCGACATTGAGTTGGCGGCCGAGCAGGCGCATGGGCTTGGATCGTTCATTCGGTCGCTCGTCGGCCTCGACCGAGATGCGGCTCTCGAGTCGTTCGCACGCTTCCTCGACGGCTCACGCTTCTCCGTCGACCAGATCCGATTCATTCATCTCATCGTCGACGAACTCACCGCCAACGGTCTGATGGACGCGGGACGCCTGTACGAATCGCCGTTCACAGACCGGGCCCCAAGCGGCGTCGACTACCTTTTCGACGACGACGACGTGGCAGCTATCGTGCAGATCCTTCGCGACGTGCACGAACATGCCCGACCCGGAACCGTGGCCTGAGAGGGGCGCGCTGACGCGCGGTCGCGGCACGATCGAGCGCCCGGCAAGCAAGTCGCAATCAGCAATTTCTCGCCATGAGGGCACTTTGCCGATAAGAGGTGTTCGGCTTATTCGCGGATGCCAGCGGTGGCGCGGATCGCGGATCCCAGTGCTGACGGGCGTTCCACGGGTTTCGGGATTCTGTTCCACGGGGTACAGCCCCGGCTCGATGCAGCAGGAGCTCAGCGGTAGCTAAGCCAGCGCCTCGCCGCGTTCGCCGCGCATCTGGGCAAGAGGGTAGCCATCCCACAACCGACCATCGAGTTCACGACCGTTCTGTTTGGGCGTGCGACCGCCCCACTGCTTGAAGAAGAACGGGACGTTGGCGGTCAGGCACTGGTCTCGGATGTCGCGCACCCACTCCGCCTGCATCTCGCGGTGGCGCGGCCCTGACTCACCGCCAGCGATGACCCAGTCAATGCGGTTAAGGGGGAGGTCCGGGAGCGCCGCGATCAGCGGCTCGCAGGAGAGGAACCGGACGGCAGCAGGAACTTGAGCGAGGTCTGCTACGCGGTCAAGAACCTTCGGTTCCTCGACCGACGTGCCGATCCACACGTTCTCCGGCCACGGAAGGTCGCCCGCCATCCGCCGGAGTCTCGTCGGGCGCTTCGTCAGGATCTGGTAGGTGTGCTGCGGAGTGGCCAACATCACGTCAAACACCTCCTGGATGAAGGGCTTTGGTACTTTCGCGTGGAAGAGGTCGCTCATCGAGTTGACGAACACCGTCGTAGGACGCTTCCACTTCGCGGGCTGAGCGAGCACTTCGGGATGAGTCGTCACCCCGAAGCCGGGGCCCGAGGTGATGGGGTTGCCGTCGTTCTGGTACTTCTCGGCTCCCATCGCCTTCAACCGCTTGGCCAGTGCTAGTGCGTAGCAGTTATCGCAGCCGGCGGTGACACGGTCACAGCCGGTGACCGGGTTCCAGGTAGCCTCGGTCCACTCGATCGTGCTCTTCTTCACGACATCACCTCGGTGAGAACTCTAGGCTCGCCAGATCGTCTGCTTCTCGAGGCTGCCCTTCGGACAGCCGTTCGTGACGCCCTCTGCTGCGAGCTCCTTCCAAGCTGCCCGTATGTGTGTCTCGCGGGCGATGCCCACGGCTGCCCCCAAGACCTTATCGAGGTTCTTGCTCACGTGGAGGTACCCCAACTTGCTCAGGTGAAGGGTCACCGAGTCCTTCACGTCATCGATCGCCTGGCGCTTCGTGGCCTCCTCGTCGTCAGCGAAACGTCGCTTCGCTTCTGCGAGACGGCTCTCGCCTAGCAGAGGATCTGTCTCGTCGAGGGCCTCGGCTTCAGCAAATTCCATCTCAGCCAAGAACCTTCGCCAGTCCTGCGCAGCCAGGCTCACGTGGTCGTTGTAGCTGTACAGCGCGTTGATGCGAGGGAAGAACAGAGCGAGCATGAACAGTGGCTTGTCCGTCGGCTTGCGTCTGATCTCCACGTCGTAGGAGTGGTAACCCAAAGCATCGCGCACGCGAGACGCGTATCGCTCCCATACGGCGAGCGCAGCAGGGTGTGCGCGCTGCTCACGCGGCAACTCGAGCAGTTTCTCATTCAAGAACTCCTCCTGCCACCACTCCCCACCAAGCCAGCTGTCAAGGTTTGCCAACGTTGCTGCACGCCCCTGAGCCTCTTCGCTCTCGTAAAGGCGAGCCCCCATGCGTCGGACAGCCTGCAGCGAGAAGTTCAGTAGCAACTCCGTCGGGACCGTATCTCCACGCGCGGCGAGC
The DNA here is from genome assembly GCF_007680845.1 of Curtobacterium pusillum. Taxonomy (GTDB): domain Bacteria; phylum Actinomycetota; class Actinomycetes; order Actinomycetales; family Microbacteriaceae; genus Curtobacterium; species Curtobacterium pusillum_B. The sequence goes on along the minus strand of NZ_VEIY01000007.1, from coordinate 9,172 downwards.
GCCGCCACCGTTCGGTCGTGATCCAAAGACCGCCCGAACGGATCGAGGAACACCAGCGTGGGAGCGTGCGCGGCTCGCCCAACTGCGTCCTCGTAGTGATCGCCGATGTCTCCGCGGAGCGCCAACGCGAATCGGTCGCCGGAGGACTGAACGAGCGCCTCGAGCTGCTCGAAGGCCTCAGGTCGCTTCTCAATGAAGGTGCACTCGAGGTTGATGTCGCGCGCTCGAAGGTCCTGTGCGATGGTCAACGCGATCCTCGGGGAACCCGCCTCGGTCACCCCGGTAAGTAAGTGTCGGTACTCACCTTCACCCGCGAAACCGTCGATGAAGGCAACACGGCGTCCCGGTGCGGTAGTTGCCGTGGCTCCCGCAAATTTCGCGAGGTACCGACGGAGGATGCCGTGCTTGAGGACCGCGGCAGCCTTCTTCGGGTCCTGGAAGAAGCTGTCGTTACTGGGCATGCGCACCTCCGTACATGAGAGAAGCTTGCCTCCAACGCGGAGGTATCCGTCGCGACACGCGGAGCACGATCGGCCACCCCCAGTGGGGCGCGTTCAGCGGATACGGCCCCAAAGACGGGTACCGGCTGCTCCTCCCCGCGACTTCGGCTTTCGGTGACGCCCGACAGCCTGCTTACAAGCCACCAATTTGCACAAGGCTGGAACTGAAGGAGCAGCGTGGCTGACCCGATAGCAGTAGTGTGATCCGCATGGTCAAGACGGCAGTGAGCGTCCTCGGCGCTCTCGCAGCGGGGGCGGCACTGTATGCCATCACGACGGCACTCGGTGCGATGACTCTGCCCCTTCGGATTCTCGGGGCCGTTATTCTTTTCGTCGTCCTCGCCAGCCTTGCCCTGTGGCTATCGCGGCGCAGAGCCGAGAACAGAAGTACGCAGGACGTCGTTACGGACATTCGATCCAAAGGCAACGTGAACATTCAGGGTATTCGCGCAAATCACAGTGGCGGTTCCTCTAGAACCGTCTCGGGCATCCGCTCCGATGGAGACACGGAAATCGCTGATGTCGACGGCCGGTCTTCATGACGGGGTCCGCCCCTGCCTGGAGCGACGAGCCGGAGTCCGTTTTCAACTGGACTCAAGAGACGGCGGACTTCAGGGCATTCACGGCTGGCCCACCAGGCATCCTTCACGTCGTTGGGGATGGGCCGCATTACGTTCATTGGTTCCTTGAGAACGCGAGGACACACGAAGGCAAGCCCGTCACCTGCGTTATTGATCCGCACGCAGGAGCACGTTCTCCGTTCGAAGTTCTTCGCAGAATTGCGACAGGGCTTGGCCTCGATCCATCGCCCGTCGTCGCCACGCCACCGACAGTATCCGTTATCAAAGATATTGATGCTGGCGGAGACGTCTCAATTGAAGACGTCCGCGTCGATGTCCGCTATCAGATAGCGACGGACGAATGGATCGAAGTTGATCGCCTCCAAGAATTGATCCTCGATCATCTGGATTCCGGCGTGGACTTGCAAGGTTTCGTGCTTAGCTTCCCCGCCTGCGAGGAGCACGACCTTCCAATGCGTCGCACGCTCTACAGATCGGTTTGGACAAGAGTGGGAGTCACCCTAGTCAAGAAAGGCGCTCACGTGGTCTTTCAATACCCCATGTCAATTGAAAGGCATCGGGATGCTATTCCGCCTGCCGCCAACCAGAGAATCACGCTCCCTGAGCGACTTCTGACCGGGGTTTCAACTGAAATTGCTGATCACGCGATGAGTAAGGGGTGGAGCGACTCTCCTGACGCCGCTGTACTCTTCGCAGAGACCGTTCTGCATCTGAGTTCAACGGTTGAGGAGCTGTACGCAAACGTCGCGGTCATCGAGTACGAACGACGCAGCACTCCATGACACGGTTAGATGATATCGCACGTGCCCCGGAGGTCGCGCTACTTGCGGCCGCCCCGTCGCACACCAGGACCTCCGCAGCCGAGGCTGTGGAGTCCTTCGGGTATGACAAATCGATGCTCGGTCTTCTTCGCAGCCTCGGTCTGCTGATCTCTAGCGGTAACGAGTTACGAATCAACGAGGATCTGCGAGACCGCGCTATTGCCTACGCAACCAAACTCGAACCTAGTGCTCACTTACGTTGGGCGGAGTTCCAGTCGTACTACTTTGATGTAGCAAAGAACGGTGAGAAGGACAACCGTCCAAGCTATATGCAAATCGGGGCTGGGTACGCCTATCATGGCGCCGAGCTAGATAGAAAACTCGGCCTCGAAGCATATCTCAGCCTTTCCCACGTAGAGTCGCTTGCACTGAGCATCGAGGCTTCGAAGCTTGCCGATGAGCAAACGCAACGCGATGTGCTGTCGGCAGATTCTCCAGAGATCCTCTTCCTCAAAGGAATGACATTGTATCGGGCGGGTCGCAATGACCAAGCCGTAGAAATCTTACGCCAGCTAGTGCAGCTTAAATCTCCGGCACGAGAGATTGCAATTGCTCAACACCTGGTCGCCCGTTCGGACTGTAATTCACGCAACAATCTCGACGAGGCGAGGAGGCTGTTTCAACAAAGCCTCAAATCCGGCCGGAGACGCAAGGACACGCAACACCAGATTCATGTATTACACTCTATGGCGAACTGCATCGTTCACACGGACAGTTCTCGTTTCGGCGAGGCGAGAACTATGCTCGACGAAGCGCTAATGCTGGCAAAAAACGACGACTGGGCTAGAGCGCAGATATTGCATACCTATGCTCGCCTCGAGCGGAAAAAATCACCTGCAAAAGCCCGGTCCATGCTGGCGGAAAGCATCCGCATCGGCGAGAGACTGGGTTACTCTCGGCATGTAGCCATGGCCAAGGATTCGTTGAAGAACCTGTAACAGGCTTCGTCGCTGCATCCACTTGAAGCGGGCCCTTCAACGGCTTCGATGCGCCGATAACGCTCAATATGGATTCGAACCCGGACCTCACGGTGTCTAGTGTCGCAAAGGGCGATCCTGACCCTCACCGTCGCGGTTGCCGGCGCGGCATCCTTCCTGACCTCGAGGGCCTTCGCCACCGCGCTCCACCCGGAACTCTTGCCCTTGCACGTCCTCGGGGCCCCGGCACGCGCACCGCTGTTCGGAGTCGCGAGCACCGCGGTCGCCGTCGTGTCCGGCGTGCTCGTCGCAGGAGCCGCCGCACCACAGCTCGGGCTGCTGTGGAGTCTTCGGTTGGGAACGCTCACGCCAGGGCACGGTCGCGCAGAGGCTGCCGGTGGCGCGGTCTAGCTCGTCTCGCTCGTGTTGCGCGTGTTGTCGTCCCCAGCACGGTCGGGTGGTGGGCGGGCGGTGGTTCGCGTGGCCCTCGTGTCGGGCGGCGGGTCGTCACCGCTTTCACTGTCGCAGCACTCTTCATCGTCCCGACGACAATCCTGGCCGTCGGGTTCGCGCCCGCGCTCGTCCTCGGCACCCAGAGGACTGGTGACGCCCTCGCCGCCGATCGGCTCTCGACGCTCGAGACCGCCCCCGCGATGACCGTGTTCTCCGCAACCGCGCTCGGGGCGTTGCGCACGGTGGTGGGCGCATCGCGGCGAGTGATCGCGATCTGCGTTCAAGGGGGGCCCCTCGGCGCCGCCGTGGGCGCACGACTCACAGCACGCCGTGCGGCGCGGCTCGGCCCGACCGCGACGGTCGGTGTCGGGTCACCGGACTGGTCACGGCGCAAGCCCTGACGAGCCTTGACCCGAACGAGCACCGCGTCAGCCGCAGCGGACTGGCGCGAGCCCTCGCTCACCCTCGGGCCTGCGCCGTCGATCGCGGCTGCGGCAGCTATCGCCGCAACACCCGCGCAGGCGCGGGGCACCGGGAACGACCTCCGAGCGCTCACGCTCATCGGCTTCTCGGTGCGAGCGCGCACGACGGTCATCCTCATCACCGCGCCGCTGCTCGGATCAATCGGTTCCCTCGTCGGAGCCTCGGCTGCCCCGTCCGCGTTCGTCCTCGCGATGCCCTTCGGTGTGGATCTCGCTGCGCCCTCTGCGGCGGAGCTCGCCGTTCCGATCGCAGTAGCCGGCTGCTCGACCGCCGTGATCGCGACGATGTCCCTCGTCAGCGAGTGGATGGGGCATCGCCTCGGGCACCGGGCCCGACGACGCTGAACGTGCCGCGACCGCGGAGGCCGGCTCGTCGACCTGCGACTGCATCCTCCGATCGGAGGATGCCGTTCCACCGACCCCACCGATCCCCCACACCCCGAGACCGACCACCCTGGTCTCATGCCCGCCACCCCCGCCATCGAGGTCCGCCACCTCACGAAGCAGTACCCCACCGGCAAGCGCGCCGTGGACGACGTCTCCTTCACGATCGACCGCGGCGAGACCTTCGCCCTCCTCGGCCCCAACGGCGCCGGCAAGACCACCACGGTGGAGATCCTCGAGGGCTACCGCACCTGCACCGGCGGCGACGTCCGTGTACTCGGCCACGACCCCGCCCGTACGAGCCGCAGCCACAACGCACGCATCGGCATCGTCCTGCAGACCAGCGCGGAGTCCCCGAACGTCACGGTCGCCGAACAGCTCCGGCACTTCGCGGCGCTCTACCCAAACCGCCGCGACGTCGACGAGACGATGGACGCAACGGGGCTGACCGGGCAGCGGAACTCCCGCATCAGCCGGCTGAGCGGCGGCCAACGCCGACGGGTGGACGTCGCCCTCGGCATCATCGGCCGCCCCGAGGTCCTCTTCCTCGACGAACCGACGACGGGCTTCGACCCCGAGGCCCGTCGGCGCTTCTGGGACCTCATCAACCAGGTCAAGGCCGAGGGCACGACGGTCCTCCTCACCACGCACTACCTCGACGAGGCAGCGCACCTCGCCGACCGGGCAGCCGTGATCGCGGACGGGAAGCTCCTCGACATCGCTCCGATCGACGAGATCGGCGGTGCCGAGGCGCGCACACCGCGAGTGCGGTGGCGCGATGACGCGGGACAGCTCCACGACGAGCCCACCAGCGACCCCGCAGGTCGGATCAGGAGCACGACAGCACCCATGCACGACCTCGAAGTCATCCGCCCGTCCCTCGAGGACGTCTACCTCGGAATGGTCGACCGCCGATGAGCACTACCACTCCCCTCACGATCGGCGCGCACCGCATCGGCTACGAACTCCGCTCCTACTTCCGCGCCCCCGAGGCCGTCTTCTTCACCTTCCTCTTCCCCATCGTCATGCTGGCGCTCTTCTCGGTCGCCTTCGCGAACGCGGACGACATCCAAGCGGGCCCGAACGTGAGCGTCGACTACGCCACGTACTACCTGCCCGGCCTGGTCGCGACCGGCATCCTCCTGTCCGGCACGCAGTCGCTCGGCGTCGACATCGCGGGCGAGCGCAGCGACGGCACGCTGAAGCGCCTCGGCGGCACACCCCTGCCCGTCCTGAGCTACTTCATCGGCAAGATCGGCATGGTCCTCGTCACGACCCTCGTGCAGACCGCGCTCCTCCTCGCCATCGCACGCATCGTCTTCGGCGTGGACCTGCCGACGTCCGGCGGCGCATGGGCGCACTTCGCCGGCATCATGCTTATCGGCGTCGCCACGAGCTCCGTCCTCGGCATCGCGATCTCCGCGCTCCCCCGCGAGGGCCGCCGCGCGACCGCCACCATCGTGCCCATCGTCCTGGTCCTCCAGTTCATCTCCGGCGTCTACCTCCCCTTCACGCAGCTCCCCGACTGGCTGCAGAACGTCGCGTCGCTCTTCCCCCTCCGCTGGATGGCGTCGGGCATGCGGTCGGTCTTCCTGCCCGACGCGTTCGCGTCCACCGAACCTGGAGGCGCGTGGCACCTCGGCCTCGGAGCCCTCGTCCTGACAGCATGGCTGGTCGGGGGCACGGTGGCCTGCCTGCTGACGTTCCGGTGGAATCGCAAGGACGAGTGATCGGGCCTGTGGAAAACCCTCGGCCGGCGCGAGCGGGATGGGATGCTGTGGTCATGAGCGGCGAGACGTGGGTGCGCAACCGGTGGTTGCACGTCTTCTTCGCGGGCACGATGCTCCTCACCGCCGTGATCTCCGTGTTCGGCTGGTCGCCGTGGTCGAGCCGGTGGCCGGCTTTCCTCACCATCGCGGTGCTCGTCGTCGCCTACGTCACGTACGGGCACCGCGGGTACGACAGCACCCGTGCTGCCGCCGCGTTCCTGCCGCTGGTCATCGCGGCATCCCTGGTCCTGCCGGCGGTCGCCCCGAGCACCGCGTTCGTGCAGTGCATCGTGTTCCCGCTGGTCTGGTGCCAGGTCGAACGCGTCCGGACGGCGGTCCTCCTGTCGATCGTGATCGGTGTCGCGAGCGGCATCGGCCTGCAGGTCTCGAGCGGCCCGGACGCACTCGTCGGCACCCTCCTCATCGAGGGCATCAGCGTGATCGGTGCCTGCGCGATGGGCGTGTGGGTCTCGAGCGTCGCCGGCTTGTCGGAAGAGCGCCGCCAACTCGTCGAAGAACTCCGCGCCACGCAGGACTCCCTCGCCGAAGCCCACCGCCGCGCGGGCGTCACGAGCGAACGCGAGCGCCTCGCCCGCGAGATCCACGACACCGTCGCACAGAACCTCGCCGGCATCGTCATGCTCACCGAGCGCGCCCGCGGCGACCTCGCGACGGACCGCGTCGACCGGCTCGACGAGCGCCTCACCATCCTCGAAGAATCAGCACGCGCCGCCCTCGAAGAATCCCGCACCCTCGTCGCGGCCGGGTCCGCCGGACTGTCGGGTGACGGGCTCGCTGGGGCCCTCCACCGCCTCGGCGAACGCTTCACCCGCGAGACCGGGGTGCCGGTCAAAGTCGACGCCTCCGACTGCGCGGTGGAACGGGACGCGCAGGTCGTCCTGCTCCGCGTCGGCCAGGAGGCGCTGGCCAACATCCGCGCGCACGCCGACGCCGCCTCGGTGCAGGTCGCACTGCACGTGGCGGCCGAGCGCGTCGGCCTCCGGATCGCGGACGACGGCGTCGGCTTCGACCCCGACGTCCCGACCGTGGGCCACGGGCTGCGCGGGTTGCGCGAGCGGCTCGCCCTCGCCGGCGGGACCTGCACGATCACGAGCGGCACCGGAAGCGGCACCGTCGTCGACGTCTCGCTCCCCACCGGAGCCGAGCCGGGCCTCCTGGATCACACTGAACGCACGGCGGAGGTGTCCCGGTGATCCGCGTCGTCGTGGCGGACGACCACCCGATCGTCCGCGCGGGCATCGTCGCCCTGCTGCAGGATGCCGACGACGTCGAGGTCGTCGGCCAGGCGAGCAACGGCGAGGACGCTGTGTCGATCGCCCTCGCCGAGCGGCCGGACGTCGTCCTGATGGACCTCCGCATGCCGGGCATGAACGGGGACGCCGCGACTGCTCGGATCCTCGCCCGCGAGCCGGAGGTCCGCGTACTCATCCTGACCACGTACGAGTCCGACGACCAGATCCTCGCCGCGATCGAGGCCGGCGCTGCCGGCTACCTACTGAAGGCCGCGCCGGAGTCCGAGATCCTCGCGGGCCTCCGTGCCACGGCCCGCGGCGAGACAGCCCTCGCTCCCTCGGCTGCGGCAGCACTCGTCCGCCGGACCACCGGCAAGCCGACTGCGGGCCCGAGCCTGTCGCCACGGGAGCTCGAGGTCCTGCAGCTCGTCGCCCAGGGCAACTCGAACCCGGCGATCGGCCGGACGCTGTACCTCAGCGAGACGACGGTGAAGACGCACCTCGGGCACGTGTTCGAGAAGCTCGGCGTGAACGACCGGACCCGTGCCGTGACCCGCGCGATGGAGCTCGGCCTCCTCCGCTAACCCATCCCCTTCCGCTTTCCAACCTGAAGACTGGACTGCTCACGCTTTCGCTGCGCTGAGCAGCCGTGTCCACGGGCTCCCGAGCAACCGACGCGAGAGCAAGCCATGTGCGGCGGCGAGGCAACCGGCTTGCAGCGCAAGGTCGACCGCCCAGACCTCCAATCGATGATGCGTATCCCGAGCGGCATGTTCCAGGCGTTCATACGCCAGCACGTGGGTAGGGCTCCCAGTTCCTCGGCCGCGCTCGTACTCGTTGACGAGCGTCAGCGTGACCCGAGAGACCAAGCGCTTCTCGAGCGCCGCATCCGTGAGGAATGACCTCTCCGTGACGAGCGCCTCCCCCATCGACCAGTCAACCTCGGCACGAACGATGAACGGCCAGACCGAGGGGACGAGCGCCCGCGCGACGTCTGCAAGCCCTGCCTCACGAATCTCATCGCTGCGCGCCTGCAAGTTCTGCAGCGCTCGCACGAGCGCCCCGTCCTCCAGCGACAGCGCGCGGCCGCTGCCCGGCCGGAACGGGGCCAACACGGGAACATCGTGCTGCCGATCGTCGACGAGCCCATCACTCGAATAGGACAGCGCGGGGTGCAGTGATTGAAGCCGCCGGTCTACGAGCGCTGCCGCATTCCGATGCACCTCGTAGGCTCGTGCCCTCGCCGCGTCTCCGAGCTGGAACGCCCCGTACGACCATTTGGCCAGCATCCGGTTCGCGTCCTTGGCCGCCTCATCGCGTGCGCGGATCCGATCGAGCAGCGGCGCTCTCGGCAGGACGACCGCGACCCCGATTGCGAGGACGATGACCGGCAGCGCCACTCGGAGCGCGTCCCAGTCGGGACCGGAACGGGCGAGCGCATCCCAGAGGTCGGTCGGCATCCATACGTCGGAGTGCGGCCACGTCGTCCACGCCATGATGGCGCCGACTCCGAGCGCGCCAAGCCTGAGCGCCTCTCGCGGGCGAAGAACGAACTGCGTCAGAGACTCCGTGAGCAGTCGCCCGCCGAAGAACGACAGCAGTGCCCGGACTCGTTCCAGGAGCAGCATCTCCACGAGCACACGACCGACGAGCGACTCCAACGTCTCCTCATCGATGCGCACGCTTTGCACTGCAGCCTGCTTGACGTACCGACGACGAGCGCGAACTCGGGCCCCGTACAACGCCCTTCGAATGGGGAACGATGCAGCAGTTGCGAGAACGGACGCCGCGACGGACCAGCTGCACACGACCACCAAGAACACCAGCGGGCCCGGAATGCCGTCAAGCGTCCTCACCAGCCAAGCCGTCATCCCGCCAACAACGTGAACGACCCCCATGACCGGGAGCATAACGCAGAAAACCCCTGACCAGTTGATGGTCAGGGGTTCCCTGGTGTTGCAACGTTGAGTCCGGCGGCGTCCTACTCTCCCACAAGGTCCCCCTTGCAGTAC
>NZ_VEIY01000006.1 GCF_007680845.1 Curtobacterium pusillum | reverse complement strand
TCATCGTTCGACTTGCATGTGTTAAGCACGCCGCCAGCGTTCGTCCTGAGCCAGGATCAAACTCTCCGTAAAAAAATTACAACCAACACCGAAGTGCCAGCGAGTTGATACTGACTGTTGACTGTCTACTGACAATCTTCAATCCAAAAGGAATTGTCTCCGAACCCACCAGCAAGCTGATGAGTCACGGGGTCAATAAATTGGCATTGACAATGTGCACGCTGTTGAGTTCTCAAGGACCAGACGCACCCCCCGCTCGACCCCGTGAAGAGGTTCCGCCAGAGAGGCATTTCGTCACACCCGGAAGACACCGCCACGAGGGAGGTTCTTCATCGGGAAGTCGTTGCCTGAGCGGGACCCCGTCCGGACTGCGTCCCCGGGGCTCTCGCTCCGGTGACCGTCTCGGCCGTTCCGTTCTCCGCCTCAGCGGCAACGAGTGATTACTCTACACACGCCTCGGGGTGCCCGCCAACCGCCCCGCACCCCGGGCGTGTCGCCGGCGCCGATCGCCGCCGGGACGCGGAACGGCCCGCCCCCACGATGGGGAGCGGGCCGTCCGGGTGCTGCGGGTCGAGGCCGGTCAGTGCCGGGCGATGACCGGGTTCTTCAACGTGCCCAGGCCTTCGATCGTCACCTCGACGACTTCGCCGTCGCGGATCTCGCCGACCCCGGCCGGGGTGCCGGTCAGGATGACGTCGCCGGGCAGGAGCGTCCAGATGGACGAGATGAACTCGATGAGCGACGGGATGTCGTGCACCATCTCGCTCGTGGAACCCACCTGACGGAGATCCCCGTCGACCCGGGTCTCGATGCGGATGTCCGACGGGTCGATCTCGGTCTCGATGGCCGGGCCGAGCGGGCAGAACGTGTCGAATCCCTTCGACCGGGTCCACTGGCCGTCCCGGGCCTGGAGGTCCCGCGCGGTCACGTCGTTGGCGATGGTGTAGCCGAGGATCACGCTCGCGAAGTCCTCCCGCGTGACGTTCTTGGCGAGCGACCCAATCACGATGGCGAGTTCGCCCTCGTGGTCGACACGGCCCACGCCGGCGGGCAGGCGGATCGGGTCTTCGGGGCCGATGACCGAGGTGTTCGGCTTGAGGAACACCACCGGGTCGTCGCCGGAGCGCTCGTCCATCTCCGATGCGTGCTCGGCGTAGTTGAGCCCCACGCCGATGACCTTCGACCGCGGGATGACCGGGGCGAGGAGCTTCGCGTCCGCGAGGGGGACGCGCTCCCCCGTCGTCTCGAAGCCCTGGTACATCGGGTCGCCCGCCAGCACGACCAGGTCGCGCTCGTCGAGGATGCCGTACCGCGGGTCTTCACCCTTGCTGCTGAACCGTGCGATCTTCACAGTGAGACCCTACCGACGCCCGGTCGTCGATCAGGACGCGTCGGTCAGCTTCGTCATCCAGCCGTGCGGATCCGCGCGACGGCCGTACTGGATGTCGGTGAGCTCCGCACGGAGGGACATCGTCAGCTCGCCAGCGCCCTCGGTCGGCGCCCCGATGGTGAACCCCTCACCGCGGAGTTCCGCGATCGGGGTCACCACGGCAGCGGTGCCGCACGCGAACGCCTCCGTGATGGAGCCGTCCGCGACGCCGTCACGCCACTCGTCGAGGGTCACCCGGCGACGCTCGACGCGCAGTCCGCGGTCCTCTGCCAGTTGCAGGATCGAGTCGCGGGTGATGCCTTCGAGGATCGAGTCGGAGTCGGGCGTCACGAGGGTGCCGTCGGACTTCACGAGCACGACGTTCATGCCACCGAGCTCTTCGAGGTACTTGCCCTCGGCCGAGTCGAGGAACATGACCTGCTGGCAGCCGTGCTCGTACGCCTCCTGCTGGGGCAGGAGCGAGGACGCGTAGTTGCCGCCGGTCTTGGCCGCCCCGGTCCCGCCCTTGCCGGCTCGGGCGTAGTTGCTCGACAACCAGATGGACACCGGCTTCGGCCCGGAGGTGAAGTACGCGCCGGCCGGGCTCGCGATGCAGTGGTACGCCACGGCCTGCGCCGCGCGGACACCGAGGAACGACTCGGTCGCGATCATGAACGGTCGGAGGTACAGGCTCGTCTCCGGGGCGGACGGCACCCAGTCGACGTCGGTCCGCACGAGCTGCCGGATCGAGTCCACGAAGGTCTCCACCGGGAGCTCCGGCAGCGCCAGCCGGCGCGCGGACCGCTGGAAGCGCCGGGCGTTCGCGTCCGGTCGGAACGTCCACACCGAGCCGTCCGCGTGCCGGTACGCCTTGAGGCCCTCGAAGATCTCCTGCGCGTAGTGCAGCACGCTCGCACTGGGGTCCAGCGTGAGCGGTCCGTACGGGTGGATCGAGGCGTCGTGCCACCCGGCGTCGATCGTCCACTGCACGGTGGCCATGTGGTCCGTGAAGTGCTTGCCGAAGCCCGGGTCGGCGAGGATCGCCTCGCGCTCGGCTTCGGCGCGGCGCTCGGCCGACGGCGTGGTGGCGAACTCGAGTCCGAAGGCGGTGTCGGTGCTCATCTGGGGGAACTCCTGTCAGGCGGTGGTGGTGCGTGCCGTGGCCGCGGCGGCGATGGCGTCGCCGATCTCGGCCGTGCGACGCTGCGAGGTGCCCCGGTCAGCGAGGTCGGCCTCGACCGCCCGCGTGACCGCCGACGCGAGATCGCTGCGACCGATGTGGTCGAGCAGCAACGCGACGGACAGGATGGCGGCCGTGGGATCGGCCAGCTGCTGACCCGCGATGTCCGGGGCGGAGCCGTGGACCGGCTCGAACATGCTGGGGAAGGTGCCGTCCGGGTTGATGTTTCCCGAGGCCGCCATACCGATGCCGCCGCTGATCGCGCCTGCCAGGTCGGTGATGATGTCGCCGAAGAGGTTGTCCGTGACGATGACGTCGAACCTAGCAGGTTCCTTCACCATGTGGATGGTGACGGCGTCGACGTGCTGGTAGTCCACGGTGACGTCCGGGAACTCCTGCCCGACGGCGGCGACGGTGCGCTGCCAGAGCGCTCCGGCGTGCACGAGGACGTTGCTCTTGTGCACGAGCGTGAGGTGCTTCCGCTCCCGGCGGGCTGCGAGCTCGAACGCGTAGCGCACGACCCGCTCGACGCCGAACGCGGTGTTGAGCGACACCTCGGTCGCGATCTCCTGCGGGGTCCCGGTCCTGATCGCACCGCCGTTGCCGACGTACGGCCCTTCGGTGCCCTCACGCACGACGACGAAGTCGACGGCACCGGGGTCGGCCAGCGGCGTGCCGACGGCGTCGTACACCTTCGTCGGGCGCAGGTTCACGTAGTGGTCGAACGCGAACCGCAGCTTGAGCAGCAGCCCGCGCTCGATGATCCCGCCGGCGAGTCGGGGGTCGCGGGGGTCGCCCCCGACCGCACCGAGCAGTATCGCGTCGTGCGAGGCGATGGCGGACATGTCGTCCTCGGTGAGGATGTCGCCGGTCTCGAGGTACCGCGAGGCACCGAGGGCGAACGGGGTCTCCTCGACGACGAGGTCGTCGGGCAGGACCGCGTGCAGCACCTTGAGCGCTTCGTCGACGACCTCGGGACCGATGCCGTCGCCGCGGATCACCGCGAGCTGCAGGGTCTGCACCGTGTTGTCCTCAGGCATGTCCGCCACTCCCCTACAGCGTGATGTCGATCTCGCGGAGCGACGCCGCGTCGATCGTGGACCGGACGTGCTCGAGGATCTCGGCCGGGACCGGCGAGTCCACGGTCAGCACGCTGAGCGCCTGCCCCCCGGCTTCGCGCCGCGAGATCTGCATCGCCGCGATGTTGATGCCGGCGTCGCCGAACTCCTTGCCGTAGACGGCGACGATGCCCGGGCGGTCCGTGTAGACCATCACCACGTGGTGCTCGGCGAGGGCGACCTCGACGTCGTGGCCGTTGATCTCGACGAGCTTCGCGACCTGCTTCGGGCCGGTGAGCGTGCCCGACACGCTGATCGCCGGGCCGTCGGACTGGGCGCCGCGGATCGTCAGCACGTTCCGGTACTCCGAGCTGTCGGAGTCGGTGATGAGCCGGACGGTGACCCCGCGCTGCTCGGCGATGAGAGGGGCGTTGACGTAGGACACCTGGTCGCTGACGACGTCGGTGAAGACGCCCTTGAGCGCCGCGAGCTTGAGCACGCTGACGTCGTACTCGGCGAGTTCGCCGTGCACCTCGACGTCGATGCTCGTGACCGGCGACGTGGCGAGGCCGGTGAAGACCTGGCCGAGCTTCTCGACCAGCGGGATGCCCGGGCGCACGTACGGGTCGATGACCCCGCCGGCAACGTTGACCGCGTCGGGGACGAGCTCGCCGCCGAGGGCGAGGCGCACCGACTTGGCGACCGAGACGCCCGCCTTCTCCTGGGCTTCGTCGGTCGATGCGCCGAGGTGCGGCGTCACGACGACGTTCGGCAGCGAGACGAGCGGCGAGTCCTTTGGGGGCTCGGACACGAAGACGTCGAGGCCGGCGCCGGCGATCGTGCCCGACGTGAGCGCACGGTGCAGGGCGTCCTCGTCGATGAGGCCGCCACGGGCCACGTTCACGACGAAGGCGGTCGGCTTCATGAGCGCGAACTGGTCGTCGGAGATCATGCCGAGGGTCTCGGGGGTCTTCGGCATGTGGATCGTGACGAAGTCCGAGCGACGGAGCAGGTCGTCGAGGGAGACGAGCTCGACCCCGAGCTGCTGCGCGCGGGCGGTCGTGACGTACGGGTCGTACGCGATGACCGACACCCCGAAGGCCTGCAGGCGCTGCGTGATGAGCGCGCCGATGCGACCGAGGCCGATGATGCCGACGGTCTTCTCGTAGAGCTCGACACCGGTGTAGGACGACCGCTTCCACGCACCGGCGGACAGCGACGCGTGCGCGGCCGGGATGTGCCGGGCGAGCGACAGGATGTGCCCGACCGTCAGTTCGGCGGCCGAGATGATGTTCGAGGTCGGCGCGTTGACGACCATCACCCCGGCGGTCGTGGCCGCCTTGATGTCGACGTTGTCGAGTCCGACGCCGGCACGGGCGACGACCTTGAGGTTCGGCGCGGCGGCGATCGCCTCGGCGTCGACCTTGGTGGCGGAGCGCACCAGGACGGCGTCCGCATCGGCGAGGGAGGCCAGGAGTGCGGGACGGTCGGTACCGTCCACGTTCCGGATCTCGAAGTCGGGCCCGAGGGCGTCGACTGTGGCGGGCGAGAGTTCTTCGGCGATCAGGACGACCGGCTTCGGCACAGCTGCAGTTCCTCACACGAGACGGGCGGTATCCCACCATCGTATCGACGTGCGCAGCCGGTTACGACCGCGACGGCGCTCGGGGGTCAGAACTCCAGCAGGCTCGGCACGAAGAGCTGCAGGTCCAACCACAGGGCGCCCGCTGCCGCGAAGGCGACGACGAAGACCGCCAGGGTCACGGCGAACGTGGAGCGGCGGGTGATGACGAGCGCGACCACGAACGCGACCGGCGCGATGAGGATGTCGAGGACCAGCCAGAACCACGGCGTGCTCGTCTTGAGCGAGTCCCCACCGGAGGTCGTGGCGAGGAAGGCGTTGAACTCGGTGACCTTCTGCGAGATCTGCGACAGGTTGCCGACGGCCTGCACCGTCATGTACGCGAAGAGGACGGCGAACACCGCCCACACCACGATGCGGCCGACCAGCGCGCGCGAGGACCGGTGGACCGTCGGGGTCGCGGCGGTCATCAGAAGCTCCTGGTCATGAGGAACGGCCACGGGAACAGGACCACGGCGCCGAGGAGCATCCAGAGGAGTCTCGTGCGCGTGCGTCGGCCACGTCCGGCCCACAGCACGACCGTGAACCAGAGCGCGGGCGCGACGATCGAGAGGAACCGCAGGACCTCGACGAAGACGGTCAGCACGGTGTCGACGTCGGAGACGTACGAGGTGGAGGCGGTCAGCAGCCACGCGACCGTGTAGAGCAGGTAGAGCCCGCCGAACACCCCGAAGCCGATGAGCGAGCCGGAGGTCTCCGGCGCTTCGGGATCGCGGGACCCCCTGGCCTTGACGGCGACCGGGTTGTGCGCCGCGTCCACGTGGGTCGAGTCGTCGGCGTCGCCCCAGCTGAGGGCGTCGTCGTCGTGGTCGACCGAGCCGTCGGGCGGGGATGCTGCCGTGGTCATGCACCCGATTCTACGAGGCGAGCCGCTACGGCTCGACCATGGACGGGCTGTGCGCGTGCTGGTCAGGCGTCGGCGGGCTGGGTCTCGAGGACCTGTGCGACGACGTCGCGCACCGCGGGGAAGAGCGGGTGGCTCTCCATCAGGCCGGTGAGGATCTCGGTGAGCGCGTGCGCCGTGGCACCGGAGCGGAGCAGCGCGTGCAGTTCGATCGACTCGGGGTCGTTCTCGTCGTCGAAGTCGAGGGCGACGCGGATCGCACCGAGCAGGTGGTCGACCGGGAGCCCGCGTTCGGCGAGCTGCGCGGCCGGACCGACGAAGCGTTCGCGGCGGCCGAGCTTGCGGAGCGGGTTGCGCCCGACACGGACGGTGGTGTCCGGCAGGTGCGGGTTGGCGATCCGGGAGAGGTTCGCGGCGACGTAGCGCGCGTGTTCCGCCGGGTCGAAGCCGTGCTTCGCGACGAGGAGCGCGGTGGTCTCGGCGAGGACGCCGTCGACCTCGGCGCGGACGTCGTGGTCCTCGAGGGCTTCACGGATCAGGCGGATGCCCCGGACGTAGCCGTGGTAGGCGGCCGTCGCGTGCGCGGTGTTCACCGTGTACAGCTTCCGCTCGACGAACGGCTGCAGGTCGTCGACCCACGTCACGCCGTCGATCGCGGGCGGTTCGGCGTCCGAGTCGGCGAACGGTGTGCGCTCGATGACCCACTCGTAGAAGGGCTCGAGCACCACGTCGAGGCCGCCGGACTGACCGAGCACCCCGGACTGGTCCGGGACGATCCGGTCGATCGCGCAGTTCGCGAACACGGCGGCGATGTCCCGGTCTTCGAGGATGGGGGCGCGACGGATGCTGGCGTGCAGCGAGTCCGTGGCGTTGAAGGCGTTCTCGCAGGCCACGATCGTGACGTCGCCGAGCTCCAGGGGACGGGCGGCGAGCCCTTCCGCGATCACCGGTGCGACCAGCGGCAGGGTGCGGGCCCCGACCGCGGTCGTGACGACGTCGGCCTCGGCGATGGCACGGATGACCTGATCGCGGTCGGTCTTGCTGCTCAGGGCGCGGAACCCGTAGACCAGGTGCTCGACCGGCATCTCGCCGACCTCGTGCACGACGAAGCGCCCGGCTTCGTTGAGGGCCGACACGACGCGGTCGTCGACGTCCACGAAGGTGAGCTCGTAGCCGCTCGCGACCAGGAACTGTCCCACGAACCCGCGACCGATCTTGCCGGCGCCGATGTGGACCGCTCGCTTCGTCACCGCCATCCGATGATCCTCCCATGCCGGACGACGCACGCCTGACCGTGGCCGCGCCGGACGGACGACGGGCGTCGTCCAACGGTCGCGGGGTCGCCGGAGGGACGCCGGTGCACGGCGTCGGGTCGGATCAGGAGCAGCTGCATAACGTTCGGGTCACATCGCGAGGCGGCGGTGCAGGGAGCACCGCCGCCTCGTCATCGAGTGGTGTTGCGAAGACTACCGCGCGGCCGAACCGTCCACGTAGTCGGCGTCGTTCGACTTCCAGGCGAAGAGCGCACGGAGCTCGCGGCCGGTGGCCTCGATCGGGTGTCCCTCGCCCTTGGCACGCAGCGCCTTGAACTCGGGGGCGCCGGCGTCCTGGTCGTCGATGAAGCGCTTCGCGAAGGCACCGTTCTGGATGTCCGCGAGGACGGCCTTCATGTTCTCCTTGACGTCGGGCGAGATCACGCGGGGGCCGGAGACGTAGTCACCGAACTCGGCGGTGTCCGAGACGGACCAGCGCTGCTTGGTGAGGCCGCCCTCCCAGATGAGGTCGACGATGAGCTTGAGCTCGTGCAGGACCTCGAAGTAGGCGATCTGCGGCTGGTAGCCCGCCTCGACGAGGGTCTCGAAGCCGTACTGGATGAGCTGCGAGGTCCCGCCGCACAGGACGGCCTGCTCACCGAACAGGTCGGTCTCGGTCTCCTCGGTGAACGTGGTCTTGATGCCGCCGGAGCGCAGGCCACCGATGGCCTTGGAGTAGGACCAGGCGAGGTCCCACGCGGAACCCGAGGCGTCGACCTCGACGGCGACGATCACGGGGACGCCGCGGCCGGCCTCGTACTCGCGGCGGACCGTGTGACCCGGGCCCTTCGGCGCGACGAGCGACACGTCGACGCCCTCCGGCGCCTCGATGTAGCCGAAGCGGATGTTGAAGCCGTGGCCGAAGACGAGCGTCGCGCCGTCCTTGAGGTTCGGCTTGATGTCCTCGGCGTAGACGATGCGCTGGACCTGGTCGGGGGCGAGGATGACGACGACGTCGGCCCAGGCGGTGGCGTCGCCCGGGGTGAGGACCTCGAACCCGGCCTCTTCGGCCTTCTGGCGGCTCTTCGAGCCCTCCTGCAGGCCGACCTTGACCTCGACGCCGCTGTCGCGGAGGTTGAGGGCGTGGGCGTGGCCCTGCGAGCCGTAGCCGATGACCGCGACCTTCTTGCCCTGGATGAGCGTCAGGTCGGCGTCGGCGTCGTACACGATGTCAGTCACGAGGGTGTGTCTCCTTGGTTCTGGTGGTCTGGGGGTGCTCAGCGCACCCGGTCGGTGATGCTCTTCGGGCCGCGGCCCATGCCGAGGAGGCCCGCACGGGCGAGCTCCTTGATGCCGTAGGGCTCGAGCACGCGGAGGATCGCCTGGATCTTGCCGGGGTCGCCGGTCACCTCGACGACGAGCGAGTCGGTCGCGACGTCGACGACCTGGGCGCGGAACAGGTTCACGGCTTCGAGGACGGCCGAGCGCGTCTGGTTGTCGACGCGCACCTTCACGAGCATGTGCTCGCGCTGGACGGACTGCGGGAAGTCCAGCTCGACGATCTTGATGACGTTGACGAGCTTGTTGAGCTGCTTCGTCACCTGTTCCAGCGGGAGGTCCTCGACGTCGACGACGACCGTGATCCGGCTGAGGCCGTCGACCTCGGTGTTGCCCACCGCGAGGGACTCGATGTTGAACCCGCGGCGGGCGAACAGCCCCGCGACGCGGGTCAGCAGGCCCGGCTTGTCCTCGACGAGGAGGGAGAGGACGTGGCTCATGCGGTTTCCCCCGTCATGTCGGCGTCCTCGTCGTCCCAGGTGGGCGCGAGGGCCTGGGCGTACTCGATGGACGAGTTGCTGACGCCCTGCGGGACCATCGGCCACACCATGGAGTCGCGGCTCACCACGAAGTCGATCACCACGGGACGGTCGTTCGTGGCGAGGGCGAGCTCGATCGCCGCGTCGACCTCGTCGGCCTTCTCGACGCGGATGCCGAGGGCACCGTAGGCGTCGGCGAGCTTCACAAAGTCCGGCACCCGGCGCGACGCGTGGCCGGTCTCGAGGTCGGTGAACGAGTGACGGCCGTCGTAGAACAGCGTCTGCCACTGCCGCACCATGCCGAGCGACGAGTTGTTGATGATCGCGACCTTGATCGGGATGTCGTTGATGACGCAGGTCGCGAGTTCCTGGTTGGTCATCTGGAAGCAGCCGTCGCCGTCGATCGCCCAGACCACGCGGTTCGGTTCGGCGACCTTGGCGCCCATCGCGGCGGGCACCGAGTAGCCCATGGTGCCGGCGCCGCCCGAGTTGAGCCAGGCGTGCGGGCGCTCGTACTTGATGAACTGCGCGGACCACATCTGGTGCTGCCCGACGCCGGAGGCGTACACGGCCTCCGGACCGGTGAGCTCGCCGATGCGACGGATGATCGCCTGCGGGGCGAGGAGGCCGTCGGTCGGTTCCGCGTAGCCGAGCGGGAAGTCGACGCGCAGCTGCTCGAGCTTCGCCCACCACGCGGCGGTCGAAGCACGGTCGTCGACGGGGATGCCGTTCCACGCCTCGAGCAGGTCCTTCAGGACCTCACGCGCGTCGCCGACGATCGGGACGTCGGCGAACCGGATCTTGGAGATCTCGGCGGGGTCGATGTCGACGTGCACGACCTTGGCGTCCGGCGCGAACTCGTCGGCCTTGCCGGTCACGCGATCGTCGAACCGGGCACCGAGCGCGATGATGAGGTCGCTGTCCTGCAGGCCGAGCACCGCCGGGACCGTGCCGTGCATGCCGGGCATGCCGAGGTGCTGGGCGTGCGAGTCCGGGAACGCGCCGCGGGCCATCAGGGTCGTGACGACGGGCGCGCCGGTGGCCTCGGCGAAGCGGAGGAGCTCGGCGGTGGCCTCGGCGCGGACGACGCCGCCGCCGACGTAGAGCACCGGGCGCTGCGACTCCGCGAGGAGCTGCGCCGCTGCGGCGATCTGCTTGCCGTGCGCCTTCGTCACCGGGCGGTAGCCGGGCAGGTCGATCTTCGGCGGCCACACGTACGGCGCCGACTTCTGCTGGGCGTCCTTCGTGATGTCGACCAGGACCGGGCCGGGGCGGCCGGTCGTGGCGATCTGGTACGCGGCGGCGAGCGTCGCGGGCACGTCGGCGGGGTCGGTGACGAGGAACGAGTGCTTCGTGATCGGCATCGTGATGCCGACGATGTCGGCTTCCTGGAAGGCGTCCGTCCCCATCAGGGTCGAGAACACCTGCCCGGTGATGGCGATGAACGGCACCGAGTCCATGTAGGCGTCGGCGATGGCCGTGACGAGGTTCGTCGCGCCGGGGCCGGACGTCGCGATGGCGACGCCGACCTTGCCGGACGCGGAGGCGTACCCCTCGGCGGCATGGCCGGCGCCCTGCTCGTGCCGGACGAGGATGTGCCGGATCGTCTCCGACGCCATGAGCTCGTCGTAGAAGGGGATGATGGCGCCGCCCGGCAGGCCGAAGACGTCGGTGATCCCGAGGTGCTCGAGCGTCCGGAGGACGGCTCCCGAGCCGGTCAGGATCTCCGGCGTCCGGCGTGCACCGGCGGCCGCGGACAGCGGAGTGGCTTCCGTGGGCATGAGGTGTTCCTTGCCTGGAGAGATGGCGATGAGCGTGTGTCGACGCTAGCCCGTCACCGCGCCCTTGGCGGCGGACTGGACGAGCTTCGCGAACTTCGCGAGGACTCCGCGGGTGTAGCGCGGGGGCAGCGGGGCCCAGCCTTCGCGGCGGGCTTCCAGCTCGGCTTCGTCGACCAGTAGGTCGAGCGAGCGAGCCGCGATGTCGACACGGATGCGGTCGCCATCGCGCACGAATGCGACTGGACCTGCGTCCACCGCTTCCGGTGCGATGTGGCCGATGCACAGGCCGGTTGTGCCGCCTGAGAATCGTCCGTCCGTCAACAGTAGTACATCCTTGCCGAGTCCAGCGCCCTTGATGGCCGCCGTGATGGCCAGCATCTCGCGCATGCCCGGACCGCCCTTGGGGCCCTCGTAGCGGATGACGACGACGTCACCCTTCTGGATCTTGCCCTCGGTGAGGGCGTCCATCGCGGCGCGCTCGCGGTCGAACACGCGGGCGGGACCCTCGAACACCTCGGCGTCGAAGCCCGCGGTCTTCACCACGGCGCCCTCCGGTGCGAAGGTGCCCTTGAGGATGGTCAGACCACCGGTCGCGTGGATCGGGTTGTCGAGCGTGCGGAACACCTCGCCGTCGAGGGCGGGCGGGTCGATCTCGGCCAGGTTCTCGGCCATGGTCTTGCCCGTGACGGTCATGACGTCGCCGTGCAGCAGTCCGGCGTCGAGCAGCGCCTTCATGATCACCGGGATGCCACCGTTGCGGTCGACGTCGACCATGACGTACTTGCCGAACGGCTTCATGTCCGCCAGGTGCGGGACCTTCGAGCCGATGCGGTTGAAGTCGTCGAGGGAGAGCTCGACCTCGGCCTCGTGCGCGATCGCGAGGAGGTGGAGGACGACGTTGGTCGAACCACCGAGCGCCATGGCGACGGTGATGGCGTTCTCGAAGGCTTCCTTCGTGAGGATCTGCCGCGCGGTGAGCCCGAGCCGCAGCATGTTGACGACGGCTTCGCCGGAACGGTGCGCGTAGTAGTCGCGGCGGCGGTCCGCGCTGGGCGGCGCGGCCGATCCGGGGAGCGACATCCCGAGGGCTTCGGCGACCGAGGCCATGGTGTTGGCCGTGTACATCCCGCCGCAGGCACCCTCGCCCGGGACGATGTTGCACTCGATCTTCTTGAGCTCTTCCTCGCTCATCGTGCCGGCCTTGCACGCACCGACGCCCTCGAAGGAGTCGATGATCGTCACTTCCTTCATCGAGCCGTCGGCCTGCTTCACGTAGCCCGGCATGGTCGAGCCCGCGTAGAGGAAGACGCTCGCGAGGTCGAGGCGCGCCGCTGCCATGAGCATGCCCGGCAGGGACTTGTCACACCCGGCGAGCAGGACCGTGCCGTCCAGCCGCTCGGCGTTGACGACGGTCTCGACGCTGTCCGCGATGACCTCGCGCGAGACGAGGGAGAAGTGCATGCCCTCGTGGCCCATCGAGATGCCGTCGGAGACGGAGATGGTGCCGAACTGCAGCGGGTAGCCCCCGCCGGAGTGCACGCCCTCCTTCGCCCCCTGCGCGAGGCGGTCGAGGGAGAGGTTGCACGGGGTGATCTCGTTCCAGGACGAGGCGATGCCGATCTGCGGCTTGTCCCAGTCCTCGTCCCCCATGCCGACGGCCCGGAGCATGCCACGCGAGGTGGTCGCTTCGATCCCGTCGGTGACGACCCGGCTGCGCGGCTTGACGTCGATATCAGGCATGGAGCGAGTCTAGGCGCAGTTGGGATACCACCGGGACAACAACATGCGTTCGCATGATGAAAGGGCGGCCGGGAGGCGCGGGTCGGGCTGGTCAGCGCGTCGCGCGCAGGCGCGCCAGCTGCTTCAGGACGTCGGTCAGGGCCGCCGGGTCGTCCACGCGGAAGCCGGCGAGCGTGTCGCCATCCCCCACCTTCACGCCCACGTCGCCGTCGCCGAGGACCCGGAAGGCGTCCTCGTCGGTGACGTCGTCACCCGCGAAGAACACGGCGTCCGCGCCCCGCAGCTCGCGGAGCCGCGCGATGGCGTCACCCTTCGTGACGTGCCGCACGGCGAACTCGACGATGTCCTTGCCGCCGCGCTCGAGCACGCCGGGGTCGGCATCGTGCGCGGCCGCGCTGGCTGCGGCGTTCGCCTCCGCCGCGACGTCGGCGCTGACCCGTCGGGTGTGCACGCCGTGCCCCGCGGGCTTGTGCTCGATGACCACGCCGGGGAACCGTGCGCCCACCTCGTCGAGCGCCGCACCGATGCGGGCCACCCGGGCCAGTTCGTCGTCGGAGAGCGCGGCTTCATCGTGGCCGTCGACCCGCCACTCGACCCCGTGCGAGCCGACCAGTGCCATCTCGGCCGGTGCGTGCGTGACCCGGGCGAGGCTGTCGAGCGGGCGCCCGGAGACCAGGACGACCTCGGTGTCCTTCGCCCGCTGCAGGGTGAGCACCGCCGCCCAGGACCCGGGCAGCGCACCGACCTGGGACGGGTCGTCGGCGAACGGCGCGAGGGTGCCGTCGAAGTCGAGGGCGACGATGAGTCGCGGCGCAGCCGCGAGCGTCTCGAGGGCCGCGTCGATGGCGGTCTGGTCGGTCGTCGTCTCACGCATCACGCGCCTCCCGGGTGTCCTCGGCGGCACGCGCGGTCTGCGCGTCCTGGTCGAAGATCGACATGCGGTCGGTCTGCGCCTCGCGGTGCTGGTCCTTCGGGTCGACCGCGGACGGGTCGATCTGGGCGTTCCGCGGGGCGTGCCGGTCCAGGGCCTCGAGGAAGGACCGGGACCACCGTGCCACGTCGTTGTCGCGCACGCGCTTCCGGAGCGCGCGCATGCGGGTGGACCGCTCACGACGGGGCATCTGGATGGCCCGCTCGATGGAGTCCTTGAGCGCCCCGATGTCGTGCGGGTTGACGATGACGGCCTGCTTCAGCTCGTCCGCGGCGCCGGCGAACTCGGACAGGATGAGGACGCCGTCGTTGTCGAAGCGTGCGGCCACGTACTCCTTCGCGACGAGGTTCATGCCGTCGCGGAGCGCGGTGACGAGCATGATGTCCGCGGCGAGGTACAGCGCCACCATCTCCTCGCGCGGGTAGCCGTGGTGCAGGTAGGCGATCGGCTGGTGTCCGATCACGCCGAGGTCGCCGTTGATGCGGCCGACGGTCAGCTCGATCTCGTCGCGGAGTGCCGCGTACGTGTCGACGCGCTCGCGGCTCGGGCTCGCGACCTGGATGAGCGTGGCGTCCTCGACCGCGATGCGGCCGTCCTCGACGAGCTCGCCGAAGGCCTTGATGCGGTGCCGGATGCCCTTGGTGTAGTCAAGGCGGTCCACGCCGAGGAGGACGGTCTTCGGGTTGCCGAGGCTCTCGCGGATCTCCCGCGCGCGCTCCTGGACCTCCGGGCGGTGCGCGATCTCCTCGAAGCCCGCGGCGTCGATCGAGATCGGGAAGTGACGCGCCTCGACGTGGCGCACCGTGATGCCCTTGCGGCTGCGGGGAGCGGCGGGGTCGTCGACGGGGACGTCGATCGTCGACCCCTTCGTCGTGTAGCCCTTGATGTGGCGGACGGCGCGGAGGAAGTCGCTCGCGTCGTCGTGCCGCTGGAAGCCGATCACGTCCGCACCGAGCAGCCCGTCGAGGATCTGCGCGCGCCACGGGAGCTGCGCGTAGATGCCGACCGGCGGGAACGGGATGTGGTTGAAGAAGCCGATCGTCAGGTCCGGGCGGCGCTCCCGCAGCAGCGCCGGGAGGAGCTGCAGCTGGTAGTCCTGCACCCAGACGATGCCGTCCTGCTCGACGATCTCGGCGATCTGGTCGGCGAAGCGCTCGTTCACGCGCTTGTACGCGATCCACCAGTCGCGGTGGTAGCTCGGGTGCTCGATGACGTCGTGGTAGAGCGGCCAGAGGGTGTCGTTGCTGAACCCCTCGTAGTACTCCTCGACGTCCGCGGCGCTCAGCGCGACCGGGACGATGTGGATGCCCTCGTTGTCGAAGGGGTCGACGTCGACGTCCGGCTGACCGACCCAGCCCACCCAGGCGCCGTCGTTCGCACGCATCACCGGCTCGAGGGCGGTGACCAGGCCACCGGGCGAATGCCGCCAGCCTTCGTTGCCGTCCTCGTCGACGACCCGGTCCACCGGGAGGCGGTTCGAGGCGACGACGAACGAGTAGCGGGTCTGTTCGGTGCGGGGTGCTGCCATGGGGTGGTGGGGTCTCCGTTCCGCCCGGTTCGAGCGCCGGGACCGCCGTCAAGTTACCAGCGTGCCGACAGCAGATTCACGGCGGATCGGCGGTTTCCGGTACGCTGCACCCGAGTGTCGGGGGGACACCGGGGTGCCGCACGGGCGGCGCCGGCCTCTCGGCCGGAAAGGACCCCTCCCCGTGAGCGAGCAACCTCCCGTCCCGCCGCAAGCAGACCCGCTGGGCCGACTGCTCGGCACCGTCCCCGGTCGGGACTGGGTCGCCGCGGTCGTGGCCGCCGTCGGCGGCTGGGTCGCCGCGTACGTCGCCGCGGCGATCTCGCTGTTCCTCACGGTGGCCGTCGCCGCTGCCGGCGCGTCCGGGTCCTCGGGCTCGACCGGGTCGGGGACGAGCGGCCTCGGGTCGGCCGGGGCCGCGCCCGACGTCCAGACGCTGCTGTCCGGCGTGAGCGTGCTGTTCGGCTCCCCCGCGCAGCTCGTCGCACTCGCTGACCTCGGCCGCCTCCACGGGTCCGGCTCGATCACCTTCCTCGGCTCCGGGTCGGGGTCCGTCGGGGTCGTCCCGGTCCTCGTCCTCGCGGCGCAGGTCGTCATCGCCGTCGTGCTCACGCGCCGCATCCGCTCCCGGGCGCTCGCGCTGCCGCAGCTCGTCGTCACCGCCGTGCTCGCCGGACTCGTGACCACCGCGGTCACCACCCTCACCGGACTCGTGCTCGCCATCCGCTTCCCCGCGGTGACCGGGCTGTCGATCGACCCCGTGCACGCCGTCGGCGTCGGCAGCGTCCTCGGTTCGTTCGTGATCGGCACCCTCGCGGTCCTCCTCGCCCGCCCGTCCCAGCTCACCCGTGCCGGGCAGAGCGTCCTCGTCGGTCGGACGCTCGGGGTGCTGCGGGTCGCCGCCTCCCAGGTCGGCGCGCTCGTGGTCCTGCTCGCGCTCGTCCTCGTCGTCGTCGCACTCGTCGCCCAGCCCTCGTGGGGCGCCGCCCTGCCGCTGCTGCTCGGCAACGCGGCCGTGGTCCTCACCGCGCTCGGGTTCCTCGGCGGGGTCGGCACGTCCGGTCTCGGTTCCGCCGGCAGCGACGCGTCGGTGTTCGCCGGCGCCGGCGGCTGGACCTGGATCGTCGTGCTGCTGGTGCTGGTGACGTCGTTCGCCGCGGGCCTCGCGCTGGCGGTCCGCCGGAACGACCGGGCCCGCACCACGCTCGACTGGGTCGTCACGCCGGTCGTCTGGTTCGTCGTCGGCCTCGTGCTGTTCGTGCTCGGGACCGGAGTGGTCGCCTACCAGGTGACCGGGACGAGCGCCGCGGGCGGTTCCGGCTCGGTCGGCACCACGCCTTGGACGCCGGTGGTCTTCGCGCTCTGGGGTGCGGCGATCGAGGTCGTCGCGCGCTTCGTGGCGCCGGTCGTGCTCCCCCGTCTCGGCGGCGGTGTGCTGCTCCGGACCGCACGCCTCGTCGGCACGGACCCGCGTCCGACCGCTCCCGTCCCGGCACCCGCCGCGCCCGCGGCCGGTCCGGCACCTGCGGCCGGTCCGGCACCCGCGGCCGGTCCGGCACCGGTCGCCGGCTCCGTCGAGGCGCCGGCTCCGGCCGCCGACCCCGCCGGTACGGCAGCACCGACCTGGAACGTCGCCCCCGTGAACGGTGACGTCGCGCCGCAGCCGTACGCGGCGCAGCCCGACGCCTCGCAGCCGTACGCCCCGCAGCCGTACGCCCCGCAGCCGGGCCAGCCGTTCGTCGGCCAGGGCGCCCCCGCCCCGGCGCCGATGTCGCCGCGCGCACGCAAGATCCTCGTCCGCTCCCTCATCGCGGCCGGCGCCGTGGTGGTCGTGGTCATCGCCGGCGCCGTCACGACCGGCATCCTCCGGTCGAACGTCTGGGGTCCGGCACCGACCGCGCGCTCCTACGTCGAGGCGATCGCGACGGGCGACGCGGACGCCGCCGCCCGGCTCAGCGACGTCCCCGGCGACGCGACGATGCTCGACGGCACGGTGCTGAAGAGCGCGAAGAACCGCCCCACCGACGTCCGCGTCGGTCGGGTGTCCACGAGCGGTGACACCGCGTCCGCGACCGTCACCTACCAGCAGGGCGACGCGGAGCGCTCCGGTCAGATCGTCCTCGAGCGCACCGGCACCTCGTACCTCGTGAAGGACGAGTGGCGGGTCACCCAGCCCCTGGCGGACCGCGTCTCGATCACGGCCGGCCAGGTGCTCGAGGGCGCCGACGTCACGGTCGGCGGCAAGAAGGTCGGCGAGATCGAGAACGGCGCGTTCCAGTCGCTCGCCTACCCGGGCAGCTACCAGGTCGAGGTCGGCGGGACGAAGTACTTCACCGGCGGCACGAAGACGCTCCGGGTCGGCTCGTCGACCGCGCCCTACGTCGACTTCGAGGCGAAGCCGACGAAGCAGCTCGAGACCGACGCCGAGCAGTACGTCTCGGCCCTCATCGACGACTGCGCGGCGAAGACCGAGATCAGCTACTCCGACGGCTGCCCCTGGTACGGCCCGTACGACGCCGACGGCGCCGTGCAGTACGAAGTGAAGACGAAGCCCGAGCTCACGGTGGACGCCACGAGCTCCGGCACCGTCGAGGTGAGGAGCACGAAGGACGGCACGATCGGGTACTCCTACAAGGACTACTTCGGCGACGCGCAGAAGAACGACGACTCGTTCGACGTGGACGTCTTCCTGAAGGTCCAGGACGGAAAGCTCGTCACGGCGTACTGATCGCCGAGAGCACGCCGTGCGACGGCCGGTCCTGGACCTCCGGGGCCGGCCGTCTCACTAGGCTCGTCGGCATGGTCTTGACACGGGCGTGGCGGAACGGCAGCGCAGCGGAGCGCGACTTCCCCGTCGACCGGGTGTCCGACCTCGTCGCGGAGGACGGCACGTTCGTCTGGGTGGACTTCACCGACCCGCAGGCGTCCGACCTCGAGCACGTCGAGGAGGAGCTCGGCATCCACGCCCTCGCGATCGAGGACGCGGTCGAACGCGGTCAGCGACCGAAGCTCGACCGGTACCGGGACAGCCTCTTCCTCGTCGTCTACGACGTCGGCGGGCTCGACCACGACGGCGACCTCGTGACGCACGAGGTGAAGGCCTTCGTCACCGCGCACGCGCTCGTCACCATGCACGGAGCGGACGTCGACCCCGACGTCGTGGAACGGCGCCTCCGGTCGAACGCGGACCTGGCCGACCACGGCGTCCCCTGGCTCGTCTGGGGGCTGCTCGACGCGGTCACCGACCACGCGACCAGCACCATCGAGGACATCGAACGACGGATCGACGACCTCGAGGACGACCTGTTCGAGCGCGGCAACCCCGGCGAGAAGCAGATCCAGCGCCGGTCCTTCCGGCTCCGCAAGGCACTCGGGGTCCTGCGTCGGCAGGTCGTCCCCACCCGGGACAGCGTCGCATCGCTCCTGCACGGCGACGCCGAGACGGTCTCGGACGGCATCCGCCCGTACTTCCGCGACGTCGAGGACCACCTCGTGTCGATCGCCGACTCGGTCGACCAGCTCCGGGACGCCGTGTCCAGCGTGCTCGACACGAACCTCAACCTCGCGTCGAACCGGCAGAACGTCGTGATGAAGAAGGTGACGAGCTGGGCGGCGATCATCGCGGTGCCGACCGCCATCACCGGAGCGTTCGGCATGAACGTCGAGTTCCCGGGCGAGGGGCACTGGAGCGGCTTGTACGCGGCGGTCGTCCTCGCCTCGGCGTCGTCGCTCCTCCTCTACCGTTCGTTCAAGCGACGCGACTGGCTCTGACCGCGGACAGCGGACCGCGGAGCGCTACAGCTGCAGCGCCAGCACGCCGGCCACGACGGTGAGCGGGGCGACGACGCACCCGAGCGCCATGTACCGCCCCCACGACAGGTGCACGCCCTCGGAGGCGAGCCGCGCGTGCCACAGCAGCGTCGCCAGCGACGCCCACGGCGTGATGAGGCACCCGGCGTTCACGCCGACGAGGAGCGCCGCGTAGCGCAGGGCCTCGTGCCCGGCGGCCGGCTCGAGCACCAGGTACGCGGGCAGGTTGTCGATGAGGTTCGCCGCGACCGCCCCCGCGCCGCCGAGGGCCAGGAGCGAACCGGTCCCGGTGCCGCCGCGCAGGGCGTCGACGATCGGGTCGGTGAGCCCGGTCGTGTGCAGCGTCTCGACGACGACGAACAGGCCGGCCGCGAAGACGAGGGTCGACCACGGCACGCGTGAGACCTTCAGCTCGGACGGCGCACGGAACGCCGCCACCACGACGAGGACGGCCGCGGCGACGACGGCCGCGATCCACACGGTGACCCCCGCCGTCAGGGCGACGACGAGCGCGACGAGCACCGCGGACGCCGACCAGAAGAACACCGGGTCGGTCGCCTGCCGCACCGAGACCGGCGTGTACCGGCCGAACAGGCGACCGCGGAACACGACGAGCAGCACCGCGCACGGGATGACCACCCCGGCGAGGGCGGCCCAGACCATGAGCCCGGCGAACGGGATCGGTCCGTCGAGCCCGATCCGGTCGACGGCGAGCAGGTTCGTGAGGTTGGAGACCGGGAGCAGCAGGGACGCGGTGTTCGCGAGCCAGACGGTGGTCAGGGCGAACGGCATCGGCGGCAGCCCCACGCGCCGGGCGAGGGTGATGACGATCGGGGTGAGCAGCACGGCGGTCGTGTCGATCGACAGGAACACCGTGCAGAGCACGGCGAGCACGACGACCGCGCCCCACAGGCCGATGGTCCGGCCGCCGCCGACCCGTGCGGCGAGGTCGGCGAGCCGGTCGAACACGCCCGCGTCCGCCGCGAGCTCGGCGACGACGGTCAGTCCGAGCACGAACGCGAGGACCGGGACGACCCGGTCGGCGAGTTCGGCGAGGTCGGACAGGGGCAGGAGTCCGAGGGCGACGCACACCGCGCCGACCACGAGCAGGGCTCCACCGATGACGGCCTGACGCACGGGCGACTCCTCCACGAGTGCGCCGGCAGGGCGACCGGCGGCGCTCCAATGTAGCGGCCGGTAGCGTTGGCGGGACTAGCGACAGGAGGAACCCGTGCGGAAGTTCATGTTCAGCGGTGCGGTGTGGAGTTCGATCATCAGCGGCTACAGCGTCGTGCAGACCACCCGGCAGGGCCCGCGCGACTGGCGCCTGGCACTGACGTGGGTGGCGTGGCTCGCCACGACGATCGTGGCGGTCGGCACGGTCGTCGAGGACGACCGGTCCGTCAAGGCGCGGCAGCCGTAGGACCCGTTCGCGGCGGTGGTCGCGACCGGGTGACGGACGGGAGGCGCGGGGCCAGCTGGCACCGCGCCTCCCGTCCGTCCCGCGGTCGCGTCGGACTCAGCGTTCCGACGGCGGGATGTCGGACGTCTGGATCGGTCCGGTGAAGAGCGCACCGCGCTCGTCCTGCCCCGGCGAGAACAGCGCCGAGGACGACGCCGTCGACGCGCCCCGCCGGGTCGGCACCGGCTCGGCGGCGTCCACCATGAGCACGCGCTGCACGGGCAGCGCGTCCGGGTGCGTCCGCTGGATCCACGCGACGAGCTCCTCGCGGACGTAGCAGCGCAGGTCGAAGAGCGACGGGGCGTCGTGTGCCGTGACGAGCACCCGGATGTGCACGAAGCCCTGGACGGCGTCGGTCACCTGGAGGACCTGCACGCGACGGTCCCACAGCTCCGTGCGGTCGAGGACGCGTTCGAGCTCGGCCCGCATGTCGCTCGGGCGCACCCGCCAGTCGAGGTCGAACTCGACCGCGCCGAGGAGTTCGCTGTTCGTGCGCGTCCAGTTCTCGAACGGCGTCGAGGTGAAGTACGTCGACGGCAGCACGAACCTGCGGTCGTCCCAGAGGTGCACGACGACGTAGGTGAGGGTGATCTCCTCGATCCGGCCCCACTGCTGCTCGACCACGACGACGTCGTCCACGCGGATCGACCCGGAGAACGCGAGCTGCATGCCGGCGAACACGTTGCCGAGCGTCGACTGCGCCGCGAGCCCCGCGATGACCGAGATGAGCCCGGCGGAGGCGAGCACGCTGGCACCGGCAGCCTCCACGCCGGGGAACGTGAGCAGGATCGCACCGAGCCCGATGATGACGAGGACCGCGACGGTGAGCCGGCGGAGCACGAGCACCTGGGTGCGGATGCGCCGGGCGACCCGGTTGTCCGGCACGTCGACGCGGTAGCGGTGCAGTCCGAGGCTCTCGAGGAAGATCGCGATCTCGCAGGCCAGCCAGGTGCCGACCCCGATGGTCGCGATGAGGAAGGTGTGCGACACCTCGTCGCGCCACGGGTACTGGTCGGCGTGGTCCGGGATGCTCGAGGCGAACGCCGCCCAGAGCAGGGCGACGAGCAGCATCGTCCTGGTCGGGTGCTTGGTGCGGCGGGACAGGACCGCCGCCCACCGCTCGCGTCGGGCGAGCGCCCGGAAGACGAGGTGCAGGACGAGGGCGGCGACGGCGGTCACGAGCAGGGCGAACCCGACGGCGACGAGGAGTCGGAGGAGGATGTCCATCCCCCCATCGAACCGGGTGTGCGACGCGGCCGCGCCACACCTGTAGCGTGTCGCGCATGACAGCGCAGAACGACACCGGGGTGGACCGCGCGCCCGCGAACGACTTCTCGCACGAGCAGGAGGGCTACCAGCACGGGCTGAAGCCCCGGCAACTGCAGATGATCGCCATCGGCGGGGCGATCGGCACGGGGCTCTTCCTCGGAGCGGGTGGTCGCCTGCACACCGCCGGTCCAGCCCTCGCCGTGGTCTACCTGATCGCCGGCGTGTTCGCCTTCTTCATCCTCCGCGCGCTCGGCGAGCTCGTGCTGCACCGCCCGTCGTCGGGGTCGTTCATCTCGTACGCCCGCGAGTTCTACGGCGAGAAGTTCGCCTACGCCGCGGGCTGGATGTACTTCCTCAACTGGGCGATGACGTCGATCGTCGACACGACCGCGGTGGCGCTCTACCTGCACTACTGGGCCGGTCCGCGAGCCGTGCCCCAGTGGGCGCTGGCGCTGGCCGCACTCCTCGTCGTGCTCGCCGCCAACCTCGTCGCGGTGAAGGTCTTCGGCGAGCTCGAGTTCTGGTTCGCGATCATCAAGGTCGCAGCGCTCGTCGCGTTCCTCGTCGTCGCGCTCATCTGGCTCGTGTTCGCGTTCCCGGTGGAGACCGGCGGGGAGACCGTCCGGACCGGCTTCTCGATCTGGGCGGACCACGGCGGGCTGCTGCCGACGGGTCTGCTGCCCGCGGTGCTCGTCGTGCAGGGCGTGGTGTTCGCCTACGCCGCCATCGAGCTCGTCGGGACCGCCTCGGGTGAGACCCAGGACACCGAGAAGGTCATCCCCCGCGCGATCAACTCCGTCGTCTTCCGCATCGCGGTCTTCTACGTCGGATCGGTCGTCCTGCTGTCGCTCCTGCTGCCCTACACGTCCTACAAGGACGGCGTCAGCCCGTTCGTCACCTTCTTCTCGTCGATCGGGAACCCGCAGGTCGGGCAGGTGGTCGGTTCGGTCATGAACTTCGTGGTGCTGACCGCGGCGCTGTCGTCGCTCAACGCCGGCCTCTACTCGACCGGCCGCGCGCTGCACTCGATGGGCATGAACGGCTCGGCGCCGAAGTGGACCACGAAGATGTCCAAGGGCGGGGTGCCGTTCGCCGGGATCCTGCTCACGTCGGCGTTCACGCTGGTCGGGGTCTTCCTCAACCTGTTCGTCCCGGCGCAGGCGTTCGAGATCGCACTGAACATCGCCAGCCTCGGCATCATCACCGCGTGGGGCACGATCATCCTCTGCCAGATGCGACTCCGGCAGTGGGCGAAGCAGGGGCTGGCGAAGGAGCCGTCGTTCAAGCTCCCCGGAGCGCCGTTCACGTCGTGGTTGACGCTGGCCTTCCTCGCCACCGTCATCGTGCTGATGGCGATCGACTACCCGATCGGCACCTACACGATCGCGTCGCTCGTCATCGTCATCCCCCTGCTCGTCGTCGGCTGGTTCCTCCAGCGCGACCGGATCCTCCGCATCGCATCGCTCCGGTCCGGCGTCACCGGTCCGTACCCGGTGACCGGACGGGACCCGGCGAACCAGGTCCGTCGGGCGCCGGAGACGGACGGCGACGACCAGGCCTGACGCGCCCGACGGTGGTCCGTCCTGTCCGCAGAACGAACCACCGTCCGCCTCGCCGCCTGGCGGATCCGCCCTCCGTCGGTACGATCAGCGGGTGCCGGACCCCACTGTCTCCCCCACGCTCGACCTGCAGCTCACCTGGCGCGGTGCGTTCGGCCGGGTCCGGGTCTTCGGGGACCGCGTGGTCGCGGAGACGAGCTTCGAGAGGGACGCGCTGACCCCGGTGCCGATGGATGCCGTGCGGGGCTGGCGCATCGAGCCGTGCGACTTCGACGCGATCTGCGTCGAGTTCGTCACCGCCGACGACACCTACCGTGTGCTCCTCGACACGTCCGACGAGCGGATCACGGACCTCGCGCTCCACCGCGCCCTCGGCGCCCCGCTGCCCTCCGAGTCCTGAGGGCGCGGCCGCTACGGCCAGGTCGGGTTCGCCGTCCCGTCGGCGATCCGGCGTTCCCACACCCCGTCGAGCGCAGCCGTCTGCTCGGCGGTGAGCACGACGTCGCCGACCGCCACGTTCTCGGCGAGGTGGTCGACGCTCGCGGTCCCGGGGATGAGCAGCACGTCCGGAGCGTGCCCGAGCAGCCACGCGAGCCCCAGCTGCGCGGGCGTGGTCCGGAGCTCGGACGCGATCCGGACCGCGACCGGTTCGTCGACGACCTTCGGCAGGCCGGGGAACGCACCGCCGAGCGGGAAGTACGGCACCCAGGCGACGTCGTGCCGGACGCAGAGGTCGAGGAGCGCCTCGTGCTCCCGTGCGACGAGCGAGTACGCGTTCTGGACGCAGACGATCCCGGCCGCGAGCCCGCGCTCGAGCACCTCGGCGGACACGGCGCTCAGTCCGATGCCGCCGATGAGTCCCTCGTCCCGCATCGCGGTCATCTCGGCGAGCTGGTCGTCGAGGTCCACGAGCTGCTCCCCCGCCGCGATGAGGCCGGGGCCGGTGTCCGCACGGCGGAGGTTCACCACGTCGATGCGGTTACGCCCGAGGCTCCGCAGGTTCGCGTGCACCTGCTCGCGGAGCTGCTCGGGTCGCTGCGCGAGGGCGAGCGGCACCGGAGCGTCGACGCGCACCGCACCGACCTTGCTCACCACGACGACCTCGTCCGAGGCGCCGAACGCTCGGCGGATCACGTCGTTGGCGACGCCGTCCCCGTAGAAGTCGGCCGTGTCGAGGTGGTCGACCCCGAGTTCCCGTGCGCGGTGCAACAGCGCGACACCGCGTTCCCGGTCGTCGGCGAACCGTTCGAGTGCCATCGCGCCGTACCCGATCCGTGCGACGGTCCGCCCGCCGAGGTCGTACGCGCCGCCTGGGCGCTGGTTGCCGTTCTCCTGCATGTCGTCTCCGGTAGTCTCGTCGAAGCGGAGGAACCTCCGCTTGACCGAGCATAACCGGAGGTACCTCCACTTTGTCCAGCGAACCGACATCGGCGCGCCGACGCCCGCGCGCCGACGCCGTCCGCAACCGCGAGCTGCTGGTCGACGCCGCGCGCGACGCGTTCACCACCGACGGCGAGGACACCTCGCTCGAGGGCATCGCCCGCGCCGCCGGGGTCGGGATCGGGACGCTCTACCGCGCGTTCCCGTCGCGCGAGGACCTCATCGCGGCCGTGTACCGCGCCGAACTCGACGCAGCCCTGGACGTGGTCGACGCCCTGCTCAGTTCGTCGGCCACCGGTGCCGCTGCCCTCCGCGCCTTCACCGGGCGCTACGCGGAGTTCGTCGCGACGAAACGCGGCCTCGCCGAGACCGTCCGGGTCGGGGCCCTCCGCGGCGCGGCCGAGGCGGCGGGCACGAGGGACCGCGTGAACGCCGCGGTGCAGCGGTTCCTCGACGCCGGCGCGGCCGACGGGTCGCTCCGCGACGACCTCCTCGCCGACGACGTCACCGCGGCGCTCATCGGCATCCTGCTGTCGACCCGGGACACCAGGGACGCCGAGCAGACCGGACGGCTCCTGGACATCCTGCTCGCCGGGCTCAGCCGGCGTCCGGCGCGAACTGCGTGACCCGGAACGTCGCGCCCTGCGGGTCCTGGAGCTCGGCCGCACGCGTCCAGTAGCCCTGCCACGTCCCGAGCACCCGGCCCCCGAGCCGCTCGGCGAGCGCCGCGGCGTCGTCCCGGTCGGCCACGCTGAACGACACGTGCCAGTCGTCCGGACCGGCGTCGATGCGGGCGAGGGCCCCGATGACGTCGGCGAAGCCCTCCGGTGCGCCCACCTGCCGTTCCCGGATGTCCGGGTCGGAGGTGGCCGCCAGGTGGTCGCCGTACCCGGGGAGCCGGACCATCGCGCTCGGCCCCTCCTGCATGCCGGACACCTGCCAGCCGAAGAGCTGCTCGTAGAACCCGAACGCCTGCTCCGGCGCGGTGGAGCGCAGGTCGCTGAAGACCCAGCCGCCGGGAGCGTTGATGTGCTGCGCGCCGAGCCGCGCGCGTGCCTGCCAGAGCCCGAACGCGGCGCCGCGGGGATCGACGCAGTCGACGCTCCGGCCGGCTGCTCCCCCTGGGCCGGCGTCCTCCGGCGGGCCAGCGGTGCCGCCGAGGCCGACGATCCGTTCCGCTGCCGCGACCGCGTCGTCGACCGCGATGTACGTCGTCCACGCCGCGGGGTCCTCGCTCGACGCGATCGCCCCGACGTCGCGCCCGTCGATGCTCGCGATGCGGTACGAGCCCGGCGCTCCGGGTGGCACCCGCTCCTCGAACGCCCACCCGAACAGGCCGCGGTAGAACTCCTGTGCGGCGTCGGGGTCGGGGTGTCGGGCTTCGATCCAGCTCGGGACGCCCTCCGGGTACGTGCGCGGGGTCTGGTCGGTCATGGTGCCTCCCTGGTCAGCCGGCCCGTCCGCCGGGTGACACCGGTCTACCGCCGACCACCGTCACGGGCACGGGCACGGGCGCCGGTGCTCAGTCGTCCGTGTCGACGCGGTCGGTGACGACGTCGCCGGAGCCGGCGTCGAGACGCACGCTGTGCTTCGTGCCCGAGCCGTCCCGCACGTCACCCTCCCAGACGACGGTGCCGAGGTGGTCGTCGAGCCCGAGCTCCGTGATCGTGCCGGCGTGCAGGTCCTCGAAGCGGTCGGCGGCCTCGCGGACGTCGAGGTCGGCCGCGGCGACGAACCGCTCGTGCTCGGCACGGTCGTCGGCGTCGGCGGTCTCGGTGCGCGGCGTGCCGGCGACCGAGGTCCCCGCGGCGTCGGTGTGCACCTCGTGCTCGGCACCGTCGTCCGTGACCACGAGGACCTCGTACGTCGAGCCGTTCTGCTCCTGCTCGACGGACACGACCGTGCCCGAGCCGACGGACTCCCGCGCCGTGGCGACCGCGGCGCGCAGGGTGTCGTTCGACGCGGCGGCAGCGGTGGCGGTGCCCGCGGCGGCGCCGGGCGACGTCGACCCAGCAGACCGCCCACCGGTGGTCCCGGACTGCGCGGCCGAGCAGCCGGTGAGTGCGAGCGCCGCGACGAGCGGCAGTGCGGCCAGCCCGCCGAGACGGATGGTACGGGAGGAGGAGCGGGCGGAGGGGGTGCGGGATGCGTTCATGCGGCAAGCGTGGCGAGGAGGTGCTGAAGCAGGCCTGAAGCGACCTGTTCACCCACCGAGCGCGATGCGGACGACGAACCGGGCCCCGCCCAGCGGCGAATCCGTCACGGCCACCGTTCCCCCGTGCGCGCGGACGGCCTCCTGCACGATGGCGAGGCCGAGCCCCGCCCCGCCGGCGTCCCGACTCCGGGCCTCGTCGAGTCGCACGAACCGGTCGAACACGCGGTCGCGCTCGGCGACCGGGACACCAGCACCGTCGTCGTCCACGGTGAGGACAGCGAGCACGCCGTCCTCGGCGAGCGCCACGGCCACCCGTGAGCGGGCGTGCCGGACGGCGTTGTCGACGAGGTTCTGCACGACCCCGGTGAGCACCCGCTCGTTCCCGACGACCCGCGCCGCCCCGACCGCGGACGCGTCGACGTGCACCGGGTCCGGTCCGGGGACCTGTCCGGGAGCGTCCGCCCCGGCCCGCGCCCGCGCCCGTGCCCGTGCCCGTGCGACCGCCGCGAACGCCAGGTCGTCGAGGTCCACCGGCCGCCGCTGCCCGACACCG
The DNA here is from genome assembly GCF_007680845.1 of Curtobacterium pusillum. Lineage (GTDB taxonomy): Bacteria > Actinomycetota > Actinomycetes > Actinomycetales > Microbacteriaceae > Curtobacterium > Curtobacterium pusillum_B. The sequence goes on along the minus strand of NZ_VEIY01000006.1, from coordinate 239,490 downwards.
CCCTCGTCGAGGCGCGAGAGTTCCAGCAGTGCGGTCACGAGGTCCTGCAGCCGGAGCGCCTCCGAGCGCACCACCTCGGCGAACCCGGTCACGTCCGTGCGCTCCGGGTGCGCGGCGGCGACCTCGGCGTGCTGCCGGATGGTGGCGATCGGCGACCGCAACTCGTGCGAGGCGTCGGACACGAACCGCCGCTGTCCCGCCGCGGCGCGGTCGAGCCGGTCGAGCATGCCGTTCATCGTGTCCGCCAACCGGGCGATCTCGTCACCGGAATCGGGCACCACCACACGCGCGTCCGGGCGGGCGGCTCGGATCGCTTCGACCTCGCCCCGCATCCGTTCGACGGGGCGCAGCGACCGACCGGTGACGGCCCAGGTCACGAGGCCCATCACCAGGACCAGCACGGGGACCCCGACGGCGAGCAACCCCACCGCGGCACCGACGGCGGTGTCCGTCTGCTCGAGGGACACTCCGTAGACGAGCGTCGCGTCGCCCCCACCGGGCAGGTCCACGTCGTCCGCGACGAGGAGCCACTCGTCGCCGTCGTGCGTCCAGCGTGACTCGTCGGTGGTGGGGAGCGCCGGCGGATCGGCGTCGTCACCGTGCGCGAGCACCGAACCGTCGTCGCCGACGACCTGCACGAGGACGTCCTCGTACCCGCTGCCCGCCCCAGCACCGTCCGTCTCCACACGAGCGGATGCTTGCTCGAGCCCGGCCTCCGCGGCGGTGCGCACGCCGTCGAGGAGCACGAGGCGCAGGACCACGACGAACGCGGCGGCCCCGACCAGGAGCGCCGCGAGCACGACGGCGACCGCACCGAGCGTCGTCCGGGCGCGCACCGACCGGAAGCGTCGCCGGCCCGGGCGACCACCCGGCCGCGCGGGGTCACCCGGGCGTGCGGGATCACCCACCGTCGGCCGCCAGCCGGTACCCCGCGCCCCGCACGGTCTCGATCGCCGCCCGTCCGAAGGGCCGGTCGACCTTCCGACGCAGGTGCCCGACGTAGACCTCGACGATGTTGGGGTCGCCCTCGAAGTCGACGTCCCACACGTTCTCGATGACGTCCCGCTTCGAGCACACCTCGCCCGGCCGCCGCGCGAGGAACTCGAGCACCGCGAACTCCCGGCTGGTCAGGTCGACGGCGACACCGGCCCGGGTGACGGTGCGCGCCGCCGGGTCGACGACGAGGTCACCGACCGTCAGGACCGCCGGGCGTTCCCGTGCACCCCGGCGCACCAGGGCACGCAGCCGGGCGACGAGGACGGGGTGCGAGAAGGGCTTGGTCACGTAGTCGTCGGCTCCGGCGTCGAGGGCCTCGACCTGGTCCCACTCGCCGTCCTTCGCCGTGAGCATGAGGACGGACGTCCAGTCCCCGCCGGCCCGCAGCTCGGCGCAGACGGCCCAGCCGCTCCGGCCGGGCATCATGAGGTCGAGCACGATCGCGTCGTAGGTGAACTCGCGCGCGTGCCAGAGGCCGTCGACGCCGTCGTGGGCGACGTCGACCGCCCACCCCTCGGCCTCCAGGCCGCGCCGGACGCCGTCCGCGAGTCGGACCTCGTCGTCGACCACGAGCACACGCATGCGACGATCCTGCCGTGCGCCGCTGAAGCGGGCCTGAAGCACACTGGACGCGCGCGCCCTGGACGCCACCAGGGGACGGACGGGAGGCGCGGTGCGGGCCGGCACCGCGCCTCCCGTCCGTCAGTCGGTCGCGTCCAGGGCCCCGACCACCGCGACCGCGCTGCGCACCAACAGGGCGGTGAGATCGACGGCGGAGCGTTCGTCGTGCGTCGGTACCTCGTCGAGCATCTCCTCGACGAAGGCGACCCACGACCGCAGCGCACTCCGCAGGAGTGGGCGGTCCTCGTGCCCGAGCTCGAGGAACACCGCGATCACCCGGCGTGCGTTCTCGTCGCGGGCCTCGTCGGTGAGGGCGCGCACGTCGGCATCGCCGGCGGAGGCGCCGCGGACGAGCGCGTGGAAGGTGCCCCGGTGTTCGGCGACGAAGGCGACGAAGCGCCGGAGGGTGTCGTCGAGCCGCGCCAGGGGTTCGAGCTCGGGCCGGGGTTCCGTCGCGTGCAGCATCGCGTCGCGGGCCGTGCGGACGATCGCCTCGTGCAGCCCCTGCTTCGTGCCGAAGTAGTGGAAGAGGAGACCACGGGACACACCTGCGGCGGCAGCGAGGCGGTCGATGGTGATGTCCTCGAGCGGCTCGTCCACCAGGGTCGCGACGCCGAGGGCGACCAGCTGCGCACGGCGCTCGTCGGAACGCAGGCGGGAACGCTGGCGGTCGTCGGGCACGCCTGGAGCCTACCGACGCGAGGTGACCGTCCCCCGAACGAGTCACGCCACTGTTGACCTGTGGTCAACAACGGGTCTAGCGTGGGCTCCGGTCGGGACAGAGGGGTCGCGACCCGAGGAGGAACGATGCAGTTCACCAAGCTCACCCGGTCCCACGCCGGCCGGATCACACTCGTCGCCGTCCCCGTCGGCGTGCTCACCGCGATCGCGCTCGGCGGCGTCGCACAGGGGGCGGTCCCGGTCTCGTTCTCGGTGTCCGGGCAGCAGTTCCAGATCAGCGCGGACAAGCTCGAGGGACAGCAGTTCTCGCAGTACGCCGGCGTCGCGAAGGACACCGCCGGCAACGACCGCCAGGTCGCGATCGCCAACATCGGTTCGGCGACGCTCGCGAACCTCTGCCAATCCGTCACGACCGAGACCCCGATGGGGAAGGTCGGCGTGGTGATCACGGCCGGCGGCGGGAAGACGCCGGCGTCCGCGAAGGACCTGCAGATCGGCATGACCGACCTCAAGGGCGACGCCGAGTTCCACGACATCCGGATCGGCGTCGACGCCTCCACCGTCAAGGGTGACCAGAAGGGCAGCGCCGGGGACTTCGCGCAGGACGCCGACTCCCTGACGATCGACGGCGTGCAGCAGACCGCCTGGTCGACGACGGCCGGGACCTTCACGCTCACGGGCATGCACCTGCAGCTCACGGACGGCTCGAAGAGCTGCTTCTGATGAGCGCGCACGCGGTGGAGACGCCGACGCCGTGGCGGCGGTTCCGGAACTGGGCCGCCGCCCGGCCGTTCACGGGCGGGCTCCTCCTGGTGCTCGGCGGGATCGAGCTGTTCTGCTCCGGCCAGCTCGACCTCGGGAACATCCGGATCCAGTTCGGGATCGAGGGCCTGCAGGCGACCGTCATCCCGATCGCCCTGGTCGCACTCGGGGTGCTCGTCGTGTGCTCCCCCGCGCAGCGCGTGTTCTACGGCATCGTGGCGCTCGCCCTCGCCGTGTACTCGCTCATCGGCGTCAACCTCGGCGGGTTCGTGCTCGGGATGCTGCTGTCCGCGGTCGGCGGGATCCTCGTCGTGGCGTGGATGCCGCGCCGGGCGCCGGACGACGCCGACGGGTCGGGCTCGTCGGACTCGTCCGGATCGGCTGGCGCGTCGGGGTCGGCTGGCTCGTCGGGGTCGGCTGGCTCGGCCCCGCGCCGGGAGGCCGCGTGAGGCGGCACCGCCACGCCGCCCTCGCCGCGGGTGCCGTCCTGGTCGTCGCCGGCGCCCTGTCCCTCACGGGCGGCACGAGCGCCGAGGCAGCCGGCCTCTGCATCCCGCTGCTCATGGACTGCCGGACGCCCGCACCGACCCCGACACCGTCCCCGTCGACCACCCCCACCCCGGAGCACACCGACCCGGAGCACACCGACCCGGCGCACACCGACCCGGCGCGTCCGTCCGAGCCGGGCACCTCGACCCCGTCGTCGCCGGGTCCCGGGACGGATTCGGGTTCCGGCCCGGCCTCCGGCGGCGACGGTGACAGCGCCGATCCTGCTCCGTCGGCGTCCGACACGCCGGACCCGGCGTGGGGACCGGCCACCGCCGACGACTCGACGGTCTTCACGCAGCCCGCGGCGCAACTGAGCAGCTCGTCGATCGAGGTCGGCGGGCTGTCCGGGCTCGCCCTCGTCCGGGTCCCCCTCGCCGACGGGTCCGAGGAGACGGTGCTCCGGCTCACTGCGGACCGCGTCGCGATGGACGACTTCACGCTGGACGTGCGCGGCGAGTCGAACGGCACCTCGGCGGTGACGACGGACGCGCGGATGGAACTCCGCGGACACGTGCGGGTGTACCTGGACTCGGTCACGGCCGAACTCCCGGGCGGGAAGCACCTGACGCTCGGCGCGGACACGCCGCCGCCCGGGGGCGAGCTGCCCACGACGTGGGCGCGGGTCGACCTCGGGCTCGTCGGCGCGACGGCCGACGCGATCACGCACACCGGGTCGGACCTGCGGGTGCGGCCGGGCGCGGGCTGACGGGGCGCGGGGCGGACGGGAGGCTCGGTGCGGGCTGGCACCGTCCCTCCAGGCACGGCCGTCACCCCGCTGGCGCGGGTCAGACCAGGAGGAGGATCCCCGCGACGACCGCGGCGACCGCGATCACCAGCGCGATGACGAGCAGCACGAAGTGCACCGTCCAGAACGTCGTCGGCTTCCCGGCCGCGTCGCGCGCCCGGGGGTCCTTCGCCACCCGCTGGAAGAAACGCGGCCAGGTGACGACGTTGAAGACGGCACCGATGAACAGGACGAGGGCTGCGAAGACGGTCACCAGACGATCCTAGGCCGGTGGTGCTCGGCCGCCCCCAACGCGGCCGAGTCCCACCTCGCGCACCACAGGATCTGTAGCAACTGCTACAAACTCTACATGCCGCCCGCGACGGCGTCGAGCCGCGCCTCGGGATCGGTGACTGCGCTACGCCGCCTCGAGCGCGGCTTCGGCGTCGGCGAGGGCCGCACGCTCGGCGGGGCTCAACGGCTGGCGGGCACGCCGTGCTCCGTCGTTGATCTCGACGATGAGCCGGCTGAGGCGCGTCGCGGGGTCCCCGGAGTCCGGGTAGGCGTTGTCGATGCCGATCCGCTCGTGCAGGGGGACGAGTCGGCGGAGCGCGACCTCGACCCGACGGGTCCGTCGGCGCCGGGACACCTGGTGCCCGATCACGAGCAGGAGCATGCCGGACGAGACGCAGATCACGGCCCCGGGGGTCGTCACGTCGTACGGCAGAGCGAGGGCATGGGTGCGTGCGAGGTCGCCGAACACGTGGGCGAGGTCCATCACCACGACGACGACCATCCGGACGACGCCGAGCACACCGCCGACGACGAGCACCCACAGGCCGACGAGGTCCGTGGTGGTCCGGGCCTCCGCCAGGTGGAGCACGCAGATGAGACCGGTCGCGCCGAGTGCCACCCCGAGGTACACCGTCTGGGCGATCGAGTACACGGTGGCCGCGGGGTGCTGGCCGGCGTCGAGCATGAAGGTCGTGGTGGTCGGGGGTTTGTCGAGCACGACGAACGCCACGACGATGACCACCACGACCACCACGCACGTCACGACGATCGCGTTCCGGAGCCACGGACGCGCCGCGCCGACAGCCTTCGCCACGCCCCAGAGCAGCGTGCTGGTCCCCGCGACCATGAGGCAGTCGCTCACCACCGTGACGACGTTGAACCCGCCGACCAGCGGATCGAGCCACCGGTAGAGGGGGTCGACGTTCGTGACGATCGTCGCCGCGAACAGCAGGAACGTCACCGCCAGCGTCCGGTCCTGCCCGCGCTGGAGCACGAAGAGCGTCACCGTGCCGGCGACGAGGAGCACCGCCTGGACGAGGGAGACGATCACCCGAACACCCCGCGGAACGCGCTCGGACGGTCGCGGTGGCCGCGGATGAGCCCGGCGAGCTGGTCGGCGAAGACCTCGGCCTCGTGCTCGTACTCGTTCGAGAACAGCCCGCGGGCGAGGGCCCGCTCGACCTTGTACTCCGGCAGGTCCGGGATGACGTCGCGGATGTACGCCGACTGCGGGGCGTGGTCCTGGTGGCGGTGCAGGATGTGCCCGAGCTCGTGGCCGATCACGAACGACCGGAACGTCCGGGACGCCGTGGGCGAGATCATCACGAGGTGCTGCCGCTCGAGGGTCGCCACGAAGCCGCACACCGGTTCGGCGGCGAGGAACTGTTCTTCCCGGACGACGATGGGCTTGCCGACGACGGCGGCCGCAGCGGACACGGCCTGGTCGACGTCCGACCATCCCTCCGCGGCACCGCGGGCCCAGAACGCTTCGACGAGGGACCCGGTCACACGACGCTCCCCCGCTGGGACTCCTCCTCGAGGACCTCCGCGATGCGGCGGAGCGCTTCCGGCGAGAGTTCGCCGGGGAAGGTCCGCGCGGCGAACCCGCTCACACGCGCCGAGCGGAGCGACCGGACGAGGGCGAGCTGCGCGCCGATGCGCTCGGGGACGTCGCTGTCCTCGAGCAGGAAGCGTTCGTCGACCTCGAAGAACCCGGCGAGCAGGCGCAGGAGGACGGTGTCCCGGTTGCGGCGACCGCCGCCGGAGATCATGTACGTCCACTTGGCACGCGACAGGGACCCGCCCTGGGCCGCCACGTACTCTTCGATGACGGCGAAGGGCACCGGCGACCCGCGCTGCGCTTCCTCGAAGTCGAGCAGCAGGTTGAGCCGGCGCGCGAGTTCCGCCGCGTCGAGGGCGCCGCCCTTCGGATCTGCTGTCGTCATGTCGATCGGACTCCTCCCCAGCCGCACGTCGTGCAGGACATGCTAGCGCGGCCGCCGCACCCGGCGCGGCTACCCTCGGGAGGGTGCCCGCCCGCTACCCGTCCACGATCGCCGAGCCGGTGGAGCACGAGATCACGATCACGAAGTCGCGGTTCATCACCACCGTCGCACCCGTCACGAGCGTCGCGGATGCCGACCGGCTGATCGCGGAGGTCCGTCGACGGCGCTGGGACGCCCGGCACAACTGCACGGCGATGGTCACCGGGGTGCTCGGGGACCAGGCACGGTCGTCCGACGACGGCGAACCCTCCGGGACGGCCGGCGTCCCGATGCTCGAGGTCCTCCGTCGGCGCGGACTCACCGACGTCGTCGCCGTGGTGACGCGGTACTTCGGCGGCGTCAAGCTCGGCACCGGCGGACTCGTCCGCGCCTACTCGACGTCGGTGTCCGAGGCGTTGGACCGGTCGTCGCTCGTGCAGCGGCGGGCGCTGACCCGGGTGACGGTCGACGTGCCGCACGCCGACGCCGGGCGGATCGACAACGTGCTGCGGGACTGGGTGCGTCACCACGAGGCGACGCTCGGCGACCCCGTGTACGGGGCGGCGGCGACGTTCGAGCTGTGGGTCCCGCAGGAGGCGATCGCGCCGCTCCGGGCCGACCTCGCGGCCCAGTCGGGCGGCGTGCTCGACCCGGTCGTCGGCGAGGAGCGGGTCGTCGACGTACGGGCGCCCTGACCGTCCGATCGACCGCCGAGATCGCGCTCCGATCGCCGTCCGGGCGTGTCACGACCGTGCCGACCGCGGGCCACGAACGACGAAGGCCCCGACTGTGTCAGTCAGGGCCTTCCGTGGTGCACCCCCTCGGACTTGAACCGAGAACCCACTGATTAAGAGTCAGTTGCTCTGCCAATTGAGCTAGAGGTGCATGTTGCGCTTCGCTGCTGCAACGGGAAACAACAATAGCATGGGTTTCGCGCGCGCTCGACCACTCGTGCGCAATGGACCGAACAGGAGCCCCATGACCGACCGCCTCGTCGCCGGCGACACCGCACCCGACTTCACCCTCCCGGACCAGGACGGCACCGAGCACTCGCTCTCGGCCCTGCGCGGCCGCAAGGTCATCGTGTACTTCTACCCGGCTGCGTCCACCCCGGGCTGCACCACCGAGGCGTGCGACTTCCGGGACAACATGTCGTCGCTCCAGGCGGCGGGCTACGAGGTGCTCGGCGTCTCCAAGGACGACCTGCCGGCGCTCAAGACGTTCCAGCACGAGCAGGCACTCACCTTCCCGTTGCTGAGCGACCCCGACCTCGCGGTGCACAAGGCGTACGCGGCGTGGGGCGAGAAGAACAACTACGGGAAGGTCGTCACCGGCACGATCCGGTCCACGATCGTCGTCGACGAGGACGGCCGCGTGCAGCTCCCCCTGTACAACGTGAAGGCGACGGGGCACGTGGCGAGCCTGCGGAAGAAGCTCGGCCTGGTCTGATCCCGGCCCTCGATGGGACGGGAGGCGCGGTGCCAGCTGGCACCGCGCCTCCAGTCCGTCAGGGGCGAGCGTCTACTCGACGGGACGGGCGAGCGCCTCCGTCACGGGGCGGGACAGCACCAGCGTGATGCCAAGGAGCGCCGGGACGAGCAGCAGCCACCCGATCGCCGGCACGCGGAAGACACCCTGGAACGCGCCGATCGCCAGCGCACCCTGCATCACCTGCCACACGATGATCCCCGAACGCACCCACGGTCGGCGGTTGCGGAGGCCGACGCACAACGCACCGAGCCAGAGCGCGGCGATGGCGGTCAGCAAGGTCAGCGCGATGCCGGACGCGAGGCTCGTGGCCGGCGCGACGACGAGCTCGACGACGAGGACGACCGTGAGCACGACGAGCGCGGCGAACTCGATCCCCACGACCACGAGGAGCGCGACGAGCGCGGGCGACCTCCGCTGCACGGGCTCGGGGTCGTTCGGGGTGGTGTCGGGCACAGCATTCCTCCAGCGTCGGAACCCTTGATTTGGCCCTACCAGTATGGAACGATATTGGAGGTCGTTTGGACGGCACGATGTGGTGTGCGTCTCCCGTGGTTCGACGCTCCTCCCCCGAGCGTTCTGCGGGCGTCAGACTCGCTTCCAGCGGACTCCTCCCCCACGGGTGTCCCATCGTGCTCAGCATGCGCAGCGTTCCGATCCCCGAACCACGGCCCCGGCCTGCCGTTCGAGCATCGATTTCAAGGAGCACCACACATGGACTGGCGTGACCAGGCAGCCTGCCTCACCGCGGACCCCGAGCTCTTCTTCCCCGTCGGGAACACCGGACCGGCCGTCGACCAGATCGAGAAGGCCAAGTCGGTCTGCGCTCGGTGCACGGTCACCGAGATGTGCTTGCAGTACGCACTCGAGAACAACCAGGACTCCGGTGTCTGGGGCGGTCTGAGCGAGGACGAGCGCCGCGCGCTGAAGCGCCGCGCCGCTCGCGCTCGTCGCGCTTCCTGACGCTGCACCGTCCGCGCGCCTGACGCCCGCCGTCCCCTCGGGGCCGGCGGGCGTCGTCGTGTGCGGGGTGCGGCGTCGGCGCGGGGTGCTGCGCTGCCGGAACCAGGTTCCGGACACAGCACCACGCATCTTCGCGGTGCTGTGTCCGGAACCAGGTGTCGCGCGCCGGCCCGACGCGCGCGGGGGCGCTACGCGGCGGCGGTCAGCCAGCGGAACGGGATCGTGATCGTCACCTCGGTGCCGCTGCCCGTGAGGGTGTGCCAGTCGATCGTGCCCCCGAGTTCGCCCTGGATGAGCGTGCGGACGATCTGCGTCCCGAGCCCCGACCCGACCTTGCCCTCCGGTAGACCCCGGCCGTTGTCGCGGACCTGGATGTCGAGGTGGTCGTCGAAGCGCTCCGCCACGATCTCGACCTCACCGTCGCGGCCGTCCAGCCCGTGCTCGACGGCGTTCGTGACGAGCTCGGTGAGCCCGAGCGCGAGCGGGGTCGCCGCCTCCGAGGGCAGCACCCCGAACTCCCCCGTCTTCTTCGGGCGCACCGTCGTGTTGTGCGACGCCGCCACCTCGGTGACGAGCTTGAGGACGGAGTCGAAGACCTCGTCGAAGTCGACGTTCTGACTGAGGCCGCTCGACAGGGTGTCGTGCACGACGGCGATCGCCGCGACCCGCCGCATCGCGTTCTGCAGTGACGTGCGGGCTTCTTCGGAGTGGGTCCGACGTGCCTGGATCCGGAGCAGCGACGCGACCGTCTGCAGGTTGTTCTTCACGCGGTGGTGGATCTCGCGGATCGTCGCGTCCTTGGTGATGAGCTCGCGCTCCTGGTGGCGCATCTCGGTGACGTCGCGGCAGAGGACGACCGCGCCGATCCGCTCGCCGTGGTCGCGCAGCGGGATCGACCGCAGGGACACGGTGACGCCCTTCGACTCGATGTCGGCTCGCCACGGGGCTCGGCCGGTGACGACGAGCGGGAGGGACTCGTCGACCTCGAGCTGCGCGCCGATGAGCTCGGTGGTGACCTCGGCGAGGGACTTCCGCTCGAGCTCCCCCTCGAAGCCCATGCGGTTGAAGGCGCTGAGCCCGTTCGGGCTGGCGAACGTGACGATGCCGTTCGTGTCGAGGCGGAGCAGCCCGTCGCTCGCGCGGGGCGCACCACGACGGGGACCGGCCGGCGCACCGAGGTCGGGGAAGTCGCCGGTCGAGATCATGCCGAACAGGTCGTTCGCACTCGCGGTGAAGTTGAGCTCCTGACGGCTCGGCGTGCGCGATTCGTCCTGGTTGGAGTGCCTCGTCACGACGGCGATCGGGCGGTCGGTGGTCTCGGCGCTCTTCGCGCTCAGGCGGCGGAGCACCGGGATCGCCCGCACCCGGGTCGGGGTGTCCTCGTACCAGTCCGGCTCGGCGGAGTCGACGACCCGCGAGCCGACGAAGCACTCGGTGACCTGCTCGCGCCACTCCTCGCGGATCTCCTGGCCGACGATGTCGCGGTAGAAGAGCGTCGCGGCGGAGCTCGGTCGGGCGTGCGCGACGGCCACGAACGAGCCGTCCTCGGCCGTCGGCACCCAGAGCACCATGTCGGCGAAGGACAGGTCGGCGAGCAGCTGCCAGTCCCCGACGAGCAGGTGGAGCCACTCCACGTCGGCTTCGGAGGAACGGCCTTGTGCGAGGACGAGGTCACTGAGGGTCGACACCCGCTCAGTCTAGGTGCGGAGCACTGTGGACAACTTCGACCTCTCCACAGGTCGACCCTTCGGTATTTCGCATGTTGTACTCGCCATACGCTCAGCCCGACGAAAGGGGCAGGGGTGGCCGAGGAAGCACGCCGGATCGACGACACGAGCTCGAGGGCGGAGGTCGAGCCGCTCCGGGCGGTCCCCCCGCCGACCGACGTCGAGGACGCGGCACGCGCCCTCGGGCTGTGCGTTGCCGAGATCCTCACCGGGGCCCGTGAGGTGGACAGCATCGCGCGGTGGATCACCGACGACGTGCACCGGCACCTGCAGCAGCGCGCGGCCGTGGCCGCTCGGGCACGGGCGCTCGCCGGGAGGACGCGTGGCCGGGCCTCGCTGCGGGCGGGGAGCGTCATCGTCTGCCGACCGACGGAGGGTGTCGCCGAAGCCACCGTCGTGGTGCACACGCGCAGTCACGCCCGGGCCGTCGCGATGCGACTCGAAGAGCGGCAGGGGCGATGGCGCGCAACAGCGGTCGGGGTGCTCTGAGCGCGACCGGGAGACGGACTGGAGGCGCGTGCCAGCTGGCACCGCGCCTCCAGTCGGTCAGGACCGACGTCAGTTCTTCTTGGCGGCCTGACGACGCTCGGCACGGTTGCCCGCTGCGGCCTGGCCGGACGCCGTGGCGGCGCTGCCGAACGCGGAGCCCTGCTCCGGACCGGCAGCCGCCTCGGCCTCGGCCTGCGCCTTCTGCGCACGCGCCGTGGCGGCCTGCTCGAGACGACCGCGCTCGTCGCGGACCTCGACCTCGCCGTCGATCGACGGCGCCGAGTACTCGAGCCCGGAGACCTCGTCCTCGTTGAGGCCCTTCGCCTCGATGACCGCGTTCTCGCCGTCCGACTGGACCTGCACCTCGAGGTTGAAGAGGTACCCGACGGACTCTTCGCGGATCTGGCCCATCATCGTCTGGAAGAGCGCGTACCCCTCGCGCTGGTACTCGACCAGCGGGTCGCGCTGTGCCATCGCACGGAGGCCGATGCCGTCCTTGAGGTAGTCCATCTCGTAGAGGTGGTCGCGCCAGCGGCGGTCGATCACCGAGAGAACGACGCGGCGCTCGAGTTCGCGCATCGCCTCGTCGCCGAGGAGTTCCTCGCGCTGCTGGTAGGCGAGCTTGGCGTCGGACAGGATCTCGCGGCCGAGGAACTCCCGCGTGGCCTTGCCCTTCGAGCCGGCCTCGGTGATGACCTCGTCGATGGAGATCGAGATCGGGTACAGCGTCCCGAGTTCGGTCCACATGGCGTCGAGGTCCCAGTCGTCGGCGTTGCCCTCGGCGGTGTGGCTGTCGATCACGTCGTCGACGACGCTCTTCAGGAACGTCTGCGCGCGGTCGTGGATGTCGTCGCCTTCGAGGATGTGCCGGCGGTCGCTGTAGATCGCCTCGCGCTGGCGGTTCAGGACGTCGTCGTACTTGAGGACGTTCTTGCGGATCTCGGCGTTGCGGCCCTCGACCTGCGCCTGTGCCGACCGGATCGCACGCCCGACGAGCTTGTTCTCGATCGCGAGGTCGTCCGGGACGTTCGAGCGGCCCATCAGGCTCTCGGCGGCGCCGGAGTTGAACAGGCGCATGAGGTCGTCGGTGAGCGACAGGTAGAAGCGGCTCTCGCCCGGGTCGCCCTGACGGCCGGAACGACCACGCAGCTGGTTGTCGATGCGGCGGGACTCGTGCCGCTCGGTGCCGAGGACGTACAGGCCGCCGGCGTCGCGGACCTTCTCGGCTTCTTCCTTGATCTCGGACTTGACGCGCGAGAACACGTCGTCCCACTCGGCCTCGTACTCGTCCGGCGTCTCCGTCGGGGACAGGCCCTTGGCGTGCATCTCCTGCACGGCGAGGAACTCCGAGTTGCCACCGAGCATGATGTCGGTCCCGCGACCGGCCATGTTCGTGGCGACCGTCACGGCGCCGAGGCGTCCGGCCTGCGCGACGATGGCGGCTTCCCGTGCGTGGTTCTTCGCGTTGAGGACCTCGTGCTTGACGCCCTTCTTCGCGAGGAGCTTGGAGAGGTACTCCGACTTCTCGACGCTCGTCGTGCCGACGAGGACCGGCTGGCCCTTCTCGTGGCGCTCGGCGATGTCCTCGGCGACCTGCTCGAACTTCGCCTTCTCGTTCTTGTAGACGAGGTCGGTCTGGTCGATGCGGACCATCGGCTTGTTCGTCGGGATCGGGACCACGCCGAGCTTGTAGGTCGACATGAACTCGGCCGCTTCGGTCTCGGCGGTACCGGTCATGCCGGAGAGCTTCTGGTACAGGCGGAAGTAGTTCTGCAGCGTGACGGTGGCGAGGGTCTGGTTCTCGGCCTTGACCTCGACGCCTTCCTTCGCCTCGATCGCCTGGTGGATGCCCTCGTTGTAGCGGCGGCCCATGAGGATGCGGCCGGTGTGCTCGTCGACGATGAGGACCTCGCCGTTCATCACGACGTAGTCCTTGTCGCGCTTGAACAGGGCGACGGCCTTGATCGAGTTGTTGAGGAACGAGATGAGCGGGGTGTTCGCCGACTCGTAGAGGTTGTCGATGCCGAGGTAGTCCTCGACCTTCTCGATGCCCGGTTCGAGCACGCCGACGGTGCGCTTCTTCTCGTCGACCTCGTAGTCCTCACCCGGGGTGAGCCGTGTGGCGATCGACGCGAACTCGGTGAACCAGCGGTTCGCCTCGCCCGAGGACGGACCGGAGATGATGAGCGGCGTCCGGGCCTCGTCGATGAGGATCGAGTCGACCTCGTCCACGATGGCGAAGTAGTGCCCGCGCTGGACCATGTCGGACGACTGCCACGCCATGTTGTCGCGCAGGTAGTCGAAGCCGAACTCGTTGTTCGTGCCGTAGGTGATGTCGGCGGCGTACTGCTCACGACGCTCGGCCGGCGACTGGTTCGCGATGATGCAACCGGTGGACATGCCGAGGGCGCGGAAGACGCGGCCCATGATCTCGGACTGGTACGACGCGAGGAAGTCGTTGACGGTGATGACGTGCACACCGCGCGACGGGATGGCGTTGAGGTACGCGGCCGTCGTCGCGACGAGGGTCTTGCCCTCACCGGTCTTCATCTCGGCGATGTTGCCGAGGTGGAGCGCGGCGCCGCCCATGAGCTGCACGTCGAAGTGCCGCATGCCGAGGGTGCGCTTCGCTGCTTCCCGCACGGCCGCGAACGCCTCGGGCAGGAGGTCGTCGAGCGTCTCGCCGTTCGCGTAGCGCTCGCGGAGCTCCTTGGTCTCGTCCTGGAGCTCCTCGTCGGTGAGACTCGCGAAGTCGTCCTCGAGGTCGTTGATGGCCGAGGCGTACGCCTTCAGCCGACGGAGGGTGCGTCCTTCACCGATGCGGAGGACCTTCTCCAGCACGTTTGCCACGTGAGCTCCTTACGAGATCGTCTCGCGCGACCTGCGCGATGCGAACAGCCAGTCATGCTAGCAACCCGGCCGGTCTCGCCGCTGGGAACAGCGCGCGTGTGCGCGGCCCGCGAACGGGCCGCGCACACGTCTCGGGCGGTGCCGGATCGCGCCTCAGGCGATGGCGACCGCCGGCTCCGACTCGGAGTCGGAAGACGCGGACGCCTCGCCGGGTGCCGACGTGCCGTCGATGCCGATCACGCCGTAGTCCCAGCCCTTGCGGCGGTAGACCACGCTGGGCCGGTGCGTCTCCGCGTCGACGAACAGGTAGAAGTCGTGTCCGACGAGCTCCATGAAGTAGAGCGCGTCGTCGACGGTCATCGGGGCGGCCTCGAAGACCTTGTGCCGGATGACCACGGGGCTGTACACCTCGGATTCGTCCTCGTCGCGGGACTCGCTGACGACGGGGATCGCACCGGTCGCGACGTCCTCGATGAGCTTGCCGTCCGCGGGGACGATGCCCATCCGTTCGAACCCGGTGCCCGAGGCCTCGGCGACCGAGGTCGGGGCGTGCCGGCCGCGGTGCACCTTGCGGCGGTCGCGGGCCCGGCGGAGGCGCTCCATGATGCGCGCGAACGCCAGGTCGAACGCCGCGTACTTGTCCGAGGCCGCGGACTCCGCCCGCACGAGGGGTCCGGGGCCGATCAGGGTCAGCTCGACGCGGTCCTCGCCCCCGGAACCGCCGGACTTCTCGTTGTGGCGGCTGATGCGCACCTCGAACGCGAGGGCGCGGTCGGCGAGCACGTCGATCTTCTCGGACTTCTGTTCCACGTAGGTGCGGAATCGGTCGGTGACCCCGATGTTCCGGCCCGTGATCGTCACGTCCATGTGGCGGCTCCCATCCGTACGTCAGCGCGTCGCCTCCATCCGGCGATCCCGAACGCCTTGCCGCGAGGCTAGACCCGGCGACCGTGCGTCGTCACACGGGAACGGTGAGTCGCGCGGACACCCACCGGACACTCAGTGCTCACCGAGCGTTCACCGATGCGCGGGGTGTGCACGTCAGTCGTCGACGCTCGCGACGGCCACGCAGCGCACCACCCGTCCGCCGGCAGCACGGACCGCTCGCACGGCCTCGGCCATCGTCACGCCGGTGGTCACCACGTCGTCCACGACCACGACGTCACGGCCGGCGACGCCGCTCGCACGGAGCGACCCGACCGTCGCCGCGACCCGCTCGAGCGCCGACCGCTCCTTCTGCCCGGCCCCGGCCCGCCGCGCTCCGGCCCGCCCGGTGCCGGCCGGTCCCGCCCCGGCCCCGGGACCGGCACGTGGACGGTGGAGCGCCCGGGGACGGCGGACGCCCCCGCGAGCCAGGAGGAGCACGACGGGATCGAAGCCGCGCCGGCGGTTCCCCTGCCGCGAGGGCGGCACACGGAGCAGCACCGTGCCGGGCGGCGCGTCGGCGAGCGCCGACAGGACGAGGGCACCGAACCGGATGGCGAGCGGACGGGCGAGGTCGACCCGGCCGCGGAGCTTCAGCTCGAGCAGGAGGGTGCGCACGAGCCCGGCGTACTCGAACGCTGCGTCGAGCCGGACGCCGGCGACGAGGCGCACGCGGCGGGGCTCGGCGGCGAGCCCGGCCGAGCACGTCCGGCAGAGTGCGCGGTCCGGGGCGCCGCAGCCCGCGCAGACGACGGGCAGGACGAGCCCGAGCACCGCGAGGGCGGCGTCCTGCCAGGGGTGGTCGTCCGTCGTCTGGGTCACGGGCACGATCCTGGTCGTGACCCGTCGGCGGGGGCGGGCCGGTCCCGGGACCGGGGGATGTGCCTCCAGTCAGGCCCGTCTGTGGAGGAGGACCGCCTCAGCGCTGGATGCCGAGCACGTCCGCGGTGACCCCGGTCGAGTCCCAGCCGCCGCCGGTGGACTGCAGCACCGACCCGTCCGACATCCGGAGCAGCATCGACCCACCGCTGCCACCGGCGATCGCGGTGGCGCGGCCGTCCGGCTTCGGCAGGGTGCTCGACTGTCCGCCGATCGTCGACCGGACCACGTCGGGCCCGGACGAGGTCTGGCCCACCGACGCCACGTCCGAGTCGCTGATCCAGGCGGCACCGACCGCGTCCCCGGTCGCGGCCTGCAGCCGCACCGGCGGGCCGAGCGCGGTCGGCGTGCGGTCCGAGCCGCGGATGATCGCCATCACGTAGAGGCTGGGGCCGTCGCCGGTCTCGATGAGGGCGAGGGCGCGCGTCGAGTCGCGGGAGACCTGGAACGACACGAGGTCGCCTGAAGGGAGCGTCGTGCTCACCTGGTGCGGGTCGCCGCCGAGGCCGTACGCGGTGACCTTCCGCGTGTTGCCGGACGAGGCGACCCAGGCGAACCCGAGGTCGTCGATCGAGGGCGCCACGAGGTCGTCCGTCGCGTCGATGCGCAGGTGTGTCCGGCCGCGGACCACGGTGACGCCGTCGTCGTTGCCGACCACCGCCGCCGTGCCCGAGGCCGACAGCGCGAACGACGTCGGGTCCAGGTCCGCGATCTCGTCGCCGGTGCCCCCGCCGAGTTCGGCGACCTTTCCCGTGCCGAGGGCCGCGTAGCCGACCGAGCCGTCGTGGTCGACGAGCGGCCGGGCGTCGACGTCGGGGTTCTGCTGCGCGTCCGACCCGCTGCCGTCCGGGACCGAGAAGGTCGCTCCCTCGACGGTGATCTCGACCGAGGACACGGTCGCGACGGACGCCAGTGACTTGCTCAGCTGCTCGCGCATCCGGACCTTGTCCTGGCTGCTGGCGCGCAGGGCGTCGCTGGACAGGTCGACGAGTGCGGTGCCGTTGTCGATCGTGACCGCGTTGAGGGAGAGCTGCGTGCCCTCGGGGAACGAGGACACCACGGCGCCCTTGAGCCAGTCGGCGGGGCCCGCGAGCAGCGCACTGGCGATCCGCGTGCTCGTCGAGGACCTGGCGAGGAACCAGCGTTCGTCGGGGACGAGGAACTTGTAGGTCGGGTCGAAGAAGTACAGGGCGTGCTGCTGGAATACGGACTCGAAGTTCACCGGCGAGAGGATGATCCCGTCCGGGGCGTAGGCGATGCGCCACTCGCCGTCCTGCCGGGTGAACTGGAACGTCAGGGTGGACGAGGTCGGACGCACCGCCTGGGTGTACTCGCCGTCGGCGTCGACCGTGGCGCTCGCGGTGAGCGTGTAGGTGAGCTCGCGCTCGCCGACTCGTTCGACCGCGGGGTTGCCCTGCCGGATCGTGACGCCGCGCCGCGGGTTCCACTTCTCGGCGAAGCTCGTCGCGAGGAACTGTCGGGCGATCGAGTAGTCGTCCGCCGCGCCGGTGCCGGCCGCGATGAACCCGCGCAGGATCGCCGTCTGGTCGGACCCGGCCACCGGCTTGTCCGGCCGGTAGTCGACACCGGAGAGCGACTCGTCCTTGATGGTCTGCCCGGAGCGGACCGGGCCGTCGGTCGGGATCGCGGCGCAGGCGGACAGGGCGACGATCGTCACCGCGGCGAGCGCAGCGGCGACCACGTGTCGGAAGCGGGTGCGCATCAGTCCTCCTCCCGCACGGCGCGGGGGCCGTCGTAGGACTCGTCGAGGTCGGGCAGCGGGATCGCCGAGGTCGTGACCGCGACGCGCTCGTTCCGCGGCAGGGTGAGCACGAAGGTGGACCCTTCCCCGGGGCGGGACCAGACGTCGATGCGGCCGCCGTGCAGGTTCGCGTCGCCCAGCGAGATCGCGAGCCCGAGCCCGGTGCCGCCGATCGTCCGCTTCCGGCTCGGGTCCGCGCGCCAGAAGCGGTCGAACACGCGGGCGGCGTCCTCCGGGGGCATCCCGATCCCGTGGTCGCGGACGGCGATCGCGACGCTGCGGGCATCGCTGTCAACGACGACCTGGACGGGCTTCGCGTCGCCGTGCTCCAGAGCGTTGCCGACGAGGTTGCGGAGGATGCGCCGGACGCGCTTCGCGTCGAGCTGCATCGTGGTGTGCCCGCCGGGGGTGACGAGCTGCAGGTCGATGCCGGCGCGCTCGGCGAGCGGATGGAACTCGTCGACGATGTCCGTCGCGAGCGCCGCGGGGATGACCGGCTCGGGGTCGAGCTGCACGGCCTGCGCGTCGAACCGGGAGATCTCCAGCAGGTCGGCGAGCAGGAGTTCGAAGCGTTCCACCTGCGCGTGCAGGAGTTCGGCGGAGCGGCCGACCGACGGCTCGAAGGCGTGGCGGGAGTCGAAGAGCATGTCGCCCGCGAGCCGGATGGTCGTGAGCGGGGTGCGCAGCTCGTGCGACACGTCCGACACGAAGCGCTGCTGCACACGGGAGAGCTCGGCGAGCTGGGTGATCTGCCGGCTGACGGCCTCGGCCATGCCGTTGAAGCTCCGCGCGAGCGTGGCGATGTCGTCGTTGCCCTTCACCGGGATGCGTTCGTCGAGCCGGCCGGCCGCGATCTTCCGGCTCGTCTCCGCCGCACCGCGGATCGGCACCACGACGAGCCGCACCACGAGCGAGGTGACGAGGGCGATGAGCACCATGAGCGCGACGCCGCCGATCGACAGGGTCTGCGACACGAAGTCGAGGGTCTGCTGCGCGTCCGACAGGTCGTAGACGAGGTAGAGCTCGTACTGCCCCGCGCTCGGGATCTGCAGCGTCGAACCGACCGCGAGACCGGGCTGGCGGCGCCCGTCGTCGTCGAGGCGAACCGGCTGCAGGCTGAGCTTGCCGGTGTTCTTGCCGACCTCCTTGCGGAGCACGTCGGTGATCACGGCGTCGGGGAAGCCCTGGCTCGCGACGTTCTGGACCGTCTGCGGCCCCGGCTGGTCCGGACTGCGCTCGATCGCGATGCTCGTGCCGCCCGGGCTCGTCGTGTTCGACAGGATCGCCTGCTGCGCTTCGCTCTGCAGCGTCTCGAGTTCGCTCTGGTTGTTGTCCTCGCCCGCGGTCGCGGCGTCGAAGATCCCCTGCGCGACGATCGTGGCGCGCGCGGACTCGGACTCGATCTGGTCGCGGCGCTGCGAGTAGACGTTGTTCGAGATGCTGATCATGACGGCGGTGCCGATGATCGCGATCGCGAGGCCGGTCGTCATGACCGTGATCGCGACCGAGCGGAACATCAGGGAGCGCCGCCACAGGTAGGCGACGCCCCGCCAGCCGCGGCGGACCCACCGGCGCAGCCGGCGACCGATCCGCGCGGAGCCGGCGCGCGCACCGCCGGACGGGACGGCCGGCACGGTGCTCAGGCCCCTCCGGCCCGGTACCCGACGCCGCGCACCGTGGTGACGATCTTCGGGTTGTCGGGGTCGTGCTCGATCTTCGCGCGGAGGCGCTGCACGTGCACGTTCACCAGCCGGGTGTCCGCCTTGTAGTGGTAGCCCCACACCTGCTCGAGGAGCATCTCGCGCGTGAACACCTGGTTCGGCTTCTCGGACAGCGCCCGGAGCAGGTCGAACTCGAGGGGTGTCAGCGCGATCACGGAGTCCCCGCGGCGGACCTCGTGTCCGGCGACGTCGACCGTGAGGTCGCCGACGTGCAGCACCGTGGCGTCGGCCGCCGTCGGGCGCAGGCGCGTGCGGATCCGGGCGACGAGTTCCTTCGGGTTGAACGGCTTGACGACGTAGTCGTCCGCGCCGTTCTCGAGTCCGGCGACGACGTCGGCGGTGTCGCCGCGCGCGGTCAGCATGATGATCGGCGTGCCGCTCTCGGCGCGGATCCGCTTGCACACCTCGATCCCGTCGATGCCGGGGAGCATGACGTCGAGGAGCACGAGGTCGGGCTTGGAGCTGTGGAACGCGTCGACGGCGTCGTTGCCGTCGGCGCTGAACTCCGGTTCGTACCCTTCCGAGCGGAGGACGATGCCGATCATCTCGGCGAGGGCCTGGTCGTCGTCGACGACGAGGATGCGCGGTGTCATGTGATGGGACTCCGTGGGACGAGCAGCGGTGCCCGGACGACACCTGATCCCTCACGATAGCCGAGCCCCCGTCGCGTGGCGTTTTCCGCCAGGATGGTCCCGACCGCGTCTTCCGCTTCGCGGTCAGGACGGAACAGGGGGCGGCGATGTCCGGTTGGCAGGTCCCGGGAGCACCGGGCGATCGTCCTGGAGGCGCGGCGCACCAGCCCGGGCAGCAGCCGCCCGCCCCGTGGTCGGGTCCAGGGCCGGCGTGGCCTGGTCCGGTGGGTCCGGGCCCGGCGGGGTCGGGTCCGGTGGGGTCGGGTCCAGGTCCGGTGGGGTCGCGTCCGGTCATCCCGCTGCGGCCGCTCGGCCTCGGCGACGTCCTCGGCGGTGCCTTCACGGTCTTCCGTCGGAACGCGCGCGTCCTGCTGCTCTGGAGCGTGCTGCTGAGCGGCGTGCTCGGGCTCCTCGCCACCCTCGTCAGCACGTTCGGCCAGCGGGCCGTGCAGTCCCGGATGTTCGCCGCCGTCGAGGGCGGCGGCAGCGGCGCCGACTCGATCATGGCCGGGTCGGTGACCCTCTGGATCGTGCTGTCCGTGGGCCTGCCGTTCCTGGCGTACCTCGGGCGTGGCTTCCTCGTCGCGCCGGTCGCCGCCGACACCGGGCAGCGGATCCTCGGCCGCCGCGCGACCTTCCGGGGACTGTGGGCGCTGCTCGCCGGGCGACGCTGGTCCGTCGTCGCGTGGATCCTCGTGCAGCTCGCGGCCGGCGTGGTGATCGGGGTCCTCTTCCTCGTCGTGCTCATCGGGTTCACCGGGGCGCTCGCCGCGGGGAACTCGGGCATCGGCGGCTTCGTGCTCGCGATCCTCGGCATGGGCCTCGGCTTCGGCGTGCTGCTCGTGTGGCTCGGCACGAAGTTCGCGTTCACGGTGCCGACGATCGCGCTCGAGGGCCGGCCGGTGTTCCAGGCGGCCGCGCAGTCGTGGCGGCTCACGCGCGGGGCGTTCTGGCGGACGTTCGGGATCGTGCTGCTCGTGCAGGCGATGTTCGGGTTCGCCGTCTCGATCGCGTCGTTCCCGCTCACGATCGGCGCGGTGCTCGTCGGCGGGACGTTCGACCCGCTCGGACAGACCGGAGCATCGTCGGGCGTGGGGGCCGGCGGCGTCGTCGCGATCGTCGTGGGGAGCCTGCTCGCGATCGCGGTGCAGTGCATCACGGACGTCCTCAGTGCGTCGGTGCTGACGCTCCTCGCCGTCGACCGGCGCATCCGGACCGAGGCTCTCGACCAGCGCATCGCCGCGCACCTCGAGACCGGGCAGCCGAGCGACCCGTTCGCGCCGGCGCCGCAGGTGGCTCGGCCGCCGTGGCCGGGGCAGCCGGGGGCCGGGCAGGGGCAGGCGTGGCCGGGGCAGGCGTGGCCGGGGCAGGCGTGGCCGGGGCAGCCGGGACAGGCGGCGCCGGGACAGGGGCAGGCATGGCCCGGCCAGCCGGGACAGGCGGCGCCCGGACAGCCGCAGCCGCCGGAGTGGGGCGGTGCGCCCGGTCGCTACCCGCCGGACGGCCGCCCGTGACCCTCGGTCCCGACGAGGCCCGGCACCTCCTCGAACGCGAACTCGAACGGTCCGAGTACGACGGTGCCCAGGTGACCTGGTGGGACCGGGCATCGCGGGCCGTCCTCGACTGGCTCGGATCGTTCCGCGCGGACGGCCTGGGGTCCCCGGCCGTCGCGCACACCCTGCTGTGGGTCGCCGTCGTCGTCCTCGTCGCGGTGATCGTGCTCGTTGTGGTCGCGAGGGGTCTCCCCCGGCGACGCACTCGGACCGCTGGACGGGAGCCCGGGGGCGTGTTCGACGACGACGACCTGCGCACCGCCCGAGCGATCGCCGACGACGCCCGAGCCGCCCTGCGCGCCGGTGACTGGTCGCGTGCGGTGCTCGACGGCTACCGCGCGCTCGCCCGCGGGCTCGGCGAGCGCGACCTCGTCCCCGACGTCCCCGGCGCGACCGCCCGTGCCATCGCCGGCCGTGCGAGCGCCCTGTTCCCGGCCGAGTCGGACCGTCTGGAGCGCGCAGCAGCGACGTTCGACGACGTCCGGTACCTCGGCGCCGACGCGACCGAGGCCGCCGCACACGACGTGCTGGACACCGAGCACGCCCTGCGCACCGCCAGGCCCGTGCACGCGACGACGCCGGCGGTCCCCGCATGACCACGACGGCCACGACGGCCACGACGCCGGCCACGGCCGAGCGCCCCACCGACCGGACGCCGCCGCACCGTGAGGGACGCGGCCTGCGGATCGGGTTCTGGGTGGCGATCGTCCTGGTCGGGCTCCTGCTCGCGGCGCTCACCGCCGTCGCTCAGAGGACCGGCAACGCCGAACGGGCACCGCTCGACCCGGGGTCCGCGACGGCGAGCGGCACGAAGGCCCTCGTCCGGGTCCTCGAACAGCAGGGCACCGACGTCCGGATCGTCGCCCGCGCCGATCGCATCGCCGACGGGACCGTCCTCGTCGACGACTCGCAGGGCGCCCTCGACCCGGCCGTCGCCCGGCGCCTCGCGCGCCAGTCCGCCCACGTCGTCCTCGTCACGACGGACCCTCGTGCACTCGAGGCGTTCGGCCTCGACGTCGAGCCCGCCGCCCAGGCCGACGACGACCGGACCGTGTCGACCGCGGCGTGCCCGATCCCGGCGGCAGCGGAGGCCGAGCGCATCACGGCCACGGGGACCGGGTTCGCGGTCCCCGACGGGGAGCGCACCCCTGCCGGCACGGACCTCTGCGCCGCGACGGGATCGGGCGACCAGCGCACGTACGGCCTCGTACGGACGGCGACGCCCGCGGGCGACGTCACCCTCGTCGGCACCACCGCGGCGCTCCGGAACGACACGATCACCACCGCCGGGAACGCTGCCCTCGCGCTCGCCCTGCTCGGCGGCGACGAGACCCTCACCTGGTACACCCCGATCTCCGGTGCCCCGGACGCGGCGCCGACGCTCGGGTCGCTCGCCCCGCCGTGGGTGCCGAGCGTGCTCGGCCTCCTCGGGCTGGTGGCCGTCGCCGCCGGGATCTGGCGCGGACGCCGTCTCGGTCCCCTGGTCGTCGAGCGGATGCCGGTCGTCGTGCGCGCCGCCGAGACGACCGAGGGCCGAGCGCGCCTCGCCGCCCGCACGCGCGACCGCACCCACGCGCTCGACACCCTCCGCGTGGCCGCCCTCCGACGCACCGCCCGCCGGCTCGGGCTCCCCCGGTCGGCACACGTCGACGAGGTCGTCCGGGCCGCCGCGCACGCGACCGGCATCCCGCACCAGCGCGTCGGCGCCGTGCTGGTCGGCGGACCGACGCACGACGACCGAGCGCTCGTCGCGGGAGCGGCGGCGCTCGACGAGCTCGAACAGGCCGTCCTCGCCGCGACCACCGGCGACCGGCACACCGACCGAGACCACCGAGGAGCACGACCGTGACCGATCCGTCCCCCGTCCAGACCCAGCAGCCCGAGCCCGGCACCGATCCGCTGCGCGATGCGTTCGGTCGGCTGCGCGTCGAGGTCGGCAAGGCCGTCGTGGGGCAGGAGGGCGCGGTCTCCGGGATGATCGTCGGGATCCTCGCGCAGGGCCACGTCCTGCTCGAGGGCGTGCCCGGCGTCGCGAAGACCCTGCTCGTCCGGAGCCTCGCCGCCGCGATGTCACTCGACACGAAGCGCATCCAGTTCACCCCGGACCTCATGCCGGGCGACGTCACCGGATCGCTCGTGTACGACGCCTCGACCGGCACGTTCCCGTTCCGCGAGGGACCGGTGTTCACGAACGTGCTGCTCGCGGACGAGGTGAACCGCACGCCCCCGAAGACCCAGTCGGCACTCCTCGAGGCGATGGAGGAGCGCCAGGTGAGCGTCGACGGGGACGCGCGGGCGCTGCCGGTCCCGTTCTTCGTCGCGGCGACGATGAACCCGATCGAGTTCGAGGGCACCTACACGCTCCCCGAAGCCCAGCTCGACCGCTTCCTCATGAAGCTCACCCTCGACGTCCCGCCGCGCGACGTCGAGTGGCAGGTGCTCCGGCGCCACGCCGACGGCTTCGAGCCCCGCGACGTCCGGTCCGCCGGGATCACGCCCGTGCTCGGCGTCCACGAGGTCCTCGCCGCGCAGCGGGCCGTCCGTGCGGTCGGCGCGCGGGACGACGTCCTGGCCTACATCGTCGACCTCGCCCGGGCCACCCGTCAGGCGCCGTCGGTCCGGGTCGGCGTGAGCCCGCGCGGGGCGACCGCGCTCCTGGCCGCCGCGAAGGCGTGGGCCTGGCTCACCGGCTACGAGGCGATCACCCCGGACCACGTGCAGGCGATGCTGCTGCCCGTGTGGCGGCACCGCCTCCGGGTCGCCGCGGACGCCGAGCTCGAGGGCGTCGGTGCGGACGGCGTGCTGCAGCAGGTGCTCGACCAGGTCCGGGTGCCGATCTAGTGGCAATCTCCGGCCGGTTCGTCGCGCTGCTCGCCGTCGCCGTCGTGCCCACCGTGCTGCTCGGCACGGGCTGGGCGGGTCTGGCGTGGGCGGGCGTGGTGGTGCTCGCCGCGGTGCTCGACGTCCTGCTCGCCGCGGACCTCACACGTGTGCGGGTCGAACGGCGGATGCCGCGGCTGGCCCGACGGGACGACACGGCGGACGGGACGCTCGTCCTCGCGAACGACGGCACCCGGACGCTGCGCGGCATCGTCCGCGACATGTGGGAGCCGTCCGCCGGCCATGGTCCCGGACGGGTGCGGATGCAGGTGCCGGCCGGCGAACGCCGCACCGCCCGGATGCGCTTCGCGCCGTTCCGCCGCGGACGCCGGAGCACCGCCGGGGTCGCCGTCCGCGCCTTCGGTCCACTCGGGCTCGCGGCGCGCCAACGCGTGCTCGCCGCCCCCGGGGAACTCGTCGTCACCCCGCCGTTCCGGTCGCGGCGGCACCTGCCCTCGCGGCTCGCTCGGCTCCGGGAGCTCGACGGTGAGACCACCCTGCAGCTCCGCGGCCACGGCACCGAGTTCGACTCGCTGCGGGACTACGTGCGCGGCGACGACGTGCGGTCGATCGACTGGCGCGCGACGGCTCGGCGGCAGGACCTCGTCGTGCGGACCTGGCGTCCGGAGCGCGACCGGCGGGTCATCGTCGTCGTCGATGCCGGGCGCGCCGGAGCCGGCCGGGTCGACGACGAACCACGCCTCGACACCTTCATCGAGACCGCCCTCCTCCTCGGCGCGCTCGCTGCCGCAGCGGGCGACCGGGTCGACCTCGTCGTGCTCGACGACGCCGTCCGCGGACGCGTCCACGGCGCCACCCGGGCGGACGTGGTGCAGCGGTCCGGCGAGACGCTCGCGCTCGCGGAGCCCGGGCTCGCCGCCACCGACTGGTCGGCGGTCCCGGCACTCGTCGACTCGATCACGACGTCACGCGCGTTCGTCGTGCTCGCGTCGAGCCTCGACTCGATCGGTGCCTCGGGCGACCTGCTCGCCGTCCTGCCCCGGCTCACCCGACGGCACGCGGTCCTCGTGACCAGCGTCACGGACCCGGCGGTCACCCGGATGGCGAGCGGGGCGGTGGACCCGGCCGGGTCGGGACGCGGGCGGCGGGGCGGACGGGTGCCGCGCCTCCCGTCCGGCGCGGAGCGCGACGTCCACCGGCGCGCCGCTGCGGAACGCACGCTGCTCGATGCGGACGGCGTGGCCGACGTCGCTCGACGCGCTGGCGCCGAGGTGGTGCGAGCCGTGCCCGAGCAGGTCCCGCCGCTCGTCGCGGACGCGTACATCCGTGCGAAGGCGACCGGCCGGCTCTAGGTCAGCCCGCGACGAGGGCCGACGAGCCGCGCTCGAACTCCTCGAGGTCGCCGCGCTCCCCCGCCCGGTACGCGCGGCCGCCGAGGACCCACTGGTACCAGAGCACCGCCGCGAGGGCCACCGTGCCGATGCCGATCTTCACCGGCCAGGGCCAGTCCTGGCGGGTCACCGTGCCCTCGATGATGCCGGACAGCAGCAGGGTCAGCGTCAGGCCGACCGCGATCGTGATGAGGGCGCGACCGTCCTCGGCGAGTGCCTGCGCGCGGGTCCGGGCCCCGGGCGCGATCCAGGACCACGAGATCATCAGGCCGGCGGCCGCCGCGAGGAAGATCGAGTAGAGCTCGAGCTGGCCGTGCGGGGCGATGGAGCGGAAGAAGTCGCCGAGCCGGCCCTGGTCGTGCATGATCGCCGCCGAGACGCCGAGGCTGATCGCGTTCTGCCCGATCGAGAACGGTACGAACAGCCCGGTGATGCCGAACGCCACCATCGTCGCCGCGATGTAGGCGTTGTTCGTCCACACCTGCGCCGAGAACGCCCCGAGGCCGTGGTCGGAGTAGTACGCCTGGAAGTCATGCGTCGCGTACTGGCGGAGCGCGGCCGGTGAGCCGAACGTGTCGAGCGCCCCGGGCGTCGTGGTGATCCAGACGGCGACGATCGCGGCGATCGCGACGGTGGCGGCAGCGACCCAGATCGTCACCCAGCGGATCCGGTACAGCGAGGCGGGGAGCTGGAGCACGAAGAAGGACGTGACCGCCGTCAGCGGGTCGACGGGCGTGCCCGTGAAGCGGAGTCGGGCACGGAACAGGGTCAGGGACAGCCGGTCGCCCACGGCGGTCCGGGGTGCGGCGCCGCGGATGCGGGCGAGGTCGGTCGCCGCCTCCTGGTAGGCGGACACGAGGCGGTCGACGTCGGCGCCGGAGGTGTGCCGTGCGCGGGCGAGGCGGTCGAGCTCCTGCCAGCGCTCGCGGTGCACGTCGGCGTAGGCGTCCAGGTCCACAGTGTCTCCCCCACTCGTCGGCGACCGGGTCCAGGCGGGCCGCCGGTCGGGCGGGCGAGCCTCCGGGCGTGCGGGCGCTGGTCGGGCGGGCCGCCGTCCGGGCGGGCCGTGACCGCGTCCGACAGAATGATCCCATGCCGAAGACCCGCGCGCCGCGTGACCTCGCCGACGGCCGGTTCGTCCGGGCGCTCGACGACACCTCCGACGAGCTCGTCGTCGGCGAGGCCGTCGCCCTCGACGTCCAGCCGGCCGGCATCGCACTGCGGCTCGCTGCGGCGCTCCTCGACGCGGTCTGCGTGCTGGCGCTGTACCTCATGCTCCTGTTCGGCGTGTCCCGGGTGTGGCCGAGCGGCATCGACGACGCGTGGGCGGCGGCGCTCGACATCGGACTGCTCGTCGGGGTCCTCGTGCTCGTGCCCGCCGCCGTCGAGACGGTGACGAAGGGCCGGAGCGTCGGGCGGTACGCCGCCGGCACCCGGGTGGTCCGGCTCGACGGCGGGGCGATCGGGTTCCGGCACGCCTTCGCCCGAGCACTCGTCGGTCTGCTCGAGCTGTGGATGTCGCTCGGGTCGGTGGCGCTGCTCGTGGCGTTGTTCGGATCGCGGCCGCGGCGGCTCGGAGACCTGCTCGCGGGGACGATCGTGCAGCACGAGCGGCCGACGAAGCAGCGCGACCCCGAGGTGCTCCTGCCCGCCGAGCTCGTGGCGTGGGCACGGGTCGCGGACGTCTCGGCGCTGCCGCAGCGGTTGGAGAACCGGCTCGGGGCGTTCTTCCGCGGGGCCGCCGACCTGCGTCCGGAGGTCCGGGAGGTCACGGCGCGCTCGCTCGCGGCATCGGTCGCGGAGTACGCGCACCCGGTGCCGGCCGTGCACCCGGAGGTGTTCCTCGCCGGGGTCGTCGTGCTGCGGCGCGAGCGGGACGTGCGGGCGTTGCGTTCCCGGGCCGCGATGCTCGATGCCGCGGCCGCTGTGGCGACGGCGCGGCCCCCGGGCTTCCCGCGCTGACGCGGCGCGGCCGCGCGCTGCGCGTGCGCACCGCGGCGCGTGCGCACCGCGGCGCGCACCGCGTTCCGGACACAGCACCGCGCAACGTCGCGGTGCTGTGTCCGGAACCAGGTTCCCGACGTCGAACCACGCCGCCGCGCCGGTTCGACGTCGGAAACGTGGTTCGTCGCGAGCAGCGCCGCGCAGCGCGCGGCGCGCGCCGCTCAGTACCGGTAGTGCTCGGGCTTGTACGGGCCCTCGACCGGCACGCCGATGTACGCCGCCTGCTCCGGCCGGAGCTCGGTGAGCCCGACCCCGAGCGCGTCGAGGTGCAGGCGCGCCACCTTCTCGTCGAGGTGCTTCGGCAGCACGTACACCCCCGTCGGGTACGCGTCGCGCCGGGTGTGCAGCTCGATCTGCGCGAGCACCTGGTTCGTGAACGAGTTGCTCATCACGAACGACGGGTGCCCGGTCGCGTTGCCGAGGTTCATCAGCCGCCCCTCGGAAAGCACCAGGATCGAGCGACCGTTCGGCAGACGCCACTCGTGCACCTGCGGCTTGATCTCGACCTTCTCGGCGCCGGGCAGTGCCTCGAGCCCCGCCATGTCGATCTCGTTGTCGAAGTGCCCGACGTTCGCGACGATCGCGAGGTGCTTCAGCCCGAGCATCTCGTCGACACCCACGACCCCGAGGTTGCCGGTGCACGTGATGACCATGTCGACCTCGGCGATGACGTCGGTGAGCCGCGCGACCTGGTAGCCGTCCATCGCGGCCTGGAGCGCGCAGATCGGGTCGACCTCGGACACGATGACCCGGGCGCCCTGCCCGCGGAGCGCCTCGGCCGCACCCTTGCCCACGTCGCCGTAGCCGACGACGAACGCCACCTTGCCGCCCATCAGGACGTCGGTCGCCCGGTTCAGGCCGTCGGGCAGCGAGTGCCGGATGCCGTACTTGTTGTCGAACTTCGACTTGGTGACGGAGTCGTTGACGTTGATCGCCGGGAACTTCAGCTCGCCGCTGCGCGAGAGCTCGTACAGGCGGTGGACGCCCGTCGTGGTCTCCTCGGTGACACCTTCGATGTCCGCGGCGATGCGGGTCCAGCGGTCCGTCGACTCCTCGAGCGAGGCGGCGACCGTCGCGAGGACGATCTTCCACTCGGCACTCGCGTCCGCACCGGCGTCCGGCACGCGCCCGGCCGCTTCGGCGTCGGCGCCGGTGTGCACGAGCATCGTGGCGTCCCCGCCGTCGTCGAGGATGAGGTTCGGGCCGATCCAGTCCGCGCCGACCGCCGCCGCCTCGGCCGACCAGTCGAAGATCCGGTTCGTGCACCACCAGTACTCGTCGAGGGTCTCGCCCTTCCACGCGAACACCGGGACACCGGCGGGCGACCCGGGCGTGCCCGTCGGCCCGACGGCGATGGCCGCGGCGGCTTCGTCCTGCGTGGAGAAGATGTTGCAGCTCGCCCAGCGGACCTGGGCACCCAACGCCACGAGCGTCTCGATGAGCACCGCGGTCTGCACGGTCATGTGCAGGGAGCCGGCGATGCGTGCACCGGCCAGGGGCTGCGACGCGCCGAACTCCTCGCGCAGGGACATCAGGCCCGGCATCTCGTTCTCGGCGAGCCGGATCTGGTGGCGGCCCGCCTCGGCGAGGGCGAGGTCGGCGACGCGGAACGGGGCGGCGGTGCGGGCTTCGGTGGGCATGCCACCAGTCTTCCATGCCGGGAGGCACGGGTCGTCAGCCGACGTCGGGGACGTGAGTCGCGCCTCCAGTCCGCCGCCTGTGGAGGACCGAGCGGGTCCGCTCAGTCGACGTCGCGACGGAGCGGCTCACGCCGCACCACCTGCCACCCGCGCGGGACGCGCAGGGTGGACGCGTGCCGGGCGCACAGGTCGTACCCGTGCGGCTCGACGCGGGTGGAGAGCGGCCCGACCACGACCATCGAGTCGCCGTAGTCGTACGTCAGGGTCGCCGATGCGCTCGCGCCACACGCGACCTTGCTGCAGATCCGTACGTCCATACCGCCGACGACCCTACCGGGGTGGGGCCGTGGGGCGCTGCCCGCGTACGATGTGGGGATGCGTCGCAGGACTCGTCTCGTCACCCCGGTCGACCGCGGCCGGGGCCGTTCGCGGCACGGGCGGGGCGGCCGTTCGAGCGTGACCGGCCCGGACCTCGCGCCGGTCATCACGCGGGCCGAGACCTTCGACCGCATCGTCGGCGACACCGCGCACTACCTGCTCGGGCTGTGGCCGGACGAACTCAAGGGCGTCGTGTTCCAGGTGGCGGACATGCCGACGGACCAGAGCCTCCCGGACCACCTGCCGCGGTGGCGGGTCGACCGCGAACAGCGGCGGCTGACGGTCTTCCGGATCCCGGTCGAGCGGGTCACCCGCAGCCCCGAGAAGGACGACGCCGACAAGCGCGTCATCATCGAGACCGCGGTGTTCCGGGCGGTCGGCGAGCTGATCGACAAGGACCCCTGGGACCTCGCGCCCGACCGCTACCGGCACTGGTGACACCGAGCCCGTCGGGCGTACCCCGCGCGGGTCAGGGGTAGACGCGCACTGGCGTGGAGACCTCGGTCGCCGCACGCACCGGGAAGCCGGCGATGCCGTCGGCACCCATGTACGTGACGCCGGCGACGAGCCCCTTCGTCCCGCTCAGGCGGAGCTGCTTCGAGACCGGGACGATCACGGTGCTCGTGGCACCGGCCACCACGTCGACCCGCTGTTCCTGGTCGCCGGAGCTGATCGTGACCTCGGCATCGCTCCGGGTCGGGTTGACGAGGGTGAGCCGCTGGTTGTCGCCGGGCGCGAGCGCGGTGATCGTGGAGGACCCGAGCGGCTCGGCGGACGCGAACCAGCCGAGGTCGGACCGGCCGTCCTCGGTCGGGGTCGTGGTCCGGGCGCCGGCGACGAGGCGCTCCGTCGACGTGACCGTGAACGAGTAGCGCCCGTCCGGGAAGTCGTCGAGGGCCACGTCGGTGACGACGCCCGGCTCGGCCGTGGCGTTCACGGTCGACCCGCCGCCGTCCGCGGTGGTGATGCCGAGGGTGACGCGCGCCGCCTTCGTCCCCGGGACGAAGAGCCGGACGATCGGGGCGGCGTCGGCGGTGTCGTCGCCGCGCTGCGCTTGCTGCGCGCCCTGGAGCACGACGCCGGGGATGACCTGCGACGTCGACGGAGCCGCGCCGCCCGAGACGATGTCGAAGCCGCCGGGGGTGAGGGTGCGCACGATCGTCTCCTGCAGGTGCGCCACGATCTGGCCGCCGGACGACTCGACGTGCACGACCGTGGAGCCCTGGTCGGAGACGAAGCCGGACAGCGGCACGACCTTCTGCGTGTTCGGCGCGACCACGATCCCGGTCGTACCCGGAGCGCTCACGGTGCCCGACGCGTCGTAGATCGACAGGTCGACGGTGGCGTTCACGTCGGTCGGGTTCGACAGCGTCACGAGGCTCGTGCGACCGGTCTCGGTCGAGCCGCCGACCAGCCAGGTCGACTGGACCGGGTCGTCGCACGAAGCCGCACCGACCCCGACGAGGTCACCGCTCGAGACGCTCTGGTAGCTGCTGCCGGCGACCTGGGGCGTGGTCTTCCCCGCCGGAGCGGTGAGGAGGCGCGGGTCGCTGCCGCCGGTCGACGACGGGTCGAGGGCCGAACGTTCCACCGTCGACCCGGTCGTCGCGGTCGCGACCGTCGCGGAACCGACCGTGCTCGCCTTCGTGGCGTCGTTCCCGGCGTCGTCGGAGAGCCGCAGGGCGCTGCCCGCGCAGACACGCTCGGCGTCGGCGGCGACCGGCGTGACGGTCTTGCCGGCCGGGCGTCCGGGGTCGGACTCGGTGCCGATCGCGTGCGCCGCGGTGACGGCACCGGCTGCGACGACCACGGCGATCGCGGTCGCGGTGCCGCGGATCACCCAGCGGCGGACGGAGGCGGGGCTGGTGCTCATTCGTCGCGCTCCTCGTCGAAGGTGGTGGCGGGTTCCTCGGCCTCGATGACGTTCGAGGTGGCACGACGGCGGCGGGGCGCGGTCGGCACGGCGAGCAGGGCGGCGGCGCCGAACACCACGCCGAGGACCACGAGGTACAGCACGTGCGTCGCGTGCGCCGCGGCCGAGCCCGTCGAGGGCCGGTCGACGTCACCCTCGTAGTGGAACAGCTGCCCGCTCGTGGTCTCGCCGATGCTCGTGAAGAGCGCGTTCTGGCCGATCGCTCCCGCTGCGCGGTCGTGGACGTCCCGCGCTGCGCTGTCGTCGGAGGCGTCGTCGAGCAGGACGAAGCTCACGCCGAGCTGCCGGAGTGCTGGCTCGGGGTCGTAGCCGCTGCGGCTGGCCAGGTTGCCCGCGAGGGTCGCCAGCTGCGCGCCCGAGCGGCTCAGGGTGAGCGCGGTGGAGTCGAGCGTCGTCTGGTCGTCGAGGGTCGACCCCTGGCCGCGCTCGAGCGACACAGCGAGGGACCCGTCGTCCTGCGGCTCCACTACGAGGGTGCCGACGTCTGGGTTCGCCTGCGCCTCGGCGTTCACGTAGGCGCTGAGCACCCGGCCGGACGTCGGCTGGATGACGGCGTTGCCCAGGTAGAACGCACCGAAGGCCGGGGCGACCGTGACGGCGGCGAGCACCGTCGCGACGAGTGCCCCCACGGGCGCCAGGCGCGGCAGCACGTCGATGCCGATGCACGCGGCCGCGACGATGCCGAGCCAGTACACGGAAAGTCCGCCGCCGGGCCACACGATCGTGGTGGTCGACCCGACGCCGGTGACGGTGACGTGGGTCGCGGAGAAGGCGGTCGCGAAGCCGAGCAGGGCCACGACGAGCGCGGCCCCGGCGACGGCCCAGCGGTGCCCGAGCATCGAGCCGATCGCGGCGACGGCGAGCGGCAGCGCGAGGACGGCCATCAGGACCGGGAGGATCCAGGCGGCGAGCGCGAGCCCCGAGGTCGTGGGCAGCCAGCCGCTCCAGTCCGGCACGGGCTGTCCGATAGCGAGCTGGAACGCGGACGGCGCCCGGGTCGCGGACGGGACGCCCGGGTCGGCGAAGATCGCCAGCGGGTTGCCGCGGGACACCTGCGCGAGGACGAGCGGCAGGAAGAGGACGGCCGTCGGGACGGGGATGAACACGCGTCGGTGGGCGCGGCGCCAGCCGACCACTAGCGAGACGAGCCACGCGAGCAGCAGCACCGGCAGCAGCGACGGCGCCGAAGCGGCCACGACCGCGAACAGCAGCGACGCGCCGGACGCCCACGCCCAGGAGCGGTGCGCCTCGAGCACGGCGAGGAACAGCCACGGCAGCAGCACGTGCGCGATCACCGCACCGAGGTGGCCGCTCGTGACGGCGCCGACGAGCGTCGGGGCGATCGTGTAGAGCGCCGCGCCGATCACCGGCACCCAGGTCCGCGTGGTGACCTTGCGCACCGCGAACCAGGCGCCGAGCGCGGACACCGGGAACGCGACGAGCATGACGAGGACCACCGAGGTCGACGGCGACCAGAAGGTGATCGAGCCGAGCACGGCCAGGACGGCCGCGAACGGGTCGGACGGGCCGGTGAAGCCGGTGCCGATGGAGTGCCAGCCGTACCCGACGTTCTGCCACAGCCGGGCGACGTCGGTGCTCAGCGGCAGGAGCCCGCCGCCGGTGAGCGCCGGGGACCCGAGCAGCGGGTAGAGCGTGACGACGCTGAGGACGGCCGCGGCGAGGACGACCCAGATGCCGCCGTCGCTGAGGAACGATGCGCGCGCGATCGGCGCGTCCTCCACCCGGGCGAGCTCGACGTCCCGCGAGGTCGTGCGGCGCTCGTGCACGCGGCGCCAGCTGACCCGGAGGGGCTCGACGGCCGCCCAGCCGAGCTTCTTGTTGCGTGCGAGGACCTTCCGGGAGCGGCCCGTCCCGCCACCGAACGCCACGGCGAACGCCGCGGTGAGCTCGGCACCGACCGCCGCGGGGTGCTTCGCGGCGAGGTGCCCGATCACCCGACCGATCGCGAACGGCACGAGCGTCAGCCAGTGCAGCCAGAGCAGCCCGGCCGGCGCGTAGGTCATCCGGCGGTGCAGCTGGGCCTGCCGGTGCATGCGGACACGACGGGCTTCGGAGACGCGCTTGCGTCCGAACTCCTCGATCGGCCCGGCGGTGGTCACGCGGGCGTCGGGGACCATGGCGACGCGGTGTCCGGCGAGGCGGACACGCACGCAGAAGTCCAGCGCCGCGTCGACGTCCGGGAGTGCCGGGTCGAAGCCGCCGAGCTCGTTCCAGACGGAGCGACGGACGAGCATGCCGCCGGCCGCGACGGCCATCACGTCGGTGTTCCGGTCGTGCTGGCCCTGGTCGAGTTCGTCCTGCACGAGGACGAGCGACCGGCCGAACCGGGTCATGCTCTCGCCGAACGCGCGGATCTGCGAGGGGTCGTCGACGTCGACGAGCTTCGGTCCGGCGACGACGACGCTCGGCGCGATCTCGACGGCGGAGAGCATCTCGGCGAGCGCGGTCGGAGCGGGCGCGTTGTCGTGGCCGAGCAGCCACAGCCACTCGTCGACGGGTTCGTCGGCGACCGCCGGCGGCGCTTCGCGCTCGCCCCGGGCGATCGCCTCGCCGAAGGGGCGGCCGGCCGGGAGTCGCAGGAGTTCGGCCGATCCGCCGAAGGACAGGTCCTTCGTCGAACCGTCGGTCGACCCGAGGTCGACGACGACGAGGTTCTCCGGGTGACGGGTCTGGGCGGCGAGCGCGTCCAGGGTCCGGTCGAGGTGGTCCGCCCCGTTGGCGGCGACGAGGATCGCGGTGACTCTGGGCTGCATGACGGGCGCCACTCTACGGTCTGGAGGCGCGGTGCCGGTCGCGGGGACCGGCGCGCCGTGAACCTGTGGGAACGTCAGGCGCGCTTGCGCAGCTTCCGGCGTTCACGCTCGGACAGGCCGCCCCAGATCCCGAAGCGCTCGTCGTTCTCCAGCGCGTACTCGAGGCACTGCGACCGGACCTCGCACGACGTGCAGATCTTCTTGGCCTCCCGCGTGGAGCCGCCCTTCTCGGGGAAGAACGCCTCCGGGTCGGTCTGCGCGCACAGCGAGTCGACCTGCCACGCGAGCGGGTTCGCCTCGTCGTCGGTCTCCGGACGCCGGACGCCCGGGACGCCGAGCGACACGGGGTCGACGTGCCAGTCCTCCGGTACTCCGGCGTGGAAGTCGGAACCGTTCACCCTGATCACCCCTGACGTCTCGATAACGGGACCACAACGATCGCTGTCGTTGCCTGTAATTACAGCGGTGTCATTCGCGAGAGTCAAGTCGCGGATCATAGAAGGCCCGACCGGTTCCGGCGTGTCATGTCCCCCGTACGGGCGTGTCGCGAGCGGTCTGTCCGGGATTCGGGGGACAACTAGGGCGGCTCAGACGCTGCGGCGCCGGGCCTCCCACGCGCTCGTGACCATCTCGTCGAGCGTGTGCCGCATCGCCCACTCCAGGTCCCGTCCCGCGGCCTCGCCGGTGGCGACGATGCGGGCCGGATCGCCGGGACGACGCGGGGCGACCTCCGGCTCGAAGGCGATGCCGGTCCCCTTCGCCATGGCGTCCATGATCTGCCGGACGCTCACCCCGTCGCCGCTGCCGAGGTTGTAGGCGCGGTCGAGGTGCTCCCCCGCCTCGAGCTTCCGCGCGGCGACCGCGTGGGAGTGCGCGAGGTCGGCGACGTGGACGTAGTCCCGGACGCACGTGCCGTCGGGCGTGTCGTAGTCGTCGCCGTTGATCCGCGGGGTCCGTCCGGCGAGCAGCGCGTCGAACACCAGCGGGAAGAGGTTGTGCGGGCTCGCGTCGTAGAGGTCCGGTTCCCCGGACCCGACGACGTTGAAGTAGCGGAGCGACGTCGTCGTGAACCCGGCGGCGACCTCCATGTCGCGGAGGAGCCACTCACCGATGAGCTTCGACTCGCCGTACGGCGACTCCGGCGCCTTCGGGGTGTCCTCGACCACCGTCTCCACGTCCGGCGTGCCGTAGACGGCCGCGCTCGAGGAGAAGACCGCCTTCGTGACGCCGGTCTCCGCCATCGCACGGAGGAGGGTCGCCATGCCCGTGACGTTCTGCTCGTAGGTGTGCAGCGGGCGCTCCACCGAGACGCCGGCGTACTTGAAGCCGGCGACGTGCACGACGCCGGTCACGGCGTGGTCGCGGAGCGTCCGGGCGACCAGGTCGCCGTCGAGGATCGTGCCCTCGACGAACGGGACGTCGTCGGGCACGAAGGCCCGGAACCCGCTCGAGAGGTCGTCGAACGCGACGGTGTCGATGCCCGCCGCACGCAGTGCTCGGACGACGTGGGACCCGATGTACCCGGCGCCGCCGGTGACCAGCCAACTCATGCTCGCCACGCTAGCGGAAGCGCTCCGCCGTCAGACCGCCACGCGCTGCGGGTTCACGCACCCGTCGCGATGAAGACCGTGGACGCCAGGCCGCTGCCGCCGTCGGCCTCGACCGTGACGTCGCCCTCGTCCGGCGTGATGTAGCAGGACTCGCCCTGGCGGAGCAGGGTCGCCGAGGTCGCCCCGACGAGGGTGACCGCGCCGGCGGTGCAGATCGCGATCGACGGACCGACGAGCGGAGCGACGCCCCCGCCACCCGTGCCGACCGGACGGCCGTCGCCGGAGACCCGCAGCAGCGAGAACCCCACGCCGTCCGGTGCGAACCGCTCCACGCCGGCGTCGACCGGCTCGGGGCTGAGCACCGGCGCCGGGTGGGCGGTGAAGTCGAGCACGTGCAGGAGCTCGGGGACGTCGACGTGCTTCGGCGTGAGGCCGCCGCGGAGGACGTTGTCGGACGGCGCCATCAGCTCGATGCCGAGCCCGTCGAGGTAGGCGTGGATGTTCCCGGCGGGCAGGTACATCGCCTCCCCGGCGGCGAGGGTGACGCGGTGCATGAGGAGCGAGACCACGATCCCCGGGTCCCCGGGGTAGGCCGCGGCGAGGTCCCGGACGGTCGCGGTGTTCGGCGTCAGCGCGTCGTCGGGCAGTGCCGAGGCGAGGTCGCTGGCGGCCTGGACGACCGCGAGGGCGGACGCGTCGGCGGTCTCGAGCCAGCGCACGGTGTCCTCGAGCCCGTGCTGCAGGTGGACGTGGAGCGGGCCGAGCCGACCCGTCCCGGCGTCGAGCGCGTCGACCTCGGCGATGGTCTCGGCCACGGGACGGAAGCCGCTCAGCGCCTCGAAGCGCTCGCTCAGCGCGACGACGAGCTCCGGCTTCGGGAACGGGTCCTTGTAGTTGCGTGCCGGGTCGTCGATCGGGACGCCGGCGGCTTCCTCGCGCTCGAAGCCCTCACGCGCCTGCTCCGGGGTCGGGTGCGCCTGCAGCGAGAGCGGTGCGGCCGCCGCGAGGACCTTGAGGAGGAACGGCAAGCCGGCGCGCTGCGGGCCGAGCGCGGTCTCCGGCTCGGCCGCGATCCAGTCGAGGAGCGTGTCCGCGCCGCCGACCATGGCGGGGTTCACCACGACGCTCGGGCTGCCGGGGTGCGCCCCGAGCCAGAGTTCGGCCTGCGGGGCGCCGGTGACCGTGCGTCCGAGGAGCTCCGGGATCGCGGTGACGGACCCCCAGGCGTAGTCGCGGGGCGTGTTCGTGATGCCGAGGAACATGGGACGAGCCTAGCGGCGGACCCCGGTAGCCTGACGTCGTGACGAACACCTGGCCGCTGTCCCGCGGGACGGTCCCCGAGCGCGAGGCGTTCGCCCTCGCCTCGACCGTCCTGTTCGTCCTGTTCGCCGGTGACGCCGTGCCGAACACGCTCACCTGGGTCGGCGCGGGGATCCTCTGGGCGGCGGTCGCGGTCTGGGGCACCACCGTCCTGGTCCGGGCCCGGCCACCACTCGCCCGCACCCCGCGCGCCCTCTGGTTCTTCCTCGCCTGGTGCCTGGTCTCCGTCGTCTGGTCGCACTGGCGTCCCGCCACGGTCGCGAGCATCACCGTGCAGGTCATCTGCGCCGCGATCGCGTTCACGATCGCCTCCACCCTGACCTGGCGCCGCATCATGGACGCAATCAGCCTGGCGATGCGGTGGGTGCTCATGCTGTCGCTCGTGTTCGAGGCGGTCGTCGCGGTGGTCGTGCGGCATCCGATCGCGCCGATCTGGACGCACTACGGTGACGCGCACATCCCGGACGCCTTCTACTTCTCGCGCGCCGAGCTCTTCACGGGCGGCCGCATCCAGGGACTCCCCGGCAACGCCAACCTGCTCGCGATGGTCGCGCTGCTCGCCGCGATCGCCGTGGCGGTCCAGTTCGCCGAGGGGCGGATCGGCCGCAACCGGACGATCGGCTGGCTGGTCGTCGCGGTCGTGGTCCTCGCCCTGACCCGGTCCTCCACCGTGCTGGCCGCTGCGCTCGTGGTCGTGGTGGCACTCGCCGTGGCGCTCTGGATCCGACGGGTCCCGACGGAACGCCGGACACCGCGCTACCTCGTCGTGCTCGTCGGGGTCGTGGTCGTCGGCGCGGTCGGCTTCCTCGCCCGCGGTGCCGTGTCCGAGCTCCTCGGCAAGGGTGCCGACGCCACCGGGCGCGGTGAGATCTGGCAGCGGGTGCTCGGGCTGGTCGACCAGCACCCGGTCTTCGGCTGGGGCTGGATCGGGTACTGGTGGCCGGACATCCCGACGCTGGCGGACCTGGCGCACCGCAAGGGGGTGACGTACCTGCAGGCGCACGACGCGTACCTCGACGTGTGGATGCAGACCGGCATCATCGGCCTGCTGCTCTTCGCGATCTACGTCGTCACGACGCTGAGCCGGTCGTGGGCGTCCGCCACGCGGATCGGGTACGACCGGACCCTGACGCCGCGGCCGTTCGACCCCGTGACCCTGCTGCCGCTGCTCGTCGTCGTCGCGCTGCTCGTGCAGTCGGTGGCCGAGTCGCGGCTGCTCTACCAGGGCAACTGGGTCCTCTTCGCCCTCATCGCGATCAAGTCGCGGATCGTGCTCGTCGGCGACGAACCGCGGTCGACCGGCGACGGGCCGCGCACCCCGCCCGCCCGCCGCGAGTTCCGCCGGGCCGCCACGCGCTGACCCGGCTTAGCCGCTGAGCAGCCGCGAGCACGGCACCTGGGCGGACCACGGCGCCGTCCGGACGTCGACCACCCGGGAACGGTCGCCGTCGCACGCCGCCACCGCCGCCGGGAGCTGCGCGGCCCAGACCGGCCCGTCGCTCCGCCGCGTCGGACCGGGCCCGGCGTTGCCGACGGCAGCGGCGACCACCAGGGTGACCAGGCACCACCCGGCGGCGACCCCGACGACGCGCACCGCGCCTCCCGTCCGCCCCCGTGCCCCGGCCGGCCCCGCGCTGCCACGCCACCCGACGAGGACGCTCGCGGCGACCACGACCGCGGCCGTCAGCAGCAGTCCGGACGCCGCC
Source organism: Curtobacterium pusillum (assembly GCF_007680845.1). GTDB lineage: Bacteria > Actinomycetota > Actinomycetes > Actinomycetales > Microbacteriaceae > Curtobacterium > Curtobacterium pusillum_B. The sequence continues at coordinate 200,353 of NZ_VEIY01000006.1, read as the reverse complement.
GCGTAACGCTGCGGCGGGACGGCGGCGAGCGCGGCGACCGGGTGCGACCAGTCCTGGGCGGCACCGCCGTTGGCGAGGAGGGCCGCCCACCAGACCCCTCCGGAGCCGGCCGCGAGGGCGACGACCATCCACCGGGAGCGCCACGACCCGACCACGAGGGCTCCGACGACGACGAGCGCGACCGCGACCAGCGGCACGAGCACCGCGGCCCAGCCGTGTGCGACCACGAGCCGGACCGCGGCGCCGACGTCGCGGTCCCAGGCACCGGCGAACGGTTGGAGCACCCAGCCGGCGACGACGTCCGCGAACGCCGGCGATCCGGGCTGCGAGATCCGCGCGTCGGTCACCGCCGCAACGACCTGCGCCGTACCACCGGCGAGCGCGACCACCGTCACCGGGAGCGCGCGCGGCCAGGTGGGGGCGCCGGCGGCGTCGCGGAGCGGCAGCCAGGCGACCAGGAGCAGCGGCAGGAACACCACCGTCTGCAGTTCGGTGAGGACCACGAAGGCGGTCAGGACCGCCACGGCGGCGCTCCCCCACCAGGTCCGCGACCGGTACGCGAAGCACCACGGCGCGGCGAGGAGCAGGAACCAGTGCAGGTTCGCGGCGTTGCCGCCGATCTCGTACGGCGTGAGCGGGAGGAGGGCCGGCACCAGGGCGAGGAGCAGGCGGAGCGGCCAGGCCGGGACGAAGTCCCTCGCGAGGACGAACACCGCGGCCGCGACGACGCCGACGACCACGCACGCGCCGGTCGACATGACCCGGGCGTAGTCCGCGACCGGGGCTGCCCAGGCGACGTCGACGAGCAGCCGTGGCACGAGGTGCAGGTACCCGGCGTACGGGTGCAGGAGCGAGTCGACCGGGCCGAGGGCGATGCGGTCCCGGAGGAAGACGCCGCCGTCCTCCGCCCAGACGGTGCCGCGGGTGACCGGGCCGAGCCGCCACCAGATCAGGAGTGCCGTGCCGATCGCCACGGCGACGGTGGCGACGACGCTGCCGACCGGCCGTGCCGTCGAGGTCGGTGTGCGGTCCATCGTCCGCTGACGCTAGCCCAGTCATCGCGCATCGGCGATATCGACGCTCCGCGATGACGGCAGCCCCGAGGTGCGTACGCCAAGATGGACGCGTGACGGACGGACGGCTGACGAAGCGCATGCTCGCCAGGCGCTACCTCTCCGCCTGGATCGGGTTCTCGGCCGGCGGCCGGTTCAGCCAAGCGCTCGCCACCGTCATCGTCCTGTTCGCGTTCGGACAGCCCGCGGTCCAAGCCCTCGTCGGACGCGCAGGTTCGTGGGCGGTGCTCGTCACGCTCTTCGTCCTCGCCGGGCTCAGCCTGCTCGGCCAGCGCTACCGGATCGAGTGGCACGGGGTGCTGCCGCTGTCGCTCCTGGCGTTCGTCGGGTACTGCGCGCTGAGCGTCCTGTGGAGCGAGTACTCCTGGGTGGCGCTCCGCGGGTTCGTGGGGACCGTCTGCTTCATCGGGCTGGGGCTGTACCTGGCGCTCGGGCGGGACCTGGTCCAGGTGATCCGGGCCTCCGGGGACGCCTTCCGGATCCTGCTCGTCGCCGCGCTCGGGCTCGAGGTCCTGTCCGGGCTCGTCCTCGACCTGCCGATCCCGGCCTTCGGCATCCAGGGCAACATCGCGTACGGCGGTCCGATCCAGGGCATCGGTGGGACCCGGAACTTCATGGGGTTCATCGCCGCGATGGCCCTGGTGACCTTCGTCGTCGAGTTCCTCACCCGGTCCGTCACCATGTGGCGCGCGATCGGGTCGACGGCCCTCGCCGTGATCGCGCTCATGCTCGTCCAGTCACCGATCACCGGGCTCGCGATGATCGCCCTCGCCGTGACCGCGCTCGCGCTGTGGTCCCTGCGGCACGCCCGGCCGACCACCAGGCCGGTCGTGAACGCCGTGCTCGGCGGATCGGTGCTCCTGATGATCGTCGTCGGCGTGCTCGCCCGGCACCGGGTGCTCGCCGAGATCGGGGCGGCCGGCGGGACCGCGACCCGACTCGACCTCTGGTCGCAGATCCGGGTGTTCGTCGGGCAGTTCCCCATCCAGGGCTGGGGGTGGGTCGGGACGTGGCCGCACGAGGCCGTCGTGCCGTACGTGACGTTCATCGACCCGGCGGGTGCGCGCTTCACCTCCGGGTTGAACGCGTTCGTCGACGCCTGGCTGCAGATCGGGCTCGCCGGCACGATCATCCTCGGGGTGACGGCACTGCTCGCGTTCGCCCGGGCCTGGGTCACCGCGACGACGTTCCCGGGGGTCGCGTACGTCTGGCCGGCCGCCGTCCTCGTGCTCCTCGGGGTCACGAGCGCGGCCGAGAGCTACCTGCTGCACGGGGCCGGGCTCATGGTGTTCGTCGCGGTCCTCGTCATCGCGGCGCGGCGGCGGTCCTGGCGGCGGCACCTCCCCCGCCCCTGACCCGGGCGCGGGCGTACCGAGTCGCGGGCGTACCTGGCCGAACCGGGCATACCGAGTCGCGGGCGTGCCGAGTCGATCCGGGCGTACCGGGTCGAACCGGGCGTACCCGGTCCGATCTTCCGACCAGGTACGCCCGGAAACGCTTTCCATCGCGGGCGCTCCGGGAGCGCGGGCGCCGGAGCGCCGGGGCGCCCCGGCGCTCCGTGGGTCCGGGGACACACGTCCACCCAGGTTGCACTGTGCAGCGGGCACCGAGCCCCCTAGACTGCGAGCGGCCGTCAGGGGGACGGCCCTCGCACGAGAAGGACCTCCATGCGCCTGCAGCACCGGATCGCCCTCGTCCTCGCCGCCGTGGTCGTCGCCACCGGCTTCGCGGCCGTCGGACCAAGCACCACCGCGAACGCCGCGGCCCCGACCACCGGCCGGTACACGCCACTCGACACGACCCGGGTGTGGTCCGGCGCCGTCGGCACCACCGCGAGGGTCGTCACGATCGCCGGCTCCGCCGGGGTCCCGTCCACCGCGACCGCCGTCGTCGTCAACGTCGAGGTCGAGAAGCCGACCGCCGCCGGGTACGTCCGGGTCACGCCCCGCGGAGTCGACGCGCGGGTCGCGACGCAGGAGTTCAGCGCCCGCCAGACGATCTCGAACCTCGCGACCGTCCGGCTCGCCAAGGGCGGGATCCAGGTCAAGCTGTCCGCCGGCAGCGGCACGGTCTACCTCGACGTGTCCGGCTACTACGGCAACGGCTCCGGCGCCACGTACACCCCGCTCGACGCGGTGCGGGTCTTCCAGAAGAAGGTCGGCACGTCGGCTGTCCGCGTCCCGCTCGCCGGCCGCGGGGGGATCCCCTCGAACGCCACCGCGGTGGCCGTGAACACCGAGGTCGGGACACCGACGTCGGACGGCTACGTTCGGGTCACGCCGGCCGGCAAGGACGCTGTCGTCGCCGCGCAGGTCTTCACCCGCGGCACCACCATCTCGAACCTCGTCATCGTCAAGCTCAACGGTGGTGCGGCGCAGGTGAAGGTCTCCCGGGGCACCGCCACGATCTTCATGGACGTCGCGGGCTACTACGCGAACACCAGCTCCGGGTCGGTCTTCGTCCCGATGGACACCGTCCGCGCCTACGCCGGCCCGGTCACGACGACCGCCCGGACCGTCCGGCTCACCGGCACCGCGGGCGTGCCCGGCACCGCGACCGCCGTGGTCGCGAACGCCGAGACCGAGCGCACCACGGCCGCGGGCTACCTCCGCCTCACCCCGTCCGGGCAGGACGCCCAGGTCGCCACCCAGGTGTTCGGTGCCCGCCAGGCGGTCTCGAACCTCGTGATGAGCAAGGTCGTCGGCTCGTCGACCGACCGACGCGTGCAGGTCAAGGTGTCGCGCGGGTCGGCGGTGCTCGACCTCGACGTCGCCGGCTACTTCGTCGACGGGTCCAGCGGCACGGGCTTCGGCGCCGACGTGTCCTGGCCGCAGTGCGGCAAGGCCCTGCCAACCGGAGCGGCCTTCGGCGTCGTCGGCGCGAACGGAAATCTCGTCAACGAGTCCAACCCGTGCATCGCCGCACAGCAGACGTGGGCCGCGGGTTCTGCGGGTGGGACGAATCAGCCGAAGGCACAGCTGTACATGCTTGCTGCGAATCCCGGGAAGCGGGCATCGGTCTGGCCCAAGACCAATCTCGACCCGGCGGGAAAGACGGTAACGAACCCCTACAACAAGTGCACGGGCGGATACGACGCGGGCTGCTCGTACATGTACGGCTACGCCCGTGCCTACGAAGCGGCGCACACACGGAGCGTTGCCACGCCCGCTGCCTTCCGGTGGTGGATCGACGTCGAGACGGCGCCTGGCGACAACGGCCCGACGTGGCTGAAGTCGACCGACGCTTCGAACTACGCTGCCCAGAACCGCGCGGACGTCGAGGGCATGGTTGCGGCGCTGCGTGCATCTGGCATCAAGACCATCGGGATCTACTCGACCAAGTACCAGTTCTCGCAGATCATGGGGTCCGTGACCACAGGGCCACTCCGCGGTCTGCCGAGTTGGATCGCGGTTGGCGAGAACGGTGCCGCTGCCGCCCAGGCGGCGTGTTCCGCCGGTGGGCTGACCACCGGGAGCCAGGTCGCGATGACGCAGTTCGTGAAGAGCAACCAGGACTACAACGTCAGCTGCGTCTGAGACGCGACCACCTGACGGACTGGAGGCGCGGGGCGGCCCCGCACCGCGCCTCCAGTCCGTCGGCGCGTCCGGGCCACCGCGACCGCGTCACCGACGCGCGGATGCCCGCCGACGCCCGAAGCGGCGCTGCAGCCCCCACTGCGTGACCCGCAGCATCGCCTCGACGACGACCGACCGGCTCATCTTCGACACCCCGTGCACGCGGTCCCGGAACCGGATGGGGACCTCGACGATGCGACCACCGAGGTCGTCGACGCGCAGGGTCATGTCGACCTGGAAGCAGTAGCCCTTCGAGTCGATCGACCCGAGGTCCATCCGGGCGACGACGTCCGAGCGGTAGACCCGGAAGCCCGCGGTGACGTCGCGCACGCCGAGCCCGAGGACGATCCGCGCGTAGGTGTTCGCGCCGCGACTGAGGACCTCGCGGCGGAGCGGCCAGTCGACCACCGACCCGCCGGGCACCCAGCGCGAACCGATCGCGAGCGCGACGCCGTCGTCGGCGGTGACGGCCGCGATCATCGCCGGGAGCCGGTCGGCGGGGTGCGACCCGTCGGCGTCCATCTCGACCAGGAGCGGGTAACCGCGTTCCAGGCCCCAGCGGAAGCCCGCGACGTAGGCCGTGCCGAGGCCGCCCTTGCCGCTGCGCTCGACCAGGTGCACCCGTTCGTCCGCCGCCCGGATCGCGCGGACGATGTCGGCCGTGCCGTCCGGACTGCCGTCGTCGACGACCAGCACGTGCGCCGTGGGCACCGCCTGCAGGATCGCCGTGGTGACGGCGCGGACGTTCTCGGCCTCGTCGTACGTCGGGACGACGACGAGGACCGTGGGGGCCGGTCGGCTCACCGGCTCTGCAGGCGGCGCTTGATCTTGCCCGCGACGCTGCGCGGACCTTCGGTGCGGAAGTAGTGCACGGCGCGGCCGAGGTCGTACCGGACGCCGTGGAGCTTCTTGCGCTCCGGCACGCGCACGCGCATCTGGTGCGCCTCGATCTGCGCGTCCGTCTCGCGGACGGTCTTGTCGGCGGCGCGGACGGGGTTCCGGCAGAACTCCACGAGCGGGGCGAGGACGTTCTCCCAGGTGAAGCGCTCGCGCACCCGGTCGACGTTGGCGATGAACTCGGTCCGGGCCTTCTTGTCGTAGATCGCCGTCTCGAGGGCGGCGGCGAGGCCGTCGACGTCCTGCTCGTGGACCGCGATGCCGAGCTTCTCCTCCGCCACGAGGTCGCCGAAGGAGTCGCCCACGGTCGTCACGATCGGCAGCCGTGCCCAGAGGTAGTCGAGGATCCGGGTGCGGAACGAGAACGTGGTCTCGAGGTGCTCGTAGTGCGTCGAGACGCCGGCGTCGGCTTCGAGGAGGTAGGCGCCGCGTTCCTCGTACGGGATCCACGTGTCGTTGAAGAACACGTGCTTGCCGGTGAGCCCGAGCGCGTCGGCCTCCGCCCGGACCTTCGCGACGATGTCCATCTCGGGGACGTCCGGGTTCGGGTGCTGCACGCCCATGAAGAAGAGCTTCACGGTCGGACGGCGCTCGGCGAGCCGGGCGATCGCGCGGACGAGCGTGATCGGGTCGAACCAGTCGTAGATGCCGCCGCCCCAGACGACGAGCTTGTCGTTCTTGCCGATGCCGGGGACGACGCCCTTGACGCGTGCCTGGTCGTGCACGGGCGGGGTCGAGGACAGCCCGAAGGGCACGACCCCGATCAGCGAGCGGAGGTCGGCGTCGCGGGAGTACGTGCGGGCGTTCACCCGGCCGGAGCCGGCGAGCTGCCCGAGCCAGAACATCCGCTGGCGCTCGGACGCGCAGATGAAGTAGTCACCGAGCTCGAGCTGGTGGTTCAGCGTGTCCGACGCGTCGAGGATCTGCCGGTTCCACTGGTCGACGTCGTCGCTGCGGCCCTGCTCGAGCTGTTCGAGGTGCAGCGGGTCGTAGACGTCGACCACGAGGATCTTGCGCGTGGACTCGAGCACGGGGAACAGGCGGAGCGCGTGTCCCTGCACGATGATGACGTCGGCCCAGGCCTCGTGCTCGACCATCTGGCGCGGGTGGCGGTGCGGGACCGTGACGACCTCGTACGAGGGGTCGATCGGCGAGGACCGGGTGAGGCTGATCACGCGGACGTCGTGCTCGTTCGCGAGCTGCTTCGCCATCTGGGTCGCACGGATCGCCGGGCCGGCCATCTTCTCGCCGATGGAGTCACCGGTGACGATGAGCACCCGACGACGGGTCCCGGCCTCGAGCACACCGAGGGAGTGCACGATCTTGTCGTAGCCGGCGAGGTAGTCCTCGATCGGGTAGGCGGGCTCGTCGCGGTTGCCGAACAGCCGGAGGAGCTCACGGTCGCTGCGGACGCGCGTCGCCTGGATCTCGCGGCGGGAGTCGGTCATCGACGGGAGCTGCTCGACGAACTGATCGATGCCGTAGATGCCCGCCATGCTCGTCTTCGGGACCGGGATCGTCGGGACGCTGTCGTCACCGGGGTTGCGGAGGTCGAGCGACGTCGAGTCGAGCTCGCCGCGGCCGACGGCACGGCGGACGGCCAGCGCGAGCGAACCCGGCAGGGCGGCGGCCAGCTGCTCGTCGCCGAGGTTCTTGTAGAGCGTGAAGAGGGCGTTGCGCTCGAGCAGGTACGTCTCGCGGAAGTCGCCGAACTTGTTCATCGACGCGTGGTGCTTGTGGAACGCGACGGACTTCGGCTGGTACCGGAACCGCCACCCGAGCAGGTTGAGCCGCCACCCGAGGTCGACGTCCTCGTAGAACATGAAGTAGCGGTCGTCGAAGCCACCGAGCTGCTCGAAGAGCTCCGCCCGGACGAACATCGCGGCGCCGGTGCCGAACAGGACGTCGGTCTCGGACTCCCAGCGGCCGGTGTCCGGGGACCCGGCGAACGGCTTGTAGCCCATGCCGTACCAGGTCATCGCGGCCTCGGTGAAGTCGACGTTCACGCCGTCCCAGTCGAGGACCTTCGACGCGACCGCGCCGATGTCCGCGCCGGAGGCGAAGGTCGCCATCGCCTCGCGCACCCAGCCGGAGTCCGGGCGGGCGTCGTTGTTGAGGAACGCGACGATCTCGCCCGAGGAGTGCTCGACGCCCAGGTTGCACCCGCCCGTGAAGCCGAGGTTCGCGCCCGAGTCGACGAAGGTGAAGTCGAGGTCGGAGGCCTTCAGCCGCCCGACGTGCTCGGGACCGGAGCCGTTGTCGACGACGATCACCTCGAGCCGGTCCTGCGGCCAGTCCTGCTTGCGGAGCTCGGCGATGCTCGTCAGGGTGTCGTCGGTGCCCTTGTAGTTCACGAGGACGACGGACACGACTCCCGGCTTGCGCTCTGTCACGGCGGGTTCCTCCAGCGGCTGCCGCGGGTGCGGCGTGGATCGGTGGTGCGACCGTCGGGGTGCCCGTCGGCCGACAACACCCTACAAGGCGCAGCACGGCGCTCGGCTGGGATCGCCTCCGTTTCGGGCACAATGGCACTCGGTCGCCCCCACCCGGCGGCTCCCCCCGAGACCACCACCCGGTCGCGGCGCCCCCTTCCCAGACCCGGAGTCCACGTGACGCAGCACCCGATCCCGACCTCCCCCGCACCGTCGCCACTGGCCGAGGAGTACGCGGCCATCGCCCGCGGCGACCACGCGACCGGCACGAGGGGAACGGTCCGCTTCGCGGTGTCGACGGACGACCCGACCGAGGGCAAGGGCGACCTGTTCGTCGCGCTCGGCCTGGCCCGTGCGCTGCGCCGCGAGGACTGGGGCGTCGACGTGTGGCCGATCCGCCGCTGGGCCGAGGACGTCCCCGACGACACGACGGTGCTCGTGAGCATGATCGAGTCGTTCGTCCCCGGGCTCGTGCCCGCGGGCACGGCGACCGTCGCCTGGGTCCGGAACTGGACCGCGCAGTGGGCCTCGGTGCCGTACCTCGCCGAGTTCGACGCGGTGTGGGCCTCGTCCTCGATCGCCCGGGACGAACTGGCCCGGGCGGTCGACGGACCCGTCGAGGTCGTGCCGATCGGCGTCGACCTCGACCTCTTCACCCTCGACCCCGCGCAACCGCGGAGCGACCGCACCGTGACCACCGTGAACTTCTGGGGTGCCCGCCGACGCGTGCAGGACGTCCTCGCCGAGGTCGCCCCGCCCGAGCCGATCGTCTGGTTCGCCGCCAACGTCGAGCACGTCGAACCCGCTCCCGGGGTCGAGCTCCGCTCCCCCGTGCCGTACTTCGCGCTGCCGGAGGTGTACCGCGCCGCGGCGTTCGTCGTGGACGACGTGATCGCACCGGCGGCCGAGTTCGGCACGCTCAACTCCCGCCTGTACGAGTCGCTCGCCTGCGGCGCCCTGCCCGTCACGGACTGCGCGCTCGGCCTCGACGAGCTCGGGCTGGCGGACGTCCCGGTCTTCACGGACGCCGCGTCGCTCGAACGGGCCATCGCGATGCCGGCCGCCGAGCGGGAGGCCCTCGTCGCACGCCTGCGGGAGGTCGTCGTGGCGCGGCACTCGTTCGCGGCCCGCGCCGAGCAGGTGGGCCCCTCGCTCGACGCCGCGATCGCCCGCGCCGGCGCCCGGACGGGCGAGCGCGACCCGCTCCTCCGCTGGGCGGCGATGCAGCGCGAGGTGCTCCGCGAGACCGAGCGGGAGCGCGACGCCCACCGCTCGGGCGTCGAGGAGATCAACCGCCGGCTCATCGTGTCGGAGGAGGCGGTCGCGGTGATCGACCGTGCCCGCCAGGAAGCCGAGGCCGAGCGCGACGCGATCGCCCGGAGCTACGACTCGCTCACCCACTCCGCCGAGTACCGAGTGCTCGACCGTCTGGGTGGCGTCGCCCGCGCGCTCCGGCGCCGCTGACCGCGCGACCCGCGCGGCGACCGAGGACGCCACTACGAACGAGACGGGGTGGGCACGTCTACTGCACGGTGATCCTCCGGTAGGCCTCCGTGCTGGCTCGGCCGCCCTGGTTGATCGCCAAGACCCAGACCTCGGTGCTGCCGAAGGTCCGGCTGCTCCGCGTCGTCGATCGACCGCGCCCGCCAGGAAGCCGAGGCCGAGCGCGACGCGATGGCCCGGACCTAGGACGCGCTCACCTATCTCGGGTGCTCGACCGCCTGGGTGGCGTCGCCCGCGCGCTCCGGCGCCGCTGACCGCGCGACGCGCACGGGGGCCGAGGACGCCACTACGAACGGACGGGAGGCGCGGTGCCAACTGGCACCGCGCCTCCCGTCCGTTCGTGTGGGCGCGTCTACTGCACGGTGATCGTCCGGCAGGTCTCCGTGTTGGCGCCGGTCCCCTGGTTGATCGCGAACACGCAGACCTGGGTGCTGCCGGAGGACCGGTTGCTCAGCGTCGTCGAGAACGCGTGGTTCCCGCCGTACCCGGCGTAGACGGTCGCGAGACCGGCCTTCGCCTGGTTCGCCGTGACCGACTGCGCGGCCTTGCCGCCGATGTACACGTGCACCTGGACCGGTCCGGCGACGTCCGGGTCGATGGTCCAGCCCCGGACCTTGACCTGGCCGGCACCCGGCGAGGAGACCTCGTCGAGCAGCAGCACCGGGTTGCCGGTCGCCGCGGCCACCTTCGCGCAGGCGCTCGTGTTCGAGCCGCCACCGACGTTCTTGCCGACCGCGCACACGGTGTGCGCGCCCGGTCCGACGCCGGTGATCGTCTGCGTGAACGCGTGGTTCGCGCCGTACCCGGGGTAGGTGGTGGCGAGCGCGTCCTTCGCGACGTTCGCCGTCCCGGTGCCGAGCGTCTTGCCGTCCACCGTGTACGTCATCGAGACCGCCGCGGTGACGTCCGGGTCGACCGCCGAGCCGCTGATGGTGATCGAGCCGAGGCCGGTCGTGGCGGCCTTGTCGACCGTCACCTTCGGCGAACCGGTGGGCGTCGAGAACGTCCGGCAGATGTTCTGGTTGTTGCCCGGGCCGACGTTGATCGCGATGACGCAGGCCGTGTGGGTGCCGGCGCTGATCCCAGTGCGCTCAAACAGGTACGCGTGGTCGTCCCCGTAACCGGGTCGGGCCGCGCCGAGTCCGGTCTTGGTCTTGTTCGCGTCGACCGCGGTCAGGGCCTTCCCGTCCAGGTAGACGTGCACCCGGACCGTGCCCGTGGTGTCGGGGTCGATCGTCCAGCCGCGGACCAGCATCGTGCCGGGCGCCTTCGACGAGACCTCGTCGAGGATCAGCCACGGTGCGCCGCTCGGCCGGGTGACGCTCTTCGTCCCGAGCAGCTTCCACTGCTTGGACGACGTGTCCTGCACGTACGTCTGGATCGTGTGCTTGCCCGCGGTGAGGCCGGTCACCTTGCCCGAGAAGCCGTGGTTGTTCCCGTAGCCGGGGTACCGCTTGCCCACGTCGCTCCGGACGGTGTTCGCGGTGACGGTCGTCTTCGTGGCGCCGTCGACGCGGACCTGCACCTGCACCGGGCCCGAGCTGTCCGGATCGATCGCCCAGCCGCCGACCGTCAGCGTCGACGCGCCGACGGTCGCGCTGTCGAAGCTGCCGAACGGGTCGCCGGTCCGGATGGAGAACGTCTGGCAGGACAGCAGCGTGTTCGCGCCGGGCCCCTGGTTGATGCCGTAGACGCAGAGGTTGTGCGAGCCGCCGGAGATGTTCGACAGGGTCGTCGAGAACCCGTGCGCCGTGTTGCCCGAGCCGAGTCGGGACGCCAGGTCGGTGCGGTTCGTGTTCGCGGTGATCGTCTGCTTGCCGGCACCGTCGATGTAGAACGCGACGCGGAGGGGCGCCGTGGTGTCCGGGTCGGCGGCCCAGCCGTTGACCGTGATCGCCTTGTAGCCGGCGGCAACCGAGTCGACGTGCCCGATCGGCGAGGACCCACCCGTGGGCGACCCGAACCAGTCGGTGTACATCCGCCAGAAGTTGCGGTTGCCGTAGGCGGAGCAGCTGTCACCGGTGCCGTAGAGGTTCGCCATGGCGGCGGCGTTCGGGGTGTACGGCGTGTAGATGTACAGCGCCGCCGTGGCCTGGTTCTCGATGTAGACGGTCTTGCGGCCGCAGGCGGCGTTCGGGTTGTACAGGATCGAGTTGTTGCGACCCGCCTGGTACGCCCACGACGTCGGCGACGCCTGGTACCGCTTGAACTGCAGTGCCGCGGCGTAGACCTGCTGGCCGAATCCGTAGTACTTCGGGTCGCACGGGGCGGTGTCCGGGCAGGCGAAGCCCGTGGCGTGCAGGTACATGTACGTCGTCGGGCTCGACGTCGACACGATGGCCTGCTCCTTCTGCAGGAGCACGAGCAGGACCTTCTGGCTGATCCCGCACGCCGAGCCGACCTGCGCGATCATCGTCGCCGCCGACTTGTTGCCCCCGGGGATCGCCGAGCAGCGCCCGGAGACCGCCGCGATGGCGCTCATGTTCTGCGTGAAGTTCTTCAGGCACGCCGGGCCACCGGACGCCTGCCGGCAGTTCGCGCCGGCGCTGTTGAGGAACGACTGCACCGCGGAGCCGCTCATCGCGGACCCGTCGTAGAAGTTCGCGTCACTGATGATGTTGCCCGGGTCGAACCCGGCGGCGGTCGCGGCGGACGCGGACTCGGTGGTCGTCGCCTCGGACACGATCGTGCCGAACGTCAGCCCGCTCACCGCGATCGCGAGTGCTGCGACGATGCCGAGGGTGGAACGGAACGGGCGACGCCGCCCGCCGTTCGTCAGGATGGAACGCATCACGGCACCTCCGCCGTCATCGGGTCGGACGTGGTCGACTGCGACCCGACCGAGTACTTGAGGGTGATCGACCACGTGCCGGTCGACACTTGCGCCGCGGGGAACGACACCTGCGCGCAGCTGACCGACGACGCACTCGCCTCGGCCCGGCTGGTCTGGGTGCGCGTGACCCCGCCCTTCGCGGCGGTGAACGTGCAGGTGCCCGACGCGTTGGTGGTGCCGGACACCAGGCCACCCGCCTGGAGCGTCTTCGTGCCGGCGTCCCAGCCGGAGAAGGTCACCAGGGCGGTCGCCGGGAAGTCCGACGGGTCGGTGTCGGGCTGGCTCGTCTGGCCGGTCCCGGGGAACGACGTGGGGGCGTCGTCGTCGCTCGGCTCCGAAGCGGCCTCGGTCGGCGACGGATCGGTCGACGCGGTGGTCGTGGACGTGGCCGACGGGCTCGTCGACGCCGACGCGCTGGCGTTCCGTGTGGGCGATGGTGTGGGGTCGTCACCGCCGGCGGAACAACCCGCCGCGAGGAGACTGAGAGCACCGATCACCGCGAACGCAGCGATCGGCCGTGGAGCAAGCTGCATGCTGACGGGCCGTCCTGTGGGTGTTGACAAGGGTCCGGGTTGCGTCAACGGTAACCCCAAAGTGAAGGTTGAGGGTTGCATCTGCGCACATTCACCCCCGCACGGGGGCGAACGACAGGTGTTGCTCGCTCCGGACGGCGCACCCGCTCCTCGTCAGAGGCGGTGAGTATGCTGTTCCGGTCCTGCCCCCACGAACGAAGAGACGAATGGTCGATCAAGCCCGCATGGCGGCGCTCGCGAAGGAGCCCCTCGTCGTGGTCGGCGCTCCGACGAGCGCCTTCCGAGGAACCTGGCGAGAACTCCGCGACGTCTTCCGGCAGCGCGAGATGCTCGGGATGCTCATCCGCCGTGACCTCAAGGCGCGGTACAAGGACTCGGCACTCGGGTTCGTGTGGACGCTGGTGCGCCCGCTGACCCAGCTCCTCATCTACTACTTCGTCATCGGCAAGGTGCTCGGCGCCGCCCACGGCATCGACAACTTCGCGATCTACGTCTTCACGGGCCTGAGCGCCTACACGCTCTTCAGCGAGATCGTCGCCGGGTCGACCAGCTCGATCGTCGGGAACAGCGGCCTCATCAAGAAGGTCTACGTCCCGCGGGAGGTCTTCCCGCTCGCGAGCGTCGGGGCGGCCCTGGTCAACTTCGCGATCCAGTTCGCGATCCTGCTGGCCTTCACCGTCGTGCTCGGCGCGTTCCCCTGGCACGAGGGCCTGGTCTACCTCATCCCGTCCCTGTTGGTGATCCTGGTCTACGGGGCCGCGATCGGGCTCGTGCTCGCCGCGCTCAACGTGTACCTGCGCGACGTGCAGTTCGTCATCGACGTCGGCCTCATGGTGCTGCTCTGGGCATCGCCGATCGTGTACTCGTACTCGATGGTGCTCGCGAACGTCAAGGTCGGCTGGATCCTCGCCGTCTACACGAACAACCCGCTCACCCTGTCCGTGCTCGGGCTGCAGAACGCGGTCTGGCTGCACGACCCGGCGACGGTCGTCTACCCGGGCCACCTCATGACACGACTCCTCATCGCGCTCGTGATCGGGCTCGTGTGCCTCGTCGGCGCGCAGCGGGTGTTCTCCCGTCTGCAGGGCAACTTCGCGCAGGAGCTCTAGACCATGGCCATCAGCACCCCCGTCGCTCCGACGACGTCCGGCGCCAGCGCGGAGCGCCCCGACGTCATCGTCATCGACCACGTCCGGAAGCGCTTCGTCGTCCGCAAGGACAACACGATCCGCGAGCGCATCGTCACCCTCGGTCGTGCCGGACGGAAGCACCGGCAGGACTTCTGGGCGCTCGACGACGTCACCGTGTCGATCCAGGCCGGCACCACCGTCGGCCTCATCGGTCAGAACGGCTCCGGCAAGTCCACGCTGCTGAAGGCCATCGGCGGGATCATCCAGCCGACGTCCGGCACGGTCGCGCGCCGCGGTCGCCTCGCCGCGCTGCTCGAGCTCGGCGCCGGGTTCCACCCGGACCTCTCCGGCCGCGAGAACGTGTTCCTCAACGCGAGCCTCCTGGGCCTCAGCCGCAAGGAGACCGAGGAGCGCTTCGACGACATCCTCGCGTTCTCCGGCATCGGCGACTTCATCGACACCCAGGTGAAGTTCTACTCGTCCGGCATGTACGTGCGGCTCGCCTTCGCGGTCGCCGTGCACACCGACCCCGACGTCCTGCTCGTCGACGAGGTCCTGGCCGTCGGCGACGAGGCGTTCCAGCGCAAGTGCCTCGACCGGATCCGCTCGTTCCAGGAGCAGGGTAAGACGATCATCATCGTCACGCACTCGCTCAGCCAGGTGCAGGAGATGTGCGACCGGGCGATCCTGCTGAACAAGGGGAAGGTCCTGGTCGACGGCGACCCGGTGGAAGCCGTCGCGGCCTTCCGTGACGTGCTCGAAGAGCGTCGTCAGGGGGAGACCAACCGCGACGTCGCCCCGGGGCGGGGTCGCGTCGTGAGCGCCACCGTGCAGCCCGTCGGGAAGCCGCACGGCGCGCCCGTCTCGCCCGGCGACGACATCGAGGTGACCGCTGAGTTCGAGCACGACGACGGCATCGAGGACTGGGTCGCGGCGCTGCAGATCAACAGCTCCGCCGGACAGGTCGTCTACGGCGTCACCAACACCACGCTCGGTCTCGATCTCGGCAGGCTCGAAGGACGACGGCGCTTCCGCTTCGTCGTGCGCGACGTCCGGTTCGGGTCCGGGAAGTACTTCATCAACGTCTCGCTCATCGACTCAGCCGGCCGACACGTGCACGACCTCCCGGAGTGCGACGCGTTCGACGTCCCGTTCTACCCGCGAGCGGTCGGTACGGTCCACGCGGTCCCGGAGCTCGAGGAGCTCGACTGACGCCCTCCGACGGCGCACCGCGGACCGCGGTCGTCGTCGTCAACTGGAACCGTGCCGACCTCACCACGCGTGCGGTGCGCGCCATCCTCGACGAGGGCGCGGCCGACCAGGTGATCGTGGTCGACAACGGCTCCTCGGACGACTCGGTCGCCGTCCTCCGACGTGCGCTCCCGGACGCCACGGTCATCGCCCGCGGCACGAACGGCGGCTTCGCGGCGGGCGTCAACACGGGCATCCGACACGCGGACGCCGACGTCGTCGTCCTGCTCAACAACGACGCCTCCCCCGCTCCCGGCTTCGTCGCGGCCCTCCGCGACCACCTGCTGCGCGCCGCGCCCGACGTGGCCGCGGTCACCGGCCGCATCGTGCTCGCCGGACGCTGGTCGCGCCTCCCGTCCGACACCACGCCCGCACCCGGCCAACGCGTGCTCCGCGATCACGACGGCGACCTCTGGACGCCGTCGGAGGACGGCGAGGTCCGGCTCAACTCGACCGGCGTGCTCGTCGACCGCGACGGCAACGGAAAGGACCGCGACTGGTTCGCCCCCGCCGACCGCATCGCCGACCGCGACGTCTTCGGCTTCTCCGGGGGCGCCAGCGCCCTCCGGCGCGCCGCCCTCGACGACGTCGGGCTCCTCGACGAGTCGCTGTTCATGTACTACGAGGACACCGAGCTCTCCTGGCGGCTCCGTCGCCGCGGGTGGCGCGTCGAGTACGCCGCCGACGCGGTCGTCGAACACGACCACTCCGCGTCCTCGGGGGTGCAGAGCGACCTCTTCGTGTCCCGCAACACCCGCAACCGGCTCGTCGTCGCGCTCTGGCACGCGCCGTGGTCGACGGTCGTCCACGCCGCGGTCCGCACCCTCGGCCGCGGCCTCCGTCTGCTGGCCGCCCCTGGCACCCGTCGGGAGGCGCGGCTCGTCCTGGCAGCGCTGGCCGACGTCGCGGGGCACCTCCCCGCGCACCTCGCGCACCGCGTCCGCCGTTCGCGGGTCGCGTCCGTCCCGCGGAGCGCCGTGGACCCGGACGCATGAGCGGCCAGGGCTATCCTGGTGACTCCCCCGTCCCTGCCCGGAAGGACCCGCGCGTGCCGCAGACCACCGTCCTCATCGACGGGACCGCGGTACCGAAGGACCTCGGCGGGGTCGGACGGTACGTCGAAGGGGTCGTGTCCCACCTCGGCGCGGCGGACCCGTCGCTCGACGTGCACCTGGTCGTCCGGCCCGTGCACGCGGCGCACTTCCGCGGTGTCGCGCCCGACGTCACCGTCCACGTGGCACCCGCCTGGACCGACTCCGTCCCGCTGCGGTTCGTCTGGGAGCAGACCGGCCTCCCCGCGCTGGGCCGTCGCATCGGTGCCACGGTCCTGCACTCGCCGCACTACACGTTCCCGTTCGGCTGGCGGCGGGGCTCGGTCGTCACCCTGCACGACGCCACGTTCTTCTCCAACCCCGAGTGGCACTCGCGTCTCAAGCGGACGTTCTTCACGTGGTGGAGCCGTCGATCACTCCGTTCCCGTCCGGTCGTGATCGTCCCGAGCGCCGCCACCGCGACCGAGGCCGCCCGGGTGGTCAGCGGCATCCGCGCGGACGTCCGGGTCGCGCCGCTCGGCGTCGACCGCGCACGCTTCCACGAGCCCTCGGTCGCCGAGGTCGAGGACGCCCGGATCGCCGCCGGCCTGCCCGACGACGCCTCGTGGATCGCGTTCCTCGGCACGATCGAGCCGCGGAAGAACGTCACGGCCCTCCTCGACGCCTACGCCGCCGTCCAGGGTGCGCGGGACGCGACCGGGGCCCCGACGCCGTGGCTCGTCCTCTCCGGTGCACGCGGGTGGGACACCGACGCGATCGAGCGGCTCGATGCGCTGCAGGACGCCGACCACGTCGTGGAAGCGGGGTACCTCCCGCTCGAGGACCTCGCGGGCTTCCTCGGTGGCGCGGAGTTCGTCGTCTACCCGTCCCTCGGCGAGGGCTTCGGGCTCCCCGTGGTCGAGGCGATGGCCGCCGGGGCGTGCGTCCTCACCACCAGGCGGCTGTCGCTGCCCGAGGTCGGGGGGGACGCCGCGGTCTACACCGAGCCCGACGCCTCGGCGTTGGGGACCGCGATGACCTCGCTGCTCGACGATCCCGCACGCGTGGCCACGCACCGCGCCGCCGCGCTCCGGCGCGCCGACGAGTTCACGTGGGACGCGACCGCGACGGTGCACGTCGACGCGTACCGCGAGGTCGCTGTTCCGTTCGTCGGTTCCGGGCAGGTCACGCGGTGAGCGCGTCGCCACGGGTGGCGGTCCTCACCGTCACCTACAACACGGGTGAGACGATCCGGCCGTTCCTCGCGAGCGTCGAGGCCGCGTCGGCGTCACCGGTGGCGGTGGTCATCGCGGACAACGGGTCCGCCGACCTCGATGCGCTCCGGGCGATCGGTGAGTCGTACGGCGCCGTCGTCGTGTCCTCCGGCGGCAACCGCGGCTACGGCGGCGGGATCGACGCCGCCCTCGCCGCGCTCGACGACGTCCTGCCCGACGTCCGTCCGGAGTTCCTGCTCGTCACCAACCCCGACGTGGTCCTCGAACCCGGCTCGATCGACGAACTCGTCGCGGCCGCCGAACGTCTGCCGGACGGTGGGTCGTTCGGGCCGCGGATCCTCGACGAGCACGGCGAGACCTACCCATCTGCACGTCGGCTGCCCTCGCTCCGCACCGGGCTCGGACACGCGGCGTTCTCGCGGTTCTGGCCGGCGAACCCGTGGAGCCAGCGGTACTGGTCCACCACCCAGGTCGTCGAGCGCGAGGCCGAGTGGCTGTCCGGTGCGTGCTTCCTCATCCGCGCGGACCTCTTCCGGCAGCTCGGCGGGTTCGACGAGTCGTACTTCATGTACTTCGAGGACGTCGACCTCGGGCAGCGCGTGGGACGGGCCGGCCGGGCGAACGTGTACGTGCCGAGCGCCGTCGTGACGCACACCGGGGCGCACTCGACGTCGACGAACCGGCGCCCGATGGAGATCGAGCACCACCGGAGCGCCTACCGGTTCCTCTCGCGGAAGTACCGGGCGTGGTGGTTGTGGCCGCTGCGCGTCGTGCTGCGGGTCGGCCTGGCCGTCCGTGCGCGCTGGGTGACGCGCAAGTAGCGCGGACGTCACCGCGGGAGCCGCGCGCGTTCGTCCATCGCCACTGCGAGGAGCTGGTGCGACCGCTGGTCGAAGGAGTGGTCCGTCGCGATGCGCGCCGCGATCGCCGCTCGTTCCGATGCTGACGGCCACGGGTGTCGTGGGTCGAGGAGCACCTCGAGGTCCTCGTACGACGATGCGACCGCGAGGGTCGGGACGTCGAGGACCTCTGTGAGGCCCACGACGGGGTCGGTCACGACGACACCGCCGGCCCCGAGGACGTCGAAAACGCGGTTGGACACGAAGCCTCCCGCCGCCATGTCCGGCCAGTGGTCGTTGAGCACGACCCGCGCGGCGGCGTACGACTCCGCGACCTCGGCGCGTCCCAGGGACGGTCGACCGACGGCCACTCCGGGCGCCAGGGCCCGCCACCCCGGTCCGTGCAGACGGAGGTCGGCGCCGAGACGGATCGCGTCGGCGACGATCGGACGGACACCGCCCCGGGGCGAACCGACGAAGACCACGCGGCCCGCGTCCGTCCCCTCGGCCGAGTGGCGCGGATGGAACACGCTGGGGTCGGTCGCCTGCAGGAGCGTCCGCACCGGCACCCCCGCCCTCGCGGACGCCGACCGAGCCCAGTGCGAGCCGGCCGCGAACACCGCGTCGAACGCTCGCAACTCCGTGTCGGTGACCAGGTCCGGGTGGCTGATCACCCAGAGGAGGTTCACCGCCGTCGGGTTCGGGACGATCCGGTCGAGCCCCCGGAGCGAGAGCAGCACGTCGTCGTCGGCATCGTCGAAGCGCACGTGCGCGTCCCGCCGATCGACCCGCACCCGCTGGCCCGTGCGTTCGAGGGCGCTCGCGAGTTCGGCGGCGAAGTGGACGTCTCCCCAACCGTCCCCCTCCTCACCCGCGGGGGCGGCGATCTTGACGGCCCACCGGAGGGCGGTCGGACGGTGCAGGACCACCGGTCGCAGTCCCCAGGGTGGCAGCGGGAGTCCGGGGTCGACCCCGCCGACAGCGGCGGGGTCGGCGGGCAGGTCGCGCCACGCGTTCACCGTGTCGACCACGGTCGCGTCGACGAGCCTGCCGGGGGATGCGGCTCGGGTCACGGTGCCCACGTCCGCCACGAGGGCGTCGCCCAGGGCACGGGAGAGCACGCAGATCGCAACGCGTTCGTCCCGGACCACCGGGGCTCCGGCGCACTCCGCCACCGCCGCGCTCACCTCCCCCGAGAAGCACAGCACGGGCTGGTCAGCAGCGAACACCCCGTGGACGTCTGCCTGGGCGCGATCGTCCGACCACGGCAGCGCCCCGGGCCGCAGCAGGAGCGCTCCCGCGGAGAGGACGGCACCACTCGGCGTCCGGACCACCGGCTGGACCACGGCGCCGGGTCGGGCGCGGACGAGTCCGACGAGCGCGACGAGTGCGTCGGCCTCGATGGCGACCGAGCTGTCCACGACGACGACCGCGGGACCGACCCCACGAGCCACACCTCGTGCGATCGCCTGGACCACGCCGTCGGCGTCGTCTCGGTGCCCCCACGGCAGGTCCTCGTCGAAGGGACCACGGGGCGACCCATCGGCGACGTAGCTCTCGACGCGGACGTCCGCAGCGTCGGTGAACGCCGACCGTGCGGCACGGAGGACCGACGCGACCTCGGCATGCCGATCCGATCGGGTGGTCAGGACCACCGTGATGCTCGTGTGGTGGCCCCGCGGGCGGAAGGCCGGCATTCGCATGGTGTTCGATCCCAACGCGTTCGGGAACAGCGCAGGTGCACGATGGTCGAGCCACCAGGTGCCGGGTCCTCGTCGCCGGATCGGCCGGTGGACCAGGCGACGACCAGCGTTCCGGTCGCCGCGGACGGACCGACCGCGGATGCTCGGCCTCCGGGACGGTGTGGGGACACGGTACAAGGAGACGCCGCCACGAGTCGAGACCCACCGCTGGCGATCACACCGTCGTCTATCCTGGACGCTGCTCTCCGGAAAGGCGGCACGTACTGATGAGGTCGACCACGACGCTCCGACGAGCGGTGCGCGGAGCGAGTGACCGGATCGGACTGGCGACCGTCGTCGACGCGGCCGCCGGAGCCGTCCGAGACCGCCACTTGCCGGCGGACGAACGCGAATGGCGTCGACACCTCGCGAAGCTCCTCCGTCGAGGACTGCGCAGTACCGGTCCGGCGAAGTGGGCCGACCCCGCGATCGACGGCATCCCGATCGTCATCTGCCTGTGGAACCGGCCGGAGCGCGTGCACGAGATCGTGTCGATGCTGGAGTCGCTCGACCCGCCGACCCGCCTCAAGCTGCTCTTCTGGAACAACGCGGAAGCGAACGCGCCGCAGTACGGCTGGACGGCCGACCACGTCCCGTCGGGCTCGCTCGCGAGCATCGACCTCGTGAACAGCTCGGTGAACATCGGCGGCCTGGCACGGTTCGTGGCCGTCCGGTGGCTCCGCAACTCCGGCTACGACGGCCCCGTGCTCATGTTGGACGACGACCAGATCGTCGCCCCGTCGTTCGTGTCGGACCTCCTCGACGACTGGACACCGGAGTCGATCGTGGGGTGGTGGGCGTTCAACCAGGTCCGCTCCTACTGGGACCGCGAACAGGTCGAGGTCGGCGCTGAGACCGATCACGTCGGGACGGGCGGAACGGTCCTCGACTCCTCGCTCGTGGACGACGACCGCTTCTTCTTCGACCTGCCGCGACGCTTCGCCTTCATGGAGGACCAGTGGATGTCCTACCAGGCGCTCGCTCGCGGCTGGCGGCTGCAGAAGGCCAGGACGACGATGCACTTCGTCCTGGAGGAGCGGAACCAGTACCACGCGATGATCGAACTCAAGGACGAATTCCACCGCTACCTGCGTGGTACACCCGCGTTCCTGCCGCCCCGACCCAACGCCCGCACCGGCCGCAATGGGCGGCTCCGTCCGCGGATCGGACGGAGCCGGCGCTCGGTCTGACGGGTCAGGCGTCGAGCAGCCGCTGCAGGTAGACCCCGTAGCCGCCCTTCACGAGCGGCGCGGCGAGCTCGGCGAGCTGCGCGTCGTCGATCCAGCCGTTGCGCCAGGCGATCTCCTCGATGCAGCCGATCTTGAAGCCCTGGCGGTCCTCGATGACCTTGACGTACTCGGACGCCTGCATCATCGACTCGAACGTGCCGGTGTCGAGCCAGGCGGTCCCGCGGTCGAGGACCTGGACGCCGAGCTCCCCCGCCTCGAGGTAGCGCTCGTTCACGGTCGAGATCTCGAGCTCCCCGCGGGCGCTCGGCTCGATCGTCTTGGCGATCTCGATGACCTTGTTGTCGTAGAAGTACAGGCCGGGGACGGCGTAGTTCGACTTCGGCTCGGCCGGCTTCTCCTCGATGGAGACGGCGTGGAAGTCCTCGTCGAACTCGACCACGCCGTACGCCTTCGGGTCGGCCACGTGGTACGCGAAGATCGTGGCGCCGGTGACCTCGGCGTTCTTCCGGAGGTTCGACCCGAGGCCGGTGCCGTGGAAGATGTTGTCGCCGAGGACGAGCGCGACGCTGTCGTCGCCGATGAAGTCCTCACCGATGACGAACGCCTGCGCGAGGCCGTCCGGGCTCGGCTGGACGGCGTACTCGATGTGCATGCCGAACGCGGAGCCGTCGCCGAGGAGCGCGCGGAACTGGTCGTTGTACTCCGG
Source organism: Curtobacterium pusillum (assembly GCF_007680845.1). Classification (GTDB taxonomy): domain Bacteria; phylum Actinomycetota; class Actinomycetes; order Actinomycetales; family Microbacteriaceae; genus Curtobacterium; species Curtobacterium pusillum_B. The sequence continues at coordinate 178,383 of NZ_VEIY01000006.1, read as the reverse complement.
CGTCGTGATGACGAGGACCTCGCGGATGCCGGCCATCATGAGCGTCGACAGCGGGTAGTAGACCATCGGCTTGTCGTAGATCGGCATGAGCTGCTTGCTGATGCCCTTGGTGATCGGCCAGAGGCGCGTGCCGGAACCGCCGGCGAGGATGATGCCCTTCAACGGGACTCCTTAGTTCTTCGTCCGGAGGGACTCGGTGTAGGCGACGCACTCCTCGTACGTCGGGAGCAGACCGGCGGCGGCGGCTTCCTCGAGCGTCGGGGCACTGGTGTCCTTCTCGGACAGGACCGGATCGCCGAGTCCCTCCGGCAGGGTCAGGCCCACCGTCGGGTCGAGGATGGTGATCCCCTTCTCGCGCTCGGGGTCGTAGTGCGCGCTGACCAGGTAGTTCACGGTGGACTGGTCCTCGAGCGCGACGATCGCGTGGCCGAGGCCCTCGGACAGGTAGACGGCCTTGCGGTCGACGTCGTCGATCCGGACCGAGTCCCACTGCCCGAACGTCGGCGACCCGACGCGGATGTCGACGATGTAGTCGATGAACGCCCCGCGCACCGCGGTGACGTACTTCGCCTGGCTCGGCGCGACGAGGGCGTAGTGGATGCCCCGCGCGACCCCGGCGGACGAGACCGACATGTTGACCTGGCGGAGGTCGAGCGGGTGGCCGACCGTGTCCTCGAGGACGTCGGCCCGGTACGCCTCGAGGAATGCTCCTCGTGCGTCGCCGTGCTGGACGGGCGTGAACTCCCACGCGCCGGGGATCTTCAGTTCGCGGATCTGCACCCGGGAAGCCTAGCAAGGCAGCCGCTTCCGCCATCGCATAGGCTGTCCTGGTTCTGCACCATGCGCCCAGCGCCCTGCGACCTCCCGAAACGAGACCAAGCGAGCCCGTGAAGCTATTCGTCCAGATCCCCTGCCTCAACGAGGAGAACACCCTCGCCAGCGTCATCGACTCGATCCCGCAGCAGATCGACGGCATCGACGAGATCGAGATCCTGGTCATCAACGACGGCAGCACCGACCGCACGGTCGAGGTCGCCAAGGAACACGGCGTGAGGCACTTCGTGCACCACACCACGAACATGGGCCTCGCCCGCTCGTTCCGCGACGGCGTCGACTACGCGCTGCTCCACGGGGCGGACATCGTCGTCAACACCGACGGCGACAACCAGTACCCGCAGGCGCACATCGCCGAGCTCGTGCAGCCGATCCTCCGCGGGGAAGCGGAGATCGTCATCGGCGACCGCCAGACCCGCACCATCGAGCACTTCTCCGGGTTCAAGAAGCTCATGCAGCGCTTCGGTTCCTGGGTCGCCTCCCGCGCCGCCGGTCTCGACCTCCCGGACGCAGCGAGCGGGTTCCGCGCCTACTCGAAGTACTCGCTCATCCGCCTCAACATCGTCACGCGCTTCAGCTACTGCATGGAGACGATCGTGCAGGCCGGGTACAAGCGGCTCGCGATCGCGTCGATCCCGATCACCACGAACCCGAAGACGCGTGAGTCGCGCCTGTTCAAGAACATCTGGCAGCACATGTTCCAGTCGGGTTCGGCGATCGCCCGCGTCTACCTCATGTACCGGCCGATGGCGCTGTTCCTCTGGGTCGCGGCGATCCTCGGCGTGCTCGGGGCGTGGCCGCTCGTCCGCTACCTGGTGCTCCTCGCGATGCACACCGGCGGCAACCACCTGCAGTCCATCATCCTGGGGGTGGTGCTGCTCATCACGGCGGTCCTCGCGATCGTCATCGGGGTCGTCGCCGACCTCACGCGGTTGAACCGCACGCTGGCCGAGGAGCAGCTCGACCTGCAGAAGCTCCAGCGCTATGGCGACTGAGGTCGTCGGCGCTCCGCCGGTGACCCGGGGGGAACGACGCGCCGTCATCGCGCTCACCGCGGCGTTCGCTCTGCTGCTGACGCTGTGGGCGTGCCTGACGCCGATGTTCTCGGCACCGGACGAGGCCGCGCACTACGACGCCGCCGAACAGCTCGCGCTCGGCAAGGGCTGGCCCGCCCCCGGCCACATGGACCTGCTCGCGATCACCTACGCCGAGCAGCAGCAGATCAGCAGCGTCGCCGCCGCCAACCGTGGCACCGTCGCGGAACTGACCGCCGAGAACCCGGGCAACCACGACTTCGTCAACCAGATGACCCAGCACCCGCCGACCTACTACGGCGTCGGCGCCCTGGTGCTCAAGGCCATCGGGTTCTTCCACCTGCGCTGGGACGTCGGCGTGATGGCGCTCCGGATGCTCGACGTCGTGATGCTCCTGCCGCTGCCGTTCCTGACCTGGGCCACGGTCCGCCGGGTCACCCGGTCCCCCCGCACGGCGATCGTGGGCGTCCTCGCCCTCTTCGCGGTCCCGCAGCTCGCGCAGATCGGGTCGTCGGTCACGAACGACGCCCCGGTCATCGTGCTCGGGGCCGTCATCGCCTGGCTCGCCGCCCGCGCGCTCACCGGTGACCACCGGTGGCGGATCGCGGTGTGGCTCGGGGTCGCCGTCGCTGCCGTCTGCTCGGTGAAGGGCACCGGTCTGCCGACCGTCCCGTTCGTGGCGGTCGCGCTGTTGGTCGCCGGCCACGGTCAGCTCTCGTGGGGTGCCCGGATCGGCCGGACCGCGGTCGCCGGCGCGATCGTCGCGGCCCTCGGGTCGTGGTGGTGGATCCGCAACCTCCTCCTCTTCGGGGCGTTGCAGCCGGACGGCGTCAGCGCCCTCCGCCAGGACAAGCCGTGGGGCCGCGAGACGAGCGCCAACTTCGGCGACTTCGTGAACGTCGAGTGGGACCGCCTCAGTGCGTCCTTCTGGGGGCAGTTCGGTGCGCTGCGCTACCCGATGACGCAGGTCCTGACCGACTCGCTCACGGTGATCGCACTCGCGGTCATCGTGGGCTGGGCGTTCCGTCGGTCGTCGAACCGCACCGCCGCGCTCGTGATGCTCATCACGCCGGTGATCACCGTCGCGAGCCAGCTGCAGAACAACTTCTCCGCCTACGACTCCACCCAGATCATCGCCGGCGCGCAGGGCCGCTACCTGTTCATCAGCCTCGTGCCGCTGATCGTGGTGAGCGCCGTCGCGTGGCGGAACCTGCTCACGAGCACGGCTGACCGGGACCGCTTCGGCCGGGTCGTCCGCTGGGCCTTCCCGATCATCGGCGTGTACGGCTTCACCGTCGCCTACCGGGGCTTCTACGAGAACACCCACCTGCAGGTGACCATGCAGGGGCTCGGCCGGCTCGCCAACCTCACGGCCGTCGGTCGCGTCGGGTTCGCCACGATCGCGGTGCTGCTCATCGCAGCAGCCGTGTGGGCCGCGCTCGAGGTCCGCCGGTACACCACGCGCCGGGTCCTGCCGGTAGGATCGTCAACCGATCCAACGCCAACGGCAACGCAAAGGAACCAGACCACGTGAAGATCCTCGTCACCGGCGGAGCCGGCTTCATCGGCTCGAACTTCGTCCGTCGCACCCTGCAGGACGCGTACCCCGGCCTCGAGGGAGCGGACGTCGTCGTCTACGACGCGCTGACCTACTCGGGCAACCTCGAGAACCTCGCGCCGGTCGCCGAATCCCCGCGGTACACGTTCGTGCACGGGGACATCACCGACGCCGCGAAGCTCGACGAGGTCGTCCCCGGCGTCGACGCGATCGTGCACTTCGCCGCCGAGTCCCACGTCGACCGGTCGGTCCGCGACTCGGGCATCTTCGTCGAGACGAACGTGGTCGGCACCCAGCGCCTGCTGGACGCGGCGCTCCGGCACGGCACGGAGCGCTTCGTGCACGTCTCCACCGACGAGGTCTACGGCTCCATCAGCGAGGGTTCCTGGGCCGAGGACCGCCCGCTCGAGCCGAACTCGCCGTACTCGGCGTCGAAGGCCGGCAGCGACCTGCTCGCCCGCAGCTACCACCGCACCCACGGGCTGAACCTCTCGATCACGCGCTGCTCGAACAACTACGGGCCGTACCACTTCCCCGAGAAGGTCATCCCGCTGTTCGTCACGAACCTCATCGACGACAAGCACGTCCCGCTCTACGGCGAGGGCAACAACGTCCGCGACTGGCTGCACGTCGACGACCACACCCGCGGCATCGCACTCGTGCTCACCAAGGGCCGCGCGGGCGAGATCTACAACATCGGCGGCGGAACCGAGCTCACCAACAAGGAGCTCACCCAGCTGCTGCTCGACGCCACCGGCAAGGACTGGTCGTACGTCGACCGCGTCGCGGACCGGCTCGGCCACGACCTCCGCTACTCCGTCGACATCTCGAAGATCCAGGCCGAGCTCGGCTACGAGCCGCTCGTGCCGTTCGAGCAGGGCCTCGCCGACGTCGTGCAGTGGTACCGGGACAACCGCGCCTGGTGGGAGCCGCTCAAGGAGCGCGCGGCGCTCGCCTGAGCCCGGCACGTCGACCAGGAACCCTGACGATGACCCGCACCCTCATCACCGGCGCGTCCGGCATGCTCGGTCACGACCTGCAGCTGGCGCTGCGGGGCCGTGACGTCACCGCGCTCGGCCGTGCCGACCTCGACATCACCGACGCCGACGCGGTGGACGCCGCCGTCGCCGGGCACGACGTGGTGATCAACTCCGCCGCCTACACGAAGGTCGACGACGCCGAGACGCACGAGGCGGACGCGGCCGCCGTGAACGCGACGGGCCCAGCCCTCCTCGCCGAAGCGGCGGTCCGGCACGGCGCGAAGCTCGTCACGATCTCGACGGACTACGTCTTCGACGGCAACGGCACCGCGCCCTACCCCGAGGACGCCCCGACCGACCCGCTAAACGCGTACGGGCGGACGAAGGCGGCGGGCGAGGCAGCGGTCCGGCGGATCGCCCCCGATTCGTCGTACATCGTCCGGACGGCTTGGATCTACGGCGCGCACGGCCCGAACTTCGCCGCGACGATGCTGCGGCTCGCCGCGTCGCACGACACCGTCTCGGTCGTCACGGACCAGGTCGGCCAGCCGACGTGGACGGGCGACCTCGCCGCGCGCATCGTCGAGCTCGTGGACTCAGACGCCCCGGCCGGCGTCTACCACGGCACGAACTCGGGTCAGGGCTCCTGGTACGACTTCACGAAGGCGATCTTCGCCGAGAACGGTCTCGACCCCGATCGCGTCCTGCCGACCGACAGCGCGTCGTTCGTCCGCCCGGCCCCGCGCCCGGCGTACAGCGTGCTGGGGCACGACGGGTGGTCCCGGGCGGGACTGCCACCGATGCGCGACTGGCGTGCGGCGCTGCACGCCGCGACGGCCGCCGGGACCTTCCGAGCGTGACCGCGACGGACGAGCCCGGCCCGGCCACGCTCGTCGTCGGCGCCGGCGGCTTCCTCGGCGGCGCGGTCCGCCGGACTGCGGCGGGCCGCGGTTCCGACGTGCGCGCGGCACGCGTGCCGTGGACCGACGAGGACGCCGCGGTCGACGCGCTCGTCACGGCGTTCCGTGACGTCCGCACCCCGGACGCTCCGTGGCGGATCGTCTGGGGAGCCGGCACCGGCGTCGTCGCCACCGGACCCGAGGTCTTCGACGCCGAGCAACGCCTCATCGCCCGGGTGCTCGAGGCCACCGCCGCGGACGCCGCCGCGCCGGGCACGCTGTTCTTCGCGTCCTCCGCGGGCGCGGTCTACGCCGGGAGCTCGGGCGCACCGTTCTCCGAGGACACCGAACCGGCACCCCTCGCGCCCTACGGCCGGTCGAAGCTGCAGGCCGAGGAACGCTTCCGCGGGTGGACGGCGGAGACGGGAGCGCGACTGGTCGTCGGCCGGTTCTCGAACCTCTACGGCCCCGGTGCGAACCTCGGCAAGGCGCAGGGGCTCGTGTCGCAGCTCGCGCTGGCGCACCTCGAGGGACGCCCCTCGTCGATCTACGTGCCGACGGAGACGACCCGCGACTACCTCTACATCGACGACGCTGCGGCGATGGTGCTCGACGCACTCGACCTCGTCGACGGCGAAACCGACACCGACACCGACGGCACCGCCGCCGGTACCACGGTCACGAAGATCTTCGCCTCGGGCCGGAGCGCGACCATCGCCGAGGTCGTCGCCGCCGTCGAGGACGCCTTCGGCGAGCGGCTCGACGTCCGCGACGGCGCGGACCCGTCCGCGACCTTCCAGGGCCTCGACCTGCGGTTCGCCTCGCACGTGCTGCCCACCGTCGACGACCGCGCCTTCACCGACTTCGGGCGGGGCGTGCGGGACACCGTCGACGCACTCCGTGCAGCCCGGGCCTGACGGTTCGGTACGATTCCCCCATGCGCGATCGCCCCGCGGGCAGGATCGGCTCGCTCGACGGTCTCCGTGGGATCGCGGCGGCGGTCGTCCTCGTCCACCACGCCTTCCTCACCGTCCCGGCACTGTCGAAGTCGAACTACGGCCTGGCCGTCCCCGACTCGCTGCTCTGGCTGACCAACTCGCCGCTGCACGTCGTGTGGGCCGGTCGCGAAGCCGTGTTCGTGTTCTTCGTGCTGAGCGGCTTCGTGCTCACGCTCCCCGCGCTCCGGCGCACGCAGGACTGGATCGCGTTCTTCCCCAGCCGCGCCGTCCGCCTGTACCTCCCCGTCACCGCGTCCTTGCTGGTCGCGCTCGTGCTGTTCCTCCTCGTGCCACGGACGACCGACCCGCACCAGGCCCTCTGGGTGAACGCGCACGACCAGGCGCTCACGCTCCGCAGTCTCTTCGACGACTTCACGCTCATCTCCCCCACCCTGCTGAACAGCCCGCTCTGGTCGCTCACGTGGGAGGTCCTGTTCTCGGTCCTCGTGCCGCTCTTCGTCTCGGTGGCCGCCGTCACGGTCCGTCGCTGGTGGCTGACGGCGATCGCGGGCGTCCTCCTGTCCGCGCTCGGCGAGTACCTGCACGTCCAGTGGTTGATCTACCTCCCGATGTTCCTCATCGGTTCCGCGCTGGCCGCCGGGTGGGAGCGCATCCGCGCGGTCCCGCGCGGCGCCGGGTGGGTCCTCCTGGTCGCGAGTCTCCTCGGCATCTCCAGCCCGGCGTGGTTCCCGCCACCCTTCTCGCACCCGGTCGTCGTGCAGGTCGTGGTCCTCGCGTCGTCGTTCACGATCGTGCTGCTCGCCGGCAAGTGGCTCCCGGCGGAGCGCTTCCTGCTCGGGCCGGTGCCCCGCACGCTGGGGCGGATCTCGTTCAGCCTGTACCTGACGCACGAGCCGATCGCGGTGTCGCTCGCGAACCTGCTGCCGATCGGGTGGTCGCCCTGGTTGACGGTCGTGGTGACGATCCCGCTCGCGATCGGGATGGCGTTCCTCTTCGCCCGCTTCGTGGAGCTGCCCGCCCACCGCCTGGCGAAGGCGATCGCCAGGCACCTGTCCCGAGGGCGGGCCACCGCACCCGCGTGATCGCCCTCGTGCACCCCCGCCCGTGGCGCGTCGGAGTTTCGAGGATCGCGCACGGACTCGTAGAATCCTGCCAGTGAGCACTGCAGCAGGGGCGGCCCGGGGTCCCGCACACCGCGCGAGGGACACGACCCGCTGGGACATCCAGGGGCTGCGTGCGTTCGCCGTGCTCGCCGTCGTCGTGTACCACCTCTGGCCGAACCGGCTGCACGGCGGCTTCGTCGGCGTCGACGTCTTCTTCGTCATCTCCGGGTACCTCATCACCGGGCACCTCCTGCGGGAGCAGCTCTCCCGCGGCGGCATCCGCCTCGCCCAGTTCTGGTCGCGGCGCGCGAAGCGCCTGCTGCCCGGGGCCTTCCTCACGATCCTCGCCACCGGCGCCGCGGTGCTCCTGGTCGTCCCGAGCGCCCTCTGGACGCAGTACGGCCGCGAGCTGATCGCGTCCACGGTCTACGTGCAGAACTGGGAGCTCGCGGCGAGCGCGGTCGACTACCTGGACGCCGACAACCAGGCCTCGCCGTTCCAGCACTTCTGGTCGCTGTCCGTCGAGGAGCAGTTCTACATCGCGCTGCCGCTCCTGCTCCTCCTCGTCACCCTTCTCGTGCGGAAGCGGGTGTCGCCCGTCACCACCGCGCGGATCCTGCTCGGCACGGTCGTCGTGCTGTCACTCGTGTGGTGCATCGTCCAGACCCGCACGAACCCGGGCGTCGCGTACTTCTCCACCGCCACCCGCGCGTGGGAGTTCGCGCTCGGCGGCCTCGCGGCGACCATCCGGCTGCCCGCGGCCCGGACCACCGTCGCGCGCGGAGTCCGGTCCGGGGCCGCCCTCGCCGGTGCGGTCGCGCTCGTGGCCTCGCTCGTCGTGATCACCCCGGCGACGCCGTTCCCCGGCATCGCCGCGGCGCTCCCGGTCGTCGGTGCGACGCTGCTGGTGACGTTCGGCGCCGGGACCGCGTTCGAGCTGCTCGGCTCGGTCCGCCCGATCGCGTTCGTCGGTCGGATCTCGTACTCGCTCTACCTGTGGCACTGGCCGCTCGTCGTGATCGTGCCGATCTGGCTCGCGCACCCCCTGGGGTGGAAGAGCAAGCTCGCCGTCCTCGTCGTCTCGCTGGTGCTCGCCGCGGCCACGACGGTCTGGTTCGAGGAGCCGCTGCGGTTCTCCAGCTGGGTCCGGACGCTCCGCCCGCTCCGGGTCGCGGTCGTCGGCGCGGTCTGCACGGTCCTGGTGGCGGCACTCGGAGTCTCGACGCTGACCGCGGTGCACGTGCAGGAGGTGCAGGCGGCCACGTTCACCAGGGAGCTCTCGCAGGGCAGCGCCCCGTGCTTCGGCGCGGCGGCGGAGATCAGCGCCCCGAAGCCGTGCGTCAACCCGAAGCTCGCCGACGTCCGGGTGCCGGCACCGGCCGCTGCGAAGGAAGACGACCCGAACCGTGCGGCCTGCTGGAGCGGGAAGTTCCAGCCGTGCGTGCTCGGCAAGGCGACCGGGTACTCGAAGCGCCTCATCGTCATCGGCGACTCGCACAGCAACACGCTGCTCCAGGCCTACGACGACATCGGCAAGCTCCACGGGTGGCGGATCGACCTCGCCGGCACGGGAGGCTGCTACCTGACCACCGCGCAGCAGGACGCCGTCAACGACTCGGGGCTCCGCACCTGCAACCACTGGAAGCAGCTGGCCATCGCCTACGTCAAGTCCCACCGGAGCGAGGCCGATGCGCTGGTCGTGGTGCACTCGACGACCCAGATGCCGGTCACCGCGCCCGCGGGCCCCACCCGCGACGCCGCCACGCTGGCCGGCCTCGTCGACGCCTGGAAGCAGGCCGCCGGCGACGAACTGCCGGTCATCGCCATCCGGGACAACCCCGTGCCGCGTCGTGACGTGGTCGCGTGCGTCAGCGCGATGACCGGACCGACGAACGCGTCGTGCGACCAGCCGCGGCAGGCCGCCCTCGGGCAGACCGACTCCTCCGCCGAGGCCGTCAAGGAGTTCACCGCCGGCGGCGGCCGGGCCGCCCTCGTGGACCTGACGCGGTACTACTGCACGGACTCGACGTGCCCCGCCGTCATCGGCGGCGTGCTCGTCTACCGTGACACGAGCCACATCACCGGGACGTGGGCGAAGACGCTCGAGCCCTACCTCGACCAACAGCTGCGCGCGACGCTCGCATCGTTCGACCGGAAGACGACATGACCAACCCGATCCGCCGCACCTGGACCGGCCTGGCCCGCTGGTCGACGACCACCCCCTGGTCGAGCCTCACCGTCTGGGCCGCCCTGGTGTTCGTCCTCGCCGCCTCCGTCGCGCGTGCGTTCACGTACCCGCCGCTGGGCAGCGCCGACGAGCCCGCGCACCTCGACTACATCGTGACCGTCTGGCACGGGCACCTGCCCGTGTTCGAGAACGGGCTCACCTACAAGGTGCCGTGGGGCGTGCAGGTGCCGGTGCAGTGGGTCGCTCAGCACCCGCCCCTGTACTACGTGCTGCTCGCCCCGATCGTCGGGCCGCTCTGGGACAGCGGCCACACCCTGACCGCGGTGATGGCTGGCCGGATGGGGAGCGCCGTGCTCATCGCCGTCGCGGTCCCCGCCGCGGCCTGGGCAGCGTCCCGGTGCTTCCCCGGCGCGCGCCGTCTCCCCGGCGCGACGGCCGTGGTGACCGCGTTCGCCGGCATCGTCATCCAGCAGGGGTCCTCGATCTACAACGACGCGCTCTACTACCCGCTCGTGGTGCTCGCGTGCGGCATCGCGGGCGCTGCGCTCCGCGACGGCATCACCCGGCGACTGCTCGTGGCCGCGACGCTGGTGGTCGCCGCCGGCATGACGACCCGGCTCTCGTTCGGTCTGTGGGCGGTCGCGGTCGTCGTCGCGATGCTCCTCGCGCGGGACGTCCGGCTCGGCCGCGGCGGGGCCGCCTCGCGCGGGCGGTCGGCGCTCGTCGGCCGGATCGTCGCCGCCGCGGCACCGATCGTCGCCGCCGCTGCCGCCTCGGGTTGGTTCTACGTCCGGAACAAGGCCATCACGGGCAACTTCAGCGGCCGCCAGGCGCAGTGGGGCATCGAGCACGCCAAGCGCCACGTCCGCCCGATCCAGGACATGGCGGTGGACGGCGGGGTGTGGCGTGGTCTCTTCGGCATCTACCGCGGTGCCATCGACCCGATGGACTTCCCGACCTGGCTGATCCTGCTCGTCCCGCTCGTCCTCGGCCTGGCGGTCGGGGTGGTCGTGGCCGTCCGCCGGCCCCACCGTGGCCCCACGCTCGCGCAGGACGCCGACCGTCGCGCGCTGCGGCCCCACGGGCTCGCGGCGGCCGACCGTCGTCGTGACCGCCTCGCCGGGACCCTCGTGGTGCTCATGTTCGTCGCCGTCAGCGTGCTGTTGGTGGTCACGCAGCTCGACTACGTCGCGGGCGGCGGATCACCGAACACCCGCTACTCGATGACGGTCCTGCCGATCATCACGATCGTCATGGCCGCCGGGCTCACCGCGTGGCGTCCGGTGTCGGGCCTCCTCGTGACGGCGTGGATCGTCGCAGCGGCGTTCCCGTACTGGACCCTCGTCGACCTCCACGTCACCGGGATGGTGCCGCACGCCGCCGCGATGGTGCGGCTCGCGTTCGCGGTGTCCGTCGTGGCGGCCGTCGGGTGCGCCGTCGGCGCGTTCCTCGACGCCCGCCGGCCCCGCCCAGCCGACGCTCGTGGCCCGCGCCCCGACCAGGACGGCCCGACCGACACCGACCGTGCGGCGGACCGGGACGCTCAGACCGACACTTACCGTTCAACGACCACGAACACGGAGACGGACGCGGACAGGGCCACGGCCAGGGCCTCGGCCACGGCCACGGCCACGGACGGTCAGGCCCGCGCCGCCGCCAGCAGTTCCCGGTAGCGGTCCCCCACCGCGTCGACGGTGTGCGCCGCCGCGGTCTCGGCCGCCGCACGACCGAGCCGCTCGGCGAGCACCGGGTCCGCGAGCAGCCGGTCGACGGCCGCGGCGAGACCGGCGGCATCGCCCGGTTCGACGAGCAGGCCGTTCACGCCGTCCTCGACGACGTCGACGATCCCCGGCACCGCCGAGGCGACGATCGCGCAACCGGCGGACATCGCCTCGAGCAGGGCGACGGGCAGGCCGTCGCGGTCACCGTTGGCGGCGGGCACGGACGGGTAGAGCGCGATCGAGGCCTTCGCGTACTCGGACGCCAGGTCCTCCTTCCCACGCGCCCCGAGGAACGTCACCGCGGATCCGGCCCGCGCCTCGAGCTGGGCACGGAGCGGGCCGTCGCCGACGACGACGACCTCGGCCGGTCGCTCGGTCATCCGGTCGAGTGCGTCGAGGAGGACGATCGCGCCCTTCTTCTCGACGAGGCGTCCGACGAAGAGCACCCGGCCGGGCACCCGGGTCTCGCGGTCGACGGCCCGGGTGATCGGCTCGAGGTCGACGCCCATCGGCACGACGTGCACCTGCTCGTCGCGTGCACCGAGCTTGCCGAGTTCGCGCGCCATGTCGGTGCTCATGCAGGTCACCGACGCGGCGCTGCGGATGACGGACCGCTTGACGGCCTGGAGGAGCGGGTTGCGCAGTGCGTACAGGTCGCCACCCAGCGTGGTCACGACCCGCGGCAGGTCACCGAGCACGAGTCGGCCCACGGCACCCTGCGGGATGATCCAGTGCAGGAGCGCGACGTCCGGCTGCGAGCGGCGTCGTTCGCGGCGGAGCGCCGCGGCCATCGACACGAAGAAGAACGGGACCTGCAGCCAGCGGGCCTTCTTCGCCTTGAGGTTGTCCACGATGGCGCCGTCGGCGAGGTCACGCCAACGCGCCGGGAAGTAGCCGTACCGCCGGACCTCGACGTCGCCGATCCGCTGCGTCGCCCTGGCGCCCTTCGTCATCGGAGCGACCACGACGACGCGGTACTCGTCCGAGAGTGCCAGCGCGAGGTCGAGCACGAACCCGGGCGTGCCGTCGCCGGCTTCGGCCGGGAACGTCGACGCGGCGACGAGGAGGGTCGGACGGAGATCCGGATCGGGTCGCATCCAGCGGGCTCCCTTAGAGTTGTCGGTCGATGGACGCACAACAGCCTACGGGGTCGGCCGCAGGGTCCCCGGACCCGCTCGACGCCCCTGCCGACGCCGTGACGGGCGCCGTCCCGACCACCGGTCGGCGCGCCCGCGTGCTCACGACGGTGAAGTGGGCGGCGGCGATCGTGGCCGTCGCGTTCCTCGTCTGGAGCATCGCGAAGCAGTGGGACAAGATCGTCCACGACTTCGCCAGCCTTGACGTCACGACGGTGACCGTCGGCGTCGTCTTCACGATCGTCGCCCTCGTCGCCAACATGCTCTCGTGGCGGGCGATGATGGCGGCCAGCGGCTACCGGGTCCGGCTGGCCGCGGCAGCGTCGATCTTCTTCGTCGGGCAGCTCGGCAAGTACATCCCCGGCGGGGTGTGGTCGATCGCCGCCCAGGCCGAGCTCGGTCGCGCGCACGGGCTCCAGCGCACCGGGAGCGCCGTCGCCGCCCTGGCCTCGATGCTCGTCAGCATGGTGACGGCCGCGATCGTCGGCATCGTCGCCGTCCTGCTCGCGTCGTCGACGGGCTTCGCGACGTTCTGGTGGCTCATCCCGGTCATCGTGGTCGGGCTCGTCTGCCTGACCCCGCCCGTGCTCGGCCGGCTGATCGCCATCGCGTTCCGCGTGCTCCGCCGTCCGGCGCAGGACACCACGCTCACCTGGTCGGGCACGCTGATGTCGCTCGTCTGGTCGCTCGTCATGTGGCTGGCCTACGGCGCGCAGGCGACCGTCGTGCTCAGGGCCTTCGGCGCGGACTCCCCCGCGCTCTTCCCGGTCGCGGTGGGCGCGTACGCCGTGGCGTGGCTCGTCGGCTTCGTCGTCGTCATCGCCCCCGCCGGCATCGGTCCCCGCGAAGGCATCCTCGTGCTGCTCCTCGGCAGCGTCGCCGGCGGCTCGGCCCCCCTCGCGCTCGCGGTGATCAGCCGCGTGTTCATGACCATCGGGGACGTCGTCCTGGCAGGTGTCGGCGCCGTCCTCGCCGCGCGGCACCGCCGGGTCACCGCCGCAGCAACCCTCCGATCGGGCGCCCCGGTCCCTCCCCGAACCGACTGATATGGTCGGCATCCGACCGCGCAGTGCGCACGGCAGCACCACGAGGAGGCGCACCGCATGACCACACTCCACGTCGTCGTGGACCAGATCGTCGCCCCCGTCCCGGGCGGGATCGGCCGCTACGCCGAAGAGCTGACGCGGCACCTCATCGACAACGCACCGGCGGGCTGCGAGGTCGCCGGCATCGTCTCCGCCGTCAGCAAGGACGAGCTCGCGCACATCCGCACGCTCCTGCCGGGGCTGGCCGACCTCGACCGGTTGGCGCTGCCCCGCCGTGAGCTCTCGCTCGCCTGGCAGGGCGGGTTCGTGGGCAGCGTCGCGCAGGGCATGGTGCACGCGCCGAGCGTCCTGGCACCCCTGGTGAAGCACGACCGGTTCCGCGACGTCGGCCGGCAGACCGTCGTCACCGTGCACGACACCGTGCCGTGGACGCACCCCGAGACCCTGACGCCGCGGGGCGTCCAGTTCCACCGTGCGATGGTGAAGCGCGCGTGGAAGCACGCCGATGCCGTCGTGGTCCCGACCCACGCCGTGGCCAGCGCCCTGAACGCGATCCACCGCTTCGACGAGCGGCTCCGCGTGATCGGCGGCGCTCCAAGCGGGCGGCTCCGCACCCCGGTGGACGCGGACGTCCGCGCCGAGCGCCTCGGGCTGCCGGAACGGTACGTGCTCGCGGTCGGCACCCTCGAGCCCCGGAAGGGCCTGCGCTTCCTCATCGAGGCGATGGCCCACCCGGACGCACCGACGGACATCCCGCTGGTCATCGCCGGCCCGGACGGCTGGGGCGACGTCGACGTGTACGGCACCGCGGAACGCGCCGGTCTCGCCCGTGACCGGGTGAAGGTGCTGGGCCGCGTGGACGACGCCGACCTCGCGGTGGCGTACGACCGAGCGACCGTGTTCGTGTTCCCGAGCCTGGCGGAGGGCTTCGGTCTCCCCGTGATCGAGGCGATGAGCTTCGGGACCCCGGTCGTGCACTCCGACGACGAAGCCGTGCGCGAGGTCGCGTCCGACGCCGGTGTCACCGTCGCCCGGGACCCCCGAGACTCGTACCCGGAACGACTCGCCCAAGCGGTGTACCAGGTCGTGAACGATCCGCTGCTCGCCGGTCAGCTCGCCGTCGCCGGTCCGGACCGGGCGCGGATGTACGACTGGTCGGACTCCGCGGCCGAGACCTGGCAGCTGCACGCCGACCTCTGAGCCAGCCGACCACCGAGCCAGCCGACCACCGAGCCAGCCGACAACCGCGTCAGCGGGAGCCCCGCGCAGCGCGGGTCAGAGCGAGTCGCGGAGCCGCGCTGCCTTCTCCTCGACGAGCCGTTCGAGTCCCTCGGCGTACTCGGCCAGACGAGCGGCCACGCCCGGGTCGGCCGACCCGATGATCCGCGCCGCGAGGAGTCCGGCGTTCGCCGCACCGTTGATCGCCATCGTCGCCACCGGGATGCCGGCCGGCATCTGCACGATCGACAGCAGCGAGTCGAGGCCGTCGAGCCGCGCGAGCTGCACCGGGACGCCGATCACCGGGAGCGTCGTCATCGACGCGACCATGCCCGGCAGGTGCGCGGCCCCACCGGCGCCGGCGATGACCACGCGGATCCCCCGGTCGGCGGCGGCGCGTGCGAACCGGGTCATCTTGTCGGGCGTGCGGTGCGCCGAGACGACGTCGGCCTCGAACGGGATGCCGAGCTCGGTGAGGATGTCCGCCGCGGCGCGCATGGTGGGCCAGTCGGAGTCGGACCCCATGATGATCGAGACGAGCGGCTGCCCTGGTGCTGGGGTGTCGGTCACGCGACGAGCCTAGCCGAGGAGGACGCGCCTCCAGGCTCCGTCGTCGCGTCCGATGGTGCGGTCGGCGGCGACCCACGCGACGGCTGCCGGGTCGGCGTGTCCGCGGTCCACCGCGGTGGCGACCGCGGCACGCCAGGCGGCGGGGTCGTCCGGCACGGCGACGACGCCGAACGTTGACGCCGCTCGGTACGAGGGCCGGTCGGACACGACGGCCGGGAGGTCGAGGGCGGTGTACTCGAGTGCCTTCAGGTCGCTCTTCGCGCGGTTGAACTCCTCGTCGCGGAGCGGTGCGACCCCCGCGCGCCAGCGGTCCCGGTGCTCGACGAGCCAGCGGGCGAAGGCCGGGTAGTGGCCGTCGGGCACCTCGACGCTGCGGTACCAGTCGGCGGTGGTGTCGTCGGTGATGCCGATCACCTCGAGGCGGATCGGGGTGCCGTCGGTGGCGACGAGGTCGGTGAAGACGTCCCGGAGGAGTTCGAGGTCCGAGGCGTGCGTGAGCGTGCCCATGTAGAGCACGCGGTACTCGTGCGGCGGGAGCACGTCCGCACCGTCGTCCGCACCGGTGCCCGGGTCGGCGCGCGGGGTCCACAGCTCGGGGTCGAGGGCGTTCCGGACCACCGCGACCGAGCGGGCGAGCGGCCGCACGACCGCGGCGAGTTCGTCGGTGCTGACGACCACGGTGTCGGCGCCGCGGACGAGGGCGTCGATCGACGCGAGCCGGTCCGGGTCGTACTCGGCGCGTGCCAGCCGCTGCCGGCCGGACGCGGTGAAGAAGTCGTCGTCGACCTCGGCGACCACACGGACGCCCCGATCGGCGGCCGCGGCGAGGAACGGGTCGACCGTCGCACGGGGCAGGATGTCCCGCTGCACGAGGACGGCGGCGTACGGCGTGGTGTCCCGGCCGTCGACGAACGACTCCGGATCGACCTGCTGCACCGTCGCCACGCCCGACGCCGCGAGGTGCTCGGTCCGCCGCACGACCCGGACGTGGGCCGAAGCGGGGTGCGCTCCCCCACCGCCGGCGACGACGTAGCCGACGACGGGCAGCGGGACCGCGGGTGCCCCGGGCGCGGACGTCGCGACCGGCGTGCCGGTCACCGTGCGCCGCAGACGACGGACGGCACGGCGGACGAGATCACGCGGCATGCCGACCATTCTGGTGCACGGCCTCAGCGCACCGCGACCGTGCTGCAGCCCAGCGACCGGTCCCCGCCACTGCCGACGCCCACGGCCGTCAGGCACACCGATCGCTTGCCGCTCGCCGCCGCGACCGTCCCGGAGAACCCGTGCGCCGGGCCGCCCCCGTGGGCCCGGTCGACGTCCGCCCGCGTGCGGTTCGCCAGGAGGGTCCCGGCGCTCCGACCGTCGACGGTGACCCGGACCGTCAGGGCCTTCCGCGTGTCGTCCCGGTCGAAGGTCCACCCCTGGACGGACACCCGCTTCGCAGTGGTCGAGGTCACGGCGTCCCGGTGGCCGACCGGTGCCGATGCCGGCACCGTCAGGGTGCGGCACGGCGTGGACTGCCGGTCGGCGCCGGCCCCGGTGTTCCGGGCGACGACGCAAACGGTGTGCCGTCCGGCGCCGCCGGCGACGGTCGCGGTGAAGCCGTGCTGCGCGCCGGCACCCCACGAGGCGCCGACGTCCGTGCGGGTCCCGTTCGCGGTCGTCCAGGCGACGGTCCGACCGTCGACCCGGACCGCGACGCTCGACGCCGAGGCAGCGGCGTCGCCGTCGAACGCCCAGCCCCGGACCGCGATGCCGGCGGTGGCCACGGTCGCGGCCTCGAGGGCGACGTACGGGTCGTGCCGGTACGCGCGGACACTGCGGCACCCGAGGCCGGTGTCGTCCCCTGCGCCCAGGTCGACGGCGGTCACGCACACGCTGTGCACGCCCTCGGTCACCGGGACCGTCCCGTCGAAGCCGTGCGTGGCGCCGACCCCGTACGTGGTGTCGACGTCCGGTCGGGACGCCCCCGCCGACACCGAGGCGACCACCTTGCCGTCGACGCTGACCCGGACGGTCACGGGCTGGGTGGGGTCGTCCTCGTCGAACGCCCACCCGCGCAGGCGGATCCCGCCGCCCGTCCCGCTCGCGACCTCGATCGCGCCCCGCGGCGCGGTCGACGCCGTCGGCACGCCGAGCTGCGCCTTCGCGACGAGCGTCTGCGCGAACGACGAGAACCACGTGCCGGCCGTCGGGCCGCCCTGGCACGTGCCGTCGCTCGCCCCGGGCGTCTTCACCCACAGCAGCGCGTCGAGCGCGGTGCCGTCGGACACCACGCGGGGGGTCGTCCCGAGTCCGGCGCCGGGGCCGTTGCACCAGGTCCCGCGCCAGCCCTGCCCGTTCCGCGAGGTGTCGATCACGTAGTGCGATCCGCCGGTGGCGGCCGACACCTTCTGCGCGTACGCCTGCTCCTGGGCGGTCGGGTAGTAGTTGGCGACGTTCGTGAAGAAGCCGCGCGCCTGCCGGACGCCGGCGCTGTCGAGACGCGCCGCGATCACGGCCGGCTGGACCCAGTTCGAGTTCCCGGCGTCGAGGTAGGCCGGGACGCCGGCGGCCGTGAACGCGGCGACCTCGCGGGACAGGATCCGGAAGCGCTGCTGGTCGAGGACGGTGCTGCACGCGGTGTTGCTGAGCATCGCGAGCGAGTCCGGCTCGACGATGACGGCCGCCGGGTGCCCGGCGAGCCGTGCCGCGATCTGGTCGACCCACGCGTCGTAGGTCGTCTCGTCGAACCCGCCGGCGGAGTACCCGCCGCAGTCACGGTCCGGGATCGCGTACGTGACGAACACCGCGGTGGTGCCGGACTGCTCGGCGCCCGCGACGGCCGCGTCGATGGTCTTCGCGAGGGTCGTGCCCTGCGTCCAGTCGCCGAGCCAGGTCGCGACCGGGTACCGCGCGATCGTGGTCGCTGCCGCGGCACCGGCCGGGTCCGACCCGGCGAGCGCCGCCGCGGCCTTCGCGGCCTCGCTCGTGGGCGACCGGTACGGGCCGGCACCGTAGAGCGAAGCGGCGGTGGCCGCCCGCATCGCCGACGCGGTGGTCGGCGACGAGCGCGTCGCGGCGGCAGCGACGGCCGGCTCGGCCGGCTCGGCCGCGAGGACCGGCTCGGCGGTGCCGACGACGAGTGCGGCGACGGCGCCGAGCACGAGGGTACCCACGAGCGCGGTGCGCGACGGACGGCGGTGCATGACGGAACTCCCTGGACGATCGACCCCTGACCGATCCATGGCAACACGCGTCGCCGACGCCCGCCAGCCGCCAGAGCGGGTGCCACCCGAGTGGGCGTGGGCACTTGTGCGGACAACTGCGCCCGGACGGACGGGAGGCGCGTGGCGGGCCCGCCACGCGCCTCCCGTCCGTCATCCGCTCACGCGACGGACCGCAGCCTCAGTCGTCGAAGTGCGCGGCCGCGGCACGCGCGCGGTAGGTGACGTCGTCGAGGTCGTCCCCGATCACCGTCACGTGCCCGATCTTCCGACCGGGTCGCGGCGCCTTGCCGTAGAAGTGGTACTTCGCCTCGGGGAAGGCCTCGAGCGCTCCGGGGTACCGGGCGGCGAGGTCGCCGTCGGCCGGCCCGCCGAGCACGTTGATCATCACGGACGCCGGCGCGTGCGCGCCGGTGGCACCGAGCGGCAGGTCGAGGACCGCGCGGAGGTGCTGCTCGAACTGGCTCGTCGTCGCGCCGTCGATCGTCCAGTGCCCCGTGTTGTGCGGGCGCATCGCGAGCTCGTTGATGAGGATGCGCTCGTCGTCCGTCTGGAACAGCTCCACCGCGAGCACGCCCGTCACCCCGAGCTCCGTGGCGATGCGGACCGCGATGTCCTCGGCCATGTCGGCGATCCGTCCGGCGCTGTCCGGTGCCGGCGCGAACACCTCGGCGCAGACGCCGTCGCGCTGCACGGTCTCGACCAGCGGCCAGGCGACGACCTCGCCGGAGGGCCGGCGGGCGACGGACTGCGCGAGTTCCCGGGTGAAGGGCACGAGTTCCTCGACGAGGAGCGCCTGGTCGCCCGCGGCCTCGGCGACGGCGATGAACCAGTCGGCGACGTCGGCGGGGTCGGTGACCACGCGGACCCCCTTGCCGTCGTAGCCGCCCCGGGCCGTCTTCACCACAGCACGACCGCCGTGGTCGTCGAGGAAGTCCTGGAGCTCGTCGGGGTCCTGGACCGCGGCCCAGTCCGGCACGGGCAGGCCGAGCTCGGTCAGCCGCGTGCGCATCGTGATCTTGTCCTGCGCGACGGCGAGCGGCTCCGGGCCGGGGCGGACCGCGACGCCGGCGTCGACGAGCGCACGGAGGACGTCCTGCGGCACGTGCTCGTGGTCGAAGGTGACGACGTCGACGTCACGGGCGAACGCGAGCACCGTGTCGACGTCGTGGTAGTCGCCCTCGGCGGTGGCGGCGATCGACGCCGACATGTCCGGGCCCTCGGCGAGCACCCGGATGTCGAGGCCGAGCTCGACCGCTGCGGGCACCATCATCCGTGCCAGCTGACCTCCACCGATGACCCCGACGCGCAACGCCATGCTGTGTGTTCCTTCCGTCGTTCACACCGTGCGGCGAGAACGCGCTGTCTACAATCGCTGTTCGGGTCGCAGTCCTGTTGCGACCACTGGTCGGCCGTGCGGCGCACGACCAGCCACAACTCTACGGACCCTGGAGAACCCGTGCGGCGACTGGTAGCCCAACTGGCACGCTTCGGCGTCGTCGGCGCGGTCGGCTTCGTGGTCGACACCGGCATCTTCAACCTGCTGCGGGCGACCGTGTTCAACCCGGACGAGGTCCACTCCGGTCCGTTCTGGGCGAAGGTGGTCTCGACCGTCGTCGCCATCTTCGTCAACTGGATGGGCAACCGGTACTGGACCTTCCGCGACCAGCGCCGCGCCGTCGCCACCCGTGAGGGCATCGAGTTCGTCGTCGTCTCACTCGGCGGCATGGTGATCTCCCTCGGCTGCCTCGGGGTCTCGCACTACGTGCTCGGCCTCACCTCGGCACTCGCCGACAACGTGTCCGGCAACGTCATCGGGCTCGTGCTCGGCACCGCGTTCCGCTTCTGGCTGTACAAGGTCTGGGTGTACCACCCCGAGCGGGGCGGGAAGCGACAGAGCGTCGAGACGCACGTGCCGTCGCCGACGACCGCGGCAGCCCCGGCCCCGGCCGCGGCCCCGGCCCCGTCCGCGGCCCCGGCAGCCGGGACCGGCCCGGTCCGCTCCGGCCACTAGGCTCGTCGGGCCGCCGACCGGGCGGCGCCGCCGAACCGGGAGCCCGCTCGATGCCGCACGCAGCACACCCTGTCGTCTCCCGGCGCGAGGGGCTGTGGGTCGCCGTCCTGACGGCCGTGTTCGGCCTGTGGCTGGTGGTGTGGGCGCTCGTCGTCCCCGCGTTCCAGGCTCCGGACGAACCGGCCCACTTCGACGCCGCCGTGCACGTCGCCACCGGGTCGGGCTGGCCCGCGCCGGGCACCCTCCACGTGTCGAACGCCGTCCAGGCCGCGCAGCAGGAGCAGGCCGCCGGCGACGCCTCGACGTGGTCGACGACGAGCGAGCTGCTCGCGGCGCACCCCGGCGACTCCGCCACGGTGAACCAGATGACCCAGCACCCGCCGACCGCGTACGCGCTGGACGCCCTCGTGCTCCGGGCGGTCCACTACGGCTCGCTCCGCTGGGACCACGCGCTCCTCGCGCTCCGGCTCGTCGACGCCCTGCTCGTCATGCCGCTCGCACTCCTCGCCTGGGCCGCCGTCCGTCGCGTCACGCGGTCGCCCCGCGCGGCGCTCATCGCCCCGCTCGCCCTCTTCGCGACGCCACAGCTCGCCTCGATCGGTGCGTCCGTCACGAACGACGCACCGGTGCTGCTCCTCGGCGGCGTGGTCGTGTGGCTGGCGACGCGTCTGCTCACGGGCGACCTCCGGACGCGGACCCTCGTGGCGCTCGGCGTCGTCACGGCGGCGCTCGTCTGGACGAAGGGCACCGGCCTGCCCGCCGTGCCGTTCACCGCCGTGGTCGCGCTCGTGTCCGGCGCCGGCGTCCTCACCCTCGGACGGCGAGCCCTGCGCACGGCGCTGCTGCTCGCCACGACCGCGGTCCTCGGGTGCTGGTGGTGGCTGCACAACCTCGTGACGTACCACCGGCTGCAGCCCGACGGGTACGCCGCGATCCGGCCGCACGCCGACTTCCCGCCCGGCGAGCACCCGTCGGTGCTGCACTTCCTCGACGTCAGCTGGGGCACGGTCGCCCGGACGTTCTGGGGCAGCCCGGGTCAGCGTGCCCAGGTCAGCATCGGCGACCTGCTCACCGCCGTCCTGACGATCGTCGCGGTCCTCGTCGTGCTGCTGTGGGCGTTCCGCCGGCCCCGCACCGGCCCGGACACCCGAGCGGCCGCGTGGTCGCTCGCGGTGTTCCCGGCGCTGCTGCTCCTCCTGCAGACCGCGAGCAGCGCCCGGGCCTACCTCGACACGACCCAGGTCGCCGGCACGCAGGGCCGCTACGTGTTCCCCGCGCTCCTCGCGCTCGTCGTGCTCAGCGCGCTCGCGTGGCGGCGGATGCCCCGCACCGCCCGCGGACGCGACATCCTCGCGACGGGGCTCGCCGTCGTGGCGCCCGCGATCGGGCTGTACGGGCTGGCGGTCGTGTCGAGCTGGTTCTGGAACGCCGCTCGCGGCCCGCTGACCGCGTCGGGCATCGCCCGGTACGAGGCGTGGGGGCCGGTGCCGTTCGTCGTCGTCGCGGGCATCGCGGCGCTCGTCGCGGTCGGCCTGGTGGCGTCCGTCGTGCAGGTGGTCCGGACACCCCGTCCAGGAGGCGCGGTGCCGGTCGACCGGTCGGCGCACGTCTGAGCGCGGTCGCGTCGCCCGCGCTCTCGCCCCCTCGCGCCGCCCCGGTCTCCCCCCGCCCCCGGACTCCCCCGCAGCGGAACCTGGTTCCGGACCTCATCGAGCCGGGGCGCGGCGGGTCGGGGCGGGATGGGGTCGCGTCGGGGCGGGTGGGGTCTGGCGGGACGGGTCAGCGACCCATGCCGCGATAGGTGAACCCGGCCGCGGTCCAGGCGTCGCGGTCGAGGCAGTTGCGGCCGTCGATCACGACCGGGTTCGACACCAGCGCGGCGACGGCCTGCGGGTCGAGCTCCCGGAACTCGTTCCACTCGGTGAGCACGAGCACGAGCTCGGCATCGCGGAGCGCGTCCGTGGCGCTCTCGACGTACTCGAGCTCGGGGTGGATGCGGCGCGCGGTGACGACCGCTTCGGGGTCGTAGGCGGCGACGACGGCACCGTGGCCGAGGAGCCGCGCCGCGATGTCGAGCGCAGGGGAGTCGCGGACGTCGTCGGAGTTCGGCTTGAACGCCAGACCGAGCACGGCGATGCGCTTGCCGGTGACGACGCCGCCGAGCACCTCTTGTGCGAGCTCCACCACGTGGTCGCGCCGGCGCAGGTTGATGGCGTCGACGTCGGCGAGGAACGCGAGCGACTCCGGCACGCCGAGCTCGTCCGCGCGAGCCTGGAACGCGCGGATGTCCTTCGGCAGGCAGCCGCCGCCGAACCCGAGGCCGGCGTTGAGGAACTTGCGTCCGATCCGGGCGTCGTGGCCGATGGCGTCGGCGAGCGCCGTGACGTCGGCACCGACGACCTCGGCGATCTCGGCCATCGCGTTGATGAAGGAGATCTTGGTCGCGAGGAACGCGTTCGCACTGACCTTCACGAGTTCGGCGGTGGGCAGGTCGACGACGAGCCGCGGGGTGCCCTCGGCCAACGTGGTGGCGTAGACCTCGTCGAGGAGGGCGACGGCGCGCTCGCCGGTCTCCCCCGACGGGACGCCGTAGACGAGGCGGTCCGGCGAGATGGTGTCCTGCACGGCGAAGCCCTCGCGGAGGAACTCCGGGTTCCAGACGAGCGAGGCACCCGGGACCGCGGCTTCGACCTCGGCGGCGAGGCGAGCGGCGGTGCCGACCGGGACGGTGGACTTGCCGACGACGAACTCGCCGGCGGCCAGGTACGGCGTGAGCGCGGCCACGGCGGCGTTCACGTAGGTGAGGTCCGCGGCGCCGGTCGGGCCCTGCGGGGTGCCGACGGCGAGGAAGTGCACCTGGGCGCCGGCGACCTCGGCCATGTCGGTGGTGAAGCGGATGCGACCGGAGTCCAGGGCCTCGGCGAGGATCTCGGGCAGACCCGGTTCGAAGAAGGGGGCCTCGCCCGCGGCGAGTCGCTCGATCTTGCCCGGGTCGACGTCCACTGCGACGACGTCGTGCCCGAGCTTGGCCATGGAGGCGGCGTGCACGGCACCGAGGTAACCGCAGCCGATGACAGAGATACGCACGGGACGACGGTACCGGGTTCTCGTCGATCTTCCACGTCAGGGGCGGACGTCGCCCCACTGCGGTCGGTCCGTGCCGCCGACGATCTCGTCCCAGTCGGGCTCGCGGTGCCGGCGGCGGGCCTCGTACGCCTCGACCATGTCGTGCAGGACAGCGACCACCAGGTCGGCGTGCGGGACGTCGCCGAGCACCAGGGCGGGCTCGTCCCCCGGGAACACGAGCACGTCGCCGGAGCGGAACAGCCCCTGCAGCCCGCG
Organism: Curtobacterium pusillum; assembly: GCF_007680845.1. GTDB lineage: Bacteria > Actinomycetota > Actinomycetes > Actinomycetales > Microbacteriaceae > Curtobacterium > Curtobacterium pusillum_B. The sequence goes on along the minus strand of NZ_VEIY01000006.1, from coordinate 154,572 downwards.
CCGGCGGACGGTCACGTCGTACCCCCGCGAGTGCAGCAGCTCACGCCGGGTCCGGGTGCCCAGCCCGCGCACGACGACGAGCCGCCGTGTGGTCACGACGTACCGCTCGGACATCCAGCGGAACAGGGGCATCGCGCCCCCGACGAGCACGAGGAGGAGCACGAGCACCGCCACGACGGCGTTCAACCAGGCGAGCTGCGCGCGGAACACCCCGAAGCCGAACCCGCCCGCGAGCATCACCAGCACGACGAACACCGCCGGTCGCACGAGCCGACGAGCGTGCGGCCGCAGGCGTGCGACGACGCGTTCGGGCGGGGGCTCGTCGGTCATGCCGTCATGCATACCGCAGGTGGGTGACGTCCCCCACCGCGACGCCCCTGAGGACACCCTGTCGATCCCGGATCGTGATGCACCCGTCGTCGTCGATGCCGGTCGCGTCGGCCTCCGTGACGGTGCCGTCGGGGAGTTCGACCCGGACGCGCCGCCCGATCGTCCCGCACACGGTCCGGACGTGGGACCGGACCGCCTCGGCAGCCGCACCGCCCGTGACCAGGGCGGCCACCGCCTCCAGGACGGCGCCGTGGAACCGGGCGAGCACCGCGTCGGCGAGCGTCGCGGCGGAACCGGACGCGCCGGCGACGGCGAGCGACGTCGAGGTGGGCGTCGGCAGCCGGTCGGCCGGGATGGTGAGGTTCACGCCGGCGCCGACCACGACGCTGCCGTCGGCGGCGACCTGGCCGAGGATGCCACACACCTTCGCGCCGTCGACCAGGACGTCGTTCGGCCACTTCACGACGACCTCCCGCTCGTCGGGCAGGGTGGGCGCGATCGCGTCGCGCATGGCGGCGCCGGCGACCAGCGGCAGCCAGCCGCGGTCCCGGTCGTCGAGGTCCGCGCGGACGAGGAGGCTCGCCGCGAGCGTCTCGCCCGCCGGCGCCGACCACGTGCGGTCGAGCCGGCCCCGACCCGCGGTCTGGTCGAGCGTCGCGAGGACGCTGCCGTGCGGTCGGTCGGGCGCCCCGGCGAGGAGGTCCGCGTTGGTCGACCCCGTCGTCGGCGGTGCCGCGAACACCGCGCCGACGGCGTCCACAGCGGCTCGGCTCAGCGGGAAGGTCGGCGACGCGGGTGTGGACATGCACGCAAATGTACGGGCAGGAACCGTGGGGGTCCTCCAACCGACCCCGTCGTCGCCGCCGGTAGGGTGAGCGGGTGACTTCAGGAGACACCCCCGATCTCTCGACGACGGCCGGACGGCTCGCCGACCTCCGCGAGCGGTACCACGAAGCAGTGACCGCCGCGGGTGAGTCCGCGATCGCCAAGCAGCACGCCAAGGGCAAGGGCACGGCGCGCGAGCGGATCGAGCAGCTGCTCGACGACAACTCCTTCGTGGAGTTCGACGAGTTCGTCCGCCACCGCACCACCGCGTTCGGCATGGACGCCAAGCGGCCCTACGGCGACGCGGTCGTCACCGGCGTCGGCACGATCCACGGCCGGAACGTCGCCGTGTACGCCCAGGACTTCACCGTCTTCGGCGGGTCCCTCGGCGAGGTGGCCGGCGAGAAGATCGTCAAGGTCATGCAGCACGCGCTGAAGACCGGCGTGCCGATCATCGGCATCCTCGACTCCGGCGGCGCCCGGATCCAGGAAGGCGTCGTCGCGCTCGGCAAGTACGGCGAGATCTTCCGTCTCAACACGCAGGCGTCCGGGGTCATCCCCCAGCTCTCGATCATCATGGGCCCGGCAGCGGGCGGTGCGGTGTACTCCCCGGCCCTCACCGACTTCGTGATCATGGTCGACAAGACGAGCCACATGTTCGTCACCGGACCGGACGTCATCAAGACCGTCACCGGCGAGGACGTCGGCTTCGAGGAGCTCGGCGGCGCGCAGACCCACAACGCGGTCTCCGGCGTCGCCCACTACCTGGCGGAGGACGAGTCCGACGCCCTCGACTACGCCCGGTCGCTCATCGGCTTCCTGCCGGACAACAACCTGTCCGACGCCCCGGCCTACGACGTCGTCCCCGAGCTCGAGACCACCGACGCCGACCACGAGCTCGACGTCGTCATCCCGGACTCGACGAACCAGCCGTACGACGTCACGACGATCATCGAGCACATCGTCGACGACGGCGAGTTCCTCGAGGTCCAGCCGCTCTTCGCGCCGAACATCCTCATCGGCTTCGGCCGCGTCGAGGGCCGCACGGTCGGCATCATCGCGAACCAACCGCAGGCGATGGCCGGCACCCTCAACATCGACGCCGGCGAGAAGGCCGCGCGCTTCGTGCGGTTCTGCGACGCGTTCGGCATCCCGATCCTCACGCTCGTCGACGTGCCCGGCTACCTGCCCGGCACCGACCAGGAGTGGACCGGTGTCATCCGCCGTGGCGCGAAGCTGCTGTACGCCTACGCCGAGGCCACCGTCCCGCTCGTCACCGTCATCACCCGCAAGGCCTACGGCGGCGCGTACATCGTGATGGGCTCGAAGCAGCTCGGCGCCGACATCAACCTGGCGTGGCCGACGGCCGAGATCGCCGTGATGGGCGGCCAGGGTGCGGTGAACATCCTCTACCGTGCCGAGATCAAGCGCGCCGAGGAGTCCGGCGAGGACGTCGCCGCGGTGCGCGCCAAGCTCGCGAACGAGTACACCTACAACGTGGCGTCGCCGTACCTCGCGGCCGAGCGCGGCGAGCTCGACGGCATCATCCAGCCGCACGCGACCCGCGTCTCGGTCGTCAAGGCGCTCCGGGCACTCCGGGGCAAGCGCGCGACGCTGCCGCCCAAGAAGCACGGGAACATCCCCCTGTGAACGCGCAGCCCGGTCGCCGGACGGACGGACGCTGATGGGTCGCCACGCAGCGGCCGTCCCGCCGCTCCCCGCGGACGAGAACGTGTCCGCCGCTGCCGACGTGCACGTGGTGTCCGGCGACCCCACACCCGAGGAACTCGCCGCGGTCATCGCCGTGCTGCAGCGTCAGGCAGACGAGGCCGCTGCGCTCGGACGTGCCGAGGTGACGGTGTCGCCGCGCTCCGGCTGGGACGTCTCGGCGCGCGGTCTCCGTCGCCCGCTCGAGCACGGCGCTGGTGCCTGGGGTCGTTCGCTCCGCTAACCGCGTGATGCGGACCGCTGCTCCTTGCGCGGGCGGGTCACCTCGGGCGACCATGTACCCCTGGGTATCGAACGCACCGAAGCGTTGCAGGGTGCACTTCCCGGTCGGTCTCCCCTCAGACGGGGGACAGATGTCGCCGAGGAACTCCGAATCTGCAGAATTTGTCCCCCATAATGACGACTGACAGACGTGTTGACCGCAGGCATAGTTGTACGTGTTCGGTGTCCTTCAGCGAAGAACATCGCAGGTCGGTGGCCGACTAGGGTACGACGCCACCACCAGCTACGAGTCAGGGCGATATTCGGGTTGTCGCTCAGACTCGGGTCGTGAACGGGCCGGTCGGGTTTCCGACCGGCCCGTTCCCCGTTTCCGGGGCAGGTCCCCACACCGGATCTCCGCCGGGTCCGTTCCCCGTTTCCGGGGCAGGTCGACACGCGCGGGTCCGGGCGCCGCTCAGACGGGCTCGTGCCGCGGGATCTCCAGCCACACCACGACCGAGTCGTCCTCGTCGCCGTCCTCGTCGTCCATGCCCGCCCCGAGCGCTGCCGACTCGCTCGCGGCCAGGTCCAACCGGAGCCCGACGACCGTCACCGCCGACGCCGACCCTTCCGACACCGTGCGCACGATGACGTTGTCGGCCTCCCGCGCCTGACGCAGCGCTTCGGCGATCCGGGCGTGCACGCGTCGCAGGTCGTCGATCTCGAGGTCGTCGAGCCCGCCGTCGTCGTGGAGCTGCACCGTCGCCCCGCGTCGACGCAGCCGCATCACCTCGTCGCGGACGTCGTCCGACAGCAGCGACCGTCCGCGGATCTCGTCGCGGATCGCCTGTTCGAGGTGCAGGCACTCGGCCCGCTCGGCGTCGTCGAGGTCACCGCCGGTGTCGATGATCCGCTGCAGCATCGGCAGCGCCATCCGGGTGGTCTGACTGAGCCGGAACTGCCGCTCGAAGACGTGCGCGTCCTGGGCCGCCTGCCAGTCGGCGGTCTCCTGCTCGGCGCGCACGAAGTCCCGCGTGACCCTGGTCGCGCGACTCATGGCGGCCGCGAACCCCGTGGCGATCGCGACCCACGACACGCTGCCGAGCACCCCGAGGGAGCCGAGCGCCCCGAGACCCGCCCAAGCGACGGTGTGCACGGCGAGGAAGCCGACGCCAACCCACGCGAAGGGACCCCGGCCGCGGACGACGAGCACGACCATCAACGTCCCGACGGCTGCGATCCACCACGTGCTGTACGAGGGACCGGGCTGCAGTTCGACCACCGGGGCGGCGACGACCGGCATCACGACGGCCGTGGCGAGCGAGAAGCACGTCGCCCACACCGGCAGCACACGACCGGGGACGAACAGCGCCACCCCGGTCGCGGCCGCGTAGAGGACCATGCACGCGACGACCGGCCCGACCTCGAGGACCCGGGGCAACGACGTCGCGGCCAGGAGCAGGTGGTAGACGGAGAACAGTGCGGCGAGGCCGATCGCGACGCCGGCCGGGATCGAGACCTTCACCGCTGCGCTCCCGACTGCGGCGCCCAGTCCAGCAGCACCCGCGTGCCGTCACCCGGCGCGGTGACGACCTCGGCGCGACCGTCCACTGCGACGACCCGCTCGATGATCGACCGGCGGACGCCGAGCCGCTCGGCGGGGATCGCTGCGACGTCGAACCCGGCGCCGCGGTCCCCCACCTCGACGTGGACCCCCGCGCCGCGCTGCTCGACGAGGATCCACCGGTCCACGTCCGGACCGCCGGCGTGCTGCACGCTGTTCACGGCCGCCTGCAGGGCCGCCGAGGCGATCGCGTCGGCGACGGTCGCCGGGAGGCGGATCGAGCCGACGTGGCCCTCGTGGACGCGGACCGGTGCTGCCAACGCGCCGACGGCGTCCGCGATCCTGGTCCGCAGGTCGGTGAGCGACACCGGTGGCGCGTCGCCGGGGCCGTCCGACGCAGCGGCCTCGAGGTGGTCGATCGCGTTCCTCGCCATCCGCGCGGCGAGCATCTCGGCGTCGCGGGTCTCCGCCCGGGCGGCGGAGAGCAGGGTCGTGAGCACGCTGTCGTGCACGATGGCGTCGACCTGGACGCGCTCGACCTCGGTCGCGTGCTCCCGGATCGCGTGCGAGTACCGGCGGACCGCGGTGGCCTGCGCGGCGTCGACCGCGGTGGCCGCCCGGCGCAGGACCACCGCGATGACGAGGACCGCGCCGCTGAGGATCGCGGTGTACACGCCGTCGAGCAATGCGCGGACACCGGCGTCGCCGCCGACCGGGGTCAGGCGGATGAGGACGTAGACGGCGGGCACGAGCGCGGTGTACACGGTCGCACGCCAGGACGCGAAGCCCATCGCGGCGGCCGTCGACCCGACCGTGCAGAGCCACCACGGCCACGGCACCTGACCGGACGGGATCGCGTGCTGCACGGTGAGCGGCCACGTCACCAGGGCGACGAAGAACATCAACGCGCAGGTGATCTGCGCGAACTGCGCCAGCCGCGGGACGAAGACCGACGCCCCGACGAAGAGGAACGACGCCGCGAGTGCGCAGACCACGACCGGACCCCACAGCGGGTCGAGGAAGGGCAGCTGGTCGAGCACGGCCGGCACGGTGGTGGCCCCGAAGCCGAGCGCGGCCACGGCGATGAGGATCGCGAACGCACGCTCCACGGACGCCTGGGTGATCGAGGCGCGGACGCTCCGTGCCGGGTCGGCTCCGAACGGCGCGGGCTCGTTCCGGTCCGGCTCGGTCCGACCGGGCTGGACCCGGCCGGTGGCTGGACGCGCCGACGCCGCCGACCCGGCGCCGGGCGCAGCGTCAGCGGTGGCCATGCCGCTCAGCGACCGTCCCCGTCGGGATCGATGCCGGAGTCGAGCCCGGGGAGGATCCCGTCCTCGACCGCACGGCGGAGGAGGTCGACCTTCGTCGGGGCGGGACGACCGACCTCGACGTACTTCACCCGGATCCGGTCGAGGTACTCCCGCGCCGTCGAGTACCCGATGCCGAGCTGCTGCGCCGCCAGCTTGAGGGGCAGGCCGGATGCGTAGAGGTGCAGGATCTCGCGCTCGCGGCGGCCGAGCTGCGCCTTCGCGAAGTCGCGGTCCGCGTCGATGGCGCTCGCCCACTCGAGGTTGTTGAGCACGTCGCCCCGGGCGACGGTCGCGACGGCGGCCATCACCGTCTTCGTCGCGGAGGACTTCGGGATGACGCCGGCAGCCCCTGCCGCGAGCGCTTCCCGGACGTTCGCGACGCGGTCGGCGATGGAGTGCACGAGCACGGCCGAACCGGTGCCCTGCACACCCTTGACGTTCGCGGTCACGGTCGAACCGTCGCCGAGCGACAGGTCGAGGACGACGACGTCGACCTCACGCCCGTCGAGGTTCGCGACGTACTCGGGGACGCTGGCGGCGGTGAGCACCACCTCGAACCCCTCGTTCTGGCATGCCGCCTGGATCCCGAGTCGCACGGACTCGTGGTCGTCGACGATGGCGACACGGACGGGCTTGGTCGCCAGTCCGGTCGTTCCGGTGGTGGACGTGTCTGTTGCCACGATGGCCTCTCTGGTCGATGCGCACCCCCGGCCCCTGAAACCGGGGAGCCATCACCGACCCAGGATACCCAGGTCGGACTCAGGCAGCAGCGCGGATCGTCCGCGACACGGCAACCGGCGTGCCGCACCGCGGCCAGGACGACCCGGGGCCGCCGTCAGCCGACGGGCACCAGGCGCGCCACGGCCTCCAGGTGGTGGGTGTGCGGGAAGAGGTCGAAGGCGCGGAGTGCCTCCAGGCGGTACCCGAGGTCCGCGAAGGTCGCGACGTCGCGGGCCAACGCGACCGGGTCGCACGCGACGTAGACGACCTGGGCGGGCTGGAGCGCGGCGATCCGGACGACGGCGTCGCGACCGGCGCCGGAACGCGGCGGGTCGAGGACGACCGTCCCGGCGCGGAGCCGGGCCCGTTCCGGCTGCGACGCGGTGTCGACGGTGCGCTGCAGCCAGCGGTCCACGCGACCGGTCTCGGCACGGGCACCGATCCACGCCGCGAGGTTCTCCTGCGCGTGCTCGGTGGCGCGGGGCGCGCTCTCCACGCTCGTCAGCCGCGCCTTCGGGCCGACGAGGTCGCCGAGCGCCGCGGCGAGCAGCCCGACCCCGCCGTAGAGGTCGAGGTGCTGGCCCTCGGGATCGAGCCGGTCTTGGTCGACGAGGTCCTGCACGGCGGCGGTCAGCACGGCCGGAGCCGCGCGGTGGACCTGCCAGAAGCCGTTGTCGTCCACCTGGAAGGTGCGCTCCCCCACCACCTCGGTCACGATCGTGGGCTTCTGCTCGTCGACGACGAGCCGTGCCCCCTCGGACCCGGACGGCGCGAGGACGTCGACGATCGAGGAGCCCGGCATCGCGCCGCGGCCGAGCGGGGCGCTCCCCTGCACCGTGGCGGTCGCGAGCGGGAGGGACGTGACCGGCACAACGGTGTGCGAGCGTGCGGCGAAGGGCCCGGCGGTGCCGTCCTCGTCGACGTGCAGGCGGACGCGGGTGCGCCAGCCGAGGCCGTTCGCCGCGTCGTCGCCGGGGGCCGCCTCCACCACGACGTCGTGCCCGAGGAGGTCCTGTAGATCGGTGCGGGCGAACCGCGCGAACGAGTCGACGAGGACGTCGTGCTTCAGGGTGCGCTGGTGGGCGAGGGCGATGTGCCCGAACTCCGCACCGCCGGGTCGGACCGCGGGGTCGCGATCGAGCGCCGCCTCGGGCCAGACGTGGTCCACGCGGTGCTCGCTCGGCTGCTCCACCGACACGGTGTCGGCGCGCCAGAACGACTTCTTCCGGTCCTCCGTCACCCGTGCGGTGACCCGCTCGCCGGGGATCGCGTCCGAGACGAAGACCACGCGCCCCTCGTGCCGTGCCACCGAGATGCCGCCGTGGGCGATCCCGGTGACGTCGAGTTCGAGCAGCGTTCCGACGGATTCACCCATGGTTCGATGTTCCCATGCGTCTGTACCTCGCGAGTACCTCCCCCGCCCGCCGAGCCCTCCTCGCCCAGACCGGGATCGAGCCGGTCCTCGTCGCACCGGGGGTCGACGAGGACGCCGCGGTGGCGTCGGTCTCGGCGGCACTGGGCCGTGACCTCACCGGTCCGGAGCTCGTCGCGATGCTCGCGGTCGAGAAGGCGTCGGCGGTCGCGGACGCGTCGGTGGCCGGCGGCCCGGTGGACGGGTTCGTGTTCGGCGGGGACTCCGCGTTCGAGGTGGACGGCGTCCTGTACGGCAAGCCGCACGACCCGGCGGTGGCGCGGGACCGGTGGCGGCAGATGCTCGCCGCCGGTGGCGGCACGCTCTGGAGCGGGCACTGCGTGATCGACCGGCGCCGGGACCTGGACGCTCCCACTGACGGGCCTGGAGGCGCGGGGCGGGCTGGCGCCGTGCCTCCCGTCCGCCGTGTGGACGCGTCGGAGGGCTGGCCGCTCGGTCTCGCCGGCCACGTCGCGGACGTGGCGCCCGGCGGATCGACACTCGTGCGCGGCGAGGACCGCATCGTGGCCGTCGACAGCGCGGTGCTCACCTTCGCCGACGACGTGTCCCTCGACGAGATCGACGCGTACGTCGCGACGGGCGAACCCCTCGAGGTCGCCGGAGCGTTCACGATCGACGGACGCGCGGCCGCGTACATCACCCGGATCGACGGCGCGCCGTCCGCCGTCGTCGGGCTGTCGCTGCCGGTGCTGCGGTCGATGCTCCTGCGCGGCTTCGGCGTCGCGTGGCACGATCTGTGGGCACTGTAGACATCCGCACTTGTTCCGGGTCGTTCTTTGTGGGTGCCAGTCAATTCGCACCCCCGCCGCACGAATACGCTGACTTACCATGCCCCGTATCAGCAAGGTCCTCATCGCGAACCGCGGCGAGATCGCCGTCCGCATCATCCGCGCGGCCCGCGACGCAGGCAAGGCATCGGTCGCGGTCTACGCCGACCAGGACCGTGACGCGCTCCACGCCCGCCTCGCCGACGAGGCCTACGCGCTGAACGGCACCACGAGCGCCGACACCTACCTCGTGATCGACAAGATCATCTCGGTGGCCCGCCGCTCCGGAGCGGACGCCGTGCACCCCGGCTACGGCTTCCTCGCAGAGAACGCCGACTTCGCCCGCGCCGTCATCGACGCCGGGCTGACCTGGATCGGTCCATCGCCGGAGTCCATCGAGCGACTGGGCGACAAGGTCTCCGCGCGCCACGTCGCCGAGAAGGTCGGCGCGCCGCTCGCACCCGGCACGATCGAGCCCGTGCAGGACGTCTCCGAGGTCTTCGACTTCGTCGACCAGGTCGGGCTCCCCGTCGCGATCAAGGCCGCGTTCGGTGGTGGCGGTCGTGGGCTGAAGGTCGTGCGCGATCGTGCTTCCGTGGGAGAACTGTTCGAATCGGCCACGCGCGAGGCCATCGCGGCGTTCGGTCGCGGCGAGTGCTTCGTCGAGAAGTACCTCGACAAGCCGCGGCACGTCGAGACCCAGTGCCTGGCGGACGAGCACGGCAACGTGGTCGTCGTCTCCACGCGTGACTGCTCGCTGCAGCGCCGCCACCAGAAGCTCGTGGAAGAAGCGCCGGCGCCGTACCTGACCGACGCGCAGACGGAACGGCTGTACGAGTCGTCGAAGGCGATCCTCCGCGAGGTCGGCTACGTCGGCGCGGGCACGTGCGAGTTCCTCATCGGAGCGGACGGCACGGTGTCCTTCCTCGAGGTGAACACCCGCCTGCAGGTCGAGCACTGCGTGTCCGAGGAGGTCACGGGCATCGACCTCGTCCGCGAGCAGTTCCGCATCGCCGAGGGCGGCGTGCTCGACTACTCCGACCCGGCGCCGCGCGGCCACTCGTTCGAGTTCCGCATCAACGGCGAGGACCCCGGCCGCAACTTCTTCCCCGCCCCCGGCCCCGTGCACGCGTTCAACGCACCGTCCGGCCCCGGGGTCCGCGTCGACTCGGGTGTCGTGTCCGGCGACGTCGTCTCCGGTTCGTTCGACTCGATGCTCGCGAAGCTCATCGTCACCGGTGCCACCCGCGAGGAGGCGCTCGAGCGTTCCAGGCGAGCGTTGGCGGAGTTCGAGGTCACCGGCCTGCCGACCGTGCTGCCGTTCCACCGCGCAGTGGTGTCGGACCCGGCGTTCGCGACCGACGACGAGACGCCGTTCTCCATCTACACGCAGTGGATCGAGACGGACTTCGACAACGACATCCCCGCGTGGTCCGGCGCCACCGAGGAACTGCCCGCACCGGCCGCACGCGAGAGCGTCGTCGTCGAGGTGCAGGGCAAGCGCATCGAGGTCACCATGCCGTCGATCGTCGGGGGCGGCGCTGCCGGTGCTCGCCGTCCGGCTGGCCCGTCCGCTCCCCCGAAGCGTCGCTCGTCCGGCGTGCGCGGCGGCCTCGCTTCGACCGGTTCGGTGACGTCGCCGATGCAGGCCACCGTGGTGAAGCTCGCGGTCGAGGAGGGCCAGCAGGTCGTCAAGGGCGATCTGCTCGTCGTGCTCGAGGCCATGAAGATGGAGCAGCCCGTCGCTGCCCCGCGCGACGGCGCCGTGACGGGGCTGAACGCCCCCGTCGGCCAGACGATCTCGTCCGGTCACGTGCTGCTCGAGCTCGCGTAGGCGCGCGCGCCGCGCCCCGCGGAACCAGGTTCCGGACACAGCACCCTGCATCTGCGCGGTGCTGTGTCCGCTTCCCGGTGTCCTCCTCACCGCAATCACCACGCCGGGGTGGTCCGGATCGCCTGAGGGACCGGGAGTCCCCCTCGTCGGAGCGCCGACGGTGCCCCACCACCGGGCAGCACCTCGCGCCAGATCAGCCGCACCACGCTGTCGACCTCGGGGCGAGCGCGCACCGCGTCCTCGCGGAGCTTCTCCGCGACGACGACCTCGTCCGCCGTCCGGCCCGCTCGGAGGAGCTCGTTCCGGTACTTGGCGAGGCCGTCGAACTCCACGACCACCCCGTGTTCCGGGAACCAGAAGTCCGCGCGGGCGACGACCCGACCGTGCTCGACGAACTCGTGCTGGAGCTGCGGCCTCGGAAGGCCGACGTCGTGCATGACGAGGCTCGTCAGGCTCTCGCCCGCTGACTCGATCCGGCCGTCGGCGATCTCGAGGAGTTCGGACACGCGATGGACGCCCCGACGTGTCGACCTGGACTCGAGTTCGGCGACCAGCGCGCGACGTTCGACCCCGCGGCGGAGGACGGCGTCGAGGACGACGAGCGCGTGGCCCCGGTCGGAACGGAGTGCGACGTCGATCGCTGTCGTGGGCAGGTCCGTGGTCTCGATCCCGTCGAGGACGACCGTTCCGACGTGACGCCCCCGAGCGGGTACCTTGTCGGCGAACCGGAGCCGCTGCGCTCGGTCGCGGGACGGGTCGGTGACGATCACCCGCTCGGGGAACGGCCCGAACCACGGGAGGTCGTGCATGACCACCGCCGAGGCGTGCGAGACGATCAACCCGGTCCGTGACACCGCGAGGACGGCCTCGACACGGGCCCGGTGCCGCGCTGCTTCGGAGGCCGCGCGGAAGGCACCCGCGGGCGTCATCACCCCGTGCGCCACGCGGAGCACCTCGCCCCGGTGGAGCGCCCGGCGGACGCTCCGTGCACTCGATTCGTCAGCGGGAGTCGTGGCGAGCAGGAGTCGTTCCATGTCCGGATCGTCGCTGGTGCTCCGTCTCCCTGTGCCCTGCGTCCGGACATCTGTGCACAACTCGCTCCACCCCGGCGCTGTGGAGCGGTACCCGCGCGCGCTCGACACCGGGAAACGGACACAGCACCGCGGAGATGCGTGGTGCTGTGTCCGGAACCTGGTTCCGGGGGCGGCGGGGCGGGGCGGCGGCGCGCTACGACACGAGGGGGCGCACGGCGGCGGCGAGGGCGTCGACGAGCGCCTGGGCCTCGGCGGAGGAGTCGGCGACCGTGTCGATGTACACCTTCACCTTGGGCTCGGTCCCACTCGGGCGGACGATGACCCGGGCGTCGCCGGTGAGGTCGTAGCGCAGGATGTCCGACGGCGGGAAGCCCTCGACCCCGTCGGTGTAGTCCGTCACGGACTCCACGTCGAGCGGGCCGAGCGCCGTCGGAGGGGTCGCCCGCAGCGCCGCCATGATCTCGCCGATGCGCGACAGGTCGTCCACGCGGGTCGCGACCTGCCCGGAGGCGAACGCACCGAACTCCCTGGCGAACGCGTCGAGCTGGTCGGCGATCGTCGAACCGGACGCGGCGAGCTCCGTCGCGAGGTCGAGGAGCGAGAGCGCGGCGGAGATGCCGTCCTTGTCCCGGACGACGTCGGGGTCGACCAGGTAGCCGAGTGCCTCCTCGTAGCCGAAGAGCAGCCCCGGCACGCGCGAGACCCACTTGAAGCCGGTCAACGTGTCGCGGTACTCCAGGCCGTAGCGGGCCGCGACGCGGGACAGCGCCGGCGACGACACGATCGACGCCGCGAGCGTGCCGGTCTCCTCCGCTTCGGCCGCGCGCTCGGCGGCACGCCACCCGAGGAGCCAGCCGACCTCGTTGCCGGACAGCCGCCGGTACGAGTCGCCGGCCGGGATCGCGAGCGCGAGGCGGTCCGCGTCCGGGTCGTTCGCGATGACGAGGTCCGCTCCGACGGCGACACCGCGCGCGATCGCGAGGTCCATCGCCCCGGGTTCCTCGGGGTTCGGGAACGACACCGTCGGGAAGGCGCCGTCGGGGTCGATCTGCTCCGGGACCGTGGTCGGCACGGCGAACCCGGCGGTCTCGAACACCGCGCGGGCGGTCTCCCACCCGACGCCGTGCATCGCCGTGTAGACGACCGTCGGCTGCGCCTCGGGCACGAGGCCCGGGAACGGCACGGTCGCAGCCGTCGAGTCGACGTACGCCTGCACCAGCGTCGGCGCAGCCACCGCGTAGTCGGTCGCACGCGGCAGGTCCGCGATCGAACCGGCCGCCACCGCGTCGATCGCCCGAGCGATGGTGCCGTCGACCGGCGGGACGATCTGCGACCCGTCGTCGTCGCCCCCGAGGTACACCTTGTAGCCGTTGTCCCGGGGCGGGTTGTGGCTCGCGGTGACCATCACGGCGGCCCCGACGTCGAGGTGCCGCACCGCGAACGCGAGCACGGGCGTGGGCAGCGCCGACGGCAGCAGGGTGACCTCGAGCCCGAGGCCGCGCATGACCTCGGCCGAGTCCCGGGCGAAGACGTCGGAGTTCACGCGGCCGTCGTACCCGATGACGACGCTCCGCTCCCGGCCGGAGTCGATGAGGAAGCGGGCCAGTCCGGCGGCCGCCTGGGTGACCACGACGCGGTTCATTCGGAGCGGCCCGTACCCGAGCTCGGCGCGGAGTCCGGCGGTGCCGAACGCCAGCCGGCCGGCGAACCGCGCCGCGAGCTCCTGGACGGCCGGACCGGTGCCGTCCGCGGCGGCGTCGATGGCGGCGGCGAGCTCGGCACGGGTCTCGTCGTCGGGGTCCTGGGCGAGCCAGGCCCGGGCGGTGTCGAGCACGCCCTCGAGGTCGACCTTCACAGCGCCGTCACCACGCGCGCGAGGAGGTCCGCGATGACGGGCTCGGCCTCGCGACCGGCCTCGAGCACCTCGGCGTGGGACAGCGGCGTCTTCTGGATGCCCGCGGCGAGGTTGGTGATGAGCGAGAAGCCGAGCACCTCCATGCCGGCCTGCCGCGCGGCGATGGCCTCGAGCGCGGTGGACATGCCGACGATGTGGCCGCCGATGGTCTTCGCCATCTGCACCTCGGCCGGGGTCTCGTAGTGCGGGCCGCGGAACTGCGTGTACACGCCCTCGTCCAGCGTGGGGTCCACCGTGCGGGCGACCGCGCGGAGTCGCGCCGAGTACAGGTCGGTCAGGTCGACGAACGTCGCGCCTTCGAGCGGGCTGTCCGCGGTGAGGTTGATGTGGTCGCTGATGAGCACCGGCGTGCCCGGCGTCCAGTGCTCCTTGATGCCGCCGGCGCCGTTCGTGAGGACCATGATCGACGCCCCGGTGGCCGCGGCGGTCCGGACGCTGTGCACGACCCGACGGACGCCGTGCCCCTCGTAGTAGTGCGTCCGGGCGCCGATGACCAGTGCGTGCCGGCCGTCGGCGAGGCGGATCGAGCGGACCGTGCCGGAGTGGCCCGGGACGGCCGAGGCGCTGAAGCCGGGGACCTCCGACGCGGGGATCTCGGACACCGTCTCACCGACGAGGTCGGCGGCCTTGCCCCAGCCGGACCCGAGGGTCAGGGCGATGTCGTGGTGGTCGATGCCCGACTTCGCGGCGATGACCTCGGCGGCGTCGCGGGCGACCTCGAACGGGTCGGCGGCGGGGTCGTTCAGCGGGTTCTCCGTGCTCATGCCCCAACTCTAAAGGGCGGGTCAGGGCTCCCCGAGCGCCCGGTCGACCGCCGCCGTGATCTCGTCCTGGTCGAAGTGGTTCCGGATCACGATCACCTCGGCGTAGGTGTCGCCGATCGCCTCGACGAACTCCTGGCTCGTCAGGATCACGTTGGCGTCCTCGGCCGCGTGCCGCACCGACGCGACGTCGGCCGCGACCACCGATGCCTCCAGCCCGAGGGCGACCAGGGCCTTCTCGGCGTTGACCTTGAGGATCCCGCTGGCACCGATCCCGGCGCCGCAGATGGTCACGATCTTCATGCGGAGACCCCCGGGACGCCCATGATCGCGCGGACCTCGTCCGCGGTGGTCGCGTCCGCGAGCCGTCCGGTCACGGTGGCGTCGTTGAACAGGTTCGCGATCTCCCCGATCGACTCGAGGTGCGCCCCGACGCCCGCCACCGCGAGCCCGAGGACGACCCGCACCGGATCGTTGTGCGGGTGCCCGAAGGCCACCGGCGACGCGAGCGTGACCACGGACAGCCCGTCGCGGAGGACCGCGGGCCCCGGTCGGGCGTGCGCGAACGCCAGCCCGGGCGAGATGACGATGTACGGCCCGTGTTCCTCGACCAGCGCGATCATCGCCTCGGTGTAGGGCTCGGTGGTCGCCCCCAAGGCCACGAGGGCACCGCCGGCGACCCGGAGCGCCTCGCGCCACGAGGACGCGGTCGTCCCGAGCACGACGGCGTCGTCGGGCAGCGGCGGCAGCGGCATCCCCTACGCCTCCTGGTACCCGGCGGTGATGGTGGCGATGATCTCCTCGCGGTCCTCGAGCGGCAGGAACGAGCCGAGGGCCGCGTTGATCTGGAACGCCGCGAGGTCGTCGAGGTCGTAGCCGAAGGTGCCGGCGAGCAACGAGAGCTCCTTCGACAACGAGGTCCGGCTCATCAGGCGGTTGTCGGTGTTCACGGTGACCCGGAAGCCGAGCTGGTAGAGCACGTCGAACGGGTGGTCGGCGAGGTCGTCGCCCCACGCGGCGATGGCGCCGGTCTGCAGGTTCGAGGACGGCGAGACCTCGAGCGGGATCTCCCGGTCGCGGACCCAGGACGCGACCTCGCCGAGGGAGGCCAGGGTCGAGCCGTCGCCGGCGTCGGAGAGCGTGACGTCCTCGAAGATGCGGACACCGTGTCCGAGACGCAGGGCGCGGCCGTCCACGAGCGCGGAGCGGATCGAGGCGAGCCCGTCGGCTTCGCCCGCGTGCACGGTGACCGGGAACAGCTCGGACGCCAGGTGGTCGAACGCCGCGCGGTGGTTCGACGCCGGGAACCCGGCTTCCGCCCCGGCGATGTCGAAGCCCACGACGCCGGCGTCGCGGTGCCGGAGGGCGAGCTCGGCGATCTCGAGCGAGCGGTCGGCGTGCCGCATCGCGGTGACGAGCTGCCCGACGCGGATGCGCCCGTCGGCGGCGTCGACCGCTTCCTCGATCCCCGCCTGCACCGCCTCGACCGTCTCGTCGAGCGTCAGGCCGGCCCGCAGGTGCTGCTCCGGCGCCCACCGGACCTCGCCGTAGACGACGCCGTCGGCGACGAGGTCCTCGACGAACTCCTTCGCGACGCGGTGCAGCTGCGGCGCGGTCTGCATCACCGACGTGGTGACGTCGAAGGTCTTGAGGTACTCGACGAGCGAGCCGGAGTTCGACTGGTCGGCGAACCACTGCCCGAGTTCGACCGCGTCGGTCGTGGGCAGCGCCACCCCCGCCTCGGCCGCGAGCTCGATGATCGTCGCCGGACGCAGGCCGCCGTCGAGGTGGTCGTGCAGCGAGACCTTCGGCAGGTCGTTGATGACCGCTCCGGCGTCGGGCAGGCGGTAGGTCGTGGCGTCGGCGCTCATGCACCCAGGCTATCGGTGGTCACCGACCGCGCGCAGGCACCTGTGCACGGTCCGGTTCAGCCGCCGATGCGCTCCCGCACGATCGGCCCGCGTTCCGGCGCAGCAGTCCCGATCGACCACGCACCCTCGAGCGACTCGAGCGCGCGCTCGAAGCGCGCGGGCTCGTCGGTGTGCAGCGTCCACAGCGGCTGCCCCTCGGTCACGGTGTCGCCCGGCTTGACGTGCAGCTCGATGCCCGCGCCGGCCTGCACCGGGTCCTGCGCGCGGGCGCGCCCGGCACCGAGTCGCCACGCGGCGATGCCGAACGGCAGGGCCTCCTGCGTCGCGAGGACGCCGGACGCCGGCGCTTTGACGACGTGCTGCTCGCGAGCGACGGGCAACGCAGCCGAGGGGTCGCCGCCCTGCGCCGCGATCATCCGACGCCAGGTGTCCATCGCCCGACCGTCGGCCAGCGCTGCCGCGGGATCGGCGTCCGGCAAGCCGGCCAGGGTCAACATCTCCGAAGCGAGCGCGATCGTCAGCTCCACGACGTCCGAGGGTCCGCCGCCTTCCAGCACCTCGACCGACTCCCGCACCTCGAGCGCGTTGCCGATCATCAGCCCGAGCGGGACCTCCATGTCGGTCAGCAGTGCCGAGGTCCTCACACCGGCGTCGTTGCCGAGGTCGACCATGGTCTGCGCGAGCTCACGCGACGCCTCGTACGACGGCATGAAGGCCCCCGACCCGAACTTCACGTCCAGGACGAGTGCCCCGGTGCCCTCGGCGATCTTCTTCGACATGATGCTCGACGCGATGAGCGGGATGCTCTCGACGGTGCCGGTGATGTCCCGCAGGGCGTACAGCTTCTTGTCGGCCGGAGCCAGCCCGGAACCCGCCGCGCAGATGACAGCGCCCACGTCATCGAGGACGGAGAGGAGACGGTCGTTCGACAGCGACGCGTGCCACCCGGGGATCGACTCGAGCTTGTCGAGCGTGCCGCCGGTGTGGCCGAGGCCGCGACCGGACAGCTGCGGCACCGCGACGCCGAACGACGCGACGAGGGGCGCCAACGGCAGGGTGATCTTGTCGCCGACCCCGCCCGTCGAGTGCTTGTCGACCGTGGTCTTGCCGAGCGAGCCGAACGACATCCGCTCCCCCGACGCGATCATCGCGAGCGTGAGGTCCTTGATCTCCCGCCGCTCCATCCCGTTGAGGAAGATCGCCATCGCCATCGCCGCCATCTGCGGGTCCTCGACGTAGCCGCGCGTGTACGCGTCGACGAGCCAGTCGACCTCGGCGGTGCTCAGGGCGCCACCGGAGCGCTTCGTGCGGATGAGGTCGACGGTGTCGAACGGCTCGACGGCCATGGGGATCAGTGCTCCTGCTGGTAGGTGGCGAGGGTCCGGGGCCCGAAGGCGTCGGGCAGGACCTCGTCGATGGTGCGGATGCCCGACACGGTCTCGAGGAGCATGCCCTCGGTCGAGTGCTCGAACAGCAGCTGCCGGCAGCGCCCGCACGGCATGAGGGTCGCGCCGTCGCCGTCGACGCACGTGAACGCGACGAGCTTGCCGCCGCCCGTCATGTGCAGCTGCGACACGAGCGAGCACTCGGCGCAGAGCGTCACCCCGTACGACGCGTTCTCGACGTTGCAGCCGGACACGATCCGTCCGTCGACGGTCAGCGCCGCCGCGCCCACCGGGAACGACGAGTACGGCGCGTAGGCGTGCCGCATCGCGGCGGTCGCTGCGGTCCGCAAGGCGGTCCAGTCCACGTCGTCGGACTGGAGGCGCGGGGCTGCGTCCGAAGGGGCGGTGGCGGCGACCACCTGGTCACCCTGGGCGTTCGTGTGGGTCATGTGCCGCGCCTCCCGGCTAGCTCTTGATGTACGGCTTGCCGGACGCGGCCGGACCACGCGACTGCCCGACCAGGCCGGCCACCGCGAAGATCGTCACCACGTAGGGCAGCATGAGCAGGAACTCGCTCGGGACGGGCGAGTTGATCGCGCCGAGCGTGTTCTGCAGGTTCGACGCGAAGCCGAACAGCAGCGCCGCGAGGGTCGCGCGGATCGGGTCCCACCGCCCGAAGATCACGGCGGCCAGCGCGATGTAGCCCGCGCCCGCCGTCATGTCCTTCGTGAACGGGCCGACCGCGTCGAGCGTGAAGTACGCGCCACCGAGGCCGGCGATCGCGCCCGCGAGTGCCACGTTCCAGAAGCGCGTCCGGCTGACGTTGATGCCGACGGTGTCCGCGGCCTGCGGGTGCTCACCGACCGCGCGGAGGCGGAGGCCCCAGCGGGTCTTGAACAGCGCGAAGGTGACGACCGCGACCGCGACGTACGCCAGGTAGACGGTGACGCGCTGCTCGAAGAAGACCGGGCCGATGACCGGGATCTGGTGCAGCACCGGGATCGGGATGATCGGGAAGCGGATGCCGATGTTGAGCGTCGTCTCGTTCGGCGACAGGACCTGCGAGTACAGGAAGCCGGTCAGGCCGGAGATGAACGCGTTGATGACGACACCGACGATGACCTGGTCGACGAGGTACTTGATGCTGAACGCGGCGAGGATGAACGACACGAGCATGCCGGCGATCAGTGCGGCGACGAGTCCGACCCACGGCGAACCGGTGATCGACGCGACCATCGCCGAGCTGAACGCACCGGCGAGGAACTGTCCCTCGATCGCGATGTTCACGACGCCGACGCGCTCCGAGATGACGCCACCGAGGGCACCGAACACCAGCGGGACGCTGAGGCTCAGGGCACCGAGCAGCAGACCCGGGATGGGCAGCGACTTGCCGGCGGCGGCCCAGGTGAGGAACCCGATGACGAAGACGACCGCGAAGACCGCCGTCACCCACATCGGCACGCGGCGGAGTGCCCGCGTCTCGATGACGGCGTACACGGTCAGGAGCGCCAGCAGGACGACGACGACGATCCCGGTGGCGACCGCCGGGAGCAGCACGTCGGGGAGCGCGAAGAAGTCCCCGGCGTTCGCGAGCCGGAAGGTGGTCGTGCCGGTGCGCGGGAGCAGCGCGAACAGCACGAGCGCGAGGACCGTGAACACGCCGTACCCGATCGCGAGCTTCCAGCTGCGGGTGGTCTCGATCGGACGGGTGGCCAGGGGCGACACGCCGGCCGCGGTGGGGCTGATGGTGCTCACGCGGCGACCGCCTTCTTGCTCGGCTTCGTGCTGACGCGACGACGGGCGCCCGGCTGCGGGATCCGGAAGATCGCGCGGACGAGCGGCGGAGCCGCGATGAAGAGGACGATGAGGGCCTGGATGACGCCCACGATGTCGATCGGGATGCCGTTGGCGGCCTGCATGGCGTAGCCGCCGTTCTTCAGCACGCCGAACAGGATCGCCGCCCAGAACACGCCCCACGGCTTCGAGCGCCCGAGGAGCGCCACCGTGATCGCGTCGAAACCGATGCCGGCGTCGATGCCCGAGGTGAACCCGGTCGTGACAGCGCCCTGCACCTGGTAGGCGCCGGCGATCCCGACGAGCGCACCGGAGATGACGAGCACCCAGATCGTCAGCGACGGCACGCTCATGCCGGCGACGCGGGCCGCGCGCGGGTTCTCACCGATGGTGCGGAACCGGAAGCCGAGCGACGACTTGTTGACGAGCCACCACACGACGACGACCGCGATGATCGCCACGATGAACCCGAGGTCGATGCCGTAGCGCACGCCGAACAGGGGCGGCAGCACCGCGCTGTCCTTCGTGGCGGGCGAGATCGGGTTCGTGCTGCCCGGCGCCTGCAGCAGCCCAGGGGTGCGGAGCAGGTAGCTCACCAGGTACAGCGCGACGTAGTTGAGCATGATCGTCAGGACGACCTCGTTGGCGCCGGTCCGGGCCTTGAGGACGCCGACGATGCCGGCCCACACCGCGCCGCCGACGATGCCGGCGACGATCGTGAGCGGGATGTGGATCCAGGCGGGGCCGTCGAACGAGAAGCCGACCCAGCCGGCCGCAGCGGCGCCGATGAGGATCTGTCCCTGGCCGCCGATGTTGAACAGGCCCGCCCGGAACGACAGGGCGATGCCGAGGCCGGCCGCGATGAGCGGGACGGCGTAGTCGATCGAGCGGGTCAGCGGGACGATGGCCTGTTGGAAGCTCGTCGCGCCGAAGTTGAACACGGAGCCCTCGAACAGCGAGGCGTAGGACCCGCCGACCGCCGTGCCGACCGCCCGGAGGGTGTCGGTCGGTCGGGCGAAGAAGTACCCGGCGGCTGCGCGCACGTTCTCGTCGGTGAGCGCGATGAGGATGCCGCACGCGACGAGCGCGAGCACCACGGCGAGGACCGTCACGAGGGCGGAACCGTTGACGATGCCGTGCAGGGCGGCCTGCCACCGGTCGCCGCTGTTCCGGCGTTCGGTGTCCGCGGCGGAGTCCGTCATGAGGTGCGGGGTGGCCTCGACGTCCTGCAGGCGGTCGTCGGTGGGCGCCTCCGTCGGCGCGGTGGTCTGCGGGTCGGTACCCGGCTGGGTGTCGTCTGGCGTGGGGGTGCTCACGCTGCCAGCTCCGTTCCTTCTGGAAGCTCCCCGGCCATCATGAGGCCGAGGACGTCGCGCGGGGTGTCCGCGGGGACGATGCCGACGATCCCGCCGCGGTACATCACGGCGATCCGGTCGGCGAGCGCCGCGACCTCGTCGAGCTCCGTGGAGACGACGATGACCGGGACGCCGGTGTCGCGGGTGGCGACGATGCGCTTGTGCACGAACTCGATCGACCCGACGTCGATGCCGCGGGTCGGCTGCGCCGCGACGAAGAGCCGGAGGTCGCGGCTCAGCTCGCGGGCGAGGACGATCTTCTGCTGGTTGCCGCCCGACAGGCGTCCCGCGGCCGTGGTGCGACCAGGGGTGCGGATGTCGAACTCGGCGATCTTCTCGTCGGCGAACGCGTCGCGCTCGGCCGACCGGATCGTGCCGGCGCGGACGAACTCGGCGTGGTCGGCACGGTCGAGCATGAGGTTCTCGGCGATGGTGAACTCGCCGACGAGCCCGTCCTCCTTGCGGTCCTCCGGCACGAAGCCGACGCCCGCGTCGAGGATCTGCTTGACGCTGCGCCCGGTGAGTTCCTTGCCGTCCAGGACGACGCGGCCGCCGTGCACGGGCTCGAGGCCCAGGATCGCCTCGGTCAGCTCGGTCTGGCCGTTGCCCTGGACGCCCGCGATGGCGAGGACCTCGCCACGGCGGACCGTGAACGAGACGTCGTCGACGAGCACGATGCCGTTCGGGTCGGTGACGGTGAGTCCCTCGACGACGAGGGCGTCCGCGCCGCCGGTGGCCGGCGTCTTGTCGACGACGAGCGAGACGGCACGGCCGACCATGAGGGCGGCGAGTTCGTTGTTCGTCGCGGTGGGCGATGCCTCGCCGACGACCTTGCCCAGCCGGATGACCGTGATGCGGTCGGCGACCTCGCGGACCTCGCGGAGCTTGTGGGTGATGAAGACGATCGCGGTGCCCGCTTCGCGGAGCTGCCGCATGATGCCCATCAGCTCGTCGGTCTCCTGCGGGGTGAGGACGGCCGTGGGCTCGTCGAACACGAGGACCGAGGCGTCACGGGAGAGCGCCTTGATGATCTCGACCCGCTGCTGCACGCCGACGGGCAGGTCCTCGACCTTGGCGTCCGGGTCGACGTCGAACCCGAAGCGCTCGGAGATCTCCCGCACGCGCTTGCGGGCGCCGGCGAGGTCGAGCCGACCGCCGAACGACGTCTCCTCCTGGCCGAGCATGACGTTCTCGGCGACGGTGAACACCGGCACGAGCATGAAGTGCTGGTGCACCATGCCGATGCCGGCGCGCATGGCGTCACCGGGGCCGTCGAAGTCCTGGACGACGTCGTCCAGGAGGATCTCGCCCTCGTCCGCCTGGTACAGGCCGTAGAGGACGTTCATCAGGGTCGACTTGCCGGCGCCGTTCTCTCCGAGGAGGCAGTGGACCTCACCCGGCTCGACGGTGAGCGAGATGTGGTCGTTGGCGACGAGGGGGCCGAACCGCTTCGTGATGCCACGGAGTTCGAGCTTCATGTTTCTGAGTCTGTTCCTGTTGTCGGGGCACGGCAACGCGGGCGGAGGAGGTTCCCCCGCCCGCGTCGACCGGACTACTTGACGGTCGCCTTGGTCTCGACCTTGATGGAGCCGTCGATGATGCCCGACTTGATCGTGTCGAGCTCCTTCGTCAGGCCCTTGTCGACCTTGCTGGCGTAGTCGTGGAACGGCGCGATGCCGACGCCGTCGTTCTTCAGCGTGCCGACGTACGGCTCGTTGGAGAACTTCTTCGCGGCGGCCTGCTCGACGACGTCCTTCGTGGCGGGGCGCATGCCCTTCTCGACGGACGTGAACGCGATGTCCTTGTAGCGGGGGTCGGCCTCGTAGAGGTCGCTGTCCGCGCCGATGAGGACGGAGCCGTTGTCGGCGTCCTTGATCGCTTCGGCAGCCGACTGGTAGATCGGTCCGCCGACGGGCAGGATCACGTCGGCGTCCTGGTCGATGAGGGTCTGCGCGACGGCCTTGGCCTGGGTGCCGGCCTCGAAGCCGCCCGTGAAGGAGCCCTTCTGGCTCGCGACGTCCCAGCCGACGACCTTGACGTTCTTCGACTTCTGCTCGTTGTAGTACTTCACGCCGTCCGCGAAGCCGTCCATGAAGATGGTGACGGTCGGGATCTGCATGCCGCCGAAGGTGCCGACGACGCCGCTCTTCGAGTACGAGGCGGCCGCGTAGCCGGCGAGGAACGCCGCCTGCGAGGTGTCGAAGGTGATCGGCTTGACGTTCTTCGCGTCGATCGAGTTGTCGTCGATGATCGCGAAGTTGGTGTCGGGGTTCGCTGCGGCCTGCTTCTTCGTGGCGTCGGCGAGGTTGAAGCCGACGGTGACGATGAGGTTGCAGTTCTGGCCGACGAGCTGCTCGATGTTCGAGTCGTAGACGGTGGCGTCCTTGGACTCCGCCGACTTGTACGTGGCACCGAGGTCGGACGCTGCGTCCTTCATGCCCTCGAACCCGAGCTGGTTGAACGACTTGTCGTCGAACCCACCGGCGTCGGAGACCATGCAGGGGCGGAAGCTGGTCTTGTTGGCCGAGGCGTTGTCGGACGGGGCGGCCGAGCAACCGGCGAGGACGGCGACGGTGCCGGCGAGCGCGAGCGTGCTCAGCAGGACCTGACGGGTACGAGATGTCACGGGTGGGTTCCTCCGGGGAGCGTGCCCGGACCACGTGCGTTCCGGGCGATCGTGGCGACAGTACACGACCGCCTGGCCGGTGCAGGACGACCTTTGAGGGGACTGTGGATCAGTTACGGGATCGCGACCGCGCCGTAACGCGCCCGTAACGGGAAGTCACGGGCGTACCCCCAGTTCGGGGTACGTCAAGCGCTTTTCGTGGTGGAGCGCTACAGCCGGAGCGATCGTGGCGGGCTCCGTGCACGGAAGCGTCACTCGTCGTCGGTCGGGGAGAGGTCGTCGGCGTCACCCGGGAAGCACAGCGACACCGCCTGGACCGTGTAGTTGCCCGAGTACGCGTAGAAACTGATGGACGCGATCTTCCCGCCCCCACTGCCGACGATCGCCGGACCGTCGCTCGAATCACGCTCGACGATGCTCATCCCCTGCGACCGCCAGTGAGCCGCCATGCGAGCGGCGTCATCCTCGGGAGTTCCCTCGAGCGTGCTCCCCGTCAGGTACCGCCAATGGGCACCCCGCTCGCCACTCGCGAGCGTGCAACCTTCAGGCGCGTCCGGCCCGGTGCGGGCCTTCCAATCGCCGCCGAGACGCCCGGTGGCGTCATCGACGGCGTCGATCATCTGCTGCTTCGCGGTCTCCGCGTCCACGGGTGGCTCCGTTCCTCGTGTTGCTCCTGCGTCCGGTTCGTGCCGGACACAGCCCGCGAGCACGGCGGCGAGGGCCGTGACAGCGAGCAGGGTCAGGATGGCTCGTCGAGCTGGGTTCCGGTGGCTGCCGGTCATCGTTCTCCGATCAGGGGGTCGAGCCGATCGAGGAGTGCCCTGTCTCGATCGGTCGGCGGCTTGGGGCGGAACGGGGTGGCGTCGCTGTCGTGACCGGTGGTCACCCGGCCCACGTGGTAGACGGACTCCGTGTCCGCGTCCAGGTAGCCGGACCCATCGCTCGTGAGCGGGTCGTGGTTGAGCACTGGCCGTTGCTCCGCGGCATCCGCCGCATTGGTGTCCGTGCCGAAGGTGGTTGCGCCGAAGACCTTCGTGGCCGGGTCGACGTGGTGACCTGGCGCGGTCCGACCGAGTGCTGCCAGTTGGTCGCCCTGACCGGCTTCGTCCGGCAGGACGTTCCGCGCCTGTCCGACGTACACGTGCTCGGCGTGCAGCTTCCCCGCTGAGTCCACGGCGTTCGGCATGCCCGCGGACCCCAGCGCGACGAAGCGGTCCACGTGCGCGCCGGTCGTGGAGAGCGCCACTGCAGCGGCCGTGGTGCCGTACGAGTGCGCCACGATGTTCGTGGTGGGCATGTCACTCTCCGGCGCTGCGCCCAAGGCGAAGCGCCGCGCGGCCCCTCAGAGCACGTCGCCGCGACCGCTGATCTTCAGCGCGTCCACCACGCTCTTCACGCGCTGCGCGTGCGCGCTCGTGGTCACGAGCAGGACGTCGGGGGTGTCCACCACGACGATGTCCTCCACTCCGATGAGCGAGATGAGCCGCTGGCTGTGCGCGACGACGATGCCGCTCGACGAGTCCGCGAGGATGCGCGCCCCGTCACCGAGCACGGCGAGGTTGTTCGCCCGCCCGCCTGACTGCAGCTTCGCGAGCGACGCGAAGTCGCCGACGTCGTCCCAGTCGAAGTCGCCGGGGACCACGGCCATGCGCCCTGCTGCGGCAGCGGGCTCGGCGACGGTGTAGTCGATCGCGATCTTCTCGAGCGTCGGCCAGACCGCGTCCACGACAGCACCGCGCGCCGAGGTGTCCCAGGCATCGGCGAGCTCCTCGAGCCCGGCGAGGAGTTCCGGCTTGGTGCGACCGATCTCCTCGAGCAGGACGTCGGCGCGGGCGATGAACATGCCCGCGTTCCAGAGGTAGGAGCCGTCCTCGAGGTATTCGGTCGCGGTCTCGAGGTCCGGCTTCTCGACGAAGGACTTCACCGAGTGCACGTTCGCCGCGCCCTCGATGCCGAGCGCGACCCCGTCCGCGTGGATGTAGCCGAACCCGATCGCGGGCTCGGTGGGGGTGATGCCGATGGTGGTGATGTACCCGGCGCGGGCCGCGACCACGGCCTCGCGCACCGACCGGCGGAAGCCGCGGGCGTCGCCGATGACGTGGTCCGCGGCGAAGGACCCGATGACGACGTCGGGTTCGCGGCGACGGAGGATCGCGGCGGCGAGACCGACGGCGGCCGTGGAGTCCTTCGGCTCGCTCTCGAGCACGACGTTGTGGTCCTCGACCCCGGGGAGCTGCGCTTCGACGGCCAGACGGTGCGCGCGGCCGGTGACGACCATGATCCGTTGGTCGCCGGCGAGCGGCGCGAGCCGGTCCCACGTCTGCCGGAGCAGCGAGGTGCCGGATCCGGTCAGGTCGTGCAGGAACTTGGGCGCGTCCGCACGCGACAACGGCCACAGCCGCGATCCGATGCCGCCGGCGGGGATGATCGCGTAGAAGTCCTCGAGTGCGTCTGCCACCCGCTCACCGTACCGGTGCCGCCCGGCGCGACCTGGGCGTGGTCCGCACGTTCCCCGCACGACCGGTGCGGGACCCCGCACACCGTCGGCCGCGGCCGCACGCTCGCGCGCGTCCGTGCGCCGGCCCGATGCCGACCGCCGCCCGCCCGCCGGAGCCGAGCCGCGCCTCCCGTCCGTTCGTTCACCACCCGCCTGCCGGGCGTTCACGCGGACCGCCCCGCCCGGTCACACCGTCCGCGGACCATGGGCAGCACCATGAGCGCACGCAGCGTGGAGCGGGGCACGTCCCAACGGACCGTCGCCGTCGTGACCGAGAGCTTCCTGCCCACCCTCAACGGCGTGACCACCAGTGTCCTGGCGGTCCTCGACCACCTGGAGCGCCGCGGTCACCGCGCGGTCGTCATCGCACCGGACACCCCCGGCATCGCCCAGTTCCGCTCGCGCACCGAGGTGGAGCGCTACCGCTCCTTCGACGTCCACCGCGTCCCCGCCGTCGCCTACCGGCAGTTCCCGGTCGCGCTCCCCCACCCGGTGCTCGACACGATCCTCGCCGCCTCCGGCGCGGACGTGCTCCACGCGGCGAGTCCGTTCCTGTTGGGTGGGCGCGCGATCACGGCAGCCGGGAGGCTCGGCATCCCCTCCGTCGCCGTCTTCCAGACCGACGTGGCCGGGTTCGCCCGCCGCAACGGCCTGACCGCGACCGTCCCGTTGGTGCGCCGGATCCTCGGGCGCATCCACGCGGGCGCCTCGTTGACGCTCGCGCCGTCGTCCGCGACGGCCGCGATGCTCGCGGAGGACGGCGTGCCCCGGGTCGCGCGCTGGGGCCGTGGTGTCGACACCGAGCTGTTCCACCCGGACCGGCGCGCCTCGGCGCACGTCCGCGCGCTGCGACGGCGCATCGCGCCGGGCGGCGAGACCATCGTGGGGTACGTGGGTCGGCTGGCACCGGAGAAGGAGGTCGAGCGGCTCGCGGAACTCGGTGGCATCCCGGGCATCCGGGTCGTGGTCGCAGGAGGGGGTCCCTCCAGGCCGGTGCTCGAACGACGGTTCCGGCACCTCGACGCCACGTTCACCGGTCCGCTTCGCGGCGACGCACTGGCCGATGCCTACGCGTCCCTGGACCTGTTCGTCCACACGGGTCCGGCGGAGACGTTCGGCCAGACCCTGCAGGAGGCGCACGCGAGCGGCCTGCCGGTCATCGCCCCGGCGTCGGGCGGACCGCTCGACCTCGTCGCTCCCGGGCTGGACGGCGAGCTGTACGACCCGGACGCGCCGCAGGCCCTCCGCCGCGCGGTCCTCCGCCTGCACCACGACCGCGCACTCGCCGAGCGGATGGGGTCCGCCGGACGCCTGCGGGTGGAGGGGACGACGTGGGAGGCGATCGGCGACCAGCTCCTCGCGCACCACGACACGGCCCGGACGATCGGCGCGCCGCCCGCCACGGCACGGGGTGCCAGGGCCGGGTGGCACGAGAAGGTCAGCGCACGCGCATAGGATGGTCCTGTTCCGACACGAACACGAACGGCAAGGGCTCGCCGATCGGGCGAGCCCGTCCTATGGGAGGACGAGCTCATGGCCGAGCAGACCGGAGGGGGTACGGCGACCGCCGTGCCACAGGTGACGATCGAGGCGCCACGCGCTTCTCGGACACCACAGGGGACGCTCTACCGGGGCTCCACCGGCATGTGGTCCTGGGTCCTGCACCGCATCACCGGTGTCGCGATCTACTTCTTCCTGCTGGTGCACATCCTCGACACGGCGCTCGTCCGGCTCTCACCGGAGGCGTACAACGCGGTCATCGGCACCTACAAGACGCCGATCATGAACCTCGGTGAGATCGCCCTCGTCATGGCGATCGTCTTCCACGCCTTCAACGGGCTGCGCATCATCCTCATCGACTTCTGGTCGAAGGGCCCGAAGTACCAGCGGGCCATGTTCTGGATCGTGATGGTCCTCTGGGTCGTCGCCATCGCCGGCTTCCTGCCGCGCCAGCTCATGAACCTCGTCGCGGACTTCAACTAGGGGTACTGAAGATGACCACGCAGACCATCGAGCCGCCGCGCTCGGCAGCAGCAGCCCGCCGCACGACCAACTGGGAGAAGTGGGGCTGGATCTACATGCGCGGATCGGGCGTCCTGCTCGTCGTGCTGATCTTCGGGCACCTCTTCGTCAACATGGTGGCGGGCGAGGGCGTCAAGCAGATCGACTTCGCGTTCGTGGCCGGCAAGTGGGCCTCGCCGTTCTGGCAGGTGTGGGACTCGCTCATGCTCGTCCTCGCGCTCGTCCACGGCTCGAACGGCATGCGGACGATCATCAACGACTACGTGTCGAAGCCCGGCATCCGGAAGACCCTGCTCGTCGCGGTCCTCATCGCGTGCGTCGTGCTCGTCGTCCTCGGGCTCCTGGTCTGCTGGACGTTCGACCCGTGCCCCGCCGGTGCCGCCGCCGCGGACCTGCCGTCGTTCTGCCCGGCCCAGTAGCCGCCGCGCCCTCAGCACACCGCCGCCCGGCGCACCCCTGCCGGCGTGCCACCCACTCCTGAAAGGCCCCAGTGACCGAGACCACCGTTCACCACCACCAGTACGACATCGTCATCATCGGCGCGGGCGGGGCCGGCATGCGTGCCGCCATCGAGGCCGGACCGAAGGCGAAGACGGCCGTCATCTCGAAGCTCTACCCGACCCGCTCGCACACCGGTGCGGCGCAGGGCGGCATGGCTGCGGCGCTGGCGAACGTCGAAGAGGACTCGTGGGAGTGGCACACCTTCGACACGATCAAGGGCGGCGACTACCTGGTGGACCAGGACGCCGCCGAGATCCTCGCGAAGGAGGCGATCGACGCCGTCATCGACCTCGAGAACATGGGCCTGCCGTTCAACCGCACACCAGAGGGCAAGATCGACCAGCGGCGTTTCGGCGGCCACACCCGCGACCACGGCAAGGCCCCGGTCCGCCGGGCCTGCTACGCCGCCGACCGCACCGGCCACATGATCCTGCAGACGCTGTTCCAGAACTGCGTGAAGCTCGGCGTCGAGTTCCACAACGAGTTCTACGCGCTCGACCTCATCATGGTCGACGTCGTCGGGGACGACGGGGTCACCCGCAAGCAGCCCGCCGGCGTCGTCGCGTTCGAGCTCGCCACCGGTGACCTGCACGTGTTCCACGCGAAGGCGATGATCTTCGCGACCGGCGGCTTCGGCAAGATGTACAAGACCACCTCGAACGCGCACACCCTGACCGGCGACGGCGTCGGCATCGTGTGGCGCACGGGTCTCCCGCTCGAGGACATGGAGTTCTTCCAGTTCCACCCGACCGGGCTCGCCGGGCTCGGCATCCTCCTGACCGAGGGCGCCCGCGGTGAAGGCGCGATCCTCCGCAACGCCTCGGGCGAACGGTTCATGGAGCGCTACGCCCCCACGATCAAGGACCTCGCCCCCCGCGACATCGTCGCCCGGTGCATGGTGCAGGAAGTGGCCGAGGGCCGGGGTGCCGGCCCCAACAAGGACTACGTGCTGCTCGACTGCACGCACCTCGGTGCCGAGGTCCTCGAGACCAAGCTCCCGGACATCACCGAGTTCGCCCGCACCTACCTCGGTGTCGACCCGGTCGTCGAGCCCGTCCCGGTGATGCCGACCGCGCACTACGCGATGGGCGGCATCCCGACGAACACCGACGCCGAGGTCCTGTACGACAACACCCGCGTCGTCCCCGGGTTGTACGCGGCCGGCGAGTGCGCCTGCGTGTCCGTGCACGGCTCGAACCGACTCGGCACCAACTCGCTCCTCGACATCAACGTCTTCGGCAAGCGCTCCGGCAACAACGCCGCCGAGTGGGTCAAGACGGCCGAGTTCCTCCCGCTCCCCGAGCACCCCGAGGCGGCCGTCCGCGACATGCTCGACCAGCTCCGCGCCTCCACCGGCACCGAGCGCATCGCCGTCCTCCGCAAGGAACTGCAGGACGAGATGGACAAGAACGCGCAGGTCTTCCGCACCGACGAGTCCCTCGCCCGCGTCACCGAGACGATCCACTCGCTCCGGAACCGCTTCCTGCAGGTCTCCGTGCAGGACAAGGGCAAGCGGTTCAACACCGACCTGCTCGAAGCCGTCGAGCTCGGGTTCCTGCTCGACCTCGCCGAGGTCGTCGTCTACTCCGCCCGGAACCGCAAGGAGTCCCGCGGCGGCCACATGCGCGACGACTTCCCGAAGCGCGACGACGAGAACTACATGCAGCACACCATGGCGTACCTGACGGGCGATCCGCACTCGTCACTCGCCGACGACCACATCACCCTCGACTGGAAGCCAGTCGTCGTGACGCGGTACCAGCCGATGGAGAGGAAGTACTGAGATGACCGACACCCTGGTCTCCGACGCACCCCGCACCGACACCGTGCAGGACGCCCCTCCCGGATCGTTCCCGGTCACGTTGATCGTCCGGCGCTTCGACCCGGACGTCGACGACGAGCCGCGCTGGCAGGACTTCGACGTCATGATGCTGCCGACCGACCGCATCCTCGACGCCCTGCACAAGATCAAGTGGGAGCAGGACGGGTCCCTGACCTTCCGGCGCTCCTGCGCGCACGGCGTGTGCGGGTCCGACGCGATGCGCATCAACGGGCGCAACCGGCTGGCGTGCAAGACCCTCATCAAGGACCTCGACGTCTCGAAGCCGATCTACGTCGAGGCGATCAAGGGCCTGCCGCTCGAGAAGGACCTCGTCGTCGACATGGAGCCCTTCTTCAAGTCCTTCCGCGAGGTCCAGCCGTTCCTCCAGGCCAACTCCGTCCCCGAGAAGGGCAAGGAGCGCGTCCAGTCCGTCGCCGACCGCGCCCGCTTCGACGACACCACGAAGTGCATCCTCTGCGCCGCGTGCACGTCGTCCTGCCCGGTGTTCTGGACCGACGGGCAGTACTTCGGCCCGGCCGCGATCGTCAACGCGCACCGCTTCATCTTCGACTCGCGCGACGACGCCGCGAACGTGCGCCTCGACATCCTCAACGACAAGGAAGGCGTGTGGCGTTGCCGCACCACCTTCAACTGCACCGACGCCTGCCCGCGCGGCATCCAGGTGACGAAGGCGATCTCGGAGGTCAAGCAGGCGATCATGCGAGGAAAGGCCTAGGTCGGGCCGATAGGCTCCCCGCCATGACGTTCGCGGACACCCGCCCCATCCTCGACCAGCTCGGCTACACGATCCGGTACGTGCAGCTCCCCGGAGAGACCCTGCACGAGCCGCCCGTGGAAGGCGCGCTCCGCATCGTGCCGACCGAGCAGGGCGACTTCGCGCTCGAGGTCGTCGACTACGGCACCGCTCGCCGGCTCGCGACGGCCCGCGGCGAAGAGGACGCCGTCGAGATGCTGCGGCGCTTCCTCAACCGCCCGTTCCCCGCGCCCCGGGACATCCCCCGGTACGAGCTCGACGGGCTCCGCGACCGCGCGGCGTCGACGTACCCGCAGCTCGCGCAGCAGGTCGCCCAGGCCGGCGAGCAGGGCCTCACGATCCAGATCCCGGCCGGCGTCCCGGTGGACCGCACCGGTGGCCCCGACGGCTACCTGCTGCACCCCCTCGACACCCCGCTGCCGCAGCGATCGCTGCCGCCGCACGTGTCGCAGGCACCCGAGACGCACCGCTACCTCGTGGAGCGACCGTTCCTCGTCACGGTCCGGTTCGTGCAGCCCTGGTTCGACCAGCCAGGAGGCGCGCTCCGGTTCCAGACGGCCGATCCGTCCGTCACGGTGCGGGACCTCGTCGTGGACGGCTCGCTCTCCCGCCTCCGGGTGGTCTGAGCGCCCCAGGACCGACACGAAGCGGCCCTCCCCTGTCGGGGAGGGCCGCTTCGTCGTGGTGCCGGTGGTCAGACGCGCTGCGGCTGGTCGAACCGCGCACCCTCGGGCTTCGAGGGGAGCAGGTACATCACGAGCAGGATGATCCCGCCGACGAACGGGATGAAGCCGAGGAAGAAGAACGGACCGGCGAAGTTCCCGTCGTGCAGTCGTCGCCACGCGAGGGCGATGGACGGCACGAGGATCGCGAGGCTCCAGACCACGAGCAGGATCCCACCGATGACGTACAGCGGCGACGGGCTCTCGATGACGGACGCCGAGGAGTACCCGGTCGACACCGTGCGGTGCTCCGAGACGGCTCCGCCGATGCCGAGGATCGTGTAGAGGACGGCGTACACGATGAAGTTGGCGAGGTACCACCACCAGAACTCGCTCCGGCTGGCGCGCCCGTCGAACCGGGCGTACTTGCCGAAGAACCGCTTGATCGCGTTGCCGAACGAGATCCCGTACCACGGGGCCCAGAGGGGCGGCTCCCCGTTCGGACCGGTCGGCGCCGGCTGGCCGTACTGCGGCGTCTGGCCGTACGGCTGCTGCCCGTACGGCTGCTGCCCGTACGGCTGCTGCCCGCCGTCGGGCTGCTGCCCGTACGGGTTCTGGTTCGGGTACTGGTCGCTCACTGGATCCCCCTCGTGGTGTGTGAATGCTGAGTGCGACCCAGATTCAACCAGAATGCGCGGGGACCCGTCACCGTGTGACCCCGGACCGCTCAGGGGATGAGCGCGAGCTTCCCACCAGGGTGCTGCGACTCGAGCAGCTCCGCCGCCGCCTTCGCCTCGGCCAGCGGGAACGTGCGGGCGACCGGCACCTCGAGCTGCCCCGCCCCGGCGAGGTCGATCAGCCGCTGCCGGACCGAGTCCCGGAACGCCTTGCTCTCGGGCTGCCCGCCGCCGACGGCACGGAAGCCGTCACGCGCGGCGCGACCCTGCGCCGCGATCGTCACGATGCGGTCCCGGTCGGCGACCAGCGCGAGCGACACGTCGACGGCCTCGTCGGTGCCGACGCAGTCCAGTGCCACGTCGACACCGGACGGTGCGAGTTCCCGGATCCGCGCCTCCAGACCGTCGCCGTACGCGACCCACTCGCCACCGAAGCGTCGGACGGTCTCGGCGTTCCGTTCGGACGACGTGCCGATGAGCCGCGCGCCCAGCGGGCGGAGTAGCTGGAGGAGGCTGACGCCCACCGCTCCCGAGGCCCCGTGCACGACGATGGTGTCCCGGCCCTCGGCCCGGGTGACGCGGATCATGTCGGCGGCGGTGGCCGCGGCGAGCAGGAGGTTCGCCGCCTCGGGGAAGGAGAGCGAGGCGGGCTTGGCGAAGACGTCGGCGGCGGGGACCGTGATCCGCTCCGCCCACCCTCCGGCGACGCGGAAGGCGAGGACCTCGTCCCCGACCGCTCCTCCGCCCGAGGCGATCGCGGTGTCCGGGCCGACGGCGCTGAGGACGCCAGCGACCTCGTAGCCGATCGGGATCGGCAGGTCGGACGGGTCGCCCTGCCGGGTGTGCTTCGTGTCGGCGGGGTTCATGCCGGCGGCCCGGACGTCGATGGTGACCTCGCCGGGGCCGGGGGCCGGGACCTCGGTGTCGACGAACTCGAGGACTTCGCTCCCGCCGAACCGCGGCGCAACCCAGTGCTTGCTCATGCCGTCGACGCTACGCGCGCTGGCAGAGCGGGAACCAGAGACGGACGGGAGGCGCGGTGCCAGCTGGCACCGCGCCTCCCGTCCGACGGACCGTCAGTCCGCACCCGGTGTCAGGCGCGCGCGGCGCGCACCCGGTCGGCGAAGGCGGCGTGCAGCGGGTGCTGCTCGTCGAGCCCGGTGATCGTCGTCACGACGGACCCGTCGGACGCATCGGAGGCGAGGAGTGCCTGCAGCTCGACGCTCTGCTCGTCGTCCGCGACGTCGAAGCGGAGCGCGGCGCCCATCGCGTCGAGGAGCGCCGTCGGCTCCGTGCCGTCCTCGGCGAGGGCGGCCGCGGGCGAGACGAAGCGCTCGTCGCGGGACAGCTTCCGGAGCGGCTGCCGACCGACCCGCGTCACGGTGTCGGGCAGGTGCGGGTTCTCGAACCGACCGATGATCGCCTGCACGTACGCGCGGTGCACCTCGGGGTCGAGCTCGTGGCGACGGACCAGCAGGTCGCTCGTCTCGGCGAGCACCGACTCCAGTTCGGAACGGACGGCCGGGATCGCGATCGCGTCCGAGATCTTGTCGGCGCCGGCGAGGAAGCCGTGGTACGCGACGGTGGCGTGGCCGGTGTTCACGGTGAAGAGCTTGCGCTCGATGGACGCGGCGAGGCCGTCGACGTAGTGCGCGCCGGGGAGTTCCGGCTCGGCGCCGCCGAACGGCGTGCGGTCGATGGCCCACTCGAAGTAGGTCTCCACCGTGACGTCGAGACCGGCGCCCTCGGGCTGGGCCGGGACGATCCGGTCCACCGCGGTGTTGGCGAAGACCGCCTTGGCGAGCGTCTGGTCACGGACGTCGGACGGCAGGGCGTCGGCGATGAACCCGCGGAGGCGGTCGGTGGCGTTGAGCGCGTTCTCGCACGCCATCACGGCGAGCGGAGCGGCGTCGGCCGGGCGGGCCTGCAGACCCGCGGCGATGACCGGGGCGATGAACTTGAGGACGTTCGGTCCGACGGCGCACGTGACGATCTCGGCGGCCGCGATCTCCGCGACGACACCCGCTTCGTCCTGCGCGCTGTTCAGTGCCCGGAACCCGGTGACCTCGTGGTCGCGCGCGTTCGCCCCGACCTCGTGCACGGTGTACGAGTCGGCGGCGGCCAGGGCGTCGATGAGCGGCGCGGCGACGTCGGCGAAGACGACCTCGTACCCGGCCTCGTGCAGGAGCAGGCCGACGAACCCGCGCCCGATGTTCCCGGCGCCGAAGTGGACCGCGGTGCGCTCGCTCACTCGTTGACCTCACCCAGGATCGACAGGACGCTCGCGGTGTCCGGCGCGTCGGTCAGCTTCTGGACCTCGTCCTCGTCGGAGAACACGATCGCGATCTTGGAGAGGATGTCGAGGTGCTCGTTGTTCACCCCGGCGATGCCCACGACGAAGCGCACCGGGTTGCCGTCCCAGTCGATCGGGGTCGCGTAGCGGATGAACGACAGGGCCGAGGACTTGATGGCGTCCTTCGCGTCGTTCGTGCCGTGCGGGATGGCGAGGAAGTTCCCCATGTAGGTCGAGACGCTCTTCTCGCGCTCGAGCATCGCCGGGTAGTAGTCGCCCGTGACCGCGCCCGCAGCCTCGAGGATCTCGGCCGCCTCCTTCATCGCCTCCGACTTGGTCGGTGCGGTGTCCTCGGTGTGGATCCGGATCTGGCTCTCCTGCAGGACGGGCATCGGGGTTCTCCTTGCTTCGTGACGTGGCGTCGTGGACGTGGTGGAGGGGACGGGCCGTGGCCCGTCCCCTCCGATACTGCACTTCGTTACTGGTTCTTGAGCTGTTCGACGACCTGGTCGTACTGCGGGGCGTTCATGAAGTTGCCGACCGACACGTGCTGTGCGTTCGGGTTCTTCTGCCGGGCGCGGTCCGTCAGCTCCTCCTGGGTGATGATGAGGTCCTCGTCACCGGACAGGTTCGCGATCGCCTTGTTCGAGACCGTGACGCCCTCGATGCCGGCCTTCTTGATCTTGTTCCGGAGGACGCTGGCGCCCATCGCGCTCGACCCCATGCCGGCGTCGCAGGCGAACACGAGGTTCTGGACCCGGGTGGCGGTGGCGGTGCCACCGACCGACGCCGCTGCCTCTTCGTTGTTGGCCGGGGCGTTGGTGCCGAGGAGACCGGCGGTCGCGGCGTTGACGTCGCGGCCCTTGTTCGCCTGGAGCTTGGCCATCGCGGCGCTCATGTCGCCGCCGCCGTTCGCCAGGTCGCGCTTGCGGGTCGCGATGAGGAAGAACGAGGCCACCGCGAACGAGACCGCCGCGGACAGGAGGACCGAGAGGATGACGCCGAGGAAGCTGTCCTTCGCCGTCGCACCGAGCACCGCGAAGATCGACCCGGGGGACGCCGGAGCGACGAGGCCGGAGTGGAACGCGACGTTGGTCGCGACGCCCGTGGCACCACCGAGGATGACGGCGATGAACAGGACCGGCTTCTGCAGCACGTACGGGAAGTAGATCTCGTGGATGCCGCCGAGGAACTGGATGATGATCGCGCCGGGAGCGGTCGAGCGGGCGATGCCGACACCGAAGAAGGTGAAGGCGAGGAGGATGCCGAGGCCGGGGCCGGGGTTCGCCTCGAGCAGGAACAGGATGCTCTTGCCGGACTCCTGCACCTGCTGCGCACCGAGCTGGTCGAGCACACCGTGGTTGATGGCGTTGTTGAGGAAGAACACCTTGGCCGGCTCGATGATGACGCTGGCGAGCGGCAGCAGGGAGTGCTGGACGAGGAAGTTCACCACGTCACCGAGGCCCTCGGCGATGAGCTTGAACAGCGGGGCGAGCCAGAAGAAGCCGGCCATCGCGAGTCCGAAGCCGAGGATGCCGGCCGCGTAGTTGTTGACGAGCATCTCGAAGCCCGGGCGGATCTTGCCGTCCCAGATCTTGTCGACCTGCTTGATGAGGTACGCGCCGAGCGGCCCGCAGATCATCGCGCCGAGGATCATCGTGGTGCCGTTCGCACCGATGATGACGCCCATGGTCATGATCGAACCGACCACCGCACCGCGGGTCTCGTAGACCATCCGGCCACCCTGGATCGCGATCGCGAGCGGGATGAGGTAGGTCAGGATCGGGCCGACGAGGCCGATGTTTGCGACGCCGCCGGTCTCACCGAACCCGCCGAGGATGCCCACGGGCGTCCAACCGGTCTCGATGAAGAAGGCGGTGATGATGCCCCACGCGATGAAGATCGCGATGTTGGGCATGACCATGCCGGAGAGGAACGTGCCGAACTTCTGAACGGCGACGCGTGCGCCGCCCCGCGACTTCGCGGGTGCGTCGGGCGCTGCAACGGACGACGTTGTCATGTGCGGTGACTTTCTGTGAGGGGTGCTGCTGCGGTGGTGGAAGGGGTTGGTGCTGTGGGGGCGGCTCAGGCGGCGTGCGCTGCGGCCGCGGCGGACTTGGCAGCCGCCGCCGTGCTCGCAGCGAGTGCTGCCGTCGCCATCTCGCGGGCCTGTTCGAGCGTGTGCCTGCCAAGTTCGGCGCGCACGTCGGCCAGGGCCGCGGGGGTCATGGAGAGGGTGGTGGCGCCGAGGCCGACGAGCACCACGGCGAGGAGCGGGTCGGCAGCGGCCTCGCCGCAGATGCCGACCGGCTTGCCCGCGGCCGCGCCGGCGCTGCCGAGCTGTGCGACGAGGCGCAGGACGGCCGGGTGCCACGGGTCCTGGTAGGACGCGACGGTGCCGAGCATGCGGTCGGCGGCCATCGTGTACTGCGTGAGGTCGTTCGTGCCGATCGAGACGAAGTCCGCGGTCTGGAAGACCTGCTCCGCCATGAGCGCGAGCGACGGGACCTCGGCCATCACGCCGGCCGTGCGGATGCCGAGCTCGCGGGCGAGGTCGACGAAGTAGACGGTCTCCTCGGCGTCGGCGACCATCGGGGCCATCACCCAGAGGTCGGCCTCGGTCACGGCGTCCGCCTGGGCGAGCGCGGTGAGCTGGTCGCGGAGGACCTCGGGGTGGTTCCGGAGCGCCCGGAGGCCGCGGCGACCGAGCGCCGGGTTCTCCTCGTCCTTGTCGGTGAGGAACGGCAGGGGCTTGTCGGCGCCGGCGTCGAGCGCGCGGACCACGACCTTCTTCCCGGGGAACGCCTCGAGCAGCTGCCGGTAGGACTCGGTCTGCTGCTCGACCGTCGGCGCCTTCGGGGAGTCGAGGAAGAGGAACTCGGTGCGGAAGAGCCCCACGCCCTCCGCACCGAGAGCAACGGCGCCCGCGGCGTCGGCGGGGCTGCCGAGGTTCGCGAGCAGGGGCACGGCGGTGCCGTCGGCGAGCGTGCCGGCGGTGAGGGGCGCTGCGGCCGCGGCGAGGCGGTCGGCGATGCGCTGGTCGACCTCGGCCACGAGGGACTCGGACGGGTCGGTGACGACGGTGCCGGCGGCGGCGTCCACCACGACGTGCAGGCCGTCGGTGAGCTCGTCGGCACCGGTGACACCGACGATCGCGGTGATGCCCTTGGCGCGGGCGAGGATCGCGGTGTGCGAGGTCGGGCCGCCGTCGCGGGTGACGAGCGCGAGGACCTTGTCGAGGTCGAGGAGCGCGGTGTCGGCCGGGGCGAGGTCGCGGGCGACGAGCACGAAGGGGGTGTCCGACTCGGGGACGCCCGGTGCCGGGACGCCGCGGAGCTTGGCGACGATGCGCTGGGCGACGTCGTCGAGGTCGGCCGCGCGCTCCCCCATGTAGCCGCCCATCTGGACGAGCAAGTCGCGGAACTGGCCGAACGCTTCGAACACGGCGCGCTCGGCGTTGGTGCCGCCGTCGATGCGGGCGTGCACGTCGTCGAGGAGCGTCGGGTCCTGCGCCATGAGCGCCTGCGCCTCGAGCACGGCCTGGGCGTCGCCACCGGCGAGCTGCCCACGCTTGTTGAGGTCGTCCGCGACGGCGGCGAGCGCCGTGGCGACGGCCTGCTTCGCGTCGTCCGCCGAGCCCTCGAGTGCCGCGGTCGACGGCTCGCCGAGCGGGTCCGCCATCCGGAGCACGTGGCCGTGGGCGACGCCGCGGCCGACGCCGGTTCCGAGCAGTTCGGACATTCGAGACTCCTTCATCTCACACGCGCTTGCGGTGGGGTGGTTCGTTCGGTGCGCGCGGCGCGGAGACGGGACCCCGCCGGTGCGGCTGAGCAGCACCATACCCCGATCCGCGTTGACAAACAAACACATCCGGGGATAAAAATGCAGAAACAGATGCCCGTTTGCGTCTGGCGGCCGAACCGATCGGTTCGTGTCCGCCGAGCGCGTGCCCGAGCATGTCCGTTCCGTTCCGACTCCATCGCTCCGAGACGACGAGGCCCACGATGTACGCACCAGAGCGCCACCAGCGCATCGTCGACGAAGCGCGTGCGCACGGCCGGGTCGACGTCAAGGACCTCGCCGAACTGCTCGCCGTGACCCCGGAGACGATCCGCCGCGACCTGACCTCGCTCGAGCGACGCGGACTCGTGCGGCGGGCCCACGGCGGCGCGATCCCGGTCGAACGCATCACCCTGCACCCCGGGGTCGGCGACCGCGGGGGCATCAACCAGACCGAGAAGATGGTCATCGCCGAGGCCGCACTCGACGAGCTGCCCGAGAACGGCTCGGTCATGATCGACGCCGGCACCTCGACGATTTGCCTCGCCGAGCTGCTCCCCACCGACCGCGGACTCACCGTCGTGACGCACTCGCTGCCGGTGGCGATGGCCGTGGCGAACCGCCCGGGGATCGACCTGCACCTGCTCGGCGGCAACATCCGGAGCGACTCGCTCGCCGGTGTCGGCACCTGGACCCACCAGCTCATCGGCATGGTCAGCGTCGACGTCGCCTTCATCAGCATCAACGGCATCACGCCCGAGCGCGGTCTCACGACGCACAACATGGCCGAGGCGGCCGTGAAGAGCGCCATGATCAAGTCCGCCCGCCGGAGCATCCTCCTCGCCGACCACACCAAGTTCGGCCGCGAGGAGTTCGGCCGCGTCGCGCCCCTCGCCGCGATCGACACGATCATCACCGACCCGGCCGTCAACGCCGACCTCGTGCGCGAGGTCGAGGCCGCCGGCACCGAGGTGTTCTGGCCCGGTCGATCCTGACCGCTGCCGGTACCGTCCCACCCGGCGCTCGCTACCATGAGCGCCACCACCCCATCGACAGGAGTCCATCGATGTCCGAAGCCACCCGCACCGTCACCGTCGCCAGCGCGTCCGGCCTGCACGCCCGCCCCGCCTCCCTGTTCGTCCAGACCGTGACGGCGTCGGCCCACCAGGTCACGATCGCGAAGGGCGACAAGTCCGGCAACGCTGGCAGCATCCTCGCGCTCCTCGGCCTCGGCATCGAGAACGGGGACGAGGTCACGCTCACCGTGACCGGCGACGACGCCGAGACCACCGCGGACAGCCTGGTCGAGTTCCTGCAGACGGACCACGACGCGGCCTGACGCGACCGCTCGACGGACTGGAGGCGCGGTGCCGGCTGGCACCGCGCCTCCAGTCCGTCAGCGGGTCACCGCTCCTGCCCCAGGGGTGGGATCGGGCGCAGCTCGCCCCAGGCGAACGCGCTCTCCGCGATGAAGTCCTGCAGGTCGTCCGCGATCTTGAACAGCAGCTCCCGTTCCCCCTCGCCGAGCCAGAGCCACGAGTCGCCGTCGTCGCCGGCGATCGACCACCCGAGGACCATCCCCTCGTGGACGACGTCGTCCTCGGGGACCCGTCGGAGCCGTTCGCGCCCGTCGACGTGCACCCAGAACTCGGCGGCACGGAACTCCCGCGGGGTCAGCATCGCCGCGGCCACGGGCCGGAAGGCGGCCAGCAGCTCGGCGACGGTCGTCACGACGGTCATGACGCGTACCAACGGTCGAGGTACCCCGCCGCGGCGAGCATCGCGCGCTCCACCTGCTCGTGCCGCTGCGGCACTGCTCCTTCGTCCGACACGTGACCATCGTGACCGGGCGACGCCCGCCGGACAAGGCCCGCACTGTGGGGGCGTGACTCCCGCGCGGAGGGGTGTCGGCGCCCGCCGATAGGGTGGTCCGCATGACACGCCTGCGCCTCGCATCCGTCAACGTGAACGGCATCCGTGCCGCGTTCCGGAAGGGGATGGGCGACTGGCTCGCCACCCGCGACGTCGACGTGCTCGCCCTGCAGGAAGTCCGTGCGTCGAGCGACGACCTCGCCGACCTGCTGGGCGACGACTGGGACATCGTGCACGACCCGGCGACCGCGAAGGGCCGGGCCGGCGTGGCCATCGCCTCCCGGCACACGGCGCAGATCCACCGCGTCGAGCTCGGCGCGGAAGACTTCGACTCCGCCGGCCGGTGGCTCGAGGCCGACTACGAGATCGGCGGCACCACCGTGACCGTCGTGTCGACGTACGTGCACTCGGGCGAGGTCGACACCCCGAAGCAGGACGAGAAGTGGAAGTTCCTCGACGCGATGACCGAGCGACTCCCGGCGCTCCGCGCGCACAACTCGCTCGCCGTGGTCGTCGGTGACCTCAACGTCGGGCACGACCAGCGGGACATCAAGAACTGGAAGGGCAACGTCAAGCGCGCCGGCTTCCTGCCGCGCGAGCGTGCCTACTTCTCGCGGTTCTTCGGCGCCGACGGCGAGCAGGTCGACGGTGCCGACGGCTCCACGGGCCCCGGTCTCGGCTGGGTCGACGTCGGTCGCGCGCAGGCCGGCGACGTCGACGGCCCGTACACGTGGTGGTCGTGGCGCGGCCAGGCGTTCGACAACGACTCGGGCTGGCGCATCGACTACCAGGTGGCGACGCCCGAGCTCGCGGCCAAGGTGACGACGTACACCGTCGACCGCGCCGCCGCGTACGACCAGCGATGGTCCGACCACGCCCCCGTGGTCGTCGACTACGAACTCTGATCGCTCCACTCCCCTCCAGCAACAGGACAGCACCATGACCGCGACGCGCATCTTCTCGGGTATCCAGCCCTCGGCCGGATCCCTCCACCTCGGCAACTACATCGGCGCGCTCATGCAGTGGCGCGACCTGCTCGACGACCACGACGCGATCTACTGCGTCGTCGACATGCACGCCATCACCTCCCCGCAGGACCCGGCCGAGCTCCGCGCGAACACCCGGGCGACGGCTGCGCAGTACATCGCCTCGGGCATCGACCCGACCCGGTCCACGCTGTTCGTGCAGTCGCACGTGCCCGCGCACGCCGAACTCGCGTGGGTGCTCAACACGCTCACGGGCTTCGGCGAGGCGAGCCGGATGACCCAGTTCAAGGACAAGTCGGCTCGTCAGGGAGCGGACGCCGCGTCGGTCGGGCTCTTCACCTACCCGATCCTGATGGCCGCCGACATCCTGCTGTACGACACCAAGGTCGTCCCGGTCGGCGACGACCAGCGGCAGCACGTCGAGCTCACCCGTGACCTCGCCGGACGCTTCAACTCGCGGTTCGGCGAGACGTTCGTGGTCCCCGAGGCACGCATCCTCACCGACACCGCGCGCATCTACGACCTGCAGGACCCGACGAGCAAGATGAGCAAGTCCGCGGCGTCGGACAACGGTCTCATCCGCCTGCTCGACGACCCGAAGCGCACCGCGAAGAAGATCCGTTCGGCCGTCACCGACACCGAGCGCGAGATCCGGGCGGACCGTCAGGCGAAGCCGGGCGTGACGAACCTGCTGTCGATCCTCTCCGCGTTCACCGGGACGCCGGTCGCCGCGCTCGAGGAGTCCTTCGTCGGCAAGGGCTACGGCGACCTGAAGGGCGAGGTCGCGGACGCCGTGGTCGCGGAACTCGAGCCGGTCCGCGCCCGGACGCTGGAGCTCCTCGACGACCCGGCCGAACTCGACCGGCTCCTGGCGGTCGGTGCCGACCGTGCCGAGTCGATCGCGGCGGAGACCCTGGCCCGGGTCTACGACGCCATCGGCTTCGTGCCCCGCACCCGCCGCTGACGATGCTGCCCGTCGCACTGTCGTCCGCCCGGGTGCACCTCGACGTCCCGAGCCGGGCGGACACGGCGGCGATCACCGCCGCCTGCCAGGACCCGGACATCGTGCGCTGGACGACGATCCCGACGCCGTACACCGAACGCGACGCCGCCACCTTCGTCGACGCACTGGTCGGTCCGGGGTGGGCGTCCGACCGCGAGTACACGTGGGCGATCCGCCGAGCCGGGTCGACGTGGCTCGAAGGGATCATCGGGTACCGCACCGCCCGGCGTGACCTCGGGTTCTGGCTGGCGCCGTCCGCCCGCGGCGCGGGCGTCATGCACGACGCCGTCGGTCTGGTGCTGGACTGGGCGTTCTCCCAGGGCGCTCCCGACGTGTACTGGGAGTGCTACGTCGGCAACCGTGCCTCGGCGGCCGTCGCACGCGCAGCCGGGTTCTCCTACACCGGGACGGGCCCGGCGCTCATCCCCGGGCGCGACGGCGCCCCGACCGCGGCGTGGCAGGGGCTCCGACGCGCGGACGGGACCCCGGCCTCGGACCTCCCCTGGCCCGCGGACTCGTTCGCTGACGGGGGACAGCTCGATGACGCGTCACCCTCGGGTCGCCGGTAGTCTCGATCCGTGACCAGCACCGCCGCGCAGCCCGCCTCCCCGGCTGAGGTCCGCGCGATGCGACGCGGGCTCGAGCTCGCTGCGCTCGGCCCCGCCGTGGGCGACCACGCCCGTGTCGGCGCGGTGATCCTCTCCCCCGACGGCGACGTCCTCGCCGAAGGGTGGCACAAGGGCGCCGGCACCCCCCACGCCGAAGTCGACGCCCTGTCGAAGGTCGACCCGGCCCGACTGCTCGGCGCGACCGCCGTGGTCACCCTCGAACCTTGCAACCACACCGGACGCACCGGGCCCTGCGCGCTCGCCCTGCTCGACGCCGGCATCGGACGCGTCGTCTACGCGATCGACGACCCGGGCGCGCACGCGCACGGCGGTGCCGAACGGCTCCGTGCCGCGGGCGTCGAAGTCGTCGCGGGCGTGCTCGCGGACGAGGCCGAGGCGTTCCTCGAACGGTGGCTCCTCTCCGTCCGGCTCGGCCGCCCGTGGGTCACGGTGAAGTGGGCGTCCAGCCTCGACGGACGCGCCGCCGCCGCGGACGGCACCAGCCAGTGGATCACCGGCGCCGCCGCACGCCAGCACGTCCACGAGCAGCGGGCCGCACACGACGCCATCCTCGTGGGCACCGGCACCGTGCTCGCCGACGACCCGAGCCTGACCGCCCGCGGTGACGCCGGCGAGCTCCTCGCCGACCAGCCGCTGCCGGTGGTGCTCGGCGACCGTCCGGTGCCGGCCGGCGCCGCCGTCCGCCGGCACCCGCGCGGGGTGGTGACGCTGCCCGGGCACGACCTCGCCGCGTCACTCGCCGCGCTCCGCGGGCACGGTGTGCACTCCGTCTTCGTCGAGGGCGGTCCGACCGTCGCCTCGGCGCTCATCGCCGCCGGTCTCGTCGACGAGTACCTCGTGTACCTCGCCCCC
This sequence comes from Curtobacterium pusillum, assembly GCF_007680845.1. Taxonomy (GTDB): domain Bacteria; phylum Actinomycetota; class Actinomycetes; order Actinomycetales; family Microbacteriaceae; genus Curtobacterium; species Curtobacterium pusillum_B. The sequence goes on along the minus strand of NZ_VEIY01000006.1, from coordinate 110,749 downwards.
GTGCTGCTCGGCGGGCCCCGTGTTGCCCTCGGTGACGTCGGTGTGGGAAGCATCGGCGAGCGTCGGAGGTTGGACGTACTATCGACCACCAGCCTGGGCCCCGACCTGCTGGTCCGGGCACGCCCCCACCGCGCCTCCGTGCCGGCGGACGCCGTGCCCGGGAACGCGGGGTCCCAGAACGACCGGAGCACCACATGACCGATGCACTCACCTCCCCCACCCCCGGGAGCCCGGTCCAGTTCGAGGTGTCCACCAACGTCCCGACGACCCACGGCACGTTCGAGATGCGCGCCTACCGCGACCTCGTCACGAGCGCCGAGCACGTCGCGATCATCGCCACCGGACCCGACGGCGCCAGACCCCGTGACGGTGCGCTCGTCCGCGTGCACTCGGAGTGCCTCACCGGTGAGGCCTTCGGCTCGCTGAAGTGCGAGTGCGGCCCGCAGCTCGACGCCGCACTCGACACGATCGCCGCCGAAGGTGGGGTCGTCGTCTACCTGCGCGGGCACGAGGGCCGTGGCATCGGCCTCATCAACAAGCTCAAGGCGTACCGACTGCAGGAAGACGGTCTCGACACGCTCGACGCGAACCTCGCGCTCGGCCTGCCCGCCGACTCCCGTGCGTACGGCGGCGCGGCCGGCATCCTGGCCGACCTCGGCATCACGAGCGTCCGGCTCCTCTCGAACAACCCGGAGAAGCGCCGCCAGCTCGAAGAGCACGGCATCGCGGTGGAGAGCCTCGTCCCGCTCGTCGTCGGCGTCTCCGCGCAGAACGCCGGGTACCTCGACACGAAGCGCGACCGGATGGGCCACCAGCTCCCCGCCCACCTCGAAGCCGGCACCCCCCGCGCCTGACCGTCCTTCTGGGCGGATTCGCAGGTTCCCGACATCTGTCGTACGATGGTGGCTTCCGTCACAAGCGGTCCACCACCAACCGAACGCACCCGATCGGTGCCCGCGCCACCCTCGCGCGAACCGATCGGTGTCCGCCGTCCGGGACACCGCTGCGCTCCTCCCGTGAGCGTCCCCCTCGAAGGTCTCCTCCTCCCGCATGTCCGCCGCACCGGCACCCGCACCCCGAACGACCGCAGGCAACCCGCGCTCCCGCGTGGTGATCGCCAGCCTCGTCGGCACCTCCATCGAGTTCTACGACTTCTACGTCTACGCGACCGCCGCGGTCCTCGTCTTCCCGACGCTCTTCTTCCCCAACGAGGACCCGACCGCGTCGCAGCTGTCCTCGTTCGTCACCTTCGCGCTCGCGTTCTTCGCGCGGCCCGTCGGGTCGATCATCTTCGGCCACTTCGGTGACCGCATCGGTCGCAAGGCCACCCTCGTCGCCTCGCTGCTCGTGATGGGGACCGCCACGTTCCTCATCGGCTGCCTGCCGACGTTCGACTCGATCGGCATCTGGGCCCCCGTGCTCCTCGCCGTGATGCGCTTCGCCCAGGGCGTCGGCCTCGGCGGCGAGTGGTCCGGCGCGGCACTCCTCGCGACCGAGAACGCCCCGAAGGGCAAGCGCGGCGTGTTCGGCTCGATGCCGCAGCTCGGCGCCCCGATCGGCTTCCTCCTCGCCAACGGCCTGTTCATCGCGATCAACGCCGCGATGCCCGCCGGTGCCGACGGCACCCCGAACCCCGAGTTCCAGGCGTGGGGCTGGCGCCTGCCGTTCCTGCTCTCCGCGGTCCTCGTGATCGTCGGCCTCTACGTGCGCTTCAAGCTCGTCGAGTCCCCCGTGTTCCGTGAGGTCCAGGAGTCCGGCACGGTCGCCAAGGTCCCGCTCGGCCGCGTGTTCCGCACCTCGTGGAAGGCCGTCATCGTCGGCACCTTCGGCATGGTCGCCACGTACGTGCTCTTCTACTTCATGACGACGTTCACGCTCTCCTACGGCACCACCGGCGCCGAGGCGGGCCCGCTCGTCCCGAAGATCGGCCTCGGCTACACGCGCGGCGAGTTCCTCACGCTGCTCATGATCGGCGTCGTCTTCTTCGGCATCTTCACCCCGGTCGCCGGGTTCCTCGCCGACAAGTTCGGTCGGCGTCGCACGCTCATCCCGACGACGATCGGCATCGCGCTGTTCGGCCTCACGTTCCAGTTCTGGTTCGCCGCGTCGACCGGTCCGATCACCGTCGTGACCTTCCTCATCGTCGGACTCTCGCTGATGGGGCTCACGTTCGGCCCGATGGGCGCCCTCCTGCCGGAGCTCTTCCCGACCAACGTCCGCTACACCGGCTCGGCGATCGCGTACAACGTCGCGTCGATCCTCGGCGCCTCGCTCGCGCCGACGATCGCGTTGGCCCTGTGGAAGCCGGACGGGAACATCTTCCTCGTCGGCCTCTACCTGACCGGAGCAGCCGTGGTCACGCTCGTCGCGCTGTTCTTCGTGCGGGAGACGAAGAGCGCCGCGCTCGACGCGGCGGACACCGGTGCGCGTGCGCCGGAACGCGTCTGACGCGACCCCCTTGCGGACGGGAGGCGCGGTGCCGGCTGGCACCGCGCCTCCCGTCCGTCCCTGGTCACCACCACCACACGCACCGCCGCGTGCGCATGTTCCGACGCCGCACCGGTCGATCGACGCGTGCATCGTCGAACCATGCGCGCGCACCGATTGCGGGCGCATGTTCCGACACCGCACCGGTCGTTCGACGCGTGCATCGTCGAAGCCCGCGTGTTCATGTCCGCGCCGCCCCAACACCCTGTCCGTCAACTCAGGTTGACAGCGATCGGCGCGTCAATGTAGGTTGACACCCATGGACCGACCGACCATCACGAGCCTCGCCGCCGGCGCCGCGGGGGACGACCCGTTCTCCGCCCTCGCCAGCGTGCGCGAACTCCGACGTGAGCTCGACCGGACCGAAGAACTCGCTGCCCGCCGTGCCCGGAACGCCGGCGCCTCGTGGCAGGAGATCGCGACGCTCCTCGGCGTCAGCCGCCAGGCAGTGCACAAGAAGTACGGCAGAAACTAGGACCACGATGAGCTCCCCCTTCGCGCGACCCAAGAAGACCGACGGCCCCCGCGCCAGCTTCGGCCGGCTGCTGAGCTACCTGTTCGAGAACAAGCCCGCGATGGTCGTCATCATCGTGCTGAGCATCCTCGGCGCCGGCGCCTCGCTCGCCCAGCCGCTGCTCGTGAACCAGGTCGTCACGGCGGTGCAGCACGGCAACACCCTGAGCATGCTCGTGTGGGCGCTCGTGGCACTCGTGCTCGTGTCCGGCGTCCTCAACGGCGTCCAGCACTTCCTGCTCCAGCGTGCGGGCGAGGGCGTGGTGCTCTCGACCCGCCGCAAGCTCATCGCGCGCATCCTCAACCTGCCGATCTCCGAGTTCGACACCCGCCGCACGGGTGACCTCGTGTCCCGCGTCGGCAGCGACACCACGTTGCTCCGCGCGGTCCTCACGCAGGGCCTCATCGAGTCGATCGGCGGCGCGCTGACGTTCATCGGCGCGGTCATCGCGATGGCGATCATCGACCCGTTGCTCCTCGGCATCACCGTGGTCATCGTCCTCATCGCGATCGTCGTGGTCGGCGGCCTGAGCCGTCGCATCCGCATCGCGTCGAAGAAGGCGCAGGAGAAGGTCGGCGACCTCACCGCCGCGGTCGAGCGCGGCATCGGCGCCGTCCGCACGATCCGCGCCGCCGGGGCCACCGAGCGCGAGGTCGCAGAGGTCGACTCCCACGCGACCGAGGCCTACCAGCGCGGCCTCGACATCGCCAAGATGTCGGCGTTCGTCGTGCCGGTCGCGAGCATCGTCATGCAGGTCGCGTTCATCGCCGTGCTCGGCGTCGGCGGCGCACAGGTCGCGGCGGGGACGATCACGATCGCCACGCTCATCACGTTCATCCTGCTGCTCTTCATGATGATCATGCCGCTCGGCCAGGCGATGGGCGCCGTGGTCGCGGTCGCGCAAGCCCTCGGTGCGCTCGGTCGGATCGAGGAGATCCTGCACCTCCCGACCGAGGCGCAGGACGACGCCGCGGTCCGCACCGCTGCCGCGATCGAGACCGACGACGCCATCACCTTCGAACACGTGTCGTTCCGGTACCGCGGCACGGCCGACGCGTCCGGTCCCGACGGCGCGGCCGCTTCCGTCCCGGCGGACCGGACAGGAGGCGCGGCTGGCGTCGACGAGACCGCCGACCCCGAGCAGACGGTGCTGCACGACGTGACGTTCCGGGTCCCGCGCGGGTCGCGTGTCGCCCTCGTCGGCCCCTCGGGCGCCGGGAAGTCCACCACCCTCGCGCTCATCGAGCGGTTCTACGACCCGACCGACGGCGTGATCCGGCTCGGCGGCGTCGACGTCCGCGGGCTGGACCGCGACGAGCTCCGCGCCCAGATCGGCTACGTCGAACAGGACGCCCCGGTGCTCGCCGGCACCATCCACGCGAACCTGCTGCTCGGGTCGCCGGACGCCACCGAGGACGACTGCGTCCGCGTGCTCGAGGCGGTCAACCTCGGCGAGGTCCTGCACCGCGACCCCCGCGGCCTCGACGCCCAGGTCGGGGAGGACGGCGTCATGCTGTCCGGCGGTGAGCGGCAGCGGCTCGCGATCGCCCGAGCGCTCCTCGCGGCTCCCCCGATCCTGCTGCTCGACGAGTCGACGTCGTCCCTCGACGGGGTCAACGAGCAGAAGATGCGGCTCGCGATCGACGCCGTCGCCGAGGACCGCACCCTGCTCGTGATCGCGCACCGGCTGTCGACCGTGGTCGACTCGGACGTCATCGTCGTGCTCGAGCACGGGCGGGTCGTCGGGGTCGGCACGCACTCGGAGCTCGTCGAGTCGACGCCGCTCTACCGCGACCTCGCGAAGCACCAGCTCCTGGTCTGACCCGCGCGCGCGGGGTTAGAGGATCGCTCCGTCGGGGTTCGCGAGACCCTCGTCCATGTCGCTGTGGTCGATGTGCCCACCGGCGGCCCGGATCTCCTCGAGCGCCTGCGCGCTGCGCTCCTCGTCGACGCCCACGACCAGGTCGTCGTAGACCGCGACGTCGTACCCGGCCGCTCGGGCGTCCAGGGCGGAGGCGAGCACGCAGTGCTCCGTCGCGATGCCCACGATGTCGACCGTCACGACGCGGCGTTCGGCGAGGACCTCCGGCAGGGCGACGCCGTCCTCGGTGTGCGCCTGGAACGCCGAGTAGTCCGGGCGTCCCTGGCCCTTGAGGACGTGCACGTCGATCGGTTCGGTGTCGAGCTTCGGGTGGTACTCCGCGCCGGCGGTCCCCGCGACGCAGTGCACGGGCCAGGTCGTCACGAAGTCCGGGCCGTCCGGGCCAGCGAAGTGGCCGCCGTTGTCGTCGTCGCCGTGGTGCCAGTCGCGGGAGCCGACGATGAGGTCGTACTCCCCCGCGTGGCGGCCGAGGAAGGCGGTGATGCGGCGAGCGAGGGCGTCGCCGCCGGTCACTCCGAGGGCACCACCCTCGGTGAAGTCGTTCTGGACGTCGACGACGAGGAGGGCCCTGGACATGGACCCATCCAACACCCGCCGGCTCAGGAGCCGGTGAGCTTGCTCCCGCACGAGTAGGTGGCCGCGGTGACCGCGTCGAGCGCCGGCAGCGCCGCGGCCCGGGACGACCCGATGGCGTAGAACGCGAAGGTCAACCGCGTGCCGTCGGCGGCGTCGATGTACCCGCCGAGCGTGTTCGCGCTGTCGATCCACCCCGTCTTGGCGTGCACCTTGCCCCGGGCGACCGCGTTCGCCCCGGTGAACCGGCTGGCGAGCGTCCCTGACTGCCCGGACACCGGCAGCGCGTTCGCGAGCGTCCCGAGCCCCTTCGCGCCGGCGGCTACCTGCACCATGAGGTGGGCGACGAAGTTCGGGGAGACGGCGTTCGCCGCGCTCTCCCCCGAGCCGTCCTTGATCACGATGCCGGACGGGTCGACGCCGTAGGACTTCAGGGCGGACTGGTACACCGACGTCAGCGAGGCCGCGGAGCCGTTCGACTCCGACTCCTTCGAGGAGATGCGCGCCAGCATCTCGGCGAGCGTGTTGTCCGAGTTCGGGATCATCTGACCGATGAGCGTCGACACCGGCTGCGAGGACACCGTGGCGATCGTGTCCGTGCTCGTCGTGGCGCGCTTCACCACCTGGGCGTTCGCAGCGCCGACGACCCCGGCGTTGGCCAACGCCGTCCGGAACAGGGCACCGGCACGCCCGACCGGGTCCGTCGACCGGGGCGAGGTCGCCGCGCCGGGGTTCGCCCGGTCGCCGTCGACCATGAGCGCCGTGACGTTCGGCTGGTAGCCGATCGTCCGCTCGCTGACGGGCCAGGTCGGGTCCCAGGCGTCCGCGTCGTTCCAGTAGGTGTCGTCCGTGACGATCGTCGTGACCGGGGTGTCGCCGAGCTTCGCCTTGACCTGCTGGGCGAGCTGGCCCAGGGTGGGCGCGCCCGGGTACACGGTGGCACCGCCGGCGGAGAGCGTGGGGTCGCCGTGGCCGACGAGCGCGATCGCGCCGCCGGACTCCTTCGTCACGGTCGTGGGGATGCGGTGGTCCCCACCGAGGACGGCGAGTGCGGTGGCCGTGGTCAGCGTCTTCATCACGCTGCCGGTCTGGGCGGCCTTGTCACCGTTGCGCGAGAACAGGACCTCGCCGGTCTTCGCGTTCATCACGTACCCCTCGAACGCGCCGAGGCCGCTCGCGGATGCCGCGGTCGTGATCGTGCACGTGCGGAGGGCCGACGGTCCGGCCGGCTTCTCCGGGACGCTGCGGCCCGTCGCGGTCGGCGTCGGCGTGGGCGCGGCCGGGGTGGCGCTGGGCGCGTTCGACGACGACGCCGACGCGGTGGCCACGGCAGCTGACGTCCGGGGCGAGGGCATCGTCGCAGCGGCGACGGCCACAGCGCCCCCGGAGCCGAGGACGAGCACCGTCGCGAGGCCCCCGGCGATCCACGGCACCGGACGGCGGGCGGCGGAGGCACGGGCGGCGGCGAGCGCGTGGCGGAGGCGATCCGGGACGGAGCGCGGTGCGGGCTGCTGGTCGGACATCGCGAACGATCCTACGGAACTGCGGGAGGAGCCTCCAGACCCAGGCCCGATCCCGTGGGCGGATCTCAGCCGCGATCCGCCGCGTACCGGACGCCGACCTGGCGACGGGCTTCGTCCATGAGCGCCATGATCGCGATCGTCTCCTCGGGGTCCATCAGCCCGCCCTCGTGCGTGCCGGAGGTCACCATCGACTCGAAGGCCCGGGCTTCGTGGCCGTACCCGGTGAGTTCCTCGCGTCCGTCGAACTCCTCGACCACGACGCCGTCCCGGTCCCGGAGTCGCCACGTGGTCGGCGTGAACCACGTGGAGTCGAGGTCGATCCGCCCGTCCTCGCCGATCACGGAGGCGGTGTTCGGGCTCCGGAGGTCGAGCCCGAAGTGCAGCATCGACTGCGCGCCGCCCTCGTGCGTCAGGACCAGGCCCATCTGGGTGTCGACCCCTTGCTCGCTCAGGGTGCCGGCGGCCACGACCGACGTCGGGATCCCGAGCACGTCGACCGCGAAGGAGATCGGGTAGATGCCGAGGTCGAGCATCGCGCCGCCGCCGAGCGCGGGGTCGTTCAGCCGGTGTCGCGGGTCGTCCGGCAGCGCCTGGTGGTGCGTCGCCTCGACCAGGCGCACCCGACCGATGCGTCCCTCGGCGACGACCTCGCGCACCATCGCCATCTGGGGCAGGAAGCGGGTCCACATCGCCTCCATCACGGCGACGTCCGCACGACGCGCGGCGTCGACCACGCGACGCGCCTCGTCGGCCGTGATCGTGAAGGCCTTCTCCACCAGCACGTGCTTGCCCGCCGCGATCGCGAGGAGCGCGTCCTCGGCGTGCCGGGAGTGCGGCGTCGCGACGTAGACGGCGTCGACCTCGTCGTCGGCGACGAGGTCCGCGTAGGAGCCGTGCGCGCGTGGGATGCCGAACTCCGCCGCGAAGGACCGGGCGCTCTCGAGCGTGCGGCTGCCGACCGCGACGAACTCGACCCCCGCGGCGGTGCAGTCCCCCACGAAGGAGCGTGCGATGCCGCCCGTGCCGATGACTCCCCAGCGAACCGTCATGGGTCCTGTCTACCAGCGGCGGCGGCCACCACGCCGTTGTCCACCCACAGCGGTTCGGTATGGACTCCACTGCCGATTGCCAGCTAGCGTGCTGCCACGCCCCTCGAACGGGGGCGTCTCCTCCCCCGAGAAGGTCTTCATGCGCCGATCCGTCCTGTCCGTCGTCGCCACCAGCGCGGCGATCGTCCTCACCTCCACCCTCGTCGGCGTCACCCCGGCGAACGCGCACGGGTGGGGGTCACCAGGACACTCACCCGGCCATTCCACCGATGCCGGTCTGACGCCCCGGACGCACTTCACGATGGCGGCCGCCGGCTCCTCCGGCGCGACCCAGGGCGGCGAGGGCATCCCGAACATCGACTCCGTCAAGAAGACCATCGCGACGTACTACGGCGATCCGGGCACCGGGCTGGCGAACCGCACCGACTCCCCGTACATCCGCGAGATGCGCTCCATCGTGGCCCGGCAGAGCGCGGGACTGCAGCGCATCCACGACGCCGCCGTCCGCCGCGGTGAGAAGCCGGCGATCGTGCTCGACGCCGACGACACCACCCTGTGGACCTACGACATGGAGGTCGCGGACATGCACTTCGTGTTCGACCCGACCCGCCAGGACGAGTGGGTCCAGGACGAGCGCTTCCCCGCCACCCCCTCCATGGTCGGGTTCGTCAACCGGGCGTCGGCCATGGGCTTCACCGTCTTCGGGCTGACCGGCCGCAACGACGACCAGAAGGCCGCGACCGTCCAAAACCTGTCGAAAGTCGGCTACACCGCCTTCACCCAGGACCGCTTCTTCACCAAGTGGACCGGCAAGGGCGCATCGCAGCAGCCGTCGTACATCACCTGCGCCACCGCGAGCTGCACTACCGTCGAGTACAAGGCCCTCACGCGCAAGCACATCGAGCAGGACCTCGGCTACGACATCACGCTCAACATCGGCGACCAGTGGAGCGACCTCCAGGGCGGGTACGCCGACCGCTCGGTCAAGCTCCCGAACCCGACCTACTACCTGCCCTCGGCGGACCTGCCCGGCGTGTCCGAGCCGCGCCTGACCCCCCGCACGCAGTTCACCATGGCGGCCGACGGATCCTCGGGCGCGACGCAGAGCGGCGAGGGCATCCCCAACATCGACTCCGTCAAGAAGACGATCGCCACCTACTACGGCGACCCCGGCACCGGGCTGGCGAACCGCACCGACTCGCCGTACATCCGCGAGATGCGCTCCATCGTCGCGCGGCAGGCACCCGTCGTCGCGGCCCAGTGCGCCGTCGGACGCAAGCTGCACCGCAACCCGGCGATCGTGCTCGACGCGGACGACACCACGCTCTGGACGTACGACATGGAGGTCGCGGCGATGCACTTCGTCTTCGACCCCGCCCTGCAGGACGAATGGGTGCGGGACGAACGCTTCCCGGCCACCCCGTCCATGACGTCCCTCGTGTCGATCGCCCAGCGGTCCGGCTGCACGATCATCGGTCTGACCGGTCGCAACGACGACCAGAAGGCGGCGACCATCGAGAACCTCGACCGCGTCGGCTACCCGCAGTTCACCGCCACGAAGAACGGCACGCAGACGTACTACACGAAGTGGACCGGCGTCGGCGCGTCCCAGCAGCCGTCCTACATCCAGTGCGCCACGGCGAAGTGCACCACCATCGAGTACAAGTCGCAGACCCGTGCGCACATCGAGTCGCGAGCCGGTGGCCGGTACGACGTCGTCGCGAACTTCGGTGACCAGTACAGCGACCTCATCGGGGGCTCGGCGGACCGCAGCGTGAAGCTGCCGAACCCGACGTACTACCTTCCCTGAGGCGCAGTCCCAGGAACGCAGAAATCCCCGGTCAGATCCGTCTGACCGGGGATTTCTCGTGGAGCCGCCTGTCGGAATCGAACCGACGACCTATTCATTACGAGTGAATCGCTCTACCGACTGAGCTAAGGCGGCGGACGCTCCGTTCCCGGAGCGGCACGGGTCACGACTATACAGGTTCAGACGAGCGAACGCGAAACGAGGGCCTCGAGGTCGGCGAACGACCGCTCCAGTTCGTCGACCAGGTGCGTCTCGGTGTCGCCGTCGGACCACTCCCACCACGCGTGGCGCAGGGTCGCCAGGGCGACGAGCGACGCCAACCGCGCACGACGTCGCAACGCCCCTTCGTCCAGGTCCGTTCCAGCGTGCTCGAGCCGTGCCACCACGGCGCGTTCGATCTCCGCCTGGAACTCCTTCATCGACGCCATCCGACGGCTGAACAGCTCCGGCGCGCCACGGAGCACCTGCTGCCGCTCCTCGATGAGGCCCCGCTCCTCGATGAGCTCCCGCGTCGAGTGCACCAGCAGGGACCCGAGGTCCGCCAGCAGCTCCCCCGTCGGGCCGCCCGACACGAAGTCCGCCAGGGTCTCACCGTCGGGCAGCGTGGGGTCGTCGCCGAGGAGGGCGCCCTCCTTGTTCGGGAAGTAGTTGAAGAAGGTGCGCGGGGAGATGTCGGCGCGGCGGGAGATCTCGTCGACCGTCACCGCCGGGAGGCCGTCCTCGATCGCGATGCGGAGCGCGGCCTGCTGGATCGCGAGTCGGGTGGCGCGGCGCTTCCGCTCGCGCAGGCCGGGTTCTGCGTCGGACATGCGGTGATTGTCCCACGCGCGTCCGTGGGCGCGGTGCGGCTGCGTCCGTGGGCGCGGTGCGGCTGCGGCCGGGAGGCGCGGTGCGGCAGCGGCCGGGAGGCGCGGTGCGGCAGCGGCCGGGAGGCGCGGTGCGGGCTGGCACCGCGCCTCCCGTCCGGCGGCCGGTCGCCGCCACGGCGTGGGTCGCTGCGGTCGCCCGTCGGCACGTCGCCGGGTCCGTGCGTCCGCGTCTGCGCGCGTCGACGAGTCCGCGCGTCTGCGCCCCAGCGGGCGGCGCGCCTTTGCGCGTCTGCGCGTCAGCGCGCGGCGCGGGCGATCGTGACGAGGAGCGCTTCGAGCGCGAGCAGCGCCGCCACGTTCGCGGCGATCCGCTGCCGAGCCAGGGCGATCGCGTCGAGCACCTCGAGCGCCGCGGCCGGCGACACCGACTGCAACGCGCGGTCGAGGTGTTCGCGCATCGCGAGGTTCACCGGCTCGGCCGGAGCCCCGAGTCCGAGCAGGAGCAGGTCGCGGTAGAGCGACGAGACGTCGACGAGGATGCGGTCCAGCCCGTCGCGGAGACTCCGGGTCGCCCGCCGTTTCTGGTCCTCTTCCAACCCGCGGAGCTGCGACCGCAGTGCCGGCGGGATGGTTCCACCCGGCTCGATGCCGAGCGACCGCAACGCCGCGTCGCGCTCTTCGCCGTCGCGTTGCTCGGTGATCGCCTTGGCGTCTTCGTCGGCGACGGCGAGGAGGTCCGCGGCGGCCATCACCGCGTCCCCCACCGTCCGGACGCCAAGCACCGTCGTGAGGGTCCGTCGGCGGCGCGCCCGGGCGTCCTCGCTCGTCGCGAGGCGCTGCGCCATCCCGATGTGGCTCTGTGCCTGGCGGGCCGCGTCGGTCGCGAGGGCCCGGTCGACCCCGGTGCGCGCGACGATGAGGTCGGCGACGGACTCGATCCCGGGGACCCGGAGCCGGACCGACCGGACGCGGGAGCGGATCGTCGGGAGGAGATCGGCTTCACTCGGGGCGCAGAGGATCCACACCGTGCGCTCGGGGGGTTCCTCGAGCGCTTTGAGCAGGAGGTTCGACGTCCGTTCCGTCATGCGGTCGGCGTCCTCGATGATGACGACGCGGTAGCGGCCCACGGACGGCGAGTAGTACGACGAGGTCACGAGCTGACGGATCTCGTCGATCGTGATGATGACCCGCTGGGTGGTGAGCACCGAGACGTCGGGGTGGGTCTTCGCCGTGATCTGGCGCAGGGCGTGGTCGTCGTCCGGGCCGGTGCCGACGAGCGCCGCGGCGAACGCGGCGGCGACGTTCGACCGCCCGGAGCCGGGCGGTCCGGTGATCAGCCAGGAGTGCGTCATGCCGCCGGTGCCGTCGGGCGACTCGGCCGCGTTCCGCAGGGACGCGACCGCTTCTTCCTGCCCTGTCAGGCCGTCCCACACGCTCACGAGATCATCCTGCCAGCCGCCACCGTCATCCCTCGTCGATCCCGACGAGGGGACCGATCGCCGACCGGATCGCCTGCTGGACGACGTCGGCGGGCTCGGCGGCGTCGACGACGAGGAAGCGCTCGGGATCGGCGGTCGCCATGTCCAGGAACGCACGCCGCACGGTCTCGTGGAACGCCGCGGCCTCCGACTCGAGCCGGTCGAACGTGTCGCCCCGGGCCGCCGCGACCCGCGCCCGGCCGACCGTCACGTCGAGGTCGAGCAGGATCGTGCGGTCGGGCTCGAGGCCGTCCGCCGCCCACTCCGAGACCGACCGGACGTGCTCCGCGCCGAGCCCGCGCGCGACGCCCTGGTACGCGACCGAGGAGTCGATGTAGCGGTCCTGCAGCACGACGTCGCCGCGGGCGATTGCCGGCCGCACGAGCGTCTCGATGTGGTGGGCGCGGTCGGCGGCGTACAGCAGTGCCTCGGCCCGCGGCGCGATGTGCCCGCGCTCGTGCAGGACGATCTCGCGGATGCGGACGCCGAGGTCGGTGCCGCCGGGCTCGCGGGTGCGGACGACCGTGCGGCCGTGCTCCTCGAGCCAGGCGGTGAGGAGCTCGGCCTGCGTCGTCTTGCCCGCGCCGTCGCCGCCCTCGAGCGTGATGAACCGGCCGGTCACTTCTTCTTGGCCGCCGGCTTCCGCGCCGGGGTCTTCTTCTTCACCGGACCCTTGGCACGCTTGTCCGCGATGAGCTGGACGGCGCGGGCGTGGTCGACCGCTTCGACGTCCTCGCCGCGCGGGATCGTCGCGTTGGTCTCACCGTCGGTGACGTAGGGACCGAACCGGCCGTCCTTCATCTTGATCGGCTTGCCGGACACGGGGTCCGCGTCGAACTCCTTGAGCGCGGCGCTCGCGGAGCTGCGTCCGCCGTACTTCGGCTGCGCGAAGAGCTCGAGGGCGCCGGCGAGGTCGATGTCGAAGATCGCGTCCTCGCCGGGGAGGGTCCGGGTGTCCGTGCCCTTCTTGAGGTACGGGCCGTAGCGACCGTTCTGCGCGGTGATCTCGTCACCGGACTCGGGGTCCTTGCCGACGACGCGGGGCAGGTCCAGCAGCTTGAGGGCCGTCTCGAGGTCGACCGTCTGCGGGTCCATCGACTTGAAGAGCGACGCGGTGCGCTCCTTCGGCGCGGCGGCCTTCTTCGTCGTCTTCTTGGCCGGCGCCTTCTTGGCGGCGGTCTTCGTACCGGCCGCCTTCGCGCCGGCCGCGGCGGGTGCGGTCGACTCTTCCTCGGTGGGAGCGGCAGCGGTGTCGAGGACCTCGCCCGTGGCGGGGTCGACGGCGGGCTCCGGTTCGGGGGTGCGCTCGGTCACGTACGGGCCGAACCGGCCGTCCTTCGCGAGGACCTCCTTCCCGGTCTCCGGGTTGATGCCGACGACACGGTCACCGATCACCGGCGCGTCGATGAGCTCACGTGCCTTCTCGGCCGTCAGCTCGTCGGGCGCGAGGTCCTCGGGGACGTTCACCCGCCGCGGCTTCTCGGGGTCGTCGCTCGGCGTCTCGATGTAGGGGCCGTACCGACCGATCCGGAGGGTCAGGCCGGGCGCGAGCTCGACCGAGTTAATCTCACGGGCGTCGATCTCACCGAGGTTGTCGATGACCGTCCGGAGGCCGCGCTGGTCGCCGCCGCCGAAGTAGAACTCCTTGAGCCAGTCGACCCGGTCAGCGTCGCCGTTCGCGATGCGGTCGAGGTCGGCTTCCATGTCGGCGGTGAACTGGTACTGGACCAGGTCGCCGAAGTACTCCTCGAGCAGGCGGACCACGCTGAAGGCGATCCAGTTCGGCACGAGCTGGGTCCCGCGGAGCGAGACGTAGCCACGGTCGATGATCGTCGGGCTGATCGTCGGGAACGTCGAGGGGCGTCCGATGTCGAGGTCCTCGAGGGTCTTGATGAGGCTCGCTTCGGTGTACCGCGGCGGCGGGGTCGTGTCGTGCCCCTTCGCGACGACGTCGTCCACGCCCAGGTGCTCGCCTTCCTTGACGTCCGGCAGCGCCACGTCGGTGCCCGAGCGGTCCGAGCTGTCGTGACGGTCTTCGTCGCGGCCTTCTTCGTAGGCGTTGAGGAAGCCACGGAAGGTGATGACGGTGCCCGACGCGGTGAACTCCGCGTCGGTCCCGTTCGCCGTCGCGGCGATGCCCTCGACCGGCTCCGAGGACGTGATGCCCAGGACGATCGAGGCCGTCGAGCCCTTCGCGTCCGCCATCTGCGACGCGATGGTGCGCTTCCAGATGAGGTCGTAGAGCCGCCACTCGACACCGGTCAGGGTGCCCTGGAGCTGGGCGGGGGTCCGGAACGTGTCGCCGGCGGGCCGGATCGCCTCGTGCGCTTCCTGCGCGTTCTTGCTCTTGCTCGCGTAGAGGCGGGGCTTGTCCGGGACGGTGGCGGCACCGTAGAGGTCCGCCGCCTGCTTCCGGGCGGCGTCGAGCGCCTGCTTCGACAGGTTGACCGAGTCGGTACGGATGTAGGTGATGTACCCGTTCTCGTACAGCGTCTGCGCGGCGCGGGCCGTCTGACGCGGCGAGAGCCGGAGCTTGCGGGCTGCCTCCTGCTGCATCGTCGACGTCGTGAACGGCGCGGCCGGGCGGCGGGTGTACGGCTTCGACTCGACGCTGCGGACCGTGGCGTCGCCGGCGCGTTCGAGGACGGTCGTGAGTGCTGCGGCGGCGGCTTCGTCGAGACGGACCGCGTCGCCCTTCAGCGCCCCGCGGTCGTCGAAGTCGCGGCCCGAGGCCACACGGGTGCCCTGCACGCGAGCGAGTCGAGCGGTGAAGGCGGCGTCGCCTTCCTTCTCGAACCGCGCGCTGAGGTCCCAGTAGTTGGCCGAGACGAAGGCGAGCCGTTCGCGCTCCCGGTCCACGACGAGCCGGGTGGCCGCCGACTGCACGCGGCCCGCGGACAGGCCGGGGCCGACCTTGCGCCAGAGGACCGGCGAGACCTCGTACCCGTAGAGGCGGTCGAGGATGCGGCGGGTCTCCTGCGCGTCGACGAGCGCGGTGTCGAGCTCACGCGTGGCTTCCTGGGCGCGCTGGATCGCCTCCTTCGTGATCTCGTGGAACACCATCCGCTTGACGGGCACCTTCGGCTTCAGGACCTGGAGCAGGTGCCACGCGATGGCTTCGCCTTCGCGGTCTTCATCGGTTGCGAGGTAGAGCTCGTCGGCTTCCTTCAGCGCCCGCTTGAGTTCGGCGACCGTCTTCTTCTTCGCGTCGGAGACGACGTAGTACGGCTCGAACCCGTTGTCGACGTCCACCGAGAACTTCCCGAGGGAGCCCTTCTTGAGCTCGGCGGGCAGGTTCTTGGGCTCGACGAGGTCGCGGATGTGTCCGACGGACGCCTGGACCTCGTATCCGTCGCCGAGGTATTGCGCGATCGTCTTGGCCTTCGCGGGGCTCTCGACGATGACGAGCTTCTTCGTGCCTGGCACGTGTCTCCTTGATCGATGGTGCACGTCGGCCCTGGACGACGAACGCGTCCGGGTCGACCGGGGCACCGATGACCGGGGGCCGACAGGCACACCATACACATAGTGATCGGGCGGGTCGTCCGCCGGACCGGCGACCGCGTCTGCGCCGACGGCGAACGGTCCGCCGTCGACGACGACCCGGACGCGGGCGGTCGCGTCGACGGTCCCGCAGCTGCCGAGCGACGCGCGGTTCGCCGCGGCGACGCGAGCCGCGATGGTGCACGGGTCCCCCGGGACCAGGCCCACGACGGCAGCGGCAGCGGCGAGTGCGGCGGCGTCCGAGGCGGCTCCCGCCCGCAGGGTCGCCACGCGCAGCCCCGCGGCCGCGAGCGCCGACGTGACGAGGAGGAGGGCCACGCCGGCCAGCGCTGCGACGAGGACCGTGGCCGAGCCGCGCTCGGAGACCGACGCGGTGCTCACCATCCACCGTCCACAGCGCACCCGGTCGCCCGCAGCGGCACGGCCGAGAACGGACCGGTGCCGGCGCGCGAGACCTCGACGCAGACGATCGCATCGACACGCCGGACTGCCACGGCCGCGCCGGGAGCGAGCCGCTCGGCAGCGGAGCGACCACCGTCGTCGTCGCCCCGACCGAACGCTCGCGCCGCCGTGGTCGCCGCCAGCTGCAGGCGTCCGAGCCCGTCGACGACGAACACCGCCGCGACGAGGGTCGTCAGCACGAGGGCCACGACGGGGAGCACGACCGCGAACTCGACGCTCACGGTGCCGCGCTCCCCGTCCACTGCGAGCTCCCGTCGATCACAGCGAGAGGGCACCGCGGACGAGTTCCGTCAGGATGCTCTGGACCTCGCCGGAACGCATCACGGCGACGAGGACCCCGGCAAAGGCGACCGCGGCGAGGATCACGACGGCGTACTCGGCCGTGGCGGAACCCCGGTCGTCGTCGAGCCGCCGCAGGCCCCGCCGCCCGGAGCGCGGGACATGAAGGGTGCGGGTGTCGGGGTGGAGGTGGGTGTCGGGGTGGGTGTCGGTCATCTCGGTGGTCCTTCCTGGTGGGGTGGCTCCAGCGTCGCGGCCCGGCTGCTCGTCGGGCGGGCCGTCGGGCCCATCTGTGGAGGACTCACCGGACACCGACCACGGTGGAGGACAGGACCCCGAGGACGACGGGAACGACGCCCACGAGCACGAACGCGGGCAGCACGCAGACGCCGAGCGGCAGGACCAGCCGGACCGCGAGCCGCTCCGCCGCCGCGAGTCCGGCCGCGGCCGCATCGTCGCGGACGTCCTCGGCGGCGGCTCGGAGCAGCGCGGCCGCAGGGACACCGGCGCGCTGGGCGAGTGTGAGGACGTCGCGGAGCTGCTCGTGCTCGGCGGGCGCCTGCTCGAGGTCGTCGAAGGCCGCGCGCACCGCTGCTCCCCCGTCGGCCCACGACCCACCGCCGGACACCGCGACCGCCCAGGCGTCGAGCAGCACCCCCGGGACCCGGCCGTCCGGCGACGCCGCGCGGATGAGACGCGCCGACCACGCCCGTGCCGTGCCCACGAGCACGACCGCCACGACGGAACACGTCCAGCCCACGGGCGACGACACGAGCACCTGGACGGCACCGACGCCCCACGTCGACCCGAGCGCGAGGCCGAGGACCGGGAGCGCCAGCACGACCCGTGCACTGGCCGTCGGCCCGGCGAGCGCCACGCGGACGGCGCGGTCCGACGCCGAGGTCCGTCGCAGTGCGGCGGCGAGCGCCCTGAGCGTCCCGGCGGACGGCGCTCCGGTGCGTTCGGCGACGCGGAGGACCGCGACGACGTCCCGCCATGCGGGTGCGTCGTCCTGCGGGAGACCGCCGACCAGGGCCCACGCCCGCGCGGGCGGCACGCCGGCGGCGACGAGCGTCGCGACCCGGTCGAGCGTCCGCGCCGCCGCCGTCCCGACGACGGGCCGCCGCCCACCCGGCCGCCCCGTCACCGCGGCCGGTCCACCGGGCGCACGTCGAGCCTCCCGTCCGCCGCCACCCGGAACGTCCCCACCGCACTGAGCCGACGTCCCCGCCCCCGCCGCTCGACGTGCAGCACCAGGTCGAACGCGCTGACCGCCTGCCGTGCCAGCGCTTCCGGCGTGAGGCCGGCGAGCGCACCCAGCGCCTCGAGCCGGGCACCCACGTCCGCGATGCCGTTCGCGTGCACGGTGCCGGCGCCGCCGTCGTGCCCGGTGTTGAGCGCGGAGAGGAGTTCGCGGACCTCGGCCCCGCGACACTCTCCGACGACGATCCGGTCCGGGCGCATGCGCAGGGCTTCGCGCACGAGACGGTCGAGGCCCAGCGCCCCCGTCCCCTCGGCGTTCGCCTGCCGCGCCTCGAGCGCGACGACGTGCGGGTGGTCGATCCGGAGCTCGGCGACGTCCTCGACGGTCACGATCCGTTCGTCGTGCCCGGCGGCACCGAGCAGGGCGGCGAGCATCGTCGTCTTCCCGCTCCCGGTCGCACCGGTGACGAGGACGTTGCGTCGCTCGGCGACTGCCCGGTCGACCACGGATCGCGGGACCCGCGAGAACGTGCCGCGCGCTTCGAGCGACGCGAGGGTCGGGACGCCGGGCGACGGCAGTCGGATCGACACCGCGGTGCCGCCGACCGACACCGGCGCGAGCACGACGTGCACGCGGATGCCGTCCCCGTGCCGGACGTCCGCGCACGGAGTTGTCTCGTCCACGTGCCGCCCACCGCGGGCCACGAGTTCGGTCGCGATCTCGCGCACGCGTCGTTCGGGCAGGTCAGGTGCGGCGCGTTCGAGCCCGAGCCCGCGGTCGACCCAGGTCCCGCGGTCCCCCACCACGAGGACGTCGGTGACGGCGGCGTCGGCCACGAGCGCGGCGAGCTCCTCGAACTCGGCGGCGGCGACGTGGCGTGATCGCGGTGGACTCGAAGCCCCGGGGAGGAACGGGGCGTGGGCACGGTGCCGGTGCATGCGTCGAGACAGTACGGAGCACACGGCGTGTCCACGGGGGTGCGGAGCGCTTCTGTGGACCGATCGAGGACGGTGCATCAACGGGACGGTTTGTCCCCCGAACCACAAACCCGTACCCCGCTCGGTGTCCGAGCCATTCCACCGCGAGACCAGCCACGGGAACCGGCGCGCAGGAGTTGGCGAACGCAACACGGCTCGGGGCGACCACCGCGCGCTTCCATGCATGAGCATGGACAGGTCTGTCCACTGTTCGGCGTCGTCATGCGGATCGACGGACCGTGCCGGACGACCGGAGCGCCGCTCGCCGCGGGGACGCGTCCGGAAAACAGAAGAGGCGGCACCGGTTGGGGGGAACAGGTGCCGCCTTGACATCGGTGGATTGGGGGGAATCCGAACCGTTGCCGCCGGAAACGAGTCCAGCGGGAACTACTGTACCCCACGATCGCCCTCCCGGGGCAACACCCGCGCGACTTTCGGCGCGGCGTGCACGACGACGTGGGCGTGCCGACCGCGACGACACAGGACCGCGCCGTGCCCAGCCCGAGGGGTAGTCTCCGACTGCACCCCAGCCGCAACGACGCGAGAGGACATCGATGTCCGTTCCGACCCAGACCGATCCCCGTCACGACGGAGCCCACGACGACGGGACCACGTTCCCGCCACCGCCGGAGTTCGTCGCGGACGCGGTCGCCCGCGAAGACCTCCACGAGGCCGCGTCGGCGGACCGTGAGGCGTTCTGGGCGGAGCAGTCCCGGTCCCTGCTCGACTGGCGGACGCCCTTCACCCGGACGCTCGACTGGTCCGGTGCCCCGTTCGCGAAGTGGTTCGACGACGGCACCCTCAACGTGGCGGAGAACTGCCTCGACCGGCACGTCCGGGCCGGCAACGGCGACCGGGTCGCGATCCACTTCGAAGGCGCGCCCGGCGACACCCGCCGGATCACCTACGCCGAGCTCACCGCCGAGGTGCAGCGTGCCGCGAACATGCTCACCGACCTCGGCGTCGGACCGGGCGACCGCGTGGTCGTGTACCTACCGCTCATCCCGGAAGCGGTCGTCACGATGCTCGCCGTCGCCCGCATCGGCGCGATCCACTCGGTGGTGTTCGGCGGGTTCAGCGCCGAGAGCCTCCGCGCCCGCATCGAGGACGCCGGCGCGAAGCTCGTCGTCACGGCAGACGGGGGCTGGCGACGCGGTGCGGTGTCGGCCCTCAAGCCGGCCGTCGACGAAGCGCTCGAGGGCGAGGGCACCGACACCGTCGAGCACGTCCTCGTCGTCAAGCGCGGCGGCAACGAGATCGCCTGGAACGCCCGCGACCTCTGGTGGCACGACGAGCTCGCCAAGGCTGCACCCGAACACACGGCCGAGGCGTTCCCCGCCGAGACGCCCCTGTTCATCCTCTACACCTCGGGTACGACCGGAAAGCCGAAGGGCATCGTCCACACCTCGGGCGGCTACCTCACACAGGCGGCGTACACGCACAAGAACGTGTTCGACATGCACCCCGAGAAGGACGTCTACTGGTGCACCGCCGACATCGGCTGGATCACCGGGCACTCCTACGTCGTCTACGGCCCGCTCGCCAACGGCGTCACCCAGGTCCTCTACGAGGGCACGCCGGACGAGCCGAAGCCCGGCCGCTGGTGGGACCTCGTCGACGCGTACGGCGTCACCGTCCTCTACACCGCACCGACCGCGGTCCGCGCCGCGATGAAGGCCGGCCGCGAGATCCCGGAGGCGCGGAGCCTCGAGACGCTCCGCCTGCTCGGCAGCGTCGGCGAACCGATCAACCCCGAGGCCTGGCAGTGGTACCGGCAGGTCATCGGCCACGACCGGACGCCGATCGTCGACACGTGGTGGCAGACCGAGACCGGCGCGATCATGATCTCCGCCCTGCCCGGTGTCACGAAACTCAAGCCCGGCGCCGCCCAGATCCCGCTGCCCGGCATCACGGCCGAGATCGTCGACGACGACGGCAACCGCGCCGACCCCGGCGAGAGCGGCTACCTCACCATCACCGAGCCGTGGCCGTCGATGGCACGCGGCATCTGGAACGACCCCGACCGCTTCGTCGAGACGTACTGGTCCCGGTTCCCGGGCCGCTACTTCGCCGGCGACGGTGCGCGCCTCGACGGGCAGGGCGACATCTGGATCCAGGGTCGCGTCGACGACGTCATGAACGTCTCCGGACACCGGCTGTCGACCGCGGAGATCGAGTCCGCGCTCGTCGGGCACGAGGGCGTCGCCGAAGCGGCGGTCGTCGGCGCGGCGGACGAGACGACCGGTCAGGCCGTGGTCGCGTTCGTGATCATGACCGCCGAGGCCGCGGCGGACGTCGACCGCGACACCGCGGCGACGGAGCTCCGGAACTGGGTCGGCAAGCGCATCGGCGCGATCGCCAAGCCCCGACAGGTCGTCATCGTGCCCGAACTGCCGAAGACGCGCTCCGGCAAGATCATGCGGCGCCTGCTCCGCGACGCGGCCGAGGGCCGCCGCATCGGTGACACGACGACACTGGCCGACCCGACGATCATGGCGACCATCTCGGATCTCATGTAGCGGGAACGACGCGAGCCGCGGCTCCAGTCCGGAACTGACTGGAGGCGCGGCTCGCGTGACGTTCGCTGCTGACGGTCCGTCAGTCGCTGAGTTCCACCACCAGCTCGACCTCGACGGGCGCGTCCAGCGGGAGCACCGCGACGCCCACCGCGCTCCGCGCGTGGACGCCGGCGTCCCCGAACACGTCGCCGACCAGCGTCGACGCGCCGTTCGCGACGCCCGGCTGCCCCGTGAACGACGGGTCCGAGGCGACGAAGACCGTGACCTTGACGACCCGCGCGACGCGGTCGAGCGAGCCGGCGACGGACTGCACGGCCGCGAGGGCGTTGAGGGCAGCGGTCCGCGCCTCGGCGGTCGCGGTCTCGGCGTCCACTGCCGCTCCGACCTTGCCCGTCACCGGCAGTGCGCCGTCCACGAACGGCAGCTGCCCCGCGGTGTAGACGTACTTCCCGGTGACGACGGCCGGCACGTAGGCCGCGACCGGCGCGGCGACCGACGGGATCGTCAGTCCGAGCCCGGCGAGCCGGTCCGCGACACTCACGCGTCGGCCTTCGGGCGCTTGAGGTAGGCGACCAGACCGCCCTCGGGGCCGGTGACGACCTGGACCAGCTCCCAGCCCTCGTCCCCGAAGTTGTTGAGGATCGCGGTGGTGTTGTGGATGAGCAGTGGAGCGGTGAAGTATTCCCAGCGAGTCATGGAGATCCTTGCCAGCCTTTCAGTCGGCGGTGTCGTTTAGGCTGCATCCTATGTCTGCCCAGAAGCCGTCTGCCTCGCGGACCAAGCCCGTCTCTGCAGTCGGCGCCTTCGTCGGATTCGTCGGGTTCAGCGTGCTCGCTGGCCTGCTCGTCACGATCGGGGTGACGCCGGCGATCGCGGTGGCCGGTGTCACGACGACGTCGACGATCGGCGTGTTCGAGTCCCTGCCGGAGTACATCGAGATCGGTGACCTCCCGCAGCGCAACGAGCTGTACGCGTACAAGGGCGGCAAGAGCGTGCACTTCGCGACGGTCTACGACCAGAACCGGCAGGAGCTGCAGTTCGACCAGATCAGCGACCAGCTGAAGAACGCGGCCATCGACGGCGAGGACAAGCGCTTCTACGAGCACGGCGGCGTCGACATGACCTCGCTCGTCCGCGCGGGTGTCGGTTCACTCGCCGGCGGGCTCGGCGAGTCCGGCGGTGGGTCGACGCTGACGATGCAGCTCGTCCGCAACATCAAGATGAACCAGGCGCTCGAGCTCCCCACGCAGGAAGAGCGGCTGAAGGCGTACAACGACGCGGTCGAGCAGACCATCCCCCGCAAGCTGGAGGAGATGAAGCTCGCGATCGGCCTCGCGAAGAAGTACACCCACAAGGAGATCCTCACCGGGTACCTCAACATCGCGTACTTCGGTGACCAGACCTACGGCGTCCAGGCCGCCGCGCAGCACTACTACAACAAGAGCGCGACCGACCTGACCCCGGCGGAGGCCGCGTCGATCCTCGCGATCGTGCAGTCGCCGAACACGCGCAACCTGTCGAACCCGAAGTACTACGAGGCGAACGTCGCGCGTCGCAACGTCATCCTCAAGTCGATGTACGCGCAGAAGCACCTCTCGAAGGCCGACTACGACAAGGCCGTCGCGTCGAACCCGAAGGACTACGTCCACCTCACCGAACCCGCGCAGGGCTGCAAGGCCTCGGTCGGCGACGGCTCGCAGTTCTTCTGCGACTACGCCGTGCAGGTCGTCAAGGAGATGTCCCAGCTCGGTGCCACGGCGAAGGAACGCGCCACCGCGTGGCGCAACGGCGGGTACAAGATCCAGACCACGCTCGACATCGACGCCAACGCCCAGCAGAAGCAGGTGCTCAACACCTACGACAACAAGGCCGAGACCAGCTTCAAGCTCGGCGCGGCGCTCGACTCGGTGGAGGTCGGCACCGGTCGCATCCTGACGATGGCGCAGAACAAGGACTACGACCAGTCGCTGCAGTCCCCGCCGACGTCGACCTCGATCAACTACAGCGTCGACAAGAAGTACGGCGGCGGCATCGGCTTCCAGGTCGGTTCGACGTACAAGCTCTTCACCCTGCTCGACTGGCTGAAGGCCGGGCACGGCCTCAACGAGACGGTCAACGGCACGCCGCACAACACCGCGGTGTGGCAGCACTGTGGCGAGCCCACGTACACGAACTGGGCTCCGAAGAACGACTCCGCGGGCGAGAACGGCAACTACACCGTCGCTCGAGCCACGGCATTGTCCGTGAACGCCGCGTTCGCCTCGATGGCCGCGAAGCTCGACCTGTGCGACATCAAGCAGACCGCCGAGGACCTCGGTGTGCACTCGGGTGACGACAAGACGGAGCTGAACTCCTACCCGTCGTCGGTCCTCGGGACGAACAACATCGCGCCGCTGACGATGGCGACCGCGTACGCCGGTGTCGCCAACAACGGCACCTTCTGCGAGCCCATCGCGATCGACAACGTGACCAACGCCGAGGGCAAGAGCCTCGGCGGCCAGCCGAAGACCTGCAAGCAGGTCCTCGAGCCAGCGGTCGCGCAGGCCGCGATCTACGCCATGAAGGGCACGATCTCCGGCGGCACCGCGGTCGGTGCGCAGACCGCGGACGGCACGCAGCTGTTCGGCAAGACGGGCACCACCGACGACGCCGACCAGATCTGGCTCGTCGGTTCGAGCACGCGCGTCGCCACCGCTTACTGGCAGGGCAACACGGACGGCGGCAAGAACAACCTCCGGCACTACAGCAACGGCGTGAACGGCACCTACGCGGGCGCTCGTGCCGGCGTCTGGCGGCAAGCGCAGACCCCGATGAACGCGCTCTACCCGGCCGGTCCGTTCACCGACCCGTCCTCCGCAGCGCTCCGTGGCAACAGCAAGGCGGTCCCGGACGTCACCGGGAAGAGCGCCGCGGACGCCAAGGCCGCCCTCGCCGCGGCCGGCTTCACGTACGTGGACGGCGGCGCGCAGCCCGGGGCCGCGAAGGCCGGCACCGTCTCGTCGACCTCGCCCGCGGCGAACTCGCTGCTGTCGAGCGGTTCGAGCGTCACCGTGTACACCTCGGACGGCTCGCAGATCACGATGCCCGCGATCGCCGGGGCCCCGCTCGACACGGCCCGGTCGAAGCTCAACCAGCTGGGCTTCACGAACGTGACCATCTCGGACTCCTACGTGAAGGGCGGCGGTGACAAGGAGTGCCGCGTCGCCGCGGTCGACCCGGGTGTGCACACGGCTGCGAGCAAGGACTCCGCCGTGACGCTCACGCTGTACGGCGACAAGAACGGCAAGGCACCCAAGGACTGCAAGTGACGCGCAGTCGCGCCGCGCTCGGGGTCGTCGCCGCGAGCGCGGCCGTCGGCGTGGCGACCGCGGCGTGGGGCACGCTCGTCGAGCGTCGGCGCTTCGGGATCCGGTGGGAGACCGTGCCGGTCCTGGCGCCGGGGTCGCGGGACGTCACCGTCCTGCACCTCTCGGACATCCACATGGCCCCGTGGCAGGCGGACAAGCAGCAGTGGCTGCGGGACCTGAGCCTGGTCGAGCCGGACTTCGTCGTGAACACCGGCGACAACCTCGGACACGCCACGGCGAACGCCGCCGTCGAGTACGCCCTCGAACCGTTCCGCGGCGTACCCGGTGCCTTCGCGTACGGGTCGAACGACTTCACCGGCCCATCCCCGCGCAACCCGTTGAAGTACTTCTCGGGGCCGAGCCGGATGCACTCCGACCGGCGCCCCGTCGAACTCGACATCGACCGGCAGACGGCGTTCTTCGAGTCCCTCGGGTGGCTCGACGTGAACGACCACGCGCACGCGATCGAGCTCCGCGGGTCCCGCTTCGAGCTGTTCGGGACGTCCGACGCCCACCGTGGCTGGGACCGTCTCGACCTCCTGCCGACGAACGTCGACGAGATGCGGGGCGAGGTCCCGTGGTCCGAGGACGAGGACGGCCCCTCTCCCGTCGCCATCGGCATCACCCACGCCCCGTACCGTCGCGTGCTCGACGCCTTCGTCACCCAGGGCGCCGACATCGTCTTCGCCGGGCACACGCACGGCGGCCAGGTCCAGGTCCCCGGCGTCGGGGCGCTCGTCACGAACTCCGACCTCCCGCGCCGGTACGCGAGCGGTCTGCACAAGTGGCAGCACCGTGGTCACTGGTCGTGGCTCGAGGTCTCGGCCGGCCTCGGGACGTCGATCTACGCGCCGGTCCGGTTCGCCTGCCGCCCCGAAGCCGTCGTCGTCACGCTGACCGCCCGGACGCCCTGACCGGAGCGGTGCGACGCGCCCGGGAGTTCGCCGGATGGTCACGAGCATCCCGGATCATCGGATAGACTTCTGGGGTTGCTCCGGAACGGAGTGACCACACCGCGGGGTGTGGCGCAGCTTGGTAGCGCGCCTCGTTCGGGACGAGGAGGTCGCAGGTTCAAATCCTGTCACCCCGACACTGTGTTGAGACAGTACGAAGCAGGCCCTGGTTCTCCGGAACCAGGGCCTGTTGCTTTCCCGGGCACGCGGACTGTGTCGCAGGGCACACGTCCACCCGACCGCTCCCGGCTCCCGCGCCGGCCGGATACGCTCGCACCGTCATGGAGAACGCCGACCCCCTCGCCACCGTCCTCGCGCAGATCGGCGTGCGGTTCCCCGAACTCGCCGACGACCCGGTGATGGCCAGGAGCCTGTACGAGAACGTCACGTCGATGATCGCCGAGGCGCACGAGCGGTACGCCGCGGGCGCCGAGTCGAGCGTCGTGAGCGACGCCTACCTCGACCCGGCGCACCTCGCGACCGGCGCGCTGCACGCCGAACACGCACAGCACCCGGCCGGAGCCATGCTCGCCGCCGAGGTCCTGTTCGACGCCTACCTTCCGGTCTTCGCCGACGACGTGGGCGCCACGACCCGGGGCGACCTGCTCCGCGCGACCCGAGCGCTGCACGCCGGCATCTGGAGCCGTTTCCCCGCGGGAGCGATCGCGTACACGGAAGCGCTCCGGCAGCGCGTCACGACGGCGCACATGGACTCCCGGACGCAGATCGCACGGGACCTCCACGACCGCGTGGCGCACGGCATCCTCGCCGGCCTGCAGCGCATCGACCTCACGCTGCTGACCGATCCCCCGGCACCCGCCCGGACGGCACAGCTCGAGGACGCCGCACGACTCCTCCGGGGCGCCCTCGGCGAGGTGCAGGACCTCGCCGTGTCCCTGCACGCGCGGGTCGGCGACGACCACCTCGACGCCGCGCTCGTCCGACACGCGAAGGACCTGTTCCCGGCCGAGAGCACGATCCGGATCACCTCCGCCGGGACGCCCCGAGCGCTCACGAACTGGAAGGCCGAGGAAGCCCTGACGATCGTGCTCGAAGCGCTGACGAACTGGCGGAAGCACGCGTCCGGTTCGTCGGCCGCCGTCCGGTTCGACTGGGGTGACGACGCGGTCACGGTGACCGTCTCCGACGACGGACCGGGCTTCGACACCGGCTCCGCGGTCGACGGGCGGCTCGGTCAGCTCACCATGCGGGAGCGCGCGGGCCTCATCGGCGCGGAGCTCGCCGTCGAGAGCGCTCCGGGTGCGGGGACCACGGTGCGCCTCACCATCCCGGTGGGGGCTCCGTGAGCGGGATCACCCACGTCGCGATCGTCGACGACCACCGGCTCTTCCGCGAGGGGCTCGCGACCATCCTCGCGTCGGTCCCGACCATCCGGGTCATCGCGCACGGCGAACGGCCGTCGGAGGTCCTCGACTCCCCGGAGTCCGCCGCGATCGACGTCCTCCTGCTCGACGTCGAGCTGGACGGGCCGCCGGCACGCACGACCATCGCGACCGTCCGACGCACCCGACCGGGCATCGCCGTCGTCGTGCTGACCATGCACCGGGACGCCGTCCTCCGCCGTGCCCTGCTCGACGCGGGCGCCGTCGACTTCGTCACGAAGGACACGCCGAGCCGCGAGCTCGTCGACCGCATCGTGCGGGCCGCGAGCGCCGACGCGGCACCCGTCACGTTCCCGGTCGACCTCGTCACCGAGGCACAGGCCGGCTCCCCGCTGAGCGACCGCGAGCTCGAGGTCCTGCGGCTCGTCGCTGCCGCCCGGTCGAACGCCGAGATCGCCGCGGACCTCGGCCTCGCGGTCGGCACCGTGAAGCGCCACGTCTACAACGTGTTCCGGAAGCTCGACGTCGGGTCCCGTGTGGGCGCGATCGCCGCGGCGACCCGGCTCGGCCTGCTGGCCTGAACGACGGCCCGGCTCAGACCCCCGCTGCCGCCCCCGCGGCCACGAGCCGCCCCTCGGCGTGCAGTGCCGCGACCACGTCGAGCGCCTGGTGCCGGTACCGTGCCTGCGCGGCACCGGGTGCCACGATCACGCCGTCCGCCCCGGTCGATGCCACGAGCGCGTTGATCTTCGCCGCGACCTCGTCCGCCGTCCCGTACGCCTGCCGCTCGGTGCGCGCCGCGATGAACCGCCGCTCGAGATCGGAGAACTCGTAGGCCCGGGCCTCCTCCATCGACACCGGCTCGGGCTTCGCGCCCTGCCGCATCCGGATGAACGAGATCATGCCCGGAGCGCTCTGCTCGTCCACGATCGCGGGGTCCTCGTCGGTGACGACCTGCACGCCGATGAGCGCGTTCGGCGTCTGCCGGAAGCGCGAGGGGCGGAACGAGTCGCGGTAGAGCGCGAGCGCCGCCTCGGTGTTGTCCGACGCGAAGTGGTGCGCGAAGGCGAACGACACGCCGAGCGCCCCGGCGACCTGCGCGCTGTAGCCGGAGGAACCGAGCAGCCAGAACTCCGGCACGTCCCCGTACCCGGGCACGGCCTGGATGCGCGCCAGCGGGTTCTCCGGGTCCATGCCGGTGAAGAACCCGATGAGGTCGGCGAGCCGGTCCGGGAAGTCGTCCACGTCGAGCCGGTCGGTGCGTCGGAGTGCCATCGCGGTCGCTCCGTCGGTCCCCGGCGCACGCCCGAGGCCGAGGTCGACACGGTCGCCGTAGAGCGCTCGGAGCGTCCCGAACTGCTCCGCGACGACGAGCGGCGCGTGGTTCGGCAGCATCACGCCGCCGGATCCGATCCGGATGGTGGAGGTCGCGGCCCCCACGGCGCTCAGCAGCACCGCCGGCGCGGAGGAGGTGATGCCCGGCATGCCGTGGTGCTCGGCGACCCAGAAGCGCTCGTACCCGAGTTTCTCGGCGTGCACCGCCATGTCGATGGAGCCCTGGAGGGCCTCGGTGTTGGACTGCCCGTACTCGCGGGTCGCCAGGTCGAGGACGGACAGGTGCACGGATGCGTCGCTCATGTGGGGACCAACGCGAGCCGGCCGGCGGACATTCCGCACCACGGGACTGACTGGAGGCGCGGTGCGGGCCCGCACCGCGCCTCCCGACAGTCCCGTGGTCACGTCCCGCGCGCGCCCACCCACCGGCCGCGCACCCACCGGGCAGGACACGCCGCAGGCCGCCCGCCGAGCGGGCAGGACCTGCCGGCCGGAGGCGCCGAGCGTGACGGAAATCGCCCGCTCGGGAGGTTCCCCGCTCGGGAGGCGGGGGCGGGGGCGGGGGCGGGGCCTCGGCGGCGTCAGTCGCCGTCGAGGCGGCCGCCGGACTCCGTCAGGTAGCAGTTCGCGCAGAGCGACTCGTACGTGACGTCGGCACCGTCGATCGCGACCTGCGATCCGTCGAACACGAACCGGCCGTCGACCTTGCGGGCGTTGAAGACCGCCTTCCGACCGCACCGGCAGATGGTCTTGAGCTCTTCGAGCGAGTGCGCCACCTCGAGCAGCCGAGCGCTGCCGGGGAACGCCTCGGTACGGAAGTCGGTGCGGATGCCGTAGGTGATCACCGGGACCTCGTCGAGGACGGCGATGCGCAACAGGTCGTCGACCTGGCGCGGTGTGAGGAACTGCGCCTCGTCGACCAGGACGCAGCTCACCGGGCGGACCATGCCGTCGAGGCGGCCCGACTCGGGGTCGGTCGCACCGGCGGCACGGACCGCGGCACGGACGTCGGCGTCGGGCGCGAACACGATGTCCACGGTCCGGGTGACGCCGAGACGGGACACGATCTCGCGGTCGCCCTTGGTGTCGACCGACGGCTTCGCGAGCAGGACCCGGTGGCCGCGCTCCTCGTAGTTGTAGGCGGCCTGCAGCAGCCCCGTGCTCTTGCCGCTGTTCATCGCGCCGTAGCGGAAGTAGAGCTTCGCCACTACGCGAGGAACCCGTCCTCGGCGGCGCGACGGATGAGGTCCGACTTCTTCGAGGCGGGACGGCCGACCTTGCTGTACTTCTCGCGGACGCGGCGCAGGTAGGTCTTCGCGGTCTCGTACTGCACGTTCATCTGGGCCGCGACCTCGTTCGTCGAGTACCCGGACACGTACAGGCGGAGCGCTTCTTCCTCGCCGTGGCTGAGCTTCGGGCGCTGGTGCGCGTTCGCCCCGGTCGGGAGCGGTCGCCAGTCGCGCTGCGGTGGGGTCTCACGCGAGACGCCCATGATCTCGCGGGCGACGTCCATGACCTCACGCATGGGGAGCGACTTCGACAGGAACGCGGCGGCGCCGGCGGCGAGCGCACGGTCACGCGACTCGCGGCTGTCGACGCTCGAGAGGACGATGACCTTCGCGCCGGCGGCACGGCAGGTGCGGACGCGGGCTTCGATCGAGACGGGTTCCTTGAGCTGGAAGTCGAGGAACACCAGGTCCGTCGGGAAGTTCTCGCTGTGCACCATCTCGAGCCAGGTGTGGGCCGTGAGCGCCAGGTCGAAGTCGAAGGCGTTCACCGCGATCCAGCTCGACAGGCTGTCCAGCAGGACTTCGTGGTCGTCGAGGATCGCCAGCCGCACGCGTCGTGTCCCAGGGTTCGGGAGGGCAGGTGCCCCGTCCGTGATCCGGCTCGGGTCAGTGCTGGTCATACGAGAACCTTAGTGCGAGGGCGGACGGTCGGACGGCGACGTCGAGATCGGGGAACGTCACGCGGAGGACGGCGAAGTACGGATCGAAGGTGCGGTGGATCCCGACGTCGGAGTCGGCGACGACGAGGTCGATCGCGACGGCGACTCGAGGGGCGCCGGCGGCGGGGTTCGCGGCGAAGGTCGCTGCGGGGATCGCTGCGGGGGTCGCTGCGTCTGCGTGCGCTGGTCCGCCGACCGCGGCGCTCGTCGCGGCGTCGTCGCGGCGCCGGATCGTCGCGCGGAACCCGGCGGGGTCGACGGTCGGTGCGCGGAGGGCGGCGCGGACGAACGTCCGGACCACCGTCCGCTGGTCGGCGTCGAGCGTGGCGATGAGCCCGTCCGGGTCGTCGACCACCGCCCCAGGGCCGCCCTCGGACGCGACGGCGTGCTCGAACCACGTGCGGTCGGCGTCCGCGACCATCGAGCGCCGGATGCCGTCCGCGATGGCGCGCGCGCGGGCGCGGTCGGCGTCGGTGATGACCTCCCGGGTGCGGAGCTCCGCGAGGAACGGCGCCACGTCGCGCGCGAGGATCGTCGAGCGGTCCTGCTGCACGCTCGCGGCGATGCCGTCCCGCTCGGCGCGTTCCACGGAGTACGAGCCCGCCCGGATCTGCACGCGTTCGGCGAGTCCGGCGAAGGTCGCCGCGAACACCGCCGACGCAGCGGTCAGCACGAGCGTCGGAGCGGCCGCGAGGAACGTCGCCACACCGAGCGGCACGTGGTGGGGGAACGCCGCGGCGGCCGCACCCCAGGAACCGCCCGCGATGACGGCCAGCACGACGCCGCCCACCGTCAGGTCGGTCCACGGTCGGTAGGGCGCGACCATGACGATCCCGGTGGCGGTGAGCAAGGACATGAAGTCGTTCAGCGCACTGCGGTCGGGGCCCCACTGGGCGGCGACGCTCGTCACCGTGGCCACCGCGAGCAGCGCCACGTGCACCACGAAGGCCCAGCGCGGGAACGGCGCACGGAAGGGACTCGACGCGACGACCACGACGCCGCCGGACGCGGCGACGAGCAGCACCGTGAGCGCGCTGAGGGTCGGCGAACCGACGACGTCCCGGTCGAAGACGGACACGAGCAGGGCCCAGACGACCCCGCTCGCCCCGAGGACGATCGCGAGGGGCCGGGAGCCCATCGCGCCGAGCGGGTCGTACTGCTGGGCCGTGCGCGACGCCCCGACCCGCCGTCGCGCAGTGCCGCGGTCCGTCACCGGTTCGCTCCCGACGTGTCCGTCGCGACGGGGGTCGTCCCGGTGACCGCGCCGTACGGCACGGACATCATCACGCTCGTGCCCGAGCCCGGCGACGACCAGACCTGGACGTCACCGCCGACCCGGCCGATCCGGTCCCGCACGGACCCGCGCAGGCCCATCCGGTCCGGGCTCGTCTCGGTCTCGTCGAACCCGCGGCCGTCGTCGACGACCATCACGGTGCACGAGGTGCCGTCGTCGAAGACGCTGACCTCGGCGGAGTCCGTCCCGGCGTGCTTCTGCACGTTCGCCAGGCACTGACCCACAGCGCGCAGGATCGCCGTCATCGCCGGCTGGTCGAGCCGGGTGAGCGCGCCGGGGTCACCGGTCACGACGACGTCGAGACCGCCGGCACGGTGGTCGGCGACCATGCGTTCGAAGGCGTGCACGGCGGCACCGGGATCGGGACGGGCGGGTTGCTCCGCCGCCGCCAGCCACTGCCTGCCGGTGAGCATCGCGACGTCCGCCTCGACCGTCCGGGCGAGCTGGGGGTCCATCGGACCGTCCGGCGCGAGGGCAATCGCACCGAGGTGGTTCAGCACCGTGTCGTGCAGGATCGCCGCTGCCTCGGCTTCGACCCCGGCGCGGTAGGCGGAGACGTGCTCCTCACGCGCGGACCGGAGCAGCTCGGGCTGCACCCGCTCGGAGCGGGCGGTGTTGCGGCTGGTGAACAGGACCAGGGCGATGACGAACCCGAGCGTCACCCACGCCAGCGCGAGGGGGTGCGAGGGGCCGCCTTCCTGGGCGATGGCGAGCGACGTCGCGGCCCGTCCGACCAGGAACCCGGCGATCGACCACAGCGCCACCCGTCCGGCCACGGCACCGGCACCACCGACGAGGACCAGCGGGATGACCGCCAGGGACAGGAGGTAGGACGCGACCCATCCGGCCGGGACCTCGCGCTGCACGACGACGGCGAACCACCACGAACACACGCCGCCGACCACCAGGAACGCCACGGCCGAGCGCCACGTGCCGAACTGCACGTGCACGGCGATCATGCCGAGCATCGGGACGAGCGCGAGCACGGCGCCGACGACGCGGATGTCCGGCTCGGCGAGCCGGTACAGCAGCAGGGCGACCGCCGCCGCCGCCAAGGAGCCGATCGCGGCCGCGTGGAAGGCCCGCACGGTCGACCACGCGTTCACCCGCGGAGCGAGATGCGTGGGGATGCCGAGCACGAGGGAGAGTCCTTCCGGACGCGAGGGAACGCCGCCCACGATCCAACCACCATCGGCGCGATCGTGTACCCCGATCCTCGGAGCCATCGGCGACTCGCCCGATGATACCGGCAGCGCGACGGAGCCGGTGTCCCCCGAACGCGTCCCGGCAGGTTCTCAGAAGAGTGTCGGCAGACCCGATGCCGGCCGCGCGGTCGGGCGTCGGTCGAACCCGGGGTCCGCGCGCTTCAGCGGCGAGACGACCGGTCGGGACTGCTCGTCGAGGTCGTTCGCGACCAGCGGGCCGGTCGACACCCCCGTCGTCCCGGCCGCCGCGTGCGCACCGGCCACCGCGACCGTGCGGTTCGAGAACCCCATCGACCCCGTCGCGGGATCCACCCGCCCGAGGCCCATCCCGTGGGCCCGGAGGATCGGCCGCACCCGTTCGGCGAGCCATCGCCGGTAGTCGGCGGGGGCGTACGTGTTGTCGAGGTACATCGACCGGTACCGCTGCACGAGCTCGGGTCGCGTGCGCTCGAGCCACGCGAACCACCACGGCTTCACCCCGGGCCGGAGGTGGAGGGCCGAGTACATGACACTCGACGCCCCGGCCTCGGCCGCACGACCGATCGCGTCGTCGAGGTGCGCCCGGGTGTCCGTGATGTACGGCAGCACGGGCATGAGGAACACCGAGCACTCGAGTCCGGCGTCCCGGATGGCCCGCACG
Organism: Curtobacterium pusillum; assembly: GCF_007680845.1. GTDB lineage: Bacteria > Actinomycetota > Actinomycetes > Actinomycetales > Microbacteriaceae > Curtobacterium > Curtobacterium pusillum_B. The sequence goes on along the minus strand of NZ_VEIY01000006.1, from coordinate 77,614 downwards.
GTCGCGAGGCGCGCTGTGGTCGTCGGCGTCCCCGGTTCCACCTGCTGCTGCAGCTCGTCGTCGTACACCGCGATCGACATCGCCAGGTCGACCGGCACGGATCGCGAGGCTTCGACCAGGAGGGGGAGGTCACGCCGCAGCAGCGTGCCCTTCGTGAGGATGCTGAACGGCGTGCGCGACTCGGCCAGGGCCCGGATCACCCCGGGCATCAGGCGGTACCGCCCCTCGGCCCGCTGGTAGGGGTCGGTGTTCGTCCCGAGGGCGACCGGGTGCCCGTCCCACGACGGCTTGGCGAGCTCACGACGCAGGACGTCCGCCACGTTCGTCTTGACGACGATCTGCTGGTCGAAGTCCGCGCCGCCGTCGAACTCCAGGTAGGTGTGGGTCGGACGGGCGAAGCAGTAGACGCAGGCGTGACTGCACCCGCGGTACGGGTTGATCGTCCACCCGTAGGTCCCGCTGCCGTCGGCGGAGGGCACCCGGTTGAGCGCGCTCTTGGCCAGGACCTCGTGGAAGGTCACACCCGCGAACTCCGGCGTCGTCACGCTCCGGACGAACCCGCTGTTCGATTCGAGCCCGGGGAGCGCGTCACTCCGCGTGGCGTCGATCGCCTGCCCACTCCATCGCATGCCGCCATTCGAACACATGTTCGAACGCGCCGCAAGCGACGCCGTCAGTGGTGGAGGCCGAGCACCTTCGCCGTGCGCTCGAGGGTCTCGTCGGCCAGGGCCGCGTCGTTCCCGAGGTCCTGCCCGTAGGTCGGCACCATCACCCGGACGGCCGACTCCCAGCGGTCCCAGCGGTCCGGGAAGCACGTCTTGAGCAGGCCGAACATGATCGGCACCGCAGTGGACGCCCCTGGGCTCGCGCCGAGCAGGCCCGCGATCGAGCCGTCGGCGGCGGTGATCACTTCGGTCCCGAACTGCAGCACGCCACCCTTGGCCTTGTCCGGCTTGATGACCTGCACCCGCTGCCCGGCCGTGATGCGGTGCCAGTTCTCCGGCTCGGCGCTCGGCATGAAGTCCCGCAGCGCGTCGAACTTCGTCTGCTTCGACGCGAGCAGCTGCCCGATCAGGTAGCGGACGAGGTCGAAGTTCGAGAACGCGACGCTCAGCATCGGACGGAGGTTGTGCGGCCGGATCGACTTGAAGAGGTCCAGCAGCGAGCCCTGCTTGAGGAACTTCGGGCTGAACCCGGCGTACGGCCCGAACATGAGCGAGGCGTTGCCGTCGACGATGCGGGTGTCGAGGTGCGGGACGGACATCGGCGGCGCGCCGACACTCGCCTTGCCGTAGACCTTCGCCGCGTGCTTCTGCACGACCTCGGGGTCGTCGGTGCGGAGGAACTCCCCCGACACCGGGAAGCCGCCGTAGCCACGGATCTCCGGGATGCCGGACTTCTGCAGCAGGTGCAGGGCGCCGCCGCCGGCCCCGACGAAGACGAACTTCGCCGCGATGCGCTGCGTCGAGCGACCGATCTCGTTGCGGACGTCGAGCACCCAGCCGTCACTGACCTTCGACCGGCTGAGCTTGGTCACCTGGTGCGACGGTTCGAACTCGACACCGTCGATCTCGAGCTCGTCGAACAGCTGCCGGGTGAGCGAGCCGAAGTCGACGTCGGAACCGGCCGCCGAGTAGGTCGCAGCGATCGGCTGGTCCTTCTTGCGACCGGGGATGAGCGCGGGAGCCCACTGCCGGATCTGCTGCGGGTCGTCGGAGAACTCGAGGCCGGCGAACAGCGGGTGGTCCTTCATCGCCTCGTACCGCTTGCGCATGTACTCGACGTTGTCCGCACCCCACACGAACGAGATGTGCGGGGTCGGGTTGATGAAGTTCGACGGGTCGGGCAGCGCGCCCGTCTCGACGAGGTGCGCCCAGAACTGGCGGGAGACCTGGAACTGCTCGTTGACGGTCACGGCCTTCGCGATGTCGACGCGACCGTCCGGCAGCTCGGGCGTGTAGTTCAGCTCACAGAGCGCGGAGTGTCCGGTCCCGGCGTTGTTCCACGGGTTCGAGGACTCCTGCGCGACGGTGCCGAGACGCTCGTACACACGGATCTTCCACGTGGGTTCGAGCCGGTGGATGATCGCGCCGAGGGTGGCGCTCATGATCCCTCCCCCGACCAGGACGACGTCGATGGGGTCCACCTGCTTCACTGCCACCAGACGATCCTAGCGGCGTCCCCTGACAAGCCGGGCCGGGACGGACTGGAGGCGCGGTGCCAGCTGGCACCGCGCCTCCCGTCCGATGTGTGGTCGCGGTCTAGACCGCGACCGTGCGTCGGGCGAGGATCGCCTCGGCGATCTGCACCGCGTTGAGCGCGGCGCCCTTGCGGAGGTTGTCGTTGCTGACGAACAGCGCCAGGCCGTGCCCCTCGGGAGCCGACTGGTCGGCGCGGATGCGACCCACGAAGGACGGGTCCTTGCCGGCGGCCTGCAGCGGCGTCGGGACCTCGGCGAGCTCGACGCCCGGTGCGTCGGCGAGGATCTCGGTGGCGCGCTCGGGCGACAGTGCCCGGTCGAACTCGGCGTTCACCGAGATCGAGTGCCCGGTGAACACCGGGACCCGGACGCAGGTGCCCGCGACGAGGAGGTCGGGGAGCTCGAGGATCTTGCGGCTCTCGTTCCGGAGCTTCTTCTCTTCGTCGGTCTCACCGAGGCCGTCGTCGACGATGCTGCCGGCGAGGGGGATCACGTCGAACGCGATCGGACGGACGTACTTGACCGGCTCCGGGAACGTCACCGCGGACCCGTCGTGGGTGAGCGCGGCGGTGTCCTGGCCGAGCGCGGCCTTCGCCTGGCCGAGCAGTTCCTCGACGCCGGCGAGGCCCGACCCCGAGACCGCCTGGTAGGTGGTCGCGACGAGGCGACGGAGACCGGCTTCGGTGTCGAGGACCTTGAGCACCGGCATGATCGCCATCGTCGTGCAGTTCGGGTTCGCGATGATGCCCTTCGGGGCGTCGTCGATCGCGTGCGGGTTGACCTCGCTCACGACGAGCGGCACGTCCGGGTCCATGCGCCACGCACTGGAGTTGTCGACGACCAGCGCCCCGGCGGCGGCGAACTTCGGCGCGAGGGCGCGGGACGCGGTGGCCCCGGCCGAGAACAGCGCGATGTCGATGCCGGACGGGTCGGCGAGCTCGGAGTCCTCGACGACGATCTCCTCGCCGCGGAACGGCAGGGTCGTGCCCGCGGACCGGGCGCTCGCGAAGAACCGGACCCGGTCGGCCGGGAACGCCCGCTCTTCGAGGAGGCGACGCATGACCGCGCCGACCTGGCCGGTGGCGCCGACGACGGCGACGGTGAGGGTGCTCATGTGGTGCTCCTGGATCTGTCTCGGACGCGGTGGTCAGCGACCGGTGCCGGCGTAGACGACGGCTTCGGAGTCGGCGTCGAGGCCGAACGCGCTGTGCACGACGCGCATCGCCTCGTTGAGGGTGTCGGCACGGGTGACGACCGAGATGCGGATCTCCGAGGTGGAGATCATCTCGATGTTGATCGACGCCTCGTGCAGGGCACGGAAGAGCGCGGCGGAGACGCCGGCGTTGGTGCGCATGCCGGCACCGACGAGCGCGAGCTTGCCGATCTGGTCGTCGTACTGGATTCCGACGTAGCCGATCTCGGCCTTCGCGACCTCGAGCGCGGTGAGGACACCCTGCCCCTGGTCCTTCGGGAGCGTGAACGAGATGTCGGTGCGACCCGTCACGGCTTCGGACACGTTCTGCACGATCATGTCGATGTTCGCGCCGGCGCGGGCGACGATCGTGAAGATCTCCGCCGCCTTGCCGGGGGTGTCGGGCACGCCGACGACGGTGATCTTGCCCTCGGAGAGGTCTCCGGCGATGCCGGTGATGATCGGTTCTTCCACGGTTTCCCCCTCTGCAGGGTTGTAGACGATGGTTCCCTCGGCGTTGCTGAAGGAGGAGCGGACGTGCAGGGTGACGCCGTGCCGACGGGCGTACTCGACGGCGCGGATGTAGAGCACCTTCGCACCGGAGGCTGCGAGTTCCAACATCTCCTCGCTGGTGATGCGGTCGACCTTCCTGGCCTTCGGCACCACGCGCGGGTCGGCGGTGAAGATGCCGTCGACGTCGGTGTAGATCTCGCAGATGTCGGCGTCGAGTGCGGCGGCGAGGGCGACCGCGGTGGTGTCGGAGCCGCCACGGCCGAGCGTGGTGATCTCCCCGGTGGTGCGGTTGAAGCCCTGGAACCCGGCGACGATCGCGACGTGCCCGGCGTCGAGTGCTTCGCGCACGCGCTTCGGGGTGACGTCGACGATGCGGGCCTTGCCGTGCTGGGCGTCGGTGAGCATGCCGGCCTGGCTGCCCGTGTACGAGGACGCTTCGACCCCGAGGCTCTTGATCGCCATCGCGAGGAGCGCCATCGAGATGCGCTCGCCCGCGGTGAGGAGCATGTCGAGTTCACGGCCGGCGGGGATCGGCGTCACGGAGTGGGCGAGATCGACGAGCTCGTCGGTGGTGTCGCCCATCGCCGAGACCGCCACGACGACGTCGTTCCCGGCCTTCTTCGTCTGGACGATCCGTTTCGCCACGCGCTTGATGCTCTCGGCGTCCGCGACGGACGATCCACCGAACTTCTGCACGATCAGGGCCACTGGCTGGTACTCCCGGGGAGGTCGTTTCCGCGAGGTGACGCGGTTCGACAATGGTAGTCGGTGTTTCTCGGATGTTGCGTCGGAGCGGGTGCAGACGCAAGGATCCTGCGTGCTCAGCCGCCGACGACCCGGCGGCCCTCGAAGGCTCGTCCGAGGGTGACCTCGTCCGCGTACTCCAGGTCGCCGCCGACCGGCAGACCGGATGCGAGACGGGTCGTCCGGATGCCCATCGGCACCAGGAGACGGCTGAGGTACGTCGCCGTGGCCTCACCCTCGAGGTTGGGGTCGGTCGCGATGATGACCTCTTCCACGGTGCCGTCCGCCAGCCGGGTCATGAGCTGCTGGATGCGGAGGTCGTCCGGGCCGATGCCGTCGATCGGGCTGATCGCGCCGCCGAGCACGTGGTAGAGCCCGCGGAACTCCCGCGTCCGTTCGATCGCCGCGACGTCCTTGGCTTCTTCCACGACGCAGATCGTGGCCGGCGACCGACGGGGGTCACGGCAGATGCTGCACTGCACGTTCTCGGTCACGTTGCCGCAGATCTCGCAGAAGCGGACCCGCTCCTTCACGTCGGCGAGGAGCTCAGACAGTCGGGACGGGTCGAACGACTCGGTCTGGAGGATGTGGAACGCGATGCGCTGCGCCGACTTCGGTCCGATGCCGGGAAGACGACCGAACTCGTCGATGAGGTCCTGCACGATGCCGTCGTACATCAGGCGCCTTCCTCGTGGAGGGAGGTCTCCTCGATGAACTGGGCGTTCAGGATCTCACGGACGACGGCCTCGCCGTAGCGGCCGGCGACGGGCGTCCGACGGACCTGCGGGGCGGTCTGCTGCCGCGGGGCCGGGGTCTGATCGGGTGCGGCTGGGCGCTGTGGGGCTGCCGTCGACTGCTGCGGTACCGCCGGCTGCTGCGGTGCCGCCGGCTGTGGGGCTGCCGTCGGCTGCTGGGCCGCCGGGGGCGTGTCCGGGTACGGAGCGCCGTCGTCGTACGGGTCGTCGTCGAGCGGGTAGTCGTCGACCGGGACGTCCGTGCGGGCCGGGCTGGTCGAGGCGCTTGCGGCGTTCGAGCTGGCCGGGCCGGTCGAGCTGGCAGGGCCGGTCGCGCTGCCCGGGCCGGTCGGGCCGGCCGGGCCGTTCGGGTCCTCCGTCGCCGGAGGGGCCGTGCGGGTCGTCGACACTGCCTGCGTGCTGGTCCCGAGGGAGGACGCTGGGCGCAGCTGTGCCGCGAGGGCCGCGTCCGCCGCGGGGTCGGACACCGTCCGGACCGGAGCGACGGGTTCGCCGGTGTCCGTGGTGCCGAACGGCGCGGACCACGAGCGCTCGCCCTGGTCGGAGGCTGCGCCGGCTGTCGGGTCGGTCGCCGGGATCGCGGCGACGGCCCACTGGGTGACGGGTACGGCGGGAGCCGTCGGCGCAGTCGGCGCTGTCGGGGCGGACTCGCTGATCGGTGCCGGCGCATCAGCCGGGGCTGCCGGGGCGGACTCGCCGCCAGCGGCCCGCGCCGCGGCGGGAGTCGCGGGAGCGGAGGGCTGCTCGTCGGAACCGCCCGCCGGCTGCGTCGCCCCCGAGGACCGTTCGGGCGCGCGAGCCGCAGCTGCGGGACCGCTCGGCGACGCACTCCCCCCGTCGGCGCCCGGCTGCGCTCCGCCGGGCTGCTGCGGTGCGCTCGGCTGCGGGGGACGCTGCTGCCCCGGCCCACCCGGACCACGAGCGACGAACTTCACGCGGAGCCCGAGCACGTCGACGATCGCCGCACGCAGCAGCTCGCTGACGCTGGCGTTCGGATCGGACTGCTCCTTGAACGAGGCCACGTCCTGCTGGCTCGGGAAGGTCAGCGTGAGGACGTCCTCACGCAGCGCCGTCACCTGCGCCGTCACGACCACGGACCAGGCGGACCGCTTCTGGTGCTGGACGTGCTCGACGATCTGCGGCCAGGCGTCGCGGAGCTGCTGGAACCCGACGGCACCGATCGGCCGCACAGCCGGTTCGTCACCGGCGACGGTGCCCTGCCCGGTCGAGGACGCGTTCGCCGCACCCGCAGCGGGCGCCGGCGCACCGGACGAGGTCGATCCGGGCGACGGCGCTTCGGGCGCGCTCGGGACGGCGGCGGCCCACGATGCAGCGGCGTCGCGCGCCGTGGCTCCCGGGTCCACCGACGGCGCCGTGGACGCGGAGTCTCCGTCGTCTGCACGGTCGGGCGAGGACTCCGGGCGGGTGCCCGTGGCCGGAGCCGCCGCAGAAGTGGATGGAGCAGGAGCGGACGCGGCAGGAGCAGCAGGCGCGGCGGAAGCAGCAGCAGGCGCGGCGGGAGCAGCCGCCGGCGCGGACGCAGCAGCAGCAGGCGCGGCGGGAGTAGCCGCCGACGGGGCCGCAGCGGGAACGCGCGCCGGAGCAGGTGCGGCCACCGGAGCAGACGCCACCCCCGACCCGGCCGCCGGGAGGGTCTCCGGTCCGGCCTGGTGGCCCCCGGCGTCGCCGACCCCGATGCGTCGTTCGAGTCGTTCCACCCGGGCGAGGGCACCGCGCTGGGTGTCGTCCGCTTCGGGGACGAGCATCCGAGCGGTCATGAGCTCGAGGTGCAGCCGCGGAGACGTCGCCCCGGTCATCTCGGTCAGTGCGCGGTTCGCGATGTCGGCGGCGCGGGACAGCCCGGTGGCACCGAACACCCCGGCCTGGCGGGTCATGGTGTCGAGCTCTTCCGGCGAGACACCCCGGAGGACGGCCGCCGCGCTCTCGTTCGTCGCCGCGACGACGATGAGGTCGCGGAGGCGCTCGAGCAGGTCTTCCACGAAGCGCCGCGGGTCCTGCCCGGTCTGCACCACGCGGTCGATCGCCGCGAAGGCCGACGCCGGGTCGGCCACGGCCAGCGCGTCGACCACGTCGTCGAGCAGTGCCGCGTCGGTGTACCCGAGCAGGGCGACGGCGCGTTCGTAGGCGATCGCACCGTCTTCGCTCCCGGCCATGAGCTGGTCGAGCAGCGAGAGGGTGTCGCGCACGGAACCGCCGCCGGCACGGACGACGAGCGGCAGCACGCCGGGAGCCACCGAGACGGATTCCTGCGCGCAGAGCTGCTCGATGTACTCGAGCATCGACGCCGGCGGGACGAGCCGGAACGGGTAGTGGTGGGTGCGCGACCGGATGGTGCCGATGACCTTCTCGGGTTCGGTCGTCGCGAAGATGAACTTGACGTGCTCCGGCGGCTCTTCGACGAGCTTGAGCAGGGCGTTGAAGCCCTGCGGCGTCACCATGTGAGCTTCGTCGAGGATGAAGATCTTGTACCGGTCGCGCGCGGGGGCGAACACGGCGCGGTCACGGAGGTCTCGTGCGTCGTCGACGCCGTTGTGGCTGGCGGCGTCGATCTCGATCACGTCGAGCGACCCGCTGCCACCGCGGGCGAGTTCGACACAGCTCGGGCAGACGCCGCACGGGGTGTCGGTCGGCCCTTCCGCGCAGTTCAGGCAGCGCGCCAGGATGCGCGCGGAGGTCGTCTTGCCGCAGCCACGCGGGCCGCTGAACAGGTACGCGTGGTTCACCCGGTTCGTGCGGAGGGCGGTCCGGAGCGGATCGGTGACCTGCGACTGGCCGATCAGCTCGGCGAAGTTCTCGGGCCGGTAACGGCGATACAGAGCGGTGACCACGCCCCAAGGGTAACCGGCACGACCGACACCCCGCGGCCGGGACGGACCACCTGTGGGAAGTGCGGTGCGCCGACGGGGCCGCGCCGCGCCTCCAGTCCGGGGACCACGAAAAGACTCCTCACGCACCCGCCAGAGCCCGGTTACCCTTGCTGCGTTTCCGCCCTGGGGGAGTTGGCCTGGATGGCGTCACGTGAGGAGCCGCCGAGAAGTCTACCGGACACGACGGGCAGAATCGGACACATGAAGATCGCCATCGCCGGAGGACACGGCCAGATCGCCCTGCTCCTGGCCCGCCTCGTCACCGACGCCGGCCACGACGCCGTCGCCATCGTCCGCAACCCCGCGCACGTCGCCGACGTCGAGCAGCAGGGTGCCACGGCGATCGTCGCGGACCTCGAACAGTTGGACGACGACGACCTCGCGCTGCGGCTGCGCGGGGTCGACGCGGTCGTCTTCGCAGCCGGGGCCGGCCCGAACAGCGGCGCGGAGCGGAAGCTCACGGTCGACCGGGACGGCGCGATCCTGCTCGCCGACGCGGCCGAACGCGCGGGCATCCGCCGGTACGTGATGATCTCGGCGCTGGCGGCGGACACCTACGACGCCGAGCGTGCGGTCGTGCCCGCGCGGAGCGAAGGCGACGTGTTCCAGGTGTACCTCCGTGCGAAGGCGGAGGCGGACGCGAACCTCCGCGCCCGGAGCCTCCGCTGGACGATCGTTCGACCCGGCGGCTTGCTCGACACGCCGCCGCAGGGCACGGTCGACGTCGGCCGGACGGTGCCACGCGGGTCGATCCCTCGGGCGGACGTGGCGGCGGTGGTGCTGCACGCGCTCGTCGACGACGCGGCGGTGGGCGTGCAGTTCGAGGTCACGAGCGGCGACACTCCGATCCCGGCGGCGCTCGCGGCGCTCAGCTGACGCGGGCGGCCGCGCGCGCGGCTTGCCGGCGCCCCCGCATCGAACCACGGAACCGACGTGGAACCGACCGCCGAACACGGTTCGACGTCGGATACGCAGTTCGACCCAGCGCGGCCCGCCGCGCCTCGCGCGGCCGCCCACGCCGGCGCCGGGGCGCGGCCGCGCCGCGCGGTCGCGCCCCGCGCATCGGCGTCGAACCACGGAAGCGACATGGAACCGACCGCCGAACACGGTTCGACGTCGGATACGTGGTTCGACCCAGCGCGGCCCGCCGCGCGCCGCGCGCAGCGCCGCGCCGCGCCGCGCGCTACAACGCGACCGCCGCCGACTGCCGCGCGATCTCGAGCTCCTCGTTCGTCGGGATCACCAGCACCGCGACACGGGACGCATCCGTGGAGATGAGCCGCGCCTCCTTCGAAGCCAGCTCGTTCCGATCAGGATCGACCTCGATTCCGAGGTGCTCGAGCCCGGCGAGCACACGCCGCCGCAGCAACGCGTTGTTCTCCCCCACTCCGGCGGTGAACACGACCGCGTCGAGCCCGCCGAGCTGCGCAGTGTACGCCCCGACGTACCGCCGGATCCGGTGCCGGTACACGGCGAGCGCCGCCTCGGCCGTCTCGTCCCCGCGCGACGCGGCGTCCTGCACGTCCCGCATGTCGCCGTTGCCCGTCAGCCCGAGCAGCCCGGACTCCTTGTTGAGCATCGTGTCGAGCTCGTCGAAGGACAGCCCGGCTTCACGGTGGAGGTGGATGAGCACGGCGGGGTCGAGGTCACCGGAGCGGGTGCCCATCACGAGCCCTTCGAGCGGCGTCAGGCCCATCGAGGTCTCGATCGAACGGCCGCCGTCGATCGCCGCGGCGGACGCACCGTTGCCGAGGTGCAGGACGATCGTCTTGAGCTCGCGGAGGGGTCGGCCGAGGAACTCCGCGGCCTGCTCGGACACGTACTTGTGACTCGTGCCGTGCATGCCGTACCGGCGGATCCGGTACTCGGCGGCGAGGTCGGCCGGGATCGCGTAGGTGTAGGCGTGCGGGGGCATCGTCTGGTGGAAGGCGGTGTCGAACACGGCGACCTGCGGCACGTCCGTGAACACCTTCTTCGCCGCACGGATGCCGGCGAGGTTGGCGGGGTTGTGCAGCGGCGCGAGACTGTTGAGCTCCTCGATCTGCCGTTCGACCTCGTCGGTGACGATGGTCGCGCTGTCGAACGTCGTCCCGCCGTGCACGACCCGGTGCCCGACGACCGCCGGCGGGTGTTCGTCGAACGACGGTCCGACCTTCCGGAACGCGTCGATCATCGCCTGGAACCCGGCGGCGTGGTCCGGGACCTCGGCCGAGTCGTTCGACGACGACTCCCCCGTCAGGGCGTTCGTGTGCTTCCACGCGCCCGTCGACTCCCCGATCCGCTCGACCAGCCCGGATGCGAGCGTGCGCTCCCCTTCGAGCTCGATGAGCTGGTACTTGAACGAACTCGATCCGGAGTTCACGACGAGGGCTGCGGTCACGAGGATGTCGCTTTCTGTGGGGGCCTGGAGGCGCGGTGCGGGTCGGTCGGTCAGGCCGCGTCGGACGCGGTGCCGGCCTGGATCGCGGTGATCGCGACGGTGTTCACGATGTCGCCGACGAGCGCTCCGCGCGAGAGGTCGTTGATCGGCTTGCGCAGCCCCTGCAGGACCGGACCGATCGCGACCGCGCCGGCCGAGCGCTGCACGGCCTTGTAGGTGTTGTTGCCCGTGTTGAGGTCCGGGAAGATGAACACCGTCGCGCGCCCGGCGACGGGCGAGTCCGGCATCTTCGTGCTCGCGACCGTCGGGTCGGCGGCGGCGTCGTACTGGATCGGCCCTTCGACGAGGAGGTCCGGGCGGCGCTCGCGGACGAACGCGGTACCGGCGCGCACCTTGTCGACGTCCGCCCCGGTTCCGCTGTCGCCCGTGGAGTAGCTCAGCATCGCCACGCGCGGGTCGATGCCGAACTGGGTCGCGGTCTCGGCCGACGAGATCGCGATGTCGGCGAGTTGCTCGCTCGTCGGGTCCGGGATCACCGCGCAGTCGCCGTACACGAGCACCCGGTCGGCCAGCGCCATGAGGAAGACGCTCGAGACGATCGAGGTGTCCGGCCGGGTCTTGATGATCTCGAAGGACGGTCGGATGGTGTGCGCGGTGGTGTGCTTCGCGCCGGACACCATGCCGTCGGCGAGGCCGAGCTGCACCATCATCGTGCCGAAGTACGACACGTCGGTCACGGTGTCCCGGGCGAGCTCGATGCTCATGCCCTTGTGCGCCCGGAGCGCCGTGTACTCGGTCGCGAAGCGCTCGCGGAGTTCGGGGTCGAAGGGGCTGAGGAGTTGCGCGGCGTCGAGGTCGAGTCCGAGCTCGGTGGCGCGGGGGCGGATCGCGGCGGGGTCGCCGAGGATCGTCAGTTCGCACACCTGCCGCTGCAGCAGGGTCGACGCTGCTCGGAGCACCCGGTCGTCGTCCCCTTCGGGCAGGACGATGCGCTTGCCGTACCCGCGCGCCCGGTCGAGCAGCCCGTGCTCGAACATGAGGGGCGTGACGACCCCGGACGGCGTGAGCTGCAACCGGTCCCGCAGGGCGTCGGCGTCGACGTGTTGCTCGAAGAGCGCGAGTGCGAGGTCGGCCTTGCGCGGGGAGTCCGCCGCGAGCCGGCCCCGGGTCTGGGTGATGCGGAGTGCGGTGTCGTAGGTACCGAGGTCGTTCTGCGCGATCGGCAGCGAGCTCGACAGCCCCTCGAGCAGCCGCGAGATCTGCGGTGCGGTCTCGAACCCGCCGTTGAGGATCACGCCGGCGAGGCTCGGGAACGTCTCGGACTGGTTCGCGAGCAGCGTTGCGATGAGCACGTCGCTCCGGTCGCCGGGGACGACGACGATCCCGCCCTCGATGAGGCGCGGCAGGACGTTCTCCATGCTCATGCCGGCGACGACCGTGCCCAGGGCTTCGCGGTCGAGCAGTGCCTCGTCCCCGCGGACGAGCGTCGCCCCGGTCGCCGCGAGCAGGGCCCGCACGGTCGGTGCGACGAGCACGCGGTCTTCGGGGATGGCCCACACCGGGAGGTCCGGGTGGTCGTCGCTGACCGCCCGCTGGACACTCGCCACGACCGCGTCGAGGGCTTCCGGGTCGGCGCGGTTGACGATGATGCCGAAGAGCTGCGCGTGCGCCGCGCGGAGTTCGCTCGTCGTCACGTCGGCGACCTGTGCCATGTCGTCGGGGGTGCGGGCACCGTGCTCCGCGGCGTCGCGGCCGCCGAGCACGAGGAGGACCGGCGCACCGAGGTTGGCGGCGACCTTCGCGTTGAAGGACAGCTCGGTGGGGCTGCCGACGTCGGTGTAGTCGGACCCGAGGACGACGACCGCGTCGCACTGCCGCTCGACCTGGGCGAACCGCGTGATGATCGAGGCGAGAGCCGCATCCGGGTCGGCGTGGACGTCGTCGTAGGTCACGCCCACGGCGTCGTCGTAGGGGATGCCGACCGCGGTGTGCTGGAGCAGGAGTTCGAGCACGTAGTCGGGTTCGTCGACCGAGCGGGCGACCGGGCGGAAGACGCCGACCCGTCCGACGGAGCGCGCGAGTGTCTCGAGGACACCGAGGGCGACGGTGCTCTTGCCCGTGTGTCCTTCTGCTGACGTGATGTAGATGCGGGTCGACACGCGTCCAGGGTAGCCGCGCGCTTGTCGTGACAACTGGGAGCGGACGGGGCTGTGGACGCACGTGGTCATCCACACCCGCGAAGACCTGTACCATTGGTTCGTCGTCGCGAGACGGCACCAGGAGAATTCGCCTAGTGGCCTATGGCGCACGCTTGGAAAGCGTGTTGGGTGCAAGCCCTCGGGGGTTCGAATCCCCCATTCTCCGCCACCTCGAAGCCCCCGGGACCCTTCCGTTCCGGGGGCTTCGGTCGTTCCCGCGGCCCCCGTCCGACGGGCAGTCCCCCACCAGGCGGACCCGTGTGCACCCCGTTCCCCCAGCACTTGCCGCAAAATGACGCCCGGGGGTGGAACGGGCTGTTCCCGATACCCGTCAGTCGCCTAGACTCGCCGGACGACGACCCCGGGACGGGTCGGCACGGTGCACGGAGCGGCAGGGGCGTCGCTCCCCGGGTGGGCGTTCAGTGCTGCCCGGGCATCCGAGGGACGAGGAGTCCACGTGGGGGACCTGATGGCGCAGGCGGCCGCTCGCCCGCGCACCACAGCGTTCGACGTGGTCCTGCGACCACGGCGGTCGCTCGTGCGCTCGACCATCCTCAGCGTGGTGTTCTCCGCTGTCCCGCTCGCCGTCGCCCTCGTCTGGGTCTCGCTCCCCCTGCGCCTCTGGACGTTCGTCGCCACCGTGGTCATCGCGCTCGCGGTCGTCGTCGGCATCGTGTTCGTCCGCCTCGGCACCGCCTTCATCGGCATCGACCCGACCGGTGTGACCGTCCGCGGGGTCCTCACTCCGCACCGACGCGTGGCGCGCGACCGCGTGCACAGCCTGGTGCTCGCGACCACGTACGGCAGCGCGGTCGAACGGACGACACGTGAGCTGGTGGCGTTCGACGCCGCAGGCTCGCACCTGTTCCGCCTGCGCGCCGACACGTGGGGCGACAGCGGCATCGACCGCGTGGTCGAGGCCCTCGGCGTGCAGGTCAGCGACGAGACCCGGCCGATGTCACTCCGCGAGTTCGTGCGGCGCTACCCGGCGAGCCGGTCCTGGTACGAGCAGCGCGCGTCCTACGTCCTGGTCGGGGTGTTCGCGGTCCTCGCGGTCGCCGGCCTGCTGGTCATCGAGACCGCCGGCCTGATCGGCTGACCCCGGCGCCACCCGGCCAGCCTCACCCGACGCCCGGTCACCGCCGTCGACGCAGGGTCGAGAAGATCCCCTGCACGACCTCCTTGGCGATCGTCCGGCCGAGCCCCGAACCGAGCAGGTCCGCCAACGGGTCCTCGGCCTTCCGCGAGGTCGAGGTCCGCGTCGTGGTCCGCGTCGAGCTCCGTCCGGACCGTCGCGCCTCCGCGGCCCGTTCGGCACGCTCGAACTCGCGCTGGGCCCGCTCGTACTCCTTCTGCGCCGCGGCCTGCTCCCGCGCCTCCTGCTTCCCCTTCGCTGCGGCAGCCTTCTCGGCGGCCGCCGAGGCCGCGGCCGAAGCGGCGGAGGCCGCCGCCGAGGCCGCCTCCGCGGCAGCGGACTCCATCCGCCGAGCGAGCATCTCGTAGGCGGAATCGGGGTCGAGCCGCGTGCCGTAGGTGGCGAGGAGCGGGGACGACTGCACCCGCGCCTCCAGGTCCGGGGTCGGCATCGGGTCCATCGATCCTTGCGGGGCGCACAGTCGGGTCCACGCGACCGGGGTCGGCGCACCCTTCTCGTTCATCACCGTGACGATCGCTTCCCCGGTGGCGAGCGAGGTGAGCACCTCGGCCAGGTCGTAGTCGCTCGTCGGGTACGTCGACACCGTCGCCCGGAGTGCCTTCGCGTCGTCGGGCGTGTGGGCGCGGAGCTGGTGCTGCACGCGGGAGCCGAGCTGCGCGAGGACGTCGTTCGGGACGTCCTTCGGCGTCTGCGTGACGAAGAAGATCCCGACGCCCTTCGAGCGGATCAACCGGACCGTGCGGACGATCTGGTCCGTGAAGTCCTTCGAGGCGCCGCTGAACAGCAGGTGCGCCTCGTCGAAGAAGAACACGAGCTTTGGCTTGTCCTGGTCGCCGACCTCGGGCAGCTCGTTGAAGAGGTCCGCGAGGAGCCACATCAGGAACGTCGAGAAGACCTCCGGCTGGTCCTGCACGCCCGGCACCTCGAGCAGGCTGACGATCCCCCGCCCGTCGGCGGCCGTCCGGAGGAAGAGCTGCGTGTCGATCTCGGGTTCGCCGAAGAACCGGTCCGCGCCCTTGTCGGCGAACGTCACGAGCTCGCGGAGGATCACGCCCGCGGTCTGCTTCGACAGTCCGCCGAGCTCCGCCAACTCGGCCTTGCCGGCGTCGCTCACCAGGAACGTGAGGACGCTCCGGAGGTCTGACAGGTCGACCAACGGCAGCCCGGCGCGTTCGGCGTAGTGGAAGACCAGGCCGAGCGAGGACTCCTGGGTGTCGTTCAGCCCGAGGACCTTCGACAGCAGCAGCGGACCGAAGCCCGACACCGCGGCGCGGATCGGCACGCCGGTCCCCTGCCCGCCGAGCGAGTAGAACTCGGTCTGGCTCGCGACGCCCTGCCACGACTGGCCGATCCCGGCGGTGCGCGCGAGCAGCTTGTCGTTCGCCTGACCCGCGACCGCCATGCCGGAGAGGTCGCCCTTGATGTCGGCGGCGAACACGGGAACGCCCTTCGCGGCGATCTGCTCGGCGAGGACCTGGAGCGTCCGCGTCTTGCCGGTCCCGGTCGCCCCCGCGACGAGGCCGTGCCGGTTGAGCATCGCGAGCGGGATCCGGACCTGCACGTCGGGCAGCGCCTCCCCGTTCACCAGGGCGCCGAGTTCGACGGCGCCGCCGTCCACCTGGTAGCCGTCGCGGACGGCCGCGATCGCCGCCTCGCCCAGCGGACCGGCCGCGGGCGCCGCGGGCTCGGCGTCGGGCGCGAGTGGCGCCTCCAGACCGGTGGGTGCCGGGGACCCGACGACCGCCGGTTCCGCGTCGGCCGCGAGGCTCGGGGCCGACGCCGCTTCGAGTGCCGCGGCGAGCTCCTCGGCGCGCGCGGCTGCCTCGTCCGCGAGGCGTCGCGCCTCGTCCGCCGCCGCCCTCGCTGCGGCCGCTGCTGCCCGGGCCTGCTCCACCGCGTCGCTCATGGGCACAGCATATGGACGCGCGACTCTCCTCGTCCGGGCGGTCCCCGACCCGTGACGACAACCCGATGTCGTACGACATCGGGTATGTCGATCCAGAGCGGACGAGCCGCCCCGGCCCCGGCCCCGCGTCAGTGCGTCAGCGCCGGCACCGTCCGCGGCCGCACGACCGCCCACAGCAGCACGATCGCCGTCACCGACGTGCACGCCATCACCGCGGCCATCGGCGTCGCCGTCGTGATCCCGATCAGCCCGACGACCGGCGAGATGATCCCCGCGACACCGAAGTTGAGGGCGCCGAGGAGCGAGGCGGCGGTGCCGGCCTCCTTGCCGTGCGCCGCGAGGCCGATCACCTGCACGAGCGGGAACGAGAACCCGCACGCGGCGATGAAGAACCACAGCGGCACGAGGACCCCGACGAGCCCGGCGCCGAGCTGGTCGAGCACGATGATCGCCACCGACGCCAGGAACAGCGTCGCGGTGGAGCAGGCGAGGATCCACTGCGGTCCGACGCGCTGCGCCAACCGGGCGGAGACCTGCACGCCGATCACGACGCCGACGGAGTTCACCGCGAAGAGCAGGCCGTACTGCTGGGCGTCCAGGCCGTACAACCCCTGGAACAGGAACGGCGACGAACTGAGGTAGGAGAACAACCCGCTGAAGACCATCGCCCCGATGAGCGCGACCCCCACGAAGATGCGGTCCGAGAACAACGCCCGGTACCGCTGCCCGATCGTCGAGTGACCGGCCTCGTGCCGACGCGCCGGCGGGAGCGTCTCGACGATGAGCAGGATCGACGCGATGACGACCGCGGCGCCGTAGCAGGCGAGGAACACGAAGACCCCGCGCCAGCTGACGAACCGGAGCATCTGCGACCCGATGAGCGGGGCGAGGATCGGCGCGAGGCCGTTCACCATCGCCAGCCGGGACAGCATCCGCACGAGCGGCTTCCCGCCGAACAGGTCGCGGACGGTGGCCATCGCGACGACGCCGCCGGCCGAGGCACCCATGCCCTGCAGCACGCGGAAGACGGCGAGGAGCTCGACGTCCGGCGCGAGCGCGGCCCCGATCGACGCGCCCACGTGCACGCTCGTCGCGATGATGAGCGGCAGACGGCGCCCCACCTTGTCGCTCCACGGTCCGACGAGGAGCTGCCCGGCGGCGAACCCGAGGGTCGTGGCGGTGAGGGTGAGCTGCACCGCACCGTCGGTGATGCCGAAGTCAGTCTTGAGCGACGGGAACGCCGGCAGGTAGAGGTCGATCGTGAACGGCCCGAGCGCGGTGAGGGCGCCGAGGACGAAGACGTAGACGAGTCGCTGCCTGCGGGAGAGCGAGTCCCCCGGGTGCAGGACGACCCGGAGCGAACCGGTGGTGGCGGGCGCGGTCACGAGCAGGGATCCTTCGACGGTGAGGGGGTGTGAGGAGGTGATCGCGGCGTCGATCGAATCGATTCGTCCGCGGAACCATCCTACGGGGACGCTGAGCACTCCCGATGTCGTTGCCGTGGATCTCCCGCGTGTTGCCGCGTTCGCCGACCCTCCTGGACGCGGTGCATGCGGTACCGTCGGACTGCTCGGCTCCCGTGACCGCGTTGCCGGGCGGGACCGGATCAGAAGGGGGTGGCGTCATGGTGGATGCCCGGATCCTGCACACGACCGCTGCGCTGCGTGAGGCGATCCTGCGCCTCGCCGCCGTCCGCCCGGTGTCCGAGATCACCGTGGCCGACGTCACCAGGGCCGCCGGCATCAACCGCGCGACGTTCTACTCCCACGCCGTCTCGCCCGGGTCGCTCCTCGCCGACGTGCTCACCCCGGAGCTCGACCGCATCCGCGAGGACGACGCCGACGCCCGACGCGCAGCGGCAGCCGCCGGCGCCGGTGCCGCTGAACTCGCGGCGATCACCCGACGGGGCATCAATGCCGTCGTCGAACACGTCGTCGCACACCGTGACATCTACGGCAAGGCGCTCCCGGACCCGAACGACGGCTCGTTGCACCGCCTGCTCGTCGAGCACTTCACGGTGTCGAGCGCGCAGCACATCCGGTCGCTCGACGCGGAGGACCGCCCCGACCTGTTGGACGACGTCGCCGCGGGCTTCGTCGCGCAGGGGTTCGTCGGCGCGATCGAGGCGTGGCTCGCGGGGCCCCGACGGTCCCGCAAGGCGCTGGTCGACACGATCGTGCTGTCGTTCCCGTCCTGGTGGCGCTGACCGAAAGCGACGACGCGACGCGCGGGCGCGACGCGACCAGCCGACCGACAGGAGGCGCGGTGCCAGCCGGCACCGCGCCTCCCGTCCGTGTCGTGGCCGCCTACCGGCGCGCCACCTGCGTCATCCCGGTGAAGGACACCGCCCCGAGCCCCGTCACGTCGTCGTAGCCGACGGCCGTGGTGAGGGACGTGTCGTGGTCGAGCGTCACGAGGTAGTCCTTGCCGGACGTGGCGCTCGTGTACGCCAGCGCGATCGGCGACCGCGGCGGCTTCACGTCGCTGAACGCCCCGGGCACCGCACGGTACGTCGCGTACAGCGTCGGGTTCGCGAACCCGAGCCGGGTGTGCGTCGACTGCTGCACGAGCGCGGAGAGCGCCGCCGTGATCGGGGACGCCAGCGAGGTGCCGCCGTACGTCTCGTTCTCGAACGGACCCACCGCGAGGGTGCTGTCATCCGTGATCGGTCGGATCCCGATCGAGAACCCGGTGTAGGGGTCCGCGAGCGCCGCGAGGTCGGGCGAAACGCGCTGGCCGCCGGCGAGCGACGCCGGGACGACGCCCTTCTGGTACGCCGGCTGCGCGAAGAGCGTGCTGCGACCGCCACCCGCTCCCCCGGCGACGAGTCCACCGGGCAGCGGCGTCGAGTAGACGTTCCCGCGGTCGCTGCTGACGATTTGGTCGAGCACGTCGCCCCACCCGGTCTCGAACGTCTTGCGACCGTCCTTCCCGATGCCGAGGCTCGTGCCGCCCACCGAGGTCACCCACGGGCTGGACGCCGGGAAGTCCGGCTGCGCGCTGCCGAGCGAGGCCGACTCGTCGCCGTTGTCCCCGCTCGAGAAGTACAGGCCGATGCCCTCGCCGGCGGCCTGGATGTGCAGGTTCTCCTGGCCGCGGATGCTCGACAGCGGGACGTTCTCGCCGACGTCGCCGTAGCTGTTGCTGACGATGGTCGCCAGGCCCTGGTCGAGGATCTTCGACATCGCGACGTCGAGGCCGCCGCCGCAGTTCGTGCCACCGACGTAGAGGATCTTCGCCGACGGGGCGACCGCGTGCACGGACTGGACGTCGAGCGTCTCCTCGCCCTGCCACCCGCTCGGCTGCTGGCAGAGCGCCTGGTCGGTGAACTGCGACGTCGACGGGATCCGCTGCTGGAACGTGGCGCTCGTCAGGGCGGGCTCACCGTTCTGCGCCGAGTAGCTGTCGGTGTCGTGGATGATGGTCGGCGAGGCGTAGGCGTCGATGATCGCCACCGTCTGCCCCTGACCCTGCACGCCCTGGCGGGCGAGCGTGTCCACCCCGTAGGCGGAGCGGATCTGCTTCGGGACGTAGCCGCACGCGAACGTGTCGACGGTCGTCTTCCCGTAGGCCGCGGGGACGGTCGCGGTGTGCTGCCCGTCGTACTGCGAGCACTGGGCGTCGATCCCGGTCGCGCCGGTGGCCTGCTGCTGCAGGCTGTGGGTCGGCGTCGACGAGGCGGGGGTCTCGCCCTGCTGGACGAGCTCGGGGTGCGTCAGGAGCCGACCCTGGTCGACGCTCACGCCGCTGACGAGGCCGGCGATCGAGGCCGGGAGGGTGGGTGCGCTCGACGGGGCGACGAGCGTCCGACCGGCGTGCCGGTAGCGGTGCAGCGAGGTCCCGAGGACCGCGTTCACGACCGAGGCGGGGCCGCGGAACACGACGAACTCGTGGCTCGCGGGCACCGCGGTGATGGTCAGTCCCTGGGCCCGGAGGAACCCGGTCACCTGGTCGGCGTCGGCCTTCGTGGGCGCGAACTCCTTGATCCACGCCGCCGGGGTCAGCGGCTTCCGGTAGCGGGCGTTCCCGGGGGTGGAGACGGCCGTGGCGAGTGCCTCCGCGCCGCGCTGGTCCTGGAGCGGGAGGTACACCTCGCCCTCGACGTCGGTGTCCGCCGCGACCGTGCCGGCGTCGTCCGCGGTGGTGGCCCACGCGGGGGTGGAGTCCGGGAGGACGTGGCGGGTCGCCGCGTCGGCCGGACCCGCGGCGAAGAGCACGGCTCCGATCGTGCACGCGGCGGTGGTCAGGGCGATGGCTGTGGTGCGGGATCGGCGACGGTGCACTTGGGGTCCTCTCGGAGGCTGCGGTGAGCCGACTGTAATGAGCGAGGGGAACGCCCGGACAGTCGGTGGTTCCACCGACGAACCATGTCACCCGTTCGAGGGGCGACCCTGTCGCTCCCCTCAGCCGACCGACCGCGTGGTTGCTGGGGCACCTGTCGTCCGGCTGGACGCCGGCCCTGAACCCGCGCGGGGCTCTTGCGGGTCAGTCGCCGGTGGGCTTCTCGCCGCGCTGCAGCGACTCGACCACAGCGGTGGCGCGCGCGGCCGTCGCGGCGTCCGAGTCCATCCCCTGCACCCGGTAGTCCGCCGAGACGCCGTCGCCGCCGGTCCCCGACGCCGGCAGCGGGTCCCCCAGGGCGACGATGACCACGCCGGCGTCGTGCGCGACCTGGATCTCACCGGTCAGGGCGGACGGGTCCGCTGCCTCGACGAGGATCGCCTTCGCGCCGGCACGGACGAGGGCTCGGAGGGCGGTCCGCTGGTCGGTCGCCGGGTCGCTCGCGCCAGCGACCCGCACGTCGGGCCGGAAGCCCGCGGCGGTGAGGTCGTCGTGGAGGCGGTCCGACAGAGCGACCCCGCCGGACGTCGTCCCGGGGGTGGCCGCAGCGTGCAGCAGGACGACCCCGACCACGGCGTGCTGGTCGAACCCGCCGTCCGAACTCGTCAGGTCGGTGCTCTGGACCGGCGTCGGCGCAGCGGTGGTCGTGCCCTGGCACCCGGTCAGGGTGAGGGCGGCGCCGAGGACGGCGGCAGCGGCGACGATGCGGAGGAGCACGGCTGCCACGCTACCCGCCCGCCGGTGCGGCCGACGGCCCGGGAACCGGCCCGAGACGTCGGACGGCGGCGATCGCGAGCACCGCGATCACCGTCATGGCGCCGAACACGAGCGGGAACGCGGCCGGGGCGTCGGCGCCGCCCGTGCCGGTGAAGAGCAGCCCGGTGACGGCGAGTCCGATCACGCTGCCGGAGGCGTCCGCGATCGTCAGGGCCGAGCTGGCGAACCCGTCGTCGCCCTCGCCGGAGAACCGGAGCGTCAGCATCGACGTCCTCGGGTACGCCACGCCCATGCCCGCGCCGCCGACGAACCACCCGACGACGAGCAGCCACCACGGCAGCCCGAACGACGCCACGGCGAGCGCGGTGAGCAGGCTGACGAGCACGAGCGCGAGGCCCGCCCCGAAGGCCCGCGCCGCGCTCAGGCGCTGCTCGCCGAGTCGACCGTGCACCCAGCTCGACCCCGCCCAGCTCAGCGCCCCGACCGTCAGGGCGAGTCCGGCGGCCGAGGCGGACAGGCCGTCCTCCGCCTGCAGCAGGTACGGCACGTACGCCTCGGCGCCGAAGAACGAGGCGGCGAGGAGCCCGCGGAGCAGGACCACCGACGGCAGCCCGGGGGCCGCACGGAACGTCCCGACGGGCAGCAGCGGACGGAGGGCGGACCACGCCCCGACGAGTCCGACGACGATGGCGGCCACCTGCGCCCAGGTGCCGAGGTCGGGCGCGACGTTGAGCAGCAGGATCGCCACGGCGGCGGCCACCGACCAGCCGATCCGGGAGCGCTGCCAGGGCGGCCGGAGCTCGGGAGCCGGCGGGTGCAGCCGCCCGAGGGTCGGCACGAGCACGGCGAAGGCCCCCACGGCGATCACCAGCGCCCCGGCGAACACCCAGTGCCAGTCCCAGACGTCCGTCACGATGCCGGCGAGTGCCGGTCCGACGAGCGCCGGCACCACCCACGCCGCCGCGAACCCGGCGAACACCGGTCCGTGCAGCTGGGCGGGGAAGAGCCGGGCGACGAGCACGTAGAGGACGACGTCGATCGCACCGGCGCCGAACCCCTCGACGAGCCGACCGGCGAGGAACACCTCCATCGAGGTGGCGGTCATCACCACGGCCGTGCCGACGGCGAAGAAGCCGGCGGACACCCACGCCACGACCCGACCACCGGCCCGGTCGGTCCAGTTGCCGGCGAGGACCATGCCGGGGACGCCCGCGGCCAGCGGTGCGGCGAAGGCCAGGGCGTACAGCGTCTCGCCGTCGAGGTCGCGGCTGATCTCCGGCATGATCGTCGTCATCGCGAGGTTCTGGAACGCCGCCACGGCGACGATCGCTACCATGCCGACGGTGGCGAGCGCGTACCGACCGCTGAACAGACTGGTCGCCTTCGCCGCGGTGCTCACCCGGCCATGCTACGGACCGGGAGGCGCGGTGCGGGCCCGCACCGCGCCTCCCGTCCGACGCCCCGCACGGTCGACCGCCCTCAGCGGTCGAGCGCCTGCAGCACGTCCGCGACGAGGTCGCCGGCGTCCTCGATGCCGACGGACAGTCGGACCACGTTCTCCGGGACCGCGAGCTCGGTGCCCTTGACCGACGCGTGGGTCATCTCGCTCGGGTACCCGATGAGCGACTCCACGCCGCCGAGCGACTCGGCGAGCGCGAACACCTCGGTCGACTCCGCGAACCGCTTCGCAGCCGGTGCGCCGCCGGACAGCGCGACCGAGAGCATGCCGCCGAAGCCACGCATCTGGCGGGCTGCGACCTCGTGTCCGGGGTGGTCGGTGAGGCCCGGGTAGTAGACGCGCTCGACACCGGGGGCGGCGACGAGCGCCTCGGCCACGGCCTGCGCGTTCTGCGAGTGCCGCTCCATCCGGACCGCGAGCGTCTTGATGCCGCGGGTGGTCAGGAACGCGTCGAACGGCGACGAGATCGCGCCGGCGCCGAACTGCAGGAACTGCACCTTCGCCGCGAGCTCCTCGTCCGCGAGCACCACGGCGCCGCCGACGACGTCCGAGTGGCCGCCGAGGTACTTCGTCGTCGAGTACACGACGACGTCGGCGCCGAGCGACAGCGGCTGCTGGAGGTACGGCGACGCGAAGGTGTTGTCGACGACGACGACCGCACCGGATTCGTGGCCGATGGCGGCGAGGGCGGCGATGTCCGCGATCTTCATGAGCGGGTTCGTCGGCGTCTCGACCCAGAGCAGGGTCTGCGCGGGAGCGCCCTCGAGCGCGGTCCGGACCTGGTCGGTGTCGCTCATGTCGACCACGACCAGCTCGACGCCCCACGGCACGTGCAGCCGGTTCACGAGGCGGTGCGTGCCGCCGTACACGTCGTTGCCCATCACGACCCGCCCGCCGGGGGCGAGGGCCGCACGGAGCAGGGCGTCCTCGGCGGCGAGCCCGGACGCGAACGAGTACGCCGCGACGCCGCCGTCGAGGTCGGCGAGGAGCGTCTGCAGCGAGTCGCGCGTCGGGTTGCCGCCGCGGGAGTACTCGTAGCCGTTCCGCATGTTCCCGACGCCGTCCTGGACGTAGGTCGAGGTGACGTGGATGGGCGGGATGACGGCACCGGTCGTGCCGTCGGGGTCCTGGCCGGCGTGGACGGCGCGGGTGCTGAACTCGGTCATGCTGCGGGGATCCCTTACTCGGACAGGTAGGTGAGGAGGTCGTGGCGGGTGAGGACGGTGACGGGCTTGCCGTCCTCCACCACGAGGAGCGCGTCGACGGTCTCGAGCGCACGGCGGGCGGACGACACCGACTCGCCGACGCCGATGAGCGGCAGCGGGTCGCCGACGAACCCCGTCAGCGCGTCCGCCATCTTCGCGGCACCGGTGAAGACCAGCTCGAGCAGCGCCTTCTCCTCCACCGCGCCGACGACCTCGCCGATGACGACGGGCGGTTCGGCGCTGAGCACCGGCATCTGCGAGACGCCGTACTTCGTCATGATGTCGACGACCTCCCGCACGGTGTCCGCGGGGTGGGCGTGCACGAGGTCCGGGAGGCGACCGTCCTTGCCCGCGATGAGCGAGCCGACGGTGCGCTCGTCGTCCGTCTCGGCGAACCCGTAGGAGCGCATCCACCGGTCGTTGAAGATCTTGCCGAGGTACCCGCGGCCGCCGTCCGGCAGGAGGACCACGACGACGTCGTCCTCGGTGAGGTCGCGGGCGGCCCGGAGCGCGGCGACGACGGCCATGCCGCTCGACCCACCGACGAGGAGGCCTTCCTCACGGGCGAGCCGACGGGTCATCGCGAACGAGTCGGCGTCCGACACGGCGATGATCTCGTCCGGCACGTCGGCGTCGTAGGCGCCCGGCCAGAAGTCCTCGCCCACGCCCTCCACCAGGTACGGACGGCCGGTGCCGCCCGAGTACACCGAGCCCTCGGGGTCGGCGCCGACGATCCGGACGCGTCCGTCCGAGGCCTCCTTGAGGAAGCGACCGGTGCCCGAGATCGTGCCGCCGGTCCCGACGCCCGCGACGAAGTGGGTGATGCGCTGCTCCGTGTCGCGCCAGATCTCCGGCCCGGTGGTCTCGTAGTGGCTGCGCGGGCCGTTCGGGTTCGCGTACTGGTTCGGCTTGTAGGCGCCCGGGATCTCGCGGACGAGGCGGTCGGACACCGAGTAGTAGGACTCCGGGTGCTCCGGCGGCACCGCGGTCGGCGTGACCACGATCTCGGCGCCGTACGCCGTGAGGACGTTCCGCTTGTCCTCGCCGACCTTGTCCGGCAGCACGAAGACGCACCGGTACCCGCGCTGCTGGGCGACGAGCGCGAGCCCGACACCGGTGTTGCCGGAGGTCGGCTCGACGATCGTGCCGCCGGGTCCGAGTTCACCGGAGGCTTCGGCCGCGTCGAGGATCCTCGTCGCGATCCGGTCCTTCGCGGAGCCGCCGGGGTTGAAGTACTCGACCTTGACCAGCACGGTCGCACGCACCCCCTCGGTCACCCGGTTGAGCTTGACGAGCGGGGTGTCGCCGACGAGGTCGACCACGGAGTTCGCGTAACGCACGCGTCCGAGTCTAGGCGGCGGACACCCGGCGCTGCTGGGACTCGACGTGCGCGGACACCGCCGCGGACACCTCCTGCCGCCGCCGGTCGATCACCTCGCCCATGTCCCGGGCGAGCACGGGGCTGCTCCGGACGATCTGGTCGAGCGCGGTGGCGGGGACGACCAGCACCGCGACCTCGGTGCGCGCGACCGCGGTGGTGAGCAGGGCCTCCCGGGTCAGCGCCGTCTGCCCGAGGTAGTCGCCGGCCTCGACGCGGGACGCCGGCAGCTCGGCGTCCTCGAACGGCACCCGGAGGTCCACGCTCCCGGACAGGACGAACCGGACCGCGTCGGGCACGGTCCCCGCCGTCACGATCGTCTCGCCGGACGCGTACCGCTCGAGGCGGACGAGCGGTGCCAGTGCGGCCCCGTCGTCGCCGGTGAGGTGCAGGGTCGGTGCGATCGAGGCAAGGGCGGCGTCGCGGCGCTCGTCGGTCACGAAGTCGTCGGTGGTGTCGCCGTCCAGGCCGACGCCGGCTCGACGCGCGGCGTACCAGAGCCACATCCGGAGCTGGGCGAGGGCGTCCGCCTCCTGGGACGGCCCCCGCACCTCGAAGGACAGCCGGTAGCCGGCTCCCCCGGTCGGCACGGCCACCGGCTGCGTGCCGGGGAAGCGCTGCGGCAGCCGTGCCGCGACCCGCTGCAGGAGCGCCACCACGGCCGCCGGCGGGTCGTCCGTCGTGAACGTGAGGTCCGTCGTGACCGGGAACGTGCCTCCCGTCCGACTGAGGTTGGTGAACGACGCCCCCGCCAGCGACGAGTTCGGCACGATGAGGATCCCGGCACCCGTGTCGATGTGCACCGACCGCCAGTTGACCTCGACGACCCGGCCCCGCACGCCGCCGGCGTCCAACCAGTCGCCGAGCCGGAACGGCTGCTCGAAGAGCAGGAACAGGCCGGCGATGACCGGACCGACGGCGGACTGCAGCGCGAGACCGATGACGAGCGAACCGACGCCGAGTGCGGTGAAGATCCCGCCGACGTCCGCGCCCCACACGATCTTGAACACCAGCGCGAGCCCGAGGGCGATGAGCACGATCCGGGCGATGTCCACGAAGATCGACGGGATCTTCTCGCGCCACGACCCCTTCCGGGCGTTCGTGAACAGGACGATGTTCACGCCGTTGAGCACGAACACGATGACGAGGAACCCGAGCACCGTGCCGATGATCTGGTTCACCACCGGCTTCCCGGGGTCGACCGCGTCGGTGACCTGCACGGACAGGACGAGGATCGCGATGATCGGCACGACGGCGTTCCGGAGGAGGCCCACCACCTTGTGCAGCGGGTTCGCGCGGCGTTCCAGAGCGGACTGCAGCTCCGTGAGCACGAGCAGCACGACGGGCAGCCCGACGATCACGCTGATCGCCGGCCAGAACCACGGCTGCTGCCAGAACGCGGTCACGCGAGGGCCCCGCCGCTCCGCTCGAGCTTCCACACGCGCTGCGGGCCCGCCTGGGTCGCCACCTCGCCGGCCTCCCGCACGCCCGCGCGGTCGCCCAGTTTGTCGACCACCCGCTGGGTCGCGTACACGCCGGGCGTCGGCGCGATGCCCTGCACCCGGTACGCCAGGCTCACCGCGTCGCCCCACATGTCGTAGACGATGCTCGAGCGCCCGACCAGCCCGCTCGTGACCTGCCCGGTGTCGATGCCGGCGCGGAGGCCGAGTCGCGCGCCGTGCTGGGCGTTGAAGCGGTCGAGGACGCCCTGTGCCTCCTCCGCCCAGTCGACCACCCGGCGGACGTTGTCCACGCGGGGCACGTTGAGTCCGCAACTGGCGAGGTAGCCGCTCCGGGTCGTCCGCACCCGCTCGACGCCGTGCCGGCCGGCCGCCTCGTCGAGGGAGCGCCAGACGTCGTTGACGAGTGCCAGGGACTCCTCGGCGGTGAGGCCGGCCGCGAACTCGTCGAAGCCGGTGATGTCCGCGTAGACGACGGCGACGTCCTGGTGGTCCGCCGCGATGGTCTCGTCGCCCTGCTTGTAGCGCCGGGCGACCTCCTCCGGCATGAGGGTCAGCAGCAGGGTGTCGTTCTGCCGCCGCTGCTCGTCGAGGAGGTCCTGCTTCACCTGGAGGCTGCGGCTCATGTCGTTGAACGCGAGGCCGAGGTCGCCGATCTCGTCGCCCGCCTTCGTGTCGACCTCCACCCCGAGCTCTCCCGAGCTCACCCGGTTCACCGCGGTCTGCAGCCGTCGGATCGGGCGGACGAACACCTGTGCGAGCAGCAGGGACAGCAGGCACACCAGGACGATGATGCCGACCAGCGCGAGCCCGATGTTCCGCGCGAAGTCGTTCACTGGGGCGAAGGCCTCGGACGTGTCCATCTGGGCGACCACGACCCACCGGAGGCCGTCGACCTCGAGCGGGGCGTACGCGGACAGGACCTCCTTCCCGCGGTAGTCCGTCGAGATCAGCGTCCCGGTCTTCCCCTGCAGCGCGCGCGTCACCGGGCCGGTGTTGACCGCCTGCAGGAGCACCGAGCCCTTCACGGCGACCTCCCGCTTCGCCGTCGAGGGAGCCGTCCCGGCGGCGACGACGTCCCGCTGGTACTGCTTCGGGTGTTCGATCAGCTGCCGCGGGTAGGACCGCATCAGGTGGTCGGCGCCCACCAGGTACGACTCCCCGGTGTCGCCGAGGCCGTCGCCCTGCCACTGCTCGTTGCCTGTCATCACCTGGTTGACGAGGTCGATCGGCACCTGCACCGCCATCACGCCGATGACCTTGCCGCCGTCACCCACCGGGGACATCACCCACAGGGTCGGGACGTTGAGGCTCGGCACGTAGCGCTGGAAGTCGGTCACCACGAAGTCGTCCGCGCTCGTCAGCTGCAGGGCCTGCTGGTACCCGGACGCCAGGTTCGAGTCGCGGTACGGCCCGTCGTCGAGGTTCGTCCCGAGGTCGGCTCCCGCGTACGCCGAGTAGACGACGTCACCGTCGGTGTCCATGAGGAGCAGGTCCTCGTACCCGGCGGACTCCACCGCCTGCCGGAAGTACGGCTGGTACTCGGCGTGCGCCTTCGACCAGGCGCTGCCGTCGCCGGCGTCGTCCTGCTGGATCGCCTTGTCGTAGTCGGTGAAGGGCGCCGTGTACCGCGCCTGCAGGTAGGCCTGCGGGTCCGCGGTGGGGGCGAACTGGTCCGGGTTCGCGCTCCCGCCGCTGCGGGCGTCGAGCTGCGGCACGAACGTGTCGCGGTACCAGCCCTCCACCGTCGTGTGGTCCGCGGACGACACCGGACGGGACTGGAGGTCGTTCCAACCGGCCTCGAGGTCCTTCGTCGCGCCGATCACGCTCTCGTTCCGGGTCTGCGCGACGACCGTCTGGGTGAACTGCGAGAACGACCGCTTCAGCTCGGTGATCCGGGACTCGCGCAGGGAGGTCACCTGGTTGAACGCCGCGTCCTGCAGGGAGCTCCGGCCGTTGAGGTACCCGACGACCCCCACGACGAGCGCGGCCACGATGCTCACGGCGAGGAGCATCACCAGCAGCTTCGACTGGATGTCGAACGAGCCCCTGGCCAGGAACCCCCGGACCCTGCCCCGTCGCCTCGCGGTGTCGCCGGGCTGGACGGGCTCGGGCGTCGGTGGGACAGCTGTCACTTCGAACTCCGCTCGGGCAGTTCCGGCACGGTCACGATCGCGTTGCCCGTCCAGGGCTACCACGCGGGTCGTGCTCGTGTCCGGACCGTTGCGCAGCCGTGACACGCGCCCGTCAGCTGCCGAGCGCGCCTGCCGGGGCGTTCTGCTGGTGGTGCAGGGAGGCGTAGACACCCTCGGACGCCAGGAGCTCGTCGTGCGTGCCCTGCTCCACGATCTGCCCGTGGTCGAGCACGAAGATGACGTCGGCGTCCCGGATGGTGGACAGCCGGTGCGCGATCGAGATCGTGGTCCGTCCGGCCGCCGCGTTGTCGAGGGCCGTCTGGACCACCCGCTCCGAGATCGAGTCGAGCGCGCTCGTCGCCTCGTCGAGGACGAGCACCGGCGGGTCCTTGAGCAGCACCCGGGCGATCGCGATCCGCTGCTTCTCGCCGCCGGAGAGGCGGTACCCGCGCTCCCCCACCACGGTGTCGTACCCGTCGGGGAACGACGCGATCGTCTCGTGGATGTTCGCCGCGCGGGCCGCACGCTCGAGCTCCGCGTCGGTGGCGTCGGGCTTCGCGTACCGGAGGTTCTCGCCGATCGTCGCGTGGAAGAGGTAGGTCTCCTGGCTGACGATCCCGACGTTCTTCATGAGGTCTTCGTGGACGATGTCGCGGACGTCCTGCCCGGCGAACCGCACCGAGCCCGCGGTCGCCTCGTACAGCCGCGGGACGAGGTACGACACCGTCGTCTTGCCCGCGCCGGACGGACCGACGAACGCGGCGAACTGCCCGGGCTGCAGCTCGAAGGACACCCCGCGGAGGGTCGGCTTGTCCTGCTCGCCGTCCGGGTAGGCGAAGGTCACGTCGTCGAACGCCACGTGCCCGACCCGGGACGCGTCGACGGGTCGGGCGGTCGGCGAGTCGGTGATCGCTGGCTTGAGGTCGAGGTACTCGAAGATGCGCGCGAAGAGCGCGCCGGAGGTCTGCAGGTCGAGGACGACGCGCAACAGCCCGACGGTCGGGAAGAGCAGCCGGGACTGCACGGTCGTGAACGCCACGATCGTGCCGGCGGTGATGGGGACGTCGCCGATGATGAGGTACGCGGCGACGACGTAGATGATGGCCGGGATGATCGACAGGAAGATCTGCACGATCGCGAAGAACCACTGGCCGGACATCTGCTGGCGCACCTGCAGCCGGATCTGGTTCCGGTTCTCGTCGCCGTACCGCTGGGTCTCGCTGCGCTGCTGGTTGAAGCTCTTCGCGAGCAGGATGCCCGACACGCTCAAGGCTTCCTGCGTGATGGCGGTCATGTCGGACAGGGATTCCTGCGTCTGCGCGGCGATCTTGGCGCGGACCTGGCCCACCCGTCGCTGGGCGATCACGAGCAGGGGCAGCAGGACCACCGCGACCAGGGTCATCTGCCAGCTGAGCAGCAGCATCGCGACGACCGCGGCGATGACCGTCACGGTGTTGCCGAGCACCGACGAGATCGTGTTGTTGAGGACGCTCGCGACGCCGCCCACGTCGTTCTGCAGTCGGGACTGGATGACGCCGGTCTTCGTGCGCGTGAAGAACGCGAGCTCCATGCGCTGCAGGTGCCCGAACAGCCGCATCCGCATCGAGCCCATGACCTTGTTGCCCACCGTGGCGGTGAGGTAGGTCTGCCACACGCCGACCCCGGCGCTCGCGATCCACAGCCCGACCATGGAGCCGACAAGGAGGTACAGCACCGGCAGGTTCGGGCCACCGCCGTCCTTCGGGAACAGCCCCTCGTCGAACGCCCGCTGGGTGAGGAGTGGCGGGATGACCGAGATCGCCGCGCCGACGAGGACCAGCACGACCGTCAGGAGGATCGCGTTCCGGTGCGGGACGAACAACCCGGAGATGCGCCGGAGGAGGTGCGGGATCTTCGGCGCCTCGGCGTTCGCGGCCTTCTGCGCCTCGAAGTCGCCGCTCGAGATCCGGCCACCGCCGCGGCCGCCGCCACCGCCGCCGCCGCGCATCCCGCCGCCGTGCATGCTCACGGCGCGTCAGTCCTGTCCATGCTGCAAACCTATCCCCGGGCCCGGACATCGGCGGCCTCCGGCGCATTTGACCCCGTTCAGGGGGCATGCCACCATTTCCCGTCCCCCGTCCCCGCACCACTCGAGGTCCCATGACGTCCGCGTCCACCCGCCCAACGTCCCTCCGCGCACAGCTCGCACGCCGCAAGCCGATCGAGCAGCTCCAGGCCGAGGCGTCGGCAGGGGTGGACGGCGAACCGCTCCGCCGGTCGCTCGGCGTCTGGCACCTCACGATGATCAGCGTCGGCGCCACCCTCGGCACCGGCATCCTCGTGGTGCTCGGCACGGCCGTCCCGCTCGCCGGGCCGGCGGTGTGGATCTCCTTCGTGGTCGCGGGGGTCGCGGCGCTGCTCTCGGCGCTGTCCTACGCGGAGATGGCGGGTGCGGTGCCGACGTCGGGCTCGAGCTACTCGTACACCTACGCGACCATGGGCGAGGGCATCGCCTGGGTCTGCGGCTGGTGCCTCGTCCTCGAGTACGCCGTCTCCGTCGCGGCCGTCGCGGTCGGCGCGAGCGAGTACGTCGACGAGACGCTCGGGGTGTTCGGGCTGCACCTGCCCGCGGCACTGTCCGCGCCTCCGGGCGACGGTGGCGTGGTCAACCTGCCGGCCGCGGTCCTGGTGCTGCTCGCCACGGCGATCCTGCTGCCCGGTGCCCGTGAGAGCGCCTGGGTGAACACGGTCATGGTCCTCGTGAAGATCGCCCTGCTCGTGTTCTTCGTCATCGTGGCGTTCTCGGCGTTCCGGTCGCAGCACTTCGAGCCCCTCGCGCCGATGGGCGCCGCCGGCGTGACTGCGGCCGCGTCCCGACTGTTCTTCTCGTACATCGGGTTCGACGCGGCGTCCACCGCGGGCGAGGAGGCGAAGAACCCCCGCCGTGACCTCCCCCGCGCCATCATCGGGTCGATCGCCCTCATCACGGTGCTGTACATCCTCGTCGCGATCGCGGCCATCGGCGCCCGGCCGTGGACGTCGTTCTCGTCGACCGAGGCCTCCCTCGTCCGCATCGTCGTGGACGTCACCGGGCAGCCGGTCGTGGCGCTCGTGTTCTCGGTCGGCGCGGTCGTCGCGATCGCCAGTGTCGTGCTCACCGTGCTCTACGGCCAGACCCGGATCCTGCTGACGATGGCCAGGGACGGTCTCGTGCCGAAGGTGTTCGGCCGCGTGTCGCGCCGCACCGGGACCCCGATCGCGAACACGCTCATCATCGGGCTCGTGGTCACCGTCGTCGCCGCGCTCGTGCCCCTCGGTGAACTCGCGGACGCGACGAGCATCGGCACGCTCGTGGCGTTCGCCCTCGTCAACGTGTCCGTGATCGTGCTCCGTCGCCGCCAGCCCGCGCTCGAGCGGTCGTACCGCGTCCCGCTGTTCCCCGTCGTGCCGATCCTCGGCGCGCTCTGCTGCGTGCTGCTCGCGGTGTTCCTCGGCATCGGGACCTGGATCGCCTTCGGCATCTGGATGGTCGCCGGCGCCGTGCTCTACCTGGCCTACGGCCGCCGCCACAGCACCCTGCGCTGAGCGCGCGCGGCGCTGCGCGCACCAGGCCCCGAGACTCGGGCTGGGCGACAGTTCTCGGAACACAACGCACGAGGACCGTCGCTCAGCCCGAGTCTCGCAACGACCCCGGCGAGACTCGTCCCCAGCCGCCAGGCGCGACGATCGCTCCACAGTTCCAACGCAGCCGCTCCTGCGGCGTTTCGGTGTCGACGATCCTGTGGCGATGACGACCGAACCAGTTCGACTCCTCCGCGCCACCGATCTCGACCGGGCAACCGCGCGTTCACTCCAGCGCCGGCACGCCGCCGGTGCGCTCGTCCGCGTCACCGATGGGGTCTACGTCGAAGCCGAGACCTGGCGAGACCTGCAACCGGGCGCGCGGCACCTCCTCGTCGCCCGCGCCCTGGCACCACGGATCCGTGAGACCGCGGCCTTCTCACACCAGACGGCTGCGCTCGTGAAGGGCTGGCCGATGGTCGGGAGCCACCCGGAGATGGTCCACGTGACGGACGGGGCGACAGCCCGTACCGAGCACCGGGCGCACCTCGTGCGACACGCTGGTGTCCCGGAGACGAGCGGCTCCGAGGCGACGTTCGCTGGCGTTCGCGTCACGAGCACGCTCCGCACCGCGATCGATCTCGCCACTTCGCTCGAGCCAGCGGTGGCCGCGGTTGCCATCGATCACGCTGTGAGGACCGGGGCGCTGACGGTGGAGGCGTTCTCGGCTGCACTCCCTGTCGGGCCGCGGCGAGGGTCGGTTCGATCGCGCAAGGTCGCGGATGCACTCGACCCCCTGCACGAGTCGGCTGGCGAGTCGTACACGGCGGTCCGGATGGTCGAACTCGGGCTCCCGATCCCGGTCGCCCAACACCAGTTCCGCCATGCGAACGGCAACGTCGATCGCGTGGACTTCTGGTTCGAGGAATTAGGGGTGATCGTCGAGTTCGACGGGCGGCAGAAGTACGCCGATCGCGACATGCTCGATGGGCGGAGTGCTGGTGACGCGGTCTGGCACGAGAAGGTCAGGGAGGATCGCCTGCGGTCGTTGCCGCAGGTTCGAACCGTCGTCCGACCGACGTGGTGGCACCTCGTCGACCCTGACCGGCTCCGAGCCCTCTTTCGTCAGCACCGAGTGCTGTTCTGAGCTCCGAGTCTCAGAGCTGCCTCGTCGAGACTCAGCCTCAGCGACCGATCTCGGCGTCCTCGCCGCAAGAAGTGTCGCTCAGACCGAGTCTCGGCGCCCCGGCGCCCGCCGCGGCCCCGCGCACGACGAAGGCCGCCGCCCCCGGAGGGACAGCGGCCTTCGCGACCGGAACGGTCAGTACTTACGCAACCTCGACGGTGGCGCCGGCGGCCTCGAGGGCCTCCTTCGCCTTGTCGGCGGCTTCCTTGTTCGCACCCTCGAGGATCTTCGCGTCGGGGGTCTCGACGAGCGCCTTGGCCTCGCCCAGGCCGAGCGACGTGAGGCCACGGACCTCCTTGATGACCTGGATCTTCTTGTCACCGGCGGACTTGAGGATGACGTCGAACTCGGTCTTCTCCTCGACCTCCTCGGCGGGGGCAGCAGCGCCACCGGCCGCGGCGACCGCGACGGGGGCAGCAGCGGTGACCTCGAAGACCTCTTCGAACTTCTTCACGAAGTCCGAGAGCTCGATGAGCGTGAGCTCCTTGAAGGCCTCGATGAGCTCGTCCTGCGAAAGCTTCGCCATGATTTTCTCCTACTACTAGCTAGTACGTGTGGTTGATGAACGCGTGCCTGGTCAGGCCGCGGACTCCTGCTTCTCGCGGAGGGCGTCCACAGTGCGGACGGCCTGCGAGAGGGGTGCCTGGAACAGGTACGCAGCACCGAACAGCGAGGCCTTGAAGGCGCCGGCGAGCTTGCCGAGCAGGACTTCACGGGACTCGAGGTCAGCGAGCTTGTCCACCTCGGTCGCGGAGAGCGGGTTACCGTCGAAGTAACCACCCTTCACCACGAGCTGAGGGTTCGCCTTGGCGAATGCACGCAGCGACTTCGCGACGGCGACGGTGTCGCCGTGGACGAAGGCGAGAGCGGACGGACCGGCGAGCTCGTCGTCGAACGACGAGATGCCGGCGTTGTTCGCCGCGATCTTGGTCAGCGTGTTCTTCACCACGGCGTACGTGGCGTGCTCACGGATCGTGTTGCGGAGCTCCTTGAGCTGCGCGACCGTGAGACCGCGGTACTCGGTGAGCAGAACGGCGTTCGAGCTACGGAAGGACTCCGTGAGCTCGGCGACCGCAGCTTCCTTGTTCGCCATGGTTCTCCTTGGGGGTCTTGCCGGCTAGCCCCAGGTCGCCACCACATGAAAAAAGCTCCGGCGCAGAGGCTCGGAGCTGCTCCCCCGCGAACGGAAGGAGTGGTTCGGAACACCTGCGCGGGCTGCCTCATGAGTGAGGACCTTCGGTTCCCGTGCACGCACGCGAACGACCGGCGGTCTTTGGCTTCGAGAACTGTACCAGACGCGGTGGGCCTCACCAAACGGCGGACTGGAGGCTCGGCGCGGCTCCGCCCCGCGCCTCCAGTCCCGGAACGCGCGCGATTATGCCCCGCCACGTGCGATGGAAAGCGGAATCGGGCGTACCTGGCCGAACGATTTGGCAGGCTACGCCCGATTACGCACGCTACGCCCGGTTCGGCACGTCGGACCAGGTGTCGGCAGGGTCCGCGGGCGGCTCCGCCGGCGCGGACGGGGCCGGCGCGGCGCCCGGCGCAGGCGCGGCGCCCGGCGCGCCCGGCACGGCCGCGGCCGCGCCGCCCGCCGCAGCCGGCTGCTCCGCCGGCAAGTGCACCGTGAACACGGTGTCCCCCGGCTCGCTCGTCACCTCGACCGACCCGCCGTGCGCCTGCACGACCGCGTCGACGATCGCCAACCCGAGCCCCGTCGACCCCGCGGTCCGGGACCGCGAGCTGTCGGCCCGGGCGAACCGTTCGAACAGCTTCGGCAGGAACTCCGGGTCGATCCCCTGCCCCGTGTCCCGCACGGTCAGGTCGACACCGGACCCGGAAGCCGCCGGAGCGATCCCCACGGTGATCCGGGTGCCGTCCGGCGTGTGGGTCCTGGCGTTGGTGACGAGGTTCACGATGACCTGGTGCAACCGCGCGGCATCGCCGACGACGACCACTGGAGAGTCGGGCACGTCGACGTCGATGGGGTGCTCGGGCGACGCGGCGTGGGCGTCGTTCACGGCGTCGAACACCAGCCCGGTGAGGTCGACGTCGTCGAACTGGATCTCGCGGCCCTCGTCGAGGCGGGCGAGGAGCAGCAGGTCCTCGACCATCGACGTCATCCGGATCGACTCGGACTCGATCCGGCTCATCGCGTACACGACGTCCTTCGGCAGGTCGCCGCCCATGCGGCGGGTGAGCTCGGCGTACCCGCGGACGGACGCGAGCGGCGTCCGGAGCTCGTGCGACGCGTCGGCGACGAACTGGCGGACCTTCTGCTCCGACCGCTCCCGGGCCTGCATGGCTCCGGCGATGTGCCCGAGCATCCGGTTGAACGCACTGCCGACCCGGCCGACCTCGGTCCGAGGATCGGTGTCGGGCACCCGGACGTCCTGCAGCGCGTCGCTCCGTTCGAGCGGCATCCGCGCGACGGTCGAGGCGGTCTCGGCGACGCGTTCGAGCGGGCGGAGCGACCGCCGCACGACGACGGCGGCGACCACGGACGCGGCCACGAGGGCGGCGGCGACGACGATGATGACGACGAGCAGCAGTGACCGGACGCTGTCGTACACCGGGGACATCGGGAGTCCGACGACGAGCACGGCGTTGCCGAGCACGGGGTTGTCCACCTGCACGGCTGCGACGCGGTAGCGACCGATGCCGCCGCCGAGGTCCATGGTGGTCGGGGCGACACCGACCTTGACCTCACCGAGGCGCTGCAGCTGGGTGCTCGTGAGCTGGGCGCGCGAGCTGTCCTCCTGCAGGACGATGCCGCCCGCGCCGCCGCCGGTCACGTAGTAGGCGGTGAGCGTTCCCGCCGCCTGACCGAGGGGCTGCAGCAGGTCGTCGCTCGGACGGCCGCCCTGCTGCCCGTCGCCCTGGCCGAACTTGGTCGAGGCGCGGGCCGTCGCCTTCTGCAGCTGCGCGTCGATCGCGCCGGTCTGGATGGACGCGAGCGCGATGATGCTGCCCGCGCCGATCACCGCACTGACGGCGACGACGAGGGCGACGATGCTCAGGACGAGCCGGCGCCGGAGCGTCACAGGAGGCCCCTCACGAGGTGGGCTTGATGACGTACCCGACTCCGCGCACCGTGTGGATCATCGGGGTCTCACCGGCGTCGATCTTCTTGCGCAGGTAGGAGATGTAGATCTCGACGACGCTGGACTTGCCACCGAAGTCGTACGACCACACGCGGTCCAGGATCTGCGCCTTGGACAGCACGCGGCGCGGGTTTCGCATGAGGAAGCGGAGGAGTTCGAACTCGGTGGCCGTCAGCTCGATCGGACGTCCGGCACGGGAGACCTCGTAGGACTCCTCGTCGAGCAGGAGGTCGCCCACGACGATGCGCGAGTCCCCGGCCTCGGAGATCGAGATCTGCGAGCGGCGGATGAGCCCGCGGAGCCTGGCGACCACTTCCTCCAGCGAGAACGGCTTCGTGACGTAGTCGTCGCCGCCCGCGGTGAGCCCGGTGACGCGGTCCTCGACGGAGTCCTTCGCGGTGAGGAACAGCACCGGGGTGTCGTCGTTGTTCTGCCGGAGACGGCTCAGCACCTGCAGCCCGTCGAGGTCCGGCATCATGACGTCGAGCACCATGGCGTCCGGCTTCCACTCCCGCGCGGTCGTCAGCGCGTCCTGCCCGCCGTTGGCGCTCTTGACGTCCCAGCCCTCGTAGCGGAGCGCCATGGACAGGAGGTCGGTCAGGCTGGCCTCGTCGTCGACGACGAGGATGCGCAACGGGGTTCCGTCGGCACGAGTGAGGCGCGGGGCTGCTGCAGGCTGGGAGATGGTCACGTCTTCGAGTATCGAGAGATTCCTATGAGCCGTCTGTGGAGCGCCCATCGGCGCTCTGTGGATCAGCCCGCGCACATCGGACATCGACTCCGTACATTCAATTGCATGCTGCAATCCACGGCCTGGCCCGCCTCCGCGCGAACCGTCGACACCGCTCGGATCGAGGCGACGGCCGGGAGGCACGGGTCGTCCCCCGCGGACCGGCTCGCGGTCGCCGAGTGGGTCGCCACCACCGCCCCGCCGCTGTCCCGAGGGACCGCCGGATCGCTCTTCGCCACCCTCGCCGCCGTCGCGGCGGCGGACGTCGCGACCGCCCGCACGGTGGAGCCGCACCTCGACGCGCTCGGCATCCTCGCGCAGGCGGGCGTCCCGGTCCCCGCGGGGTCGACCTGGGGCGTGTTCGCCGCCGAGGCACCCGGCCTCCGACTCACCGCGACGGGATCCGGCGACCGTGTCGTGCTCGACGGCACGAAGCCGTGGTGCTCGCTGGCGTCGACGTTGTCGCACGCGCTCGTCACCGCGCACGTCGGGGACGGCCGCCAGCTGTTCGCGGTCGACCTCCGACAGCCCGGGGTCACCACGCACGACGAGGCCTGGGTGGCACGGGGCATGCCGGACGTGCCGAGCGGTCCGGTGGACTTCGCCGGGGTCGCCGCTGCACCCGTCGGCGGTCCCGGGTGGTACCTGGAGCGGCCGGGGTTCGCGTGGGGCGGGATCGGCGTCGCCGCGTGCTGGTGGGGCGGTGCGGTCGGACTCGGGCGGGTGCTCCGCGGCGTCGCCGAGACGCGCCCGGACTCCGAGCTGCTGCGGGCCGCGCTCGGCGCCACGGTGGTCGACCTCGCCGATGCCGAGGACGCCCTCGCCGGCGCCGCCGCGCGCATCGACGACCCCGAACCGGGGCGCGACGAACCGGACTGGTCCCTGCTCGCGCAGATCGTCCGCTCCCGGGTCCGCCGCGCGGTCGACGCCGTGCGGGCCCGGGTCGTCGGGGCGATCGGACCGGCTCCGCTGACCTCGGACCCCGCCGTGGCCCCACGGGTCGCCGACCTCGAGCTCTACGTCCTGCAGGACCACGGCGACCGCGACCTGGCGCGCATCGGCAGCAAGGTCCTCACCGGCGCCCGCGGGGGTGTCGCGTGGTGACGTTCGACCACCGGGAGCCGGGCACCGACCCGGCCGCCTGGGCCCGGTCCACCGCCGCCCGCTCCGCCGCACCGGTGTCCCTCGATCGTGTCGGCTCGGTGGTCGTCGTCGCGCCGCACCCGGACGACGAGACCCTCGGCGCCGGTGGGCTGATCGCCTCGGCGGCCGACGCCGGGGTGCCGGTGCACGTGCTGCTGGTCACCCGCGGGGAGCTGTCCCATCCGGACTCGCCGACCACCACCCCCGAGCAGCTCGCCGCGATCCGCGACCGGGAGTTTCGCGCCGCGCTCCGGACGCTGCACCCCACGGCGAACGCCACCGTCCTCGACGTCCCGGACGGCGGGCTGCGCGAACACCCCGGGGTCCTGCGGGACGCACTCGCCGGACAGCTCGGGAACGGCACCGGACGGACCCTCGTCGTCGCACCGTGGCGCGGCGACGGACACCGGGACCACCGTGTCGCGGGCGAGGTCGTCGAGGAGGTCGTCGCCGCGTCGACCGGCGTCGAGCTGCTCGCGTACCCGATCTGGGCGTGGCACTGGGACACACCGGAGTCCTCCGCGATGCCGTGGGACCGTGCCCGGTCGCTCCGCCTGGCTCCTGCGCTCCTGGACCGGAAGCGCGCCGCCCTCGACGCGTACCCGTCGCAGACCCAGGCGCTCTCGCCGGCACCGGGTGACGAGCCGATCGTCGACGACCGGCACGCGGCGCACCACCTCGGGCCGACCGAGTGGTTCTTCGCGGTGGGTCCCGAACCGTCGTCCCGCTCCCGGGAGTCCTTCGACGCGCACTACGAGCGGAAGCCGGAGGGGTGGGACTTCGAGGGCTCCTGGTACGAGCGACGGAAGCGTGCCGTGACGATGGCCGCACTCCCCCGCGAGCGCTACCGCTCCGCGCTCGAGCTCGGCTGCGCGACCGGGGTCCTCACGGCGGCGATCACCGAGCGTGCCGACGCCGTCCTCGGCACCGACATCTCGGCAGCACCCCTGGAGCGTGCACGGCTCCGTGCTCCGGCAGCGCGATTCGTGCAGGCCGCGCTGCCGGAGGAGTGGCCGGCCGGCCGGTGGGACCTCGTCGTCATGTCGGAGGTCGGCTACTACCTCTCGCCGGCGGACCTCGACGCGACGATCGACCGGGTGCTGGCCTCCCTCGACGACGACGGTGTCCTGGTCGCCTGCCACTGGCGGCACCCCGACGACGAGGCGGTCTCGGACGGCGACACCGTGGACACACGGCTCGCCGAGCGGTGGCCGCGTCCGGCCCTCGTCCGGCACGTCGAGGAGGACTTCGTGCTGAGCGTGTTCCCCGGGCCCGACGTGCTGTCGGTCGCGACGGCCGAGGGCCTTGTCCGGTGACCCGGCCCGCACGGCTGGACGTCGTGGTGCCCGCGCACGACGAGGAGGACGCGATCGCACCGTGCCTGCTCGCGATCGCCGACGCGGTGCGGACGCTGGGGCGCGCGCACCCGGACGTCGAGGTGGCCGTCACGATCGTCCTCGACGGCTGCACGGACCGGACCGCCGCGGTCCTCCGCGCAGCCGCCACCGCCGACCCGCTCTGGGGCACGGTCCGGCTCGCCGTCATCGAGACCGAGCGGCTCGGCGTCGGACGGGCCCGGGCAGTCGGCACCGCTGCGGCCCTCGCGGACGGCCCCGTGCCGAGCGAGCGGTGGCTCGCGCACACCGATGCCGACTCCCGGGTCGACCGCGGGTGGCTCGTGCAGCAGGTCGAGGCCCACGACGCCGGCGCGCACGTGCTCGTCGGCGCGGTCGTGCCGGATCCGGACGACCTCGAGCCGGTGGTGCTCGCCCGGTGGGAGCAGGCCCATCCACCCGGCTCGACGCTCGGTCACGTGCACGGCGCGAACCTCGGCGTGCGTGGCGACGTCTCCCTCGCGCTCGGCGGCTTCGACCCCGTCCCCGAGCACGAGGACGTCCGGCTGGTGGAGCGTGCCCGCGCCCTCGGGTTCGACGTCCGTGCCACGACGGAGCTGCCGGTGGTGACGAGCGGCCGCTTCGACGGTCGGAC
This sequence comes from Curtobacterium pusillum, assembly GCF_007680845.1. Lineage (GTDB taxonomy): Bacteria > Actinomycetota > Actinomycetes > Actinomycetales > Microbacteriaceae > Curtobacterium > Curtobacterium pusillum_B. Next base: position 37,295 of record NZ_VEIY01000006.1, on the reverse strand, counting down.
GCCCGGCGGGTACGCCGAGCACCTGCGCCGCACCTACGGCGACGCGAGCTGAGGGTCCCTTAGGCACCTCATAGGGACGGACAGTGCCGCCCATAAGCAGGCTGCCTAGGTTCTCCCCGTCGGCCCCGCCGTGCGCTCTGCGCGGCCGGTGACCCCCGCCGGCCACCACCGAGGAGAACCATGTTCCTGACCTACCTCAGGCGCGAACTCACGAACCGCAAGAAGCAGACCGTCATCATCGCGATCGGCATGGCGCTCGCCATCGCACTCGTGGTCATCGTGTCCTCGATCGCGGGCGGCGTGAAGGCCGCGCAGGCGAGCGTGCTGCAGTCCGTGTACGGCGTCGGCACCGACATCACCGTCTCGAAGACGGAGACGCCGACCGGATCGAGCACCGGCCGGCCGAGCTTCGACTTCGGCAGCCAGAGCGGCTCCGGCAGCAGCAGCAGCGGGTCGACCGACCTGTCGCAGTCGCGGCTCGCGGTCACCCGCGGCACGAGCACCCTCACGACGGCGAACGTCAAGACGGTCGCGGGCACGACCGGCGTCAAGGCCGCGACCGGTGTCCTGACCCTCGAGAACAGCACGTTCTCCGGCCAGGTCCAGCAGCAGTCCGGCAGCGACAGCAGCAGCACGTCCACCCAGCAGGGCCCGCCGAGCGGTGGCACCGAGGGCAGCGGCGGCGGCTTCGGCGGCGGTTCGTTCAGCGTCGACTCGTTCACGGTGACCGGCATCCCGGTCTCCGGCGACACCGTCGGTCCGCTGACCAGCACCGAGCTCACGAAGGGCCGCACCTTCACCTCCGCCGACTCCGGCAAGGACGTCGTCGTGCTCGACGCGAGCTACGCGAAGAGCGAGTCGAAGGCCGTCGGGGACACCCTGTCGATCGGCGGCAAGGACTTCACCGTCATCGGGATCGTCTCGTCGACGGGTTCGTCGTCCACCACCGGCTCGAACACCTACATCCCGCTCGACACCGCGCAGACGCTCTCCGACAACGCCGGCAAGGTCTCGTCGATCTACGTGTCCGCCGAGTCCTCGTCCGACGTGTCGACCATCAAGGCGGCGCTGCAGAAGAAGCTCACCAGCGCGACCGTCTCCACCGAGTCCGACCTCGCCTCGAGCGTGTCCGGTTCGCTGAGCACCGCGTCGAGCCTCGTCTCGAACCTCGGCAAGTGGCTGTCGATCGTCGTGCTCGCCGCGGCGTTCCTCATCGCGATCCTCTTCACGATCTCCGGCGTCACCCGCCGCACGCGTGAGTTCGGCACGCTCAAGGCCATCGGCTGGTCGAACGGTCGCATCACCCGGCAGGTCGCGGGCGAGTCCCTCGTGCAGGGGCTCATCGGCGGCGTGATCGGTGCCGCCGCGGGCCTCATCGGCATCCTCGTCGTCAACGTCATCTCCCCCACCATCTCGGCGAGCGCGACGAGCTCGACGAACCGCGGCGGCACGGGCGGCTTCCCCGGTGGCGCGGCGACGGCAGCGGCCGGGTCCGGCACCACCGGCGGCGCCCCCGCCGGCGGGTTCGGCGGCGGCGGCGCGAGCACCGCGTCCACGACCGACGTCGTCCTGCACGCCCCGGTCACCGTCGAGGTGATCCTCCTCGCGATCGGGCTCGCGATCCTCGGCGGGCTCATCGCCGGCGCCCTCGGCGGATGGCGCGCGAGCCGTCTCCGCCCGGCCGAGGCACTCCGGAGCGTGGCCTGATGCCCGGCCCGGCCACCGGCACCACGCCCGTCGTCCCCGCGGGCGACGCGACCACCCCGAACACGCGAGCAGAAGGAGCACCCGTGACCAGCACCGAGACCGCGCCGTCCCAGGCGGACGCGAACCGCGCCTCCCGTCCGATCTACCGTCTGCAGAACGTCAGCAAGACGTACAAGCAGAAGAACCGGACCGTCACCGCCCTGACGAACGTCGACCTGACGATCCCGCAGGGGCAGCTCGTCGCGGTGCAGGGGCCGACCGGCGGCGGGAAGTCGACGCTGCTGCAGATGCTCGGCGCGCTCGACCGGCCGAGCGCGGGGAGCGTGCTCCTCGGTGACCAGGACGTGGCGAAGCTCGGCGACGGGGCGCTCACGAACCTGCGCGCCACGGAGATCGGCTTCGTGTTCCAGAGCTTCAACCTCATCCCGACGTTGACCGCCCTGGAGAACGTCGAGACCGCGTTCGCCGGGTCGCTCGCGAACCGGTCCCGCGCCGAGATCCGCTCCCGGGCGACCGACGCGCTGCAGGAGGTCGGGCTCGGCGAGCGGCTCGACCACCTGCCAGCCGAGCTGTCCGGTGGCCAGCAGCAGCGTGTGGCGATCGCGCGGGCACTGGTGAAGAACCCGAGCGTGCTGCTCGCGGACGAGCCGACCGGTGCCCTCGACGAGGCGACCCGTGACGAGATCATGGGCCTCATCGAGAAGCAGTGGAAGGAGCGCGGGCTCACCGTGGTCATCGTCACGCACGACTCGTGGGTGGCGAAGCGGGCCGAGCGCCGGCTGCACATCAAGCAGGGCCAGGTGCGCGAGCTCTAGCCCGCCGCCCCCGCCCCGCCTCTGCCCTCCCCCGGAACCAGGTTCCGGACACAGCACCGCGTCACCGCGCGGTGCTGTGTCCGTCCCGCGGTGTCGAGCGACCACCGCACCGAGCGACCACCGCACCGAGCGACTACCGCACGGGGTAGTCGCAGTACGCGAACCACGACGAGTCCGGCGCCCACGGCGGCACGTTGACCGTCCCCTGGCCGCCGTCCAGCGCCACGAGGGTCTCCGGCACGACAGCGATCCGAGCACCCCGCACGAGGGCACCCGGCAGCAGCCGGAGCTCCACCCGGTGGTCCGCGGGGTGCCCCTGCACGCCGGGCTCGTACGACAGGTAGAGCAGGTGCGCGCCGTCCGGCGACAGGTGCGGGAACCAGTTCACCCGGTCGTCCGCGCTGATCCGCACCGGGTCGGCGTGCCCCGGCCAGACCGTGGCGAGCTGCGCCGTCCCGGGGGTGAACCGCTCGGTGGTGAACAGCCAGATGCCGCCGACGGGCGTGATCGCGCACCCGTCGTCCGGGTGCTCGTCGCGGGTGACGAACGTCGGTTCGCCCGTCGCCGGGTCGACGCTCGCGACGTCGGTCGTCCACACGCCGGCCTCGGAGCGCTCCCCCACGATCGCCGCCAGCGCGCTGCCGTCCGGTGCGATCCCGTGCAGGTAGAACTTCCGGAACACCGGCAGCACCGATGCCGCGTCCGTGATCCGCCACGGTGCCCCGCCGGACAGCGGCACCCGGTAGAGGTCCCCGTCGCGACCGCTCACCACGACCGAGGTCCCCGACGGGTCGACAACGTGGTCGTTGTTGATCTCCGGCACCCCGGGCATCGGGATCCGCTCGAGCGCGGTCTCGTCGAGGACCGCGCCGGTGCCCGGCAGCCGCAACCGCCAGAGGTCGCCGTCGGCGTTGACGACGAGCGTGGTCGGGTCGAGGACGTTCGGGGCCTCGACGAGCACGGTGGACGACTCGAACACGACCCGACCCTCGCGGGCCGCCAGGTCGTACACGTGCACCCTGCTGCTCTGTCCGGGCAGCAGCTGCCGCCCGCGCGTCTCGCTCATGCGCTCATCCTGCCGGGTGGCGGTCCGCGCCGCGCGCGCCGCCCCGGACGGACAGGAGGCGCGGTGCGGGACCAACCCGCACCGCGCCTCCGGAGAACGACCGTCTACTTCACCGCACCGGCCGTCAGACCCGCCACGAACTGGCGCTGCACGACGAGGAACGCGATCACCACGGGGATCGACACGACGAGCGACGCACCCATGATCTGGTTCCAGTACACGTTCGTCTGCGTCGAGTACTGCTGCAGACCGACAGCGAGCGTCGACCCGGTGCCGTTCGTCATCACGGAGGCGAAGAGGACCTCACCCCACGCCGTCATGAACGAGTAGATGCCGACCGCGACCAGACCCGGACGGGCCGAGGGCAGGATCACCCGGAACAGGGCGCCCATCGGACCCGAGCCGTCGACCATCGCGGCCTCGTCGAGTTCGCGCGGGATGGTCTCGAAGTAGCCAGCGAGCATCCAGATCGAGAACGGCAGCGTGAACGTCAGGTACGTGATGATCAGGCCGGTCCAGCTGCCGACGAGCTGGATGCCGAGCGAGTTCCCGAGGTTCGTGAAGATGAGGAACAGCGGGAGCAGGAACAGCACGCCGGGGAACATCTGGGTGGAGAGCACCGCGGTGGTGAAGGTGCTCTTGCCCTTGAAGTTCCAGCGCGAGACACCGTAGGCGGCGAACGTCGCGATGATCAGCGAGAACACCGTGGCGACCGTGCAGACCACGAGCGAGTTGATGAAGTACTGTCCCAGCGGCACCGTCGACCACATGTCGATGAACGGCTGGAAGGTGATCCGGGTCGGGATCCACGTGAAGTTGTTCTGGACGTCACCGAGCGGCTTGATGGCCGTGGTGATCATCACGTAGAGCGGGACGACCGTGAACAGGGTCAGGACGACCAGGGTGACGATCTTGAAGGACTTGGCGCCAGCTGTCTCACGCACGGACGGACCTCCGGTTGGTCACGGCGAGGTAGATGCCGGTGACGATGAGCAGGAAGATGAGGAGCAGGACGCTCATCGCGGCACCGGAGCCGAAGTTCCAGGTGATGAACGAGGCGTTGTAGATGTGGAAGCTCAGCAGGTCCGCAGCGGGCGGCTGGGCCGTCGAGCCGAACAGGACGAACGGCGTGTTGAAGTCGTTGAACGTCCAGAGGAACATCACGAGCACGAGCGTCACGTTGACCGGGCGGACCATCGGCAGCGTGATCGAGCGCCACTGCCGGAAGGGCTTCGCACCGTCGACCGAGGCGGCCTCGTAGACGTCGTTCGGCACGGACTGCAGGCCGGCCATGAGCATGAGGAACGCGAACGGCCAGGTCTTCCAGATCGCCACGACGACCACGGCGACGAAGGCGTTGTTGCCGATCAGCCAGAACGGGGCGTTCCCACCGAAGAGGTGCAGCTGGTCGACGAGCAGGTGGTTGATCGCGCCGGAGTCACGCTGGAACATGAACTTCCACGTGATCACGCCGGCGTACATCGGCAGCGCGTACGGCACCAGGAACAGGGTGCGGAAGAGCCCGCGGCCCTTGAACTCCTTCTGCAGGGCGACCGCTGCGGCCATCCCGAAGGTCCACGAGAGTCCCACGACCAGGACCGTGAAGGCGCAGGTGACGAGGAACGAGTTGAGGACGCCCTTGCCGATCGCCTGGTCGAAGTCGACCACGACCGAGTAGTTGTGCAGCCCGGCGAAGGGCGCTGCCCCCCAGTTGGCGATGAAGTACTTGGTGAGCTGGATGAACGAGATCCAGATGCCGACGAGCATCGGCACGATGTGGATCAGCAGCTCGAAGAGGATGGCCGGCGCGACGAGCGCGTAGGGCAGCCAATGGGTCTTGCGCTTCCGACCCGTGGGTCCCGAGATGGTCGGGCCCTTGGTGTGGGTCAGGTCGATGCGCTCGGAGTCGGGCAGGACCGTCGTGGACATGGGCGGGGGCCTTTCGGCGTGAGGAGTGTCGGGTGCTTCGCACCGTGGACCGTGGCAGCGGTGGGGAGGCGCGGCATGCGTGAGACGTGGTGCTCACGACCGGCGGGTGGCCGGGTGTGGACCGCGGGTCACCGCCCGGCCGGAGCCGAGCGGTGGACCCGTGGGGTGGAGGCCCGGGCGCGTCCTGCGGACGCGACCCGGGCCTCCAGGCGGATCAACCAGCAGCCTGGGACACCTGGTCCTGGGCGGTCTGGAGCGCCGACTTGATGTCGCTGTCGGACACCGTCGAACCGGTCGCGATCTTGGCGAACATGTCGTTCATCGCCTTGCCGACCGTGGACTCGAACTGGTCCTCGGCGGGCACCAGCGGGAGCGGCTTCGCCTTGTTGTTGTAGATGTCGAGGAACGTCTTCGTCTGCTCGTCGGTGACCGAGTCAGCCGCAGCGGCGAGCACCGGCAGCGCCGAGTACGGCTTGTCGAGCGTCGTCTGCGTGTCCATGCTCGTCATGTACTTGACGAACTTGAGCGCGCCGTCCTTGTTCTTCGTGTTCTTGAAGATCGACAGGTTGATGCCGGCCGGGAAGCTGGCGATGTCCGTGCCACCCTTCGGCGCGGGCAGTGCGACCACGCCGTACTCGTCCGACTTCATCCCGAGGGACGCGATCGTCGCGTTGGCGTTGTTCTGGTTGAGGATGAACGCGGCCTTCTTGTTCGCGAAGTCCGTCACCGACTGCGTGGCGTTGTCGTACTGCGCGTTCGACGGGTTCGCGACCTTGGAGACCTGCATGAGGTCGAGGTAGCGCTTGATGCCGTCGACGTTCGCCTTCGAGGTGAAGGTGGGCTTGCCGTCCTTGTCGAACCACTCGCCACCGTTCTGCGCCGAGTTGATGAACGCGAAGTGCGAGTTCTCGGTGTAGGAACCACCGGCGAGGCTGAACCCGTAGGTGCTCCCCGTGGTCAGCTTCTTGGCGTCGGCGACCAGGTCCTCCCACGTGGTGGGCGGGGTGATGCCGGCGTCGGAGAGCATCTTCTTGTTGTAGTACAGGCCGTAGGCGAGGCCGTAGAGCGGGACGCTCGTGACGGTCTTGCCGGGGGCACCACCGGTGGAGAGCGCGACCTTGCCGAACTTGTCGGACCCGCCGATCGCCTTCATCTCGGAGGAGCCGAACTCCTGGAACGCACCGGTCGCCTGGAGCGACGTCGCCCAGGTGTTGCCGATGTTGACCACGTCCGGGCCGTTGCCCGAGGTGACGGCGGTCTGGATCTTGTTCTGCAGGTCGTTCCAGCCGATGACCTGGAGGTTGACCTTGATCCCGGTCTCCTTGGTGAACTTCTTGAGGACGGGGGTCAGCACCTCCTTGTCGTTCTGGAGCGACGTGCCCTGGTTCGACGCCCAGTAGGTGAGCGTCTTGGAGTCGCCGGACGAACCGGAGCTCCCGGAGGAGCAGGCTGCGAGGCCGGTCACGGTGAGTGCCGCGGCCGCGGTGATGGCCAGTGCGCGGATGGCAGTGCGCATGACTCTCTACTTTCTCGTCGTTGAGATGGTGCAGGGGATGGTGACGTGCTGTCGGGTGCTGCTGTGTGGTGCGGAGCGCACCCCGGCCGTCAGGCCAGGGTGGACGCCGCGGGGTCCCAGCCCTCGGGGAGGGTCGGGGAGGGTGCGACGGTGCTCTCGACGAGCACTGCCTCACCACGTTCGGCTGCCTCGGCGATGGAGACCATCACGTCGAGGACGTGGAAGGCGAGGGCACCGGGGACCCGGTTCTCCTCACCGGCGCGGAGGGAGCGGGCGAGGTCGACCACGCCGGTACCGCGCGAGTAGGTGGAGCCGACGGCCGTGATGACCTCGGGCTCCTCGGCGCCGAGCGCGTAGAGCTCGGTGTCGCCGTCGAAGTTGTTCGGGTCCGGGAACACGACCGTGCCGGTCTCGCCCGCGATCTCGACGAAGCCGGTGCGACCGCGGTCCGACTCGAACGAGAAGACGCTCTGCGCGCTCCCGCCGTTCTCGAACTCGATGAGTGCCGAGTGGTTCGTGGGCACCTCGACCGGGAACTCGGTGCCGGCCTTCGGGCCCGAGCCGATCGTGCGCGTGGCACGGGACTTCGACGCGGTCGCGGTGACCTTCTTGACCGGTCCGAACGTCTGCACGAGGGTCGTGATGTAGTACGGGCCGATGTCGAACAGCGGGCCGGCGCCGTACGCGAAGAGGAACTCGGGGCTCGGGTGCCACGACTCCGGTCCGGGGCTCTGGAAGAGCGTCAGGCCGTTGAGCGGGGTGCCGATGCGACCGTCGCGGATGGTGCGGAGCGCGGTCTGGAGACCGGCGCCGAGGAACGTGTCCGGTGCGACGCTGACGGTCTTGCCGGCGGCCACGGCGGCGTCGCGGAGCTGCGCGGCGCTCTGGCGGTCGAGCGCGTAGGGCTTCTCGCCCCAGACGTGCTTGCCGGCGGCGAGGGCCTGCAGGGCGACCTCGACGTGGGCGGCCGGGATGGTCAGGTTGACGACGATCTCGATGTCGTCGTTCGCGAGGAGCTCCTCGACCGTGCCGGACCCGGCGACGCCCCACTTCTCCGCCTGCGACGCCGCGCGGGGCAGGTCGATGTCGGCGATGAAGTGGACCTCCACGTCGGGGAAGACGGTGAGGTTCGAGAGGTACTGGTCCGAGATGACCCCGGCGCCGATGACGCCGACGCCCACGGGGCCGGTCTTGGTGGTGCTGGTGTCGCTGTCGTGCACGGCGGTGTCGGTCATGCGCGGGCCCCCTCGAGGAACGTGTAGGAGTCGGTGACGGCCTGGAAGACGTCGCCCTCGTGGTCGTCGAGTTCGACGACCCACTGGGCGTCGGGTGCGGCGCCGGTGATGTCGGCGATCGGCATGATGCCGTTGCCCACCGCGACCTGCTTCTTGTCGTCGTGCGAGCCGTCGCCGTCCTTGACGTGCAGGAACTGGACCTTGTCGCCGTACTTGCCGATGATCGCCACCGGGTCGTCGCCGCCGACCTTCACCCAGTACGTGTCGAGCTCGAGCACGACGTCGTCGGACAGGGCGTCGGCGAAGACCTCGTAGGCGCTGACGCCGTCGATGCGGTTCGAGAACTCGAACGCGTGGTTGTGGTAGCCGAGGGTCAGGCCGTGGTCGGCTGCCCGCGGGGCGAGGGCGCTGAGTTCGCGGGCGATCGCCTCGACGTCCTCGCGGGTGGTCCAACGGGCTTCGTCGATGTGCGGGTCGATCAGGGTGCCGAGGCCGACCGTGACGCTCGCGTGGAAGATCTGCTCGAGGTCCTGCTCGCCGGTGTCGAGCAACCGGGCGTGGCCGCTCGGGCTCTGCAGGCCGGCAGCGGCGAGGGCGTCGCGCAGCGGCTCTGCACGGTCGACGAAGCCGAAGGCCTCGACGTTCGTGTAGCCGATGTCGGCGATGCGCTGCAGCGTGCCGGGCAGATCGGCAGCGAGGGCGTCGCGGACTGTGTAGAGCTGGACCGAGAGCGGTTGGGTCACCGGGGGGTTCTCCTCGTCGAGATGTGCGGTCGTCTTCGACCGAGCGTCACACTACGAGGACTTTTGTCGGCGGTCAAGCAGAAGTTCGAGGAATGTCGACGGACTTCGTTGCGTGCCGCGTTCGATGTGTGCTTCACTCCCCCACATGGTCGACTTGACTCGGACGGCAGCGTCGCCTCCGGTCGGGACGAGCGAGCTCTTCCAGATCCTCCGCGACGGTGTGCCGCGGACCCGGGCGGAGCTCGCCGCACTGACAGGACTCGCACGCTCGACGATCGGCGTGCGCCTCGATGCCCTCATCGAGGTCGGACTCGTCGGTCCGGTGGACACCGCTGCCTCCACCGGCGGACGCCCACCAGCACAGGTGGCGCTCATGCCGCGCGCCCGGCTCGTCATCGCAGCCGACCTCGGCGCCTCGCACGGCCGGGTCGCCGTGACCGACCTCGTCGCCTCCACGCTCGCGACGCGGGAGGCGCGGATCGACATCGCCGCCGGCCCCGTCCCCACGCTCACCTGGCTCGTCGAGACGATCGACGAGCTCCTCGACGAGGTCGGCCGCGCCCGCGACGACGTCATCGCGATCGGCATCGGGGTGCCCGGACCGGTCGAGTTCTCCACCGGCCGACCCGCCAACCCGCCGATCATGCCCGGGTGGGACGGCTTCGACGTGCCCGGCTGGCTCCGGGCGCACATCGCCGCCCACGTCCTGCTCGACAACGACGTCAACATCGCCGCGCTCGGCGAGCGGGAGCACGGCTGGCCCGACGTCGACCACCTGCTCTTCGTGAAGGTCGCCACCGGCATCGGCTCCGGCATCGTCTCGGACGGCGAGCTCCAGCGGGGCGCACAGGGCACCGCGGGTGACATCGGCCACGTCCGGGTGTCCAGCGCCGGCGACGTGCCGTGCCACTGCGGGAACACCGGCTGCCTCGAGGCCGTCGCGTCCGGCCCCGCCATCGCCAGGCGACTCCGCGCGAAGGGACACGACGTGCACACCAGCGCCGACGTCCTCGACCTCGTCAACCGCTCCGACCTCGACGCGATCTACGCGGTCCGCCAGGCCGGACGGGACATCGGCGAGGTGCTCGCGACCTGCGTGTCCCTGATGAACCCGTCGGTGATCGCCCTCGGCGGCTCGATCACGCAGGCCGGGGAGCACCTGCTCGCCGGGGTGCGCGAGGTCGTGTACTCCCGCTCGATGCCGCTCGCCACCGAGCACCTCGTGATCGCGCAGTCCCGGGCAGGCTCGCTCGCGGCGCTGCAGGGGGCCGCGGCGCTCGCCATCGGGTACGCGCTCTCCCCCGCGGGCGTGGACGAGCTCGTCGCCTTCGCGGAGGGCCGCCAGCTGGTCTCCTGACCGCGCGCGTCCGATGCGTCGGTGCTGTCCGCGTCCGATGCGTCGGTGCTGTCCGCGTCCGGTGCGTCGGTTTCGCCACGTCGGTGCGCGGGGGGACAATCGTGGGGTGACGATCGTGCAGCCCACCCTGTGGGGCGACCTGGACCCCGGCCTGGAGGCGCAGCCCGCCCCCGGCACGCCGGCGTCCACCCGGCGCGGCGTCACGACCACCGCCCCGGCCGGCCGCGCCACGCACGACACGTTCACGGCCCTCCGCGGCCACACCGAGCGGATCGTGGCGCACTCCTCCGACCGCGTCGCCTGGCTCCGCGCCCGCGCGATGGGCATCACGGCGACCGACGTCGCCCGCCTCGCGTCGCTGCACGCCGTCGACGCCGTCGTCACCGAGAAGCGCTACGGGTCCCGGTTCTCCGGCAACTCCTTCACCGAGCACGGCAAGGAACGCGAACCCGTCATCGCCGCCTGGGTCGCCGCGACGCACGGCATCCAGCCGTCCGCGCACCTGTTCCACGCGAGCACCAACCGCGCCCACCTCGCCACCCCGGACGGGGTCGGCGTCGACGGGTCGTCCCGCGTGGTCCTCGCCGAGATCAAGACCACCGGCAAGGCGTGGCGGAGCATCCCGCGGCACTACCTGCGGCAGATCTGGTGGCAGCAGTACGTCCTCGGCGCCGACCGCACCCTGTTCGTCTGGGAACGCCACGACGGGTTCGTACCGGTCGCCGACGAGCCCGAGTGCCGGTGGGTCGACCGCGACGACGACCAGATCCGCGGCCTCATCCAGCTCGCCGACCTCGTGCTCGACCGGCTCCGCGGCTTCCGGTCGTAGCGGGTCGCGCTAGACCTTCACGATCCGCAGGCGGCTCATCCCGATGACGAGCACGCCGAGCAGGACGATCGACACCGCCACGCCCAGGCAGTACAGCGCCACGACGCCGTAGCCGAGGTCGGGGTTCAGGAACGGGTACGGCACCCACCCGTCGGTGGCGCCCCGGATCAGGATGACGATCGTCCAGACCGCCGGGTAGATCAGGAACCACCACACGTGCCGGAAGAGCAGCTTCGCGCGGTCGGAGAACAGGAGCCAGTCGAGCACCGCGTACACCGGCAGGATCTTGTGCAGCACGTCGTTCGACCACTGCACCGAGGTCTGGACGTCCACGCTCACCAGCAGCGTGTTGTAGACGATGCCGGTCGTGGCGATGTACACCGTCGAGGCGCCCCGGAACAGACTCACCCGGAGGTCACCGCGCCGGCGCCGTGCGGCCGCGACGAGCGTGATGGCGAACGCGAGCGCGATGAGGATGTTCGACTGGATCGTGAAGTAGCCGAAGAAGTTGAAGAAGTTGTAGTTCGCGAGCTTCGAGCTGACGAGCCACTGGGCGAGGATCGCGGCGACGACCGCGATGACGGCGATCAGCCGGAGCGAGTTCACGAGGGTGCGCACGGTGCCACGCTATCGGGCGATCAGCCGGCGCGACGCTCGTCCGGGAAAGCAGAAGGACCCGCACCGTGTCGGTGCGGGTCCTTCAATGATCCATAGATCAGATGCTGTTGACGTCCAGCGGGATGCCGGGGCCGAAGGTCGTCGAGACGGCGCCCTTCATGATGTAGCGGCCCTTCGAGGCGCTCGGCTTGAGGCGGTTGATCTCCTCGAGCGCGGTCGAGATGTTCTCGTCGAGCTGCTCCGGCGTGAACGAGGCCTTGCCGACGACGAAGTGCACGTTGGCGTGCTTGTCGACGCGGAACTCGATCTTGCCGCCCTTGATGTCGTTGACGGCCTGCGCCACGTTCGGGGTCACGGTGCCGGTCTTCGGGTTCGGCATGAGGCCACGCGGGCCGAGCACCTTGCCGAGACGACCGACCTTGCCCATGAGCTCCGGCGTCGCGACGGCGGAGTCGAAGGCGGTGTAGCCCTCGGCGACCTTCGCGATGAGCTCGTCGCCACCGACCTCGTCGGCACCGGCGGCGATGGCGGCCTCAGCCGCAGCGCCGACGGCGAAGACGATGACGCGCGCGGTCTTGCCCGTGCCGTGCGGCAGGATGACCGTGCCGCGGACCATCTGGTCCGCCTTGCGCGGGTCGACACCGAGCTTGAGGGCGACCTCGACGGTGGAGTCGGTCTTGGTCGAACCGGTCTCCTTCGCCAGGGCGACGGCCTCGGTGGGGGTGTAGAACTTGTCGGCCTCGATCTTCGCGGCCGCGGCCTGGTAGGCCTTGGACTTCTTCGCCATGGTGTTCTCCTTGGGAGCTACGTGGTTGACGAGCCGGCGCGGCTCTCCCACGGAAGGGTGTGGGGGGTGTGGCTGAGCAGGTGGGGCTTACGCCTCGACCGTGATGCCCATCGAACGAGCGGTGCCGGCGATGATCTTCGCGGCCTGCTCGATGTCGTTGGCGTTCAGGTCGGCCTGCTTGGTCTCGGCGATCTGACGGACCTGGTCCATCGAGATCTTCGCGACCTTGACCGTGTGCGGGGTCGCGGACCCCTTCTGCACACCCGCAGCCTTCTTGATGAGCTCGGCGGCCGGCGGGGTCTTGAGGACGAACGTGAACGAACGGTCCTCGTAGACGGTGATCTCGACCGGGACGACGTTGCCACGCTGCGACTCGGTCGCCGCGTTGTACGCCTTGCAGAACTCCATGATGTTCACGCCGTGCTGACCGAGTGCCGGACCGATCGGCGGGGCCGGGTTGGCGGCGCCCGCGTTGATCTGCAGCTTGATCAGGCCCGTGACCTTCTTCTTCGGTGCCATGTCTTGTCTTCCTCCTGGAATCGAACGCACGGGGATCCGTGCACTCTCCCGCTGGCCCGGCCGTTCCGGACCGCGGTGAAGCCCCGCACGCACGAAGCGTGCGGGGCCAAACTCGATGAGTCTACCCGAACGGGGAGACCTGGACTAGAGCTTCGTGACCTGGTCGAAGCTGAGCTCGACCGGCGTCTCGCGCTCGAACAGCGAGACGAGGACGGTGAGCTTGCCGCTCTCCGGCTTGATCTCGGAGATCGATCCCGGCAGACCCGCGAACGAGCCTTCCTTGATGGTGATCGTCTCGCCGACCTCGAAGTCGACCTCGGCCGCGGGCTGGGCCTGCAGCGAGCCGCCGCCCTTGCCGCCCTTGGTCGGAGCCGCCTCGGCGACCTGGACCAGCGACTTGAGCATGCCGAACGCCTCGTCGAAGCGGAGCGGCGTGGGGTTGTGGGCGTTGCCGACGAACCCGGTGACACCGGGGGTGTGCCGGACGACGGACCACGAGTCCTCGTTGAGGTCCATGCGGACGAGCACGTACGAGGGGATCCGGACGCGGGTGACCAGCTTGCGCTGCCCGTTCTTGATCTCGACGACGTCCTCCATCGGGACCTCGACCTGGTAGATGTAGTCCTCCATCGACATCGACACCATGCGGTTCTCGATGTTCGACTTCACGCGGCGCTCGAAGCCCGCGTAGGAGTGGATGACGTACCACTTGCCCGGCTTCATCCGCAGCTCGGCCTTGAACGACTCGTACGGGTCGACCTCCGCGGCTTCGTCGTCCTCGGCGTCGAGGGCCTCGTCCGCGGCGAGGGTGGCGTTCGCCTCGGCGGCGGTCTCCCCCTCGAGCTCGACCTCTTCTTCGTCGTCGACGGCCTCGACGGCGGCCTCGGCCTCGTCAGCGGTGTCCACCTCGAGCGCGTCGTCGACGACGGCGTCGGCCTCGGGGTCGCGGGCTTCCTGGAGCGCGCTGAGTGCCTCGTCGATGCTGGCGTCGACGGTGCCGTCGTCCGGCTCGTCGCTCAGGCCGAGGGAGGGGTCGTCCTCGTCCTCGATCTCGATCGCGCGCTCCTCGGCGGACTCGACAGACAGGCCTTCGCCGGTCTCGACGTCGCCTTCCTGGTTCTCCTCGACTTCGGAGGACTGCTCGGCAGCCGTGGCGAGGTCGATGTCGTCGCGGGAGTTGTCAGACACTGTCGGTTCTTTCCTTCGGTGGTGCGGATCGGGTTGGCGGGCGGATCGGTTCACGATCGGCGCCGTCTCGGGCGACCGTACTCCTGTCCGCAGGGGGCCAGGGCAGCCGAGGTCCGGGTCAGGCCGTCGGCCCGTTGCCGAACACGTACCCGACGCCGAGTCCGAACGCGAAGTCGAGGATCGACACCAGGATCATCATCACGACGACGAAGACCAGGACGACGCCCGTGTAGCTGAAGAGCTCCTTGCGGGTCGGCGTGACCACCTTGCGCAGCTCGCCGATCACCTGACGGATGAAGAGCACGATGGCAGCGAAGGGCCCGCGGCGCTCGGCCCGGTCCTGCTTCGCCTTGGCGACGACGTCATCCGCCGTCGTCTCCATGTCTTTGCTCGCCAACTTCTACCCTTCCAGATGTGCAGGGCGGACAGGACTCGAACCTGCAACCTGCGGTTTTGGAGACCGCTGCTCTACCAATTGAGCCACCGCCCTTCGGACGCGGTTCGTCACCGATCCGCGTTCCGGTGGTCGAGTGTACGGGAGTCCGTCACACGGTGTCCACTTGACGGATGCTCCGGCGTGCCGCGCCGGTAGGCTGGAAGCCGTGAGCACCGAAGCCCCCGGCCCCGAGTCCACCGCCAACCCCGCCGCCGCGTCGACCGACCTGCCGCGCATCGCGTCCCGCATCGCGGCGATCGCCGAGTCCGCGACGCTCAAGGTCGACGCGAAGGCCAAGGCGCTCAAGGCAGCCGGCCGCCCGGTGATCTCGTTCGCCGCCGGCGAGCCGGACTTCGCCACGCCGCAGCACGTCGTCGACGCCGCCGTCCAGGCCGCGCAGGACCCGAAGAACCACCGCTACACCCCGGCCACCGGCCTGCCCGAGCTGAAGCAGGCGATCGCCGAGAAGACCGCGCGCGAGTCCGGGGTCACCGTCGACCCGTCGCAGGTGATCGTCACGAACGGCGGCAAGCAGGCCGTCTACCAGGCGTTCCAGACGGTGGTCGACGACGGGGACGAGGTCATCCTCCCCGCCCCGTACTGGACCACCTACCCCGAGGCGATCCGCCTCGCCGGCGGGGTGCCCGTCGACGTCTTCGCCGGCAGCGACCAGGACTACCTCGTCACCGTCGAGCAGCTCGAGGCCGCGCGCACGCCGAAGACCAAGGCCCTGCTGTTCTGCTCGCCGTCGAACCCGACCGGCTCGGTGTACACCGCCGAGCAGACGAAGGCGATCGGCGAGTGGGCGCTCGAGCACGGCATCTGGGTGATCAGCGACGAGATCTACCAGGACCTCGTCTACGACGGCGTCCGGTTCACCGGCATCCTCGACGCCGTCCCGGCCCTCGCCGACACGACGATCCTCGTCAACGGCGTCGCGAAGACGTACGCGATGACCGGCTGGCGGGTCGGCTGGTTCATCGGCCCGACCGACGCCGTGAAGGCAGCGTCGAACCTGCAGTCCCACCTGTCGTCGAACGTCGCCAACGTGTCGCAGCGCGCCGCGATCGCCGCGCTGACCGGGCCGCAGGAGCCGGTCGCCGCGATGCGCGAGGCCTTCGACCGTCGCCGTCGCGCCATCGTGGACGGGCTCAACGCGATCCCGGGCTTCGTCACGCCGACACCGCAGGGCGCCTTCTACGTCTACCCGGACGTCACGGCGCTCCTCGGCCGCGAGTGGGCGGGGTCGACCCCCACCACGACGCTCGAACTGGCCGACCTCATCCTCGAGCACACCGAGGTCGCCGTGGTCCCTGGTGAGGCGTTCGGGCCGTCCGGCTACCTGCGCCTGTCGTACGCCCTCGGCGACGACGACATCGCCGAGGGCGTCCGGCGCCTGGCCGCGTTCTTCAGCTGACCCCCGGCGGGGCCTGGAGGCGCGGCTCGGCTCAGCCGAGCAGGTCGCCGACCACGACGGGTTCCGGCACGAGCGAGACCCCGAACCGGTTGAGGACGGTCACCTGGACGTACCGGGCGAGCTCGGCCACCTGGGCGGCGGTCGCGCCGCCACGGTTCGTCAGCGCGAGGGTGTGCTTCGACGAGATGGCGGCTCGAGACCCTGGCACGGCGTACCCGCGGTGCACGCCGGCCTGCTCGATGAGCCATGCGGCGCTGAGCTTGACGTCGTCACCCGCGGGCCAGCGCGGCGCCTCGAACGGCAGCGTGTCGGCGAACTGACGGGACACGATCGGGTTCGTGAAGAACGAGCCCGCGCTCCAGGTGTCCGGGTCGTCCGCGTCGAGCACCATGCCCTTCGAGCCGCGCAGGCGCAGGACCTCGGCACGGACCGTCGACGGTGCCACGAGGGAGCCGAGTTCGACGCCGAGCGATCCGGCCAGCTGGGCGTACCGGACGGGCACCCCGGCCTCGGTCGCGGTGCCGAGTCGGAACTCGACCGTCAGCACCGCGCCCCGGCGTCCGTGCTTGAGCGTCGACGTGCGGTAGCCGAGCGCCAGCTCGGCCGCGGTGACCCACGCGCGCTCCCCCGTGGCCGCATCGAGGAACTCGACCCGGGTGAGCACGTCGGACAGCTCGACCCCGTAGGCGCCGATGTTCTGCACGGGGGCGGCGCCGACCGTGCCCGGGATGCCGCTGAGCGCCTCCAGTCCGGTCCAACCGTTGTCGACGGTCGACGCGACGAACGCGTCCCAGGGTTCGCCGGCGGCGACGCGGACGGTGACGCCGTCGGCGTCGGCGTCGTGATCGATGCCGGTCGTGCGAACGAGCACGACGGTCCCGTCGAAGCCGTCGTCGGCGACCAGCACGTTGCTGCCGCCGCCGAGGACGAGCCACTCGTCGTCGTCC
The DNA here is from genome assembly GCF_007680845.1 of Curtobacterium pusillum. Classification (GTDB taxonomy): domain Bacteria; phylum Actinomycetota; class Actinomycetes; order Actinomycetales; family Microbacteriaceae; genus Curtobacterium; species Curtobacterium pusillum_B. The sequence continues at coordinate 20,186 of NZ_VEIY01000006.1, read as the reverse complement.
CACGCGTCGGTGACGTGGGCGACGAGCTCGTCGGTCGTCGTCGCCGTGAGCAGGCGGGTGGCCGGTCCCCCGACGCGGAGGGTCGTGAGGTCGGCGAGCACCGGGTCCGACACGGTCAGCGGAACGCCACCGTGACCTGCGCCCTGCCGAGCACGGTCTGCCCGGCGGCGGTCACGGTGAGGTCGATGCGCTGCGGACGGCCTTCGTCGTCGACGGTGCCGACCTTCGCGACGACGCCGACGGTCGCGCCCTGCTCGGGGTCGACCACGACCGGGCGCGTGAACCGGACGCCGTACCGGACGACCCAGCCGCGGTCGCCGAGCCACTCGGAGACGGGCTGGACGGCGAGGCCCATGGTGAGCATGCCGTGCGCCAGGACGCCGGGGAGGCCCACGGACGCGGCCACGTCGTCGCGGTAGTGGATCGGGTTGAAGTCGCCGGAGGCGCCGGCGTACCGGACGAGCGAGTCGCGCGTGAGGTGCACGTCGCGCTCGGCGACCACGGTGCCGACCGTCTCGTTGGTGGTGGTCGGGTTCATGCGTCGTCTCCTCGGACCACGAGGGTGGAGGTCGCCGTGACGACGTGCTCCCCCGCGGCGTCGTGCATCGTGCTCTCGGCGGTGACCATGGCGTTCCCGCCGAGGGTCTTCACGCTCGTCACCGTCAGGGTCGCGGTGAGCTCGTCACCGGCGACGATCGGCCGCGCGTACGCGAACGCCTGCTCGCCGTGGACCACGCGGGAGAAGTCGATCCCGGCGTCGGGCTCGGCGAGGAGCTGCGCGAGCGTGGCTTCCTGCACGACGACCGCGAAGGTCGGCGGGGCGACGACGTCGGCGTGACCGGCGGCCCTGGCGGCGTCGGGCTCGTGGTGGATCGGGTTCGTCGCGAAGACGGCGCGGGAGAACTCGCGCACCTTCTCACGACCGACGAGGTAGGGCGCGGCCGGCGGGAACGTCCTGCCGACGAGCTCGGGGTTCACAGACACCACCACAGTCTACCGAGCCCCGTCCTGGGGCCTCACGTTGATGAGAATGCATCGGCTATGCTCGGGAGGGCGGTTCGGGGGAACCGACGCGGTCCGGGCGGTCCGGACCGGGTCTTCCGGGGACGGGGAGGAACGATGGACACGACGACCGAGTTCGCGGTGCACACGGGCGACCGGTGCACGGCCATGGAGGTCGCCGGCGCAGCCCTGCGCCAGGCCGGGCACCACGTCGAGTCGACGGGCGGGACGCTCACCGCGACGACGGGGAGCCGGACGCTGACGATCCTGCTCGGAGCGCTCGTGCACCCGTCGCGGGAGTACCGCCGGTACGAGCTCTCGACGACCGTCTCGGGGACGTCGACCACGATCACGCTGCGGCACTCCGGGCACGGCACGGCCGTCGCGGGCGGGGGCATCGGTGCCGGGCGGCGGCAGACGGCGTGGCGGCAGGTGAACGTGACGCTCGAGCGGGCGTTGCGCTCGGCCGGGGTGCTCGTGGCGCGGACGGAGCGCCGGCCGTTCTGACGGGCGGGTGCGTGGCGCCCGCGCCCGCGGCGCGGGCGCGGCGGCCGCGGCCGCGGCGGCGCGGCGGCGCCAGTCGAACCACGGAACCGACATCAAACCAGGCGCGGGGCCCGGTTCGACGTCGCAATCGTGGTTCGACGCCGAGCGCCCCGCGGCGTGCCGAGCGCAGCGGCGCGGCGCACCCGCGCGCCCGCGGCCGTTGCGGCGGGCGCGCCAGTCGAACCACGGGAACGACATCGAACCAGGCGCGGCGCGCGGTTCGACGTCGCAATCGTGGTTCGACGCCGAGCGCGCCGCACGCGCGCCCAGCGCCGCGAGCGCCCCGTGGGCAGCGCCCCGGCGCGCCCCGCCCCCAGGAACGACGAAAGCCCGGCGAGCAGATCGCCGGGCTTGCGGTAGCGAGGGCGGGACTTGAACCCGCGACCCCACGATTATGAGTCGTGTGCTCTAACCAACTGAGCTACCCCGCCAAGGATCCGGAGCGACAACAGCTCCGGGTCGGAGCCCCGAGTCAGGATTGAACTGACGACCCCTTCCTTACCATGGAAGTGCTCTACCACTGAGCTATCGGGGCATGTGCCGCTCAGCGGCACCACACGAGGATAGCAGACCACCGACGGTGCTCAGGAACCGGCCGTGACGCCCGGGCGTGCCGCGCGGGACGACTAGTTCGCGTTGGCCTCGAGCCACGCCAGCGGGTCCACCGGGACGCCGTCCACGTGGACCTCGAGGTGCAGGTGCGGACCCGTCGAGTTGCCGGTGCTGCCGACGAGACCGAGCTCGTCGCCGACCTCGACCCGCTGCCCCGTGACGACCTTGAACGAGTTGTCCTCCATGTGCCCGTAGACGCTGGTGAACTGCTTGCCGTCGACGTCGTGCTCGACCCAGACGTCGTTGCCGAACCCGCCGTCGTCCGCCTGCACCTTGATGACGGTGCCGGCGGCGATGACGCGGATCGGGGTGCCCTCGCCCGGGGCGAAGTCGACGCCCATGTGGTTCGTCGAGCAGAACGAGCAGCCCTCGACCTGCCGGCCGCCGAACCCGGAGGTGATCGGCACGCCGGTCAGGAACGGCCACTGGATGGTCCCGTTCGGGTCGTTCGTGAAGCTCGACGCGTCGACGTTCTTGTACTGCGTGGCCGAGGACACCGAGTACTGGTCACGGTTCGTCTCGGCGTCGGTCGCTCCGGCACCGACGCTGAGCGACTGCGTAGCCCCGGAGGCGCCCGACGCGGTCTGGCGAGCCGAGGTCGATCCGGGCTCCGGGGTGTACAGCGCCTGCGCGGGCAGCGAGGTCGAGACGACGAGGCCGGCGGCGAAGAGCAGCGCCCCCACGGCGGTCACCCGCGAGGCCGTGCGTCGGAACGACACACCCTGCTTCGCAGAGGAAGAGGAGGAGGAAAGAGCAGGAGCGGCCCCGATGTGGCGCGTGGCCCGGTCGACGTGCGCCGTGCGCGCGGGCCCTGCGGTGCGGCGCGAAGCCGGCACCTGGCCGAGGACCCGACGCGTCGCCGGCGCGGCGGACGCGGACCCCGTGGACGGCACGGCACCCGACGGACGGATGGCCGACGCGGGAGCCACCGGGCCCGCAGTCGACGACGCCACGACCGGCGAGGTGGGCGCGGGCGGCGTCACCGGTGCCACGGTCGACGCCGGCATCGCCGGGGACGTCGGAGCGAGGTCGATCGGGGAAGCGGGCGCGGGCGGGGTCCGGGGAGCGTCCGGCGTCACCAGGTCGTCGAAGGACGGACGGGAGGCGCGGCTCGACTCTGCCCCGTCCGTCGCCCGCTCGACACGCGCACCGAGACCCCCGCCTGCTGCGGCTGCAGCCGCCGCCCGCTCCGCCTCGATGCGCTCCCGCCGGGTGAGGTGGACGACCGGTGCGGACGTGTCCGCGGTGCCGTCGGTGTGCACGGGCGAGAGGGAGGAGTGGGGCATGTCTGCGGTGGTGATCCTGATCGGGGCGTGGAGCGCTCGTTGGTAACGAGCAGATAACGGGACCAGAGCACGCTAGCAGGACGGTCTCCGTGTCGCCAGTCGTCAGCCCCCGAGCACAGCCCCTTCCAGGCGTCCGAGCAGCCCGGCCAGCTCGTCGACGACCGCGGGACTCGCGAACAGGAAGGAGCGCGTGCCGCCGGCCTCCCAGATGCGGATCTCGGCGCCGGCCTCCTGCGCGACGATCGATCCGGCGGCCATGTCCCACGGGTTGATCCCGCGCTCGTAGTAGGCGTCGACCGTCCCGGCACCGACCGCGCAGCAGTCGAGTGAGGCCGCTCCCCCGCGGCGGATGTCCCGCACCTCGCCGATGAGCCCGGCGAGCACCGCGACCTGCTCGCGTCGGCGGTCCGCGGTGTACCCGAACCCGGTGGCGACGAGCGTCTCGGCGAGCGACGCCGGCGATCCGACGCGCAACGGTGCACCGTCACGCGTGGCTCCCTCGCCCGCGGCCGCCCGGAACACGACCCCGGTCGCCGGCGCGATGACGACGCCGGCGACCGGTTCCCAGGCGCTCGGGTCGGCCGGACCCCGGACGACACCGATGCTCACGCCGTAGTCGGGGCTCCCGTACAGGTAGTTGACCGTCCCGTCGATCGGGTCGACCACCCACGTGATCCCGGTCGTCCCGGCCCCCGTGCCGGACTCCTCACCGAAGAAGGCGTCGTCCGGGCGGGCCTCGGCGATCCGGGCACGGATGAGCGCCTCGACCTCGCGGTCGGCGGCGGTGACGACGTCGACGATGCTCGACTTCCGGTCGGCGACCTCGACGCCCTCGGCGCGACGGCGGGCGGCCAGCGCGGCGGCCTCGCGCGCGATGGACTCGGCGAGGTCGGCGAACCACGAGGCGGACGGGGCGGACCCGGCGGAGGGGGCCGGGACGATGTCGGAGCTCACCGCACCATCCTCGCGGAAACGGAACGGCCCCGTCCGCAGTGGACGGGGCCGTTCTCGATGGTGGCAAGTGAGGGATTCGAACCCCCGAAGGCTACGCCGGCTGATTTACAGTCAGATCCCTTTGGCCGCTTGGGTAACTTGCCATGCGCGCACCCGGCCCGTGTGATCACCAACCGAAGGCGCGCAAGAAAGCATAGCGGATCCCGGACCGTGGACGTGACCACGGTGACCCGCCCACGGGGGCCGAACCGCGCCTCCCGTCCGCCGTTAGGCTGTCCTCCATGGCAGACAGCTCCTTCGACGTGGTCAGCAAGGTCGACAAGATGGAGGCGGAGAACGCCCTCAACCAGGCCGCCAAGGAGATCGAACAGCGGTACGACTTCAAGGGCGCCGACGCCTCGATCGCGTTCAGCGGCGAGGACGTCCTCATCAAGGCGAACTCCGAAGAGCGCGCGAAGGCCGTCCTCGACGTCCTGCAGAGCAAGGCGATCAAGCGCAACATCAGCCTGAAGAGCCTCGACGCGGGCGACCCCTACCCCTCGGGCAAGGAGTACCGCATCGAGGTGAAGTTCAAGAACGGCATCGAGCAGGACGTCGCGAAGAAGATCGGCGCGTTCCTCCGGGCCAACGCCCCGAAGTCCGTGAAGAACCAGATCCAGGGCGACGAGCTCCGCGTCTCCTCGAAGAGCCGGGACGACCTGCAGAACACGATCCAGCTCCTCAAGGGTGAAGAGTTCGACGTGCCACTGCAGTTCATCAACTTCCGCTGACGCGCCGCCCGCCGCTGTGGAGCACTGGCTCAACGTCGCGATCACGGTCTTCCTGGTCCTGCTGGACCTGGCGATCCGCGTCTTCTCGATCATCTACGTCCCGATCAACCGGAAGCCGCAGACCGCGACCGCCTGGCTGCTCGCGATCTTCCTCATCCCGTACATCGGGTTCATCGTCTTCCTCGTCATCGGGTCCACCAAGCTCCCCCGGGCCCGGCGTGAGAAGCAGACCGAGATCAACGCGTACATCCTCGAGCAGACCGAGGGCATCGAGCGGGTCCGCCGCGACCACCCGTGGCCGCTGTGGCTCGAGAGCATCACGACGCTGAACCGCGAGCTCGGTGCGATGCCCCTGGTCGGCGGCAACTCCGCCGAGCTCTACCCCGACTACGACGAGTCGATCGCCGAGATGACCCGCGCGATCGACCAGTCGCGACGGTTCATCCACGTCGAGTTCTACATCGCCACGATCGACGACACCACGCGCCCGTTCTTCGAGGCGCTCGCCCGGGCCCAGGCCCGCGGGGTCACCGTGCGGTTCCTCCTCGACCACTGGGCCAGCCGCGGCTACCCCGGCTACAAGGACACGCTCGCCTTCATGGACCGCGCCGGCATCGAGTGGCACCTCATGCTCCCGCTGCTGCCGTTCCAGGGGAAGTTCCAGCGGCCCGACCTCCGCAACCACCGGAAGATCATGGTCGTCGACGGCTCGGTCGCGTTCACCGGCTCCCAGAACCTCATCGACAAGTCCTACGACCTCAAGGCGCACATCGAGAAGGGCATGGTCTATAAGGACCTGTTCGCCCGGTTCGAGGGGCCGGTGGTGGCCGGCCTCAACGCGCTGTTCGTGACCGACTGGTACAGCGAGACCGACGAGCTCCTCCTCCGCGAGAGCGACCCCGTGCAGCGAGCCGACCGCGGGGACGCGCTGGACTGCCAGGTGGTGCCGTCCGGGCCGGGCTTCGACGGCGAGAACAACCTGCGCCTCTTCAACGCCCTGCTGTACTCGGCGCAGCAGAAGGTGTCGATCACCTCGCCGTACTTCGTCCCCGACGACTCGATGCTCTACGCGATCACCACGACGGCCCAGCGCGGGGTCGAGGTCGAGCTCTTCGTCGGTGAGATGGGCGACCACGCGATGACGTGGCACGCGCAGCGGTCCTACTACGAGGGGCTCCTCCGGGCCGGCGTGAAGATCTGGCTGTACCGCGCGCCGACGATCCTGCACGCGAAGCACTTCACGATCGACGACGAGGTGTCGGTGATCGGGTCGAGCAACATGGACATGCGCTCGTTCAGCCTCAACCTCGAGGTGTCCGTGATGGTGCGCGGCCACCGCTTCGTCGACGCCCTGCGCGGGGTGCAGGCGGCGTACAAGGAGCACAGCTTCGAACTCACGTTGGACGCGTGGCTGGACCGGCCGCGTCGGTCCCAGGTGCTCGACAACGCCGCGCGGCTCACGGCGGCGCTGCAGTAGCGGCGGGCGGACGGGAGGCGCGGGTCGTCCCCGTCCCGCGCGTCACGATCTGCGATCGGTCAGGAGGCGCGGGGCGCCTCGTCAGCGCACGTCCGGCACCAGCCGGGTGAGCCGGGCGGTCAGCCGTTCCAGTGGCCCGCGCCCGAGGAACGTGCGCCACGTCATCGCGGACAGGACCGAGCCGACCGCGAAGCACCACCACGCCACCCCGGAGTCGGGGAACCCGGGCAGCAACGCGAGCACGACGATGTGCCCCGCGTACACCGACAGCGGCATGGACCCGGTCGCGGCCAGGGGGAACGCGACGCGACGGAGCGTGCGACCACGACCGTCGAACACCAGGGTGCAGAGCGCGATGACGGCGACCGCGACCCCCGCGGTGCCGACGACGTCGACGATCGACGACGAGTGGTCCCGTGGCGACAGGAACAGCTGCGCGACGGCTTCGGACGGTGTGCTCCCCTCCCCCGCGAACGGCAGCCCGGGGAACGCCTTCGCGGCGTCGACCGGTACCGGTGCCAGCGTGTTCCCGACGGCGTAGGCCGCGGCGGCGACCACGGCACCGACCGCGAGGAGCCCGACCTGGACACGGCGTGCGCCCAGACCGCCCCTGGCGACCGCGAGCCCGACGAGGACGTACGCCAGGAACGTGACCACGGGGTAGACGAGACCGAGCTGGGCCTCCCACAGCCCGGCGTCACCGTACAGCGGGACGACCGCGAGCGCGGCGACGGGCGAGACCACCGCGCAGCCCCCGGCCAGCACGAGGAGCCACCGGGCGCGCACCCGCAGCACCGGGATGACGAGGAGGAACAGCGCGCCGTACGTCGGGAGGATCACGTACACCGGCGTCTGCAGCGCCATGAGGAGCAGGCCGAGGGCGATCACCACGGCGGCCCGCACGGCGAGCCGCCCGCGGATGCGCCCGATCTCCGGTGGTCCCGGCGGCGTGCTCCGTCCGCTGGTCAGCCCGATCGACACCCCGGCGAGGACCGCGAACAGCGACGACGGGCGGCCGTTCGCGACCGCGGCCCAGGTGCCCGGGTCCGACCATTCGACCTGGTCGGCGATCCCGCCGACGTGGGCCGCCATCATGCCGAGGAGGGCGAGTGCCCGGGCGACGTCGACACCCTCGAGTCGTCCCCCGGGAACGGCCGCGCCCCGCACCGCGGTGGGCGGTGCGGGGCGTGCTGTCGACATGCGGTGCGCCCGGACGGTCAGCTCGTGCGGGAGGAGGCGGCGTCGGCCCCGGCCCGGGGTGCGGCGTTCCCGAGGGACACGTCGACCATCTCGTCGCGCGGCACGACCTTGATCCGCTCGCGCCCCTCGGCCGCGCCGAGGGCGAGCTCGTGCGCGTCGAGGTTGTGCCAGCCGTCGAGGTCCGTGTACTGCACGCCGCGCTCGGCGAGGAGGGCCGGGATCGCCCCCTCGGACGGGTCCGCCGGGGTCCACCAGCTGGCCTGGTCGTTCACGATGTGCTGCACGGTCTCCATCGCGTCGGACTTCGTGTGCCCGATGAGGCCGATCGGACCGCGCTTGATCCACCCGGTTGCGTAGACGCCGGGGATCTGCTGGTTGTCGTCGTCGAGGACCTGGCCCTCGTGGTTCGGGATGACGCCGTGGCGCTCGTCGAACGGGACGCCCGGCAGCGGCGAGCCGAAGTAGCCGACGGCGCGGTAGACGGCCTGGACCGGGATCTCGCGGATCTCGCCCGTGCCCTCGACACCGCCCTGGCCGTTCGGGCGGGTGCGCTCGTACCGGATCGCGGCGACCCGGCCGTGGTCGTCGCCGACGAACTCGAGGGGCTTCGCGTAGAAGTGCAGGTGCAGTCGACGGCTCGCCTGACCCGTCTCGCGCGTGCGCCACTGTTCGAGCACGCGGTTCATCACCATGACCTGCTTGTTCGTGGCGATGGCGGTCTTCGAGGCCTCGTCGTGGTCGAAGTCCTCGTCGGCGACGATCATGTCGACGTCCCGGAGCTCGCCGAGTTCGCGGAGCTCGAGCGGCGTGAACTTCACCTGCGCGGGGCCGCGGCGGCCGAACACGTGCACGTCGGTGACCGGCGAGGCCTTGAGCCCCTCGTACACGTTCGCGGGGATCTCGGTCGGCAGGAGGTCGTCGGCGTGCTTCGCGAGGATCCGGGACACGTCGAGGGCGACGTTCCCGTTGCCGATCACCGCCACGCTCGAGGCGTCGAGCGGCCAGGTGCGCGGCACGTCCGGGTGGCCGTCGAACCAGCTGACGAACTCGGCGGCGCCGTACGACCCCTCGAGCTCGACGCCCGGGACGTCGAGGTCGGCGTCCTTGATCGCCCCGGTCGAGAACACCACGGCGTGGTAGTGCTGCTTGAGGTCGTCGAGGGTGATGTCCTCGCCGAAGCGGACGTTGCCGAACAGGCGGACGACGCCGCGGTCGAGGACGTCGCGGAGGGCGTTGATGATGCCCTTGATGCGGGGGTGGTCCGGGGCCACGCCGTACCGGACCAGGCCGTAGGGGGCGGGGAGCTGCTCGAACAGGTCGATCGACACGTCGTGGCCGTGGGCCTCGCGCAGCAGGATGTCCGCGGCGTAGATGCCGGCGGGGCCGGCGCCGACGATGGCGACTCGGAGGGTGGGCACTGATCGTCTCCAGGTTTCGTTCGGGTCGAGCGGCTCGGGTCCGATCGTGGTCTAGCGGCTGCGTTCCACCACGGACTCGGCGAACCGGATGAGGGCTCGCTTGACCGTGCCGTCCGGCAGGGGTGCGAGGGCGTCCACGGCTTCCGTCGCCCAGCGGACCGCGACGGCACGGGTGGCGGCGGTGGCCTCGTGCTCGCGCAGGGCGGCCACGGCGGACTGGTACGGCCGGGAGTCGACCACGTCGTCGGGCGCTGCGTTGACGTCACGCTCGATGCGGCCGAGCAGGTCGACCGCGTCGGGCGCCCCGGTCGCGGCGAGGCGCTTGAGCTGCAGCAGCGGGAGCGTGTCGACGCCGGCTCGGAGGTCGTTGCCGGCGATCTTGCCGGTCTTGTCCTTCGCCGGCGCGAGGTCGATGACGTCGTCGACGAGCTGGAAGGCCACCCCGACCTTCTCGCCGAAGGTGCCGACGGCGTCGAGGTAGGAGCGGTCGGCGCCGGAGAACATCACGCCCGCGCGGGCGGCGGTCGCGATGAGCGAACCGGTCTTGTCGCTGAGCACCTGGATGTAGTGCTCGACCGGGTCGTCCTCGGGCTGGGGGCCGGTGGTCTCGTGGAGCTGCCCCATGCAGAGGCGCTGGAACGTCTCGGCCTGCATCCGGATGCCCTCGGTGCCGAGGTCCGCGGTGATGAGGCTGGCGCGGGCGAACAGCAGGTCACCGGTGAGGATCGCGACGTTGTTGCCGTACGTCACGTGCGCCGCCGGGACCCCGCGTCGGACGGGCGCTTCGTCCATGACGTCGTCGTGGTAGAGCGAGGCCAGGTGGGTGGTCTCGATGCTCACTGCGGCCTTGACCACGGCGTCGGTCACACCGTCGCCGAGCTGCGCGATGAGGAGCGTCAGTGTCGGGCGGATCCGCTTGCCACCGGCGGAGAGCAGGTACCGGCTCGTCGTGTCGGCGAGGGTGTCGGTGGACCGCATCGCGTCTTCGAGGCCATGCTCGACGAGCTCGAGCCCGTCGTCGACGGCCGAGATGAACCGGCGTTCGGCGGGCGTGGCGAACAGTCGCTCGCCGATGCCCAGCGACGCGCGGAGACTCGGTGCACGACGTGCGACCGGGACGCTCGGATTCAAGTGCTGCTCCGTGTTCGGGGATGGAGGACCGGTCAGGCGTCCGTCGGGTCGACGCTGGGCTGCTCGCCGGTGTGCTGGTGCTCGCGCCGGGCCTTCGCGCGACGGGCGACGGACTCGCGGACCGGGCCCGCGACGGGCTTGCGACCACGGTGCAGTGCGACGATACCGGCCGTGAGGTTCCGGTAGGCGACGACCGAGAACCCCACGCCGCGGAGCCACTGGCTGAGGACCTGCTGGTCGGGCCAGGCCTCGATCGACTCGGCGAGGTAGCGGTAGGCGGCGGGGTTGCTGCTCGACAGCCGCGCGACCCCGGGCAGCACGCGCTTGAGGTAGGTGCCGTAGCCGAACCGGAGCAGGGCGAGCGGCGGGGTGGAGAACTCGCAGATGACGACCCGGCCGCCGGGCTTGAGGACGCGGAGCATCTCGCCGAGGGCCTGCATCGGGTCGTTCACGTTGCGGAGACCGAACGAGATCGAGACGGCGTCGAACGTGTCGTCGTCGAAGGGCAGCTGCTCGGCGTCGCCCTCGACGAAGGTGATCTCGGGGTGGCGTTCCCGGCCGACGGCGATCATCCCCGCGGAGAGGTCGAGCGCCGTGACGTCGGCGCCCTTCTTCGCGAAGGCCGCGGCGCTCGTGCCGGTCCCGGCGGCGATGTCCAGCACCTTCTCGCCGGGCTGGGGGTCGACCGCGCGGACCGTCGCGACACGCCACAGCGGAGCGTTGCCCGCCGAGAGGATGTCGTTGGTGAGGTCGTACTTCGCGGCGACGTCGTCGAACATGGCCGCCACCTCGTCCGGCCGCTTGTTCAGGTCCGCTCTGCTCACCCACAACATCCTAGAGGTCCCGGCCGGACGTTCCCCGGGCCACACTCCGCAGCGCGTACGATCGCTGGAGTGACCCGAACCACCACGGCGGCCCCTCCGCTGACGGTCTCGACCCGGATCCTCGACGATCCGGGCGCCGTCCTCCGCCACACCCTCCGGGACAGCCCGCTCGCGTTCGTCCGGAACGGCGACGGCATCGTCGGCATCGGCGAGGCCGTGCGGTACACGTTCAGCGGGCCGGAGCGGATGCGCGAGGCCTCGGCCGTCTGGCGGACCCTGGTGCAGGACGCCGTGGTCGACGACCCCGTGCAGCTCCGCGGCACCGGGCTCGTGGCGTTCGGCGCGTTCACGTTCGCCGACGACTCCGCCGAGACGAGCGTCCTCATCGTCCCGCGCGTCGTGATCGGTCGGCGCCGCGGCAAGGCGTGGCTCACCGCGGTGGACACCACCCCGGACCCCGAGCCGTTGGCCTTCAGCCGCACCTCGGTCCCGGTGCCCCGCGTCGGCCCGCACGTCTCGGTGGCGCTCGGCCCCGGCCGGATCGACGCCGACGCGTACGCCGCGCGGGTCGCCGACGCCGTGCGCCGGATCGCGGCGGGCGACGCCGAGAAGGTCGTCCTCGCGCGCGACCTCGTCGGGGAACTGCCCGCCGGCGCCGACCTCCGCGCGGTCCTCCTGGACCTCGCCGACACCTACCCGCAGTGCGTCACCTTCGCGGTCGACGGACTCGTCGGCGCGACCCCCGAGACGCTCGCCCGGACCGACGGCACGCGGCTCTCGGCGCGGGTGCTCGCCGGCAGCGCGGCACGCGGCACCGACCCCGTGTCCGACCGTGCCGCAGCCGAGGCCCTCGCCGCGAGCGCGAAGGACGTCGAGGAGCACGGCTTCGCGATCCAGAGCCTCCTCGCGGCCCTCCGCCCGATCGCCTCCGACCTGCGAGCCGACCCGGAGCCGTTCCGGCTGCAGCTGCCGAATCTCTGGCACCTCGCGACGGACGTCCAGGCGACCCTGCCGGCCGGCACCACCTCCCTCGACGTCGCCGATGCCCTCCACCCGACCGCGGCGGTCGCGGGCACCCCGACCGACGTCGCCGTCCGGCTCGTCGCCGAACTCGAGGGCGCGGACCGCGGTCGCTACGCGGGGCCCGTCGGGTGGCTCGGGGCGAACGGGGACGGCGAGTGGATGCTCGCGCTCCGGAGCGCTCAGGTCACGGACGACGGCCGGGTGCGGGCGTGGGCCGGCGCCGGCATCGTCGCCGGATCGGAGCCAGCGCGCGAGGTCGCCGAGACCGCGCTGAAGTTCCGGCCGATCGCGGACGCGCTCGCCTGAGCGGACACGGCCGCGTGGTCCTTGCCCGGCCACGTGCCGGACGGGAGGCGCGGTGCGGTCCCGCCCCGCGCCTCCAGGCCTCAGTCGGCCAGCGGCACCTCGATGACCACACGCTCCGCCGGGTCCGTGAGGACCCGTTCCAGGTCCCCCCAGGTCGCCGCGCGCCGGTACTCCCAGCCGAGCCCGGTGACCACGCGCTCGACGTCGACCTGCTGCGGTGTGGTCATCATCCGGCGCATGTCCGCCTCGGGCGTCGTCGCTGCGACCTCGAGCCCGCGGAAGATCGCTCCACCCGCGTCGTTCCCGACCACCACCTGCACCCGGTGGCGGGGTTCCTCGGTGCCCGTGACGAACGCCCCGAGGTCGTGCAGGAACGTCAGGTCGCCGAGCAGCACGCGCGTGGTGCCGACCGACGCCGAGGAGCGTTCGAGTGCCGCGGCGATGCCGAGCGCGGTCGACACGGTGCCGTCGATGCCGGCGAGCCCTCGGTTGGCGTGCACGCGGATCGCCTTGCCGGCGACGTGGCCGTCGGCGACGCGGATGATCTGCGAGGCGCCGAGCACGAGGCGGTCGTGCGGCCAGTTCGCACCCCACACCGCGTCGGCCAGCATGGCGCGGTCGACCGGTCGACGGCGCAGCGCGACCTCGTCGCGGAGGAACTTGTTGCGCTCGGCACGGTCGGCGGAGCGCTTCGCGTCGAGGTCCGGGCCGGCGTCGCCGTCACCGAGCAGCGCGCGGCTCGTCACCACCCAACGACCGACCCACGCACGGTGCTCGGGTCGGGTCCGGCCCGTCACGCGGACGTCGGACACGAACGTCGTCGTGGCGTCCGGGTTCGAGGCGCGAGCCGGGTCGAACGGGTCGGCCCCGGGTCCGCGGACCACGATGGTCTCGACGTCGGCGCGTTGCAGGAGCGCGGGGACCTCCCGGCTGAGGGTCGGGTGGCCGAGCACGACGGCGCGGCGCACCGCCCCGCCGAAGTCGGGGTCGCGGAGGAGTTCGCGGTAGGCCACGACGAGGTTCCGCCCGAAGCGCGCACCGCTCGACACCTCGGCGATGAGCGGCGCACCGAGCTCCCACGCGATCCGCTCGGCGTCCGGCCCGGCGTCGTGCCCCGCGATGACGACCGTCGCGGGCTCGTCGTCCGGGGTCAGCTCGAGCACGGGCAGCCCCGAGTGCACGCGGCGTGCCGCGAAGGCGAGGTCGACCTCGTCGTCGGGCACCCCCTGGACGTCGTCGTCGCCGAGCCCGGCGGAGAGGGGCTCGCGGAACGCGACGTTGAGCTGCACCGGTCCGGGTTGCCCCTCGTGCCCGGCGGCTGCTGCGACGGCCTGCCGGACGAGGGTCCGGACCGTGTCCCGCGTGCTCGCGTCGACACCGTGCGCGCTCGGCGCCTCGACGTCCCGGACGAACGGGACGGCGGCGCCGAAGATCCCCGGCTGGACGGTGGTCTGGTTGCTCCCGATCCCGCGGAGCTCGTCGGGGCGGTCGGCGCTCACGACGATCATCGGGACACCGGAGTGGTGCGCTTCGAGCACAGCGGGGTGCAGGTTCGCGACGGCGGTCCCGGAGGTGGTGACGACCGCCGCCGGACGTCCGGACTCGACCGCGAGCCCGAGCGCGAAGAACCCGGCGGTGCGCTCGTCGAGCCGGACGTGCACGGTGGTCCCACCCGCGCGTTCGAGGGCGACCGCCGCCAGGGCGAGGGCCTGCGACCGCGAGCCGGGGCTCACCACGACGTCGGTCACGCCGGCGCGAGCGAGCTCACCGAGGAGCGCGAGGGCGAAGTCGGTCGCCGGGCTGCCGGAACCCGCTGGACCGTCAGCGATCGGCGCGGCCGTCGTCGTCGGGACGGCGGTCTCGGTCCCGGTCGCGTTCGCGGAACTGCTGTTCGAGGTCTCGGAGGGTCTCGTCGTCCTGGTCCTTGTCCGTGCGGTGCCGCTCGGGGCCGTGTGGGCCGCCGAGGAAGTCCGGGTCGTCTTCGGGACCACGGTACCCGGAGCCACCGCCGGGTTCGGTCGCCGGTGCGCGTCCGAGCACGTACCAGAGCACGGCGCCGAGGACGGGCAGCACGATCACGAGGAGCACCCAGACGCCACGGCTGAGGGAACGGACACGTGCGCGGGGCATGGTCGCGCAGTCGATCACCGCGTACACCGTGAACGCCACGGCGGCCACGACGACGATCAACCACAGTCGGACCATGGCGGGGAGTCTAGGTCGCGAGGCTGTGGGGCCGCTGCCCGTCTTCGCTTCCGTAGACTCGCAGGGTGAAAGCGTGGCTCGTGTACACCCTGGCCCGCCTCGGCATCTTCGCCGCGGCGGCCGTCCTCCTGCTCCTGACGCCGCTGAAGTGGTACTGGGCGGTCATCCTGGCGGCGCTCATCGGCCTGCTGGTCTCCTACATCGCGCTGCCCAAGCTGCGCGCCGAGGTGACCTCGAGCCTCGCGAACCGGCGCGGGAAGCCCGAGCACGACGTCGACACCGACTTCGAGGACGACTTCGTCGACGCGGCCGACTCCGACGCCCCCGCCCCTCGGCCGGTGTCCGACGCCGACCGGCACGCCTCCCGCCGCGAGCACGACGAGGACTGAGCGCGCTCCGTCGCGTCCGCTCCGACGAGCGGTCGCGTCCGCTAGGGCTGGATCGCCAGCGTCACGCCGAGCACGACGCCGAACACGAGCGACGCGAACGACGACAGCTGCAGCGCCGTGATGAGCTCACGCGGCTTCCGCGACGACACCCCGATCGCCAGCGCCGGCAGCGCCAGCAGCAGCGAGAAGTACGTGAAGCCCGTCCGGAAGTACAGCAGCACGAACCAGAGCAGCACCACGTACGGCAGCATCAGGAACAGGCCGTAGAGCACCCGGGCGACCGGGCGACCCACCACGACCGCGAGGGTGCGCTTGCCGGCGAGCCGGTCCTCGTCGATGTCGCGGATGTTGTTCACCATGAGGACCGCGCAGGCGAAGAAGCCCGCGGCGACCGCGGCCGCCCAGCCGCTCATCGTGGCCTGGCGGATGAGGACGAACTCGGTGCCGAGCACCGCGACGAGGCCGAAGAACACGAACACGAAGACCTCGCCCAGCGCGTTGTACCCGTAGGGCTTCTTGCCGCCGGTGTAGAACCACGCGGCGACGATCGCGGCAGCCCCCACGATGAGCAGCCACCACAGCTGCGTGAGCACCACGATGACGATGCCCGCCACCGCCGCGAGGCCGAAGAACGTCAGCGCGACGGTCAGCACGATCCGGGGCTTCGCGAGCCCGGCGCCGGTGAGCCGCGCCGGACCGACACGGAACTCGTCGGTCCCGCGCACCCCGTCGGAGTAGTCGTTGCTGTAGTTCACGCCGATCTGCAGGAACAGCGCGACCGCGAGCGCCAGGATCGCGATCGTGAGGTGGTGGCCCTTCCCGAGGAAGTCGCCGAAGTCGCCCGGGTTCCCGCTGTCCACGAACGCCACCGTCGTGCCCATGACGACGGGGACGACGCCGAGTGTCAGGGTGCGGAGGCGAGCCCCGCCGATCCAGTCGCGGGCTGTCGCCCGGCGCTTCGTGCGCTGCGGAGCCGCGGCCTTCGCCGGGTTGCCGGAGCGGGGCTTGGACCGGTTCGTGTTCTTCGTGCGTGCCACGACCGTCCATGCTAACGGCGTCGGCCATGCGCCCGGTACGGCCGAGCAGTGGATCGGACGGGAGGCGCGGCTCGCCCCCGCCGCTCGGCCGACGTCCGTCAGCGGGTCGCGTCGCGGTCCGCGAGGGCTCGGACCGCCAGGCGGTCCGGTTTGCCGGACGCCAGCATCGGGACGCGTTCGACGAGGACGACGGCGGCCGGCCGTGCCGCTCGACCGAGTGCGTCCCCGACGGCGGCGCGCGCGACCGCGAGGTCGAGCGGCCGGTCCGTCACGACGACGGGCACCTCGCCCCACTCCCCCGACGGCCGCCGGGTGACGACGGCGCGGTCCTGCCCGGGGAGCGCGCGGACGACCCGCTCGACCGCCCCGAGCGGGACCTTCTCGCCGCCGGAGATCACGACGTCGTCGAGCCGGCCGAGCACGCGGACGGTGCCGTCGACCACCTCGGCGGTGTCGCCCGTGCGGTACCACCGGAGGCCGTCCCGCTCCACGAACGTCGCCGCGGTGCGCTCGTCGTCGCCCAGGTACCCCTCGGCCAGCATCGGCCCGGACAGGAACAGCTCGCCGTCGACGACCTCGGTCCGCACCGTGCCGAACGGGACACCGTCGTACACGCACCCGCCGCTGGTCTCGCTCGCGCCGTACGTCGTGACGACCGGGACGCCAGCGGCCCGCGCACGGTCACGGAGCGGCGCCGGCGTGGCCTGCCCGCCGACGAGGACGGCGTCGAAGCCGGCCAGTGCCGCGGTCGCCCGCTCGTCGTCGAGGACGCGGGCGAGCTGCACGGGGACCAGCGACGTGTACCGGCGCGGCGCCCCCGGGCCCGTGACGAGCCGGTCGGCGGCGTCCGCGAAGGCCGTCGCGTCGAAGTGCCCCGGCGGCAGCACGACCGGCGACGTCCCCGCGGCGATCGAGCGGGTGAGGACGTTGAGCCCGGCGATGTAGTGCGTCGGGAGCGCGAGCACCCAGCCACCAGGGCCGCCGAGTGCCGCGTCCGCCGCGGCAGCACCGGCGAGGAGCGCCTCGGAGGAGAGCGCCACGCGCTTGCCGGTGCCGGTGGACCCGCTCGTCTCGACCACCAGGGCGACCCGCTGCGGGACGTCGGCCGGAGCCGGGGTCGGCAGCGCCGGAGCGCCGTCCGCGACGGGGAGCAGCGCGGGGCCGCCGGCGAGTGCCGCCTCCAGTCCGCGCAGCACTGCCAGCGGATCCGACGCGCTCAGCGCGACCAGGGGACGCGTCATCAGCGCTGCCCGGCCGTCAGTAGTGCCAGGGGAACGACGTCCACTCGGGCGCGCGCTTCTCGAGGAAGGAGTCGCGTCCTTCGACGGCCTCGTCGGTGCCGTAGGCGAGCCGCGTGGCCTCGCCCGCGAACACCTGCTGGCCGACCATGCCGTCGTCCACCGCGTTGAAGGCGTACTTGAGCATCCGGATCGCCGTCGGTGACTTGCCGAGGACGATCTCGCCCCAGCGGATCGCCTCACGCTCGAGGTCCGCGTGCGGCACGACCGCGTTCACGGCACCCATCTCGTACGCGCGCTGCGCTGAGTACTCCTGCGCGAGGAAGAAGACCTCCCTGGCGAACTTCTGCCCGATCTGCTTCGCGTAGTAGGCGCTGCCGTACCCGCCGTCGAACGAGCCGACGTCGGCGTCGGTCTGCTTGAACTTCCCGTGCTCCGCGCTCGCGATCGTGAGGTCGCAGATCGCGTGCAACGAGTGACCGCCGCCGGCCGCCCAACCCGGGACGACCGCGATGACGACCTTCGGCATCATCCGGATGAGGCGCTGCACCTCGAGGATGTGCAGGCGGCCCATCGAGGCCTCGGCTGCCGCGGGGTCGATGCCCTCGGGCGGGGCACCGTCGTCGCCGACGTACTGGTAGCCGCTCCGCCCGCGGATGCGCTGGTCGCCGCCGGAGCAGAACGCCCACCCGCCGTCCTTCGGGCTCGGGCCGTTGCCGGTGAGCAGGACGACGCCGACGCGGGGGTCCTGCCGGGCGTCGTCGAGCGCACGGTACAGCTCGTCGACCGTGCGAGGACGGAACGCGTTCCGGACCTCTGGACGGTCGAACGCGACCCGGACGATGCCGTGCGAGACGTGCTTGTGGTACGTGATGTCGGTGAACTGCTCCGCGATCGGAGCCGCGGTCCAGACGTCGGGGTCGAACAGGTCGGAGACGGGAGCAGCCATGCCCCAACGCTACCGCCGCGGGATCAGAGGCCCGTGCTGCCCGACGCCGCGGAGCCGCCCATGTCGGTCAGGACCTCGGGGGCGACCATCACGAGCAGGACGATGAGGATCACCGGGTTCGCGAAGAAGGCCACCACGACGCCGATCGCGCCGTACCAGCGGCCGAACGAGCCGACGGCAGCGACGAAGCCGAGCACCGCGGCGATGAGGGTGAGGAACACCACCACGAAGCAGATGCCGAACGCGAAGTCGGTGTCGCCGCCCATGAACACCGCGAAGGCGCTCGCGTCGACCGCGGCCGAGACCACCGCGAGGCCGAGGGCGATCTTGCCGACCACCGGGTTGCGCTTCTTGCGGCCGCGCTGGGCTTGCTCGCGGACGTCGACCGTGCCGCGCTGCAGGAGTCGGGCGAACTCGTCGGTGTCGCGGCCGGGGGCTGCGCGGTTCTTCGTCTTGCTCGCGGATGCGGGTGCGGCGGATCGCTGCGACGCACGCTGTTGCGGTTCCCGCGCCACCGAGCCTCCCTCGTTCCGCTGTCCACCCTCGAGCCGGCCGTGGCCGACCGATGCATGCTAATGCCCGGCCCTGGCGGTCGGCTCCGAGGAACCGGGAGGTGGCCTGGGTACGACTGCGATGATGGGTCGGTGCCCCCCGAACTCCCCGGCCTTCCCGACCTCCTCGCGGACGCGCACGTCGTGGCGCTGCCGATGCGGGTGCGCTTCCGGGGCATCACCGTGCGGGAAGCCGTCGTCCTCCGCGGACCGTCCGGCTGGACCGAGTTCTCCCCCTTCGTCGAGTACGACGACGCCGAGGCCGCCGCGTGGCTCCGGGCAACGATCGACTTCGGCTGGGGATCGCACGTCCCCGCCGCCGACTCCGTACCCGTGAACGCCACGGTGCCGGCCATAGCCCCGGGCGAGGTCGCCGCGCTCCTCGCCCGCTACCCGGGCTGCACCACCGCCAAGGTCAAGGTCGCCGAACCGGGCACGACCATCGACGACGACGTCGCCCGGGTCACCGAGGTCCGGCGGGTAATGGGCCCCGACGCCGCCGTCCGGGTGGACGCCAACGGCCTGTGGTCCGTGGACCAGGCCGTGACCGCGCTCGAACGGCTCGCCCCGCTCGGTCTGCAGTACGCCGAACAGCCCTGCCGGACCGTGCCGGAGCTCGCGTCGCTGCGGTCCCGCACCGCCGGGCTCGGCGTGCCGATCGCCGCGGACGAGAGCGTGCGGAAGGCCTCGGACCCGCTCGCCGTCGCCCGGGCCGGTGCCGCGGACGTGCTCGTCGTGAAGGCGCAGCCCCTCGGGGGGATCTCCGCTGCGCGGGCGATCGTCGCCGAGGCCGGCCTGCCCTGCGTGGTGTCGAGCGCCCTCGACACGTCGGTGGGTCTCGGGATGGGGGCGTTCCTCGCCGCGTCGGCGATGAGCCCGGGGTACGCC
This sequence comes from Curtobacterium pusillum, assembly GCF_007680845.1. Taxonomy (GTDB): domain Bacteria; phylum Actinomycetota; class Actinomycetes; order Actinomycetales; family Microbacteriaceae; genus Curtobacterium; species Curtobacterium pusillum_B. The sequence goes on along the minus strand of NZ_VEIY01000006.1, from coordinate 380 downwards.
GCGGGCCTCGGGACGGCGGCGATGTTCGAGGCCGACGTGACGTCCGCGCCCCTCCTGCCGGTCGACGGCCGGGTTCCGGTGCGGCGGGTCGAGGTGTCGCGGGACCTGCTCGCGCGGCACGCGGCGTCGCCGGAGCGCACCGCGTGGTGGACGGCGCGGCTCGAGCGCGTGCACGCGCTCCTCGCCGGCGCCTGAGCGCCGTCCCCCGCCGCGCCGCCGCCGCGCCGTCGCCGCCGCGCCCGCCGAGCGGGCACAACACGCCGCTCAGTTCCGCCGAGCGGGCGAACCCGGCCGCCCGCGGCCGCCGAGCGGGCCACAACGTGCCCTCTCGGCGACGTCGCCCGCGCGCGCCGCGCGGCCGGCCGCAGCCGGCGCGCGCC
>NZ_VEIY01000005.1 GCF_007680845.1 Curtobacterium pusillum | reverse complement strand
GACGTGCCGTACACCGAGACCACGCTCCTGCGCTCGTACGGCATCGTCGTCCGCTACCTCAACCGGGTCGGTCTCGCGGCGCGCGACCCGTTCGCGTGCCCGATGGTCGCGCAGCTCCGCATCCACTGACGCACTAAGGAACTACCATGAAGACCGTCATCGTCCTCCTCACCCTCTGGGTCATCCTCGCGATCGTAGGGTTCGCGTTGAAGGGGCTGCTCTGGCTCGCGATCATTGGCATCGTCCTGTTCGTTGGCACTCTGATCTTTGGAGCAATCCGCCGCGCCGGACGCAAGGCCGGGCGCGCCAACTGAGCCCGACGATCTCTACCCACACACCCGTGCGCACCGTCGCAGTCGTCCTCAACCCGACAAAGACCGACCAACACCGCCTGCAGGGACTGCTCCATGCTGCAGCCACCCGGCACGAGTGGGCTTCGACTCGCTGGTACCCGACGGCTGCAGACGACGGTGGCCGAGCCGCTGCGCGAGCAGCCGCGGACGGCACCCCTGACGTCATCCTCGTCGCCGGCGGGGACGGGACGTTGCGGGTTGTCGCCGAAGAACTCCGCGGCACCGGGATACCCATCACGGTCCTCCCGGCCGGCACCGGGAACCTTTTCGCCCGTAATTTCAGTTTGCCCCGCAACGACGAAGACTCGGTCATTGAGGCGGCGTTCACTGGCACCGACCAAACGATTGATGTAGGGCTCGCGCAGCTGACTCATGCCGACGGCTCGACGAGCGAACACGTCTTCCTGGTCATGGCGGGTATCGGGCTCGATGCGAGCATGGCCGCCGATACCAACGCATGGGTCAAGAGACGGTTTGGATGGGTGGCGTACTCCGAGCCCATCGCCCGGTCCGTGATCGGCAACCGGCAGATCGCCGTCCGCTACACCCTCGACGCTGGACAGACACACTCGATGCACGCCCACACGATCATCGTCGGCAACTGCGGCACCCTCACCGCCGGTGTCTTGCTTCTGCCTCGAGCCGAACCCGATGATGGCATCCTCGATGCTGTTGCGTTCCGCCCGAATGGTTGGTTCGGGTGGACCAAGATTGGGTACACCCTCACGCTCAACCGGTTCTTCTTCCGCAGCCGCTTCGGACGTCTCCTCGCCAGAGTCCTCCCACGATCGCGCGCACTTCCCACCACGCGCGCGCGAATTCTGCACCTCGAGCTGGACGCCCCAGAACGTGTTCAACTCGACGGCGACCCGTTCGGGTCAGTCCGATCAGTGACGCTCACTACCCATCACCACGGCTTGATCCTCCGTACATCGCAGCGCAACAGCGGGCGTTAGCCAAGACGGGCGGCGCGGCGATCGAGCACCGCGCACCCCTCCCCACTTCAACGTCTGCCTGGTGAGCACTCGGACCACAAGGACGATCGTGACTTTCAACCGAATGACCTGGAGACCTCCCGTTCTATGGAGGCGCCCTGACGTAGGGTCGCAGCGCGGGCAGTACAACCTCCGGCTGCAGCAGCGCAGAATCGCGTGGCACCGCGCAATCAGGGAGTCAGCCCGTGAAGCACCTCATGTACGGCGGTGAACTCCTCCTCACCACCGATGCGGTGGCGTACACCATCATCGACTACGCCATCGCACTTGCTCAGAACGGGCTGGCCGACCGCGTCACGTTGCCAACGTTTGACGTCGAGGGTGACGCGGTCTTGACCACCATCCTCCTCGCACCCGGTCTGCCTCTTCTCGCGCAAGAGGCCCCACCCGGTGGCGCAAGCGATGAATCTGCCGTGACATCCAGGAGCCGCGCCTTCGTCGATGACCTCAGCGCACGGACCCTCGCCCTTCGCCTGGAAACCTGAAACGCCAGAGCTGGCCTCTGCGGTGGCGGCATCCACCGTTATGCCCTCAGCGGTTCGCGACGCTCAAGCCGGATGAGTCGGTCATGTGCGCCGCTGCTTACAAGGTTGCCGCTGTGGACTCGATCGATGTAAAGCTGACGCGCAAGGTCACCATCACGAGCACGACCCCTGACAGTGCCCGGTGACGTCGACCCAATAGCCACGATGGTCCCGCCTGCTCTCCCAGCCCGGTCAAGCGTGGTGGTAAGGCACTGAAGGTGGCAACGGCGAACTCGGGGTTCACCGGAACCGACCTCGTCGCTCCGGCGCGGCACTCCCACTGATGCGCTCGGTGGCCTCGTACTGGTGCTCTGTCGGCGCAGTTCGACGGCCAAGACGATGCGCTGAACCGATGAGTAGCATTAGTCCGGCGAGGGCCGGTCCCGAACACGGGACCGGCCCTCGCTCATTCTGGAGGGACGTCTACTCGGGCGTGGGAGTGCAACCGAATGCGAATGCTCCGCCTGAGTGCTGCGCCGGATCCGGTGCCGCCGCGCTGAATGTTTAGTCTTGTAGGCGTGAACGGGGGGAGGTGGGCGTCCAGGTGAAGGGCGCGAATGCCGCTCCCGATTCGGGTCAGGGCCGGCGGCACCCGCACGGCCGACGCTTGCGAGGTGGAAGCGCCGCTGGTGACGAGGTCCAGCGCGGCGCTGCGGTCAAGAGCAGCATGATGGTCACGTTCTGATGCGGCAAGAGCATTCATGCGCAGGCGCGGACACCCTCGGTTCTGCGTCGGTCCGGCTTCGCGGCCCCACCGTATGCGGCTGTGCCACTGAGACTGTCAGTCCATGCCGACGGATCGCTAGGCCAATGGCTGGGCTCCACATTCCGTTCCGTCGTGCGTCACAATGTGTTCACGGTGATTGCTTACCGTCGAGCGCTGCGGTCTCGATCCTGATCCTCGGTACCGGCGCGGCTGCCCGCCTCACCTCGTAAGGCGGGCAGCATAGCTTCAGCGAATCGGGCGCGTGCATGCAATACCAGCTGGTCCCTGGTCTGGCGCACGCTTGTGCACCGTTGGAGTCGTTCAGCAGTCAGGGGGCCGCGCGCGAGGCGCAGCCGATTCTTCACGGGCGGACTCTCCTATCGCGCGGTGCCACGCAATCAACCACCGCTGCAGTCGACGGTTGTTGTGCCCGCGACAGCACGGCTACGTCAGCATCCTCGGAGGACGGGGAAGCCGCCGGGTCCGTCGTCGGGAACGCAGAGTCGCGGAGACGCATCTGGTGCAGCAGGAGGTCGGGGTGACCGCTCCATTTCATCAGGGACGTTTCGTCCTTTGCAACGTGCAATCCGTCGTGTCCGGCGGCCCGTTGGCAGCGGCGGTCCAGAAACGATTCGGCGCATCGGAACATGGTCGATCTCAGCTGATCGGTGCGCCAGGCTGCACGGGCTTGGTTCGGGAGTCGTCGATGTTGGTGCCGTTGAGGGGAGTTTCGGCGAGTTGCTCGAGGGCGGGCACGCCCGGCGCTGCGGACGCTGTGACGCCGCTCGAACGCAACTCAACGGACGGCATGTGCTCTGGCATTCGGGTCTCCTACTCCTTCTGGAATGTACCGCGACCATGTAGCCAGAGTGAGGGCTGACGTCTATCGTCCGGGGAGCTGTCTGCTTGCAGGCGCTTATCTCGGCCCTGCTGAAAGGCGGCACCGTGCGACACCCCGATTCCCTGACGTGGCAGCAGGACTCCACCACGAGGTGGACTTGCGAGGTCGATGGGGTGTCGGTGGCGACCATCGCGTTCCGCGGTCAGTACCAACTCGAGTCGAACGACGGGCGGGTGCAGGGTTCGCACACCAGCCTGGCAAGTGCTGAAGCACAGTTCCAGTCGTGGGCCACGTGGGCTGCCGGAGGAGTTCGCGCCGCTGACACCAGCTTGCAAGACGCCACCCGGAGTGACGAACAGGATCAACGTCGGAGGGTCCGGCGCGGGTACTCTCCGAACCGTTGCAGGTACGCGCCGGAGAACCGGCCCATGTGGTTGAAGCCCCACCTAGACGCTACGTCCGCGATGGTCGTGTCCGAGTAGTCCGCGCGGAGGAGATCCTCGCGGGCACGGCGCAGTCGGACCTCCCGCAGGTACATCATCGGGGTGCGGTCCAACGCCCGCTGGAACGCTTCCTGCAGACCCCGGACGCTGAGTCCCGACGCTTGGGCAATCGCTGACACGGTCAACGCTTCGCCGGCGCGCTCGTGGATGTACTCAACCGCAGCGCGCACGTGCTGGTTGCGTGGCTCCCCGTACCCGTGCGGGAGCAGTTCCCCCTGGAACCGGTACAACGCGAACAGGGATCGGGCGACGTCGCGTTGCGCCTCCTGCCAAGCCAACGTGTCTGCGCCATCGGAACGGAGCGTTTGCATAGCGCCGGCCACCGCCACGCGCCATTGCGTGACGGCGGCCGGGGTCGGTGTGCGGCTCCGGTCGAACGAGAGCGTCCCGTCAGCGAGGTACTGCTCCGCGGCGACATCCAGCACGAGTTCCCGGTTCAAGTGCACCAGGCGTTGATCCCAGTCCTGGTACTCCATGTCAAAGCGTTGCTCGATCGGGAACAGCGTCGGCATCCCGGGCTGCATCCGCACCTCGTTGCGGCCGACGTCAACGCGGGCTTGGCCTGCGTCGATCCACTGCACGACCACCTCACCTTCGACGGCGACGTCGCCGCGAAGACAGCCGTGCATCTGGGACCGTCGGACACTGAGCTGGTCGTCACCGACGGCGACGTACTTGTACCAGTAGTCGTCCCCGAGGCGGGAGGAATACCAGCTCCGTCCCGCGTACATCCCAGCGAGGTCCCGAATCGCCCCGTCCGTGTCCGTCCCGGTCACCGCAACGAACGGGCGAACGGGCGCCACAGCGCTCTCCGCGATCGTCATGCGGCAATCCGCGCGCGGGTCGGAAACTGGGGTGTGTGCGTGTCGTGGAAGAGAGTGACCGCCGGAGTGTTGACCGTGCTGTCACGCAAGCACAGCGCCAACAAGAACGAAGAAGTAGAGTCCATGACCCGTCTGCCCTCCCCGAGGCGTTGAAGCCTCATCGCTACCGAGATCTTCCTGCTGCGCCAGCACACCGCACTACGCGAAGACCGTGCTAGCGACAAGACCCCCGAAGAGGTCCTCCCCAATCACGCTAACTGCGACCTGAAGTGCTCGCCAAGAACAAGCCGCTGAACGCAATCCCAGCAGAGGCGGGCACGACGACGCCGCGGAAACCGGCTCTTCCGCGATGAGCAGACGGAGAACGAGGGGCGGAGCGCAAGATCCATGCCAGTCGGCAGGGTTTCCCGCACTCGAGGGCCGGTGAGCGCCGACAGGATCGGCACTCACCATCGGCGGGGTCTCGGCCGACTTGATCAGGCGCACCCACGGTACGGGCCGAGCAAGTCGGTGACGACGTGTGGCCTGCTTGTCTGCCGATGCCGCGCGATGTGGCTACTGGTATACGACGGGACCGGCTGCTCCGGAAGCATTGTAGCCACCCGTCACACCACCGCCCTGCCGTTGGTGAACTCCGACCGAGGGGCAAGCGTCCACGAGTCGGGCAACGCGCTCCAACCAGACGCGAAAGTGCCCGATTTCACCTAGGCGATACACACTTTGTCAGCACAAGCAACCCGCATCTATGAAGCGGGAAAGGTGGTCCACTGGCGCAGTCGCCGTACGGATCAGGTGCGACGAATCGACGGCCAGTCCGGAGGAACCGCTCCGGGCCGGCCGTCTCATCCAACGGAGAGACGGCGCCCCGCGGCCGGATCAGGATGCCACATGGCGCCGCCCCGACGGCGCAACGGACGTCGCGCAGTCCGTATTCCTCCGCGTTGCTCCTGCGCTCGTTTGGTGGCTAGGCAGGCCGGTTTGCGAAGATCGATGACGGTCGGCGTCGGCGACTAGGACCCGCACACAAGGCTCCCAAACATGGTTCCGCCTGGTGCGCCTGGGTGCAGTTCGTCGGCACGCATTCAGCCGTGCTCTGTGCTGGCGAGGACGGTTTTGTGCGAGCGGCGACGTCGCTCACAACGTTCTGGTGCCGCACCGTGAGCGCGTCGCTCATATGCTCGCCGAGGAAAGGGTTCCGGAGAGCGAGCACGATGCTGGCGTCCGCTGATGTGCCCAACGATTCGACCGCGCCCGCGGTGACCGCGTCGGTTCGGGCGCTCTTCTACAGCGCGGCCGTGTAGCGCAGTAACACAGTGGCGGCCGCGTCGCGAGTGCGGTCGGAGTAAGGGGCATGCACTCCTTAGTCACCGGTTTCCGCGTGCGGGGCTGCAACTGGCTTCGACTGGCTCGACCCGCGTTGCCGGAGCCAAACGGTGGCGACGACCATGACGGAGATCACCAGGAACTCTGACTGCCAGTTCTGCATCGACTCGAACCAGAACTGACTCGTCCCGAGGTACTGCCACGCCGACACCACGCGCGCCCCGTGCTCGACCTGCTCCTCGTTGTACGCAGCCGACCCACCGATGACGTGCCCGACGACGCTGCCGAGGAACAGCACTGCAAACAAGATCATCAGCGAGTTCTCGTAGAGCGCCAACGCGATTCCGCCGCGCCGGACCGGCCACGGAGCGCGAGGATCTCGCTCGTGCGCTCGAGGGTCGGCGTCCTGTGGGGCATCGCCATCAAGCGACTTCGATTCGCTCGACCCCTTCTGAAACAGGAACGTCGTCAGCACCACGTACGACCCCATCTGCAGGAACTCGCTCTCCCAGTTCTCAAACGTCGCCTCAGCAAAGTCACCACTTGACAAGAACCCCCACAGCGACTCGACCGTCTGCCCATGCAGCACCGCGTCGTGGCCGGCGACCCGCCAACCGGCGAACACCATCCCAACGAAACAAAGCAGGAACACCGACGCGTTCACCAAGAACAACCCGTTGCGACGCACCCACGACCACTCGCTCGGACGCTCCCGCAGGAACACACTCATCACAGCTCCTCACCGCCCCACACGACCCTCGCACGTTCCGGGAACCGACCATCGGCGCCGGGCCGGACGGAATCGCTCGGAAGCGGCGCATCGTCTCCGACCGTTGCTGACGACCAGGTTCGATGAACCCAACCGCGCCGCTCGCGTTCGTCGCGGTCGCGATCCAACTCGGCGCGGCCGCCGACCGGTGCTAGCGGCCTCAGGCGACGGCGCGCTCGATTGCCACGCGCACCGGCAGCGGATCGCGATTCAACAGCTCGCCGAGGAGCGGGTTGACTTCGTCGAACTCGCCGGCCCGGGCGCCTCGGAACATCCCCAGCATGACCTGCGCTGCGGCCTCGGGCATCCCGTGGCCGACCTGACGCGCCACCCACTCCTCGTCGTCGATTACGGTCCGGCGGACGGTCGTTCCCGTGACGTCCGAGAGGATCCGTGCGACGTCCGCGAAGGTGACGGCGTCCCGCGCCGTGAGCGCCGGGGTCGGGCCGTCGAACACCGGACCGTCCGCCACGAGGGCGGCGTCGGCGACGGCGAGGTCCTCGCGGTCGGTCCACGAGATTGGGCCGTCCTCGGGCAGGAGCAGTTCGCCCGACTCGACCGCGCCCGCAATGAGCCATCCCACAGTGTGTGCGTAGAAGCCGTTGCGAAGCGAGGTCCACGGGGTCCCGATGCCGGCGAGGGCGGACTCGGTGCGGGCGTGGTCGACCGCGAACGCGACGGGAGAGTCCGCTCGGGTGTTCTGGTGTGCCGTGTAGAAGACGCGGTCAGCACCGGCCTCGACGGCGGCCCGGGCGGCTGCCGCGTGGAGCGCGACGCCGTCCGGACCGAGCGTCGAACCGGAGACGACGAGGACTCGGTCGGCGTTGGCGAAAGCCTGGCCGAGGGACGCCGGGTCGGCGAAATCCCCGTGCCGGACACGCACGCCGCGGGCAGCGAGGTCGGCAGCGGCCAGAGGGTTGCGCACGCTGACCCCTACCTGGTCGGCGGGGATGCGGTGAAGGAGTGCGCGGACGGTAGCGGACCCGAGGGCGCCGGTGGCGCCGGTGACGATGATCATGGGGAACGACCTTTCGTTATCAGTGGAAACACCAGAAAGGTACCACCGGAAACATTCTGCTAACAAGGTTCCGTTATCGTTGATCCGTGACTGACTCCGTCCGCTCTCGGATCATCGATGCTGCCGCTGACCTCCTCGCGGCCGGCGGCCCGACCGGGGTCACGACGCGGGCGGTCGCTACCGCCGCGGGGGTGCAGGCGCCGACGATCTACCGGCAGTTCGGCGACAAGAACGGGTTGCTCGAGGCCGTCGCCGACCGGGTGTTCGCGTCGTATGTTGCTGAGAAATCCGTGCCGGACGACGTCGACCCGGTCGAACACCTCCGGGACTCGTTCGACGCCCACATCGCCTTCGGGCTCGCCAACCCGGGCGTCACCGCGCTCTTCTCCGACCCGCTGCGCTCGCACTCCGGCGTCGAGGAGTCCGGCATCGCCGTCCTGCGGGAGCGCATCCACCGCGTCGCGCTCGCTGGGCGGCTTCGGGTGCCGGAGACCCGAGCGGTGTCGCTTGTGCACGCGATCGGGGTTGGCGTGGTGCTCGACCTCATCGGTACGCCCGCTGACGACCTTGACCCGGCGCTCGTCGAGGCTGCGTGGGAAGCGCTTGCGTACTCCATCCTCACGACCGCTCCGACTGGGCCGGGCTCCGCGACTGTTGCCCCGGCTCCATCGATGGACGCGCGCGCGGCCGCGGTGCAGCTCGCCGCCGACGACGAGGCGCTTGCCGCGCTGTCGCCGGCGGAGCGGTCTCTGATGCGCGACTGGCTCGCCCGGATCGCCGGAGCACCGTCCGCGCCGTGATTCCCCGCTGAGCGGGCCCGGCCGGCGTTGCGCGCTACGCGACACTTCACGGGTTCGGACGCGTTGTGAGTGTCGGTGAGCGCGAAAGTCTGACTGCACATCGTGCTCCTCCTCCAACAGGGCGGGAATGGAACGCCTGCTCCCGCGGCCGTACTGTTGCCCTGATCGGGGGTATCGATGGGTCTTATCCGCCATAAGGAGGACACGTACGCTCAATGCTTGCGAGCCACACCCGATCGCGTCTCCCTGACCGCGCAGGCCCGCATGAGCATCGACGCTGCGACCCTGGAGCGTCGCACTAACGCTCGGGTCGGAGCGCGATCGCCCGCGCAGCACCAACCCGAAGGGGATTCTTGGTGGCACCGCGGACGAGTCGGCAGAGCTGAACGCTCGATCTCGACCGGCCGGAAGGTGAGATTCCCGGAGCGCCCGGAGAAGCGTGAACTGACAACCGGCAGAATCGTCCGGTAACCGATCCGCCATCGAGACGTGTGGTGCTCAGGCGACCGCAGACGTGACCTAGCCTGATCGCACGGACAACCAGCGGCCCCGCGACATGGCCGAATTGTTCACGGCTGGAGAGGAGACAGTTCCCGCGCCTCGCGATGCGGCCCGCGCGGTGCGCCTGGTCGGCATGCTGACGTTGTTAACCATCGTGATTGCTTTCGTTGCCGCCGTCGTCCTCACGGTGACGTTCCTCGTCGCGACGCTCGGCGGAATCTCTCTGATCTTCGGGTCGGCTCCTCCGCCTCACTGAGGGAGATCCTCATGGGGGATCAGCCTGCTGAACGTCTCGTGACCTCTGTTCCACAGGCCCAGTCGTACGGCGTCCGCCCCCGACCGACGAAAAGAGAGAAGATCCAGGCTAGCGGAAGCACGTAAGCACAAACGGTCAGCGCCCAAACGCCGACAGGGACGCCATCGTCACCGCTTGCCCTCACAATGGTGAACACGGCAGCGTGACCAATTAGCCACGGAACACCGATCTTGAGGGTGTTCCGCGCTATCGCGACGGTCAGACGCGGTGAACGCGCATTTGCGCGGACGACCAGCTTCATCACTCGCTTACCAACCGTCGCCGCTTCGCGGCGTGACTCGCACCACGCCAGAGCGAGAACGACCGGCATCACGATCACCAAGGCGCCGACGACGCTCAACACGACAACATTCGTCGGCCGGATGACGTGCGCGAGGTAGAGCGGCACTCCCACGGCGGCAGTCAGGGCAACCCATCCGAGGACACAGGCTAAGTCGACCAGCCAGGCCAACAGTCGACTTCCCCCGAGTCTCATGCCGCCACGATAGTGACCACCTCGACGTCCGGTAGCGGACGTTGGAGGTCTGCCTGACATAGCATGCGGGGATGCTTGCACCGGGGCTGCTTCGGCATGCGGAACCCGACTACGACTCAGGCGAATCACGTGGACTCGACTTCCGGTCTCGGGATACGGCGCCGTTGTCGCGGCTTGGAGAGCAGCAGGCCCACCAAGCGGCGGCGCGATTTGCTCAGCTCGAGGTGGCTCGCGTCGTCTGCTCACCGATGACACGCACGCTGCAGACCGCAGCGATCATCGCCGCCGCGTGCGGAGTGCCCTTGGCGGTCGACATCGACTTCAGGGAGTGGGACTCCGGCCTTCCAGCCAGCGAGACCTACGCGAAGTGGCAGGAGGCGACAGACGAGTTTCGCCGCCATGTGGGAAACGCGCCGGACAGAGCGACGTGGGAAAGCATCAGGCACATGCGGGATCGTGCCAACATGGCGCTCTCACGCCTTCCGGACGACGGTTATGGGGCGCTCGTGGTGACGCACGCGTTCGTCATCGAGGCCGTGACCGGGGTCGACGGGCGCACGTTGCAGTACTGCGAGCTTGTTCCGACACCGCCACCGGGTTGGCGCGTCCGGTAGCCGATCCCTCAACGTGCGTGAGCGAGTTAGCTCTTGGTTATGAGCGACACGCAGCGACGAGCCGGACGAAGTACTCGCGTCGCGCTGGTTGCTGCACTCGTCGCGGGCATCGCGTGCTTAGTCGTCGGGTTCGCCGAAGTCCTGTTACCGACCGGTTCGACTTGGCTTGCCGTTCTGATGTTCGTCCTGGCAGCTTCGGCTGGATGGCGCGTGACGATCTACTTGCGGCTCCTCAGACGGTCTCAGTAGCGGATCGGCCATCGGACTAGCCAATGAGTCGCTGACTATCACCTCATCTTCTGGCGCGCGGATCGGGCGGACCCGTGCAGGGCGAAGCCAATCGCTCCAACTATCGCGACGACCAATCCCATCGCAGCGATCACCAGCCCGGCCGCTACGAGCCCGACGAAATCGGTACCAAGGACGAGGCCGAGAAGCGCTATTACGAGGCCCGCAACCAGGGCCCCCGCACCGATCGCCAGGCCGAGCACGCGAGGCTGAAGCTTGGACAGCATGCTCGTATCCAACTCCCCACTATCGGCGTCCGGTAGCCGATCCGTGACCGGGACCGTCTGAACTCTGCGGAACCGCATCCACTAGCGTCGAAGCCCACGAGGGGGTGCGGGTGCGAACACGGGGGCTGGTCGTCTACTTCATCGGCGCGTGCCTGCTTCGTGGAGCCGATGCGGCGGCGATCATCGGCGTGGTCCTCGCCGCTCGCCCTGCTGGCGCCGGTGATGCCACCGGCCTCCTCGCAGCGTGCATCACTCTGCCTCACCTTGCGGGGCCCGTCGCTGCGCAGCTCCTCGATCGCGCTCGGTCCAAGAAGCTCGTCCTCTCGGCCGCGGGACTGGTCTACGGGATCGCACTCGCAGGCGCGATCCTGCTGTTGCCAATCACGCTCATCGCCGCTGCTGTCGGCCTCCTGATCGCCGGGCTGGCCGGCCCCCTCCTCACCGGTGGGCTCAGCAGTCAGCTGGCGACGATCGTCGGAACCGACGAGCGTGCACGTCGGCGGGCGCAGGGCATGGACGCCTTCACGTACGGCGTCTCGGCCACCGCCGGTCCCGCCGTCATCGCCGTTGTCGCGTCGACCAGTTCTCCCGCCGTGGCGGTCCTCACGGCAGCCGGTGCGGCTGTCGCGGGGGCGATCGTCGTCCTGCTCCTTCCCGCCGCAAGGCAGCGCTCCGGTAGTGATGATGCACCGGCTACGGTGGGGCTGCGTTCCGCGCTCGGGATGCTGATGCGGATGCCGGGTCTGCGCCGGACGACGATCGCCACCGCTGTCACCGCGATTCCCCTCGGAGCAGTGCCGCTCCTCGCAGTCGGGACCGTCGATGCACTGGACGCGACCGCCGCGTCATCGGCGTTGCTCACTTCGGCCTACGGTGCAGGGAACCTCACGGTGTCGTTGCTGCTGATCGTGGTTCCGCTCCGCGGGCAAGCGGACCGGCTCATCCGCTGGGGCGTCGTCGTCGTTGCAATCGGATTCGTACTCGGGTTGGCGATCTTCTCCGTCCCGATCAGCGCGGCGGTGTTCGCGCTGCTCGGTGTCGCGACGGGAGTCCTGTTCACGGCAAGTCTGGCGGCCCGCGCGGCGTTCTCCCCGCCCGGCGCGGAAGCACAGATCTTCGTCAGCATGGCCGGAATTAAAGTCGCGTTCTCCTCGATCGGCACCGCTGTCGCTGGTGCACTCCTCGGGCTCGGCGGTCACGCGCTGTTCGCGATCGCTGCTTTCCTCACCCTCGCGATCCTCGTGTATCTGTTCGTCGATCGAGCGCCGCAGGCGTCTCGATAGCCGATCCTCTACCGGGCGGCGTGCCCGGTTGGAACGACCGTCGCGCTCGCCCTATAGCCTCCTAGGCGTGAGCATCTCCGACTTCGACGTCGAGCCCAAAACCGGGTCGCGCTTTGGGGTGGTCCTGCTCGGAACCGCGAGCGCAATCGCCGGAGTCCTCGCGATCATTGGGTGGCCGTTGCCTGTCATCTCGTCGACACATGACCGAGGTCAGCATGCTTGGGCACGGACCATCCGAGGAGTCCAAGACTGGTTCGCGCACGACGGCTGGCGGATGTCTGGCGCATCGTGGATCTACGGTGCTTTCGCGGTCGTCGCCGCGGCCGCCGTAGTCGTTCTGCTTCATCCCGCTTGGAGCGGCCGCCGCGCCTTGCTCATCGTCGTCGTGCCGGCCGGAGCGTTACTCGTGGTGGGCCCTGCACTGCAATGGGCTCTCGGGCTGCCTTGGTCAAACTACGGAAGCGGTTCGGCCGGCGGCACGGTCATTGGCATCGTTGCGACGGTTGTGTGCGGCGCCGTGCTCATGGCCTTCCGTCGGGCAGCGAAGCGAAGGGCCCGACGCGACAGAGATCACGGGACGCTCGCTCACTGACTTGGTGAGCCAGCGGGCGGCCTCCTAAGGAGAAGTGCGAACTGTCGCCCCGACACGTCTCGTAAGCCGATCGGCAACCGGGCGGCGCCGGCCACCTTCACCGGCGGTTGCGCTCGCTACGGTCTCTCAGCGCGACGATCAGCATCCCGCTGCCGACGACGATCCAAAGAGCGGCTATGAAGAAGCGGAACGCTCCCGGTTCGACGACCGCGGTCCCGAGCCATCCAAGACCCACTATGAGCCACAGACAGCTCACCCAGATCTTGGGTCGGCCGAAGAGCCGTCGGCTCAGTCGGCGGGATTCTTCCTCGGACATGTCTGGCAGGCTACAGCTCGACGAGGTCCGACAGACTTGCGCGGGGACTTGCAGTAGGCGCTGCTGACATCACGATGAGAACCGTCCGCTCGTCGCGTCCCGGATGCCGATCGGCTATCGGACGCGGGCTCGACCCCATAACTCTGACGTTGGGTAGCGGCTAGCTTTGGCCCATGACTCGCTCCAACGCCGTATGGCTTGTGTTCCTGATGTTGGGGCTCGTGTTCGCGGCGGTGTCCGTCGTTCTCTTCACGACTGGCTCGCTTGCCACATTCGCTTGGATCACGCTTGTCTGCGCGATCGTCATCCTCGTGAGCGCAGCGGTCGGCTATCGACGCTCTCGGCTTCGTCGCTGACCGGAGAGCGATCGGGTTGCGAGACGACGCGGCGTCGGGGCGTCCAGCGGATCCTCGCGCCATGAACGCTCTACTCATCGGGTACGCCCGCGTCTCGACCTACGAACAGGACCTCACCGCTCAGCGCGTCGCGCTCGAGCGACTCGGAGTCCTCCCGCGCAACATCCACACCGACCACGGCTTGACCGGCACGAACAGATCTCGACCCGGCCTTCGGGAGGCACTCGCTTCTTGCCGTGACGGAGACACCCTCGTCATCGCGAAGCTCGACCGGCTCGCTAGAAGCCTTCGAGACGCGAAAGACATCGTCGACGAGCTCACCGCCAAGAACGTCAAGCTCAACATCGGCGGTTCCGTTCACGACCCCAATGACCCCGTCGGCCGCCTGCTGTTCAACGTCCTCGCGATGGTTGCCGAGTTCGAGTCCGACCTCATCCGAGCTCGCACCCGCGAGGGCATGCAGATCGCGAAAGCGAAAGGCCACCTCCGAGGCCGGCAACCCAAGCTCAGCACCGCGCAACAACGCCACCTCCTCGAGGTGCACGAAGCTGGCACACACTCGGTCGCGGAACTCGCCGAGCTGTTCGGCATCGGACGGGCGACCGTCTACCGCTGCATTGACCGACAAGCCCACCCCAACCGCTGACCATCAGCTCCGCTCTCGAGACCAGCCATCCGAGAGCGGAGCGTCATCTGCGACCAGAGCCGTCAAGGGCCCATCCATCCCGTTCTGGGCGCGGGCGTTCGCTGGTCGACCGGCTTACGGGACGTGGTCTTTTCGATCATCCGTGCCAAGCGAAGAGTACGGTCCCCTCATGAGAGTCCCTCGTCGCATCGCAGTGACGATGCTCGTCATCTTGCTGATCTGTGCGGCAGTGACTCTTCCCTGGGGCCTTTCAACCGGGTCCGCGCTCCCTTTCGGGATCCTGGCACTTGTCGCAATGGTCACCTGCGGCTGGGTGATGGTCAGGGCAAGTAAGCACCCCGAAGACTGAACCGCCCGCTGGCCGATCGCCAACCGTACGAGAGGTCTCTCCTAGTCCTTGACGAGAACGAGCGCGTCGAGTGGGAGACGCGTGCGCTCCGCCGACTCTCGTGCAGCGGCCTTCTCGTTGAGCTGCGAGGGGGAGGCGACCATGCCCACAGCCGAGACAGTCACCGGGAGGAAGCGATCCGGCAATCCGAAAGCCTCACGGAGCCCTTCGACGTCAATTCCGGCCATCTGGTGAACGTGCAAGCCTTCCGCGTGGGCCTGAACTGTCATCGACGCCACGGCCTGCCCGAGGTCGTACAGCGCCCACTGCCGCAACTCGCCCTCCTCGGTCTCCGTCTCGGCGATCGCGACGATGAGAGCACTCGCTCGGAACGCCCACTCCTTGTTGAACCCCATCAGGTGTGTCTCGATCAATGCGAAAGTCGGAGTGCCGCGGCGGCCGGCGATATAGCGGCGGGGCTGCGTGTTTGAAGCGGAGGCCGCCCACCGCGCTGCCTCGAGGACTGCGTCGAGCTGGGCGTCCGTGATCGTCGCTGCCGCATCGTAGGAGCGTGGACTCCAACGTTCTTCAAGCAGTGTCACGAGCGGCTGGGACGAGTCGGTCGTCCGAGCGAGTGCAGGGTTGATCGTCATGAGCGCTCAGAATAGACCGCACCTGACGCGCGGACCAGGACCATGTGAGCCTCGACGCGATCAGCACGTCGGTGAGCAGCTTGACGCCGGCAGTGGCGATGATGGTGCTCTGACTCCGGTCTGACGTGACTGCGCAAGCTGTTACATGTCGGAAACGGAACGTGCGCGTTTCGGAAACAGCTGTTGTGCATCCTTCTCGAACACCCCCTTTTGTTCCAGGAGCGTCGATGTACCCCCTCACCGCGAGCTACAGGGCCTCGGGCCCAAGTCGCCGGTCGATGGCGTCCACCGGCCTGACCTGGACCACGCCCTAGGGTTCAATCGGCGTCGCAGGACCGCTGTGTCTTCCGCCACCCCGTAGTCCGCGCTTCGTCAGCGTCGCACCGCATCCCTCTTCGCTCTTCTGGCAGCGGGACGGATCACGACGTCCCCCGCCGCAATCCGGCCGGGTCCTCATCCGACGGCGGAGCCGCCGCTTCCCAAAACGGGACGCTTCCGTCACTCCGCCCCTCCCTGCCCTGGAGGCACTGCCATGGCTTCTCCCACCCTGCCCGCATCCCAACCTGTCACCGGCGCGACACCTGTCTCGATCGGTGTCGAGACGCACGGCATCGCCCCGATCTCCGCCTCGGCACGCTACGGACGACCGGCCCGGCTCTTCACGGTCTGGTTTGCGCCGAACCTCACCATCTCGAGCGTCTTCACCGGCGCGCTCTCCATCACGCTCGGCCTGGACTTCCTGCAGGCCATGACCGCCATCGTCCTCGGCTCCGTGCTGGGCGCAGCCGTCCCCGCCTACCTCGGGACCTTCGGCCCGCGCACCGGGAGCGGCCAGCTGCCGTTCGCGCGGCTGCCCTTCGGACGCAGCGTGGTGGTGCCGGGCATCCTCGCGTGGGGTTCGGCCGTCGCCTGGGACGCGCTCGTCGGGCTCTTCGGCGGTCAAGCGTTCCAGGCCCTCACTGGCCTGCCGTTCTGGCTCAGCGTGGTCGTCGTGCTCGGACTGCAAGCACTCGTCGGCTTCTTCGGCTATGAGCTCATTCACCGCTTCCAGATGGTCGTCTCCTGGGTCCTCGGAGCCGCGTTCCTGCTCCTGACCATCCGGATCCTCTCCGAGTCTCAGGTGTCGACCGCTTCCACCGTGCAGGGTGCCGATCTCGTCGGGACGTGGGTGCTGATGTTCGGTATCTCGTTCTCGCTGTCGATCTCGTGGGCGCCGTACGCATCCGACTTCTCGCGGTACCTGCCGACCAAGGCGTCGGGCAGGAAGATGTTCTGGTTCACGCTCCTCGGTCTCTCCGCCTCCTACGTCTGGGGGCAGCTCATCGGCGCGGCCGGGGCGTCGGCGCTCGGCGACGCGACTGCGTCCGGTGTCGCCGACATCATGGGCGGCGGCGTCCTCGGCGCGATTGGGCTCCTCACGATCGTGCTCGCGTCCGTATCGAGCAACGCGATGAACGACTACTCCGGATCGCTGTCGCTGCAGACGATCGGGGTCCGGCTCGCCCGACCGGTCGCGGCACTCGTCAGCGCCGCAATCGCGTTCCTGCTCGTGCTGTGGATGAGCGCCGAGGGCGACCTTGCTGACCGGTTCGAGAACGTGCTCCTCTTCATCAGCTACTGGATTCCCTGCTTCATCGCGGTGGTCGTCATCGACTGGGTCCGCCGACGCAAGGCGTCCGACGGGACCGTCGACGTCGCCGCGGCGCTCGCGCATCGGCATTCCGGCTGGCCGGCCCTCGTCGCCCTGCTTGCCGGCATTGCTTCCACGTTCTTGTTCATGAACACCAGCTTGCTCGTCGGCCCGGTCGCCGCCCTGCTACACGGTGCAGACATCGCGTTCTACGTCGGCTTCGTCGTCTCCGCGGTCGTCTACCTCGCACTGCTCCCACTGGCGAAGCGCACCGTCGCACCGATGGCCGCAGCCGGCGCCGATCCCGAAGGGAACGACCGATGAACCGCCTCGTCATCCGGAACGGCATGGTGCTCACGCTCGACGAGGCGGGCACCTACCTCGAACGCGGCACCGTCGTCATTACCGGCGACCGCATCACCGAGGTGACCGCGTCCGATGTCACCCCCCAGCCCGGGGACGAGATGATCGACGCGACCGACAAGATCGTGATGCCCGGGCTGATCGACCTGCACTACCACACGGCCCTCGGCAAGGGGTACAACGACCACCTGCCGCTATGGGAGTACCTCGACGAGTGCTGGTACCCGCTGATCCGCGCCCTCGACCCCGAGGCTGCGTACTGGGCGGCGCTCGCGAGCTACACCGAGTCGATCAAGGGCGGTGTCACCACCGTCAACGACATGTACCGCCAACTAGACGCCCTCGCTCGGGCCGCCGACGAAATCGGCATCCGCGCCGTCCTGTCCAACGACACCGCGCTCGACGAGTACGACCTCGATTCCCTCGCAGACAACCGCGATGCCTTCACCCGAAACCACGGCTCCGCCGGGGGCCGCGTCGAGGTCCGCGTCGGCATCGAGTGGCTGCCGCTCGCCTCGCCCGAATTCCTCCGCGACGCCCGTGCACTCGCGAACGACCTCGGCACCGGCATCCACCTGCACCTCAACGAGTCGATGACCGAGGTCGACGACGCGGTGAAGCGGTTCGGGAAGCGTCCCACCGTCCTCGCGTACGAGCAGGGACTGCTCGGATCCGACGTCGTCGCAGCCCACTGCGTGTGGTTGGACGACGACGAGATCCGGATGATGGCCGAGACCGAGACGCACATCTCGCACAACCCGTCCTCGAACGCGAAGCTCGGCAACGGCGTCGCGCGGGTACCCGAGATGCTGGCGGCTGGTATCAACGTCGGGTTGGGCCACGACGCCGTCGAATGCAACAACAGCGCCGACATGTTCGAGGTGATGAAGTTCGCCTCGCTGATGCACCGCGCCGTCCGCACCGATGCGTCGCTCATGCCCGCCGAAGACGTGCTCCGGATGGCCACCAACAACGGAGCCCGGGCACTCGGCCACGAGACCGGCGCCCTCCGCGTCGGAGCGAAGGCGGACATCATCCTCGTCGACACCGACAACGCGATGTTCACCCCGATGCTCCGCGACACCCCCGCACACCTGCACTCCCACCTCGTCTTCGCGGCGAACGGCAGCGTTGTCGACTCCACGATCATCGACGGCACCGTCGTAATGCGTGGTCGCCGACTCACCCGGGTCGACGAGCAGCGCGTCGTGAGCGAGGCGAACGCGGCGTTCCGCCGTGTCCGCGACTCCCTCACCGTCGTCGCCCGGACCGCCTGACGTGACCACACCGGCCATCCCGGCAGTCGCGGTGCAGGTCATCCCGCAGAGCCCCGCCCGTCCGGTGCGGTGCCGACAGCCCTCCACCGGCATCACCTGGACCACGCCCTGACGAACGGGCAGGCCCCGCTAAGCACCCCCAACGACCTCGTCAGGAGCACCACCATGACCACCGCACCACGCACCACCGTCGAACTCGGCGTCTTCCTCCCCGTCGGTACCGGCGGATGGATCACCTCCACCGC
Source organism: Curtobacterium pusillum (assembly GCF_007680845.1). Classification (GTDB taxonomy): domain Bacteria; phylum Actinomycetota; class Actinomycetes; order Actinomycetales; family Microbacteriaceae; genus Curtobacterium; species Curtobacterium pusillum_B. Next base: position 291,704 of record NZ_VEIY01000005.1, on the reverse strand, counting down.
ATCGCCGCAGCTCGAGGCCAGCTACACCTACAACAAGCGCGTCACGCTCCTCGCCGAGGAGCTGGGACTCGACTTCGCCCTGTCCATGGCGAAGTGGCGCGGCTATGGCGGATCGTCCCGGCACTGGGACGAGACGCTCGAATCGCTCTCGCTCATGTCCGCCCTCGCCGAGGCGACCACCCGCATCAACGTCTGGGGCACCGTTCACACGATGGTGTTCCACCCCGCCGTCGTCGCGAAGATGGCCGCCGTCATCGACCAGGTGTCCGGCGGCCGCTTCGGCCTCAACATCGTCTCCGGCTCGAACCCCTTCGACCAGGGGCAGATGGGGCTCTGGCAGGACCTCGACCACACGCAGCGGTACGACCTCGCTCGTGAGTGGGTGACGGTCGCAAAGCGGCTGTGGTCTGAGGGCCGAGTCGACTTCGACGGCGAGTACTTCCACCTCGAGGACTGCGTCTCCGACCCGAAGCCGGCGACGATTCCGCCAATCATCTGCGCGGGCTCCAGCGACACCGGCTTCCGGTTCACCATCGAGAACTGCACCGCGAGCTTCCTACTCGGCGCCGACCAGGAGAAGTTCGTCGCCGTCGCCCGCCGCGCCAAGGAACTCGCTGCCGAGGCCGGAAAGGACGACTTCAAGACCTACGGCCTCTTCACGATCGTTCCGGGTGCCACCGATGAGGAAGCACAGGCACGCGTCGACGCCTTCGACGCCAGCGCCGACCTCGTCGCGCTCAACAACCAGGCCCGCGAATACGGCACCGACAAGAGCCTCAAGCAGAACACGATGGCTAACGTCTTCATTGACCAGGGCACCTCAGCGAAGTCGCTCACGAAGGCCGCGGTCGTGGGGTCGCCAGCGACCATCGCCCAGCAGCTCGCCACGATCGTCACAGAGGGTGACCTTGACGGCATCACCATCATCGTTCCGGACTTCATCGGCGACCTCGAGATCGTCGGTCGCGACGTCGTCCGCGAGCTCGCCGCGCTCGGCATCCGTACCACCGCCGCAGCAACGCAGGGCATCCCGGTCGCGAACGAGGAGGTGCACGCATGAGCGGTGCGCGCATCGACCCTGCGGCGGTGAAGCAGCAGCCGTACTACACACACGCAGTCGCTCGACTCGGCCAGCCCGTGTTTCTCACCGGACAGGTCGCCTGGGACGTCGACGGGACGGTCGTCGGTATCGGTGACATCGAGACGCAGGTCATGAAGGCGTGGGCGAACCTCGAGGCCGTCCTCGCGGACCTCAACGCCACGGTCGGCGACATCGTGAAGCTGACCACCTACGCCACGGACCGCGCGTTCATCCCCTCCATCCACCGCGAGCGTGCCAAGCGGTACACGACGGGCCACTACCCGGCCAGCACGTTCATCCACGTCGCCGGACTCGCCCACCCCGACCTGATGGTCGAGATCGAAGCAATCGTGATCCTTCCCAATCATCACCCGATCTTCGCCAGGAGCAATTGATGCTGCAGCCCATCACCGCCGATAACGGCACCCTCCGGCAAGCGTTCTCCGGCTTCCCTTGCGGCGTCGCCGCCCTCGCTGGCATCGTCGACGGCGCAGAGGAGGTACTGATCGTCTCCTCCTTCACCGTCGGCGTCTCCCAGGACCCCCCGCTGGTCATGTTCGCCGTCCAGCACACCTCCTCGACCTGGCCGAAGCTGCAAACCGCCCCCCGCATCGGTGTCTCGATCCTCGGAGACGCCTACGCAGACCGCACCCGACAACTGGCCGGGAAGGACCGCAACGCGCGTCTCACCGGCATCACCACGACCCGGACCGACGACGGAGCGGTCCTCCTCCACGACGCCCCCATCTGGTTGGACTGCTCCGTGTGGGCCACCTACCCCGCCGGTGACCACGACATCGTCGTGCTCCGCGTCGAGGAACTCGCGGTCGAATTCGACTACCAACCCCTCGTCTGGCACCGCTCCGGCTTCGCAGCACTCGCATGACACCGCATCAGCCCTGCGCGCCGTTCGCTTTGGGCGACACGCAGGGCTGATGTCAGCATTCTGCGAAGCAAGCCGTCTCGGTAGCCGGTGGGCTTGCGCGACGAACCAGCAGGTACTGTCGGCACGGTGGGTGCTCTTTGGATCGGAGTAGCGGCAATAGTTTGCCTTGGTTGGGGCAGTGTCCTGCTCATCTTCCCTGAACCGATCGCACGCTTCTCGCGGAAGGTGCAGGGTGAGTTCTGGGGAGGTCAGTTCACTCCGGAGCTGACGAGATTCCTGGGACTCGCGTTCGTGCTCGCCGGTGCAGTCGCGGCGGTGTCCCTCCTTGTTGAGATCCTTCGAGGCTGAGGAGCGCGTCGTCTCCGTGGAGGATCGGCTACTGAGACGGGTCTTCTTCCCCACCGATCGAGGCTCGGTAATCGTGCGCGGTCGCAATCCGCGGTACGAAGAGGAGCACGATCAGGGACGCCGGTCCGAGCAGACCGCCGGTGAGCGTGCTGCGCGACTCGTTGCGCAGGCGGCCGTCGACGGTGCTTGACTGCAGGGGTCCGGCGACGAGGCCGAGGAGGCGCTCATGTGTCGATGGCTGGGGTACATCGGGGATCCGATCGAACCGCAGGAGCTCCTGTACGGGCCGGAACGGTCGCTCATCGAGCAGAGCCGTTTCCACTCGCCCGAGTCCCCGGTGCCGAACGGCGACGGAACGGGTCTCGGCTGGTACGGGCGGCGGGACATCCCGACGCTGTTCCGGACCGCTGGTCCCGCGTGGGGTGACGAGAACCTCCGCGAGCTCTCCGCTGAAGTGTCGAGCGGGCTGTTCCTCGCCCACGTCCGCGCGGCGACCGGGACACCGGTGCAGGAGACGAACAGCCACCCGTTCCGCCACGGCCGGTGGCTGTTCGTGCACAACGGGTTCATCGCGGGGTTCGCGGGGCTGCGTCGGCGGCTGCTCATGGCGGTGCGGGAGGACTTGTTCCCGGGCATCCTCGGTTCGACCGATTCCGAGCTGATGTTCCACCTCGCGCTGACGTTCGGTCTCGAGGACGATCCCGTCGGCAGCCTCGAACGCATGGCGGGCTTCGTCGAGTCGATCGCTGCGGATGCCGGTGTGACCGATCCGCTGCAGATGACGATCGGACTGACGGACGGCGAACGGCTGTACGCGGTCCGGTACGCGAGCGGCGGGCCGGTCAACTCGCTGTGGGTGAGTGAGGACGCAAGCGCGGTGCGGGCGCTCTACCCGGAGGCAGAGCGCCTGTCACACTTCTCGCCTCGGGCTCGAGTCGTGGTGTCGGAACCGCTGGTCGCGCTGGAAGGCCTCTGGCGTGAGGTCCCACCGGGCACGGCGCTCACGATCGGTACGGACGTCGACGAACGGCCGTTCCGACCGACTTCCGACGGCTGATCACCCGGTCAGGAAGGCGCGCACATCGCGCACAGCGCGAGCGACCTCGGCGTGGGCGTCCGCCGGCTGGTTGTGCCCGCTCGGGACGAGTCGGTGGTCGAGGAGGCGCGTGAAGTGCTCCTCGTGCTCCGCTCGCGTCCGCGGGTGCAGGGCCGGGTCCTCGGTCGGGTCGAGGACGATCGTCGGGACGTCGACCGACGGGAGCTGCGCGAGCAGCTGCTCGTCCGCCTCGTAGGTGGCGGCACCAGGGGCGAGCCCGAAGCGGTGCCGGTACGAGTGGATCACGACCTCGACGAAGTCCGGATTGTCGAACGACGGCGCGGTCAGGGCGAACTCGTGCGCATCCACCGGTCGGGTGGGGGACCACTCGCGCCAGAGCTGCTCGGCGATCTCGCGGCGGTACTGCGTCAGCCCCCTGCGCCCACGTTCCGAGTGGAAGTAGTACTGGTACCAGTCCCGGCTCTCATCGAGCGGGTCCGTCGGCTCGACCGAGGCCGCGATGTCCTGGATCGAGTAGCCGCCGAGGGCCACCAAGCCGCCGACCGCCGACGGCCGGAGTGCTGCGGCGACGCACGCGGCTCTGCCGCCCCAGTCGAAGCCGACCAGGATCGGGGCCCGCAGGCCGGCGGTGTCGATCAGGTCGAGCACATCCCGACCGATCGCAGCCTGCTGGCCCACCCGGGGAGCGTCATCCGACAGGAAGCGTGTCGGGCCGAACCCGCGGAGGTACGGAGCGAGTACGCGGGCGCCGGACGCGGCGAGTTCCTCCGCCACGGCACCGAAGCAGCGAGGGTCGTAGGGGAACCCGTGCAACAGCAGGACCGGCCAGCCGTCCTCCGGCCCCGCGGTCGCGATCGCGACGTCGAGCACGCCGCTCTGCAGGTTCACTCCGACGAAGTCCACGGGCCCGACACTAGGCGGACCGCCCTCGCGGTGTCCCCGTAGGATGGCGACAGGGGCCTTTAGCTCAGCTGGTAGAGCGCCACGTTTACACCGTGGATGTCGTCGGTTCGATCCCGGCAGGGCCCACTTCGGAGTCGCGTCCCCGGACCGGGACGACGGCCGTTCCCAGCTCGCATCGTCGGAGTGACGCACTCGGACGCATCGCTCCCGCCTGTGCGGAGGCTCTCCAGCGCCTCCGAGCCGGATCGAGTCCCTGCGAGTCCTCACAGGTGCGCTCCACAACATGTCCCCCGATCGCAGTTCCCCGTCAGCTCGACCCGGCGAGTCACAGGCGGATCGTGACCCGATCGTGGCCGATCCGTGCGGTTACCCGCAAACGAGGGGTAGACCACTCGTTCCCGCGCCCGCGCCGATCGACGGGGAACGGGCCCAGCGATGGACCCCGATGGTCGCTCCGGTAGGTCGACAGGTGTCGTCGATCTTTTGAGCAACAGTCGTTGTCAACCGCGGCTGGGCGGAACCTGAACAGGGTCGGCGATGGCGAGAAGGTACGGTTCCGCGTCCGTTCATGCTCGATCAGGAGGCAAGCAACGCATGTGGAACCGAACAGCCGTCAGGGACTGGCGGCGGATCACCTCGATCGTGGTGGCCGCCGGCACCGTCGCGGCGAGCGCGCTCGGCATCAGCTCAGCGCAAGACAACCATCACCACCACGCCGGCGGCGGCTCGGGATCGTCCCCGACGCAGCCGGCGACCCCCACGCCGACGACCCCCACCTCGGCCCCCACCGAGTCGACCCCGGCGCCGACCGCGTCGACCCCCACCACGCCGACTCCGGCTCCCACCACGTCGGCACCGACCCCGACGACGCCGGCGGCGCCGGCAGCCAGCGGGACCACGTTGCCGAAGGGCAACGTGACCTCGAACGGCCGCACCTGGGTGCAGAGCTACGCGGAGGACTTCACCACCGCGGCGGCCAAGGGGTCCGTGCTGCAGAAGTACCCGCAGATGGCGGCGTACGACGGGTACAAGGACACGAGCGGTCAGGGTCTCTACGCGCCGGACAAGGTGCTCAGCGTCGCGAACGGCAACCTGGACTTCGACCTGCACTCCGAGAACGGGCAGCCGCTCGTCGCGACGATCCTGCCGGACGGGTACTCCGCGCAGACCACCGGTCGCGTCTCGGTCCGCTACAAGACGACGAAGACCCCGGGCTACAAGTTCGTCGGCATGATGTGGCCGTCGAGTGACAACTGGAACGAGGGCGAGATCGACTGGCCCGAGGCCGACCTCGGCGGGGTGCCCCGTCCGGCGTCCGCCGTGCCGGGCACGTACTCGAACGGGTCGATGCACTTCGAGCCCGAGTCCGAGCAGTTCGCACCGACGGACTCGACCGGGTACCACGTCGCCACGACCGAGTGGGACAAGACAGCGGTCCGGTTCTACTGGGACGGCAAGCTCGTCGCCACCACGACGAAGGCCGTGCCGACCACGCCGATGCGCGTGACCCTGCAGGCCGAGACGGCGATCGGCGAGGGCACCACGCCCGCGTCGAGCAAGGGCAGCGTGGACATCGACTGGATCTCGATCTGGAAGTGACCCCTCGCCGCGGCGCCCGGACCGGTCGGTCCGGGCGCCGCGGCGCCGACCACCGCCTGGACCGCGGAGCCGATGAGCCGTGTCAGGGCGTGTCCTGGTCCGCACCGTCCCACAGGTCGGCGCAGTCGATGCGCTCGGCTCCGTGCTGCCGGAGGTAGGCGCCGGCACCGCGGTCGCCGTGGAGAACGTCGCGGAGACCGGACCAGTGGTCCCGTCCGATGAGGACCGGGTGCCCAGGTCGCCCGTCGTACACGGCCTGGGCGAGTGCCTCCGGCCGGGGGCCTCGGTGGCCGAGCACCCGACGCACGGCATCGGCGGGCATCCCCGGCAGGTCGACGAGCGTGATGAGCGCCGCCACCGCGCCGGGCTTCTGGGCGACCTCCGCCAGCCCGGTTGCGAGCGAGGCGCCGAGACCGCGTTCCCAGTCCGGGGCGACCACCGTGTGGACGCCGGGGCGGTCCGGCACGAGTCCGAGCGCGGCCGACGACTCCGCGCCGAGCACCACGACGACGCCGTCGCACCCGCCGTCGAGCAGCGCGGCGACCGCGATCTCGGTCCAGGGGCGCCCCAGCTCGTCGCGCAGGAGGGCCTTCGGTCGGCCCATCCGTCGTCCAGCGCCGGCGGCGAGCAGCAGGCCGACGGTGGCGCCGGTCCCTGCTCCGTCGGACTCGTCCACGGACCGAGCATGGCAGGTCCTCCGCACGGTCCGAGCGGTCCGTAACGGGCCGACCCGAGCCCGAAACGACCCGGTAACACCGGTTGCCTACGGTGGCTCACACATCGACGGACCACGAGGACCGAGGAGGCAGCACGATGCAGCACCGCACGCCGCGCCGCCCCGGGTCGGGATGGAACCGGGGGATGATCGCGCACGGCCGACGGTCGCAGCACGCTGCTGCCCCCGTGCCCACCCCTCCGATCGGACCCCTCGATGGACCTCGTCTCCGTCCGCACCGTGCGGACGCCGTCGCACCGCGACGACCTCGACCTCGCTCCCGGTGAGCAGCCGCTCGCCGGCGGCACCTGGCTCTTCTCCGAGGAGCAGCCCGGCCTGACCGGGCTCGTCGACCTCACCGCGCTCGGGTGGCCGGACGTCGAGCGGTCCGACCACACCCTGACGATCAGCGCGACCTGCACGATCGCGACCCTCCTGCGGTACGTGCCGGACCCGGAGTGGCGTGCGTGGCCGCTGGTCGACCAGTGCGCGAACGCCCTGCTCGCGTCGTTCAAGGTCTGGAACGCCGCGACGGTCGGCGGGAACGTCGCGGTCGGGCTGCCCGCCGGCGCGATCACGGCGCTGTTGGTGACGCTCGATGCGACGGCGGTCGTGTGGACGACGGACGGCGGCGAGCGCCGGCTGTCGGTGGCCGATCTCGTGCTCGGCGTCCGCACCCTCGACCTCGGACCGGGCGAGGTGATCCGCGCGTTCGAACTGCCGGTGTCGGCACTCGCCGCGACGTCCGGGTACCGGCGGGTCGCGCTCAGCCCCCACGGTCGATCCGGGTCGCTCGTCACGGCGCGGTGGTCGGCGGACGGCTTCGTGCTCGTGGTCACGGCGGCGACCCCTCGCCCGGTGGTCTTCCGGTTCCGGGCGGTACCGGACCGGGACGCGCTCGACGCCGCGCTGCGTGCGCACGACGACTGGTACGACGACCCGCACGGCTCGCCGGACTGGCGGCGTGCGGTCAGCACGGCGTTCGCGCACGAGCTGCGCGACGAGGCCGCCGCGGGTGCGGCATGAGGCTCGACGTCGACGGCGTCCCGATGGACGTCACCCCGGCACCGGGGCAGGTGCTCCGGACGCTGCTCCGGGAACACGGGGTCACCGCCGTGAAGAAGGGCTGCGACTCGGGGGACTGCGGTGCGTGCTCGGTGCTCCTCGACGGCGTGCCCGTGCACTCCTGCATCACCCCGGCACACCGCCTGGACGGCCGATCGGTGACCACGGCGGCCGGGCTCGGCACCCCGGACGACCCGCACCCGGTCCAGCGGGCCTTCGCGGACGCCGCAGCGTTCCAGTGCGGGTTCTGCACGGCAGGCTTCGTCGTCACCGCGTCGACCTTCGGGCCGGAGGACCACGCCGACCACCACCGACGGCTCAAGGGCAACCTCTGCCGGTGCACGGGGTATCGGTCGATCGAGGACGCCCTCGCGGGTGTGACGAACACCGCGTGCGCGGGTGCGGGCGACGCGATCGGCCGGTCCGTGGCGGCTCCCGCGGCGAAGCGGATCGTCACCGGACGCGAGGAGTACACCCTCGACGTCCGCCAGACCGAGGGACTCCTGCACCTCGCGGTCCTCGGCAGCCCGTACCCGCACGCCCGCATCGTGTCGATCGACACCACCGGAGCCGCAGCGCTCCCCGGGGTCCACGCGGTCCTCACGCACGAGGACGACCCCGGCGTGCTGTTCTCCACCGGGCGACACGAGTCCCGCCTGGACGACCCCGACGACACCCGGGTCCTCGACCGGGTCCTCCGGTTCCGCGGACAGCGGGTCGCGGCGGTCGTCGCGGACAGCGTCCGAACGGCCGAGCAGGCCGTGGCGCTCCTCCGCGTCGAGTACGAGGAACTGCCGAGCGTGCACGACGTCGACGCCGCCCGCGCCCCGGGGGCTCCGCTCGTGCACGGCGAGAAGACCACCGCCGAGCACCGGATCGCGGAACCTGACCGGAACGTGGTCGCCAGCCTGCACGGCGAGACCGGCGACGTCGAGGCCGCGCTGGCCACGGCGGACGCCACGGTCGACGGCGTCTGGTCGACCCCGCGCGTCTCGCACGCGGCGCTCGAGACGCACGCCACCCGTGGTTCGATCGACGCCGACGGCCGGCTGCTCCTCCGGACCGCCACCCAGGTGCCGTTCCTCGTCCGCGACGAGATCGCCCACGTCTTCGGCCTCGACCCGGAGCGCGTCCGCGTCGTCGCGAAGCGGGTGGGCGGCGGGTTCGGCGGGAAGCAGGAGCTCCTCACCGAGGACCTCGTGACCCTCGCCGTCCTGCGCACCGGTCGATCGGTGCAGTACGAGTTCAGCCGTCGCGACGAGTTCACGATCGCCCCGACCCGGCACCCGATGCGCGTCCGGGTGCGGCTCGGTGCCACCACGGACGGCACGCTCACCGCGATGCACGTCGACCAGACCATGGACACGGGCGCGTACGGCAACCACGGCATCGGCGTCATGTTCCACTCCGTCAGCGAGTCCGTCGCCGTGTACCGGTGCCCGGTCAAGCGGGTCGACGCCGAGTCCGTGTACACGAACAACCTGCCGTCCGGCGCGTTCCGCGGGTACGGACTCGGCCAGGTCGTGTTCGCGATCGAGTCGGCGATGGACGAGCTCGCTCGCGAGCTCGACATCGACCCGGTGGAACTCCGCCGCCGCAACGTCGTCGTCCCCGGGGACCCGCTGGTCGTCACCGACGTCGACGAGGAGACCGACCTCCGGTGGGAGGGCAGCTACGGCCTGGACCAGTGCCTCGACCTCGTCGAGCAGGCGCTCGCGACCGGACCGGACACCGCCGAGCACGACGCACGCCTGCCCCGGATGGGCGGGCCACCGCTCGACGGCTCCCCGGACTGGGCGTACGGCACCGGGGTCGCCCTCGCGGCCATCGCCACGCTGCCGCCCCGCGGTCACCACGCCCACACCACGGTCGAGCTCCGCCCCGGCGGCCGGTACCGGATCGGCGTGGGCACCGCCGAGTTCGGGAACGGCACCACCACCGTGCACACCCAGCTCGTCGCCACGGCGCTCGGCACCACGCCCGACCGGGTCGACGTGCACCAGTCCGACACCGACGCTGCCCGGCACGACACCGGTGCCTACGGTTCGGCCGGGGTCGTCGTCGCCGGCAAGGCCTTGTACGCGGCCGCGCAGGCCCTCCGCGACGACCTCACCGCCCGGGCGCTCGCGCTCGTCGCCGCACGGACGCCCCGCACCGCTTCCGGCGTGCTCGGGCCTGCCGTGTCGATCGAGCCGGACGGGATCCGGGTCGGCGACGAGACCGTCGGGCTCGACGAGCTCCTCGCCGACGGCCCGATCGTCGCGCACGGCAGCCACGACGGCACACCCCGCTCGCTCGCGTTCACCGTGCACGGCGCCCGCGTGGCGGTGCACCGCCCGACCGGGGAGGTCCGGGTCCTGCAGAGCGTCCAGGCCGTCGACGCGGGCACGGTCCTCAACCCCGAGCAGCTCCGCGGCCAGGTCGAGGGCGGCGCGGCGCAGGCGATCGGATCGAGCCTCTACGAGGAGGTCGTGCTCGACGACACCGGCCGGGTCGTCACCGACGCGTTCCGGTCCTACCGCGTCCCGAAGATCTCCGACGTGCCGAGGACCGAGGTCCTCTTCGCCGCCACCCACGACCCACTCGGACCACTGGGAGCGAAGTCGATGAGCGAAGCCCCGTACAACCCGGTCGCCCCGGCGATCGCGAACGCCGTGCGCGACGCGATCGGCGTCCGGCCGTACCGTCTGCCGATGACCCGGGACCGGGTCTGGGCGCTCGCCACCGACGGAGGTGCCTGATGTTCGAACTGGCACCGCGCCTCCTGGCCGCACTGGACGCCGGCGACGCGATCGCGGTGGCGACCGCGGTCGATGTGCAGGGGAGCGCGCCGAGCGGCACCGGCACGTCGATGGCGCTGCTGCCCGGCGGGCAGGTCGTGGGGACCATCTCGGGCGGGTGCGTCGAGGGGGCGCTGTTCGTCACGGCGGAGGAGGTCCTCGCGACGGGGACACCCGTGCTCGCGGGCTTCGGCATCGACCCGGAGGGCGGAGCAGGGGCCCTGGACGGTGATCAGGAGGACCCGGACGCGACGTGGGCACCGGCGCTCCGCTGCGGTGGCCGCCTCGAGGTGCTCGTGCACCGCGTCACCCCGGACGACCACGCGGTGGTCCGGGCCCTGCGGGACGCCGCGGCGGGCCACGCGACCTCGCTCGGGCTGTCGCTCGACGCGGGCACGCTCGGCGCCGTCGTCCGGCCGGAGGACGGCTGCCGGACCCGCGTGTTCACCGAGTACGCGGGCGGCCGGGCGCGGTGCATCGTCGTCGGTGCGGTCGAGTTCGCGGTCGCCGTCACGAACGCCGCGGCGGTGCTCGGGTACGCGGTGACGGTCGTCGACCCGCGCCCGGTGTTCCTCACCGACGAGCGGTTCCCGGCGGCGCACGACCGGGTCGTCGGGTGGCCGCCGCGGATCCTCGCCGACACCGCGATCGACGAGCGGACCGTCGTGGTCCTGCTGTCGCACGACGACCGGTTCGACGCCGAGGTGCTCGACCTGGCGCTCCGCCGGGGCGCCGGGTACGTCGGGGCGATGGGTTCGCGGGGGACGCACGAGAGCCGCGCGGCGCGACTCCGCGAACTCGGGACGCCGGACACGGACCGGCTGCGGTCGCCGATCGGGCTCGACATCGGGGCGACGACCCCGGCGGAGATGGCGCTCGCGATCATGGCCGAGGTCGTGATGACGCGCACCGGGCGGTCGGGGCGGCCGCTGGTGGGGGAGTCGGGGCCCATCCACGAGCGGGGTCAGAGGTCGGCGAGCTCCCCGAGCGTGTCGTAGGCCGCTGCGACCGCGTCGACCCGGGCGCGCCCCGCCGGGCCGGAGGCCGTGTAGACGTCGTTCGCGATCGCCGCCACCACCGCGAACATCGCCGCCATCGAGTCGAAGGCGGCCGGAGCGTCCACGGGGACCAGGATCGTCGTGTTCGCCGGCGCCGCGATCACGGCCGCGGTGGGGTCGCCGAGCACGACGACGTCGGCTCCGGTCCCGCTGCAGTGCTCGACGAGCCGGGCGACCCCGGCTGCGTGGCGGCGGACGGTCACGATCACGACGAGGTCCCGGCGGTCGAGGTCCGCGACCTCCTCGCCGAGTCGTTGTCCGGGTGCCGGCCCGACCCGGACGTCGGCACGGACCTGGGCGAGCTGGCCGCGGAGCTGCAGGGCGACGGCGTGCGCGGCGCGTTCGCCGATGACGAGGACCCGGCGAGCGCGGACGATCCGGCGCGCCAGGCGGGGGCGGTCGGCTCGGGCGAGGGACGCGAAGCCGGCCGCGAGGTTCCGGGACTCGACGATCCGCTGGTCGACGTGGGCGGCGTCCTCGGCGACCCACGGCAGGCCGCTGCCACGGGCGGCCATGAGTTCCTGCCGGGCCTCGGCGGCGTCCTGGAAGCCGAGGGAGCGGACGAGCCGGGAGACGGTGGCCTTCGAGGTGTCGGACTCGGCGGCGAGGCGCTGGGAGGTGCCGAGGAGCAGGAGTTCCGGGTCGTGGCGGACCACGGCGGCGACCCGGCGTTCCGCCGGTGAGAGGCGGTCCCACACGGCGTCGATCCGCCCGCGGATGTCCGGCTGCGGCCCGGTCACGAGGCACCGCCCGCACCCGTGCCCGCGCCCGAGCCCGTGTCGGCGCTGGTGCTCGTGCCCGTGCCGGTGCGGCCGTCGGTGACCGGCGCGACCAGCGTGTGCACCGCGACGGCCAGGGCGTCGAGCCCGAGGGCGACGTCCGCCGCCGAGACGAACTCGTCCGGGTGGTGGCTGGTGCCGTCCGGGTTCCGCAGGAACAGCATCCCGACGTCGACCACGAGCCCGAGCGACATCGCGTCGTGCCCGGCGCGGGAGAACAGCTCGGGCGGCTGCTCCTCACCGGTCGCGACGATCCCGGCGCGCAGGGCGTCCATGAGCACCGGCGCGCAGAACACCGCCGGGGCACGGTGCACCTCGGTGGGGCGCACGGTCACACCGCGTCGGGTGCCGACCTCGTCGAACGCGGCGGCGATGTCGTCCCAGACGCGGTCACGCCCGTCGTCGAACTCACCGCGGAGGTCGACCGAGAACCGTGCGAGGCCGGGGACGACGTTCACCGCCCCGGGTTCGACCGTCATGGTGCCCACGGTCCCGATGTGCTGCGACGCCCGGCAGATCCGTTCGACCGCGAGCGCGGCCTCGGCGGCGGCGAGCAGCGCGTCGTGCCGGCGTTCGTACGGGGTGCCGCCGGCGTGCCGGGCCTCGCCGACGGCCTCGACGGCGAACCGCCGGGCACTGGCGATGCTCGTGACGACGCCGAGGGCCTTGCCGGCCTCGTCGAGGTACGGACCCTGCTCGATGTGCGCCTCGAGGTACCCGAGCACCGTGGCCGGGTCGATCGCGGCGTCGCCGACGGCGTCCGGGTCCAGCCCGAAGTCGGTGAAGGCCCGGCGGAGGCTGACACCGTCGCCGTCCTCGAGGTCCCACCAGCTGTCGTCCCACACCCCGGCGACGGCGGAGGACCCGAGGAGCGCCTTGCCGAAGCGGGTGCCCTCCTCGTCGGAGAACGCGATGACCTCGAGCGCGACGGGCAGCGGCCCGTCGGCGGAGAGCCGCGCGACGGTGCGGATCGCCATGAGGACGCCGACGATCCCGTCGTAGCGCCCGGCGTCGACGACCGTGTCGAGGTGTGAGCCGAGGAGCAGCGTCGGGGCGTCGGGGGTGGTGCCGTCGGTCCGGCCGTGCAGGTTGCCGGCGGCGTCCTGCCAGGTGCGCAGGCCCGCGTCCCGCATCCACTCGCCGACGACGGCGTTCACACGGGCGTGCTCGGGGGAGAGGTACACGCGGGTGATCCGGCCGGGCTCGGCGGTGATGGCGGCGAGTTCGTCGCACCACCCGACGACGACGGCGGCGTCCGCCGTGCCGAGCGCCGACGCGACGACGGTCACCGCGACGCCCCGGCGACACCAGCGTTCGTCGCGTCCGCCGCGCCCGCGCCAGCGGCCCCGGCGTACACGTCCAGCGCCGCGTCCACCCCGCCACCCTGGGGCACCGCGTGCCCGGCCCGCCGCAGTGCGTTCTCGAGCGCCGCGAGCGTGGTCACGACCGCGTCCTTCCGCGCGTTGTACCCCATCGTCCCGATCCGCCACACCCGTCCGTGCAACGGCCCGAACGAGGTCCCGATCTCGATGCCGTGGTCGGTGAGCATCGCCCCTCGGACGGCGTCGCCCTCGACGTCGGCGGGGATCTCCACGGCGACGACGTTGTGCATGCGGTGCGCGAGGTCCCCGAAGGTCCCGAGCCCGAGCGCCTGCACGCCGGTGAGCATCGCCCGTCCGGCGAGCTCGTGCCGGGCGACGACCTGGTCGCGGCCCTCGTCGAGGAGGATCCGGGCGCACTCGTTGGCGGCGTAGAGCATCGACGCCGCCTCGGTGTGGTGGTTGAGCCGTCGGGGTCCCCAGTAGTCGAGGATCATGGCGAGGTCGAGGTAGTTCGACCGGATCGGGTCGTCGCTGACGTCGTCGCCGGGTTCGCGGATGCCGGCCTCGACGCTCCGCCGGCCGTCGAGGACCGCCACCGCCCGCGGCGACAGGGTCACCGGCGCGCTGCCGGACGGGCCGCCCAGGCACTTCTGCAGCCCGGCGCTCACGGCGTCGATGCCCCACGCGTCGACCTCGAGCGGGTTGCCGCCGACGGTGGCGGTGGCGTCCGTGTAGAGGAGCACACCGTGCCGCTCGCAGATCGCGCCGAGCTCGTCGAGCGGCTGGTTCATGGTGGTGGACGTGTCGCCCTGCACGATCGCGAGGACCTTCGGCTTCGTCGCCACGATGGCCGCCTCGATCGCGGTCGGCGTGAAGACCTGGCCCCAGTCCGTCTCGATGGTGTGCACCTCGGCGCCGGCGCGGGTGGCGATCTCGACGAGCAGGTGCCCGAACCGACCGAACACCGGCACGAGGACCCGGTCACCGGGAGCGAGCAGCGACACCAGGACCGCCTCGATGCCCGCGCGGGACGTCCCGTCGACGAGCACGGTCGCGTCGTTCCGGGTGCCGAACACGTCGCGGTACAGCGCCTGCGTGGCGGTCATCGTGCCGGTCATCCACGGGTCGTACTGCCCGACGAGCGGCGTCGAGAGCGCCCGGAGCACGCGCGGGTCCGCATCGATCGGCCCCGGGCCCATGAGGAGCCGGGCGGGTGGGTTGACGGGGTGGGACATGGTGGCCTTCCGGGTGGAGCTCAGCGGGGCTGGTGGGACGAGTGGGTCGGACGGGTCGTGGCGGCTGCGCGGGCGACGAGGGCACGGTCCGTGCCGGCCGCGCCGACGAAGCAGACGCCGACGGGCGCGCCGTCGACGCGCAGCAGCGGTGCGCTCACGGCGGGCAGGCCGCCCACGCCCGCCACGGCGGTCATCCGGAGCGTCGCCCGGCGGGTGGCCAGGACGTCGGGACCGGTGGCCGTTCGTGACGGGGCCGGTCCGGGCACGGTCGGGAGGCACAGCACGCCTCCGCCGATCGCCTCACGGATGCGGCGGCGCAGTTCCGGCAACCGGGCGCGCGCCGCGGCTTCGTCGTCCGGGGTCACCGTGGCGGCGAGGGCGAACCGTTCGGCGACGTCGGCGCCGAGTGCGCCCGGGTGCGCGGTGACCCAGGTGCCGTGGTTCCGCCAGGCCTCTGCGGCCTGGACGACCCGGAGCGTCTCGGCGAGGTCGTCGAGGTCGGGCAGGACGACCCGGCGCACGTCGCGCCCGCTCGCCTCGAGCCAGACGTCGAACGCCCGGACGGTGGCCGGCTCGGCGGCGTCGAGGAGGGCGTCGGCGACGAGGAGCGTGCCGCCGTCCACCGTGCCGCCGTCCACCGTGCCGTCGGCCTCCGGCAGGGCCACCGCGACCGCGGCGGCGAGGACGTCGGGGGTCCGGGCGAGCCACCCGACCGTGTCGAAGGACTGCGCGAGCGGGAGGAGCCCCTGCCGGGACACCGCGCCGTGCGTCGTCCGGATGCCCCAGAGCCCCTGGTACGAGGCGGGGACGCGCAGGCTGCCGGCGGTGTCCGTGCCGAGGCCGAGGTCCGCCTGGCCGAGTGCGACCGCGGACGCCGGCCCGGACGTCGAGCCGCCCCCGATGCGGGTGGGGTCGGCGCCGTTCGGCGTGGTGCCGGAGTGGGCGTTCCGACCGGCCAGCGAGTACGCGAACTCGTCGGTGCGCGCGATCCCGGTGACGTCGGCGCCGGCGTCGAGCAGGGCCTGCACGGCCGGGGCGTGGGCGGTGGCGACCGGTGCCGAACGCTCCCGCTCGGGGTTGCCCGCACCGACCACCTGGCCGGCGACGTCGAACAGGTCCTTCACGGCGACCCTGATCCTCGCGAGCGAGCGGTCGGCGCCGGTGCTGCGCCCGTGCACGAGCGGGTCGCCGACGACCCGCCAGACCGAGCGGTCGAACGCCTTCGGACGGCCGGTGACGTGGGCGACGGCGATCCGCCAGTCGCCCTCGGTCCGCCGCCAGAGCTGCGTCTGCAGACCGCGGCCGCCACCGTCGAACGCGGACACCCCGACCACGAGCACGGTGTCGTCGGTCAGGGTGCGGAGCTCCACGGACTCGATGGTGCGACGTGCGATCCCGCCGCGGGCCGACCGGAAGGCGCTGATCGCGTCGTGCCCGCGGAGGAGCCCGGCGTCGTCGCCGCGGAGCGTTCCCTCGCCGGGCTCGAACAGGGCGTCGAGCACCGCGGTGTCGTCACGGGCCAGGGCGTCCTCGTACGCGGTGAACGCCGCCTCGAGCCCCTCCGGCCACGACGTGCCGCCGGTCACGGGCCCACCTCGGCGAAGTCGGCCTTGCGGATCGTGGCGTGCGAGCCGCACACGAGGTCGACCACCTGCGAGATCCGGAAGTCCGTCGCGGCGCTGAGGTACGCGTACGCCAGGTGCTCCTCGACGCCCCACCGTGCCCGGAGCAGTGCGATGGCGGCCCGGACGCAGCGACGGACGGCCTCGTCGAGGTCCCGGTCGAGTCCGGTCGGCACGAGGTACTCGGTGGTCTCGGCGAGCGGCCCGACGAGCTCGCCGAACCGGCGGAGCGCCTCGGCCCGCGGCACCAGGTCGAGCCGGAGCGTCAGGCGGAGCGAGGCCTCCATCGCGGTCAGCGCGACCTCGCCGTCGCCCTGCGCGAAGTGCGGGTCGCCGACGTAGACGCCGGCGCCCGGGACGAACACGGGTAGGTGCAGCGTCGACCCGGCGGTGAGGAGCGCGATGTCGAGGTTCCCGCCGTGCGGCCCCGGCGGGACGGAGTGCGCGCGTTCGTCGGCGTCGGGCGTGACCCCGACGATGCCGGGGAACGGGCGGAGCGGGAACGTCACCACGCGCGGGCCGCCCTCGACGGCGGGGAGCCTGCCGTGGTCGGTGCCGTCGCGGGTCACCACGTCGGCGAACACCGACACGGACTCCTCGGCGCGGGGGAGCTCGCCGGGCAGCGCGCCCCGGCCGTGCCGGTTCGAGATGACGCCGTACGGCACGCGGGGGTCGGCGCGGAGGATCGTCACCGAGACGACGTCGCCCGGCTCGGCGCGGTCGACCGCGATCGGGCGGGACACGACGTGCGGTCCGTCGCCCGCGCCGCGTTCGAGCGACCGGGTGACGTCGACGGCGTCGTCGAGCACGTCCGCACGGGAGACGCCGTGACGGCCGAAGAACGCGACCGGGTCGGAGCCCTGGTCGTCGAGGATGCCCTCGTGGCTCAGCGTGTCGACGGACACCACGGTGCCGGGCCGGACGCGCAGGGCCGGTTCGTCGGTGCGGGACGGCAGGCGCCCCCAGAGGACGTCGGACGGGGTCGAGCCGAGGTGCACGTCGGTCTCGGCGAGCGGCTCAGCCACGGTCCACCAACGCACCCTCGACGGCGGTGACGCCCTCCGCACTGGAGGCGACCCGACGACCGCGGAGGAACGTCTCGGTGACGCGGCCCCGCGCCTCCAGGCCGGCGAACGCGGAGACCGGGTTGCGGTGCGCCAGGCCGGCCACGTCGATGACCGCCGTGGCGGACGGGTCGAACACCGCGAGGTGGGCGAGGGCGCCGGGGGCGATGCGCCCGCGGTCCGCGGTACGGACGAGGTCCGCCGGACCGGTCGTGAAGAACGGGAGGATGCGCTCGAGGGGCAGGCCGCGACGGTGCGCCTCGGTCCAGACCGCCCGGAAACCGACCTGCAGCCCGGCGATCCCGCCCCACGCGAGGCCCCAGTCGTCGACCTTGAGGTCGGCGGTCGAGGGGGAGTGGTCGGACACCACGAGGTCGATCGTCCCGTCGAGGAGGCCCTGCCAGAGGGCGTCACGGTTCGCGTCGTCACGGATCGGCGGGCAGCACTTGAACTCGGTCGCGCCGTCCGGGATCGAGCCGGCCTCGAACGCGAGGTAGTGCGGGCAGGTCTCGACCGTGATGCGCACGCCGTCGTCCTTCGCGGCGCGGATCATCGGCAGCGCCGAGGCGTCGGAGAGGTGCAGCACGTGCACGCGCGCACCGGTCGCCCGCGCCCCGTCGATCACCCGAGCGATGGCGGACCGTTCGGCCTCGGGCGGACGGGTGCCGAGGAAGTCGTCGTAGTGCACACCGAGGGCTTCGTGGGGGACGAGGAGGGCCGGGTCCTCCGCGTGCACGATGAGGAGCGCGTCGATCCGGGCCACTTCCTCGATCGCGGCCCGCAGCTGCACGGGGTCGAGGTGCGGGAACTCGTCGACGCCGGACGGGGCCGTGAAGCACTTGAAGCCGAACACCCCGGCGTCGTGCAGGGCGTCGAGCGAGCCGAGGCTCGCCGGGACGGCCCCGCCCCAGAACCCGACGTCGACCGCGACCCGGCCCTCGGCGCTCGCGCGCTTGACGGCGAGGGCGTCGACCGTGGTCGTGGCGGGGATCGAGTTGAGCGGCATGTCGATGATCGTGGTGACGCCGCCGAGGGCCGCGGCACGGGTGGCGGACGCGAAGCCCTCCCACTCGGTGCGACCGGGTTCGTTCACGTGCACGTGGGTGTCGACGAGGCCGGGGAGGAGCACGTGGCCGGCCGGGACGACGTGCTCGGTGGCGGCCTGGGCGGTGCCGGCCGCTGCGGTGCCGGTCTCGGCGGTGCCGGTCTCGACGACCGCGTCGATCGGGAGGACCGCGGTGATGCGGCCGTCGCGGACGACGACGGTGGCGGGCCGGAACGCGCCGTCCACCCAGGCCCGCTCGGCGCGGAAGACGGCGTCGGCCGGCCCGGTGCCGGCCGGCGCGGCGTCGTCGGGCGCGGCGTCGTCGGGCGCGACGCCGGCCCGGTCACTGGCGGTCGGCCGGGTGTCGGCGGGCGCGGCGTCGTTCGGCCCGGTGGTCGTGGGTGGTGGAGCCAAGGGCGGGCCTTCCGGTGGAACGGTGAGCAACGAGCGGGGAGGGGTGAGCACGGGTGCCCGGCTCCCCTCCGACGCTACGGAGCGCCGTCGGCCGAGCCGTTTCCGCCGTGTAACGGTCGTGTGACGGATGCCCCTGCTGGAACGAGCGTTTCAACCAGGCCAGTGTTGCAGAGACCAGCGGTCGCCGTCCCGCTCGTACGCCCGTCGGTTGCTCGGACCCTCGCTGTCCCCCTGCCAGAACAGCATCCGGACCGGGGTGATGGCGTACCCCCGCCAGTCCTCCGGCGGCTCCAGCGCGGAGTCGTTCGCGCGCTCGAACGCGGCCCACCGCTCGCGCCGCAGCTCCTCGGGTTGCCCGGCGAGCTCGTGGTCGTTGATCCACGCGAGCACCTGCAGGTACCGGGACCGGGCAGCGTAGGCGGCCTGCGCTTCCTCCGGGGTCACCGGTTCGACGTCGCCGGTCACGACGAGCTGCCTCGACGCGTGGGGCTGCACGATGGTGACGGTGGCGCGCGGGACCGCGGCGAGCTCGGCGGCCTTCCGGCTCCGGGCGTCGGTGTGGAAGTGGAACCGCGCACCGTCGAACGCGGACAGCAGGACCGTCCTGGCTGACGGGTAGCCGTCCAGGCCGATGGTGGAGAGGGTCATGGTCGGGGTCGGATCCGTGTCCGGTGCCGACAACCAGGACCCGGCGAGGGCGAGCGGGTCGGGCGACGCGCCGACGCCGGCCGCGCCCGCGCCGGCCGCACCCGGGTCCTCGCTCACGCCGGGGGTGCCGGGTCGAACCGGGCGATCTCGTGCAGGGACGCGACCGCCTCGTCCAGGGAGTGCTCCCAGAGCGCCGCGCCGTACGACGCGCTCGCCCGGCTGGCGTCTCCCACGACTCCAGGGGTGCCGAAGTCGTTCGACAGCCACCCGAACGAGACCGGTCCGCTGTTGAACGCGATCTTCTCGAAGCCCGCGATGTGCTCCGGCACCCATCGTTCGGCACGGGACATGTCGACGAGGTCCGGCCGGAGGTGCAGGATCATCGACGTCTCGGCCGCGCCGCCGTGGATCCCGAGCCCGAACTCGTCCGCGTCCTCGCCGTCGGGCCCGGGGAGCCGGGCGAGCGTCGGCATGAGGAACGTCTTCAGTCCGTACCGCTTCCGGATCTCGCGGAGCGCGACCTGCAGCAGCGCCACGTTGCCGCCGTGTCCGTTGGCGAAGACGAGCGTGCCGGCGCCGGTGAGGGCGACGGCGCGGCCGATCTGCACGACGGTGTCGAACATGGTGTCCGCGTCGAGCCACACCGTGCCCGGCGCCCAGCTGTGCTCGTCGGACTTCGTGAACGCGAGCGTCGGGAGCTTCCAGACGTCGAGTCCCTCGGCGGCGGCACGGTCCACCGCAGCACCGCCGATGTGGTCGGCGAGCAGGAAGTCCGTCAGCAGGGGCAGGTGCGGGCCGTGGTGCTCGACGGCGCCGGTCGGCTGCACCACGATCGTGTCCGCCGTGAAGTGCGCGGCGACGTCGGGCCCGGACCGCTCGGCGAGGTTGCGGGAGCCGGTGCTCACTTGCCGAACCCCGGCACGACGGGCTGCGCCGACGCGGTCGAGCCGCCGGACACGACGAGGGCCGGGTCGATGACGTGCCCGGGGTTGAGCAGCCCGTCCGGGTCGGTGCGCTGCTTCAGCGCGACGAGTTCCTCGACGCCGTGGTCGACGTAGTACTGGTGCGGGCTGTGCACCCGCACGCCGAGGTCCCGGAGGACGGGGTAGCCGGCGTAGACGTCGTCCGCGCCGGTGTACGGCGCGGTGAGCATCCCGATCGGACCGGCGTGCGCCGCCTCGATGTGGAGCATGCCGCCGGGGTAGACCGCTTCGACCTCGGCGATCCGGTCGATGAGCGCTTCGCCGCCGACCTCGACGTGGAAGTACACGGTGCCGGGGGTGTTCCGCTTCAGCCACCAGATCGGGTGGTTGTAGGACAGCATCGACACCTTGGTGGTCTGCTGCAGGCCCTCGCGGACGTCCTCGACCGCGCCGCCGGCGAGCTCGATGAGCGTGCGCGACTCGTCGAGCGCCTCGGCGTCGATGATGCCGCGCAGGCTCGCGCGCTCCGGGGAGATCGCGTCGTCCTTCGGCAGCGTCGCCGCGATCTCGGCGCGGTCCGCGCTGACGAGCCGCGGCGCCGGTGTCGTGCCGCGGAGCGTCCGCACCGCGGTGAGCGCCTGCTCGAACGTCGGGAACGTCGCGTACACGGCGCGCCAGTCCTGCAACGGCTCGAGCCGCACCGTGGCGCGGGCGATCACCCCGGCCGTGCCGTACGTGTGCACGAACGGCTGGGCGTCATCGCCCTCGACGTGCACGAGCTCGGTCTCGCCGGGGAGCGCGATGTCGAGCGCGGTGACGAAGCCCTCCCAGTTCGACCCGTGCGAGATCGACCCGGTCCCGCCGGACCCGCCGGACAGGAAGCCGCCGATCGTCGACTGCGCGGTCGACGGGTACATCCAGAGCTGCTGACCGGCCGCTGCGGCCGCCTGCTCGAGCGCGACCATCGAGGTCCCGGCCTCGGCGGTGATCCACCCGTCACCGACCTCGACCACGGCGCGCGCCCGGGACGTGTCGAGCACGAGACCGCCGTGCAGCGGGATCCCCTGCCCGTAGTTGCCGGTGCCCTTCCCGCGGGTCGTCACCGGGACACCGTGCCGCACCGCGGCAGCGAGCGTGGCCGCGATCTCGTCGGCGCTCGCCGGGTAGGCGACGAGGTCGGCGACCCCGAGGGGGAGCTGCTCGGTGAGGATCGGGCTCATGGTGGCCTCGTCGACCGAGGACCGCTCGCGGGTGCGGGGGTCGTCGCTGACGCCGCGCTCACCGAGCAGGTCGGCGAGCTCGGCGCGGAGCGCGCCGAGCGCGTCCGTGACGGGTGCGGGGGCTGGGGTGGTCATGCTGGCTCCTGTGGGGTGCGAGGTGCGTCGACGGCGGACGGGAGGCGCGACACGGGCTGGTGCCGCGCCTCCCGTCCGCCGTTTGGTCGGCTCAGTAGCCGAGCGAGATCTTCTTGTCGAGGAACTCGTTGGTGTAGAGGTCACTGGCCGTCAGGCCGGACGCCACGTGGCCGCCGGACCCGTCGAAGATCGGCGTGGCCTTCTTGATGAAGTCGGTGACGCGGGCGTCGTCGAGGTCGCCGACGTAGCCGTTGTCGCCGTCGGTCGCGATACCGAGGTCCTTCATCTGCTTCGCGGCGAACGCGCCGACCTTGGAGTCGTACGCCCAGCCGTTGTTGTACTGCTGCACGAGCTTCGTGATGAGGTCGTTCGTCGCCGACGGGGACTTGAGGTAGTCGACGTCCGCCTGCTGCATCACGGGGACGAGCTTCTTGAGGCAGGGCGTCAGCTTCGTCAGGTCGCCGGAGCGCACCGACATCGTCTCGGGGTACGGGTTCCAGCCGGTGCTCGAGATGAGCTTGTAGTCGACCTTCTTGCCCCAGGCCGCGACCTGGTTCTGGTAGATGTACGGCTCGGCGGTCGCGAAGCCCTGCTGGGCGTCCTTGCCGCCCGCGGCGACGAACTTCGACGGGGTGCCGTCGTAGCTGCCGTCGAGGACGCTCTTCGGCAGCGTGCCGCTCTCCTGGAGGTACGTCATGTACGCGGCGCCGTTGAAGTAGCGGACCACGCCGCCGTCGGCCTTGAGATCCTTGCCGAGCGCCTTGATGCTGCTGACGTCCTTGTACTTCGACGGGTCGTACATGATGACCATCGGCGACTTGTCGTTCTCGGCGAACACCGCGGTGGTCGGGAGGTTGCCGGAGAACTGGACGGCCTCGTCGGTGGACACGTAGCCGAGGGTGATCGACTTGTCCTGGTACATCTGCGAGCTGACGGTCGAGTAGCCGATCGCCGGGCCACCGGCGCGGATCTCGAGCTTGACGCCGGTGGACTTGCCGTTCGCGTAGAGGTCGCCGGTGACGGTCTTGCCGGAGGCGTCGATCGTCGGGTTCGGGCCGAGCATCTGGTACAGGTGGCCGTGGTCGCCCTCGGGGTTCCAGTCGGTCTGGACGACGACGGTGGCCGGGCAGGCGCTCGACAGGTCGATCGCCGGGCCGGAGGCGCTGCTCGCCGCGGCGGTGGTGCTCGTGTCGCTGGACGAGCCGCTCGCACATCCGGCGAGGGCGAGTGCGGTGACGCTGAGCGCTGCGGTGGCGACGCCGATCCGGGTCGTGAGGCGCATGGGTGCTCCGTTCGTGGTGCGGGTCTCGTGGTGCTGGGGGTCGGGTGAGGGGAGTGCTGGTGCTGTGGGAGGTGGAGCTGGTCTGGGGGTCGTGCTCAGCCGAAGTCGTGCCAGCGCCCGACGGCGAGGCGACCGATGAGGCCGAAGACGAGGAACACGGCGACGCCGTAGAGCGAGGCGATGATGATCGTCGCGTAGAGCTCCGGACCCATCAGCCGGGACGCCGTCACCTGGATGAGGACGCCGAGGCCGGGGTTGCCGCGCTGGAAGAACTGGTCGCCGACGATCGCGCCGATCACCGAGAGGCCGGCCGAGGTGCGCAGGCCGACGAAGATCGACGGCAGTGCCGAGGGGATCTGGAGCTTCACGAGCTGGGCCCCGCGGCCGGCGCGCTGGAGCCGGAAGAGCTCGCGCTGCGCCCGGTCGGACGACTGCAGGCCGAACAGGGTGTTCGACACCATCGGGAACAGGGCGATCATCACCGTGACGATGACGCGGCTGACGAACTCGTACCCGAACAGTGCGCCGATGAGCGGCACGAGTGCGAGGATCGGCACGCACTGCAGGATCACGGCGTACGGGTAGAGCGAGTTCTCGAGCCACTTCGCCTGCGCCATGAGCATCGCCCAGGCGACGCCGATGACGATCGCGAAGCCGAGCCCGGTCAGCGACACGACGGAGGTGCGTCCGAGCGCCGTCCAGAGGTCGTGGCCGAAGGTGGTGACGGTGCCGCTCGGGTCCGTGTCCCACACGATCGCCTTGAGCACGAGGTGCGGGTACGGCACGAGGAACGCCAGGCTCCGGACGTGGTCGTAGTAGGCGGCGGCCGCGTACCAGACGCCGACGAGCACGGCGAGGACGACGAGCGGCTGCCACCACGTCACCGTGCGGCGGGTCCGGCCGCGGCGGGCCGCGACGCGTGCGGTGCGCGCCTGGGTGGCTTCCTGCACGGTGACCATCAGCGGTGCCCCTCTCGGAGTGCGTGCGAGACCTTCCCGACGAGTTCGGCGAACTCCGGGGTGAAGCGGATGTCGGGGTCGCGGGGCATCGGGAACGGCACCTCGAACCGGCCGACCACGCCGCCGGGACGACCGGACATGACGATGACCTCGGTCGACAGGTACACGGCCTCGGAGACCGAGTGCGTGATGAAGAGCCCGGCGAAGCGCTGCTCGACGAAGAGCCGGAGGAGCTCGTCGTTGAGGCGCTCGCGGGTGATCTCGTCGAGGGCGCCGAACGGCTCGTCGAACAGGAACAACTCGGGATCGAGCGTGAGCGACCGGGCGAGCGACACGCGCATCCGCATGCCGCCGGAGAGCTGCTTCGGCAGGTTCGTCTCGAAGCCGTTCAGGCCGACGAGGTCGATCGCCTGCTTCGCCTTCGCGGCGCGTTCGGCCTTGGGCACCCCGCCGAGCTCGGCGAGGAGCTCGACGTTGCCCTGCACGGTGCGCCAGGGCAGGAGCGTGGCGTCCTGGAAGACGTACCCGATCCGGTCGGCGGCGACGCCGGCCGATCCGTCGGAGGCGGTCTCGAGCCCGGACGCGATCCGGAGCAGGGTCGACTTGCCGCAGCCGGAGGGACCGACGACGGACACGAACTGTCCGCGGTCGACGGTCAGGTCGACGCCCTGCAGGGCGATCGTGCCGTTCGGGAACGTCATCTCCACGTTCCGGAAGTCGAGCAGCGTGTCCGTCGCGGTGACGGGGGCTGGTGCGGTGGTGGTCACGGCTACCTCGTGTTCTGGTGGGCGTCGGGGTGGTCAGGCGACGGGTTGGACGACCCGGGCCGCGGCGACGGTGCGCCGTACTTCGGTCCGGGCGACGAGGCGACCGCGGGCGAGCACGATGCGGTCGGCGGGAGCGTTGGCCACGGCGTCGGTGACGGTCGAGGCCGACAGGGCGAGCAGGTCGGCGCGTGCGCCGGGGAACACGCCGGCGGGCGGGAGGCCCATCACGCTCCGGGCGCCGTCGCTCACCATCGCGTACGCCTCGTCCGGCGTGAGGTGGGCGGCCGACACGAGGAGGGACGCGGTCTCGAGGGCGTCGCTCCGACCGACGGGGTTGAACGGGTCGCGGACGTTGTCGGCGCCGGCGGCGACCCGGACGCCGGCGTCGAGCAGCGCCCGGATCGCGGTGAGGCCGCGCGGCGTCGACACCGGGTGCTGCCAGCCCTGCAGGTACAGGTTCGTGATCGGCAGCGTGATGACGCCGATGTCCGCCGCGGCGACGTCCGCGACGACCTCCGCGAGCCGCTCGGCGCCGAGGGTGCCGAGCCGGACGCAGTGCCCCGCGGAGTACTGCCGGTCCCGCGGCCAGTCCCGGACGGAGCGGGCGTAGTGGTCGAGGGTGACCGGGCCGTCGAGGCTCTCGTCTGCGTGCAGGTCCACGCCGAGGCCGCGCCGCTCGGCGATGGCGAGCAGGCGGTCGACGTCGGCGTGCGGGTCGTCCGCGAGGTGCGGGGCGCCGCCGACCAGGTCCACGCCGAGGTCGAGCACGGCCTCGACGTGCTCGTCGGGGGCGAGCGGTCCGGCGAGCGCGACGAGCTCGATGTCCATGAGGTCGGCGAGCTCGTCCCGCACCCGCACGAGAGCCCGTGCTCCGCGGACGGCGTCGGCGACGCTCGCGCTCCCGCCGTCGCTGAGCACGTCGACGTGGGTGCGGACGGCGGTGGTGCCGGTGGCGAGCATCGCGAGCGCCTGGGTCCGGGCACGGTCGGCGATCTCGTCGACCGTCATGGTCGTGGCGTACTCGGTCCAGGCCGCGATCGCGGAGCCGAGGTCGCCGAGCGGCGGTCGGATGCGGTCGGCGCTGAGGGCCTTGTCGAGGTGCGCGTGCGGCTCGGCCGGGGCGGGGAGGAGGAGTCGTCCCTCGAGGTCGAGGGTCCGCTCGGGAGCTGCGGTGCGGCGGCCGGCGGGCGCGACCTCGGTGACGGTGCCGCCGTCGATCGCGACGTCGACGAGGCCGCCGTCGGGCAGCAGCGCGTTCCGCAGGAGGGCGATCGGGCGGGGCGATGACGAGTCCATGGGGCCCTCTCGATCGTGTGTGAGAATGTTGATCGCATCAACA
This sequence comes from Curtobacterium pusillum, assembly GCF_007680845.1. Taxonomy (GTDB): domain Bacteria; phylum Actinomycetota; class Actinomycetes; order Actinomycetales; family Microbacteriaceae; genus Curtobacterium; species Curtobacterium pusillum_B. The sequence continues at coordinate 265,458 of NZ_VEIY01000005.1, read as the reverse complement.
TCCACGATGCTAAGTGGGCTGTGTTTCCCGCTCGTTTCGCTCCGGTTGCCGGATGTGACGAACCCCGGAGCACGGAACGACCAGCCCCTCCCTGACCCCCGATCGGAGCGCGATGCCCACCGAGATGATCGAGACCGACCGGATCGTCGACGACCAGGCACGACGGGTCGGCGAGCACATCCGGGCCCTCCGACGCGCTGCGCGGATGACGCTCGTGCAGCTCGCCGCCGGCACCGGCCTGTCCCACCCGTTCCTCAGCCAGGTCGAACGCGGGCACTCCCGCGCGAGCATGGTGTCGCTCGAGAAGATCGCGGCCGCGCTCGGCACCAGCCAGGTCGAACTCCTCGCCGCCGGCGCCCCCGCCGGCCGGGAACCCGACGACCGGCGGCCCGAGGTCGTCCGAGCCGACGAGGGCGCACGCGGGCCGTTCTCCAGCGGCGAGGCCCGGCTCCTCGTGCCCGCCGGCCCGCACGCGTTCGAGCCGCTCGAGTGGAAGGGCGACAACACCGACCTCGGGGAGTACTTCGAGCACCGGGAGGACGAATTCCTCACCGTGCTCGCCGGCGACGTCGTGCTCGACCTCCGCGGCCAGGACCTGCTGCGGCTCGGACCGGGGGACTCCGCGTACTACCGGGGCGGCACCGGGCACCGGTGGTGCAGCGCCGACGGCAGCGCGTTCCACCTCGTCGTCGTCAAGGAGACCCCGCGGGCCGGAGCCGCCTCGTGAGCGCGGTGCCGAACCGGTTCCGGGTCCGGATCGCCGGCCGGGAGGCGGTGGCCGAGGACGTCGTCACGCTCGACCTCGCACCCGTCGGACCCGGTGCGCTGCCCGCGTGGGAGGCGGGCGCCCACATCGACCTCGAGGTCGCGGACGGCACCGAGCGGCAGTACTCGCTCGTGACCACGACCAACGCCGGGCACTGGCGCGTGGCGGTGCTGCGCGAGGCATCGGGGCGCGGCGGTTCGCTCGCCGTGCACGAGGCGCTGCGCGTCGGCGACGAGGTGACCGTCGGCGGACCGCGGAACCACTTCGGGTTCGACCCCCAGCGACCGGCGGTCTTCGTCGCCGGCGGCATCGGCATCACCCCGATCCGCGCCATGATCGCCGCAGCCGAGGCGGCCGGCACGCCGTGGGAGCTGCACTACGCCGGCCGGAGTCGCGCGCGGATGCCGTTCGCCGCGGAACTCGTCGCGGAACACCCGGACCGCGTCGAGATCGCGGTCGCCGACGAGGGCACCCGGCTCGACGTCGACGCGCTGCTCGCCGACCCCCGCGACGCGGTCGTGTACTGCTGCGGCCCGCGGCGGCTGATGGACGCCGTCGAGGCCGCTGCGGCGCACTGGCCGACCGGCAGCGTCCGCGTCGAGCGGTTCGAACCCGCGGCCGACGCGGACGCCCCGGGGGAGGCGTTCGAGGTCGAGCTCGCCGTCACCGGCGTGACCGTCACCGTGCCTGCGGACCGCACGGTGCTCGAGGTCGCCGAGGAAGCCGGCGCCTTCGTGCTGTCGTCCTGCCGGGAGGGCACGTGCGGCACGTGCGAGACCCCCGTGCTCGAGGGAGCCGTCGAGCACCGCGACACCGTGCTCAGCCCGGCGGAGCAGGCCGACGACCGCACGATGATGGTCTGCGTCTCCCGCGCCCGTCGGGGCTGCCCGCGCCTGGTGCTCGAGCTGTAGCGGGTCGGCCGGCAGTGCCGACCGACCCGCTCGGGGCTACGGCTGCTCGGTGTCGTCGAGCGGGGCGCCGGTCAGTGCGGACAGGCGCTCCAGCCCGGCCTCGGCGACGAGCTGCCGGGCGAGCGGCCGGGCCCGTGCCACGGCCTCCCGGACGTCGACGCGGGTGACCTCGAAGTCGGCCAGGCTCAGCTCGCCGTCCACCCAGACGTCCTTCACCTCGCGGCTCCCCGCGACGAACACCACCGCCTGGTACGGGTCGTGGACGTTCGCGAGCGTGGGGCTCTCGCCGTCGAACACGACCAGGTCCGCACGCTTCCCGGGCTCGAGCGACCCGATCTCGTCGTCCATCCGGAGCGCCGCGGCGCCGCCGATCGTGCCCATCTCGAATGCCTCCCGAGCGCTCATCGCGGTGGCCTGCAGGTCCCGCACCCGGGCCAGGATCGCCGCGGTCTTCATCGCCTGCAGGAAGTCCTGCGAGTCGTTCGACGCCGGACCGTCCACGCCGATGCCGACCGGGATCCCGAGCGCGCGGAGCTCGGCGACCGGGGCGATGCCGCTCGCCAGGATGCCGTTCGCGACCGGGTTGTGCGCGACGCCGACGCCGTTCGCCGCGTAGCGCTCGCGGTCGTCGCGGTCCACCCAGACGCTGTGCGCGGCGATCACCGGGACGCGGAACATACCCGTCGCCTCGGCGTGCCCGACGACCGTCTTCCCGGTGCGCTGCCGTGCCGCGGTGACCTCCTCGCGGACCTCCTGGATGTGCACGTGGATGCCATGGCCGCCGTCGACCGCGTAGCCGATGTGCTCCTCCCACGCGGCGTCGGTGTACCGGCCGATCGAGGACATCCCGACCCGGAACGAGCTGTACCGGCTGGCGTCGGCTGCCTCACGCAGGGCATCGAACTCCTCGAGGATCGGCGTCGGACCGAAGCCGCGGTCGACGTCGCCCGACCCGAACGAGACCACGCCGCGCAGCCCGAGCTCCTCGAGCGCCTGCACGACCCCCGGCGTCGCCGGCTCGCCCGGGATCGGGTCGGAGCAGAACATGTCGTTGGCGGTGGTCACGCCACTCCGGAGCATCTGGATGCCCTGCAGCATCGTGCCCGCGTACGCCTTGTCCCGGGTCATCACGGGGTTCACCCGTCCGACGAGGGCGTTCAGCCACTCCCAGAGCGTGTACTGCGAGCCGATGCCGGTGATGAGGCCCTCGCTGAAGTGCCCGTGCGTGTTCACGAAGCCCGGTGTCACGACGTCGTGCGCCCCGCCCCGGACGACCGCGTCGGGGTGCTCGGCGTGCAGCTCGGCGTACGTGCCCACGGCAGCGACCCGGTCCCCGTCGAGGAGGACGGCCCCGTCGCGGATCGCGGCGGGGGTGGCGGAGGACTCCGGCGCGGCGGTGAGCACCCAGCCGGCTCTGATCAGGGTTCGTGACATGGGGCGAACCTAGGGTCCGCGTGTTCCGCGGGTGTTTCCGCGGCGTTACCCGCGTGCGCCCGCCGCCCCGGTCGGCACGCTCGTCACGGGCCGGAAACAGCCGGGTGCTACAAACGCACCCATGCTGACCGTCACCGGCGCCCGCCGCGTCCTCGTCGACCCCCGCACCGAACGCGACGGCGACGTCGTCGTCGACGACGGGAACGACGTCCCCACCACCCTCGACGCGACCGGCTGCGTCGTGACGGCCGGCCTCGTCAACGCGCACCACCACCTCCTGCAGACCGCGTTCCGGACGCTCCCCGGCACCCGCGGCGTCCCGATGGCCGACTGGCTGCCCGTGATGGCCGGCGCGTACGGGCGGGTCGGACACGATCCCGAGCTCTACGGACTGGCCGCTGCCGTCGGAGCCGCGGAGGGCCTCCTGTCCGGGGTGACGACGATCGCCGACCACCACCTCAACTGGCCCGCGGACGCTGCAGCCGACGACACCGTCGCGCTCGCGGCGGCGACCGTGGACGCGGTCCGCGGACTCGGCGGGCGGCTCGTGTTCGTGCGCGGCTCGGCGCGGGACGACCCGGACCGCGCAGCGGAGTCGGCGTCGGCGATCGTGACCGGGCTCCTCGGGGACGGTGCGGTCGGGGGAGTCGACCCCGACGGCCGACTCCAGGTCGCCGTCGGGCCCGCGGGCGTGCACTCCGACGGCGAGGCGACGTTCCGGGCGCTCGGCGAGGTCGCGGCCCGGCACGGCCTCCGCCGCCGGACCCAGGCGAACGAGCAGGTCGACACCGCGATCGCGCTCGAGCGGTACGGGCGCCGGCCGCTCGACCTCCTCGAGGAGTGGGGCTGGCTCGCCCCGGACGTCACCGTCGCGCACCTCTGCGACGTCACCGACGACGAGATCGCGCGCCTCGCCGCGGCCGGCGTCACGGCGACGCACGCGCCCGGGTGCGACGTGCCGATGGGGTGGGGCGTCGCACCGGTCGCCCGGCTCGCCGAGGCCGGCGTGACCGTCGGCCTCGGCACGAGCGGCGGCGGCAGCAACGACGCCGGGCACCTGCTCGCGGACGCCCGGCTCGCGATGCAGGTCTCCGCGCTCGTCGGCCCGCAGCTCCCGGCGCGCCAGGTGCTCGGCATGGCCACCGAGGGGTCGGCGCTCGGGCTCGGTCGCCCCGAGCTCGGGCACCTCGGCGCCGGGAGTGCCGGGGACCTGTGCGTCTGGGACGTGTCCGGGGTCGCGGACGCGGGCGTCGACGACCCGGTCGCGGGGCTCCTCTGGGCGTCGCCGGGGCGCCGCCCGAAGCACGTCGTCGTCGGGGGCCGGGTCGTGGTCCGGGACGGTCGGCTCGTGTCGGCCGACGAGCGCGAGCTGGCGGCCCGCCTCGGCGAGCGGCTGCGGCGGACGCCCGCGGGGGCCTGAGCGCGCGCCCGCCGCGCCCGCGCCTGCCTGGGCGAATCGGGCGTACCTGGTCGATTCGGGCGTACCTGGTCGAAAGTTTCGACCAGGTACGCCCGTTTCCGCCTGGTACGCCCGGAACCGCCCGGCACGACGAGCGCCCCGTGCGACCGCCCGTCACCCGCCGGAGACACGGCCGAAACACGCGGCTGCCATCCTCCGGACATGGACCTCTCCGACCTCGACCGGCTCGACGTCGCCGACGCCCGCGCCCTCGCCATGACGTGGGCCGCCGTGCCGCGCTGGGCGGACACCCTCGTCGCGGGACGGCCGTACGACTCGGTCGACGCCCTCGTGGCGACTGCCGATCGCCTCGCACGCTCCTGGACGGACGACGAGGTCGCAGCCGCACTGGCGGACCACCCGCGCATCGGCGACCGCCCGACCGGCTCCGGAGCCTCGGCCGCGGCGTCCCGGACGGAACAGTCGTCCTCCGCCGACGCCGACCCCGAGACGGCCGCAGCGATCCGTGAGGGGAACGCCGCCTACGAGGCACGGTTCGACCGGGTGTTCCTCGTCCGCGCCGCCGGTCGCTCGGCCGCCGAGATCCTCGTCGAACTCCGCCGCCGGCTCGCGAACGACGACGCCGCCGAACGCGCCGAGGTCGCCGACGAGCTCCGCGCGATCGCCCTGCTCCGGATCGAGAGGACCCTCGCGTGAGCCACTGCACCACCCACGTGCTCGACACCACCCACGGCCGGCCGGCGGCGGGCATCGCCGTGACGCTGAGCGACCGCGACGGGGTGATCGTCGCCCGCGGCACCACGGACGACGACGGCCGGATCGGCGACCTCGGCCCGGATCGCCTCGCCCCCGGGGCCTGGACGCTGTCGTTCGCCACCGAGCCGTACTGGTCCGCGCTCGGCACCACCGCCTTCCACCCGCGCGTCGACGTCACCTTCCACGTCACCACCGAGGACGCGGACCGGCACCTGCACGTCCCGCTGCTCCTCAGTCCGTTCGCCTACTCCACCTACCGAGGGAGCTGACCCCATGTCCGCCACGTCCACCGCCACCACGACCTCCACCGTGCACCTCGGCGCGAACCAGTACGGCAAGGCCGAGGTCCGCCTGGTCCGCGTCACCCGGGACACTCCTCGGCACGAGATCGAGGACCTCACCGTCACGACGCAGCTCCGCGGTGCCGCCCTCGCCGACTCGTACACCGACGGCGACAACGCCAAGGTCGTCGCCACCGACACCCAGAAGAACGTCGTCTACGCCTTCGCCCGGGAGCACGGCGTGCACACCCCGGAGGAGTTCCTGCTCCGCGTCGGCCGTCACTTCACCACCGCGTTCGACTGGTACGACGGAGCGACGCTGTCGGCCGAGCAGCACGCCTGGGAGCGCATCGCCGTCGACGGCCAGGAGCACGACCACGCGTTCGTGCGCGCCGGACGGGGGACGCGCACCGCGGTCGTCCAGCTCGACGGCGACGACGTGCACGTCGTGGCCGGCGTGACCGACCTCACCGTGCTCAAGTCGACCGGGAGCGAGTTCCACGGCTTCCCGCGCGACGGCTACACGACGCTCGGTGAGACGGACGACCGGATCCTCGCGACCTCGGTGACCGCCCGGTGGCGCTACCTGCCGTCGGCCGTCGAGGCGGGCATCGACTACGACGCCGTGTACGCCGGGGTACTCGACACGATGCTCGCGACGTTCGCGGACCTCCACTCGCTCGCACTGCAGCAGACGCTGTTCGCGATGGGCCGGACCGCGATCGAGGCCTTCCCCGAGATCGCCGAGGTCCGGTTCGCGATGCCGAACAAGCACCACTTCCTGGTCGACCTGTCCCCGTTCGGACTCGACAACCCGGGCGAGGTCTTCTACGCCGCGGACCGGCCGTACGGGCTCATCGCCGGGACGGTCGTCCGGGACGGGGTCGAGGACGCACCAGCAGCCTGGGTGTCACTGCCCGGCTTCGTCTGACGTCGGGGCCGTCGCACCCATCGGTGTTGCGGGGAACCGCACGGTTCGGGCGGAGGGCGGACGCGCAGCGCCAGGATGGGGTCGTCGACGACGCCCCGGAGGAGCCCCATGCGCGTGCTTGCCTACCTGCTCACCATCATCACGAGCACCGCGCTGTCCCTGGGGGCTGGCCTCCTGGTGGGCCTCACCTTCCAGGACGTGCCGCGCGGGTTGCTGCTCGCGACGGCGTTCACCTCGCCGTTCCTCGTGGTGGGACCACTCGTCATCGGGTCCTTCGCGGCGTACTTCGACCACCGGACGTCGGCGGGCAGCCGGCAGTACCTGCGGTGGTGGCTCGTCGGCGTCGTGGCGCTCGACGTCGTCGCGGCCGTGTTCGTCGTCCTCGCGGCGATCTCCGCGGGGGCGCCGCTGTGGGCGCCCGCGGTGCTGGTGCTCGGCGCCGCGGTGCTCCTCGTCGTCGCGCGACCCCTCGGGGCGCTGTTCCGCCGCACCGAGCGGCCGATCGAGGTCGACCCGGACCCCTCGCTCCCGGACGCCGCGGTCGTCCGGCGCAAGATCGTCAAGATCGGGGTGACCTTCGTCGTCGCAGCCGTCCTGGCGTCGATCGGCGCCGCCCTCCTGGCCGCGCTGGGCGACCACGGGGGACCGGGCTCACCGAGGCCGTGCTGGTCGCCGGGCAGCTGACGTTCACCGCGACGGCGCTCGCGACGGTCATCGTCGCGCTGCCGTTCAACCGTGCACTCCGGGATGCCGGCGGTCGCGACCTCGGGCGCCTCCGCCGGTTCGCGAAGGTCGTGCTGCGGGGCAAGGACCTCCCGCTCGACGAGGTCGAAGCGCGCGGCGCCGTCCGGTACGCCCGGATCCTGCCCGTCGCCATGCAGTTCCAGCTCGCCTTCACCGGCCTGCTGTACGTCGGGATCGCGTTCCAGTTCGTGTCGGCGGCGATCCGCGGAGACCTCGGCGTGTTCCCCGAGGTGTTCCTCGCGGCGATGGTCGTCCTGCTCGTGTGGGCGGTCCCGTTGACCGTCCGGCGGATCCGCCGAGCACGGCGCTACGTCGACCTGCACGCCCCCGCGATCACTGACCGTTCGGCCGACGGAGGTCTTCCGCGAGCATCACGATGATCCCGCTCGGCCCGCGCACGTACGCCAGCCGGTAGACGCCCTGGTGGTCGGCGACCCCGCGGAGCGGCCCGTAGCCGTGTCGCGCGACGACGGCGAGCGCTGCGTCGATGTCGTCGACCGAGAACGCGACGCGGTGCATCCCGATCTCGTTGGGCAGCGTCGGTGCGGTCTCGATCGCGTCCGGGTGGATGTACTCGAAGAGCTCGATCTGCCCGTGTCCGTCGGGCGTCCGGAGCATCGCGATCCGGGCGTGGTTGCCGTCGAGGCCGACCGCGGTGTCCGCCCACGAACCGCTGACCTCGTCCCGTCCCACCACCTCGAGGCCGAGGTCCGTGAAGAACGCGATGGTCGCGTCGAGGTCCCGGACGGCGATGCCGACGTTCTCCAGCGAGATGCCCATGCGCTGCACGCTAGCGCGCGGTCCACCCGCCGTCGATCGGCAGCGCGGTCCCGGTGATGAGCGACGCGCCCTCGCCCGCCAGGAACGTCACGGCGGCTGCGACCTCGCGCGGCTGGCCGATCCGGTGCAGCGCCGCGATCCGCTCGACCGTGTCCGCTCGGAAGGCATCGTCGGACAGTGCAGGCTCGGTGCCGTCGGTCTCGATGAAGGTCGGCGCGACGGCGTTCACCCGGATCCCGTACTGCCCCCACTCGACGGCCAGGCACTTCGTCAGGTGGATCACCGCGGCCTTGCTCGTGCAGTAGGCGGACTCACCGGGGAGTGCGACGAGGCCGGCCTGCGAGGCGATGTTCACGATCGAGCCGCCCCCGGCGCTCCGCATGTGCTTCGCGACGTGCTGCGAGATGAAGAACGCCGACTTCGTGGTGAGCGCCCAGACGGCGTCGAAGTGCTCCTCGGTCACGTCGAGGGCGTCCTCGACGATGCCACCGCCGGCGTTGTTGACGAGCACGTCGATGGTGCCGAGTTCGTCGACGACGGCGTCGATCGCCACCCGGCACGCGGCGAGGTCGGTCACGTCCATCGGGACGACGGTCACCCGCCGGCCGAGCGCACGGACCTCGTCGGCGAGTGCGATGGTCGGCGCAGCGTCCGGGTCGCGCACGCCGAGGGCGACGTCGGCCCCGTGCTCGGCGAGGTCGAGGGCGATCGCACGCCCGATCCCACGGGAGGCGGCGGTCACCAGGGCGACGGATCCGGACAGGGTGGTGCTCGACATCGGCGGTCCTTCGGTCACGGCGGCCACGCCGTGTGCGTCGTCGCCGGTGCCATCCTGCCGCACGCGGTCAGGGCGCCGCGGACCGGTGACGGTCCGACCGGCGCGTCGCGACCGCGGCCCCCACGACCGCGGTCGCGGACGACCGGACTCCCCGCACACCACCACTCTCGCGCCGGAGCCGGCCCGCGCGCATCCACCGGAGGGATGAAAGGTGATGGCCACTCAGCCGAGTGGGCGACGGACGGGAGGCGCGGGGCGGGCCCGCACCGCGCCTCCAGTCCGACGCACGGTCCGGTTCAGGTCCCCAGCTGCGCCCGCAGGTAGGGAGCGGTCCGGCTCGTGGCGGACGCCGCCACCTCGGCCGGCGTGCCGGCGGCGACCACCCGGCCACCTTCGTCCCCGCCGGCCGGACCCATGTCGATCACGTGGTCGGCGGCGGCGACCACGTCCATCGCGTGCTCGACGACCACGACCGTGTTGCCCGCGTCGGTGAGTCGCGCGAGCTGCTCGGCCAGGAGCTCGACGTCGGCCGGGTGGAGCCCGGTGGTGGGCTCGTCGAGCAGGTACACGGTGTGCCCGGACCGTGCCCGCTGGAGTTCGGTCGCGAGCTTGATGCGCTGCGCCTCGCCGCCGGACAGCTCGGGGGCGGGCTGGCCGAGTCGGAGGTAGCCGAGGCCGACCTGTCGCAGGGTCTCGAGGCCCCTGGCGGCGGCGGGGAGCTCGGCGAGGAAGGGCGCGGCCTCGTCGACCGTCATCGCCAGGACGTCGGCGATCGACGCACCGTTCCAGTGCACCTCGAGCGTCTCGGCGGTGTAACGCGAGCCGTGGCACTCCGGGCAGGGCGCCCAGCTGCCGGGCAGGAACAGGAGCTCGACGGAGACCGAGCCCTCGCCCTGGCAGACCTCGCAGCGACCGCCGGCGACGTTGAACGAGAACCGGCCGGCGGACCAGCCGCGCTCCCGGGCGGCGTCGGTCGCGGCGAAGGCCTGCCGGACGGCGTCGAACAGCCCGGTGTACGTCGCGAGGTTCGACCGCGGCGTGCGCCCGATCGGCTTCTGGTCGACCTGGACGACCCGGGTCACGAGCGGGTGCGCGGCGGCCTCGGCGGCGAGGACCCCGCCGACGAGCGACGACTTGCCGGACCCGCTCACCCCGGTGACGGCGGTGAGCACCCCGAGCGGCACGTCGACGTCGAGCCCGCGGAGGTTGTGCCGCGTCACGTCGCGGAGCCGGAGCGTGTCGACGGGGACCCGGGGCTCGCGACGCTCGGCCGGGGCTGTCGGGTGCAGGTAGCGGCGGGTGACGGACGCCTCCACGTCGGCGAGCCCGTCCACCGGTCCGCTGTAGAGGACGGTGCCGCCGCCCGACCCGGCACCGGGGCCCACGTCGACGATCCAGTCGGCCCGCCGGACGATGCTCATGTCGTGCTCGACCACGAACACGCTGTTGCCGCCCGCGCGGAGGTCGTCGAGCACCTGCACGAGCGACTCCGCGTCGGCGGGGTGCAGCCCGGCGCTCGGTTCGTCGAGCACGTAGACCACGCCGAACAGCCCCGAGCGGAGCTGCGTCGCGATCCGGAGCCGCTGCGTCTCGCCGGGGGAGAGCGTCGGCGTCGACCGGTCGAGCGAGAGGTACCCGAGCCCGAGACCGACGAGGACGTCCACGCGGGCGACGAGGTCCCCGGCGATCGCGACCGCCACCTCGGTGTGCTCCCCGGAGGACGCGCGCGAGGTGGCCGCCGACGGGTCGGTGATCGCGGCGATCGGGCGGAGAACGTCGGCGAGGGCCGTGAGCGGCAGGGCGTTGAGGTCGGCGATGCCGTGCCCGCCGATCGTCACCGCGAGGGCGGGCCGGGTGAGCCCGGTGCCCCCGCAGAGCCCGCACGGCCCGGACTCGACGTACTGCAGCGCCTTCGTGCGCTGCGCCTCGCTCTGGGAGTCCGCGAGCGTGTGCATGACGTACTGCCGGGCGCTCCAGAACCGGCCGCGGTACGGCTTCGCCACGCGGTCCCGCTTCGGGTGCACCTCGACCACCGGCTGCTCCTCGGTGAACAGCAGCCAGTCGCGGTCCGCCCGGGGGAGTTCGCGCCACGGCCGTTCGATGTCGTAGCCGAGCACGGCGGTGACGTCGCGGAGGTTCTTGCCCTGCCAGGCACCGGGCCACGCGGTGATCGCGCCGTCGCGGATGCTCAACGTGTCGTCGTGCACGGCGGACGCCTCGGTGACCTCGTGAGCGGTCCCGAGCCCGTGGCAGCGCGGGCACGCCCCGGCCGCGGTGTTCGGCGAGAACGAGTCGGACTCGAGCCGCTCGGCCCCGGCGGGGTAGGTGCCCGCGCGGGAGAACAGCATGCGCATCGAGTTCGACAGGGTCGTGAGGGTGCCGACCGTAGAGCGGGCGCTCGGTGCGCCGCGACGCTGCTGGAGGGCGACCGCTGGCGGGAGCCCGGTGATGGAGTCGACGTGCGGGGTGGAGCCCTGCGCGATGAGCCGTCGGGCGTACGGGGCGACGGACTCGAGGAAGCGGCGTTGCGCCTCGGCGAAGACGGTGCCGAACGCGAGCGAGGACTTGCCCGAGCCGGAGACGCCGGTGAAGGCGACGATGCGGTCGCGGGGGATGTCGACGTCGACGCCCCGCAGGTTGTGCTCGTGGGCGCCGCGGACGCGGATGAACTCGTCGGGACGTGGGGCGGGCATCCTCCCGATGCTAGGCGGGGGCGCCTGGACGCCGCCGCGCCGCCGCTGCCCCGTCATGGTCTTCCGCACCACCGCCTGCTCTGGGACGATGGGCGCGACACGGACGACGACGCCCGTGCACCACCACCGAGGAGCGCACCATGACCGTCCGCCTCAACCCCTACATCGGCTTCCGCGACCAGGCTCGCGCGGCCCTCGACTTCTACCACGCGGTGTTCCGCGGCGACGTGACGATCAGCACGTTCGGCGAGGCCGGCATGGCCCAGGACCCGGCCGACGCCGACAAGGTCATGCACGGGCAGCTCGAGGGCGAGAACGGCCTGCTGCTCATGGCCTCCGACGCCCCGACGGGGATGGAGGGCCCCGACGTCAGCAACATCTCGGTGTCCCTCAGCGGCGACGACGAGGAAGCCCTCACCCGCTACTGGAACGGCCTCGCGGACGACGCGAAGACCGTCATCGAGCCGCTCACGAAGGCACCGTGGGGGGACACGTTCGGCATGGTCACCGACCGCTTCGGTGTGACGTGGCTCGTCAACATCAGCGGCGCGGGGGACTGAGGGCCTCGACGGGCGCACTCGCCGGGATCGGCCACCGCGGCACCCAGCACCGCACCCGTTCGGCGTAGCGGCGGAAGTCGTCGCCGAAGCGGTGCTCGAGGTCCGCTTCCTCGAGCGGCCGGACGACGCAGTTCCACACGATGGACCCGGCGAGGGCGTAGACGACGATCATCCACGACGTCAGGAGCAGTCCGACGGCGACGCCCTGGGTGATCCCGGCGAGCGCCATCGGGTTCCGCACGGACCGGTACGGCCCGGCGACGACGAGCCGGTTCGGCATCGCGGACGGCAGCGGTGTCCCGGCGCCCTGGGTGCTCATGGCAGCCGCGGACGCGATGCCGAGCGCGCTGGCGGCGACGAGGACGACGGCGCCGGTCACGACGGACGCCACGGACACCGGTCCGGGGAGGTCGGGGTGCAGCTGCCACCGGCGCTCGGCGAACGCGATGACGAGCGGGAACACCCCGAGGAACAGTCCCCAGAACACGACGATCTGCACGACGGTGCCGAGCACGTGGCGTCGGCGTGCGGCTTCCGGGTCGGCCGTCCGGAAGCGCAGCGGTCCGCTCGCCACCCACTCGGTTGGCACCCGGCCGAGCAGGACCAGGGAGAGCGCGAGCACGGACCCGACGGCGGCGCCGGTCATGATGAGCACGCCGATCCCCGCCTCGGTCGTGACGGTCGCCCACGTCGCGAGGGCCACGGCCACCGCGGCCGTCCAGATCGTGGTCACGACCGCAGCGGCTCGGACCCCGGCGGCGGCGAGGGCGGAGGCCACGACGAACAGCGGGACGTCCGCCAGGGCGACGAGGAACGGCTGCAGGGACCCGAGCGTCGCGGTCTGCACCGCGGGGATCGTGAAGACCGCGATCCACGAGGCTGCTCCGCCGACGGCCTGGAGCGCGAAGTACCAGCGGCCCCACGACATGGCTGCACGCTAGCAGCGTGGTGACGCTGTGACGGACGGGAGGCGCGGTGCCAGCTGGCACCGCGCCTCCAGTCCGTCATCCAGGAACGTCCAGATCAGTCCTGACGGTTGATCTGGCCGAGCCAGCGTCCGAAGGACGGCTTGCGCTCGTCGTGCAGGACCGAGACGGTGGTCGTCGGCAGGCAGGTGCGCTCGTCGTCGATGGCGGCGCTCTTGTGGAGGTCGAGGCTCATGGTGTGCTCCTTCGCGATCGGTGATCAGTTCGACACCCGACGGGGCCGTTCCATTCCCACATCGGTCACGGGGTGACCATCCCGCCGTTCACGTTGAGGGTCTCGCCGACGACGTAGCTGGACTCGTGGGACGCGAGGAACACGTAGGCGGGCGCGAGCTCGGCGGGCTGCGCGGCACGGCCCATCGGCGACTCGCTGGAGCCGAACTCCGGCAGGGACTCCGGGTCGACGCCGCCGCTCGGCTGCAGGACGGTCCAGGTCGGCCCCGGTGCGACGATGTTGACGCGGATGCCGCGCTCGACCAGCGCCTGCGAGAGACCCTTGGACAGGTTGTTGATCGCGCCCTTCGACGCCGCGTAGTCGAGGCGGTCGGGTGCGGGCTGGTACGCCTCCATCGACGCCGTCGTGGTGATCGTCGAGCCGGGCTGCAGGTGCGGCAGCGCGGCCTTCACGAGCCGGAACAGCCCGAATACGTTGACGTCGAAGGTGGCCTCGAACTGCTCGTCGGTGAGGTCCTCCACCTCGGGCTGCCACCGCTGCTTGCCGGCGACGCTGACGAGGGCGTCCAGCCCACCGAGGCCGGCGACCGCCTGCTCGACGAGCGTCGTCGCGTAGGAGCGGTCGCGCAGGTCGCCGGGGATCGCCACCGCGGTCCGGCCGGCGGCGCGGATCTCGGCGATGACGTGGTCGGCGTCGGATTGCTCCTCGGGCAGGTAGGCGAGCGCGACGTCGGCGCCCTCACGCGCGAACGCGATCGCGACGGCGCCGCCGATCCCGGAGTCCGCGCCGGTGATGAGCGCCTTGCGTCCGGCGAGGCGACCGGTGCCCCGGTAGGTGGACTCGCCCAGGTCCGGCACGGGGCGCATCTCGGACTGGAGGCCCGGCTCGGCTTGCGTCTGCGGCTCCGGCTGGACGTCGGGGTAGCGGGTGCGCGGGTCGGCGGGCTCGTACTGGTCGGTGGGCATGCGGGTCGTCCTCGTCCTTCGTTCGGTGGTCCGTTCCCAGCGAACCCGGCCGGTCGTCCGCTGTTCCCAGGAGTGCGGTGTTCGGTGATGGCATGAGCGACGACGAGCAGCAGACCCGGGCGGACTTCGACGGTGCGGTGAACATGACCGCGTCGGAGCTCCGGCACTGGCTCGACACGGACGAGTCGAAGTCCGTCGGCCAGAAGCCCGACGGCGGTGGCGAGTCCACCGGGCACGAGAGCGGGCGGCACATCGTCCGGATCCTCGAGAAGAAGCAGGGCGACTACACCGACGACGACTACGCCCACATGCGGAAGGTCGTGGGGTACGTCGCCCGGCACTCGGAGCAGCGGCCGAGCGGCGACGTGCACGACACCCCGTGGCGGTACTCGCTGATGAACTGGGGCAACGACCCCGAGAAGGGCTGACCATGCCGGACCAGCTGAAGAAGCCGGACATGTACGAGGCACTCCGCGAGGAGGGCAACTCGAAGGAGAAGGCGGCGCGGATCAGCAACGCCGCTGCGGCGCGGGGGAAGTCCGCGGTCGGCCGGAAGGGTGGCGAGTCCGGCTCGTACGACGACTGGACCGTCGCGGACCTCAAGCGGCGTGCGAAGGAGCTCGGGTTGACCGGGTACTCGTCGAAGCGGAAGGCCGAGCTCATCGAGGCGCTGCGGGATCACTGACCACGGTGTCCGGCCCCGACCGGATGCGACACAATGGGGACGTGAGCATGACCGGGATGCCTCGTTTCCGCAAGATCTGGTCGACCGTGCAGGTCGGCGTGCTCGCCGTGGCCGTCGTCTTCTGCATCGTGATGCTCGTGATCGGGCAGGGCAAGCTCGACCGGGTCTACGCCGTCGCCGCGGTGTTCTTCGGGCTTGCCCTCATCGGGCACAGCACGTACCTGTGGCTCATCGCTCGGGGCGACCGCAGCCGGTCCTGACCGCCCTGGCCGTAGTCGCGACCGCGGTTGCCGCTGGCGCAACGCGTCGCGGCGCGCCGCGGCCGTTGCTCAGGAGTTCGCGACGACCCGGACCCAGTCGACCGTCATGGTCTGCGGGAACCGCGTCGAAGCGTCCGGTGCACCCGGCCACGTCCCGCCGACCGCCACGTTGAGCACGACGAAGAACGGCTTGTCGAACACCCACGGGTTCCCTCCGACGTCCGCCCGGGTCATCGTCCGGTAGGCGGTCCCGTCCACGGACCACGTGATCGCGTCCGGCCGCCAGTCGACGGCGAAGACGTGGAAGTCGTCGGCGAAGGCCGCCCCGGAGGGGTTCGTGAACGCCGCGGAGATGCCCTGCGTGCCCGAGTAGCCGGGGCCGTGCACCGTGCCGTGGACGACCGACGGCTCGTACCCGACGTTCTCCATGATGTCGATCTCGCCGCACGCCGGCCAGCCGACCGTGCCGATGTCCGCGCCGAGCATCCAGAACGCCGGCCAGATGCCCTGCCCGCGCGGGATCTTGATGCGCGCGGCGACCTGGCCGTACTGCGCGGTGTATGTCCCCTCGGACTTCAGCCGTGCCGACGTGAACGTGCCGTCGGCTTCGCGCCGGGCGGTGATCACGAGGTTGCCGGACCCGTCGAGCGCGGCGTTCCGTCGAGCGTCGGTGTAGGTCTCCAGCTCGTTGTTGCCCCAGCCGCCGGCACCGAGGTCGTACCGCCAGATCGACCGGTTCGGGGCGCTGCCGGCGGGACCGTCGAACTCGTCCGCCGCGAGGAGCGTCCCGACAGCCGCCGCGGCGGGCGCTGCCCGGCTCGTGGTCGTCGCGCCGAGCGCTGCCGCAGCGGTGCCAGCGAGGCCGAGCGTCACGAACCGTCGTCGGTCGAAGCCGGCCGTTCGTTCGGTGCCGCTCGGGCGGTCGCTGCCGGCCGTGCGGTCGGGGGTGTTGTCCATGTCGTGCTCCCTGCAGCGCGATGTGGTGTGTGGTCGTCGGATCATGCCGCATGCGTCCGGCCCGCGCCAGGGCGAGCGGGCCGCGTCATCCGCGACGCGCAGGTGTGGGCCTCAGGGCCGGTAGGCGATGCAGAGCACGGTGACGTCGTCCGGGTGCTCGCCACGAGCCGCCATCTCCGCGATGCCGTCCGCGACCAGCTGCGGGTCCGCCCGGTTCGCGAGCCACGCCGCGAACCGGTCGAGCGCGTCGAGGCGCCCGCCGAACAGGTCGAGCACCCCGTCGCTCACACTGACGATCGCGTCGCCGGCGCCCAGTTCCGTCACCTGGCTGGTCCACTCGGTCCCCACGCCGATCGGCAGGTGGGTCGAACGCAGCGGCGTGACGGAGCCGTCGGCGGAGCGGAGGAGGGTCAGGCCGTGGCCCGCGTCCACCCACGTCACTCGACCCGCGCGGTCGCCCCGGGCGTGGAAGCACGTCGTGAACGAACCGCTCGTGAGGTCGGAGGAGCCGGTCGCGAGGCCCGCGGCGGCACGGCGGACCGCGGCGGCTGCGTCCGCGTCGTCGATCGTGCTGCGGAGGACCGAACGCACGGCAGCGGCGATCATCCCGGCGCCGACGCCCTTGCCCATCACGTCGCCGAGGGTGAAGGCCGCGCCCTCCGGCGTCGGGTACCAGTCGTAGAAGTCGCCGCCGACCGACCGCGCCGGGATGCACACGCCGATCGCGCGGAGCTCCGGCGGCAGTTCGGCGGTCGAGGTGGGCAGGAGCGACTGCTGCACGAGGGCGGCCCGGTCGATCTCGCCCTCGGCCACACGTCGGCGTCGTTGCGCGTCGTCGAGCTGACGACCAGCCTGGCGGGCGAGCTCGTTGGTGACGGCTGCGGTCGCGCCGAACACGAACACCACGATGACCAGGCGGACGAGTTCGCTCGGCTGGGGCTCGGTCGGCGCCAGGAGGTACGAGAGCAACAGCGTCCCCGTCGTCCCGACGATCGGCCACACCACGTGTCGTCGGCCGGGGTTCGCCGCGACCCAGATGACCGGGAGGACCACGATCGCCGTGAACACCGAGCTGCCGTCCCCCGTGCCGAACCGCAGCAGCCCGACCGCGAGGAAGTCCAGCGCCGGCACGAGCAGCTCGACGCGGCCCACGGCGGGCCAGCGTGCCATCAGCCCGGCGACGGCCAGGCACACGACGGCGATCCCGACGCCCGACCACATCGAGACCGCGGAGCTGACGATGAGCCACGGCGAGAGCGCGCTCGCGACGGCCGCTCCGACCACCAGTGCGGCGATCACGGACTGCTTGGCCAGCGGTGCCCACGAGGCTCGCAGACCGGCGAGCACGATGGGTCCGGTGTCGTCCCGGACGGAGACCGTCCAGGTCGCGGTCCGCGCGGTCGGTTCGGCAGCGCTCGTCATCGGGACCAGTCAACCGGTCCGGGGCGGTGCGGGCAACCCGACGGCGAGTCGGTCAGCCGAGCCGGATAGCGAGGGGCACGAGGAGCCCGGCGACCCACACGAGCACCATCACGAGCGCACCGATCGCGATGAGGCGGCGACGGCGACGGAGCTTCGGGCTCCGCTCCTCGCCCCACATCTGCGCGCGCACGAGCACACGGTTCGCCTGCTCGACGACCTTCCGCACCTCGGGGTCGTCGAGTTCGAGCACCCCGTCGCGGGCGTGCTGGGCGATGACGGTCGCCTCGTCGACGGTGAGGTCGTCCTTGCGCATGCGCTCATGGTCGCACGGTGCACCCGCCGCCGACAGGGGTACGCCGTGCTGGGCGCCGACGGAGCGGCCGGGGCGTACCAACGAGTGCATGGCACATCGGTTCCGCGGGAAGATCGTCGTCGTCACCGGAGCATCGAGCGGCATCGGGAGGGCCGCGGCGCACGAGTTCGCCCGGCAGGGCGCGACGCTCGTGCTCGCCGCCAGGAGCCACGACTCGCTCGAGGCCGCCGCCGCCGAGTGCCGGAAGCTCGGCGCCGAGGCGATCGCGATCCCCACCGACGTCTCGGACGAGCACCAGGTGAAGGACCTCATCGCCACCACGACGAGTCGGTTCGGCCGGATCGACGTCTTCGTCGGCAACGCCGCCCTGTTCGTCTACGGACTCTTCGAGCAGACCCCGACGGAGGCGTTCAAGCGCGTCGTCGACACCAACCTCTACGGGCACCTCAACGCCATCACGCACCTGCTCCCGCACTGGAAGCAGCGCGGGTCGGGCACCTACGTACTCGTCGGTTCGATCCAGTCGCTGCTGTCCGCGCCGTACCAGTCCGCCTACGTGACGAGCAAGCACGCGGCGCTCGGGCTCGTCGATGTCCTCGGCGACGAGTTCGTTGGCACGGGCATCCGGTTCACGGCGCTCCTGCCGTCGACGATCGACACCCCGATCTACCAGAACGGCGCCAACTACACCGAGAAGCGCTCGCACCCGCTGCCGCCGACGGTGTCGGTCGAACGGGCCGGTCGGGCGGTCGTGCACGCCGCGCTGCACCCGAAGCGCTACCGGTTCGTCGGACGGATCCAGGCGTCCCTCGTGCCGCTGCAGTACGTCTTCCCGGGGCTGTTCCACAAGATCACGAAGCCGATGGTGCAGACGTTCGCGCTCCGGGGGAAGCAGGCGCCCACCGACGGGAACCTCTACACCCCCGCCGACGCGGGCAACGCCACGGACGGCGGCTGGGTCGCGATGCGTCGGCGCGTCACGCGTCCCCTGGTGTGGGCGGGCGCCGCGGCGGCCGTCGTCGTCCTGGGCCGCCCCCGCCGCTGACCCGCCCCCCGCCCCTCCCACCCCCGAGCGGGCACTTTCCGTCCCGCTCGGCGCGCGCAGCCGGCACTTCGTGCCCGCTCGGCGCGCAGCGCGCGGCGTGTTGCACCCGCTCGGCGGGCCCTGGGCCCGGCCCGGGGGGGGCGGACGGGAGGCGCGGTGCCAGCCCGCCCCGCGCCTCCTGGCCGGCGCCGAACGGGCACGTTCCGTCCCGCTCGGCGCCCGCAGCCGGCACTTCGTGCCCGCTCGGCGGGCAGCGTGCGGCGTGTTCTGCCCGCTCGGCGGGCCCTGGGCGCGGCCCTGGGGGGCGGACGGGAGGCGCGGGGCCAGCCCGCCCCGCGCCTCCTGGCCGGCGCCGAGCGGGCACGTTCTGTCCCGCTCGGGGCGCGCGGGCGGCAGGTCGTGCCCGCTCGGCGGCCGGCGCGCGGAGTGTTGCGCCCGCTCGGCGGGCCCTGGGCGCGGCCCGGCGGCGGACGGGAGGCGCGGTGCCAGTCCGCCCCGCCTCCCGTCGGGCCGGCGCCGAGCGGGCGCTTTCTGTCGCGCTCGGCGCGCGCGGGCGGCACTTCGTGCCCGTGCGGCGGGCGGCGCGCGGCGTGTTGTGCCCGCTCGGCGGGTCCTGGGCGCGCCCCAGGGGCGGACGGGAGGCGCGGGGCCAGCCCGCCCCGCGCCTCCTGGCCGGCGCGAGCGGGCACTTTCGGTCGCGCTCGGGGCGTGCTGGCGGCACTTCGTGCCCGCTCGGCGGGTGGTGCGCGGCGTGTTGTGCCCGCTCGGCGGGTGCTGGGACCGGCCCGGGGGCGGACGGGAGGCGCGGTGCCAGCCCGCCCCGCGCCTCCCGGCCGGCGCCGAGCGGGCACGTTCTGTCCCGCTCGGCGCGTGCTGGCGGCACGTTGTGCCCGCTCGGCGGGTCGCGTGCGGCGTGTTGCGCCCGCTCGGCGCCGCGGCGCGCGCGGGGCGCGCGGCGCGCGGCGCGACTCCGCGAGAATGGTCCGGACATGCCACGCCCACGCCCACGCACCCGCATCCCGCTCAACACCTTCGCCGTGCCGTTCGGCCTCGCCGGGTTCGCCGAGACCTGGTCGTACGCGGCCCCGGTCCTGCACCTGCCGCCCGTCCTCCCGCAGGTCTTCTGGGTGCTCGCGGCCGTCGCCTGGCTCGGGATGCTCGGCGCGCACGTCCTCCGCGGCGTCCGGGTCCGAGGCCGGGACCGCCTCGTCGACCAACTCCGACACCCGGCGCAGGGGCCGCTCGCCGCGCTGGTCCCCGCGACCGCGATGCTGCTCGGGGTCGACCTCGCCCGCGTCTGGCCGACCGGGGGCCTGGCGCTCGTCCTGGCGGCGGTCGCGGTGGCCGCGGGGTTCGCGGCGTGGCTCCTGGCGACGTGGTTCGAGGGCCGGCTCGCGCTCGAGTCCGTGCACGGCGGGTACCTGCTGCCGACCGTGGCCGCGGCCCTCGTCGGGTCGGTCGCGACGCACGAGGTCGGCGCGACCTGGCTGTCCTGGGCGTGCTTCGGCGTCGGGGTCTTCTTCTGGGGCGTGATGACGGGCCTGCTCCTGCTCCGGCTGGCCTTCCGCCCGGAGCTGCCGGGGCCGCTCGTGCCGACGATGGCCATCCTCGTCGCACCACCGTCCGTCGCCACCGTGTCGTTGTTCGCCCTCACCGACGACGCCCTCACGCTCCCCGTCCAGGCGGTCACGGGCCTCGGCGTCCTGCTCCTCCTGGTGCAGCTCGCACTCCTGCCGCGGTACGTCCGGCTGCCGTTCTCGCTCGGCTTCTGGTCGTTCGTGTTCCCGGCGGCCGCGGTCGCGACGGCGGCGATCGACTGGGTCCGCGTGCTCGACCTGCCCGGGGCGTGGATCCCCACGGCGGCGGTGCTCGCCCTGCTGTGCGTACTGGTCGCCGTCGTGGGCGCGCGGTCGATCGGACTCGCGCTGCACCACCTGCTCGGCCAGGCCGAGGACGAGCTCCACGCCGCCGACGACGAGGACGCCGAGCCGGGCCCGGTTACGGGCGCCACACGGACGGCCTGACGCGACCCGTCACGTGACCGGGGTGGTCCGGACGTGACCACGGACGGGAGGCGCGGCGCGCGTCCGACGCGCACCGCGCCTCCCGTCCGCTCCCGCGGTCCAGGGCCGTCGCCGGTCAGGCCGACACGGCCTGTCCGACCGTCAGGACCGGCGCGATCGTGCCGGTGCGGGCGCCCTCGTACGCGGCGAGGATCATGCCGAGCACCGCGATGCCCTCGCGCTCGGTGTGGATCGGCCGGGTACGGTCGCGGAGGCACCGGCCGAACGCCTCGATCTCGGCGGCGAAGGTGTCGACCTCCTCGAAGGTCACGGTCTCGCTGGTGCCGTCGAGCAGGTCCCACCGCAGGGTCGTGCCGTCGCTGGTGAGCGAACCGAGCTCCCCGACGACGCTGAACCGCTCCGTTCCGCGGGCCGGCTCGTACGCCCAGCTGGTCACGAGCTGCCCGACCGAGCCGTTGTCGAACCGGAACAGGGCCTGCGCGGAGTCCTCGCCCTCCATGAACGCCAACCGGTGGGTGGAGAGCATCGCCGTGGCCTGGACCGGGACGCCGCCGGCGAGGTGCATGAGCAGGTAGCTCGGGTGGTAGCCGGTGTCGATCAGCTCACCGCCGCCGCTCTGCGACGCGTGTGCGCGCCAGCCCATGTTCGACGGGTCGAAGTCGTTCCGGAACGAGTCGGTGGTCCGGACCTCGTACACGGTGCCGAGGGCGCCGGAGTCGATGAGTTCCTTCGCCTTGGCCACCGCGGGCATGAACAGCTGGTTGTGGGCGCACATCAGCGTGACGCCCGCTTCGGTGACGGCGGCCTGGACGTCCCTGGCCTCGTCCGGGGTGAGGCAGAGCGGCTTCTCGCAGAGCACGTGCTTGCCGGCCCGGGCGGCGGCGACGATCGCGTCGCGGTGCAGGTGGTGCGGCAGGCAGATGTCAACGGCGTCGATGTCGGCGTGTTCGAGCATGTCGACGTAGTCCGTGAAGGACGGGACGCCGAGTTCGGTGCCGCGGGCCTCGGCCGTGGCCGGGACGGCGTCGGCGACGGCGGTGATGCGGACGAGGTCGGGGTGCTGGGCGTAGCCGTTGATGTGGAAGGTGGCGATCCCGCCGCCCCCGATGAGGCCGACGCGGATGGTGTCGGTGGGCATGGTTGGTCCTCCTGGCGTGCTGGTTCTGGTGCTGGTGGTCGTCGCCGGGTCAGGCCGTGACGGGGACCTGGGCGGCCTGGTCGGCGGCCTGGTTCGCGGCCACCACGAGGCGGGTGAGTTCGACGGCCCTCGTGGTGTTGTCGTCCGCGCGTGTGCCGGCGGTGATGTGGTCCACCCACTGGCCGAACGCGTCCTGGGCGTCCTCCGGGATGGGGAGGGTGACCGGCTCGTCGCCGTAGGCCGGTCCGCCGGCGGTGAGCCGCGCCTCCTGGTCGGAGTACCGGAGCCAGCCGCGGGTCCCGGCGACGTCGATGGTGAACGGGGTGCCGGCGACGAAGCCGGCCTCGATCACCCCGATCGCCTGCGAGGGGTAGCCGACCGTGACGACGGCGTGGTCCTCGACCGCGCGACCGGTGACGGACCGGTACACGGCCTGCACGGTGTCGGGGCGGGCGCCGAGGAAGAGCTGCGTCAGGTAGACGGGGTGGCAGCCGAGGTCGGTGAGGGCGCCGCCGATCGCGGTCTCGGGGTCGAAGAAGCGCTCGGGCAGCCACGGTGCGATCGCGCCGTCGTGCGACAACCGGACGCGGGCGTGGTCCACGTCGCCGAGCCGACCGGCGTCGAGCTCCCGCTGGATGGCGGCGGTGTAGCCGTGGTACAGCCGGGGGAGCGAGACGACGAGGGCGACGCCGGCGGCATCGCAGGTGGCGACGAGGTCCTCGCACTCCTCGACCGTGGGCGCGAGGAGCTTCTCGGTGAAGACGTGCTTGCCGGCGCGGGCGGCTCGGGTGATGACGTCGTGGTGGACGTTCGTCGAGGTGGTGATGGTCACCGCGTCGACGTCGTCGCGGGCGAGCAGGGCGTCGAGGTCGTCGGTGTACTCGACACCGAAGCGGTCGGCGCCCTCGCGGCCGCGCTCGGGGTCGTCGTCCCAGGCGGCGACGAGCTCGGTGCCGGGGTGCTCGACGGCCTGGCGGGCGTAGTCGCCGGCGTGGACGTGCCAGAAGCCGAGCACGGCGACGCGGAGGGGGGTGGTGGGCACGGTGGTGGTCCTTTCGTCGGGCCCGGATCAGATCCGGACCTTGTCGTAGTCCTTGGGCAGCTTGAAGGGGGAGTAGGTCTGCATCATCGGGTCGACCCGGTTCTGGGCACGCTCGACGGCCTCTTGCGGGCTGGCGGTGCCGAGCAGGACGCTCGACCGCGCGTCGGCGAGCGAGTCCCACCACGCGCCACCGACCGGCAGCGGCGGACGGCAGGTGGAGGCGCCCATCGACTCGACGAAGAACCGGATCGACTTCGCGGAGCTCTTCGGGTCCTTGAGCGCGGAGATGTTCGAGGGCACGCTCGTCGCGGGGACCATGTAGGTCTCCTGGCCGCGCTTGCTCGTGAAGTACTTCATGAGCTCCCACACGGCCCGGTTCTTCTTCGACCCCTTCGGCATGCAGAGCGCGAAGCCGCCAGACCACGTGTACTTGGGGTCCTCGGCCGCCTGCACGGGCAGGTACGCGGTTCCCCAGTCGAGGTCCTTCGGGCCGTAGTTGTCGAACGTCTGGATCGTCGAGGGCACGCTGACCATGAACGCCATCCGGTCGGCCATGAACGCGGTCTGCCCCGGCGGGTGCCCGGTCGGCTCGTAGGTGGCGATGAAGGTGTCGGCGGCCTTGTAGCCGTACCGGTGCGCCCAGTCCTCGTAGAACTCGAAGATGCTCCGGACGCGCTTCGAGTCCATCGTCATCTTCGAGTCCTGCTGGTCGAAGTACGACGCCCCGAGACCGAGGCCCCAGGTGAACGGCCACCCCTCGCCGTACCAGGGGAGCAGGCCAGTGTGGGTGTAGTTGCCGCCGGACTTCTTCGTGAGCTTCTCGCTGACCTCCCACACGCGGTCGAACGTCGCCGGACCGTTGTGCTCCCAGTCGAACTCGTCCGGGTCGATCCCGGCACCCTTGAGCATCTTCCGGTTCACGAACATCCCGCGGGCATCGGTGTCGTGGGGGAGCCCGTACGTCTTGCCCTCGTAGGTGACCTCGCCGACGGTGAACCCGAGCCACTGCGCGAGGAACTCGTCCTTCGGCTGGTCCTCGAACTCCTCGATGAGGTCGTCGAGCGGTTCGATGAGCCCGATCGCCGCGTACTGCGCCGCACTGAACCGGTCGAGGAGCCACAGGTCGGGGGCCGTCCCGCCGCGCACCGCGGTGATGATGCTCGTCGCGTCACCGGTCCCCTGCGACGGGACCTCGTTGACCTTGACGTCGATCTCCGGGTGGAGGGCGGTGAACTGCTTGATGACCTTCGTCTGGAAGGGCACGAACGTCCCGGTGACGCCCCAGATGGTGACCTGGTTCGGGTTGCCGCTGCCCGAGGAACCCGAGGCGCACGACGAGGCGAGGAGCGCGAGGGCTCCGGCGCCACCCGCGGCCGCGGCGCTGCGGAGGAAGGTCCGTCGGTCGAATGCGCTGGTCACTTGAAGCTCCCGATCTGGACGCCCTTGATGAACGTCCGCTGGAACACGAAGAACAGGACCACCAGCGGCAGGATGATGAGCACCGACGCCGCCATGAGCTGGTTGAACTGGAAGTCCTGCGAGTTGTTGAGTCGGAACACCTGCAGTCCGATCGAGAGCGTCTGCACGTTCTGGTCCTGCAGGTAGATGAGCGGCCCGAGGAAGTCGTTCCAGGCGCCCACCGCCGCGAAGATGCCGACCGTGACGAGTGCGGCGCGCGCCTGCGGGAACACGATGCGCCACAGGATCCGCCACTCGGTCGCGCCGTCCATGCGCGCGGCGTCGAGCAGGTCCTTCGGGATCTGCAGGAGGAACTGCCGGAGCAGGAACACGTAGAACGCCGACCCGAACAGCGACGGCACGATGAGGGGCAGGAACGTGTTGATCCACCCGAGTCGCGCGTACAGGTCGAACATCGGGATGAGGGTCACCGGGAACGGGATGAACAGCGTCGCCAGGACGACGTAGAACAGCCGGTCGCGGCCGCGCCACTCGATGCACGCGAACCCGTACGCGATGACGAGGTTCGACACCATCGAGAACAGCGTCACGCAGACGGTGATGACGAGCGTGTTCCGGAAGAACGTGAAGAACGGCATCGCGTTCACGGCCTTGCCGAAGTTCGACCAGTCGAGCCACTGGGGGAACCACGTCGGCGGGAAGGCGCCGAGCTCCGAGTTGCCCTTCAGTGCCGAGATGACCATCCAGTAGATGGGCACGAGGAAGAGCAGGCTCATCGCGACGAGCACCACGCGGGCGAGGACGGACGACCACGGCGAACGAGCGGAGCCGTCGGCGTTGCGGGAACCCTCACGGTGGTCCTTCGGACGGACCGCTTCGATCGAGGAGGTCTTGGTGGCGGTGCTCATCGGTTCACTCCCCGGTCACGTCGTAGTTCACGAACCGCTTGGACAGCCAGTACACGAGCCCGGACAGCACCACGCCGGCCAGGAACAGCAGCACCGCCATCGCGCTCGCGAACCCGAGCTGCGCGTAGCTGAACGCGTTCTTGTAGAGGTAGAGCATGTAGAACAGCGTCCCGTTGTCCGGACTGCCGAGCCCCCCGGTGCCGGACGAGATGACGTACGCCTCGGTGAAGACCTGCAGGCCGTTGCTGATCCCGGTGATGAGGTTGAACAGGATCACCGGCGACAGCAGGGGCAGCGTCAGCGCGAAGAACTGCCGGACCGGGCCGGCCCCGTCCACACGGGCGGCCTCGTACAGGGTCTTCGGGATCCCGCGCATGCCGGCGAGGAAGATGAGCGCCGCGTTCCCCGCACCCATCTGCGCCAGCGCGACGATGACGAGCTTCGCCGTCGTCGGGTCGCCGAGCAGGTTCGTCGCCGGGATGCCGACGAGCTTCATGACCTGGTTCACGATGCCGGTCTGCGGGTTGACCAGCACCACGAAGATGAACGCCAGCGCGAACGTCGGGATGAGCGACGGGATGTACAGCGCCGTCCGGTACCAGCCGATCTCACGGACGTCCTGGTTCATCGCGAGGGCGATCACGATGGCCACCACGATCCCGACCGGCACGGCGATCACGGCGAAGAAGACCGTGTTGCCGACCGCGGTGTGCACGAGGGGGTCGATGAACGCCGCGACGTAGTTGCCGAACCCGACCCACGTCGCACCGTTCATGCCCGAGTACCGCGTGAGGCTGATCGCGAACGAGTACACGAGCGGGTAGCCGATGAACACCAGGACCCCGATGATCCACGGGGAGATGAAGGCGATGCCGATGCGGAGCCGGCGCTTCTCGGCGACCGTCCACGGGTGCTTCTCACGTGGTCGCCGCCGTGGCTTCGGAGCGATCGCGGTGTCCCGCGATGGGAGGGGTGGTGCTGCGGTACCGGATCGTGTCGTCGTCGTCACGAGCGTCCCTTCGTCGTGGTCACGTCGGTGTGACCGCACGATTCAATCCAATTGATTGACGAAATCGAGATGGTGCGATGCTAGGGACCATGGACGAGCCGCGTCAACCACCGAGGCACCCCGTGCTGCACCGCGGAACGAACAGCGCGCGGGTCGGCACGCTCAACCGCGCCCTCGTCCTCGACGTCGTGCGACGCCACGGTCCCGTCAGCCGATCCGGGGTCGCCGCGGCCACCGGACTGACCGCCCAGACCGTCTCGAACATCGCGACACGCCTGCTCCGCGAGGGCCTGCTCCGCGAGGGGCAACGACACGACGGCTCCGTCGACGCCCCGCCCGGCGGCGTCGCGCCCGCCGACGCGCCGCCCGGCGACGCCCCGCCCGGCGACCAGGGGCGCCTGCTCCGCATCGCCGCCGACGCCCGCTCCGCCGTCGGCCTCCACCTCGACCCCGCCCACCTCGTCGCCGTGCTCGTCGACCTCGCCGGCACCGTCCTCGCCACCGAACACCGCGACACCGACCCGCTGCACGGGCCCGCCGAGGTCCTCGACGCCATGGCAGCGATGACCGCCCGACTCACCCGCGAGCGACCGGGCGCCGGGGCGCTCGCCGGCATCGGACTCGCCGCCCCTGGGCCCCTCGACCCCGCACGGGCGGCGCTCGCCGACCCCGTGCAGCTCCCCGGGTGGGCCGGCCTCCCCGTCGCGGACGAACTCCGCCGCCGCACCGGCGTGCCCGTGGTGCTCGAGAAGGACGGCGTCGCCGCGGGCATCGGCGAGGCGTGGACGACCACGAACGCGACCGGACTCGTCACCGTCACGCTCGGCCACGGGATCAGCGCGACCGTCGTCGCGGGCGGCGAGGTCGTCCGCGGGGCCACCGGCAACGCCGGCGAGTTCGGCGGCATGCCCGTGCGCGCGCACGGACGCTGGACCGCCGTCTGGGAGGCATGCCAACCGCTCCAGCAGGTCGAGCGCGCGATCGCCGCCGGGACCCTGCCCGCCGACACCCCGACCGCCCTGCCCGGAGACGTCCGCAGCGCCTACGAGGCACTCTGCGCCGCCCCGGACGGCCGCGGCCTCGTCACGGCCGGCGGCGCCGCGCTCGGGGAAGCGCTCGCGCACGTCGTCGAGCTCCTCGACGTGACCGAGGTCGTCCTCGGCGGGAGCGCGGCCATCGCCGGCGGCCCGGTGTTCCTCCAGGCGGTCCGGGCCGGGCTCGTCGAACGGCTCCCCGGCGCGCCTCGCGTCACCGTCGAGCCGACCGCGCACGGTGAGGCCGCCGTCGCCCGGGGCGCCGCCTGCGCCGTGCTCGCGACGGCGCTGGACAGTACGCCCGTCACGCCGCTCCCGGCGCGCAGCGCCGTGGGACGCGGACCCCGCGCCCGCAGCATCGCCCACCCCTGGTGAGCGAACGGTGGGCCCGCACCGGTCGGGAGGCGCGGTGCACGTCGGACCCGCACCGCGCCTCCCGAGCGGGTCGCCGCCACCGCACCGCGTGACGAACCGAGACGGGTCGCGTCGCGACCTCCGTGCCGGAGGTCGTACGGTCGAGGGATGAGCACCGACTTCCGCGACGCCTGGGCCACGTGGCACCACGAGCACGAGCGCGCCCGGGCCGACGAGCACGGCTTCCTGGCGATCACGAGCATCCGCTGGCTGACCGGGACGCCCGACCGGTTCGACGACGCTCCCGGTTCGTGGTCGACCTCCGAGGACGGCCCCGTCGTCGTGCTCGACGACGGGGAGTCGATCGAGGTCGACGGCGTCCGCGTCACCGGCACGCACCGCTTCGGTCCACTGCCGGAGCGCTCGAGCACGGCGGTGCTGTGGCAGGACGGCGACGAGACGGTGGTCGTCGAGGTCGCCCGGCGCGGCGGCAACGACGTGATCCGGCCGCGGCACCCGTCGAACCCGACGCGGGTCTCCTACCCGGGGACGCCCTCCTACGCACCCGACCCGGCGTTCGTCGTCGACGCGCACTTCGAGCCGTTCGACACGCCGCGGTCGGTCACGGTGGGGTCGGTCGTCGACGGGCTGCAGCACGTGTACGAGGCGCCGGGCGTGCTGACGTTCGACCTCGACGGGCCGCAGTCGCTCCTGGCGTTCAACGGGCACGGGGACGGGTTGCACGTGCTGTTCACGGACCGAACGAGCGGGGTGACGACGTACGCGGCGAACCGGAGTCTGGACGTGCCGGCGCCGGACGCCTCCGGCGCGACGACGATCGACTTCAACCGGGCGACGAACCTGCCGTGCGCGTACACCGTGCACGCGACGTGCCCGTTGCCGCCGGCGGAGAACCGGCTCGACGTGGCCGTCGAGGCGGGGGAGTTGCTGCCGGCCTGAGGCGCGGGGGGCGGGGGCGCGGCACGCGGCGGGCGGGCGGGGCGCGGGGGCGACCGGCGCGGGGCGCGGCGGGCGCGGCGATGCGTGTGCATCGTGCGACATCCCACGCGTCGATCGCCGGGTGCGGTGTCGGAACTTGCGCGTGCACCGGGTGCGTGTGCATCGTGCGACGTGCCACGCGTCGATCGACCGGTGCGGTGTCGCTGCATGCGCACGTGCCCGGCGGCCGGGCACGCCGGGCCGCCGGGCACGCCGGGGCCGAGGCCGCGCGGGGCGTCAGCGCGCCGGCACCCGCCGCCAGCGGGTCGTCGCACGCCAGGCCACCGGGTCGAACGCGAACACGCTGCCCATGCCCGGCTGGTCGAGCGCGCGGGACACCGGCTCGCCGCACAGGTCCGCGAGCAGCAGCGCCCCGACGGCCCCGTGCGACACGAACGTCACGTCACCACCGACAGCGCCGCCGCCACCACCGCCCGACCCCACGATCCGCCGGACGGCCGCCACGATCCGCTCCTGGGCGTCGACCGCGCGCTCCCACCCCCGCACGGACTCCGCGGGCGAGGCGAAGAAGCGGTCGACGACGCCCTCGAACTCGTCGAACGGCAGGTACCCCGTGGCACTCCGGTCGATCTCGCCCAGCTCGGCATCCGTCGCGGGGACGATGCCGGTCGCGGCACCGAGCACGGCAGCGGTCTCGACGGCCTTGTGCTCCGTGCTCGACGCGATGCGCCGCACGCCCGGGTGCCAGGCGACGTCGACCGCCCGCGCGGCCCGGGCCCGACCGTCGTCGGACAGCCCCCACGAGTCGATGGCACGCGCCGGGTCCACGACGACCTCGGCGTGGGTCAGGAAGTAGGAGACCATCCGCCCACCCTAGGGTGCCGCCCGTCGGCAGGTCGCCGTAGGGTGAGCGCGTGGAGTTCCCGGGGGAGGCGGACGGCGCGCGTGGCGCGCCGACCTCTCCGGGGTCACCCCGGGGCACGCAGTACCAGCAGGACGACACGCCCCGAGCGGGACGGCGCGCTCCGCGCGCGCTGCCGCACGGAGGCACCGACAGGTCCCCCGGGAACCCCACGCCCCTCGGCGTCGTCGCCGGAGCCCTCGCCGATGCCTTCCTGACCGCCGAGCAGTGGGCAGCGGACGACCTCACCGCGGCGGGGTGGGCCGTGGTCGGGATCGAACGCGCCTACGTGGGCCTGGCGGTAGCGGCCGCGCTCGAGGCGTACCCGCGGCCCCCGGTCGATGCCCCTCGGCAGCTCGCGGCCGTGCTGACGTCGTCGCCGCGACTCGCCGAACTGCACCGCTCTCGGCAGGCCCACCGTCCGGTGCGGGTGCTGGCACGACGGGCCACGGCCGTCCGCGCCCGCCCGGAGACCACGAGCCGGCTACTCGTCGACACGCTGCCGGAGCTGGCCAGGGAGCTCGACCTCACCCTCGGCCGGTTGCTCTGGCTCGCGGACACGCGTGGGTGGAACCGCCGGCCCGGTCCGTCGAGCCCGCTGCACCACCACCGGTACGAGTGGGTCCGACGTCCGGGACGCACACCGCGCCTCCTCGAGAAGCCCATGGACATGCTGCGCCGCACCCAGCGGACGATCCTCGACGAGCTCCTCGCCGCGCTGCCGGTGCACGACGCCGCGCACGGGTTCGTCGCAGGCCGCGGCGTCGTCACGAGCGCAGCCCTCCACACCGGGCAGCAGGTCGTCCTGTCCGCTGACTTCACGTCGTTCTTCGCGAGCGTCACCGCTCCGCGGGTCTACGGCGTGTTCCGGGCAGCCGGGTTCGCGGAGCCCCTCGCGCACGTCCTCACCGGGGTCTGCACGCACCGGGTCCCACCGCACGTCCTCACCGCGATGCCCGATGGCGGCTCGCCCGAGGACCGGGCCGCCCTCCGCCGGATGCTCGCCACGGCGCACCTCCCGCAGGGTGCACCGACCTCGCCGGCGCTCGCGAACACGGCGCTCCGCCACCTCGACGCCCGACTCGCGGGGTGGGCCGGGGCGGTCGGTGCGGTGTACACGCGGTACGCCGATGACCTGACGTTCAGCGGTGACGATCGGCTCGCGTCCCGTACCGGCGCGTTCCTCCGGGGCGTGGACCGGATCGTCACGGAGCAGGGCCACCGGCTGAACCCCGGGAAGACCCGCGTGCGGCGTCGCGGCGTGCGGCAGTCCGTCACCGGCGTCGTCGTGAACGACCGGCCCTCGCCCGGGCGTCGCGAGGTCGACCGGCTGCACGCGCTGCTGCACAACGCGGCGGAGCACGGAGCGGCGTCGCAGAACCGCTCCGGTCACCCGGACTTCCGGGCGCACCTGCTCGGGCGGATCGGGTGGGTCGAGCAAGTGCACCCCGGGCGAGCGCGACGCCTCCGTGCGGAGTTCGCGCGCATCGTCTGGTGACCGCGGACCCCCGACCGCGGACCCCCGACCGCCGACCGCCGACCGTCGTCGGACAGCCTCCGGACTCGATCCCACGCGCCGGGTCGACGACGACCTCGGCGTGGATCAGGAAGGACGAGGCCCCGGCGTCACTCCAGGTCGTCGGCGGCCGAGGGGTCGACGATCCGCACGCCGTCTACCTCGCCGATCCGGGCGATGAGCAGTGCGCCCTCGGAACGACCGGCGACGTCGATGCGGACCGCGGTGGCATCGGCCCGGTCGGTCTCCTGCTTGACGAGCCGGGCGACCCGCCAGCCAGCGGCGGTCACGAGGGCGAGGACGTCGGGCAGCACCCCGCGGCCGGCGTCGTAGACCACGTCGAACGTCATCGACTGCTCCGCGGAACGGGACAGCGCGCGGATGAGGGCGGTGTAGCCGAACACCACGACGAAGTGCAGTGCGGTGACGACGAGGGCGAGCAACCACAGCCCGGCGCCGGCGGCCATGCCGATCGCCGCTGTCTCCCACACGGCGGCAGCGGTCGTCAGGCCACGGACGGCTCCGCGTCGGGTGAGGATGAGCCCGGCGCCGAGGAACCCGACGCCGGAGACGACCTGCGCGGCGACGCGCGAGGGATCGAGCACGACGTGGCCGGGCACGAGGACGTCGCCGAACCCGTACTTGCTCACGAGCAGCATCAGGGCCGACGCCGTGCCGACGATGGCCTGGGTGCGGATGCCGGCGCTCTTCGAGCGGAGCTGCCGCTCGAGGCCGATGAGCGACGCGAGGGCGAACGCGAGCAGGACCTCGCCGATCTGCACCCACCCCTGGCCGGCGAGCGGTTCGGTCAGGTCGTCGATCGTCACGCCGACTGACGCTACCCCGCTCTGTGACGTCGGGTTGCGCCGGGTTTCGCGTCGTTGCGACCGACGGCCGCCGCCGCGGCCCTCCGCCGGTAGCGTGCCGCCATGTGTCCGAGTGAGATCCCGGCCGACGACCGTTACGAGGAACTGATCGCGCCGATCCGGCCCGTGATCGCCCGGATCGCCGTCGACGCCCGGCAGCGCGAGCGTGAGGAACGGCTCGCCACCGAGCAGCTCGGCTGGCTCGTCGACGCCGGGTTCGCCCGGTGGCGGACCCCGGTCGGGTGGGGCGGGGTGGATGCCCGGCTGTCGGACGTGTTCCGCGCGATCGCGGAGATCGCCGAGGTCGACCCGAACCTGGCGCACGTGTGGCGGAACCACTTCTCGTTCGTCGAGGACCGGGTGCACGCCGAGGGGAGCCCGTTCGACCGGCAGATCGTGGAGCGGCTCGGCACCGGTGAGTTCGTCGGCGGCGGATGGAGCGAGTCGCCGAACACCACGGGCGTGGACACCACCACCCGGCTCGCCCGTGACCCCGACGGCGGTTGGCGTGTGACCGGTCGGAAGTTCTACTCGACGGGCAGCGTCTACGCGCGGTGGATCACCGTGCTGGCGCTCGACGACGCCGGGACCCGGTTCGTCGCGCTCGTGGACGCCACGGACCCCGGCGTGACGGTCGGCGACGACTGGGACGGCTTCGGGCAGCGGATCACCGGCAGCGGGAGCGTGACCTACGCCGACGTGCACGTCCCGGACGAGCGGGTCCTGCCGTACGCGACCCGGTACCCGTACCAGGAGCAGTACTACCAGACGGTCATGCACGCGATCCTCGTCGGCATCGGGCGTGCGGCGCTCCGGGAGGGGGTGGAGGCGCTGCGCTCCCGGGCGCGCGGGCACCACAACGGCACGGCCGCGGACCCGACGCAGGACCCGGAGCTGCTCGGCGTGATCGGCACCGTTGCCGCGCGGGTGTACGCCGCTGATGCCGCGTTCACCGCGAGCCTCGGACCGGTGGACGCCGCCGTCGACCGGCACACCGAACTCCGGGCGACCGGCGCGGACCCGTCGACGGACCCCGCCCTCCGGCAGGCCCTCGAGCGGTGCTGGATCGCCGTCGCCCAGGCGCAGACCGTCGTGACCGACGCCGTGCTCGACGCGACGACGCTCGTGTTCGACGCCCTCGGGTCCTCGGGGACCTTCCGCTCCCTCGGCCTCGACCGGCACTGGCGGAACGCCCGCACGCTCTCGTCGCACAACCCGCGCGTGCACAAACGGCGCATCGTCGGTGACCTGCTCGTGAACGGCGCGAGCCCGCTCGACCGCACGTAACCCGCCGTCACGAGGCGCAACCCGACGACACCTCCGCCCGCCGGGCACCGCTCGGCCCGTACGGTCGTCCCAACGGCCCGCCACGGACGCAGGGGAGGCGATGGTGGCGGGCCGCTCTGCGCACAGCGCGGGGGTGGGGACGCACTGGAGGAACGACATGCCGAGTACGACAGCTCCCGTGACCGGGACACCAGCACCGACGACCGTGGCCGTGCCCGACGCCGACCTCGCTGCCGCCGTCGCGCGGCCCGGCGGGATCGCCGAGCTCGCTGACCGCGTCCGCGCCTCCGGCGCGGCCGTCGTCGCGCTCGGTACCGACCGGTTCGACCCGGTCCGCGGCCGCGGGCACCGGCTCGACCCGACGACCGCGGCGCTCGCCCTCGGTCGGGCGCTGCCCACGCACGGGCTCCTCGTCGCCGCTGCCCCGACCCGGGAGCACCCGTACAACGTCGCACGTCGCGTGCTCTCGCTCGACCACGTGCTCGACGGCCGGGTGGGGCTCGTCGTCGGTGCGCACGACCACGGGCTGCCCGCGACCGGAGCGCACCACGACCCCGTCGAGTTCGCCGAGGTCGTCCGCGGGCTCTGGCGCACGTGGCCGCTCGACAGCATCATCGGCGACCGGGCCACCGGGCGCTTCGCGGACGCGGACCGGATCCGCCCGCTCGACCACGACGGGGGACCGGACGGCTACCGCGTCCGGGGGCCGCTCACCACGCCGTCGAGTCGGCAGGGCGAACCCGTCCTCGCGGTCTGGCACGACGTCGTCCACCCGGCGGCCGATCTCGTCCTCGGTGGCGCGGCGCACCCGCTGGTGGTGCTGCTGGCCGCGGCCGGCGGACCGGAGCCGAGCCGCGCCTCCAGGCCGACGGCCACACCGACGGCCGGCACCGGCCCGGTGACCGACCGCCGGACGCTCCGCGACCTGCTCGGCCTGCCCGTCCCCGGGACGGTGAGCGCGTGACGGCGGCAGCCGACGCCGACGCCGGCCTCGTCCTCGGCGTCAACCTGCAGGGGTTCGGCCAACGGCCGGCGGCCTGGCGCACGCAGGACGTCGAGCCGACCGACCTGCTCACCGCGCGGTTCTGGGAGGACCTCGGCCGCACGGCCGAGCGCGGACTCCTCGACATGGTCTTCCTCGCCGACCACC
Source organism: Curtobacterium pusillum (assembly GCF_007680845.1). Lineage (GTDB taxonomy): Bacteria > Actinomycetota > Actinomycetes > Actinomycetales > Microbacteriaceae > Curtobacterium > Curtobacterium pusillum_B. The sequence goes on along the minus strand of NZ_VEIY01000005.1, from coordinate 230,988 downwards.
CGGCGCTCTCCGACCCGAACGTCCGTGCGTACGGGCTGCTGGAGCCCTTCGTCGCCCTCGGCGTGATGGCCGGAGCGACGACCCACCTCGGGCTCGTCGGCACCGCGTCGACCACCTACAACGACCCGGTCGACCTCGCCGAGCGGCTGCTGTCGCTCGACACCCTGTCCGGCGGACGCGTGGCATGGAACGCGGTCACGACCTACGACCGGTCCGTGTCGGCGAACTTCGGGGTGGAGACGAACCCGGAGCGGCCCGAACGGTACGCCCGAGCGGGGGAGGTGGTCGACCTCGTCCAGGCGCTCTGGCGGTCGGCCGCGACCGGAGAACCCGTGGACCACCACGGCGAGTTCACCGGGTTCCGGGGAGCGATCGCCGTCCCGCCGTCCGCACAGGGCCACCCCGTCGTGTTCCAGGCGGGTGGGTCGCCGCACGGCCGGGACCTCGCCGCTCGCGTCGCCGAGGGGGTCTTCGCGGTCGAGCTCACGCCCGAGCCCGCCCGGGAGCACTACCGTGCCGTCAAGCAGGCGGCGGCCACGTACGGCCGGGACCCGGCGGACGTGACGATCGTCCCGGGCCTGTCGCTCGTGCTCGGGAGCACCGAGGCCGAGGCGCAGCGTCGGTTCGACGAACTCGAGGCCCTCGCGCCGGACGGGTACTCGCTGCGGGCGCTCGGGACGCACCTCGACGCCGACCTCGGCGGCCTCGACCCGGACGCGCCGATCCCGACGGCGATCCTCGACCGCGAGGTCAATCCGGTCACCTACGGCCCCTCGCTCGGGTACCACGAGACCGTCGTCCGGTGGGTCCGGTCGCACAACACGTCCCTCCGGGAGGTCCTGCGCGGCTTCGGCGGGTACGGCGCGCGCATCGTGGTGGGGACGCCGGAGCAGGCGGCCGACACGATCGAGGAGTGGTACCGGACCGGCGCGGCCGACGGGTTCAACCTGATGATCGACGAGTTCCCGCGGGGCCTCGAGACGGTGGTCGACGAGCTCGTGCCGATCCTGCAGCGCCGCGGTGTCTTCCACCGCGAGTACGAGGACGTGACGCTGCGCGGCCGCCTCGCCGCGCGTCGACGAGGACTCCCACCCGCTCCGTGACGCCGCGTGACGTCACGGGACAGAGACTCCTCGTCACACGGCGCAACGCCCGTTCACGCTCCGCAACACCCGTCGCCCCGGGGCCCGACCGGTCATAGCGTCGCCGTCATGACCGACTACCTCGACCGCGAGCACGACAAGACCTTCACGAAGGTCTACAAGCAGCAGACCCCGGACATCCTCAAGGCGTTCGTGCAGTTCGACGAGTCGGTGTTCCAGGCCGAGGGGCGCGAGATCCCGCTGAAGTACCGGGAGCTCATCGCCCTCGCCGTCGGCATCACCACGCAGTGCGTCTACTGCATCGACGGCCACAGCCAGCGCGCGGTCAAGGCCGGCGCGAACGAGGCCGAGCTCGCCGAGGCCGCCTGGGTCGCCACGGCGATCCGCGCCGGCGGCGGGTTCGCCCACGGCCGCCTCGGCTTCAAGTTCGGCGCCGACGCCGCCGCCCCCGCCCCGCACGAGCACTGACCACCGCACACCCACGACGGAGAGCGCACCCATGCCCGACCGCACCACCCTCGTCACCGCCCTGCAGGGCGCTGGCTGGCACCCCGCCGGCTGGCGCACCGCCGGCCCCGCGGCGCAGCGACTCACCAGCCTCCGGCACTGGCGCGACGTCGTCGTCGAGCAGGACCGTCTCGGCGTCGACGCCGTCACGATCGAGGACTCCTTCACCGCCGGCCCGGTGGATTCGTCCGGCGACCTCGACACGACCACCGTCGTCGGCCGCCTCGACGCCCTCCTCGTCGCGAACGCGGTCGCCCCCGCGACCCGCGCGCTCGGTCTGGTCCCGACCGTCTCGGTGACGCACACCGAACCGTTCCACGTCGCCACGGGCCTCCAGACCCTCGACCACGTCTCGCTCGGCCGGGCCGGCTGGCGGATCCAGGTGAGCCCGACGACCCGCGAGGCCGCGCTCTTCGGCCGCCGCCCCGGCGGCGACGACGTGTCGACCCTCTTCGCGGAGGCGCGGGAGGTCGCCGAGGTCGTCTCCCGCCTCTGGGACAGCTGGGACGACGACGCGATCATCCGCGACGTCACGACCGGCCGCTTCATCGACCGGGACCGGATCCACAACGCCGAGTTCGTCGGCGAGCACGTCTCGGTACACGGCGCGTCGATCGTGCCGCGATCGCCGCAGGGCCGGCCGCCGGTCTTCTCGCTGGCGCACCGGTCGGACGCGGCCGCGTTCGCCGTCGACACCGCGGACGTCGTGCTGGTCACGCCCGGCTTCGACGGCCGGGAGGCGCGGGAGCTGCTGTCGGAGATCCGGCACCTCGAGCAGGCGGCCGGCTCCGACGTCCGTCGCCCGGTCCTCGCCGACCTCGCGGTGCTCATCGGATCGTCGCCCGCTGCCGCGGCCGACGAGCTCGCCGCCCTCGACGAGGCCGCCGGCACGCCGTACGCGGACGTCTCCGACACGTCCGTCCTCGCGACCACCGTCCCGGAACTCGTGTCGCTGATCGGCGACCTCCGAGGCCTCGGCTTCGCCGGCGTCCGCCTCCGTCCCCTCCGCATCCCCGTGGACAGCACCGCGATCGCGCGGCAGCTCGTCCCCGCGCTCGTCACGGCCGGCCTCCGCGCCGACGTGGCCTCGCGTCCCACCGCCGACCTGCGCACGCGGCTCGGCATCGCCCCGGCGGTCAGCCGGTACGCGTCCGTCTCCGGTCCCGCTCCCGTGGAGGTCTCAGCATGAGCACCAAGCGTCAGGTCCACCTCGCCGCCCACTTCCCTGGCGTCAACAACACGACCATCTGGAGCGACGACCGGGCCGAGAGCCAGATCGCGTTCTCGTCGTTCGAGCACTTCGCCCGGAACGCCGAGCGCGGGTTCTTCGACTACCTGTTCCTCGCCGAGGGCCTGCGGCTGCGCGAGCAGAAGGGCCGCATCCACGACCTCGACGTCGTCGGGCGCCCGAACACGCTCGCGATCCTGGCCGCCCTCGCCGGGGCCACCGAGCACATCGGGCTCGTCGGCACCCTGCAGACGACGTTCAACGAGCCGCTCGAGCTCGCGAAGCAGCTCGCGACGCTCGACCACCTCACCGACGGCCGCGCCGGCTGGAACGTGGTGACGAGCTCGGACGCCTTCCACGGTGCGAACTTCCGCCGTGGCGGGTTCCTCGAACACGCCGAGCGCTACACCCGGGCCGCGGAGTTCATCGAGCTGTCCCGTGAGCTCTGGGACTCGTGGGAGTCTGACGCCGTCGTGGCGAACGCCGCAGCGGGCGGCAGCTTCGCGGACCGCTCCCGGATCCGCGACGTCGACCACCACGGCCCGCAGTTCGACGTCACCGGGACGTTCCCGGTGCCGCGGAGCCCGCAGGGCCACCCCGTGGTCGTGCAGGCGGGCGACTCCGACGAGGGTCGCGACCTCGCCGCCCGGCACGCCGAGGTGATCTTCTCGCTGCACACCGAGTTCGAGGACGCGCAGACGTACTACCGGGACATCACCGAGCGCCTCGAGCGGGTCGGCCGGTCGAAGGACGAGCTGCACATCCTGCCCGGCGCGACCTTCACGATCGGGGACACCGCGGCCGACGCCGAGGAGCGGTCCCGCGCGATCCGCCGTGCCCAGGTCAGCCCGGCGACCGCGATCGCGTTCCTCGAGCAGGTCTGGAACCGCGACCTGTCCTCGTACGACGTCGACGGCCCGCTGCCCGAGGTCGATCCGGACTACGAGGGCGCGGCGATCACCCGCGGTCGTGCGCGGCACACCCGTGACGTGCCGGCGCTCGTGCAGTCCTGGCGCGACCTGGCCGAGGCCGAGCACCTGTCGATCCGCGAGCTCGTCATCCAGGTGTCGACCCGCGGCGGCTTCGTCGGCACGCCCGAGCACATCGCCGCCGAGATCGACCGGTACGTCCAGGAGCGCGCGACCGACGGCTTCGTCGTCGTCCCGCACACGAACCCCTACGGCCTCGACGAATTCGTCGACCGGGTCGTCCCGCTGCTGCAGGAGCGCGGGGTGTACCGGGAGTCGTACGACGAGGGCGCGACCCTCCGCGAGACGCTCGGCCTGCCGGGGACCATCACCCAGCGCCAGGCAGTGTCGGCATGACCGTGCGGAGCCTGTCCATCCTCGTCCCGGGGAACTTCGACGACGACGCCCCTGTCGAGGGACTCGAGGCGACGCTCGACCTGTTCGCCACGGCGGAGCGGCTCGGCGTCGACGGCGCCTGGGTCCGCCACCGCCACCTCGAGCACGGCATCGGGTCGGCGGCGGTGTTCCTCGCGGCGGCGTCGCAGCGCACGAGCACGATCGAGCTCGGCGTCGCGGTCGTGCCGATCGGCTGGGAGAGCCCGTTCCGCCTCGCCGAGGACTTCTCGCTCGCCGACGTCCTGTCCCACGGGCGGGTCCAGGTCGGGCTGTCGACGAGCGCGCCGCACGAGGACATCCTCGGCGACCTGGTGTTCGACGGCGACTGGCGCTCCTTCGACCGCGGCTACGGGCGGGTCACCCGGTTCGTCGACAACCTGCGCGGGGAGTTCCTCGGCGACGAGGACACCGTCATCCAGAGCCCGGGCAACGTCCAGCGGCCGCGGCTGCAGCCGCACGCCCCGGGGCTCGTGGACCGTGTCTGGTACGGCGCCGGGTCGCTGCGCTCGGCCGCGTTCGCGGGCAGCGCCGGACTCAACCTGCTGATCGGCAACCTCACCTCGGGCGAGGGCACCGACGACTACGCGACCGCGCAGCGGAACCAGCTCGCCGCGTACCGGGCGGCGCTACCGTCGGGCCGCGCGCCCCGCGTCGCCTGGGGTCGCTGCGTCGTGCCGACCGACTCGGCCGACCGGGTCTCCCGAGAGCGCTACCGGTCCTGGTACGAATCGCGACTCGCCCGCCAGTCCGCTCCCCAGGGGCCTCGTCGCACCCTGTTCTCCGCGGACCTCGTCGGTCCCGCCGAGCAGATCGTGGAGCAGCTCGTCGAGGACGCCACCCTCGCCGAGGTCGACGAGTTCCGCATCGAGCTGCCGTACGAGTTCGCCGGCGACGAGTACGAGCAGATCGTCGCCGACGTCGCGGCGAGGGTCGCGCCCGAGCTCGGTTGGCTGCCGGCGGTGGTCGCGGCGTGACCCGGTACGTGCTCTCCCGCATCGGGCAGGCCGTGCTCGTGCTCTGGGCGGCGTGGACGATCTCGTTCTTCGTCCTGTACGTCCTGCCGAGCGACCCCGCCCGGATCATGCTCGGGCCGGACGCCACCGACGTGACCCAGGCGCAGCTCGACCAGCTCCGGCACCAGTACGGGCTCGACCAGCCGGTCCTCGTGCAGTACGTCCAGCACCTCGGCTCGCTCCTGACGGGCGACCTCGGCCGCTCGATCGGCGTCGGGCGTCCGGTCACCGAGGTCATCGGCGAGGCCGTCGGACCGACCGTGCAGATCGCCGTCGCCGGCCTGCTCCTCGCGATCGTGTTCGGCGGCGGACTCGCGGTGCTCGCGACGTGGACCCGGAACCGCTCCCTCGGCCAGTTCCTCCTCCAGCTGCCCCCGATCGGCGTCGCCGTCCCCGGCTTCTGGTTCGCCCTGCTGCTCGTGCAGTGGTTCTCGTTCGGGCTGCACGTGTTCCCGGCGTTCGGCGGCGAGGGACCCGCGTCCGTGGTCCTCCCCGCGATCACCCTGGCGCTCCCCACCGGAGCCACGATCGCCCAGCTGCTGTCGAAGTCCCTCGTGGCGACGCTCCGCGAACCGTACGTCGACACCGCGTACGCCAAGGGCGCGAGCCGCTGGCGGGTGCAGCTCCGGCACGCGCTGAAGAACGCCGCACTGCCGGCCCTCACCGTCACCGGCCTCATCGTCGGCCAGCTCTTCTCCGGCACCGTCGTCACCGAGACCGTGTTCTCCCGCCCCGGCCTCGGCCGCGTGACCGCGACGGCCGTGCAGGGGCAGGACATCCCCGTCGTCCAGGGCATCGTGCTCGTCGCCGCGGCGATCTTCGTCGTCGTGAACCTCGTCGTCGACCTCGTGTACCCGCTCCTCGACCCGCGCGTGGTGCTCGCCGGCAGCCGCCGACGGCTCCGCGAGCAGGACGGAGCGGCACCCGGCGCGGGTACGCCCGGGGCGAGCACCCACTCCGAACCGAAGGCGGTCCCCGCATGACCGAGACCACCCGGCTCGCCGTCGGCCGCGTCGCCCCGCTCGGTGCCGACGCGCTCCCCGGCACCCACGGCGGACCGACCGCAGCTCTCCGCGCCGTCGTCGCGCGCCCGACCCTCACCGTCGCGGTGGTGTGGCTCGCGCTCGTCGTCCTCGCCGCCCTCGTACCGGCGCTCCTCACCCAGCACGACCCGCTCGCCGCCGAGCCGGCGGTGAAGCTCACCGCCCCCGACGCCGCGCACTGGTTCGGCACCGACCAGCTCGGCCGGGACCTCTACGCCCGGGTCGTGCACGGGACCGCCCTGACGCTGCAGGCCGCGATCCTCGCGATCCTCATCGGGCTCGTCGGCGGGTCGCTCGTCGGGCTCGTCGCCGGGTTCGTCGGCGGCGTCGTCGACACCGTGCTCATGCGGGTCGCGGACGTCCTCCTCGCGATCCCGAGCCTGCTGCTCTCGCTCACCATCGTCACCGTGCTCGGCTTCGGCACCGTGAACGTCGCCGTCGCGGTCGGTGTCGCGAGCATCGCCACCATCGCCCGGATCATGCGGTCCGAGGTCGTCCGCGTCCGCACGGCCCTGTACGTCGAGGCCGCGGCAGCGAACGGGAACCGCTGGTGGCGGGTGCTCCTCGTGCACGTGCTGCCGAACGCCGCCGGCCCGGTGCTCGTGCTCGCCGCACTCGAGTTCGGCACCGCGATCCTCGCGGTCTCGAGCCTGAGCTTCCTCGGCTACGGCGCCCAGCCGCCGGCGCCGGAGTGGGGCTCCCTCGTGGCGACCGGCCGCGACTCCATCGCCACGTCGTGGTGGCTGACGACCATCCCGGGTCTCGTCATCGCGGTCACGGTCCTCGCGGGCAACCGCGTCGCCCGCGCGCTCGACACCGAACGGCGGGCGGTCCGATGAGCCTCCTCAGCATCCGCGACCTCACCGTCGCCTACGGCCACGGCCGGCACGCGCGCACCGCGCTGCACGGGGTCTCGCTCGACGTCGGCCGCGGCGAACGGGTCGCGATCGTGGGCGAGTCCGGGTCCGGCAAGTCGACGACGGCGCACGCGGTCCTGCGGCTCCTGCCCGCAGCGGCGGAGCTGACGGGAGGCACGGTGCGGCTCGCCGGGACGGCCGCCGGTCCCGCAGGCCTCGACCTGGTCACCGCGTCCGACGCCGAGGTGCGCTCGGTCCGCGGCCTCCGGATCGGCTTCGTCCCGCAGGACCCGACCGTCTCGCTCAACCCCGTCACGAGGATCGGTACGCAGGTCGCCGAGGTGCTCGAGATCCACGGCATCGCGACCGGAGCCGAGGCGCACGAGCGTGCCGTCGAGGAGCTGCGCCGCGCCGGCATCGACCGGCCGGACCTCCGCGCGCGGCAGTACCCGCACGAGCTGTCCGGCGGCATGCGGCAGCGCGTGCTCATCGCCATCGCACTCATCGGCGACCCGGAGCTGCTGGTCGCCGACGAGCCGACGAGCGCGCTCGACGTGACGGTCCAGCGGACGATCCTCGACCACCTCGACCGGCTCGTCGCCGAGCGGGGCACGAGCGTCCTCTTCATCACGCACGACCTCGGGGTCGCCGCCGACCGGGCCGACCGGATCGTCGTGATGTCCGAGGGGCGGATCGTCGAGCAGGGCACCCCCGCCGAGGTGCTCGGCGCACCCCGCGAGCCGTACACCCGCGCGCTCATCGCCGCCGCCCCGAGCCTCGACGACGTGACGGGCGCCGTCGACGCGCGCCGGGCCGTGACGGCGACCAGCGTCGAGGACCGGTCCCCGGCCGACGGGGCCGCACCGCGCCTCCCGTCCGACAGCGGCGAAGCGCTCGTCGTCGCGACCGGACTGCGGAAGTCCTTCGCCCGTGTGACGGCCGTCGACGGCGTCGACGTGACCGTCCCGCGCGGCCGCACCCTCGCGCTGGTGGGGGAGTCCGGGTCCGGCAAGTCGACCACGGCGCGGCTGGTGCTCGGGCTCGAACGCGCCGATGCCGGCGCCGTCCGGTTCGACGGCGACGACGTGACCGACGCGCGCGGCGGGCGCTTGCGGGCCTACCGGCGCCGCGCGCAGATCGTGCAGCAGAACCCGTACGCGGCACTGCACCCACGGCTGTCGGTCGGCTCGATCATCGCCGACCCGCTCGCGGCGTTCGGCGTCGGCACCCGGCGTTCGCGTGCTGCCCGCGCCGCGGAGCTGCTCGACCTCGTCGCCCTGCCCGCCTCCGCCGCGCGGCGTCGGCCGTCAGAGCTGTCCGGCGGCCAGCGGCAGCGCGTCGCCATCGCCCGGGCGCTCGCGCTCGACCCGTCGTTCATCGTCCTCGACGAACCCGTCTCGGCGCTCGACGTGTCCGTGCAGGCGCAGATCCTCGAGCTGCTCGCCACGCTGCAGGACGCACTCGGGGTCTCCTACCTGTTCATCTCGCACGACCTCGCCGTGGTCCGCCGCATCGCCCACGAGGTGTCCGTCCTCCGGGGCGGGCGCGTGGTCGAGCACGGCGGGGTCGCCGCGGTCCTGCACCACCCGCAGCACGAGTACACGCGTGCGCTGCTCGACGCGATCCCGGGACGATCCCGGCACCTCGCCACCTCAGAAGGAGTCTCATGACCACCCACCGCACCCCGATCCGTCTGGTGGCCGCGATCGCGGCCAGCACCGCGGCGGCACTGGTGATGGCCGGCTGCTCGTCGGGGAGCACGTCGTCGTCCTCGTCGTCGTCGAAGCCCGTCGACGGCGGTTCGCTGCAGTACGCGATCGCCAACGACCCGATCTCGCTCAACCCGAGCGGGACCGGCGCGGGCAACGACACGCTCGCCATCACCCGGCAGCTCGTCGACTCGCTCCTCTGGCAGGACCCGTCCGACGGCTCGCTCAAGCCGTGGCTGGCGACGAAGTACTCCGCGAACAGCGACGCGACCGCCTTCACGTTCGACCTGCGGTCCGGCGTGACGTTCTCGGACGGGTCCGCGTTCGACGCCACCGCCGTGAAGGACACCTTCGACGACATCGCGAAGGCCGGGGCCTCGAGCACCGCCGCGGCGTACTTCTCCGGGTACCGCGAGACGAAGGTGATCGACGACGACACGGTGGAGGTCGACTTCACCACGCCGAACGCCGCGTTCCCGAACGCCACCTCGACCGTCGCCCTCGGCATCGTCGCACCGAAGACCACCGAGACGCCGTTCGACGACCGCGCCGACGGGTCCGCCGTGATCGGCTCGGGACCGTTCACGCTGCAGTCGTACACGAAGAACACCTCGACGGTCCTGACGAAGCGGAAGGACTACGACTGGGGTCCCGCCGCTCGTGGAGACTCCGGAGCCGCGCACCTGTCGAAGGTCACGTTCCAGGTCGTGCCGGAGGCGAGCGTCCGCACCGGCAGCCTGCAGTCCGGGCAGCTCGACGCGATCTCGAGCGTGCAGCCGAGCGACGTCGACACCCTGAAGTCCCAGTACGAGCTCGTCACGCGGGCGAACCCCGGGCAGGTGTTCGGTCTGACGTTCAACCAGAAGCGCGCGGTCGTGTCCGACCTCGCCGTCCGCAAGGCGATCGCGCAGGCCGTCGACCCGAAGACCGTGCGGGACACCTCCCTGAACGACCTGTTCAAGGTCGCCACCTCGGTGCTCGGCTCGACCACGCCCGGGTACACGGACACGTCGTCGGCCATCTCGTACGACCCCTCGGCCGCCGCTTCGGCTCTGGACGACGCCGGGTGGAAGAAGGGCTCGGACGGCATCCGTGCGAAGGACGGCGAGAAGCTGCAGCTCAAGCTCATCTGGATCACGAACTTCGGCCCGAACCAGACCTCGCTCGAACTCGTCCAGCAGGAGCTGAAGAAGGTCGGCGTCGGCCTGACCCTCGAGAGCGGCACCGTCCCGCAGTACCTGGCGAACCTGACCAGCGGCGACTGGGACCTCTCGTGGGACAACAGCTCCCGGGCCGACGGTGACGTGCTCCGGTCGAAGTTCGCCAGCGGCGGTGCGCAGTCCATCGGGGCGTCCGACTCGACGCTCGACGCGCTGTTCACGAAGGAGCTGTCCCAGTCCGACGCCACGGCCCGGTCGGCCACCTTCGCCGAGATCCAGGAGCGGATCGCGTCGCAGGTCGACTTCGTGCCGGTGCACGAGCTGACGAGCATCATCGCGACGGCGAAGGACGTGCACGGCATCGTCTTCGGCGCGGACACCCGGCTCGACCAGCTCACCGGCGCGTGGAAGGACGCATCGTGACCGGCGCGCTGGGTGCTGAGTCCGGCGCTGGCGGCCGCGCTGTCCCGCTGTCCGTGCTCGACCTCGTGCCGGTGTCGTCCGGGTCGACCGCCACAACGGCACTGGCGAACACCCTCGACCTCGCCCGCGCCGCCGAACGCGCCGGGTACGCCCGGTACTGGCTCGCCGAGCACCACCTCAACCCGGGGGTCGCCGGCAGCGCACCGAACATCGTGATCGGTGCCGTGGCCGCCGCGACCTCGACCATCCGCGTCGGCAGCGCGGCGACCCTGGTCGGCAACGTCCGCGGGCTGCAGATCGCCGAGACCTTCGGCACGCTCGCCGCCCTGTACGGGCCGCGGATCGACCTCGGGCTCGGACGGTCCGGTGCGCCCGCGCCCGGCACACCCAAGCCGCCCTCGCTCGCTCCGCGTGAGGACGAAGTCGTCGACGGCCTGCTCGTCCCGGCACCGTTCGACTTCCGGATCGCGCCACGTTCCCGGTTCGCGCTGCAGGGCGAACTGCTCGGCCGGGTCCCCGGCGACGTCGACCGGTTCTCAGACGATCTTGCGGTGATCCGAGCCCTCTTCGCGGGGACGTACACGCGAGACGGCGTCGTGGTCGAGGCGCCACCCGCCACCGGAGCACCCGTCGAACTCTGGATCCACGGGTCGACGGGAGGTGAGAGTGCCCGGACCGCCGGTGCGCTCGGCCTGCCGTACGGCGCGAACTACCACACGTCGCCGGGCACGGTCCTGGCTTCGGTGCAGGCGTACCGCGACGCGTTCCGGCCCGGTGTGCTCGACGCCCCGCACGTCATCGTGTCGGCCGACGTCGTGGTCGGCCGGACCCCGGACGAGGCGGCGGAGCTCGCGCTCGGCTACGGCCAGTGGGTGCACTCCATCCGCTCCGGAGTCGGGGCCGTCGAGTACCCGACGCCCGACGCAGCACGGGAGCACCCGTTGGACGACGCCGCGGCGGCATCGGTGGCGGACCGCATCGCGACCCGGTTCGTCGGCGACGCCGGGACGGTCGCCGACCGGCTCGAGACCCTGCGCCGTGCGACCGGGGCGGACGAGCTCCTCGTCACCACGATCACGCACGACCACGCCGCCCGCGTGCGCTCCTACGAGCTGCTCGCCGCGGAGTGGGCCCGGCGCGCGGACGCCCCGGAGCCCGCGGTGGCGGTGCGCTGATGCGGTTCCAACTGCTCGACATCGTCCCCTACCAGGAGGACCCGGTCACCGGGCACATCGTGCCGCCGTCGGAGCGCTTGGCATCGGTGGTCGAGACCGCCCGGTTCGTGGAGGAGCTCGGGTTCGACTCCTTCGCCGTGGGGGAGCGGCACGCCGGTCCGTTCCTGTCCGCCGCGCCGACCGTGCTCCTCGGGGCGATCGCGGCCTCGACCTCGCGCATCCGCCTGCAGACCGGGGTCACCGTGCTGTCGATCCTCGACCCCGTCCGGGTCGCCGAGGACTACGCCACCGTCGACCAGCTCTCCCGTGGTCGTCTCGAGCTGACGGTCGGCAAGGGCAACGAGGTGCTGCAGTACCCGATCTTCGGGCTCGACCTCGCCGACCAGTGGGACCTGCTCGCCGAGAAGTACGCGGCGCTCCGGGCGTTCTGGGGCCCGGCGCCGGTGGACTGGGCCGGTGGGGCCTCCACCCACCCGCAGCACGGCATCACCACGCTGCCGCGCCCGTTCCGTCCGGGAGGTCCACGCGTGTGGCACGGCTCGGCATCCTCCACGGTGTCGGTCGAGCTCGCCGCACGGTGGGGCGACCCGCTGTTCAGTGCGAACGCCATCCAGCCGCTCGAGGCCTACGGTGTGCTCGTCGACCGGTACCGCCGTGCCTTCGCGGAGGCCGGGCACACCGACCGGAGGCCGTACGTCGGCGCCGGAGCCGGTGCGGGCGGCATCTTCGTCGCGTCGACGTCGCAGGAGGCCAAGCGGCTCTACGGTCCGGTGTACGAGGGACTCGTCGCCCGCCGCGACGTGCCCGGGAACAACACGCCCTTCCGTGACATCGACCACGCCGTCGCCGAGGGGCCGGCGCTGGTCGGCAGCCCGCAGCAGGTCGTCGACAAGATCGGGCGGTTCCACGAGCGGCTCGGCACGGACCTGCAGTCGGTGTCGTTGCCGACGACGCTGCCCCTGGCGGATCAGTTCGCGACGCTGGAGCGGTTCGCCGCCGAGGTGGTGCCGGTGGTGCGCGCGGCGTTCCCGACCACCCTCTGGTCGGAGGCGGACGTGCACGGCTCGGCGGTCCCCGCCGCGGAAGTCGCGGCCTGAGGTCGTCGGCGTCACTCCGTCGCGTCGGCGTCCGGCTTCATCCAGAACGGCGACCAGTGGTAGCCGTCGGGGTCGTCGAACTGGCGCTGGTACATGAACGGGTAGTCGTCGGTGTCGCCGCTCCGTCCTCCCGCGGCGCCGGCCCGTTCCACGAGGTCGTCCACCGCTTCGCGACTGCCGAGGTCGAACGACACCGTGACCTTCGACGGCGTGTCCGGTCCACCGATCAGGGACTCGACGCCGCCGACGCTCGCGTACATCTCACGGCTGCCGAGCATCACGTACTGGTCAGGAGCGATGGCGAAGCACGACACCTGGTCGCCGGACAGCTCAGCGTTGAGCGTCCAGCCGAGGGCGGTGGTGAAGGCGGTCGCGCGCGGCACGCTCTCGACCGGGCAGGTGATGAAGATGCTCATGCGGCCGAGCGTGCCCGCGCGGGTCCCCGGCGTCAAGGGCACGGCAGGGCGGCCTGCGCATCGCGTGCGGCCTGGCGCGCACATGCAGCGACACCGCACGCGTCGATGGACGGGTGCGGTGTCGCAGCCACGGTTCAGCTGTTGTCGAGCGGCAGACCCTCGGGGTTGAGCTCGGACTGCTTGACGGCCTCGTTCGACAGGTTGTACGCCTTGAGCCACTTCGCGTAGGTGCCGTCGTCGATGAGCTCGTCGATCGCCTCCCGCATGGGCTTGGCGATCCCGCTGTCCTTCTTCGTGGTCGCCGCGATCAGCCCCTGCAGCGAGGAACCGGCGCCGGAGTACGTGCCGGCGGTCTTGGTCGGCTTCGCGCTGCCCTTGCTCTGCGTGTTCTGGTACGCGATCGTCGGGTTCGGGCCGAAGTACGCGTCGATCTTGCCCGAGTCGAGCGCGAGCTTGATCGCGTTCCCGTCCGGGTAGTACTTGATCGAGAAGTCCTTGCCCTTCGCCTGCAGCTCCTTCTGCCACCCGAGCAGGATCTTCTCCTGGTTGGTGCCCGAGCTGACCGACAGGGTCTTGCCGGCGAGGACGGACGGGTCCCCGTCGAAGGTGAACGACGAGTCGGCGAGCACCTGGAACGCGAGGTTGTCCTGGCGGTACGAGGCGAAGTCGTACTTCTCCTTGCGCTGCTCGGTGACGGTGATGTTCGAGAAGCCGGCGTCGTACTTGCCGCTGTCGATGCCGACGAAGAGGTTGTCCCACGTGGCGTTCTGGACGTCGGCGTCGAGACCGAGCTTCGCGGCGACGAGTCGACCGAGGTCCGGTTCGGACCCGGTCAGGGTCTTCTGGTCGTCACCGGTGAACGCGAGCGGCGGGAACCCCGACGGCAGGGCGCCGACACCGATCGTGAGCTTGCCGGACTTCTTGACGGCGGCGGGGAGTTCGTCGTGGAGCTTCGTGTCCTCGGCGACGGTGACCTTCGTCTCGGTCGCGGCGCCGTTCGACGCGGCACCGATCGTGACCGTGCCGTCGGACGAGTCGGAGCCCGTGCCGGCGCTGGCGTTCGCGGCGCAGCCGGCGAGGGCGACGACGACTCCGGTGGCGAGGACGAGGGCGCCGGCGCGGTGGCGCCAGCGTGCGGGGGTGGTCGTGGACATGGTTCTCCTGGGGTCGGGTCGAGCGGGGTCGGGTCGAGCGGGGTCGGGTCGGGTCGGTGTGCTGTGTGCGGGGAGTCGTCAGCGGACGCGGGACAGGAAGTCGCGCGTCCTGGGGTGCTGCGGGTCGTCGATGACCTGCGCGGGCGGGCCCTGCTCGACGACGCGGCCGTGGTCGAGGAACACGACGTGGTCGGCGACCTCGCGGGCGAAGGCGACCTCGTGCGTCACGATGACGAGGGTCGTGCCGGACTCGGCGAGGCCGGCGATCACGCCGAGCACCTCGCCGACGAGCTCGGGGTCGAGGGCCGAGGTCGGCTCGTCGAGCAGGACCACGGACGGCTCGAGCGCCAGCGCCCGGGCGATCGCCACGCGCTGCTGCTGCCCGCCGGACAGTTGCCGCGGGCGGGTGGCCCCGCGGTCGCCGAGGCCGACCCGTTCCAGCAGCGTCTGCGCCCGCGCCTTCGCCGTCGCCGCCGGGACACCCGAGGCGATCGGTCCCTCGGCGACGTTCTCGAGCGCGGTGAGGTGCGGGAACAGGTTGAAGTGCTGGAACACGAACCCGATCCGGGAGCGCTGTCGGAGGATGTGCCGCTCGGGCAGCTCCTTGTACCGGGGGACCCCGTCGCGGCCGGTCTTCACGCGGACGCCGATCGTCTCGCCGCCGACCGTGACGACGCCGCGGTCGAGGGGTTCGAGGTGGTTGATTGCCCGCAGCAGCGTGGACTTGCCGGAGCCGGAGGGGCCGAGGATCACGGTGACGCTCCCGGACGCCAACTCGAGGTCGACGCCGTCGATCACGACCTGGGAGCCGAACGTCTTCACGGCGCCGTGGATGCCGATCGCTGCGCTCATCAGACGGCCTTCCCGTCGTTCCGGGGCCGACGTCCGGCACCGCGCCGGACCGCAGCCCGCAGCCGCTGGAACGGCGTCGGCGGGAGCGACCGCACGGACCCGCGCGCCGTCCACCGCTCGACGTAGTACTGCACGACCGACACTGCGCTCGTGAGCGCGAGGTACCAGATCGTCGCGACGACGAGCAGCGGGATGATGTCGGTCGGGTACGTGCTCGACAGGTTCTGCACCACGCCGAACAGGTCGAGCAGCGACACGTAGAACAGCAGCGACGACGCCTTGAGCAATCCGACGACCTGGTTCACGAACGCCGGCACGATCGACCGGAGCGCCTGCGGCAGGATGACCCGGACGAACTGGCGCCGTCGGGGGAGCCCGAGTGCCTGCGCGGCCTCGTGCTGCCCGTGGTCGACGGCGAGCACGCCGGCGCGGACGATCTCCGACGCGTACGCGATCTCGCTGAGGCTCAGGCCGATGACGCCGATGGCCAGGTCGCCGAGCACGTTCGCGGTCGGCACCTGGAACTGCGGCCCGAACGGGATGCCGACGCCGATCGTCGGGTACAGCGAGCCGAGGTTGTAGAGGAAGACGAGGACGAGGATGAGCGGCACCGAGCGGAACAGCCACACGTAGCCCCACGCGAGCCCGGACAGCACCGGGTTCCGCGACAGCCGCGCGATCGCCACGACGACGCCGCCCGCGAAGCTGATGACGGCGCTCAGCCCGGTCGCGACGAGGGTGAGCTGCAGGCCGGTCAGGATCGCCGGGCTGAACAGCCACTTCCCGACGGCCGGCCAGCCCCACTGCTCGTTGGTGAAGAGCGTCTCGACGAAGTTGAGCAGCACCACGAGCACGAGGGCGGCGGCGATCCAGCGCAGCGGGTGGCGCAGCGGGACGACGGGGCGGTCGAGCGCGGCGCGTCCGGCCGCGTCGATGGTCGCGGCGGACGGACGGGAGGCGCGGTGCGCGTCGTCCGCGTCCGCTCCGGTCCCGACGCTGGTCGCGCCGCGCCTGGGCGCCTCGGTGATCTCGGTCATGCGGCGACCGTAGGAGGGGTGCGGGGAGGACGACAACGGCACCCGCAACACACCGGCACGGGGCGGAACACGACGTCACGTGGCACGCGGGGATGACGTTCTGTGACTCGTGTGCGCGGCTATCGTGACGACCATGACCGCACATCGCGTGACCGCACCCGAGCCGCCCGCCGCCGGCACGAAGGTGCAGGGGCCGGCGTCGTACTTCCCGAGCATCGAGAAGACCTACGGCCGTCCGGTGCAGGAGTGGCTCGACCTCGTCGTCGACCGGCTCGACGACCACAAGCACATGGAGGTCGTTTCCTGGCTCAAGGCCGAGCACGGCATGGGGCACGGGCACGCGAACGCCATCGTCGGCTACGTGCGCCGGGCACTGGCTGACTGAACGTCCCGGACGTGGTTGACACGGTTGTCGGACCCGAGCGAGAATGGGTTGACACGGTTGACAGGAGGATGATCATGGCGACCCCGCAACGCTCTGGCGGCCACGCTGGCGCACCGGCTCACGTCGACGCGCTCAGCCCCACCGAGGAAGCCCTCCTCGCGACCCTCCGGCAGCGGTTCGTCCTCGGGCGCATCGGCGGGGTCCTCGCCGACGACACCGACGTCGAGCTCCTGGCCGACCGGATGGTCGCGGCGCTCCCTGCCGTCAAGCACGAGGCGGACGCGCTCATCGGGCCCTTCTACGACACCCCGTCCCTCGCCGCCTGGCGTGGGGTCACCCGGCAGGCGCTGAGCAAGGCCACCGCGAAGCGCGACCTCATCGGGCTGAAGATCGGTGACGGCAGCCTGGTGTTCCCGTCGTTCCAGTTCGGGGCCTCCGGGTCGCCGCTCCCGAACCTCCGGCAGGTGCTCGCCCTCATCGACCCGGACCGGATCGACCCGTGGGGCAGCGCGCTGTGGCTCAACACCGTGGCGGACGAGTTCGGCGGTACCACCGCTGCGCAGGCACTCCGCGACGGCCGCGCCGAGCAGGTGCTCGCGGCGGCCCGTCGTGCGGCGCACGCGTGGGCGGCGGACGCGTGAGCCCGAACCGCAACGACGTCGCGCAGCGCGTCCCGCGCGACGACCTCGACCTGACGGACTTCCCGGCCGAGGAGTCCCGCGGCACCACGTTCTACCGGGCGAAGCGGCACGACCGCGGGGCGTGGTGGTTCGCGAGCACCGAACCCGGTGCCGACGGCGTCGACGGCGGTCGATTCGACCTCGCCGTACCCCGGGGCACCTGCTACTGGGCGGACGCGGTCGAGGTCGCGGTGCGGGAACGCCTCGCGCACCACGTCCTCACGACGAACACCGTGTTCGTCTCCCGCGCGCGCGAGATGGTCGTGGTCGCGGCCCGCGCTTCCCGCGGGCGTCGGTTCGCGGACGTCACGCACCCCGCGGCCGTCCGGTTCGGCGTCGGTGCCGAGCTCCAGACGATGGGGGACTACCGCGTGCCGCAGGCGTGGGCGCGGGCGTTCGACGCGGCCGGGTTCGCCGGTGTGCGGTACAGCACGCGGTTCACCAGTGCCTCGGCGGCGAACGCCTGGGCGGTGTTCGGCGCAGCCGGGGTCCCGAAGCGCCCCCGACCGGAGCGCGTCCACCGCGACGGCGTGACGGCGTGCCGCGAGTCGGGCATCCGCGTGCTGGACGACGGGTCCGATGCCGGGCCCGAGCGCTTCACGTTCGTCGCGCCGCCGTCGGACTGACCGCCGCACCGGTGTCCCGGCCGTGGGCCGGTCGGGTGTCGGTGGTGTTCCCTAGCGTGACGACGTGGCCGAACCCGTCGATGCGTGGTGGCGCCGCCGGCAGTGGTCGCGCGGTGTCGCGGTGCCGTACGCCGTCGGGGCCTTCCGTGCCGAATGGGCGTCGTACCCGGTGCTCATCCGGCAGTACCACCCGGAGTGGAACCACGGCGTCGTCCTCACCCAGGTGCCGCCGGCGGCCGAGGTGCTTCTCACCTGGGAGTGCGACGTCGGCCACGTCTTCGTCGCGACGCCCGCCGAACAACGGTCCCGCCCGGGCCGCGAGCGTCGACGGTCGGTGTGGTGCCCGGAGTGCGCGGTCCAGGCGCAGCCGCAGCGCTGGCCCGTGCTGCCGTCGGACTGGCCCGAGGGGGTGCCGGTCCCGCAGCGCGTCGTGCGGCTGACCGGTCGCCAGACCCTGCCGGCAGCACCGTCGCGCGGCATGCCGGCGATGCCGTCCAACGGGGGCGCACCGTCGCTCGGCGTGCCCGCGGGCGCGGTCGCCTCGAGCCGGGGTCGCTCGCGTCGACCGGAGCCCGGCGCGCCCCGACGCCCGCGTCCACCGGCCGTGCCCCGGTCGATCTGCCCGAAGACGCCCCGGCTGCCCTCCGGAGAGTCGTTCACCAGCGCGTGCGCCCCGGCGACGGCGTCCGCGGTCGAAGCCGAGCTCCGTACCGCCCTGGCCGAACGCTTCGACTTCACGTTCGACCACTCCGCGATCCGCCTCGACCGACCGTTCTTCGACCACGTCGAGGCGTGGCCGGACATCATCCTCCCGGAACTCCGCGTCGCCATCGAGTACGACTCCACCGGCCGGCACGGGCTCGAGCACGTCGGACCCCGGCAGGAGACCGACCGCCGGAAGGACCGCGCGGTCCGCGGTGTCGGGTGGGAGGTCGTCCGCATCCGCACCGGGCGCCTGCAACCACTCGGGCCGTACGACCTCGAGGTCTCCGGCATCTCCGGCCGGACCATCGGACGCCTGGCCGACACGCTGCGGGAGATCCGCGGCGCGCTGTTCGTCGACGCCTACGCCCGCTGACCCGGGTCCTGGTCTCAGCCGCGGAGCGCCAGCGCCTCGCTCGACCACCGCGCGTGCAGGGCCCACGGGTCGTCGACCCCGGCCGCGACGGCGTCGACGTGGGCGAGCAGCTCGGGCGTCACCCGGAACCACTCGGTGCCCGGGTACCGCGTCGCGGCGAACTGCTCGTGCCGTCGGCGTTCGAGCGTCCGGTCGCCGCGCTCGAAGGCCAGCAGGTCCTGGTGCGGGATCGCGGCGAGGCGCTGCCGCGGGTTCGTCGTCGTCCCGATCTTGATCCGGTCGCCGAAGTCGTCGCGCATCCGGAGGTAGTAGACGACGTCGAGGCGCGGGGGAGCGAGGTCGCCGTCCGGCACGTCCCCCCACCGCCACTCGCACGTCGCGCACACGACGGCGGAGGGGTAGCGCACGCCGATCCGGGAGCCGCACACCGGGCACGGGCCGGGCAGGGCGTCCTCGGTGCCGGCGTGTTCGGCGGCGAAGTCGGCCACGAGCGCGACGTGCCCGGCACAGAGCGGCACCGGTGGCCCGTCGGCGGCGGCGACCCGTCCGTCGCACCCGGGGACGCAGCACGAGGTGACCATGCCCGGAACGCTAGCCCGACCCACCGACGGCACCCGCGCCTCCCGTCCGCCGCGCCGTGCCGCGCACCCGCCGCACCGAACCACGGAAGCGACATCGAACCGTTCGCCGACGCTGGTTCGACGTCGTTCGCGTGGTTCGACCCCAACCCGACCACCGCCGCGGCCCGCGCGCCCGCCGCTACTCGGTGAAGATCACGCCGATCGGCTCGCGCTTCTCCTCCTGGAACCGGTCCTCGGCGCGGCCGAGCGCCCAGTACGCGGACAGCGACATCTCGGACTTCTCCAGCCCCCAGTCGTCCTGCAGCAGCCGACGGATCGCCTTCATCGCGGTCCGCTCGCCGTGCGCGAACACCTCCACCGGCCTGGAGGGACGCTCCAGCGCCCGGGCCGCGTCCAGCAGGAGCGTGCCCGGCTCGGCGCCGGCGGCGTCGCGGTGCAGCCACCGCAGGTCGACCCCGCTCGGGTGGCGGACCGGCTGCTCGTCGTCGGGACCGGCCACCTCGACCAGGGCGACGCCCGTGGCGGAGTCGGGCAGCGCCTCCAGTGCGGCGGAGATCGCGGGGAGCGCGCTGTCGTCGCCGAGCAGCACGTGCGTGACGGCCGGGTCGGACGACGGCGTGTACCCGCCACCGGGCCCGGAGAGCGCGAGCAGGTCGCCGGGCTGCGCGGCCGCCGCCCACGGGCCCGCCAGCCCCTCGTCACCGTGCACGACGAAGTCGACCGCGATCGTCCGCGCGTCGTGGTCGACCGCGCGCACCGTGTAGGTGCGACGCGCGGGACGGTCCTGTTTCGGGAGGGACTCGCGCAGCGCCTCGAGGTCGTACGGCGGCGTCAGGCCGAGCGACGGCTTCGCGAGCAGGAGCTTCACGTACTTGTCCGTCGCGGCGAGTCGCTCGGGATCGGCGCCGCCGACGAACACGTCGAAGGCGGGGCCGCCGAGGTGGACCCGGACCATGTGCGGGGAGAGGCGCTCCGTGCGGTCGACGACGAATACGTGCTGGGGGCGCTGCGGTTTCGAGCTCATCGGTGCGAGCTTCCTCTCGGATCCTTGACGTTGTTCGAACTGAGGTTAGCCTTACCTCATGGACACGCCGGTCATCCCGTTCTCCGAGGTGCTGCGGCAGCGTGCCCGTCGGGCGCAGCGTCCGTCGGCGGGGGACGGCTTCATGCAGGACCTGCTCGGCGGCCGGTGCGACGTCGCCGAGTACGCGGCCCTGCTCGGGCAGTACGCGTTCGTCTACGCCGCGCTCGAGCGGGCAGCGGAACGGATGGCCGACCACCCCGTCGCCGCGCCGTTCGTCACCGCGCGGCTGACGCGGATGCCGGCGATCCGGGCGGACCTCGAGTACCTGGTCGGCCCGGACTGGCAGGAGCTCGTGTGCCCGCTGCCGGCGACCACGGCGTACGTCCGGCGTCTCAACGAGGTCGCTGCCCAGTGGCCCGGCGGCTTCGTCGCGCACCACTACACGCGGTCCCTCGGCGACCTGTCCGGCGGACGCGCCATCGGGCGGGTGCTGGCGGACCAGTTCGGCTTCGAGACGAACGGGATCCTCTTCTTCATCTTCGACCAGGTCGCGGACCCGAGCGCGTTCGAGGACACCTACCGTGCGCAGCTCGACGCGGCACCGTGGTCGGCCGAGGAGCGGGAGCGTGTCCTCGCAGAGGTGGAGCTCGCCCGTCGGCTCGACGACGGACTCCTGGCTGACCTCGACGCGACGCGCCGACCGGCCTTTCCCGGCGCTCCGGGGCGCGCGGGTGCCGACGGCGCGGTCGTCGCCTGAGCCCGACGCCCGCCGTGCCGCGGTCCGTCCGGACGGTTGTCGTCAGCCGCGGTGAGGGGCCGATACGCTGCTGGGATACCGGGAGTGCACTCCCGGCAGACCCGGAAAGGACCACATGACGGCGATCGATGGATCGACGCGCCACGGGCGCGCTCGGGACGACGTCAGCGGAGCGGTCGACAGCGACCTGCGTTCCGACGTCCGGTACCTCGGCAACCTGCTCGGGCGGGTGCTGCGCGAGACCGGCGGCGCGGACCTGCTGCGCGACGTGGAGGACCTCCGCGCGGCGGTGATCGACGCGTTCGAGGGTGCTGAGGCCGAGGGTGCGGCGCGCGCCGAGGCGATCGTGGCGGCCATGTCGGCCGAGCGGGCCGAGGCCGTCGCGCAGGCCTTCACGACCTACTTCCACCTGACGAACCTGGCTGAGGAGCACCACCGCGTCCGTGTGCTCCGGCACCGCGGCGACGACGGCGGCCTCGCCGGGGACTCGTTCCCCGCGACCTACGCCTCGCTCGTCGAGCAGGTCGGCGAGGACGCCGCCGCCGAACGGCTGCGCGACCTCCGCTTCCACCCCGTGCTCACGGCGCACCCGACCGAGGCCCGCCGGCGTGCGGTGACCACGGGCGTGCGGCGCATCACGGACCTCATCGACGAGCGCGACCGGACCACGAACGCGACGGCCCGCGCCGAGAACGAGCGCCGGCTGCTCGAGGAGATCACGACGCTCCTCCGCACCTCCCCGCTCCGCACGACCCGGCCGACCCCACTCGACGAGGTCCGCACGGCGATGAGCGTGTTCGACCAGACCCTGTTCGAGATCGTCCCGCAGGTGTACCGCCTGCTCGACGACCGGCTGCAGGGCGACGACGCCGGCCGCGTCCCCGTGACCGCGCCAGCCTTCGTCCGCTTCGGTACCTGGATCGGTGGCGACCGCGACGGCAACCCGCACGTGACCGCCGACGTCACCCGCCAGGCGGCCGAGATCGCGGCCGAGCACATCCTCCTCGGGCTCGCCCGCGCTGCGACCCGGATCGGCAGCACCCTGACGCTCGACGCGAGCGAGACCCCCGCGGACGCCGGGCTCACCGCCCTCGTGGCCGCGCAGGAGTCGCTCGACCCCGGGATCGCGGAACGCATCGGCGTCCGCGCCCCGAACGAGACGCACCGCCGGGCGCTGCTGTTCGTCGCCGCCCGCATCGACGCCACCCGCCGGGGCGAGGCGGCCCTCGCCTACGACGGCCCGGACGCGCTGCTCGTCGACCTGCGGACGATCCAGTCCTCGCTCGTCGCCGCCGGCGCCACCCGCCCGGCGAACGGCGAGCTGCAGAACCTCATCTGGCAGGTCGAGACCTTCGGGTTCCACCTCGCCGAGCTCGAGGTCCGGCAGCACTCGCAGGTGCACCGGAACGCCCTCGCCGAGATCCGCGCGGGCGGCGAGCTGAGCGAGATGACCCAGGAGGTCCTCGAGGTCTTCCGGACCATCGCGTCCCTCCAGTCCCGCTACGGGGTGCGCGCGTCGAGCCGCTACATCGTCTCGTTCACGCAGTCCGCGGCCGACCTCGCGAACGTCCACGAGCTCGCGGTCGCGGCCCTCGGCTCGGTCGAGGCCGCACCGATCCTCGACGTCATCCCGCTGTTCGAGACCTTCGCGGACCTGCACGCCAGCGTCGACATCCTCGACGAGGCCGTCCGGACCGAGGCGTTCCAGCGCCGCCTCGCCGCCACGGGTCGTCGGCTCGAGGTCATGCTCGGCTACTCGGACTCGTCGAAGGACGTCGGACCGGTGTCCGCGAACCTCGCGCTGTACGACGCCCAGGCGCGCATCGCCGACTGGGCTCGGCAGAACGACGTCGAGCTCACGCTGTTCCACGGTCGCGGCGGTTCGCTCGGCCGCGGTGGCGGTCCCGCGAACGAGGCGGTCCTCGCGCAGCCGGCCGGCTCGATCGACGGTCGGCTCAAGCTCACCGAGCAGGGTGAGGTCATCTTCGCCCAGTACGGCGACAAGGACATCGCCGCCCGGCACCTCGAGCAGATGGCGTCGGCGACCCTGTTCGCGTCGTCGCCCTCGAACGAGGAACGCACGACCGTGGCGGCCGGCCGCTTCGCCGAGCTCGCCCAGCAGCTCGACGACGTGTCGCGACAGGCCTTCTACGACCTCGTCAAGGCCGACGGCTTCGCGCCCTGGTTCGCCCGGGTGACGCCGATGGAGGAGATCGGGCTGCTCCCGCTCGGCTCCCGCCCCGCCCGCCGCGGGCTGAGCGTCGAGTCGCTCGAGGACCTCCGAGCCATCCCGTGGGTGTTCTCGTGGACGCAGGCGCGCATCAACCTCGCAGGTTGGTACGGCCTCGGTTCCGCGCTCGAGGCCGTCGGCGACGTGGCGCTCCTCCGCACCGCGTACGCCGAGTGGCCCCTGTTCGGCGCGATGATCAAGAACGTCGAGATGTCGCTCGCGAAGACCGACGAGCACATCGCCCGCCGGTACCTCGAGCTGGCCGACCGTGACGACCTCGCGGCGAAGGTGCTCGACGAGATGGTGCGCACCCGCGACTGGGTGCTGCGGGTCTCCGGCGGCTCCGACGTGCTCGAGGACCGGCCCGTCCTCGCCCGCGCGGTCCGCCTGCGCAGCCCCTACGTGGACGCCTTGTCGCACCTGCAGCTGCGCGCGCTGCGCTCGATCCGCACCGCCGGCAGCACGGACCCGACGGACGCGGACCACCGGCTGCTGCTCCTCACCGTCAACGGGGTCGCCGCCGGCCTGCAGAACACGGGGTGACCGTCTGGAGGCGCGGTGCCGGTCCGCCGGACCGGCACCGCGCCTCCAGACCGTCGCGTCCACCCCGTGAGTGGCGCCCGTTCGCGCGTCGAGCTGTCGAATCGATTCGAACCGGCGTAGCGTGACGCCGGTGACGACGGAGCGCACCAGGACCCCGAGGACGACGACGCTGCCGCCGATCCTGCCGCTCGCCCTGATCGTCGGCGTCTCGCCGTTCGCGACGGACATGTACATCCCGGCCCTGCCGGCGATCGCGCACGACCTCGGCACGTCGCCGGGAGCGGTGCAGCTGTCGTTGACGGCGTTCCTCGTCGCGTTCGCGGTCGGCCAGCTGCTCGCCGGCCCGGTGTCCGACGGCATCGGGCGTCGCCCGCTCATGCTCGTCGGCACCGCCGTCTTCGCACTCGCCTCGATCGGCTGTGCGCTCGCGCCGGACGTCCTGGTCCTGGTCGTCGCCCGGGTGCTCCAGGGGCTCGCCGGAGCGGCCGGAGCGGTCGCCGGCCGGGCCATGGTGTCCGACGTCGTCGGCGGCCCGCGGATGGCGAAGGTCTTCGGCACGCTCGCGGCGATCAACGCGATCGGCCCGGTGGTGGCGCCGCTGGCCGGGGGAGCCGTGCTGACCGTCGGCACCTGGCGGCTGATGTTCGTGGTGCTCGCGGTGCTGGGTGCGGTGTTCTTCGGCGCGGTCGTCGTCCGGTTCCACGAGACACTGCCGCACGCCTCGCGCGGCGGGGTCGGGTTCGGGGCGAACTGGGCGCGCATCCGGGAGCTCATGGCCATCCCACGGTTCCGCGCCTACGTGCTCACCGGGGTGCTCTCCACGATCGGCTTCTTCGCGTACATCGCCACGAGCTCGTTCGTGTTCCAGACCGAGTTCGGCTTCTCGGAGGGGCTGTACACGCTCGTCTTCGCGACGAACGCCTCGATGATGATCATCACGACCCTGGTGTTCCGTCGGGTCGTCGGCCGGTTCTCCGAGGACGCGTTGCTCTCGTTCGGCCTCGCGCTCGGGACGCTCGGCGCCGTCGGGGTGCTCACGTCCGCGCTGCTCGGCCTCGGCGCCGTCGCGGTCTGGGTGTCGCTCGCGGTGGTGACGGCAGCCTGGGGGTTCGTGCTGCCGGCGGCGATGACGCGCACGCAGCACGTCGGCGCGGTGCACCCGGGGACGGCCGCGGCGCTCCAGGGCGGTCTGACCTTCGGACTCGGGGGCCTCGGGACGCCCCTCGCCGGCGCGCTGGGCGGGACGGCGCTCGCGATGGGGTCGGTGATGGCGGTGCTCATGGCCGCAGCGGTCGTCGTCCAGGTCGTCGCCACCCGGCGAGGCCGGAACGCGTCCTGAGGCGGACCCGGTAGGTTGCAGGGTGCACGCCGCACCGAACCGAGGAGGCACCCCACATGGACATCGTCGTACACGAGGCAGACGCGGGATCCGCGGTGCTCGAGTGCAGCGGACGCCTCAACATGGTGTCGGCCCCGACCTTCCGCGAGACGGTGGCGCAGGTCGTCGACGGCGGCCGCTCCCGCGTGGTGATCGAGCTCTCCAACGTCGAGTTCATGGACTCGTCCGGGCTCGGCGCACTCGTCGGGTCGCTCAAGGCAGCGCGGCAGGCCGGCGGTGACCTCCGCATCGCGGCGCCGTCCGACCAGGTCGAGATGGTGCTGAAGCTCTCCAACATGGACAAGATCCTCCGCACGTACCCGGACGGGGACGCCGCGGTGACCGACTGGGCATGAGCACCTCGGTGGGTGGGCACAGCCTCGTCATGGCGTGCCCGCCGGACGACGTCACGGCGGTCCACGCCTTCCTGGCGTCCGTGTGGGACACCGAACCGTCGGTGTCCGCCGAGGACCGGATGGCGCTCGAGCTCGCGCTCGTCGAACTGGCCTCGAACGTGATCGAGCACGGCGGGGTCCGTGGAGCGGTGTCCTGCTCCCTGCACCTCGACGTCGGGTCGGACGAGGTCGAAGCGCACCTCACCGACGACGGCGTTCCGGTCCCGGTGGACCCGTCGACCGCGAGGTTGCCGGACGCCCTCGCCGAGAGCGGACGCGGGCTCGCCCTCGTGCAGATGGTCGTCGACGACCTCCGGTACGAGCGGGTGGACGACCGGAACCGGTGGATCGTGCGGCGCGGGCGACACTGAGGCGGTCTCGCTTCATCCGCACCGCGCAGCGGTAGAGCCGTTACCCGCAATGCGTCGCGGCCGAGGACAGCAGTTCCGTGCCGTCGTGTCACGATCCAGGCGATGAACGCCGAGCCCGACCCCAGGATCAGCTTCGAGACCTCCGGGATCGACCTCGCGGCGGCGATCCAGATGTACGAGGACGCCTACGCCGCCGCCGGGTTCCGGGCCGAGCGGACCGAGCGGCCGTTCAGCTACCGCTTCCGCGTGACCGGCGACGACACGATGTCGTTCCGGTCGACGCGCTTCGACGCCCGGATGGTGGGCGAGCTCGAGTCGGCGGACGAGTACGTCGTCATGTGGCTCGCCGACGGCGGCGGCACGGTCGACGTCGGCCGGCAGGAGGTCGCCTTCGTCCCGGGGACGCCGATGATGTTCCCGACCGGGCGACCGTTCGCGTTCGACCTGCAGGACGTGCGGCAGAGCCTGGTGCAGTTCGAGCGGACGTTCCTCGAGGGCGTCGCCGCCGAGGTGCACGGCACGCGACCCGCCCCGCTCGTGTTCGACCACACCGCTCCGCCGCGCCGCGAGGACCTGCGCGGCTGGAACGCCCAGGTGCACCGCGCCGCCGAGGTCGTGCTCGGCACCACCCCGCTCTCGCCGATCGTCCTCGCCGAGACCGCCCGCGACACCGCCGTGGCGCTGCTCCGGACGTTCCCGCACACGACGCTCGCGCCGGACGTCGACCTGCCGCAGGGTGCGACCGGACGCGTCCGCAAGGCCGTCGAGTACATGCACGCGTTCGCCCACACGCCGATCTCCACGACGGACGTGGCCGAGCATGTCGGCCTCAGCGTGCGCGGCCTGCAGCAGGCCTTCCAGCGCCAGGTCGGCACGGCGCCGAACGCCATGCTCCGTGGCGTCCGCCTCGACCGGGTGCGCGACGAACTCGTGCGGTCGGCCCCGGGGGAGGTCACCGTGGCGGCGGTCGCGATGCGGTGGGGCTTCGCGCACCTCGGGCGGTTCTCCGGCGCGTACGCGGCGCGGTTCGCGGAGTACCCGCGCGACACGCTGCACCGCTGATCCCGGTCGTGCCCCGGGGGCCCGCCGCTACGCTTCGAGGGTGCAGCGACCTCGACCGTGGGTGATCGTGCCCGGGATCTGGAACTCCGGCCCCGAGCACTGGCAGACGCTCTGGCAGGACGAGCGGGCAGCGAGCGGGGGCCGGGTGCTCCGCATCGGGCCGTCGTCGTGGAGCGAACCCGAGCCCGACGACTGGACGGCCGCGATCTCCCGTGCGGTCGCGGCGTCGGACGAGCCGCCGGTCCTCATCGCGCACAGTCTCGGCGTCCTCGCCGTCGCCGAGTGGTTGCGGGGATCCGGGCGACCCGCGGTGGCCGGTGCGTTCCTCGTCGCACCGCCCGACCCGGACGCGCCGGGGTTCCCCGAGGCCGCGCGGGGCTTCCGGGCGCCGACCGCGCTGGCGGACGCGGATCGAGCGGGGGTCCCGGCGCGCATGGTCGTGAGCGACGACGACCCGTACTGCACGTCCGACCGGGCCGTGGGGTTCGCGGGGGCGATCGGCGCCGAGGTCATCCGTGTCGGGGCGCTCGGACACGTCAACGTCGCCAGCGGCATCGGCTCGTGGGACCCCGGGCGGGCGCTGCTCGACGACTTCGAGCGCACGCTCTGACCCGTCGCCGACACGCCGTTCAGGTTCTCGGCGATATGGCAGGGACTCCGGCGACACACCGCGGATGTCCACGACGAACGCGGTCGCGATATTTATGCTCCGACCATGGAAACGCAGTCCGGTGCACGCACCCCCCTCGTCGACCCCTTCGGTCGCGAGCTCGAGGAGTGGCTCCGAGACGCCCCGGCGACGCGCGGACCGTACCTGTCGGACCTCGTGGTCCCGCCGGTCACCGGACCCGTGCAGCGACCGGATGTCGCGCCTCCCGCCGCCCCGGCCGAGCCCGTCAGCGCCGAGCCCGCCCCGGCCGGGCCTGTCCTTGCCGAGCCCGCTGCGTCGGCCGACGACTCAGCCTTCCGTCGACCCCGTGACCGCGCCCGGCACGCGGCCGTCTGCGCCCCGTCGTTCCCCGAGCCCCCGGAGCGCATCGCCCTCCGGTTCGAGGACCTCGCGGTCGAGGTCTCGGCGTCGAGCGGCCGCACGACGATCGAGCGCATCGTGATCCTCGAGGACGAGGTCCGCCGCCGCGACGAGGACCTCGCACGCCTCGCCGCGTGGGAGGCCACGGTAGCCGGCATCGCCGACCCCGAGGTGGAGGCCGCCCGCGCCTTCGCCCACACCGTCTTCGCCGACCTGCTCGCGGACGCCGCGGCCGAGGCCGACCGGCGGGAGCGCTCCGCGGCGCGGCGCGCGGCCACTGGTCCCGTGGCGGTCCCGATCGTGTCCGCAGCTGCCGCGTCCGCACCGGCGCCCGCGCTCGTCGCGGCCACCGAGGTCGACGACGCGATCGACGCGCCCGAGCCGACCACGGCACTGGAGGCGAGCACCGCGGGACGCGACGAGCCCGCCCGTGTCGTGCTGTCCCTCCCGGTCGTGTCGCCGGTCGTCTCACCGGTGTCCGCGAACACCCGGCCCACGCCGCTCGTCCAGCCTGCGACCGGCCCGACCGTCATCGACCGCGCTGCCTTCGCCGCCGTGCTGACGGCGCACGTGGGCGCGACGGCCAGCACGCCCGTCGTCCTGCCGGAAGCGGCGACGCCGGCCGCCTCGACAGCCCCGGCGGTGTCGACGGTCCCCGCGGGGGAGTCGGCCGAGCGTGTCGAGCAGGGCGCGGTCGAGCAGGGCACCGGGTCCGACGGCTGGTGGTCGCGGCTCGTCGCCCGCATCCTGCAGGCCTTCGGGCGCCGCTGATCCACAGGTCGGTCCCGTGGTCCGCGCTGTCCACAGGCACCTCGGAGGCACGGTCTGCTCGGTACACTGACGGGATGCCGACGCTCCGCGAACTCCAGGCCGTGATCGAAGACCTGTGGCCCGCCGCCGGTGCCGAATCGTGGGACTCCGTCGGCCTCGTCGCCGGTGACCCCGACCAGACCGTCGAGCACGTGCACCTCGCCGTCGACTCCGTCCCGGCCACCGCGCGGGAAGCCGTCGAACTCGGCGCCGACCTGCTCCTGACGCACCACCCGCTGCTGCTCCGTGGCGTGACGACGATCGCCGAGTCCACGGTCAAGGGCAGCGTCCTCGCGACCCTCGTGCGTGGTGGTACTGCGCTCGTGGCCGCCCACACCAACGCCGACGTCGTCACGACCGGCACCTCGGCCGTCCTAGCCGACCGCCTCGGCCTGACCGAACAGCGTCCGCTCGAGCCCGGGGCCGACCCTGCGACCGGCATCGGCCGCGTCGGCGTCCTCGCCGAGCCCACCACGCTCGGCGCCCTGGCGCGTGCCCTCGTCGACCTGCTCCCGAGCACTGCGACCGGGGTGCGGGTGTCCGGCGACTTCGACCAGCCGGTCCGCACGGTCGCGCTCTGCGCCGGCGCCGGCGACGCGTACCTCGGGCACCCCGCCGTGCTCGCGGCCGACGTCTACGTCACGAGCGACCTCCGGCACCACCCCGCCTCCGAGTTCCGCGAGCAGGCCCTGCTCACCGGCGGCCCCGCGCTCGTCGACACGTCGCACTGGGCGACCGAGTGGCTCTGGCTCGACGTCGCCGCCGAACAGCTGCGCCGTGCCGCCGGGGTCCGGGTCACCGTGAGCGACCTCCGTACCGACCCGTGGGACTTCGCCGTCCTGCCGGCCGCCGAACCCACCCCCGACACCGAAGGAGTCTGACCATGAAGGCAGCACCCGAGGACCAGGTCATCCTCCTCGACGTCCAGCGTCTCGACAACGACGTGACGCGCATCGCGCACCGCATCACGGCCCTGCAGAAGGGCGACCGGCTCACCGAGCTCAGCACCACCGCCGCGGGCCTGCGCGCCAAGCTGGCCGCCGCCACCGGCGACGTCGAGGACGCCGAGCGCGAGCTCGCCCGCCTCGAGTCCGACACGGCAACGGCGCAGGCCCGGGTCGAGCGCGACACCACCATGCTGCAGAACGTCTCCAGCGCGAAGGACGCCGCCGGCCTCCAGAACGAGCTCGACTCGCTGCAGCGCCGCATCGGTGACCTCGAGACGGCCGAGCTCGAGGTCATGGAGCACCTCGACGGCTTCCGCGCCCGCGTCGGCGACATCGAGGCGCAGCTCGCGGACGTCGAAGCCGCGCGCTCCGGGCTCGTCGCCGAGCGCGACGCCGAGATCGCCCGGCTCGAAGCGGACCGAGAGTCCGCCGTCCAGAGCCGTGCCACCGTCGCGGCCAAGGTGCCGGCGGACCTCCTCGCGCTGTACGACCGACAGCGTGCCCGGTACGGCTTCGGCGCGTCGCTGCTGCAGGGCGGGGTGTCGACGGCGTCGGGCGTGACGCTGACGAACTCCGACCTGCAGACGATCCGCCGTGCGGCGCCCGACGACGTCGTGCTCTGCCCGGACAGCGACGCGATCCTGGTGCGCACGGCGGAGTCCGGGCTCTAGGCCCCCGTCCGTCCGCGCGCCCCGCGCGCGCGCCGAGCGGGCAAATCCGGCCGTCCCGGCGCGCCGAGCGGGCGAATCCGGCCGGTCCGGCGCGCCGAGCGGGCAAGATCGGGCCCGCTCGGCGAACGCCCGTGGCGTGTCCTGCCCGCTCGGGCCTCGGCGCTCGTGCCCGCTCGGCGTTCGGCCTCGCGCCCGCTCGGCGAACACCCGGGGCGCGGCCTCGCCGGTCGCCGCACCTCGAGCGGGCGAATCCGGCCGCTGCGGCGCGCCAAGCGTGACAGATGTGGCCCGGTCGGTGAACGCCCACGGCGCGTCATGCCCGCTCGGGAGTCGGGACTGCGTCTGCTCGAGTGGGCGGAATCGGCCGGTGCGGTACGCCGAGCGTGACAGATGTGGCCCGGTCGGCGAACGCGCGCGGCGTGTCGTGCCCGGTCGGCCAACGTGAGCGGCGCGTTCTGCCCGCTCGGCGAATGCCCGAACGCCCGCGCCTGACCCCGCCCGGCGGCTCTGGTGCGAATGGGCCGGCCGTACGCCGGGTTCTGTCCCGCCGCTCGCGCAGCGGTGACGGCCATCTCTCTCGGACCGACGTTGCCGTCGGCCTCCAGCGGTCTACCCGAGGACTCGGCGAGCAGCCTCAGCGTCCTCTGTCTGACCTTGCTCCGGGCGAGGTTTACCGAGCGGATCCGGTCACCCGGACCCCTGGTGGTCTCTTACACCACCGTTTCACCCTTACCGACGTCGCCGCCGGCGGTCTGCTTTCTGTGGCACTGTCTCGCGGATTGCTCCGGGTGGGTGTTACCCACCGCCCTGCTCTGTGGAGCCCGGACGTTCCTCGGCACTCCCGGGGAGTGACGCGACCGTCTCACCGACCCATTCGCGACATCGAGTCTACCGGGTTCGGGCCCGGGTTCGGGGACGGGGCGAACCGGGCGTACCCGGCGGAAACGGGCGTACCTTCGACCAGGTACGCCCGTTTCGGCATTCCATGACACCTGCACGCGCAAGCAAGACACGCGCGAGCAAGACCCGCGCTCAGGCGCTCCGCGCCGCCAGCGTCGCGGCTCCGATGATGCCCGCATTGTTGCGGAGCGTCGCCGGGATGATCTCCGCCTGCAGGTCGAGCAGCGGCAGGAACTCCTCGTACTGCTTCGACACCCCGCCCCCGACGACGAAGAGCTCCGGGGAGAGCAGCGCCTCGAGCGTCGAGTAGTACTTCTGCAGCCGCTTCGCCCAGTGCTTCCACGACAGGTCGTCCCGCTCCTTCGCGGCGAACGAGGCGCGGGTCTCGGCGTCGTGCCCGTCGATCTCGAGGTGCCCGAGCTCGGAGTTCACGATGAGCACGCCGTCGTTGATGAGGGCGCTGCCGATGCCGGTCCCGAGGGTGGTGACGATCACGAGGCCGTCCTTGCCCTTCGCCGCGCCGAACTGCTGCTCCGCGAACCCGGCGGCGTCCGCGTCGTTGACGAAGTGGATGGAGCGGCCGAGCTCCTTCTCGAACAGGGCCTCGGCCTCGAAGCCGATCCACTTCTTCGACACGTTCGCGGCTGACATGGTCTTGCCGTCCCGGACGATCGCGGGGAAGCAGACCCCGACGGGGACCTCGGCTGCGGGTGCGAGCTCCTCGAGGATGGAGGCGGCCACCGCGACGATGTCCTGCGGCTTGCCGCCCTCCGGCGTGGCCTTCTTGATGCGGTCCGTGGTGAGTTCGCCGGTGCTGACGTCGACGATCGCGCCCTTAATGCCCGTACCGCCGATGTCGACGCCGACTGCGAGGGTGGTCATGAGGAGCCTTTCGGTAGGGAAGGGTTCAGGAGACGGTGAGGAGTTCCGCGCCGCGCTCGGTGACGACGAGAGTGTGTTCGAACTGTGCGGTCCAGGACTTGTCCCGCGTGGAGACGGTCCAGTCGTCGGACCAGATGTCCGCCGCGATCCCGCCGAGCGTGAGCATGGGTTCGATCGTGAACACCATGCCCTCCTCGATGACGGTGTCGTACTGCGGCGCGTCGTAGTGGGGGATGATCAGCCCCGAGTGGAAGGCCCGCCCGACCCCGTGTCCGGTGTAGTCACGGACGACCCCGTACCCGAAGCGCTTCGCGTACGCCTCGATCGCCCGACCGATGACGTTGACCTGACGACCCGGGGCAACGGCCTTGATCCCGCGTTCCATGGCGGTGCGGGTGCGGTCGACCAGGTCGGTGACCTCCTGCGAGGCCTCGCCGACGACGAACGTGCGGTTGGTGTCCCCGTGCATCCCGTCCTTGTAGGCGGTGATGTCGATGTTGACGAGGTCGCCCTCCTGCAGGACGGTGTCGTCCGGGATCCCGTGGCAGATGACCTCGTTCAACGAGGAGCAGAGCGACTTCGGGTACCCGCGGTACCCGAGCGTCGACGGGTAGGCACCGTGCGCGACGATGAACTCGTGGCCGATGCGGTCGAGCTCGTCGGTGGTGACGCCCGGACGGATGGCCTCGCCGACGGCGTCGATCGCCTGCGAGGCGATGCGTCCGGCGGTCCGGATCCGCTCGATCTCGTCGGCGTCGTAGAGGTCGCCGTGCCCGAGCTCGTCCGGCTGCGCCCGGCCGACGTACTCCGGCCGCTCGATGTCCTTGGGGACGGCCCGCTGCGGGGAGATGCGGCCAGCGGTCAGGTGTCCGTGTTCGTCCCGGGGCATGCGACCACCCTATCCGCGCGCACGGACAGGCGGGCACCGCCCCGCGCCGTGGTGGTGACCGCCTGGAGGCGCGGTGCCGGCCCGGCGGACCGGCACCGCGCCTCCAGGCGGTCGCGTCGGTACGGTGGCGGTATGAGCGACGAACGCATCGAGTCCCAGTGGTGGTTCAACGAGAAGACCCACGCCGTCGAGCAGGGCCCGCAGTCCCCGCAGCGCGACCGCATCGGCCCGTTCGGCACGCGCGAGGAAGCGCAACACGCCCTGGACCGCATCAAGGCGAACAACGAGCGCTGGGACGACGAAGACCAATAGGCTGATCACCCCAGCTGCACCACGGAAAGGGCGTCAATGGACAAGCAGACGGACTTCGTGCTCCGCACCATCGAGGAGCGGGGCATCAAGTTCATCCGACTCTGGTTCACGGACGTCATCGGGACGCTCAAGTCGGTAGCGATCGCGCCGGCCGAGGTCGAGGGGGCCTTCGCCGAGGGCATCGGCTTCGACGGTTCCGCGATCGAGGGGCTGACCCGCTCCTACGAGGCGGACGTCCTGGCCCACCCGGACCCGTCCACGTTCCAGATCCTGCCGTGGCGCGGCGAGATCGACCCGACGGCGCGGATGTTCTGCGACATCACGACGCCGGACGGCCAGCCCGCCGTCGCCGACCCCCGCAACGTGCTGAAGCGCACGCTGGCGAAGGCGAGCGAGCGCGGCTTCACGTTCTACACGCACCCCGAGATCGAGTTCTACCTGCTGAAGAGCCGGGACTGGAAGGACGGCGGCCCGCAGCCCGTCGACCGTGCGGGCTACTTCGACAACGTCCCCGGCGGCAGCGCCCACGACTTCCGTCGCCGTTCGGTGCGCATGCTCGAGGACCTCGGCATCTCGGTGGAGTTCTCCCACCACGAGGCGGGCCCCGGCCAGAACGAGATCGACCTCCGGTACGCCGACGCGCTGACGATGGCGGACAACATCATGACGTTCCGCACCGTCGTGAAGGAGGTCGCGATCGAGCAGGGCGTCTACGCGACCTTCATGCCGAAGCCGCTCTCCGGTCAGCCCGGTTCCGGGATGCACACGCACGTGTCGCTGTTCGAGGGCGACCAGAACGCCTTCTACGAGGCCGGCGGGCAGTACCAGCTCTCCGAGACCGCGAAGCACTTCATCGCCGGCGTGCTCAAGCACGCGCCGGAGATCACGGCGGTCACGAACCAGTTCGTGAACTCGTACAAGCGGCTCTGGGGCGGCGACGAGGCCCCCTCGTTCGTCACGTGGGGCCACAACAACCGGTCGGCCCTGGTGCGCGTGCCCCTCTACAAGCCGAACAAGGGCCAGTCCGCGCGGGTCGAGTACCGCGGCATCGACTCCGCGGCGAACCCGTACCTCGCGTACTCGCTGCTCCTCGCCGCCGGCCTCAAGGGCATCGACGAGGGCTACGAGCTCCCGCCCGAGGCCGAGGACAACGTCTGGAGCCTCACCGACTCGGAGCGCAAGGCCCTCGGCTACAGCCAGCTGCCGGCGAGCCTCGACCACGCCCTGAGCCTCATGGAGGACTCCGAGCTCGTGGCCGAGACCCTCGGCGAGCAGGTCTTCAACTTCGTGCTGCTCAACAAGCGGCAGGAGTGGAAGGCCTACCGCGACCAGGTGACGCCGTTCGAACTCGACACGAACCTCGGCGCGCTCTAGCCACCAGGAGCTCCACGACATGTCCGGTCGCACGACGTCGTCGCGTTCCGAGCTGGCCCGGTTGGGCTTCGCGGAGCTGTCGGAGAGCCTGGAACGCATCGCCGGACTGGAGGCGCGGTTCGGCCCCGACCTGCCCCTCCCGTTCTCGGGATCGGGTGCGTCCTGGGGTGCCACCGCCGATCCCGACGGTGCGCTCCGCCTGCTGGAGCGGTTGCTCGACCGCGCACCGGACGCGGTGCGTCCGGTGCTCGCCGACCCGGACGCGACGGACCGGCTCGTCCGGCTCCTCGGGGCCTCGGTCGGACTGGGGGATTTCCTGCACCGGCGGCCGGCCGAGATCGCGCTCCTGCTCGACCCCGTCACGGAGCCGTGGTCGCAGGAGCGGTACACCGAGTCCCTGCTCGCGGCGGTCGGCGATGCCCGGGGTGAGGACGCCCGGCTGGGCCTCCGGGTGCGCTACCGCCGGCACCTCGCCCAGATCGCGCTCTACGACGTCCTCAACGACGCGCCGACCGAGGCGTTCCCCGCGGTCGCCGCCGGCCTGGCCGACCTCGCCGGCGCCGCGCTCGAAGCCGCCGTCGTGATCGCTCGTCGTGAGGTCCCGTTCCCGGCCGCCGACGTCGCCGCGACGCCGCTCGCGGTGATCGCGATGGGCAAGGCCGGCGCCCGGGAACTCAACTACGTCAGCGACGTCGACGTCATCTTCGTCACCGAGCCGACCCGCGACGACGACGCGGACACGGGTGTCGG
Source organism: Curtobacterium pusillum (assembly GCF_007680845.1). GTDB lineage: Bacteria > Actinomycetota > Actinomycetes > Actinomycetales > Microbacteriaceae > Curtobacterium > Curtobacterium pusillum_B. Next base: position 195,175 of record NZ_VEIY01000005.1, on the reverse strand, counting down.
CACCGACCGTGCCGTGCTCATCGCCACGCGGCTGGCGATCGCGGCGACCCACGCCATCACCGACCTCGCTGCGGAGCCCGCCCTGTGGGAGGTCGACGCGAACCTCCGCCCCGAGGGCAAGGACGGCGCGCTCGTCCGGACCCTCGACTCGCACGTGGCGTACTACGAGCGCTGGGCGAAGGCGTGGGAGTTCCAGGCGCTGCTCAAGGCGCGGCCGATCGCCGGCTCGGTGGACCTCGGTCAGCGGTACGCCGCCGCGGTCGCCCCGTTCGTCTGGACCTCTGCGAAGCGCCCGGGGTTCGTCGAGTCCGTGCAACGGATGCGCGAACGCGTGACCGAGCACATCCCGGACGCCGACGTCGACCGGCAGCTCAAGCTCGGTCCGGGTGGCCTGCGCGACGTCGAGTTCACCGTGCAGCTCCTGCAGCTCGTGCACGGGCGGGACGACGAGTCCGTCCGGGTCCGTTCGACGCTGGAGGCGATGGACGCCCTCACCGCGGCCGGCTACGTCGGACGGCCCGAGGCAGCGCGCTTCGGCCCCGACTACGCCCTGCTCCGGCTCCTCGAGCACCGCATCCAGCTGCGACGGCTCCAGCGCACGCACCTGATGCCCTCCGACGAGGACGAACTCCGGGTCCTCGCGCGGTCCAGCGGTCTCGCGAAGTCCGCGTCCGCGCTGGAGACCCGCTGGCGCGCCGTGAAGCTCGAGGTCCGCGGCCTCCACGAGCGCCTGTTCTACCGGCCGCTGCTCTCGGCGGTGGCGGCGAGCGACGGCGACATCGTGCTGACCAGCGACCAGGCGGTGGACCGTCTCGGCGCGATCGGCTTCGCAGACCCCGCCGGCGCCCTGAGCCACATCCGCGCGCTGACGCAGGGCACGAGCCGTCGTGCGGCGATCCAGCGGAACCTCCTGCCGGTCCTGCTGCGGTGGATGGCGGAGGGCCCGGCACCGGACCGGGCACTCCTGGCGTTCCGGCGGCTGAGCGACACCCTGGGGGAGTCCAGCTGGTTCCTCCGGATGCTCCGCGACTCGTCCGGTGCGGCGCACTCGCTCACCACCGTGCTGTCCGAGTCCGCGTTCCTGTCCGGGCTCCTCGAACGCTTCCCCGAGGCCGTGGCGTGGCTCGACGAACCGGACACGCTGCTGCGCCCCCGCCCGATCGAGTCCCTGCTGGCCGAGGGCACGGCGACGACCGCACGGCACGGGCAGGACGTCGACGGGTCGGCAGCGCTCATCCGGTCCGTCCGACGGCGTGAGACGCTCCGGCTCGGCATGGCCGCCGTGCTCGGGTACCTCGACGTCGACGCCCTCGGTCCGGCGCTGAGCGACGTCACCGAGTCGACGCTCGCCGGTGCGCTCGCGCTGGCCCGTCGCGACGCTCCGCCCGGGCTCGAGTTCGGCGTCATCGCGATGGGGCGGTACGGCGGCCGGGAAGTCGGCTTCGGCTCCGACGCCGACGTCCTCTACGTGTACCGAGCACCGGCGGACCTCCCGCCCGAGCAGGCCTCACGCGCCGCCCAGACGATCGTGCGGGAACTCTCCCGCCTCACCGACGACGCGATCCACCCGTTCGAGCTCGACATCGACCTCCGGCCGGAGGGCAAGAACGGCCCCGTGGTGCGCACGCTCGACTCCTACGGCGCCTACTACGCCCGGTGGTCGCTGACGTGGGAAGCGCAGGCGCTGCTCCGTGCCCGGGGCGCCGTGGGGGACGAGCAGCTCCTCCGCGACTTCGAGCACCTGGCGGACCGGACGCGCTACCCCGAGCACATCGACGACCAGCAGGTGCGCGAGGTCCGGCGCATCAAGGCGCGGGTGGAGTCCGAGCGGTTGCCCCGCGGCGCCGACCCGGCACGGCACCTCAAGCTCGGGCGGGGTTCGCTCAGCGACGTCGAGTGGTTCGTCCAGCTCCTGCAGCTGCAGCACGCCCTCACGGTGCCCGGCCTCCGGACCACCTCGACCCTCGACGCCCTCGCCGCCGCGGCCGACGCCGGGTTGGTCGGAGCCGAGGACGCCGAGCGGTTGGGCGCGGCGTGGCGGTTCGCCTCCCGGACCCGCAGCGCGCTTGTGCTGTGGTCGGGGCGCACCACGGACGTGCTCCCCGTCGACCGGGTGCAGCTCGAGGGGATCGCCCGGCTGATGGAGTACCCGCCGGGTTCGGCCTCGCAGCTCGAGGACGACTACCTGGGCATCACGCGCCGTGCACGACAGGTGTTCGAGCGCGAGTTCTACGGCGCCTGACGCCCCGCCCGGCGCCCGCGACACGCCCGGGACGACGTGTTTCGCGCGGAGTTGACACGTCCTCGACAGTGAATTCCCCGTAACACGGGGCGTCCCCCGATCTCCGCCGCGGCGTACCCCGTTCCCTGGGCATCCGCTGGCCGTGATCGCACCGTGATCCAGCGCGCTCCGGACGCGCCCTGTTGCGCTCGACACGTTCGGTGCCGGAGGAGGCGACCCCCTCCTGACCTGGGCTTTCCACCGGAGACGAGCCGTGCCTCCAGGCTGCACGTCAGTGCCGCCAGTCCGCTCGAACCGACCACGCGAGTCCACCGGAGTGCTGTCAGCAGCAGTGCGGACACGACCTGTCCAGGGCGAGGGGGACCACGGTGTACCCCGTAACGTGCCCGTAACGCCCCCGGACGGGGGTCGCGTTGCGGGCACGCGCACGTTCTGCGTCAATGGGGGCACCCGAACCGACCCTGATTCCCCGATGAAGCGGAATCTCCACCTCGAACGTTGAAGCAGGGATCGATGTTCACCTTCATTCTGCAGATCCGGCAGATGGTCGACGGGCACCCCGAGTTCTACCTGTTCGCCGTGTACTCCGCGGTGATCTGGCTGCTCTGGTTGCTCAAGGTCGTCCTGTCCGCCCGCTACCGCCCCTTCACCGGCACCTTCACCGGTACCACCAGCGTCGTCGTCCCCGTCGTGGACGAACCGCTCGACCTGTTCCGCGACGTCATCGGCCGCATGGTCGAGCAGCAGCCCGGCGAGATCATCGTCGTCATCAACGGCGCGCGGAACGAAGCGCTCGAGGAGGTCTGCGAGGAGTTCGCCCCACTCGTCCGCTGGACCCACACGCCCATCCCGGGCAAGCGCAACGCCGTCAAGGTCGGCACCGAGATGTCGAACGGGGACATCACGATCCTCGTCGACTCGGACACCGTCTGGACCCCCGGCGCCCTCGACGAGCTGCTCAAGCCGTTCGCGGACGCCTCCGTCGGCGGTGTCACCACGCGTCAGCGCATCCTCGAGCCGGAGCGCAGCTGGATCACCCGCTGGGCGGACTGGCTGGAGAACTCCCGCGCGCTGTACTCGATGCCCGCGCAGAGCGTGCTCGGTCAGATCGGCTGCCTGCCCGGGCGGACCATCGCCTTCCGCCGCGACATCCTCATGCGCGTCATGGACCGTTTCATGCACGAGAAGTTCATGGGCGTGTTCCTCGAGGTGTCCGACGACCGGACGCTCACGAACCTCACGCTCAAGGAGGGGTACCGGACCGTCTACCAGTACACCTCGCTGGTCTACACGGACGCGCCGCTCCAGGTGAAGAAGCTGTTCAAGCAGCAGCTCCGCTGGGCCCGCGGCTCGCAGTACAACACGCTGCGGATGCTCCCGTGGATGCTCGGCCACGCGCCGGTCCTGGCGCTGTTCTTCATCACCGACATCATCCTGCCGTTCATGCTCTTCGGCGTGATCGCGGGCTGGATCTACCGCGGGTTCACCGGTCAGGGCTCGAACCTCTACGAGGGGATCCTGCACCAGTATGGCTTTTCCACCGGCTTCGTCTACGTCGCCGGGCTCATGGTGGTCTCGTCCGTGCTGAGCATGGCGATCCGGCAGATGCGGCACCTCGCCGAGAAGCCGAGCGACTTCTTCCGCCTGCCGATGTTCATCATCGTGTCGACGTTCTTCCTCATGCCGATCCGGCTCATCGGCTTCTTCCGCCTGGCGCACGCGTCCGGCTGGGGGACCCGGGCCGGTGCGTACGCCGGGGGACCGATGGAGGAGGACCCGGCGGACGCCGTGCAGCCCTCCGCCGTCGGAGCGCAGACGCCGGTGAGCCCGATCGACGCCGCACCCGTGGACGCCACGGACCGCGCCCGGGCCGCCGTCGCCGGCGACCCCGAGCTCGCCCCGGACCAGCGCGCCGTCGACCGTGCGTTCGACGACCTGTTCGGGCCCGACGCCACCACCAACTCCACCGCGACGGTGCTCGCGACCCGACGGACCGCGGCAACCGCGGTGCAGTCGGCTCGCGCCTCGGCTCCGGCCCCCGCACGCGTCCGCCGGTACAACCCGTACGCCGCGATCCCGTACTGCATCGGCATCGCGGTCTTCGCCCTGGAGGCCTTCCTCATTGTCTGACCTCATCCGCTCCTCAGGTGCCTGGTGGGCCCAGTCCAGCAGGCACGCACGACTCACCGCAGTCGGCACCACCGCCATCGTCCTCGTCCTCGGGCTCATCACCTGGAACGTCTGGGTCTCCCCGGCCGGCTCGGTGTCGACCGCGGTCCACCAGGCGCTCGGTGTCACCCCGCCGAAGAAGAAGATCTCGGCCGCCGAGCTCCAGACGAAGCTCACCGCAGCCCAGAAGGAGATCTGGGCGCTCGAGGGCAAGCTCGACTCCTCGACGGCGCAGGCCGGGTCGCGCGGCGACCAGATCGCGCAGCTCAAGGCGCAGATCGCGTCGCTCCAGTCCCAGCTGGGGTCCGCCCAGGGCGGTTCGGGAGGCGCGTCCTCCTCCGGTGGGTCGGCCTCCGGCGCCGAGGCGGCCGGCTCGGGCAGCGGGTCCGGTTCCGGCAGCGGTTCCGGCAACGGCTCGGGTTCCGGCAACGGATCCGGCAACGGTTCCGGTGGCCCGGCGACGAACCCGAACACCGGGCCGTCGAAGGACCCCGACGGCACCGACCCGATCACGACGCCCACCAAGGCCCAGGTGCTCGCCCAGCAGTCCCGCTGGTACGGGCTCTACACCTCGCAGTCGCCCTTCAACTGGTCCGAGTACGACCAGGTCTCGCAAGAGGTCGGCAAGGCGACGAACATGGTCGGCTTCTTCCAGGGCTTCGACCAGGACTTCAACGCCAGCGCGGTCCAGCGGTCCTGGGCGAACGGCCGCCTGCCCCTCATGACGTGGGAGTCCGTCCCTGCCAAGACCGGCAACGACCAGCCGTACGTCCCCGGGTACACGAACGAGGACGTCATCTCCGGCAAGTTCGACGCCTACCTGACGAAGTACGCGCAGGCACTCAAGGCGAACGGCATGCCGCTCGTCATCCGCTTCGACCACGAGATGAACGGCCAGTGGTACAACTGGTCGGAATCCGCGAAGCAGCAGAACGCCGCCGGCTCGTACACGGCCATGTGGAAGCACGTCTGGCAGGTCTTCCAGGACAACGGCGCGAACCAGTACGCCATCTGGGACTGGTCGCCGTCGCGCATCGACAAGCTCGGCAACACGAAGTACCAGACGCTCGACTACATGCAGAACTACTACCCGGGGTCGCAGTACGTGGACTGGGTCGGCATGAGCGGCTACTACCGTGACGCCACCGAGTCGCCGACGTTCCAGAACACCTTCGGGGCGACGCTCGCACAGATCCGGCAGATCGCACCCGGCAAGGGGATCGTGCTCAACGAGATCGGGGCCACCGAGACCGGGGGCAGCGTCTCGAACCCGCAGAAGTCGCAGTGGATCAACTCACTGTTCGACGCCCTCGCGGACCCGGCGAACGACGACATCATCGGCTTCGCGTACTTCAGCGAGACCGCGACCACCATCGTCGACGGCACCCGCACCACCAACGACTGGCGCCTCGACTCCCGCGCGGACAGCCTCCAGGCCTTCGCCGACGGCATCAAGCGCAACGACATCGACTACGACCTGCAGGAGGTCAAGCAATGACCGCTCAGAAGAAGACCGGCCCGGACGCCACCGACGTCCGCCCCGCTCCCGTCATCAGCGTCATCGGCACCGGCTACCTCGGCGCCACCCACGCGGCCGCGATGGCCGAGATGGGCTTCGAGACCATCGGCGTGGACGTCGACCCGTCGAAGCTCGCCGCGCTGTCCGCCGGTGAGGTCCCGTTCTACGAGCCCGGGCTGCCCGAGCTCATCACGAAGCACGTCGCGAGCGGCAAGCTCCGCTTCACGGCGGACCTCGCCGCGGCCGTGGCCGAGGCGGACGTGCACTTCGTCTGCGTCGGTACGCCGCAGAAGGCCGGGTCGCACGCCGCGAACCTCACCTACGTCGAGAACGCCACCCGCGGGGTCGCCGAGAACCTGACCCACCCGGGGCTCATCGTCGGCAAGTCGACGGTCCCGGTCGGCACCGCGGCGCGGCTGCGCGGCATCGTCCGCGAGTTCACCCCCTCCGGGATCGACGCCGAACTCATCTGGAACCCCGAGTTCCTCCGTGAGGGCAAGGCCGTCGACGACACGCTGCACCCGGACCGCCTCGTCTGGGGTGGCGCATCGGCCGCGGCCGACGCCGTCATCCGCGAGGTCTACGCCGCACCGATCGCCGAGGGCACCCCGGTCATCACGACCGACCTCGCCACCGCTGAGCTCGTGAAGGTCAGCGCGAACGCGTTCCTCGCGACGAAGATCTCGTTCATCAACGCGATCTCCGAGATGTGCGCCATCACCGGTGCCGACGTGTCGACGCTGGCGGACGCCCTCGGGCACGACGCCCGCATCGGCCGCAAGTTCCTCAACGCCGGGCTCGGCTTCGGTGGCGGCTGCTTGCCGAAGGACATCCGGGCGCTCATGTACCGGGCGAACGAGATCGGCGCGAACCGCGTCGTCGGGCTCATGCAGCAGGTCGACGAGATCAACATGGGTCAGCGCGAGCGGGTCATCGACATGACGATCGAGGCCCTCGGCGGCTCCGTGCTGAACCGCCGGGTCGCCGTGGTCGGGGCGGCGTTCAAGCCCCTCACCGACGACGTCCGCGACTCGCCGGCGCTCAACGTGGCCGCTGCGCTGCACCTGCGCGGCGCCCAGGTCACGCTGTGGGACCCCGAGGCGATGGAGACCGCCCGTCGGTCCTTCCCGACCCTCACCTACTCGGCCTCGATGGAGGGTGCGATCGAGGACGCCGACGTCGTCCTCGTCCTCACCGAGTGGGACGAGATCGTCGAGGCGTCGCCCGCGGCCCTCGCTGCGATCGTCGGGCGTCGGTTCGTCATCGACGCCCGCAACTGCCTCCCGGTCACCGACTGGGTCAAGGCGGGTTGGACCGTCCGTTCCCTGGGACGGCCCACCCCGGTCACGGGTGCACCCGTGAGCGTCGCTGCGGGGACGTACGACGCGGTGGCCACCGCGCGGTAGGTCCGCCGTCCGCGAAGCGGGGTCCGTGCCGGGGCGGTGCGGGCCCCGTTCGCGTGCGCGGGGGGCCTTGGTGCCTGGTCGCGTGTCTTATCGGGCGTACCTGGTCGAATCGGGCGTACCTGGCGGGTTCATCCGGCCGGGTACGCCCGATTCCGCTTGCCATCGCAGGCGTTCTGGGAAGGAACGTGCCAGGGCGACCGCCTGGAGGCGCGGTGCCGGCCCGGCGGACCGGCACCGCGCCTCCAGACGGTCACCACCACTGCACGTGCTTGCGCTCGTCCCGGCGCGAGACTCGCGCGGGGCGACCGATCTCGTGCCACGGGACCCGAGAAGCGTCGCTCGAACCGAGACTCGGGTTGCGGCGCGACCGCCGCACGCGGAAGGGCCCCGCACCGGTGACGGTGCGGGGCCCTTCGTCGTGCTGCTGAGCGGGGAGGCTCAGACGCCGAAGTACAGCTCGTACTCGAACGGGTGCGGGCGCTGGGCCAGCGGGAGGATCTCGTTCTCGCGCTTGTAGTCGATCCAGGTCTGGATGAGGTCCTCGGTGAAGACGTTGCCCTTCGTGAGGAACTCGTGGTCCGCCTCGAGCGCGTCGAGGGCCTCGTCGAGCGAGCCGGGGACCTGGGGGATGCCCTTGGCCTCCTCCGGGGGGAGCTCGTAGAGGTCCTTGTCGACCGGCTCGTGCGGCTCGATGCGGTTCTGGATGCCGTCGAGGCCCGCCATGAGCTGCGCGGCGAAGGCGAGGTACGGGTTGCCCGAGGCGTCCGGCGCGCGGAACTCGATGCGCTTCGCCTTCGGGTTCGTGCCCGTGATCGGGATGCGGATCGCAGCGGAGCGGTTGCCGGCCGAGTAGACCAGGTTGACCGGCGCCTCGAAGCCCTTCACCAGGCGGTGGTAGGAGTTGATCGACGGGTTCGTGAAGGCGAGCAGCGCCGAGGCGTGCTTCAGGATGCCGCCGATGTACCAGCGGGCGAGGTCGGAGAGGCCGCCGTAGCCGTTCTCGTCGTAGAAGAGCGGCTTGCCGTCGTTCCACAGCGACTGGTGAGTGTGCATGCCCGAGCCGTTGTCGCCGAAGAGCGGCTTCGGCATGAACGTGGCGACCTTGCCCCACTGGTCGGCCGTGTTCTTGACGATGTACTTGAACTTGAGGATGTCGTCCGCGGCGTGGACCATCGTGTCGAACTTGTAGTTGATCTCCTGCTGGCCGCCGGTGCCCACCTCGTGGTGCGAGCGCTCGAGCTCGAAGCCCGCCTCGATCAGCTTGAGGGTGATGTCGTCACGCAGGTCGGCCGTCTTGTCGACCGGGGAGACCGGGAAGTAGCCGCCCTTGTACGGGGTCTTGTTGGCGAGGTTGCCGCCCTCTTCCTCACGGCCGGTGTTCCACGCGCCCTCTTCGGAGTCGACCGAGTAGAACGACTTGTTCTGCGTGACCGAGTAGCGGACGTCGTCGAAGATGTAGAACTCGGCCTCGGGGGCGAAGAACGCGGTGTCCGCGATGCCGGTCGAGGCGAGGTACTTCTCCGCCTTCTTGGCGACCTGGCGCGGGTCACGGCCGTAGATCTCGCCGTTCCGCGGGTTGTAGATGTCGAAGATCATGATCAGCGTGCGCTCGGCGCGGAACTGGTCGATGTACGCCGTGGTCACGTCAGGGATGAGCTGCATGTCCGACTCGTGGATCGAGGCGAAGCCGCGGATCGAGGAGCCGTCGAAGAGCTGACCGACCGAGAAGAAGTCCTCGTCGACCGTGGACGCCGGGATGTTGAAGTGCTGCTGCACACCGGGCAGGTCGGTGAAGCGGATGTCGAGGAACTTGACGTCCGTGTCCTTGATGAAGGCCAGGACCTCGGAGGAATCGCTGAACATGTGTCGATCTCCAGGGGGTTTGGGTGATGTGGAGGTGCCGCGGGTGCACCCTCCGACGAGGCTATTGACACCGAGTTTCCCGGACATGACTGGATTGTTTCGTGCGTGTTACGACGGGCGGTTCGCCGTACCCTTGGAGCATGGCCCGCAGCACCAGTCCGTCGTCCGCTTCGTCCGGCTCCGGGTCGTCCGGGGCTGGCTCGTCCGGGTCCCGGGCCGCGGGGTCGGGGTTCGGATCTGGGTCGTCGGGGTCGGGCGGGTCCGGGTCCCGGTCGTCCGCGCACCCGGACGGCTGGCCCGGCAAGGACCTCGGCCTGCCCGAGGAAGGACCCCGCAGCGTCGGCCGCATCGGTCGGCGTGTCGTCGCACTGCTCATCGACGGCGCCCTGGCCGACCTCGTCGCCTACGTCACCGGTGTGTGGTCGCCCGTGAACGGCTCCGGTGACATCACCCACTCGTGGATCCAGATCGCGATCTTCGCCGCGCTGCAGATCCTGTTCATCTGCCTGCTGTCGGGGTCGTTCGGGCACATCTGTGTCGGACTCCGCGTGGTGCCGATGCGGGGCGGCTACGTCGGGGTGTGGCGGCCGGTCGTCCGGACGCTGCTGCTCTGCCTGGTCGTGCCGGCGCTCATCATCGACCGGGACAGCCGCGGGGCGCACGACCGCATCGCGGGGACGGTGTTGGTCCGGCGCTGACGGGTGCGGCGCCTCTGGGGCGGGGGACTGCCAGGGCGCGACGCCGTCCTCTGCGTCGACGTCGAACGACTTCGTCGCTGTCGTACGACACCCGCGGTGTCGCAATCCCGCGTGTGCAACCGTTGCAGGCGTGCGGGTGCGACAAACCCGATGTCGTTCGACAACAGCGGTGTCGCATCGGGGGCGTCACACCGCGCGGTGTCGCCCGCGCCCGGCGTCACCCGCGGCCGGTGTCGCCCGTGCCCGCCGTCACGCGTGCCAGCCGTCGCCCGTGCCCGCCGTCACGTGTGCCAGCCGTCGCCCGCGCCCGGCGTCACCCGCGCCCGGCACGCCGAGCGCGTCCGGCCGGCACCACACCCGCAGAGCAGAACGCCCCCGACCTGGCACGGTCGGGGGCGTTCTGCGGTGAGGCGCCGCGGGCGCTGGGTCAGCGCGGACGCCCGGCACGCGCCCGCATCGGGTCCATGCCCTTCGGGATCGCGGAGGCCGGGCTCTGCGTCAGCGAGTCGAGACGGTTCGCGACCGCCAGGACCTCGTTCCGGTTGAGCGCCTTCTTGAACTTGTTCATCGCACGGGGGAGCTTGTGCAGCGTCACGCCGTCGTCACCCGCACCGTCCTTGCCGGAGGCCACGTGGACCACGTGCACCGGGACGTTCGGGACGATGCGCTGCACCTTGCGGCGCTCCTCGTCGACCTGGCGGTTGAGGTTGCCGCGCTGGCCCTCGGTGATGAGGACGACGCCCGGGGTGCCCACCGCACGGTAGACAGCGGCCTGCGAGCGACCGTGGACCGCGACGGGCATCTCGCTCGAGCGCCACTGACGACGGAGCGAGTTCGACAGCACGGCGCCGACGGCTCCGGGCTGCCCTTCGATCTGCGAGTACGCGGCGCGCTCAGCGAGGCGACCGAGGACGATCAGGAACAGCAGCACGCCGAGCAGCACGCCGGCGACGATCCACAGGACGATCGCGAGCCAGTTCTGACCGGGGAGCAGCAGCGCGAGCAGGACGCCCAGCACCACCGGGACCACGAACGCGAGGGCGAACCACCAGATCGAGCTCGGGTCTGCCCGACGGGTCATGGTGAAGACCTGGTACATCTGCTTGAGACGACCCGGCTCCTTCGCCGTCGTACCTTGAGAACTGCTGCGTGCCATGCGACCAGGATACGGCCTGCGCCGACCTGTCCGAACCTCCGGTGGTCCGGCTGTGGGCGAACAGCGTTCTCCACAAGACCGGGCCCGGACGGGAGGCGCGACTCACCTCCCGACAAGGTGGTCGTCATGCAGATGGTCACCGATCACGTCCGCTGGTGCGCGACCGACGACGAGCAGCCGGTGCTCGCCTGGTGCGCCGATCGCTCGACGGTCGGCACGGGATGGTGCGGCCGGCACCTCGCGCCGGTGGCCGCGGTCGGACGGCTCCCCGACGGATGCCTGGCGGTCGACGTCCTGCGGCCGTCTGGAACTCCGCTGTCCGCGGCGCTCGACACGATCGGCACGCTGACGACCGGCGTGGCGGTGACCCTCAGCGTGCCGCTCCTGGAACTCGCCGCGGCGGAGCGGAGCGGAGCGGTCCACATCGGGGCGGCCACCCTCGACGACGTCCTGGTGGACGATGCCGGCGCGGTGGTGCTCTGTGACCGGCCGCCAGCCGCTCGACTTCCTGGGGCGCCGGATCCCTCAGCGCGAGCCCCCGCGGGCGATGCTCCGAGCGCCCCCGCGCGCCACGATCCGCCGGCGGGGCGCCGCGCAGCAGTCCGCGGCGCACGGGTGCAGCCCGGCGACCGGATCCTCGTCCTCGCCGCCCGGGTGGTGTGGGAACGGACGGACGCCAGGGATCCTGACCGCCAGACGGTCGACGGCGTGTTGGCGGAAGCCCTCGACGGCGACGCCACGTCGGTCCGTGCAGCTCTGGCGGTCGTCCGGGCGACCGCTGCCCCGAGGCCGGTCCGGTGGGAACCTCCCTCGGACGACCTGCTCGGCGGGTACGTCGCTCCGGTCTCCTCGTCGACGCGGTCGAGGCGGTCGATGCAGTCGATGCGCCCCGACGATGGCGCCGTCGCGTTCCTCACGGCGGTGGTCCGGGACGCCGTGGAACGCGGCCTCCCGGTCGGCGCCGACCAGCGCGTGCCGCTCCGACACGTGGTCGTCGGCCTCGTCGTCGCCGCCGGACTCACGGTCGCGGCCGTCTCGGCGCTCGGCTGACGCGAACGGGAACGGCCCCGATCCCGCTCGGCTGACGCGAACGGGAACGGCCCCGATCCGCAGTGGGATCGGGGCCGTCCTGTGACGCTGGTCCGGTGTCGAGCTCGGACTCAGTACCCGAGGTTCGGGCCGAAGTTGCCCTCCTCGAGGCGGTTCTTCACCGCGACGAGGTACCGCGAAGCGTCGGCACCGTCGATGATCCGGTGGTCGTACGACAGCGCGAGGTAGACGAACGAACGGATCGCGATCGCTTCCTGCCCGTCGACCTTCACGACCGCCGGACGCTTCGTCACGATGCCCGTGCCGAGGATCGCCGACTGCGGGAGGAACACCACGGGGGTGTCGAACAGCGCGCCACGCGAACCGGTGTTGGTCAGCGTGAACGTGCCGCCCGCGAGCTCGTCGGGCTTCAGCTGGTTGTTGCGCGTGCGCTCGGCGAGGTCCGCGATCGACTGCGAGAACCGCGCGAGGTCGAGCGACGCTGCGTCCTTGATCACCGGGGTGAGCAGGCCGCGCTCGGTGTCCACCGCGATGGAGACGTTCTCGGTCTCCGGGTAGACGATCTCGTCCGCGTCGACCGTCGAGTTGATCTTCGGGTGGGCCTTGAGCGCCTCGGACGCCGCGAGGGCGAAGAACGGCATGAAGGAGAGCTTCGAACCGGTCTTCTCGAGGAACTCGGCCTTGTGCGCGTCGCGGAACTGCGCGACCTTCGTCACGTCCACCTCGACGACGCTGGTGAGCTGCGCGGTCGAGGTCATCGACTGCACGGCGCGCTCGGCGACGACCTTGCGGAGGCGGGTCATCTTCTCGCGGGTGCCGCGGAGCGGGGAGACCTCGGCGACGAACGGGCCGGACTGGGCCGCGGCCGGAGCCGAGCCCGAAGCGGCCGGAGCCTGCGCAGCAGCAGCGGCGGCGGCGAGCACGTCCTCCTTGCGGATGCGCCCACCGACTCCGGAGCCGGTGACGGTCGACAGGTCCACGCCCTGCTCGTTCGCGAGCTTGCGCACGAGCGGCGTGACGTAGCCGGATGCCGAGGCGTCCTGCGTCGGGTTCGGCACGGCGGCGGTCGCTGCCGGCGCAGAGGCGGCGGGAGCGGCGGCGGGTGCTGCTGCCGGAGCCGGGACCGGTGCCGGCGGTGCGGCAGCGGGCGGCGGGACCGGAGCGGCCTGGGGGACCGGTGCCGCGGCGGGCGGGGCCGACGGAGCCTGCGGTGCGGCGGGCTGCGTCTGGCCGGCCGGAGCGGGCTCGGCCTGCTGGGGCTCGGGCGCGCGCTCCTCCTCCTGCTGCTCGGTGCTCGGTGCGGCCTCGGGCTCCTCGGCGTCGGCAGCCGCTTCGTTCGAGGCGCCGACCGACGCTTCGGAGGACTCGGGGGACCCACCGTCGGACGAACCGGTACCGTCACCGATCTTCACGAGCGCGGTGCCGACCTCGACGGTCTCGTCCTCCTGCACGAGGATCTCCTCCACGACACCGGCGATCGGCGACGGGATCTCGGTGTCGACCTTGTCGGTCGAGACCTCGAGCAGCGGCTCGTCGACCTCGACCCGGTCACCGACGTTCTTCAGCCATCGGGTCACCGTGCCCTCGGTGACGCTCTCGCCGAGCGCCGGGAGGTTGACGGATTCGCTCATCGGGTGGACTCCTCTTCGCAGGGGTGGTTCGTGGTGGTGGTCATGGTGTTCACAGGGCGTGCAGCGGCTTGCCCGCGAGGTGCAGGAACGCCTCGCCGAGCGCCTCGTTCTGCGTCGGGTGCGCGTGGACGAGCGGGGCGACGTCCTCCGGGTACGCCTCCCAGTTCACGGCGAGCTGCGCTTCACCGATGAGCTCGCCGACCCGGGCGCCGATCATGCTCACACCGACGACGGGACCGTCGACGACGCGGACGACCTTCACCGAACCGGAGGTGCCGATGATGTGGCTGCGGCCGTTGCCGGCCAGGTTGTACTCGTAGGAGTCCACCTTGTCGGCACCGTACTGCTCCTCGGCCTTGGCCTGCGAGAGCCCCACGGACGCGACCTCGGGGTCGGAGTACGTGATCTTCGGGATGTTCTTGTCCTCGATGACCACCGGGTTCAGCCCGGCGATCTCCTCGGCGACGAAGATGCCCTGCTGGAAGCCGCGGTGCGCGAGCTGCAGGCCGGGGACGATGTCGCCGACGGCGTAGACGCCGGGGATGTTCGTGGCGAGGCGCTCGTTCGTGGTGACGAACCCGCGGTCCATCGTCACGCCGACCTCGTCGTAGCCGACGTTCTGCGTCACGGGGCCACGGCCGACCGCGACGAGGAGGATGTCCCCGTCGAAGGTCTTGCCGTCCTCGAGCGTGACGACGACGCCGTTCTCGTGCTGCTCGACGCCCTGGAACCGGACGCCCAGCGAGAACTCGATGCCGCGCTTGCGGAACGCACGCTCCAGCTGCTTCGACATCGACTCGTCCTCGGCGGGGACGAGGTGGGGGAGCGCCTCGACGATCGTGACCTCGGCACCGAAGGACTTCCAGACACTGGCGAACTCGACGCCGATGACGCCACCGCCGAGGATGACGACCTTGTTCGGGACGTAGTCCATGCGGAGGGCGGTCTCGGACGTGATCACGCGTCCGCCGATCTCGAGCCCGGGCAGGGACTTCGAGTAGGACCCGGTCGCGAGGACGATGTTCTTGCCCGTGACGGTCTGGTCGCCGACCTGCACGGTGTTCGACGAGGTGAGTCGACCCCAGCCCTCGACGACGGTGATCCCGCGCGCCTTGATGAGGCCCTGGAGACCCTTGTACTTCGAGTTGATGACGCCCTGCTGGTACTCGATGACCTTCGGGACCTCGACGCCGGCGAACTCGGCGATGACGCCGTACTTCTCGGCGTCGCGGGTGCCGTCGGCGATCTCGGCCGCGTGCAGCAGCGCCTTCGTCGGGATGCAGCCGCGGTGCAGACACGTCCCCCCGAGCTTGTCTCCCTCGATGAGCGCGACGCTCATCCCGAGCTCGGCGGCCCGGAGCGCAGCGGCGTACCCACCACTGCCGCCACCGAGGACCACGACGTCGTAAGTCTGTTCCGTCACCTGGTGCAACTCCCTCGTGCGTGTCGGGGTCGATCGGACCCCGGTGGACACCGCGGTGGCGGCGTCCGACGGTCGGACCGCGTGGTTCCGGTCCCGTCCCGTTGGTTTCCGGCGGGGGCACGCCGAGCGTGCTGCCCCACCGGAACCAAACCTACTACTTGGCCTGGAGCTCTTCTGCGAGCGAGATGAGCGTCCGGACCATCACACCGGTCGCGCCCTTGCCGAGCCACCCGTACCCGCCGCCCTTGTTCTCCGACGGGCCGGCGATGTCGAGGTGCGCCCACGGGATGCCCTCGCCGACGAAGCGCTCGAGGAACTTGCCCGCGAGCAGCATGCCGCCGGCGGGGTTGCCGACGGTGGCGTTGACCATGTCGGCGACCTCGCTGGCGAGCCGTGCGTCGAGCTCCTCGGGGAGCGGCATCGGCCAGATCGGCTCCGCGACGCGCTCGGCGACGGCCCGGACCTGCGCGACGAGGTCGTCGCTGCCCATCAGGCCGGTCGTCCGGTCACCGAGCGCGACGACCTGCGCGCCGGTCAGGGTGGCGACGTCGACGATCGCGTCGGGCTGCTCGAGCGACGCCGCGGCCATGCCGTCGCCGAGGACGAGTCGTCCCTCGGCATCGGTGTTCGTGACCTCGACGGTCTTGCCGTTCTTCAGCGTGAGGACGTCGCCCGGACGGGTCGCAGAGCCGGACGGCATGTTCTCGGCCAGGCACAGCCACGCGGTGACCCGGACGTCGAGCCCGAGTCGGGCAGCGGCCACGGTCGCGGCGAGGACGGTCGCGGCCCCGGTCATGTCGGTCTTCATGCCGAGCATCGAGCCGGCCGGCTTCAGCGAGAGCCCGCCGGAGTCGAACGTGATGCCCTTGCCGACGAGGGCGAGGTGCTTGGTCGCCCCCTCCGGCGAGTAGCGGACGACGACGAGCCGCGGCGGGCGCACGGAGCCGACGCCGACCCCGAGGATCCCGCCGAACCCCTGCTCCTCGAGTGCGGTCTCGTCGAGCACCTCGACGGTCAGCGGCAGGCCCTCGGCGACCGCGCTGGCCACGTCGGCGACGTCGGACGGGCCGAGGTCGCCCGCCGCGGTGTTCACGAGGTCGCGCACGAGCGTCGCGGCGTCGGCCACGATCGCCGGCCGCACCGTGGCGTCGGTGGCGGCGGACGGGGCGACGACGGTGATCTGCTGGTCGCCGCGGGTCGGGCCGGTGGTCCCGGCGCCCTTGTGGCGGGTGAAGGAGTACGCGCCGAGCGCGGCACCCTCGAGCGCGGCGTCGACGAGCTCGTCCGAGTCGGTGGGGAGCGCGAGCGCGATCGAGGAGACCGTCGGCAGCTGTCGGACGGCGCTGCCCGCCGCCGAGCGGATCGCGGCGGGGCCGGTGGCGGTGCCGAGACCGATGAGGGCGATCCCGTCCGCGGCGACGCCGGTGCCCGGCAGGCGGACCAGCTGGTCCTTCGCGCCGGTGACACCGATCGACGCGAGGTCGAGGTCCGCGAGCGCGTCGACCGGTCCCACGGCGCCCGGGACCACCCGCGCCGGCGCACCGTCCGTCCCGGGACGGACCCCGACGACGAGGACGTCGGCGGCGATCGAGGAAGGAGCGGATGAGTCGGTGGAGAGCGTCGGTCGGACCATGCGCCAACCCTATCCAGCAGGTGTTCGCTGTCGGCGTGGCCGCCGCGCACGGGGGACCGTGACGGCCCGCCTAGCATGGGGACGGTGAACCACCCCGAGGAGCTCTACACCTTCGCCGAGGACGCGCCGACCGTGCCCGAGGGGCTGCACCTGGTCGCCGGACTGACCGGCTTCGCCGACGCCGGATCGGCCGTGGCGCAGGTGACGACCGCCGTCCTCGAGGACCTCGAGACCGAACTCGTCGCCGAGTTCGACCCGGACGTCCTGCTCGACTGGCGCGCCCGTCGTCCGGTGATCACCTTCGAGCACGACCACATCGCTGCCGTCGAGCCGCCCCGGCTCCGGCTGCACCTCGTCCGCGACGAGATCGGCCAGCCGTTCCTCTTCCTCTCCGGCTACGAGCCGGACTTCCAGTGGAACCGCTTCGTCCGTGCGGTGACCGACCTCGCCGCCGACCTGCGGGTCGCGGACACGACGTGGGTGCAGTCGATCCCGATGCCGGTCCCGCACACCCGCCCGATCAGCCTCACCGTCTCCGGCACGCGCGCCGACCTGGTCGAGCAGATGAGCGTGTGGAAGCCCGAGACCCAGGCGCCGGCGAACGTCCTGCACCTCGTCGAGCACCGACTGTCGGAGCTCGGGCAGCAGGTCACCGGTCTCGTCCTCCTCGTGCCGCACTACCTGTCCGACACCGAGTTCCCGGACGCCGCGGTCGCCGCGCTCTCCGGCATCTCCTCGGCGACGGGCCTCATCTTCCCCTCGGACGAGCTCCGCGAAGAGGGGCGCGAGTTCCGCACCCGCGTCGACGAGCAGGTCGCCGGCAACGAGGAACTGCAGCGGCTCGTGTCGGTGCTCGAGGACCGTCACGACACGTACATGGCGGGCAACCCGATCGGGTCGCCCCTGACGGGCGTCGACGGCCAGGTGCCGACCGCCGACGCGATCGCGGCGGAGCTCGAGCGGTTCCTGGCGGACCGCCGGTCCGACGGCGACGCGACCTCCGACTGACCGGACACGCGTGGCGGGGCCGCACCGCGCCTCCCGTCCGGCACGGTGACCGCCTGGAGGCGCGACCCACCGCACGCAAGGATCCCGCGTTCTCCACAGGGCGTCCTGGCGGCGGGGCCGCCCCCGCTAGCCTGGTCCGGTGAACTCCCGCCGCGCCTTCCTCGTGTGGGGCGTCGCGGTGCTCGCGTACGTCCTCGCGGTCGTGCAGCGGTCCTCGCTCGGGGTGTCCGGCGTCGACGCGCAGGACCGCTTCGCGGTGTCGGCGGCCGTCCTCTCGACGCTCGCGGTCGTGCAGATCGCCGTCTACGCGGGGCTCCAGATCCCGGTCGGCATCGCCCTCGACCGGGTCGGCCCCCGCAAGCTCGTCCTGCTCGGCGCCGCGCTCCTGGTGGTCGGCCAGGCCGTCGTCGCGGTCTCGCCGACCATCGGGCCGGCGATCGCGGGGCGCGTGCTCGTCGGAGCCGGCGACGCGATGACCTTCATCTCGGTGATCCGGCTCGTGCCGATGTGGTTCAGCGGGCCGATCCTGCCGCAGATCTCGCAGTGGACGGGGAACCTCGGGCAGGTCGGCCAGATCCTCTCGGCCTTCCCGTTCGCCGTCCTGCTGCACGGTGCGGGGTGGACGCCGGCGTTCGGCGTCGCGGCGGCGGCCAGCGCGGTGGGGCTGGTGCTCGCGTCCGTCTTCGTCCGGAACGGGCCCGTCCCGGTCCGGACCGACACGATCCCGCTCCCGCACTCCTGGCGCGGCGCGTTCCACACGTTCGGGCACGCGCTCCGCCGTCCCGGCACGCAGCTCGGCTTCTGGTCGCACTACGTGACGCAGTCCTCCGGCACCGTGTTCTCGCTGCTCTGGGGCGTCCCGATGCTCCGCGGGCTCGGCTACTCCCCGTCCGAGGCGGCCGGCTTCCTCACCGTCATCGTGGTCACCGGCTTCGTGGCCGGTCCCGTCCTCGGCGTGCTGTGCGCCCGGTTCCCGCTGCGTCGCTCGAACCTGGTGCTCGGCATCGTGTTCGCCCTCGCCGTGGTGTGGACCGCGATCCTGCTCTGGCCCGGGCACCCACCGACCTGG
Source organism: Curtobacterium pusillum (assembly GCF_007680845.1). GTDB lineage: Bacteria > Actinomycetota > Actinomycetes > Actinomycetales > Microbacteriaceae > Curtobacterium > Curtobacterium pusillum_B. Next base: position 176,308 of record NZ_VEIY01000005.1, on the reverse strand, counting down.
CTGCTCCTGGTCCTGGTGGTCGTCATGGGCATCGGTGGACCGGGGTCCCTCATCGGGTTCGACTTCGCCCGCTCGTTCAACCCGGTCGGGTCGCTCGGCTCGGCGAACGGCGTGGTGAACGTCGGCGGGTTCCTCGCGGCGTTCGTGATGATGTTCCTCATCGGGACGATCCTCGACCTCGCCGCGCAGGCGACCGGGCAGACCGTCTTCGCGTGGGCGAACTTCCGGCTGGCCCTCACCGTGCAGTACGTCGTGGTGGGGATCGGCGTGGTGATGCTGCTGCACGCTCGGCGCCGGACACGCCGCGTGCTGCACGCCCAGGACGGAATACGGCTGGGGCCGCTCTGGGTTGCACTGGTTGCACGCCTGCGGAAGCGGAGCGTGCAATAATGAACCCGGACCCTTTCGGGACTCCCGCGTTCCGGCACACACCCGTGCGCCGCCGAATCCGGGGGACTTGACATGGGTCCTCGTGCTGCCCGGAAGGTGGACCTGGAGACGCGTGTGAACGCGGCGCAGGCCCTGGGTGGCGAGGGAGGCCACGACCCCACGAACGTGGCACGACGAGAGAGGTGATCGCATGGCTGCCCGGAGCACGACGATCGATCCCACCAAGGACACCGCGAACGAGACCGCGCCCGACGGCACGACGGCGGACGCCGCCGCTGCCGCCGACGAGACGGCCGCGCCGAAGAAGCGCGCCACCAAGACCACCGCCAAGAAGGCCGCCCCGAAGAAGGCCGCTCCGAAGGCGAAGAAGCAGTCCGACGACGACGACGTCGACGAGGAGACCCCGGTCGCCGAGACCGACGTCGACGCTGCCGACGACACCGAGACCGACGCCGAGGGCGAAGCGGACGACAAGGACGCCAAGCCCGACGCGGCAGCAGCGGTCGCCGCGGGCGCGCTCGTCATCTCGCAGTCCGACGACGACGAGGCCCCGGTCTACTCGACCACCATCACCGGCGCCACGGCCGACCCGGTGAAGGACTACCTCAAGCAGATCGGCAAGGTCGCCCTCCTCAACGCCGAGCAGGAGGTCGAGCTCGCGATGCGCATCGAGGCCGGCCTGTTCGCCGAGGACAAGCTGCAGCACTCGACCGGCCTGTCGAAGCCCGAAGAGCGCGAGCTCCGCTGGGTCGCCCGTGACGGACAGCGCGCGAAGTCGCACCTGCTCGGCGCGAACCTCCGCCTGGTCGTCTCGCTCGCGAAGCGCTACACGGGTCGTGGCATGCAGTTCCTGGACCTCATCCAGGAAGGCAACCTCGGCCTCATCCGTGCGGTCGAGAAGTTCGACTACACCAAGGGCTTCAAGTTCTCGACGTACGCCACCTGGTGGATCCGTCAGGCGATCACCCGTGCCATGGCCGACCAGGCGCGCACCATCCGCATCCCGGTCCACATGGTCGAGGTCATCAACAAGCTCGCCCGCGTGCAGCGCCAGATGCTGCAGGACCTCGGTCGCGAACCCACTCCGGAAGAGCTCGCCCGCGAACTCGACATGACCCCGGAGAAGGTCGTCGAGGTGCAGAAGTACGGCCGCGAGCCCATCTCGCTCCACACGCCCCTGGGCGAGGACGGCGACTCGGAGTTCGGCGACCTGATCGAGGACACCGAAGCGGTCGTGCCGGCCGACGCGGTCGGGTTCACGATGCTGCAGAAGCAGCTCGAGAGCCTGCTCGACTCCCTGTCCGAGCGCGAGGCGGGCGTGATCCGCATGCGCTTCGGCCTCGGCGACGGCCAGCCGAAGACCCTCGACCAGATCGGCGACACGTTCGGCGTGACGCGCGAGCGGATCCGTCAGATCGAGTCCAAGACGATGGCGAAGCTCCGCCACCCGTCGCGGTCGCAGTCGCTGCGCGACTACCTCGAGTAAGCCGGCATGCGCTTCATCATCCCGATCCTCGTCGGGCGGATCCTCCGAGCCCTCGCCAGAGCGCGGGGCGGGGGATCCGCCTACCCGGGGTACATCGTCCTGAAGCTCGTGCCGGGGTTCCTGCAGCACGTGACGAAGCAGTTCCCGAACGGCGTCGTCTTCGTGCTCGGCTCGAACGGCAAGTCGACGACGACCCACATGATCTCGGACATCGTGCGGGCGCACGGGCTCCGGGTCTTCACGAACCCGTCCGGCGCGAACCTGCCGCAGGGCATCGCCTCCGCGCTGCTGTCCGAGGTCTCGCTCACCGGCAAGCTCAAGGCGGACATCGGCATCCTCGAGGTCGACGAGGCCTTCGCGGTGGAGCTCGCCGGCATCCTGTCGCCCTCCACGGTGACGATGCTCAACGTGCAGGTCGACCAGCTGTACCGCTTCTTCGAGACCGAGCGCGTCGCCGACATGATGCTCGACACCGCAGCGCTGTCGTCCCGGAACGTCATCACGAACCGCGACGACCAGTTCCTCGACGCGTACACGAGCGTCGACGGGCAGCGGGTGCTCCGCTTCGGTGCGAGCGCCGAGGTCGTCGCCGCGGCGCCGAACGGCCTGCAGAACGCGGACGACTTCGACCGTCAGGACGCCCAGCCGAACGTGGCCGACGCCGAGGTCACCGCCCACACCGGCGACGGCGCGACGATCCGGTTCGACGGCACCGACATCCCCGTCCGGCTCCCCGCACGCGGCCTGCACTACGCCGTGGACGCCGCCGCGGCCACCGCGACCGCGAGTGCCGCGCTCGGCACGCAGTTCCGCGCGGATGCCGTGACCACGGCCTTCGGCACCATGAAGCCGGCGTACGGCCGCGGTGAGCGACTGCCGATCGCGGGCGAGTCCGCCGAGTTCACGATGTTCAAGAACGCCGCGAGCCTCCAGCTCAACCTCGACGCCCTGCCGGACCGCCCCGAGCAGGTCCTCATGGCGATCGACGAGGGCACGCCGGACATCTCGTGGATCTACGACATCGACTTCTCGCGGCTCGACCACGTCGACGTGGTGTCCGGCGACAAGGCGTGGCAGATCGCGATCGCGCTCGAGCACGCCGGTGTCCGCATCGGGCGCGTCGAGCCCGACGTCGAAGCGGCGATCAAGCACATGGAGCAGCTCGGCGCCACGACCAGCGGCACGAAGAACTTCATCGTCAACTACGAGATCATGATGATCGCCCGGAAGGCCCTCGGCCACCCGGACATGGAGAAGACCGCATGACGGCCGACCGGCTGACCATCCTGCACGTCTACCCCCGCCAGATGGGTGTCTCGGGCGACCGCGGCAACGTCGCAGCGCTGGTGCGCCGTGCTGCCGCGGCGGACATCGACACCGAGGTGCTCGAGTACGCCCCGGGCGACGCACTGCCCGAGACGGCGGACATCGTCGTGATCGGCAACGGTCCGCTCAGCGCCATGCGGTCCCTCGGTGCCGACGTCACCCGGATCGGTTCGCCGCTGCGCGAGTTCGCTGCCGCGGGTGTGCCGGTCGTCGCGGTCGGCGGCGGGTTCGACCTCGCCGCGAACGAGGTCGTGCCCACCGATGGCGCAGCGGTCACCGGTTTCGGGGTCTTCGACGCGCGGGCGATCCGCGGAGCCGAACGGCGGGTGAACTACTTCGTGCTCGACACGGCCTACCCGCTCCTGCCCGGTGCTCCGACCCGGCTCGCCGGCTTCGAGGACCACGCCACGAAGATCGAACTCGGCGCCGGTGTCCGACCGTTCGCCGACGTCGTCTCCGGCGGCGGCAACCAGGCCGGCTCCCCGGTCGAGGGCGCGATCGCCGGGAACTCCTTCGGCACGCACACCCAGGGCCCGATCCTGCCGCTCAACCCGCAGCTCACCGACGGTGTCCTCGCCGCGGCCACCGCCCGGCTCGGCCGTGCGTACGCACCGGATCCGGAGCGCACCGCCACCATCGACCGGTACGCGCGCGAAGCGCGCGCGACGGTCGACCGCTACGTCGACAAGGCGTTCAAGCGCATCGCGTGACGGTGGTCTGACCGGACCACACCGAAGACCGACCACACAGAAGACGGGAGGCGCGGTGCCAGCTGGCACCGCGCCTCCCGTCTGCTCTGGGCTGACGTCTACTTCGACTCGTAGAGTCGGCTGCTCTCGTCGTGCCACTCGATGGCGGTCGCCGCGAGCTTGTCCTTGAACTCGGCACCGTGGTGCGCGCAGAAGTACAGCTCACCGCTGGCCATGGTGGCCCGGATGTACGCCTGCGCTCCGCAGCTGTCGCAGCGGTCAGCAGCAGTGAGCTGGTTGCTGCCGAGTTCGTCGATGGAGAGGTCCTGCACGGTCTGGGTCATTGCTGTGCTCCTCACGGATCGCAGGTGGTGCGGGTTGGTCCACCTATTTCAACACGTGATGCCTGAGAGTCATGCATTGTCGGCGGTCCATTTCGCTGAGCGCGGATCGACTGTCCCCAGTCCGAGGCGCGCCGTCGGTCCGGGGCTGGGGTGTCGGCGGGCGTCGGTACGATCGGGAGGTGAGCTCCGACTACTCCGCACGCCACCTCTCCGTCCTCGAAGGGCTCGAGGCGGTCCGCAAGCGTCCGGGCATGTACATCGGTTCGACGGACTCCCGTGGGCTCATGCACTGCCTGTGGGAGATCATCGACAACTCGGTCGACGAAGCCCTCGCCGGGCACGGTGACGAGATCGGCGTGGTGCTCCACCCGGACGGGTCGGTCGAGGTCCGGGACACCGCTCGCGGCATCCCCGTGGACGTCGAACCGAAGACCGGGCTCACCGGGGTCGAGGTCGTGTTCACCAAGCTGCACGCCGGCGGCAAGTTCGGCTCCGGCTCGTACGCGGCGTCCGGCGGGCTGCACGGCGTCGGCGCGTCGGTCGTGAACGCGCTGTCCGAGCGACTCGACGTCGAGGTCGACCGTGGCGGCAAGACGTACGCCATGTCCTTCCACCGCGGAGAGCCCGGCACGTTCGACGACTCGAAGGGCATCGGCCCGGACGCCCCGTTCTCGCCGTTCACCTCCGGGAGCGAGCTGCGCGTCGTCGGCAAGGTGAAGAAGGGCGTCACGGGGTCGCGGATCCGGTACTGGGCCGACCGCCAGATCTTCACCGTGGACGCCCGGTTCAGCACCGGTGACCTCGTCACCCGCGCACGCCAGACCGCCTTCCTCGTGCCCGGGCTCGGCATCACCATCACCGATGCGCGTCCCTCCTCGATCGAGGCCGCGGCGCAGCGGGCGGAAGCCACCGGCACCGCCGTGGAGTCCGGTCCCGTCGTCGAGCGCTTCCGGTACGAAGGCGGCATCAGCGAGTTCGTCGAGCACCTCGCCGTCGACTCCGCCGTCACCGACGTCTGGCGGATACAGGGCACCGGGACCTTCACCGAGACCGTGCCGATGCTCGACGACAAGGGGCACATGGTCTCGACGTCGGTCGACCGCACGTGCGAGGTCGACATCGCGCTCCGGTGGGGCAGCGGCTACGAGACCGTGTTCCGGAGCTTCGTCAACATCATCGCCACGCCGAAGGGCGGCACGCACCAGACCGGGTTCGAGGCCGGGCTCGTGAAGGCCGTGCGCACCCAGGTCGAAGCGAACGCCCGGAAGCTCAAGGTGGGGCAGGACAAGCTCGAGAAGGACGACGTCCTCGCCGGTCTCACCGCCGTGTTGACGGTCCGCCTGCCCGAACCGCAGTTCGAAGGCCAGACGAAGGAGGTCCTCGGCACGCCGGCGGTCCGGAAGATCGTCGACCAGGTCGTGTCGAAGCAGCTCACCGAGATCCTGACGTCGACGCAGCGGACCGAGAAGGCCCAGGCCGCGACGCTGCTCGACAAGGTCGTGCAGGAGATGAAGACACGCATCTCGGCCCGCGCCCACAAGGAGACCCAGCGCCGGAAGAACGCGCTCGAGAACTCCTCGCTGCCGACGAAGCTCGCGGACTGCCGCTCCCAGGACACCGAGGGCACCGAGCTCTTCATCGTCGAGGGCGACTCGGCGCTCGGCACCGCGAAGCTCGCCCGGAACAGCGAGTACCAGGCGCTGCTCCCGATCCGCGGCAAGATCCTCAACGTCCAGAAGGCCTCCGTCTCGGACATGCTCTCGAACGCCGAGTGCGCGTCGATCATCCAGGTCATCGGCGCCGGTTCGGGCCGGACGTTCGAGATCGACCAGGCCCGCTACGGCAAGGTCATCATCATGTCCGACGCCGACGTCGACGGTGCCCACATCCGGACCCTCCTGCTCACCCTGTTCTTCCGGTACATGCGGCCGATGATCGAACAGGGGCGGGTGTTCGCCGCCGTGCCGCCGCTGCACCGGGTCGTCGTGATCAACCGGGGCAAGCCGAACGACACGCTGTACACCTACTCGGAAGCCGAGCTGCAGGCCGTCCTCAAGAAGCTCGAGAAGCAGGGCAAGAAGTACCAGGAGCCGATCCAGCGGTACAAGGGCCTCGGCGAGATGGACGCCGACCAGCTGGCCGAGACCACGATGGACCGGACGCACCGGACCCTCCGCCGGGTGCAGGTGCCCGATGCCGAGAGCGCTGCGAAGGTGTTCGAGCTGCTGATGGGCAACGACGTGGCGCCGCGCAAGGAGTTCATCCTCGCCGGCGAGGGGCTCGACCGCGACCGCATCGACGCGTAGGCGCGCGGTTGCGCCCGCGCGCTGGTCGCTGCGCGGCCGGCGGTGAGTGCTGCGCGCGCATCCGGCTGGCCGGGCGGCCGCGCGGCGCCGAGTCTCGGGCTCAGCGACAGTTCTCGGGCTCCGGGCCACGAGATGTGTCGCTTACGCCGAGTCTCGCCGCCGCCGGGCCGAGTCTCGGTGCCGCGCCGCCTGCCCACCGACGCGCCGGCCCGGGCGCAGCCGCGCCGTCCGGCCGCCGACGGGCCGGCCGGCCGGGCCGGGGTGCAGCGACTCCGTGCCGCGATGGCGACAGGGTGCCGCCACCGGGCGCCGTCCCTTCCGCCAGAGCGACAGAGTCCCGCGAACTGTTCGCGGGACTCTGTCGCTTTCGCGAAACCGCCGCGGCCGCGCGGTGCCTACGCGTCGCCGGCGGTGCCGTCGAGCGCCGCCGCACTCCCGCCGATCGTGCCGATCAGCGCGTCGAGCGGCGCCCCCGACCCGTCCCGCTTCGACAGCCAGTCCGGCAGGGTCCGGGCAGCGCCGTCCGACCCGACCGCGTGCGGGGGAGCGATGCCCGCCCACGCCACGGTGAGGCCGTCCTCGCCCTTGAGGAACGCGTGCGCCCGGACACCTTGGGTCGCACGGCCCTTCGCCGGGAACTCCGACAGTGCGGAGACCTTCGCCCGGCCGGTGTCGGTGCCCGGCAACGCGGTGGAGGACGACGACACGGTGGCGACCACGGCGTCGTCCGACGGGGCGACGGAGCCGAACCAGATCACCGACGCGCCGGCAGCCAGCGCGACGCCGGCGACCCCTCCAGCGGGCAACCCCTGCGGCCGGACGCCGGACGCCGGGAACCGCAGCAGCTGTGCGTTCGAGGTGATGAACACGAGGTCGTCGGACTCCGGTGCCTGCGCGGCCCCGACCACGGCGTCGCCGGGCTTCAGGCCGATCGCGAGGAACTCGGGCTTGTCCGGCCAGGCTCCGGGCACCACGCGCTTGACGGTGCCCTGCACGGTGCCGATGGCGAGGGAGTCCGAGGAGGCGCCGGACAGGTCGACGAGGGCGACGACCTCTTCGCCGCGGGCGACCCCGAGGAAGTCGGTCACCCGGACCCCGGCGTCGAGCCGCACCGAAGCCGGCGGCACCGCGGGGACGTCGACGGGCGACATCCGGAGCACGCGCCCGGTCGAGGTCAGCGCGCCGACCTGCCCGCGGACGCTCGACACCACTGAGGAGCGCACCGCGTCGTGCTTGGAGCGCTTCGGGATCCGGACCACACCGAGGTCCGAGGTGGGGATGTCCACCCGTACCAGCCGCCCGGTCGTCGAGAGCAGCACGCGGCACGGGGCGTCGGCGATCTGCAGCGACTCGGGGTCCACCGCGGCCTTCTTGCCACCGCGGACCGGGGCGTCGGCCTCGGTCAGGAGCGTGCGGCGCGGGGTGGCGAAGCGGTCCGACACCTCGGTCAGCTCGAGCGCCACCTGCGCCCGGAGCCGTTCGTCGGAGGCCAGCAGTTCTTCGAGCGCGGTGATGTCGGCGAGCAGCTGGTCGCGCTCGCCCTCGAGCTCCATCCGCGAGAACTTCGTCAGGCGTCGCAGGCGCAGTTCGAGGATGTACTCGGCCTGCACCTCGGACAGGTCGAACACGTCGCGGAGCCTGGCCCGCGCGGCTTCGGAGTCGTCCGAGGTGCGGATGACCTGGATGACCTCGTCGATGTCGAGGATCGCGATGAGCAACCCCTCGACCAGGTGCAACCGTTCGCGGCGTCGCGCCAACCGGTACTGCGAGCGACGGGTGACGACGGCGAGCCGGTGCTGCACGTACACGTCGAGGAGCTCGCGCAGGCCCAGCGTCCGGGGTGAACCGCCCACGAGTGCGACGTTGTTGATGCCGAAGCCGTCCTCGAGCGGGGTGTGCTTGTAGAGCTGTTCGAGCACCGCGGTCGGGTTGAAGCCGCTCTTGATGCCGATGACGAGCCGGAGCCCGTGGTTGCGGTCGGTGAGGTCGTTCACGTCGGAGATGCCGACGAGCTTCTTCGACTGGACGCCGTCCTTGATCTTCTCGATCACGCGCTCGGGCCCGACGAGGTACGGCAGCTCGGTGACGACGAGGCCGACCTTGCGCGGCGTGAGGTTCTCGACGGTGACCTTCGACCGCGTGCGGAAGGAGCCTCGGCCGCTGGCGTAGGCGTCCCGCACGCCGGACAGCCCGACGATCGTGCCGCCGGAGGGGAGGTCCGGGCCCGGCACGAACTCCATGAGTTCCTCGAGCGTGGCGTGCGGGTTGAGCAGCAGGTGCTTCGCCGCCTCGACCACCTCGCCGAGGTTGTGCGGCGCCATGTTCGTCGCCATGCCGACCGCGATGCCCGACGCCCCGTTCACCAGCAGGTTCGGGAAGGCCGCGGGCAACACGCCCGGCTGCATGATCTGGTTGTCGTAGTTCGGGACGAAGTCGACGACGTCCTCGCCCAGCCCCTCGGTCATCGCCATCGAGGGCTCGGCCAGTCGGGCCTCGGTGTACCGGGCGGCGGCCGGCCCGTCGTCCAGCGAACCGAAGTTGCCGTGCCCGTCGACCAGGGGGACGCGCATCGTGAACGGCTGCGCCATGCGCACGAGGGCGTCGTAGATCGCGCCGTCGCCGTGCGGGTGCAGCTTGCCCATCACCTCACCCGTGACGCGCGCGCTCTTCACGTGCCCGCGGTCGGGACGCAGCCCCATCTCCGACATCTGGTAGAGGATGCGCCGCTGCACCGGCTTCAGGCCGTCGCGCGCGTCGGGGAGTGCCCGGGAGTAGATGACGGAGTACGCGTACTCGAGGAAGGAGCCCTGCATCTCTTCCGAGACGTCGACGTCCTCGATGCGTTCACCGTCGGGCAGGCCGACTGCTTCCGTGCGTGCCATGGCACCCTTCTGCGAGACTGGGGGAGATGGGAACAAGCGTACCGACGGCCCCCGACGCCACCGCGAACCTCGCCGACGTCTTCCCGAGTTGCCTCGTCGCGCTCGGGGCTGCGGACGACGCGTGGCTGCGTTCCACCGGACTGGAGGCGCGGATCACCCTCCGTCACGCCCGTTCCGCGATCGTCGTGCTGGTCGACGGCCTCGGTTCGGGTGCGCTGTCGGCTCGCGCCGGGCACGCGCGCTGGCTCACCGCCGCGAAGGGGACCGGCACGCTGAAGCGACTCCGGAGCGGGTTCCCGACGACGACGGCGGCGGCGCTGACGACCCTGACGACCGGACGGTCGCCCGGGACCCACGGCGTGGTCGGCTACAGCGGCTGGAACCCGGACACCGGCCGCGTGATGAACCTGCTCAGCGGGTGGGACGACCAGGTCCCCGCCGGCTGGCTCCTCGCTCCGACCCTGTTCTCCGGGGCCCCGGCGCTCGGCATCGACCCCGTCGTGGTCGGACCGGGCCGGTACCGCGCCTCGGGCATGACCGCGAACGTCCTCGGGGGAGCGCGCTACGTCTCGGCGGACTCGATCGCCCAGCGCGTCGACGCCGCTCTCGCCGAGACGGCTTCGGGCCGGTCGCTCGTGTACCTCTACGTCCCCGAGCTCGACTCGATCGGGCACAAGCACGGGTGGCAGTCCGACCGGTGGACGGCGTCGCTGGAGACCCTCGACGGCGAACTCGCCCGCCTCGACGCGCGCTCGGCCGGGGACGTCGGGATCGTCGTCACGGCGGACCACGGGGTGCTGGACGTCCCCGACCACGCGAACATCGCCATCGATCCGCTGCTGCTCGAGGACGTCGTCGGTGTCGCCGGCGACCCGCGCTGCCGCCAGCTCTCCGTCGCCCCGGGGACGGACGTCCGCGGGCTGGTCGGGGCGTTCCGGGCGCGGTACGGCAAGAAGGCGTACGTCGCCAGCCGCGACGAGGCGATCGAGGCCGGGTGGTTCGGGGCGGTCGTCCCCGAGGTCGTGGACCGCATCGGCGACGTCGTCCTCGTGGCGCGGAGCTCGTGGGCGTTCAACGACGACCGGGCGCTCCGCGACGGCGAGGACCCGAAGCGGATGATCGGGCAGCACGGCGCGATGACCGACGACGAGACGATGGTGCCGCTCCGACTCTCGGGCGCGTTCGCGAGCTGAGGGCCCGGGACGGACGGACCCCGGGACGCGAGGATGCGTACCGGGGCCGAGCCGCGCCTCCCGTCAGAGGCGGTGGGGACCGATCAGGCCGGGTCGTCGTCCGGACGGGTGCCGAAGACGATCTCGTCCCAGCTCGGCATCGACCGGCGGTTCCGCTTCTTGCGGTCCTGGCGGCCGTTCTCGGCCTCCGGTGCCGAACTCGGGCGGGCGTCCGGTTGCGGGGCGGTGTCGGAGGATTCTTCGAACCCTTGCAGGGGGATGTCGACGACGCTGATCGAGGTGCCGCGCGGCTCCTCCTGCTGCTCGCCGAACGCCGCGGCCTCACGCTCGCCGCGCCGGCGGCGGAGGGCCTCGAGCAGGTCGGCGGTCTCGTTGCCGGGGGCGCGCTCCTCGACGGCGGCGCCGATGCGCGGGAGCGGTGCGCGGAGCGGGCGCTCCTGGACCTCGGGGTTCGTGACGTCCTCGTCCGGCTCGTCGACACGGAACGCGCCGGAGTCGAAGCGGGTGCCGTCGGCGTCCTCGTGGTCGAACTCGACGGCGCGGAGGCGCGGCGCGATGCCCTCGTCCTCGGTGTGCGACAGGCGGTGGGCGTCGCCGTTGTCCGGCGTCAGGGTCGACGTCTTCGGGTCGAACCGCCACTGGGCGTCGTGCTCCACCTCGGCCGCGGTGTAGCGGACGCGCACCTGCCAGCCGCTCTCGACGTGCTTCCACGAGCCCCACGCGATCGCCGAGGCCTCGCCGGCCTCGAGCTTCGCCGTGATGGCGTCCCCGAAGGTGTCGGGCGACTCGGCGTCGACCGGGGTCACGGGGACGCGGTGCGCGGCGTCGAGGATGAACGCACGCTCGGCGAGCACGGGGCCCTCGAAGCGGCGGACGTACTCGACGTCGACGTCGAGCGCCGCAGCGACCTCGGCGGCGTCGGCTCCACCGCGGATGCGGGCCTGGACGTCCTTCGGCGACACGCGTTTCTGCGGTCCGGACTCGGGGTTCGCCTGCCGCACCTGACCCGGAAGCGACGAGGTGACGGGCAGCCGGAACTCGGTCCCGCCGTCGGTCGCGAGGAGGAGTGCCCCGGACTCCACTCCGATGACTCTCACGTCTTGCATGGTTCCGCCTTCCGAGCGTCGCGTACGGTCGTGCGTCGTACCCCGGAAGTATGCAGCCGCCTGGGCCCGATCCAGCGGAGGCGCACGGGCGTGCCGTGGACTGTCGGACGAACGTTTCCGCACGACGGGAATGGACGGGCGACGTCGCGGGTTGCAGCGCCATGACGACCCGCCGGACACCTCGGTTTGCGCTCTGGCGGGACGTGGTGCAAACTGTCGCCGCCGATCACCGGCGACGACCTCTCGATACGAGAAATGGATGGGCATGGCCACCGATTACGACGCCCCCCGGAAGACCGACGACAACTCTGACTCGGAGTCGATCGAGGCCCTCAAGGAGCGCGTTCCCGACAAGATGTCGGGGGTCGTCGATGATGATTCCGACAACCCCGGCAGCTTCGAGCTGGCCGGACAGGACCTCAGCGACGTCGACCTCGACGTCGTCGTGCTCCCGCCCCAGGTCGACGAGTTCACCTGTGTCGAGTGCTTCCTCGTGAAGCACCGCTCGCAGCTCGACCACGAGTCGAAGCTCGGTCCGGTCTGCGCGGAGTGCGCAGCGCTCTAGGGACGCACGAGACACGCTCGGCCCGCTGCTCTTCGGAGCGGCGGGCCGTTCGTCTTGCCCGGGGGCCGGCGGTTCTGCGTGCGGGGCGGGGCCGGGCCCCGGGGGCGCCGGGCGGAATCGGGCGTACCTGGTGGAATCGGGCGTACCCGGTCGGAACTTCTCGCCCGGTACGCCCGATCCGACCAGGTACAGCCCGCGCCGGGACGCCCTGCGCCCGCGCCGCGCCTCCCCGCGCGGATCAGGACTGCAGCGCCGCCACCACCGCGGACGGGTTCCGGACGCTGACCAACCAGTACGGCGTCGGGTCGGCGGCGTCCGTGACCTCGACGCGCACCACGCCGCGCACGTACCCGCGGAAGAGCGTCCACGCCCGGGCGTCGAGCTTCGGCCCGCGCTGGGTCGTGGCCTCGGCACCGTCGAACCCGGCGACCTCGCCCACCAGGGTGCGGGGAAGGTGCGCCCGTCCGGCGCGGAACTCGGTCTCGGTGACCTCGATCGTCGGGGCGAGCGCCCACAGCAGCACGATCACGCCGAGCTCCATGCCGATGGCGACGAGCACCCCGGTGAGCACGCTGATGGGCAGGAACACGAGGAGGCTCGCGGGGATGACGAGCGCGGTCGCCAGGTAGAGGACGGGCGGAGCCCACAGTCGTTCGCGGTACAGGGTCACGACACCATTCGACCACGACTCGGGGCAGGTCACGGAACGATCACGGTCTGCACTACCCTCAACACGTGACCGAACCAGTCGACGTGCTCTGGACCGGGGAGAACGCTCCCGGCTACGCCCATCCCGGCGACGCCGGTGCCGACCTCGTGTCCACCGAGGCCTTCGTCCTCGAACCCGGCGAGCGGCGCCTCGTCGGCACCGGCCTGCGGATCGCGCTGCCGGAGGGGTACGCCGCGTTCGTCGTCCCGCGCAGCGGTCTCGCGGCGAAGCACGGGATCACGATCGTGAACTCGCCCGGCACGGTCGACTCGGGCTACCGCGGGGAGCTCAAGGTCTCGCTGCTCAACACCGACCGGACCGAGCCGTACGAGGTGCACGTCGGCGACCGCATCGCCCAGATGATCGTCATGCCGGTCCCTCGTGTCGCCTTCACCCGCGTGGACGAGCTGCCCGACAGCGTCCGCGGCCAGGGCGGGTTCGGTTCGTCGGGCTACGGTGACCGGAGCGGCGCCGCCAGCGGTGCCGCCGACAACGCTCAGGAAGGAACGCGCGCATGAAGTTCGGCCGACGCAAGCGCGACGAGGTCGAGGTGGCGGAAGCCGTCGTCGACGACGTCGAGGTCGCTGACACCACGCCGGAGGTCGACATCGCGACCGACGCCGACGCAGACCTCGACGAGGTCGACGCCGTCGCGCCGACCGACAAGTCCGCCCCCGAGGACCGTTCCGAGAGCGGCCCGCACGACGAGACCGAGGCGAACCTGGTCCGCCCGTACGTCGACCTCGGCGGCGTGAAGGTCCTCCCGCGGGAGGGCCTGCACCTCCGGCTCGAGGTCGAGGAGGGCTCGCAGCGCGTCGTCGCGGTCGGGCTCGACTACGACGAGTCGACGCTCCAGGTCCAGCCGTTCGCCGCCCCGCGGTCCACCGGCCTGTGGCACGAGATCCGCGGCCAGATCGCCGAGCAGATCGAGCGCCAGGGCGGTGTCGTGACCGAGGTCGACGGCCCGTTCGGCCCCGAGCTCCGCGCCCAGGTCCCCGTCGTCACGGACGGCAGCGGCGTCACCGACGGTGCCCGCCCGGCACGCTTCATCGGCGTCGACGGCCCGCGCTGGTTCCTGCGCGGCGTGATCGCCGGCAAGGCCGCCGAGCAGCCCGACGACGCCAGCGAGATCGAGGACCTGTTCCGCAGCGTCGTCGTGGTCCGCGGGACCACGCCGATGCCGCCGCGCGACCTCATCCCGCTGCACATGCCGAAGTCGACGCAGTCGGCCATCTGAGCCTGGAGGCACGGTGCCGGACCACGACGACACCACCCGTCCCGACGGGGTCGCGTCGGACGCGACCCCGTCCTTCAACGACCAGTTCCGTGCGGCGGTCGCGAACACCGGTCTCGGCAAGGTCGCACCGGGTGAGGCGCCGTCCGGACAGGCCCTCGTCGCGGCCATCGGCGGCGTCCGCGGGCTCGTCGAGTCGGTGCTCCCGGGTCTGGCCTTCCTCGTCGTGTACGCGATCACGAAGGCCGTCGTCCCGAGCGTCCTGATCCCGGTCGCGATCGGCGTCGTCTTCGTGGTGCTCCGCCTGGTGCAGCGGCAGTCGATCGTGATGTCCTTCGCCGGCATCCTCGGCGTGGCCATCTCCGCCGGGCTGGCGCTCATCACCGGCCGGGCCGAGAGCAACTTCATCCCCGGCATCGTCATCAACGCCGTGTGGCTCGTCGGACTGCTCGTGACGCTCGCGGTCCGCCGCCCGCTCATCGGGGTCATCGTCGGGTTCCTGCTGCCGCCGGACGCGGACGGCACGCCCCAGGACTGGCGGGCGGACCCGGCCAAGCGCCGCGTGCTCACCGTCGCGACCTGGCTCTGGGTGGGGCTCTTCGCGATCCGGCTGCTCATCGAGGTCCCGCTGTACCTGACGGCCCAGGTCGAGCTGCTCGCCGGCATCAAGCTGATCACCGGCGTGCCGCTCTACGCGGCGTTGCTCTGGGTCACCTGGCTGCTCGTCCGGACGGTGTTCAAGCGCGAGGTCGACGCTCCCGCGGTGTAGAGTTGTCTCGACATCGAGACAATTTCCCACGGCCCTTCCCGGGCTGGCGGGATTAGGTTTGCCTTGCTGGTGGGACGCCCTGCGCCCCGCTTTGATGGGGGCACACCGATCAACCAGGGAGGCGGCACAGTGGCTGCAGTCAACAGCTTCGGCTCGAAGGACACGCTGAGCGTTGGGGGTGTCGACTACGCGATCCACCGGATCGACACCGTGCCCGGGCACGAGAAGCTCCCGTACAGCCTCAAGGTGCTGCTCGAGAACCTCCTCCGCACCGAAGACGGCAAGAACGTCACCGAGGAACAGATCCGGGCCCTCGGCTCCTGGCGGCCCGACGCCGAGCCGGACACCGAGATCCAGTTCTCGCCGGCGCGCGTCGTCATGCAGGACTTCACGGGCGTGCCGTGCATCGTCGACCTCGCCACCATGCGTGAGGCGATGGCCGACATCGGCGGCGACCCGAACAAGATCAACCCGTTGTCGCCGGCCGAGATGGTCATCGACCACTCCGTCATCGCCGACCTCTTCGGTCGGGAAGACGCCCTGCAGCGCAACACGGACCTCGAGTACGAGCGGAACGGTGAGCGCTACCAGTTCCTCCGCTGGGGCCAGACCGCGTTCGAGGACTTCAAGGTCGTCCCGCCGGGGACCGGGATCGTCCACCAGGTCAACATCGAGTACCTGGCGAAGGTCACGTACACGCGCGAGTTCGACGGCGAGCTCTTCGCGTACCCGGACACCCTCGTCGGCACCGACTCGCACACCACGATGGTGAACGGCCTCGGCGTGCTCGGCTGGGGCGTCGGCGGCATCGAGGCCGAGGCGGCCATGCTCGGTCAGCCCGTGTCGATGCTCATCCCGAAGGTCGTCGGCTTCAAGCTCTCCGGGTCGATCCCGGCCGGCGTGACCGCGACCGACGTGGTGCTCACCATCACGCAGGAACTCCGCAAGCACGGCGTCGTCGGCAAGTTCGTCGAGTTCTACGGCGAAGGCGTCGGCGAGGTCCCGCTCGCGAACCGCGCCACCATCGGCAACATGTCGCCGGAGTTCGGCTCCACCGCGGCGATGTTCCCGGTCGACGACGTCACGCTCGACTACCTCCGCCTGACCGGCCGTTCGGACGACCAGATCGCCCTCGTCGAGGCGTACGCCAAGGCCCAGGGACTCTGGCACGACGCGTCGGTCGAGCCGAACTACTCCGAGTACATGGAGCTCGACCTCTCCACGGTCGTCCCGTCCATCTCCGGCCCGAAGCGCCCCCAGGACCGCATCGAGCTGTCGAAGGCGAAGGACCAGTTCGAGGTCGACCTCGCCAACTACACCGAGCCGGCCGGCCAGACCGACCTCGACGACGCGGTGGAGGAGACCTTCCCGGCCTCCGACCCGATCGCCGCCGGGTCCACCACGGGCGACCTCACCACGCACCACCACGACTTCGTGTCGAGCGCCCCGTCGCACGCCTCGCAGCCGACGAAGGTCGCGATGGACGGGGCCGACCCGTTCACGATCGACCACGGCGCCGTCGCGATCGCCGCGATCACCTCGTGCACGAACACGTCGAACCCCTCGGTCATGATGGCCGCCGGCATCCTCGCCCGGAACGCCGCGAAGAAGGGCCTCAAGGCCAAGCCGTGGGTCAAGACCACCCTCGCGCCCGGGTCCAAGGTCGTCACGGACTACTACGAGAAGGCCGGCCTGACGACCTACCTCGAAGAGCTCGGCTTCTACACGGTGGGCTACGGCTGCACCACCTGCATCGGCAACTCGGGTCCGCTGCCCGACGAGATCTCGCAGGCCGTGCAGGACAACGACCTCGCCGTCACCGCGGTGCTCTCCGGCAACCGCAACTTCGAGGGGCGCATCAACCCCGACGTGAAGATGAACTACCTGGCGTCCCCGCCGCTGGTCATCGCCTACGCCCTCGCCGGGTCGATGCACTTCGACTTCGACAAGGACGCCCTGGGCAAGGACTCGGACGGCAACGACGTCTTCCTCCAGGACATCTGGCCCGACGCGGCCGAGGTGCAGCAGGTCATCGACACCTCGATCGACACCGAGATGTTCACCCACGAGTACGGCTCCGTGTTCGAGGGCGACGACCGCTGGAAGAACCTGCCCACCCCGACCGGTGACACCTTCGAGTGGGACCAGCAGTCGACCTACGTCCGGAAGCCCCCGTACTTCGAGGGCATGACGATGCAGCCCGACGCGGTGTCGGACATCTCCGGTGCCCGGGTGCTCGCGAAGCTCGGCGACTCGGTCACCACCGACCACATCTCGCCCGCCGGTTCCATCAAGGCCGACAGCCCCGCCGGCAAGTACCTCGCCGAGCACGGCGTCGACCGGAAGGACTTCAACTCCTACGGCTCGCGTCGCGGCAACCACGAGGTCATGATCCGCGGCACGTTCGCGAACATCCGTCTGCGCAACCAGCTGCTCGACGGCGTGGAAGGCGGCTACACCCGCGACTTCACGACGCCGGACGGTGCGCAGTCGTTCATCTACGACGCCTCGCAGCACTACCAGGAGCAGGGCATCCCGCTCGTCATCTTCGGCGGCAAGGAGTACGGCTCCGGCTCGTCCCGTGACTGGGCGGCGAAGGGCACCAACCTGCTCGGCGTCCGCGCGGTCATCACCGAGAGCTTCGAGCGCATCCACCGCTCGAACCTCATCGGCATGGGCGTCGTCCCGCTGCAGTTCCCGGCCGGCGAGTCGGTCGAGTCGCTCGGGCTCGACGGCACCGAGGTCGTCTCGATCTCGGGCCTCACCGAGCTCAACGAGGGGCGCACCCCGAAGACGGTGCACGTCACCGCCGAGCCGAGCGAGCACTCGCCCGCCGGCAAGCAGACGATCGAGTTCGACGCGGTCGTCCGCATCGACACCCCCGGTGAAGCGGACTACTACCGCAACGGCGGCATCCTGCAGTACGTGCTGCGGTCGCTCGTCTGACGCACCCAGAAGGCGGACGGGAGGCGCGGTGCCAGCTGGCACCGCGCCTCCCGTCCGTTGTCGGGTCGCGCGGATATGGTGGGCCGACAGCCCCACGAAAGGAGCGCCCGTGAGTCTGCTCTCGAGCATCACGTCGCCGCGCGACCTCAAGCGCCTGTCCGACCAGCAGATGACGGAACTGGCGGCGGAGATCCGGCGGTTCCTCGTGGCGGAGGTCGCGAAGACCGGCGGGCACCTCGGACCGAACCTCGGCGTCGTCGAGCTCACGCTCGCGATGCACCGGGTGTTCGACTCGCCGCACGACCCGATGGTCTTCGACACCGGGCACCAGTCGTACGTGCACAAGCTCGTGACGGGGCGGCAGGACTTCTCGCACCTGCGCGAGCGCGGGGGTCTGGCCGGCTACCCGCAGCGGAGCGAGTCGGAGCACGACATCGTGGAGTCCTCGCACGCGTCCTCGTCGCTGTCCTGGGCGGACGGCATCTCCCGCGCGTTCGTGCAGACCGGACAGGCCGACCGCACCGTGGTGGCCGTCGTCGGCGACGGTGCCCTCACCGGCGGGATGACCTGGGAAGCGCTCAACAACATCTCGGACGGCAACGACCGTCGCCTCGTGATCGTCGTGAACGACAACGGGCGCTCCTACGCGCCGACCATCGGGGGCATGGCGCGCTTCCTCAGCTCGGTGCGGACCCGTCGCGAGTACCGCGCCCTGTTCGAGAAGTCGCAGGCCGCGGCCGCACGGTTCGGTGCCCCGGGACGCGCCTTCTACCGCGGGGTCCGCGGTGGCCTGCACGGGTTCCTGTCGCGGTTCACGAACAACGAGGCCCTGTACTCGAACCTCGACATCAAGTACATCGGTCCGGTGAACGGGCACGACCAGCGCGCGATGGAAGCTGCACTCCGGCAGGCCAAGGAGTACGGCGCGCCGACGATCGTGCACGCCATCACCGAGAAGGGGCACGGTTTCGAGCCGGCGCTCCGCGACCAGGCGGACCAGTTCCACGCCGTCGGGCACATCGACCCGGAGACCGGTGAGTCGCTCGACGTGTCGTCGGGGCCGTCGTGGACGTCGGTGTTCGCGTCGACGCTCGCGGACGTCGGGGCGTCGGACCAGCGGATCGTGGCCATCACCGCTGCGATGCTCCGTCCGACCGGGCTGCACCTGTTCCAGGAGCGGCACCCGTCGCGCGTGATCGACGTCGGGATCGCCGAGCAGCACGCCGTGACGACCGCGGCCGGGCTCGCGTACGGGGGACTGCACCCCGTGGTCGCCCTCTACGCCACGTTCCTCAACCGCGCGTTCGACCAGGTGCTCATGGACGTCGCGCTGCACAAGGCGGGCGTCACGTTCGTCCTCGACCGCGCCGGCATCACCGGACCGGACGGGCCGTCACACCACGGCATGTGGGACCTCGCACTCCTCCAGGTCGTCCCGGGCATCCGGATCGCGGCGCCCCGGGACGCGGCGACACTGCGCGAGGAGTTCCACGAGGCCGTGGCCGTCGACGACGCCCCGACCGTCCTCCGCTGGTCGAAGGGTTCCGTCGGGCCGGACGTCCCCGCGCTCCGCCGGCTGCCCGACGGCGTCGACGTGCTGCGGGACGCGGAGTCGTCGCCGGACGTGCTGTTCGTCGCGGTCGGGTCGATGGTGCCCGTCGCGCTCGACGCGGCGGAGTTGCTGGAGGGGCAGGGCATCGGCGTGACCGTCGTCGACCCGCGATGGGTGGTGCCGATCCCGGCGTCGCTCATCGACCTCTCGAGGGACCACCGGCTCGTGATCACGATCGAGGACGGGGTCCGGGTCGGCGGGGTCGGCACGCGGCTGCGTCAGGACCTCCGGGCGGCCGGCGTCGACACCGGCGTGAACGAGCTCGGCCTGCCGGACGAGTTCATCGAGCACGCGTCGCGGTCGCAGATCCTCGCGGACGTCGGGCTCACGGCGCAGGCGATCGCGCGGGACGTCATCGACCAGGTCGTCGGGACGAAGTTGCCACAGGCGAAGCCGGCGCGGTCGCGGGAGTCCGCGGACCGCTGACGCGCGCGGCGCGGCTGACGCGCGGCGCTGGCGCGCGGGCGCGGCGGCTCGGCGCCCGGGCGTCGAACCACGGATGCGACGTCGAACCGGGCCGCGGGCGCCGTTCGACGTCGGTTCCGTGGTTCCACGCGCCGCGCCCGCGCCCCGACGTTCGGCGCGCGCGGCTCCGCGCGGGGACGGGCCTCCCGGTAGCGGCGACGCGACGAGGTCAGGCGGACGGCGCGGTCGGAGCGCCCGACCGCAGTCCGGCGAGGATCGCCCGGGCCATCGGCGTGACCCAGAGCACCTGGCCGTAGGACAGGCCGTCGCGACCCTCGCGGAGGATCTCCACCCGAGCGCTCGTCGCCGTCTCCCGGTGGAAGGCGAACACGATGTTCTCGGCGCGGAGGGCGAACGAGGTGCGTCGGCCGACGACGGCACCGTCCGGCCGGATCTCCATCGCGGCAGCCCCGGGCACGGCGTCCACGGCCCGCTGCAGGAGCGCCGGGACGTCGGCGAGCGGGACCGGCACCACGACGCTGGGACGGTCCGTCGAGGGCCTCGGTGCCCACCACTCCTGCGTCATGCTTGCACGCTACGCCTCGCGGCCCGGTCGCCGACGTCCGGGTCGAACCACGGAACCGACGTCGAACCGGGCGGTGTGCCTGGTTCGACGTCGGTTCCGTGGCGCGGAGCGACCAGCGCAGAGCGCCGGGCGACCAGCGCCGGGCGGCCAGCGCCGAGCGCCGCGTCAGCGCGAGGCGGGGCCGACGATCAGCGGGTCGTGGAACGAACCGCCGAACACGCGCTCGGACGCACCCGAGCGGTCGAGGTACGGGCTGATCCCGCCCGCCTGGAACGGGTAGCCGGCGCCGAGGATGAGACCGAGGTCGATCTCCTCCACGTGCTGCACCACCCCGTCGGCGAGCATCCGGTGCAGCTCGTCCGCGAGGGCGTCCTCGAACCGCTGCTGCATCGTCGCCGCGTCCACCGGCGAGGCGTCACGGCGAGCCGGCGCGACGAGCTTCACGGCAGCGGGGTCGTACCCGGTCGCGTTGCCCTTCTTGTCGCGCGTGAGGATGTGCCCGTACTCGGCGATCTTCTTCAGCCCGTCACCGGGGTAGAAGCGCTCCGGCCACGCGGCGTGGTGCGAGTCGAGCACGTGCGCGCCGACGGGGAGCCCGACGAGTTCGAGCAGCTCGAACGGCGACATCGGCAGACCGAGCGGCGCCGCACCCTGGGCGACGACGTCGAACGGGGTGCCCTCCTCGACGCCGCGCATCGCTTCGCCGAGGACGCGGGCGAGCACCCGGTTCACGACGAAGCCTGGCTGGTCGGCGGTGATGATCGCGGTCTTCTTGAGGGTCTTCGCCACGGCGAGGGCGGTCACGAGGGCCTCGTCCGAGGTCTTCGACGCCTGCACGACCTCGAGCAGCGGCATGACCGCGACCGGGTTGAAGAAGTGGAAGCCGACGAGGCGTTCCGGGTTCGTCAGCACCGACGCCATCTCGTCCACCGAGAGGGACGACGTGTTCGTGGCGAGGATCGCGTCGGGCGCGATGACCGCCTCGATCCGACGGAGGACGTCCTGCTTGACGGTCATCTCCTCGAACACGGCCTCGATCACCCAGTCGGCGTCCGCGAACGCGTCGTACGACACGGATCCGGACACGAGGGCGGTGATGCGGTTCGCGTCGTCGGGGGAGATGCGGCCCTTCGTCAGGAGCTCCTGGACGGACGCGCCGATCCGGGCGACCCCGGCGTCGACCCGCTCCTGCGAGACGTCGGTGATCACGACGGGGACACCGAGCCGCCGGGCGAAGAGCAGCGCGAACTGCGACGCCATGAGTCCGGCGCCGAGGACGCCGACCTTCGTGATCTTCTTCGGCTCGACCCCCTCGGGAGCACCGACCGGACGCTTCGCGCGCTTCTGCACGAGGTCGAAGGCGTACATCGACGCCGCGAACTGGTCGCCGGAGATGAGGTCGGCGAGGGCGTCGTCCTCGTCGGCGAAGCGGTCGTCGAGGGACCCCGACTTGGCCGAGGCGACGAGGTCGAGCGCCCGGAACGGCGACTTCGGGACGGTGCCGATCTTCGACGCCACCTGTCCGCGGGCGACCTTGACGACCGTGCCCCACGCGGCCTTCTCGAGCACGCCGGGCTCGTTCTTCCGGACGACCTTGGTCCGGCCGCTGACGACGCCGTCGGCCCACGCCACAGCCGAGGGCAGGAACGTCACCGACGGGATGAGGGCGTCGCCGATGCCGAGCTCGACCGCAGCCGGACCGTCCAGCAGCCGGTTGTTCTTGAGCGGGTTCTCGACGATGACGCGCAGCGCCTTCTCGGGGCCGATCAACCGGGGGAGCAGCGTCGCGCCGCCCCAGCCGGGGATGATGCCGAGGAAGACCTCCGGCAGACCGATGCCCTGCGCCGCCGAGGAGAACACGCGGTAGGTGCAGTGCAGGCCGATCTCGAGGCCGCCGCCGAGCGCGATCCCGTTGATGAACGCGAACGACGGGACACCGAGGTCGGAGAGCTTCCGGAGCGTGGCGTGGCCCAGGGCGGCCAGGTCGTGCGCGACTTCCCGCGACGGCACGGCGGCCGCCTGCGAGAGGTCCGCGCCGGCGGCGAAGCAGTACTCCTTGCCGGTGATCGCGACCGCCTGGACCGTGCCGGCCGCCGCTTCGGTCTTCAGGGTGTCCAGCACCCCGGACAGCTCGTGCAGCGTGCGCGGCCCGAGGGTCGACGGTCGCTTGTAGTCCTTGCCGTTGTCGAGCGTGATGAGCGCGAGCGTCCCGCCGGAGGGCAGGGCGACGTGCTTGACGTACGAGTGGGTGACGACCTCGTCCTCGCTGAGCGCGAGGAGCCGGTCGTTGTCGACGATGGTCATGCTCACGCCGCCTTCCGTGCTGCGGACTTGCTGAAGTTCGGGTTCTCCCAGATCACGGTGCCGCCCTGGCCGAGACCGATGCACATCGTGGTGATGCCGTACTTGACGTCGGGACGCTCGGCGAACTGCGCCGCGAGCTGGTTCATCAGGCGGACGCCGCTCGACGCCAGCGGGTGCCCGACGGCGATCGCGCCGCCCCAGGCGTTCACGTTCGCGGAGTCCTGGGCGATGCCGTAGTTGTCGAGGAAGGCGAGCACCTGGACGGCGAACGCCTCGTTGATCTCGAACAGCCCGATGTCGTCGATCGACAGTCCGGCCTTCGCGAGGGCCTTGTCGGTCGCGGGGACGGGACCGATGCCCATCACCTCGGGGTCCACGCCGGCGAACGCGAAGGAGACCATGCGCATCTTCGTCGGCAGGCCGTGCTGCTTCGCACCGTCCTCCGACGCGAGCAGGCTCATCGTGGCGCCGTCGTTGAGGCCCGCCGCGTTGCCGGCGGTGATCCGTCCGTGGGGCCGGAACGGCGTCTTCAAGGCGGCCAGCGCCTCCAGGGTGGTGCCGGGCCGGGGCGGCTCGTCACTGGACACGATGTCCCAGCCTTCACCGGTGTTCACCTCGACCGGGACGACGTCCGGCTGCAGCTTGCCCGCTGCCCACGCGGCGGCGTAGCGCTGCTGCGACTGGACGGCGAACGCGTCCGTGCGGTCCTTCGTGATCGCGGGGAAGCGGTCGTGCAGCCGCTCCGCCGTCTTGCCCATGACGAGGGCGTCGCCGTTCACCAGACGCTCCGCGACGAAGCGCGGGTTCGGGTCGGCGTTGAAGCCCATCGGGTGTCGGCCCATGTGCTCGACACCGCCGGCGATCGCGACGTCCGCGGCGCCGAAGGCGATCGCACCGGCGAGCGTGGTGACGCTCGTCATGGCGCCGGCGCACATCCGGTCGATGGCGTAGCCGGGGACGGTCTTCGGGAGGCCCGCGAGCATCCCGACGGTCCGGCCGAGCGTGAGCCCCTGGTCGCCTTGCTGGGTCGTCGCGGCGACGGCGACGTCGTCGACCGCTGCCCCGTCCAGCGAGCTGTTCCGGTCGAGGAGTCCGCGCATCGCGTGCACCGCGAGGTCGTCCGCGCGGGTCTTCCAGAACACCCCCTTCTCACCGGCTCGTCCGAACGGTGTCCGGACACCGTCCACGAAGACGACGTCTGCTGCCTTGGGCAATCTGGGCCTCCAGATCCTCATCGATCAGGTCGGGGCACGTTCCACCCCGACCGGCCGGGTTCCCCCGGCGACGGACACGACGCTATGCCCTCAGCCTGGGCGGACGCATGCCGGTTGGGGCGTTCCTACGACTGCGTGTTGCTCTCGGCAGCAGGGTCCTGTGCAGCAGCGACAAAGGCGTGCGCGATGATCGACGCCGTCTCCTCGACCTGCCACGGACGGGCGTCGTGCGCGGCGAGCACGGCGCCGACCGTCTCCGTCGCGATCGGCGTCGGCGGCTCCCACGCGACCGTGCGGAGGGTGTCCGGCGTGAGGAGGTTCTCGACGGGGAGGTCGAGCTCCTCGGCGCGGGCGACGACCGCGGCACGGGCGGCCTTGTAGCGCCGGTCGGCGGCCGGGTTGCGGTCGGCCCAGGCGCGGGGCGGTGGCAGCGTGGCCTCGCCGGCGCCGCGGAGCTTCGGGAGGTCCTCGGTCGTGCGACCCTCCTCGACGGCGGCCCACCACCGGTCGAGCTCGGAGCGGCTGGCGCGGCCGGTGAACGCCTTGACGCCGCTCAGCTCGCCCTTCGATGCGGGGTTGGCCGCAGCCGCCGCGACGATCGCGGCGTCGGGGACGGTCCGGCCCGGGGCGATGTCGGCCTCGCGGGCGTACGTGTCGCGTGCGGTCCAGAGGGAGCGGGCGATCGCGAGGGCACGGGCGCCGCGGAGCGCGTGCATGCCGGAGAGCCGGCGCCAGGGCTCGGCACGCGGCGGCTTCGGCGCCCGGTGCAGCACGGCGTCGAACTCCTCCTGGGCGATGCGGGTCTTGCCCGCCTCCTCCAGCACTGCCGCGAGGGCGTCCCGGAGGTCGGGGAGGAGCTCGACGTCCAGCGACGCGTACACGAGCCACGACTGGGGGAGCGGACGGGTCGACCAGTCCGCGGCCGAGTGCGCCTTCGCGAGCGTGATCCCGAGCAGCTGCTCGACGACCGCGCCGAGACCGACCCGCGGGAACCCGGCGATGCGGGCCCCGAGCTCGGTGTCGAAGATGCGGGTCGGGACGAGGCCGACCTCCTGCAGGCACGGGAGGTCCTGCGATGCCGCGTGGAAGAGCCACTCCTCGTCGACGATGGCGTCCTGCAGCTCGGTGAAGTCGCCGATCGGGATCGGGTCGAAGAGGAACGCGCCGGCACCGCGGCGGAACACCTGGATGAGGTAGGCGCGCTGCGAGTACCGGTAGCCGCTGGCGCGCTCGGCGTCGAGGGCGACCGGGCCGTGTCCGGCGGCGATCGCGGCGACCGCCTCCAGGTACTCCTCGCGCGTGTCGATGACCTTGACGGCCTCGTGCGACGCCTCGAACGCCGGCGCGGCCGGAGCCGCCGGCGCGGCCGGAGCCGCCGACGCGGCCGGAGCCGCCGACGCGGCCACGCCGTCCGGGGTGGTCGCGGCGGCGGCACCGTCGGGACCGGACGAGCCGCCCGCACCGCCCGGCGCCGCGGGGACCGCTGGAACGGCGGGGTCAGTCACGGGCGAGCCTCCTCGGGGCCAACAGGGTCACGCCATCCGACGCGGGCGGCAGACCGGCGAGCATCGCGACGATCTCCTCCCAGGCCTCGACGTGGGCGGTCAGGTCCGCGTCCCGCGGCGTCCACGACGCGCGCAGCTCGAGCTGCGCCCCGTCGCCCTGCGCCGCGAGGTCGCCGTACCCCCGCGAGATGATCTTGGTCGCCGTGCCGGAGGCGTGGTCGTACGCGGCCCCGTGCGCCGCGAGTGCGTCCACGAGCCAGCTCCACGTCACGTCGGCGACGAACTCGTCGACACCGATCTCCGGCTCGAGCGGTGCCTGGGCGAAGCTGACGATGCGGAACGCGCCGCCCCACCCCTCCGGTTCGTCGGGGTCGTGCAGGGCGATGAAGCGCCCGGTCCCCAGGTCGGAGTCGATGCCGTGCGCTGCACCCGAGACGTCCGCCGCCAGGGCGATCGAGAACGGCGCGATGCGCGACGGCGAGGGGATCTCGGTGATCGTCGTCTCGGCGCGGGTACCCCCCGACGCCACGAACGCACGGAGCCGCGCGAAGGCGTCGGGCTCTCGGGTTTCGGACACGAATGCAGACTAGGCTCCGGACCATGTCCCGATCCGCGCGACCCGCCGAGGACGTCCTCCAGGAGACCGCACGATCGGCCGGGTTGGTCGCCCTCGGGGCGGGTGTCGCGGCGGCCGCGGTCACCACGGCGGTCGTCGGTGGCTTCGTCGCAGCGGTCGCCCGCGCGGTCGTCACACCGGACCGGAAGCGCACCGAACGGGTGCCGATCCACGCCGTCGACCCGATCCGGATGACCGTCACGCTCGAACGCACCGCGGACACCGAGCTGCAGGGCCGGTACAGCCTCTGGTTCGGTGGCGGCACCGGACACATGCGCGTCGGCGAGGTCCTCGGGACGACCGACACCTCCGTCACGCGACGCATCATCGCGATCGACGCCGGCGACCCCACCGCTGCCCGTCGCGGCCGGTGGGGTGGCTGGTTCTACCTCACCCCCGGGGAGCTCGACGTCCCGGTGGAGGACGTCGACGTCCCCACCCCGAACGGTCCGGCGCCCGCGTGGATCATCCGTGCCGACGACCCGGACGCACCCTGGGCCGTCCTCGTGCACGGTCGTGGCGTGACCCGCGCCGAGACCATCCGCGCGGTGCCGGTCTTCCGCGCCGCCGGGTACTCCGTGGTGCTGGCGAGCTGGCGGAACGACGGCGTCGCCCCGCGCAGCGCCGACGGCCGCTACGGCCTCGGTAGCACCGAGTGGGAGGACATCGACGCGGTCCTCCGCTGGCTCGCCGGTCGGGGCGCGACGAGCGTCGTGCTGATGGGGTGGTCGATGGGCGGGGCCGTCGTGCTGCAGACCCTCGTCCGGTCGCGGTTCGCCGACCTCGTCGACGGGATCGTCCTCGAGTCGCCCGTGGTCGACTGGCACGCCGTCCTCAAGTCGCAGAGCCAGCTGCTCCGCCTGCCGCGCCCGGTCCGGAAGGTCGCGCAGCGACTCCTCCGCACGCCGGTGCTGCACCGGCTTACCGGGCTCCGGCAGCCCCTGGACCTGCGAGAGCTCGACATGGTCGCGCGCGCCGACGAACTGCACGTGCCGATCCTCCTCATGCACAGCGACGACGACGGCTTCGTGCCGTCCTCGGCGTCGCACGCCCTCGCCGAGGCCCGACCGGACCTCGTCCGGCTCGAGATCCAGACGACCGCGCGGCACACCAAGCTCTGGAACCACGATGCGGACTGGTTCGACGCGCGGATCATCGCGTGGCTCACCGAAGTGGTGCAGACATCGAAGGCGACGCGCGCGCAGTAGACGCACGGCAGACGGACTGGAGGTGGGCCGCACCAGCCGGTACCGGCGCACCGCTCCAGCGGGGTGACGGCCGTGCCTGGGGGGGACGGTGCCAGCTGGCCCCGCGCGCTCCCGTCCGCTCGTGGTGCGGCCCGGGCACCGCCAGACGCCGAACGGTTCGGCCGACGTGGGGGTGGGGTGACACCGGAGGTCGTCGTACGGCGGAAGCCACGGTTCAAGCCGTGATGGGCACGGACCGCGTTCTCCAGGACGATCGGTGAATCGATCGTGAGTCGCGGGACCTCGGTCGCCTCGCGTCCTTCGGCTCGGCGTGCTCTCGTCCCGTCGAAGTCGGTCACCTGCACTCCGTCGTGATCGTCTGATTCGAAGCTGAACGCCGCCAAGAACCGTCGCCGATCCGGCCCGCGGTTGCCACAATCCGCCACGTGCCGGGCTGGGATCGAGCATCGAACGTGATCCGGGCTATGAGCGGAGGCGCTGCGGCGACGTTGCTGAGGTCCAGGTCCTGAAGAGCGTCTTCGGGCACTGTCAGATCGAGGACGATGGCGTAGAACGCGCTCTTGTGCTTGCCGATGACGTATCCGAGTGCGGCTCGCCCGTCGCCGAGGGGGATGGCGAACACGTCGCCGATCTCGACCCTGGAGACCTGTTGCTTCGCACTCAACGCGGACTTCCTCGCTCGCACTTGACCCTGCACGGCAGGAGTTGCCGTTGAGTGCGGCCGCCCGGACACGGTCGGATGCGGTCGTGCGGAGGCGATTCGCTTTCTTTTCCTTACTGAGCCATTTGGATATCGTCCGGTGGGCTCCACCTCGACGCGGACTTCCTCCCGCCGCGCAGTAAGATTCTTTTGCTCATCTGATGCCGATCATCAGACATGGAGACTCACTCTGTTCGCGCCACTGGGCCTGCGAAGGAGCAGTTTTGTGTTGGTTGCGGACGTGGGCGCCCCCTTCGGCCGCTTTCCGGAGACAGCTACGTGCTTGAATCAGGTCGGAAATCCGCGGATGTGCAAGACAGCCAGGATCTCTGATCGGTCTTCGCGGACGCCGATGATGAGCGCGCCATCCGGCGCGGGCAGGTCCAACAAGAGAACTGCCTCGCCGTTCTGGTCTCGCAGGGCGAGAACGAACGCATCGAGTCCTCGGACATCAACGCCGCTCCGAATGGCGGCGGAGTACTTCTGTTCGAACGTCCGTGCGGTCCGAGTTGCGTCTTGGCGGTGCAACGCGAATTCTGCTTCGGGGGAGAGGTCTTGCAGCGCATCTTCGGCGACACTGCGATTGGGAACGTTCGATCGATGCAGCAGCTGTTCGAGTTGTGCGCGCTCGAGGGTGCTTTGTGGCTCGCCTCGATCGTGTACGAATGCGCTGACAACGGTGGGTGTCGTCGCTGCGAGGACCACCAGCAGGACGTTCCCGTTTGCTTCTGCTCGGCACAGACGCACCAACTCGCCATCGAATGCTCGAACTTCGTCCGCGACTCGTGCCAGTCCTTCTGTAGAACGGGCGTACGTCTTGTCGATCATCTTCGCCAGTGAGGCCGCTGGCATCGCGACGACATCGACCGACGCGTCCACAGCCACCAGACGGTCGATCGCGTGGAGGACCTCGCGCGGTACCGGTTCGACACCACGAGCGAGCATCGTTCGGAGCTCGGCTGCGGTCATGGACGGTGCATCAGTCACTGGCCGTACCTTTCTACCTTCACGTCAGAGACCACGCCTCGGATGAGTACCTCAGATTCTCCGAGGGCGTCTGGACCGGGAACGATCCGATGGGCGTGCTCCTCCATGGTCGTACTCAGGATCACCCCACGACCTCCAGGAGTGAGAACTCCCTGACCGCTGCCGTCCGAAGCGAAGCGCTCCGCCACAGAGCGATTGGTCGTCCAACTGGTCAGGTTGCTGTCTTCGGTCATACCGAGAGCGTGCGCTCGGCCGTCGCTGTGCCCCAAGATGTCGCCGGGCCAGGCAGAACCTTCGGTGGCGGCTTCGTAGGCGTGATGGCTCTCGTTCACGCCCCTGTAGATCGAAGTGGGGGGTGTGGCCGCTTCGTCGCCGAGCTTCGCCACGGAGGTCGGCAGGTGAACCTTCGACATCATGCCGCCGGTCGCAGCGGAGGTCGCCGCACCCTCGGCAGCATTCCTGAGCAGGCCTCCGGGCGTGACCGGTTGCCCACTCACCGCGTAGTTCGCGATGTTCTCGACCGCGCCCTCGGCCGCGTTGCCGAGCAGGTGCTTCCCGATCAGCGCGGCCGCGCCACCACCCACGGCGCCGAACGCCCCACTGACGGCGACCTGCCCCCAGTTCACCTCGCCGGTGGTGGCCTTCTGGACGATGGTGTCCGCGCCGGCGCTGATGAGCATCATGCCGACGGGACCGCCGACGCCGGTGGCGACGAGGACCCCACCCGCGACCACCATGGCGCCTCCGGCGACGTACTCCCAGTTGTCCGCGAACCAGTCGCCGGTGGCCGCCGCAGCACGTGCGAGCGGCCCCTGCTGTGCCGCCGCGTAGGCCTCGAGCTCGGCGTCCGTGATCGGCGCGAGTCCGAGCGGGTCGATGGCGTGCAGCGGATCGTTGCCGGCGAACGAGTACGGGTTGCCGGCCCAGGTGGCACCTGCGGGAGCGCTGACCGGGTCGACGGACAGGAACCCGCGCGACGACGAGTCGTAAGCGCGAGCACCCATCCACTCGAGTCCAGCGACCTGCAGCGCTCCGTCCGTGCCGATGGCGATGCCGCTGGGCAGGCCGACCCCATCGAGGTCTGCGAGCGTCCGCCAGGGGTCGGCGTCGTCGGTGGCTCTCGTCGTCCGTCGGCCGCTGGCGGTCCAACGCGCGTCGACGCCGGTGAGCCCGCCGGGAGCACGGACGACCGGTGTGCCTCCGACGGCGAGCAGCGTCGGGGCGAACGCCGCGGTGTCCCAGTCCATCGGGACCCCGTCGACGTGGGCGAGGTCGCCGAGTGCGTCGACGTGCAGCTCCGTCGTGGAGCTGCCAGCCGCGGTGGTATGCGTCACGCTGGTGAGCTGACCTCGCGAGGTCCAGCCGTAGGTGGTCGTGACCCCATCCGCTCGGATCGCCCGCACCCGACGACCCGCGCCGTCGTGGACGTACTGTGCTTCGGGCGAGCCCTCTGCGGTGTCGACGCGGTCGAGCTGCCCGGCAGCGTCGTACGCGAATCGCCGGGTTCCGGGATCAGTCCGCTCCTCGACCAGGCGCCCGGCGGTGTCGTAGACCCAGTCCGTCCGTCGGCCGTCCGGCACGGCCGCGACCAGCTGCGCGGCGTCGTCGTGCTCGTACGTGGTGCTGCTGCGGGGGCCGTGAACACCGGTGATCCGGCCGTCCACGTCGCGCGCGATCGTGCTGACGTGCGTGCCGTCCGCGTCGATGCGTGTGTGTCGGACGACGTGTCCGTTCGCGTACTCCCAGGTCTGCAGACACTCGCTCGTACGGGCCTGCAGGAGCCGCCCGGCCGCGTCGTGTTCGTACCGGACCTCGCCGAAGGCGGAGTGCTCGACGCGGGAGATGCGGCCCGCAGCGTCGTGCTCGTACCGGGTCGTCGAGCCGTCCGGCGCGTCGAGGGAGGTGCGGAGGCCGTCGGCGTCGTGGGTCCAACGGGTCTCGCGAGCGCCGGTGGAACGGCGGACGAGCTGCCCCAGGCGGCTGAACTCGAGGACGTGGGCTGTGGGGGAGCCCGGACGGGTGTCGTCGGTGATCGTCACCGTGCGGGCGCGGGCGTCGCGGTCTATGCGGCCGATCAGCCGGTCGCCCGCGTACTGCGCGGATTCGCGACCGGCCGCGTCGTACTCCCACCGCAGCACGGTGCCGTCCGGGTCGGTCTGAGTGAGCTGACGTCCCGCAGCGTCGTAGGTCGCGGTGGTCGTCCGTCCGAGCTGGTCGGTGGAGGACGCCACCTTGTCGAGCTGCGTGTACGTCCGGACGGTCACCCCGCCCAGCGGATCCACGGTGCGGACGAGCCGCCCGCGTGCGTCGTACTCGTAGCGGGTGGCGCCCCCGAGCCCGTTCACGGCCGCGACGAGCTGTCCGGCGGCGTCGTACCGGAAGGCCCGCTGGCCGAAGCGGGTGTCCTGCGCCGACACCACGCGTCCGACGCGGTCGTACCGGTACCGTGCGCTACCGACTCCGGGGATGTCCGCGAACACGACCCGACCTTGGCGGTCGTACCCAGTCCGGGCGACCTCGCCGGTCGGTAGGGTGCGAGCGACGACCCGCGAGTCTGCGTCGTAGGTCAGTGTGGTGCGAGCGCCGGCGGGGTCGATGGCTGAGACCGGTCGGCCGCACGCGTCGTACTCGTACCGGGTGGTGCGTCCCGCCGGGGTGGTGACCCCGACGACGCGTCCGGCGAGGTCGCGCTCGATCCGGGTGAGGCCGCCGTCCGCGTCGAGGAGTTCGATCGGTCGACCGCAAGCGTCGTACGTCGTGAGTTCCGCGGACGCATCCGCGTGCTCGAGCCTGGTCGGACGCCCGAACTCGTCGGTCGTCACGGACACGGCTTCGAAGGCGTCACGAACCGTGGACACGCCGTCGGGCCGCGATCGGTGCTGTTCGGTGCGGACACCCGTCGGGTCGACGGCGGCACCGAATGCGCCGACCGCGTCGTACTCGCGCGTCCAGGTGCCGCCGGCCGGGTCCACCACCGCCCCGAGGCGGGAGAGCGCATCGTGCACGAACGTCCACTCGGCGCCGTCGGGCAGCGTCATCGTCGACACGTTCCCGAACGCGTCGAACCCCTTCGTGATGACACGACCGAGCGGATCCGTGGTCGACACGACCTCGCCGTGCGGTCCGTGCGCGAACTCGGTGCGGGCGCCCGTCGGGTCGATCGTCGCGGTGACCCGGCCTCCGGCACCGTGCTCGAACCTCCAGACGGACCCGTCCGGGTCCTCCTTGGTGGTCAGCAGGCCCGCGTCGTCGTGGTGGAAACGGGTCCGATTGCCGAGCGGCGTGACGGCCTCGGTGATCCGGCCGGCGTCGTCGCGGAGGAACCGGGCGGTGTCACCGATGGCGTTCTCGATGCCGACGACCTCGCCGTCGGCGTCGTGGTGGAACGTGAGGACGACGCCGGTCGGGTCGGTCGTCCGGATGAGCAGGCCGTCGCGCCACTCGAGCACGGTGCGTCCGCCGACGGGGTCGTCGACGACGGAGGGGTTCCGGTCCTCGCCGGTGTACTCGTACGCGACGACCCCACCGTCCGCGGTGACCACGGTCGTCAACCGGTCCTGCTCGTCGTACCCGAACGTAAGGTCTGCGTTCTCCGGCGTGATCGTGCGGATCCGACGCCCGCGGTCGTCGTAGCCGTGCACGGTCACCTGACCATCGCGCTCGACCACCGACACGAGGTTGCCGTGCCGGTCGTACGACATGCTCTGACGCCGACCGTCGGCGTCGACGATCCCGACGACACGGCCCTTGCGGTCAGCGATCCAGGTGTTGTCGTGGGCGCCGTCGACGTCGGACACCGAGGTGACCCGGCCCGGCAGGTACGCGAACCGCACCCGCCGTCCGAACGGCGTGCGCTGCTCCACGACCCGTCCACGGCTGTCGTAGGTGTTCTCGCACTCCACCACACCGGTCGACGCGGTCACCCGGTCGATGAGTCCTTCGTCGTTCCAGCGGTACCGCCGATCGCCGACGAGGTCCCCCACGCGAACGAGTCGGCGGGCGGCGTCGTAGTGGTACTCCACTCGTCTCCCGTCCGACGCGGTCGCCGACACCACGCGGTCTTCGGAGTACTCGACGTCGACGAACCGCCCGTGGGCGTGCGTGAGCCGAGTGATCCGGTCCTGTTCATCGCGCCGCACGGTGACGGTGGTGCCCGCTCCGCGGTCGCTGCCGAGCCAGCGTCCGGACGGCGAGAACGCCCACCGACCGCCGGCGTTGTCCGACACGACGAGTGAGCTCCCTTCGGCTCGGAGCCACATGTCGTCATCGACCGCACGACTCCAACCGTCGCCTCGTCGGGGGAAGTCCACCTGCCGGCCGTCGTCGAACACGACCGACGCCGCGTCGTCGCTGAGCTCGAGGTGGACGTCGAGGATCGAGGACCACCCGAGCCCGAACACCCCGACTCGACTGTCGAGCGAGTTGTACATGCGGGTGAACAGCAGCGACGAGGCCTGGCCCGCGAAGGACAGATCCGTCTCAGGCTCGAGGAAGTTCCCGGTCGCCGTGTTCACCGGGTCGTCCGCGAACCCGTTCGTCGGTGGGGTGCCCATCGCGGAGAACGGACCGATGGTGAAGTCGTCGCGGCCGACCTCGATCCCAGCAGCGGCGAGGGCTGCCGCGATCGAGGCGTCGGACAGTGTCGCAGGGCCCGCACCGCCACCCGCTGCTTCGAACTGCGCGGCGACGGTGTCGGCCCACGAGGCGTCGGTCCCGTTCGCCGTCAGCCAGTCCTGGACCGCGGTGACCAGGGACTGCGCGTGCAGCGTTCCCCAGCACGGGTTGCAGTCCGACTCGTAGTCGGACAGCGCCCTCCGGAGGGACGTGACGGCCCCGGCCAGGGAGGCGTCCGTCCCGCGTACGACCGAGGCGAACGAGCGCAGATCGGCCGAGGTCGCCGACGACGTTCCACCGCCACCGCCTCCAGCAGCGGGGATGGTACGTCCACGCACCGAGACCTCGTCGGCCTGCAAACGCGGCTCGGGTTCGGGATCGCGGGGCTTCGGGTCGTCTTCGGCGCCGAACCAGGTCGACACCTCGTGAGCGGCTCCCACGAAGAAGTTCTGCTCGCGCTCACGTTTCCGTGCCTCCCACGCCTTGGCGTCCGCCCGGCGCTGGTCCTCTTGCTCGGCGGCGTCGCGGAGCTCCCCGACGAACCCGACGAGGGACCGCAGCGCGTCGGCGAGCTTGCCCGCACTCCGACTCGCCACGTCGGCGTTGTTCGAGAACGCCTCCGCGAAGTACCCGCGGAACTCGCGCTTCGCGGTCGTCACCGCCGAGGCGCGGGATGCCGTCTGCTCGCCGATCGAGGCAGCGAGTGCGCGGGATGCGGCCTTGAGCGCGTCCGCCGATGCGTACGAGTAGCCGGTCGGATCGTTGCCGTGGATCTTCGCCATGTCGTCTTCCGTTCCCCCAGATGGTGACGACGCCATCCTGGCACGATCTCCGGTGACATTCCAGATGGAGGACGGGACCGTCGACGGACGGGAGGCGCGGTGCCAGCTGGCGCCGCGCCTCCAGTCCGTACCGGTGTGGGTCTACGCGACCGCGGCCAGCGCTGCGACCTGTCGCTGCACCCGGCCGAGCATCCCGACCATGCCGCGGATGCGCAGCGGGCTGACCGCCTCGTTCAGCCCGATCGTCAGCGGGTAGTCCGCCGGCACGGCGAGCACCTGCTCGACCGTCAGTCCGGAGAGTCCCTGCGCGAGGATCGACGCGAACCCGCGCGTGGTGGGCGCCTCGCGCGGCGCGGTGGCGTGCATCCGGACGATGCCGGGTGCGTCGCCGTCGGCACCCACGGTGACCGTGATGAAGACGGGGGACTGGCACTCCTCGACGCGTTCGAGCTCGTCCTCGTGTCCCTGGAGCCGCTCGGGCAGGGCCGGCAGCTCGTTCGAGAACTCGAGGAGGAGCTGCAGGCGGTCCGGCTGCGAGAGCTCGAGGAAGTCGTCCCGGATCTCGGCGAGGACGGTGGGGAGTGGTGCGTCGGTCATCGGTTCGGGATCGTACCCGGCTCGGCGCCCTGCACGATCGGGACGCGGACGGCGCTGCCCCACTCGGTCCACGAGCCGTCGTAGTTGCGGACGCTGTCGTAGCCGAGGAGGTGCTGCAGCACGAACCAGGTGTGGCTCGACCGCTCGCCGATGCGGCAGTAGGCGATGACCTCGTCGGCGTCGCCGATGCCGGCGCCCTCGCGGTAGATCGCGTCGAGCTCGGCGCGGCTCTTGAAGGTGCCGTCGGGTGCGGCGGCGGTCGCCCACGGGATGTTGACGGCGGTGGGGACGTGGCCGCCGCGCAGGGCGCCCTCTTCCGGGTAGTCCGGTGCAGTGGTGCGGTCGCCGGAGTACTCGGGTGCGCTGCGCACGTCGATGAGGGGCTTGCCGAGGTGGGCGAGCACGTCGTCCTTGTAGGCGCGGATCTCGGTGTCGATGCGGTCGACGATCGGGTACTCGGCCGGGGTGACGACGGTCTGGTCGGTGGTGAGCGCACGGTCCTCGGCGATCCACTTCGCCCGACCGCCGTCGAGCAGGCGGACGTCCTCGTGGCCGAACAGGGAGAAGACCCAGAGGGCGTAGGTGGCCCACCAGTTGTTCTTGTCGCCGTAGATGACGACAGTGGTCTCGCGGCCGATGCCCTTGCTGCCGAGGAGCTCGGCGAACGCCTCGCCGTCGATGTAGTCGCGCTGCACCGGGTCGTTGAGGTCGGTGTGCCAGTCGATCTTCACAGCGCCGGGGATGTGCCCGGTCTCGTAGAGGAGGACGTCCTCGTCGGACTCGACGACCACGAGGTCCGGGGTCCCGGCGTCGAGCTGTTCCTGCAGCCACTCGGTGGAGACGAGGCGCTCGGGGTGCGCGTAGGCGGTGAACTTCTCGGACGGGTCGACGGGTGCGGTCATCGCGGGTACCTCCAGGTGGTCGTCCGGCACCGGACTAGGATCGGTCGCCGGTGCCTGCGGGCAACGGTACGCGGACGCACCGTTCGCCTCCTGCAACGTGACACCGCACGACATGCTTCCCGGAAGGGTCCTCTTGCCTGAACACCTCGTCGACCGCGATCCGCAGGTGACCCCGCAGCAGATGGCGGCCGCGCTCGTGCCGCCGCCGCAGTTCGCGGACGCCTCGTTCGACTCGTACCGGCCGGACCCGGACTACCCGTCCCAGGCGTCGGTGCGGGACGCCGTCGCGGCGTTCGTGGCCGCCGGTCCCGAGTCGGCCGCGCCGCGCCGGGGGCTGTTCGGGCGGCGTCGTGCCGCTGTGTCGGACACGGCCGCGAAGTCCGGCGTCTACCTCGACGGCGGGTTCGGCGTCGGCAAGACGCACCTGCTCGCCGCCGCCTACCACGCCGCCTCCGGCCGGAAGACGTTCGGCACCTTCATCGAGTACACGGCCCTCGTCGGGGCCCTCGGGTTCCAGGGCACCGTCGACCTGCTGCGCGGCACCGCCCTGGTGTGCATCGACGAGTTCGAGCTCGACGACCCGGGCGACACCATGGTGATGACACGGCTCATCAAGGAGCTTACCGAGACCGGCACGCGGTTCGCCGCCACGTCGAACACCCCACCGGGTGCGCTCGGCGAGGGCCGGTTCGCGGCGCAGGACTTCCTCCGCGAGATCCAGGCGATGTCCGACCGCTTCGACACCATGCGGATCGACGGCCTCGACTACCGCCGCCGAGCGGTCGACGAGTCAGCGGGAACGGTGTCCGACGTCGCTGTGGCACTGCCTGCCGGGTCCGTCACGCTCGACGACTTCCGCGCCGTGGTCGCGCACCTCGGATCGGTGCACCCGTCGAAGTACGTCGCCCTGGTGGAGGGGCTCGATGCCGTGGGACTGACCGACGTCGGGGCCTTCACCGACCAGACCGACGCCCTGCGCTGGGTCGCGTTGGTCGACCGGCTCTACGACGCCCAGGTCCGGATCGTCGCGTCCGGCACGCCGCTCGACCAGGTGTACCCCGAGTCGATGCTCAACGGCGGCTACCGGAAGAAGTACCTCCGTGCTGCCAGCCGCGTGGTGGCGCTGACGCGAGCCGCTTGAGGGACTCGCGGCCCCCGTCCAGGGGACTGCCCGGCAGCCGAAACACGACGTTTACACAACGGGCCGTCGCGTTACACCCGCGAAACACTTCGTGCTCCCTCGTGAAACCTCGCATCGCCAGACTCGGTGGCACCCGACGCGGACCAAGAGCCGCTGGTTGCAATCGAGAGGTGAACAATGCTTGATCAGGGCCAAACCGGCTTCCTGTTGATCATGGCGGCACTCGTGCTGTTCATGACACCGGGCCTGGCGTTCTTCTACGGCGGTCTGGTGAAGGCCAAGTCCGTCATCAGCATGATGATGATGTCCTTCGGAGCGATCGCCCTGGTGGCGGTGCTCTGGGTGGTCTACGGCTACGCGATCGCGTTCGCCAACCACGGCGACGGCACGGCGGTCTCCGGCGTCGTCGGGTTCTTCAGCATCGACTGGAACCAGATCGGCCTCGGCCAGGCGTTCGAGGAGGCCAAGGCCTCCACGATCCACGCGGCGTACCCGTCGATGGCGTTCGTCGGGTTCCAGGCGACGTTCGCGATCATCACGGTCGCGCTCATCTCCGGCGCCATCGCCGACCGCGCCAAGTTCGGCGCGTGGATGGTCTTCGCCGGCATCTGGGTCACGGTGGTCTACTTCCCGGTCGCCTCGTGGGTGTTCAACCTCACGTCCGGCTGGGCCGCCACGTGGGGCGTCATCGACTTCGCCGGTGGCACCGCGGTGCACATCAACGCCGGTGCGGCCGGTCTGGCCCTGGCGCTCGTCCTCGGCAAGCGCGTCGGCTTCGCCAAGGGTGCGCACAAGCCGCACAACCCGCCCTTCGTCCTCCTCGGCGCGGCGATCCTCTGGTTCGGCTGGTTCGGCTTCAACGCCG
This sequence comes from Curtobacterium pusillum, assembly GCF_007680845.1. GTDB lineage: Bacteria > Actinomycetota > Actinomycetes > Actinomycetales > Microbacteriaceae > Curtobacterium > Curtobacterium pusillum_B. The sequence goes on along the minus strand of NZ_VEIY01000005.1, from coordinate 138,325 downwards.
GGTCCGAGGGTGCTGCTGACGGCATCGCCTCGATCGCCTGGGTGAACACCCTCGCCGCCCCGGCCGCCGCGATCCTCGGCTGGCTGCTCGTCGAGAAGCTCAAGGACGGCAAGGCCACCTCGGTCGGCGCCGCCTCGGGTGCCGTCACCGGTCTCGTCGCGATCACCCCCGCGTGTGCCGCACTGACCCCGGGCTGGGGCATCCTGCTCGGCTTCGTCGCCGGCATCATCTGCTGCTTCGCGATCGACTGGAAGTACCGTCTCGGCTTCGACGACTCGCTCGACGTCGTGGGCGTCCACCTCGTCGGCGGCATCGTCGGCACGCTCTACCTCGGCTTCTTCGCCAACGACACCGGCCTCATCTACTCGGGCTCGTTCGCGCAGCTCGGCAAGCAGGCCGCCGCGGCCGGTGCCGTCGGTGCGTACTCGTTCGTGCTCGCCTTCATCATCGGGTTCATCATCGAGAAGACGATGGGCTTCCGCGTGAAGACCGAGGACGAGGTCGCCGGCATCGACACCGCGGTCCACGGCGAAGAGGGCTACGTCCTCTACGAGGACCGCGACTCCACCCCGGTCTCCGTCCGGTAGCGAGTCCGCTCCGGCTCCGGCTCTGGCTCCGGCCGACACGACGACGGGTCCCGCGCAGACAGCAGCGCGGGGCCCGTCGGCGTGTGCGGGGCTGCGGCTGCGGCGCGGCGCCGCCGCGCGCGGCGCGCGGCGCGCAGGGCCGCGGGGGCGCGGGCGGGCGGGTCGCGGCCGCCGGCGCCGGCGCCGGCGCTCGGGTCGAACCACGGGAACGACGTCGAACCAGCCGCCGCGCCTGGTTCGACGTCGTCTTCGTGGTTCGATCCCCGCCAGGGGTCGCCGCGCCGCCGGGGGCCGCCGCGCCGCCGCCGTGCGCGCCCCGCCGGCCCGCCGAACGGGCAAAGTGGGACCATGACGACGACGTCGAGCGCACTCACCAACCTCCGTCCCGTCGGGGGACCGGCACTGCAGGCCTCCCGCCGCCGCACCGTCTACCGCGCGAACACCGAACAGGTCGGCCCGGACGCCTACCCGCCGGGACTCGCCGCCGTCGTCGACCTCCGCCGCGAGGACGAGACCACCGCCCTCCCGCACCCCCTCGCCGACACCGACGCGTACCGGTCCGTGCCGCTCTTCGACCCCTCGTCCCCCGTCGAGGCCGACCCCGCCGCCGTCCAGCTCGAGGAGCAGTACACCGACTGGCTCGACCGGCACCGCCCCGGGATCGCTTCGGCCCTCCGCACGATCGCGGCCACCGACGGGGACGTCCTCGTCTGCTGCTCCGCGGGCAAGGACCGCACCGGCATCGTCAGCGCGCTGCTCGCCCGGCACTGGGGAGCGGACCTCGACGCCGTCGGAGCCGACTACGCCGCGAGCGCAGACGGGCTCGCGGAGCGCTTCGCCGCCGAACGGGCCGCGAGCCGTGACCCCGAGGCGACGGCGATCGCACAGCGGTGCGTGCCCGAGATCATGACGACGGTGATCGAGCACGTCGAACGGCGGTGGGGTTCCGTCGACGCCTACCTCCGGAGCGCCGGGCTGCGCGACGAGGAGATCGCGGCCCTCTGAGCGAAGGCGGGTCGCGTCGTGGACGTGACGACCGACGGGAGGCGCGGTGCGGGTCGGACCTGCACCGCGCCTCCCGTCGGATGGTCGCGTCAGCGACGCACTGGTCGCGCCGTCAGCGCGTCACCAGGCGTAGTCCTCCGGCGAGGTCTTGTGCCCCGGGAAGATCTCGTCGAGCCGGTCGAGTGCGCGCTGGTCGAGGCGGATGTCGACGGCGCGGACCGCGGACTCCCACTGCTCCATCGTGCGGGGGCCGGTGATCGGCGCGGTGACGCCGGGCTGGTGGAGCAGCCACGCGAGGGCGAGCTCGCCCGGCGTGTGGCCGAGCTCCTTCGCGAAGGACTCGTAGGCCGTGAGTTGGTCGCGGTGCCCCTCGACGTACTCGGCGCTGCGGCCGGAGAGTCGACGGGAGCCGTTCTCGGTCTTCTCGATGACGCCGCCGAGCAGACCGCCCTGGAGCGGCGACCACGGGATGACGCCGAGGCCGTACTCGCGGGCGGCGGGCAGGACGTCCCGCTCGACGTCGCGGACGACGAGGTTGTAGATCGACTGCTCGCTGACGAGGCCGAGGGTGTGGCGGCGCTTCGCGGCTTCTTGTGCCTGGGCGATGTGCCAACCGGCGAAGTTCGACGAGCCGACGTAGAGCACCTTGCCCTGCTGGACGGCGACGTCGATGGCCTGCCAGATCTCGTCCCAGGGGGTCGCCCGGTCGACGTGGTGGAACTGGTAGAGGTCGATGTGGTCCGTCTGCAGACGACGGAGGCTCGCGTCGAGCGCCTGCCGGATGTTGTACGCGCTGAGCTTCCCGCCGTTCGGCCAGTCGATCATGTCGCCGTAGACCTTCGTCGCGAGGACGGTCTTCTCGCGGCGGCCGCCGCCCTTCGCGAACCAGCGGCCGATGATCTCCTCGGTGGCGCCCTTGCCCACCGAGCCGCCGTAGCCGTTGGCGGTGTCGAAGAAGTTCACGCCGAGCTCGTGCGCCCGGTCCATGATCGCGTGCGAGTCGTCCTCGCTCGTCTCCGGTCCGAAGTTCATGGTGCCGAGCACTGCCCGAGAGACGGACAGCCCTGTCCTGCCGAGGTGTGTGTAGTCCATGGTCCTGGTCTACGCGGTCTTCGCGCCGTGCGGGGGTCGGAGACAGGCCCTGTGAGTACCGGCCTCGGACCGGGTGCTTGTGGAGGACGAACCCTTGCTCCGCGCCGGGGCGCATGCCGAGTCGGGCATGGACCGGTCCCCGGGAGGAGTAGCGTGCCGTCTCGTGAACACCCCAGCTCTCCGTGGCAGCCGGATCCTCGGGTTCGGCCACCACCAGCCATCACGCATCCTGACCAACGCCGAGCTCTCGACCATGGTCGACACGAACGACGAGTGGATCCGCACGCGCACCGGGATCGAGACCCGACACATCGCGGGTCCCTCCGACACGGTGACGTCCATGGCGATCGAAGCCGCCCGGAACGCCATCGCCGACGCCGGCATCGCAGCGTCGGACGTCGGTCTGGTGATCGTCGCGTCGACCACGCACAAGGACCGTGCGCCCTACACCGCCGGCCGGGTCGCCGCCGCACTCGGGCTCTCGCCGTCCGTCGCGCCCATCGACATCAACACCGCCTGCTCCGGGTTCGAGTACGGCGTCGCGCTGGCCGACCAGGCGATCCGGGTCGGTTCGACGGACATCGCCGTGGTGATCGGTTCCGAGGTCCTCTCGGGCATCGTCGACTGGACCGACCGCACGACGTGCGTGCTCGTCGGCGACGGAGCCGGAGCCGCCGTGCTCGGGGTGTCCGACACGGCGCAGATCGGGCCGGTGTCGTGGGGGAGCGTGCCGCACCTCGAGGAGGCCGTCCTCGTCTCCGGCGACCCCGAGCGCTTCACCCAGGAGGGTCGCTCCATCTACCGCTGGGCCATCACCGAGGCTGCCGACCACGCCCGGGCCGCCGTGGCCGCCGCCGGGTTGACGCTCGACGACATCGAGGTGTTCGCGTTCCACCAGGCGAACCTGCGGATCATCGAGCCGCTCGTCACGGCGCTCGGTGGGGAGTCGAAGTTCGTGGTGCGCGACGTCGTCGAGTCGGGGAACACCTCGGCGGCGAGTGTGCCGCTCGGGCTGTCGAAAGCGTGGGCCCGGGGGGATCTGCCCGAAGGGGTGCCGGCGTTGCTGTTCGGGTTCGGGGGCGGGTTCGCGCACGCGGGGCAAGTCGTGACGACGCCGGTGCGGGCGCGCTGAGGCGGTCTGTTCCGAGCGGTCTGGAGGCGCGGTGCCGGTCGGTACCGCGCCTCCGGTCCGTTGCGTGGTGGGTCCACAGCTCGTGCGGTCCGGTCCGGCGGGTGTGCGGTGCGCGGTCTGTCTCGCGGGTGGTGCGGTGTGCCGGGGTCGGGCCCGGTCCGTCAGACGGTGTCGTCGGTGTGGTCGGGAGTGTCGGCCCAGAGGTCCTCGCGCCCCTTGCGCCGGGGGAGCGCGCGGCGTTCCTTCGGCGTCTTCGTCTGCTTCGGCGCCTTGACCTGCTTCGGTGCCTTGCCGTCCTTCGGTTCGAGCACGATCGGGAAGGACGCCGGCGGCAGCCCGAAGCCCGTGCGGGAGGCCTGGATCACCTTCCGCCCGAGCGCGTGGTTCCCGAGGCCGCCGACCGCAGCGCCGATGCCGAACGGCAGTGCGCGTCCGAGGATCGTCGTCCCCTGCCGCGCCGCGAACCGCTTGATGAACTGGTCACGCACCTGGCCACCGATGCCGTTCACGACCTGCTTCGGGAGCGAGGACGTCACCATCTCGCCCCAGAACGCCGTGCGGACCTGCCCGCCGCCGATCTGCCCGGCGAGCTGGTTGATGAGCTGGGTGCCCGGCGTGCCGAGGATCATCGCCATCACGAGCATCCGAGCCCGTTCGGGGTCGTCGAGCGCGATGCCGTGGACCTCGGTCACCGACTGCGCGAACAGGGCCGTGGTCTCGAGGAACCCGACCGTCTCCGCGCCGCTCAGGCCGAGGGCCGCCGCCATGCCGACGCCCGGGATGACGGCACTGGCGCCCACCGCCGCGCCGCCGGTCGTCACCGCGGCGAGGTACTGCCGCTCGAGCGTCTGGATGATCTCCGCCGGTGAGGCGTCGGGGTGCCGTCGTCGGAGCGACTTCACGTGGGCGACCACGACGGGGCGCTGCACGCTGAGGACGCGGTCGAGCATCTTCACCCAGCCGGCGGACTGCTCGGGGGTGCGCGTGGACGGGTCAGTGGGGGTGGAGGGCACAGGCGCTGCCGGCATGGGCACGATCGCCTGGTCCTTCTGCTCTCGGGCCATGCACCAGACGTTACGCGGGGCCGGTGGGAGTGACGTGGGCAGCGGACGGGCACTGCGCTTCCGGGCCGAGCCGCTCCGTGCCCTCGTGGTCCGGGCGTCCCGGCAGGCTCCGGCGGTGTCATCGACACGGGATCCCCGCACGCACGAGGGCGACGCGCACCCGCTCGGGGTCCGTGAGGTCGGCCCAGGTGAACCGGACGACGGTCCGCACCTCGGGGAACGACCGGATGAAGTCCTCGCGCTGCTTCTCCTGCCAGTGGGCGTCCGCTGTCGTCCGCCCGTCGAGCATCGCGGCGTCCTCGTACTTGGCGCGCCCGTCGACCTCGACCACGACGCCCTGCTCCGGGAACCAGAAGTCCACCACCGCCGTGCGGCCTCCGGTGCGCGCGAAGGCATGCTGCTGCACGGGTTCGGGAATGCGGAGCTGCCGGAACACGACCCGGGCGACCGACTCCGCAGCGGACCCTGACAGCGCCGACCCCATCCCCACGGCCACGGCCGCCTTGTCCGTGCCCTTCCGAGGCCGGTTCGCGAGCTCGTCGGCGAGCATCTCCGGGAGGAGCCGTCGGTCGCGCAACGCTGCGTCCACCATCGGGAGCGCGTCGCGGAGCGGTGTCGAGGAAGCGACGTCGACGAGCGTCCGGACGAGGGACGTCGTGGCCGCACCCGCGAAGTCGACGGGCTTCGTCGGCGGAAGATCCGCCCACCGATCGGGTCGGCGGAACGCACCACTGTCGCCGTGGACGCGGAGGAGCGCGGTCGTCTCCGTCCGTTCGCGCCGCGGATCGGCGGCCTCGACCCGCTCCGGCACCGCGCCGACGAACGGCAGCCCGTAGACCGCGGCCGCCGTGCGGTGGGACAGCAGGACCGGGGGACGGATCGACGGAGCCGTCGCTCGGGTGAGGAGCAGGTGCCGATGCTCCGGCCACAGTCCCTCGAGCGCTTCCGGCTGCACGAGGACGCCGGGGCGGACGGCTACGAGATCGCCTCGGTGCACCCGTCGTTGCAGTGCTCGTCGTTCCGCGCTGGTGTGGCCACCGGTGCGAATGAGTGGGATGGCGAGGACGCGTTCGTGCATGCCGCAACGATGCCCGCACTGGAACCGGCCGATGGTCGACCGGACTCGATCTGTGGAGGACGAGCCGCGCCTCCTGGGCGGTGCAGGGGAAGCGCGTGCGCAAGGTGCGACAAGGTCGTTGTCGCACGACACCGGACTTGTCGCTGCAGCGCGCCTGCAACTGTTGCGGACGTGGGGGAGCGACATCCCCGGTGTCGTACGACAGCGGGGGTGTCGTTCCGAGTCGGCAGGGGTGGGCGGCCGGGCGGGGGCGGGCGGGCGGCGCCGCGCCCGCGCGCGCTCAGCGCCGCGCGAGCTCCGCGCGCAGCGGCAGGTCCTGCCCCTCGAGGATGAGCTGGGCACCGGCCGCGGTCCGCGCGTTCACGACGATCGGCGCGAGCAGGTTCACCGTCGTGCCGGACTCGCCGGGGTTCGCGACGACGAGCAGCATCGCCTCCTCGGCGCTGGTGAGCTCGAGCCCGGCCGCCTGCTCATCCGTGAGCTCGGGGGAGTACGACGGCAGGTGCACCGCGGCGTCGAGCACGAACAGCCGGGCGTCGTCGCCGACCAGCGTGAAGAGCCCCTCGGCGCCGTCGACGGGCGTCAGCGTGAACACGTCGGCCGCGGCGAGGCCGAACGGCGGGACGGCGAAGGTCAGGTCGATGCTCATGACAGGTAGTCCATCAGGGTCGGCTGCAGGACCTTCGCGGTGACGGCGAGGGCTGCCTGGTAGTTGGTCTGCTGCACCTGCAGGTCGAGGACGGCCTTCGCGAGGTCCTTGTCCTCGATGCCGGCGCGCCGGTTCTCGAGCGAGACGGTCGCGCTCTTCAGCGAGTCCTGGGCGGACAGCGCGGCGGCGTGCCGGACACCGACGTCCGCCTGCGCACCGCGGACCGTGGCGATCGCGGCGTCGACGTCGTTGATGCGCGGGTTCGTGTTCGTGCCGCTCTGCAGGTCGCCGACGATCGAGTCGATCATCGCGAAGACGGAGGTGCTGCCCGAGCCGAACACGTCGGCACCGGGGGTGTCGACCCGGACGGTGGTGCCGTCGCCGACGCGCCGGGTGACGTCGGTGCCCGCTGCGGCCCACCCCGTCGTCGGGTCGTACGCGGCCGACGCGGTGGACGAGCCGGCGAACACGGAGCGGGTGCCGTACGTGGTGTTCGCCCGCGCCTCGAGCTCGGTCTTCAGCGACTGGAACTGCGTGACGAACGCGTCCCGGTCGGTGTCGCTCATGGTGCCGCTGTTCGCCGCCTGGACGGTGAGGTCGCGCACGCTGTTGAGGACCGAGTACACGCTCGACAGGGTGCTGTCGGTCGTCGCGAGCCACCCGACGGCGTCGCTCGCGTTGCGGGTGTACTGCGCGGCGGCGGCCTGCTCCTTGCGGACCTGCATCGACGACACGGTGCCCGCCGGGTCGTCGGACGGCCGCGAGATGTTCTGCAGCGTGGTCGCCTGCTCGGTGAGCTGCGCGAGCTTCGCCGCTCCGGCCTGCAGGCGGGCGCTGGCGGCCGTCATGGACATCTGGGTGGTCACTCGGGTGATCACGGTCAGCCCCTCCCGACGAGTCCGACGCGGTTGATGATGGTGTCGAGCATCTCGTCGACGGCGGTCAGGACGCGCGCGGCGCCCTGGTACGCGTGCTGGTAGCTGAGCAGGTTCACGTTCTCCTCGTCGAGGTCGACCCCCGCGCCCGACTGCTGCTGCGTGCGCGCGTTGGTGAGGGCGAGTCCGGTGAGCGTCGATTCCGACGCGGCGGTCCTGGAGGCGCTGCCCGCCCCCGCCACGAACGTCGCCCAGGCGCGGTCGGCACCGTCGGAGGCCGTGCCGAGTCGCGAGAGCGCGTCCGTGAACGAGTCGTCGAGTTCCCCCGCCGCGTTCCGCGTCGCCAGGCCGCTCGCGTCCGTCGGGACGACGCCGAGGCCCTGCGCGGCCGGGACACCGGCGGCGAGCGAGAAGAACGGGGCGCCGGTGGCACCGGTCGGCGTGGTGCCGGTCGCGTGCACGGCGTTCACCGCGGACGCGAGCTTCGTCGCGACCTGGTCGTACGACGCGGAGGCCTCGGCGAGGGCACCGCCCGTGCCGTCCGTCGTGGCCGGGGCGAGCAGCGAGAGGTTCCCGCCGATCGAGCCGCCGGAGAGCGCCACCGCACCGGCCGTGCCGGAGGTCCAGGTCAGGGTGACGGGGGCGCCGTCGGCGAGCCGTGCACCACCGCCGAGGGCCACCGAGCGGGCGTCGCTGCCCTGCACGATCGCGTTGCCGCCGATGAGGACGTCGACGGTGCCGTCGGTGTTCGCCCGGACGGTGCCGCCGGCGAGCGTCGCGATCTGCTCGGTGAGCTGGTCGCGCTGGTCGATCAGCTCGTTCGCGTTCCCGCCCGAGCCGAGTGCGGTGCGGATCCGGCCGTTGAGGTCGGCGACCTGCTTCGCCGCATCGTTGAGCTGCGCCACCTGGCCCTGCACCGTGCCGCGGACCGCGGTCCACTGGGCGTCGACCGCCTTCGAGCCGCTCGCGAGCGTCGACGCCACGGTCTTCGCGGCGCCGATCACCGCGCTGGCGGCACCGGGGTCGTTCGGGTGCGTGGAGAGTTCGCTCCACGAGGACCAGAACGCGTCGAGCTTCGTCGCGAGGCCGTCGTCGCCCGGCTCGTTCAGCCCGGTCTCGAGCGCGGAGAGCGCCGTGGCGCGGGCGTCGGCGTAGGCCGAGGACTCGGCGGCGACACGGACGCCGGCGTCGAGCGTGAGCGAACCGAGCCGGGCGATGCCGTCGACCGAGACGCCCTGGCCGGCGAGGGCGGCGGTGCCCCGCATGAACCCGGTCTGCGCGGCCGGGATCGAGGACTGCGTCACGCGCTGCCGGGTGTACCCGGTGGTGCCGGCGTTGGCGATGTTCTGCCCGGTGACGTCGATGCCGGCGCGGGCGGCGGCGAGGCCGGAGTAGGCGGTGGAGAGGGAGCCGAAGGTGCTGACCACGGTGCTACAGCGTCCCCTCGAAGAGGCGTGCCCCGTCGGCGCCGCTGCCCGAGGTCCCCGAGGCGTCGTACGTGGCGGCCCCGGTGACCGAGCCGGCGAGGGTCTCCTCGGTGGCCTGCGCCGCGGTCCGGAGGAACCGGTCGTTCTCGTCGCGCAGCGCCCCGATCTGCGTGGTCAGCTCGACCATCGCGGTGAGGTGCGACGCGAGGATCTCGCCCCACGGGCCGTTCGGTGCGGCGGCGACGACCTCGCGGAGGGGAGCGTCGGCGGGCACGCCCCACTCCTCGGCGACCTCGGCGCTCGACGCGGCGCGCTCCAGTCCGGTGCTGCGGAGCCGTTCGAGGACCTGTTCCACCTCGCGGCTGGCGTGGGAGACCCAGCGGGAGCGGCCGGCGGCGAGCAGCAGCTGCTCCTCCTCGAGCTTGAAGGTGAGCAGCTCGAGCAGTTCGCGTTCGCGCCAGAGCACGGCGGACAGTTCGTTCACGCTCATCAGCTCCTCCCTGGTGGGTTCGTGTCGGTCATCCTGCGGACACCGGGACCTATCGGCCTGCGGTGGTCGGACGTAAGCACCCGGAGCGGTGCCGCGCGGGGCGGACAGGAGCCGCGCCTCCCGGAATCCACCCCACCCGGGGGACAAGAACGCTCGTTCCCCATGCTGGGTCCCCCAAAATGACGACCGGGAAAACGCCCGCACACCCCCGCATTGGGGACGGATGTGCACTCACTCAGGGCATTGCCAGCCGATACATTCGGAACCGCAGCGGGGGACATCCCGCACCGCGTCGAGGGACGCGGAGCGCACCGCCCGGAGGGACCCGGGTGGTACTTCGGCGTACGCACCGGCCGACCGAGGCCGGCGTCCGTCGCGCCCACGGACGGGTCACGCAGTCAGGCGACCAGGGGAAGAGCATGGACCGGAACGACCGCAACGCGATGATCGTGGAGCACCTCCCGCTCGTGGGCTACATCGTCGCCGACGTCCGGGCGCGAGCCACGCACCTCGACCGCGACGACCTCGCCGCTGTCGGTTCGCTCGCGCTCGTCGCCGCGGCCGAAGCGTTCGACCCCGACCTGGGCGTCCCGTTCGGTGCCTACGCCCGGACCCGGATCACCGGCGCGATCGCGGACGACATGCGCTCGGCCGACTGGGCCTCCCGCGGCACCCGGAAGCGCATCCGCGAGACGCTCGCGACGCAGGAGGCGCTGTCCGCCCGACTCGGTCGGAGCGTCGGCGTGCAGGAGATCGCGGACGCGATGGGCGTGGACCGCCAGTCGGCCGCCGACGCGATGAGCGACGCCGCCCGCACGGTGAGCCCCATCGACGAGACGGTGCACGACGTGCTCGCCGCCGACCTGCCGCTGCCGGGCGAGGACCTGCTGGAGGCGGAGAAGCGCCGCTACCTCCGCGCCGCGGTCGACGCGCTGCCCGAACGGATGCGGTACATCGTCCAGAACGTCTACTTCGGTGACCGCTCCGTGACCGAGGTCGCCGCCGAGCTCGGGATCACGCACTCCGCGGTCTCGCAGCAGCGGTCCGAGGCGATGCGGCTGCTCCGCGACGGGCTCTCGGCGCACTACGGCGACGAGGGAGCGGTCGTCGAACCGGCCTCGAGGACCACCGCCGCACGCCGGAGCGCCTACCTGGCGCGGGTCGCCGCGAACGCCGCAGCCGGCGTCGCGCGGGCCGTGCAGGACGTCGCGAACAGCCCGGTCGTGGCGGCGAGCTAGGAGTTCGACCGGGAAATCCGGTCGATCCACTAACGGCTCCGGCCGACCGGTCGAGAGTCACCCATGTCAGCCCACGGACGGGCAGACGTACGACCCAGATTTCACGGAGGAAACCACCATGGGTATGTCCATCAACACCAACCTCTCGGCACTCAACACGTACCGGAACCTCAACTCGACGCAGAACGACCTGTCGAAGTCCCTCGAGAAGCTCTCGAGCGGCCTCCGCATCAACCGTGCTGCCGACGACGCGGCCGGTCTGTCGATCTCCGAGGGGCTGAAGTCCCAGGTCGGTGGCCTCACGGTCGCCGCCCGCAACGCGCAGGACGGCATCTCCGTCGTGCAGACCGCTGAAGGTGGGCTCACCGAGACCCACTCGATCCTCCAGCGCATGCGCGACCTGGCCGTCCAGGCCGGCAACGACTCGAACAACTCGGACTCCCGCACGGCGATCTCGACCGAGGTCGGCCAGCTCCAGCAGGAGCTCGTGCGGATCTCGAAGTCGACGAACTTCAACGGCACGTCGCTGCTCAACAACAACGACACCCTGAAGTTCCAGGTCGGGGCCAACGCAGGCACGGACAGTCAGATCTCGGTCGACCTCTCCGGAGCGAACGTCTCGGCGATCGCCTCGAAGCTGACGGTCGGGACGAGCGGTTCGACCGGTACGCAGTTCACGATCGCCGACGTCGCCGACCTCGGCGGCAAGGACCAGGAGTTCAGCGTCACGAGCGGCAACGAGACCAAGAAGGTCTCGGTCACCGGTCTCGCGGCGTCGTACGACAGCGTGGACAAGTACGCCGAGGACCTGTCGAAGAACGCCGACTTCTCGGCGAACTTCAGCGTCTCGGTCGAGCACGACGCCAACGGCAAGGGCACCGGCATCGTGGTGTCCGCCATCAACGGCGGCACCGTCCAGAACACCGTCGCGACCGGCAACGGTCTCGCTGGTGGGACGGTCGGGACCGCTGCTGCCGACGGCGCGATCTCCTTCGCTGACGCGGACTCCGCGCAGAAGGCGATCACGGTCATCGACCAGCAGATCAAGGCCGTCTCGACCGCTCGGTCGAACCTCGGTGCGATCCAGAACCGCTTCGACCACGCCATCAACGTGACGAACGTGGCCAAGGAGAACCTCACCGCTGCGCAGTCCCGCATCACGGATGTCGACATGGCGGAGGAGATGGTCAAGTACACGCGCGACAACATCCTCAGCCAGGCCGGCACCTCGATGCTCGCGCAGGCGAACCAGAGCACGCAGGGTGTGCTCTCGCTCCTGCGCTAAGCACCACCTGACGCCGTCGTCCGGGACCGCTCGGGTGTCCCGGACGGCGGCGTCACCCACACCTGACCACCACTTCCGACGGCAGGGAGCCCTCGATGTCGTCCGTGTCATCGGCCAGCAGCCTCGCGATCGACGGCCTCGTCAGCGGGCTGAAGACCACCGACCTCATCAACTCGTTGATGACCGTCGAGGGTGTCCCGCAGACGCTCCTCAAGAACAAGCTCACGAGCACCAACTCGTTCATCTCGTCCCTGCAGACGATCAACGGTCTGGTGCAGACCCTCGCCACGAGGGCGTCCGCAGCTGCGAAACCCACCTCGCTCGACGTGTTCACGGCAAGCAGTTCGACGTCCGGGGTCACCGCGAGTGCTGGGTCGAACGCCTCCGTCGGGTCGATCTCGTTCACCGTGGACGCGACCGCGACCGCACAGGTCGGGGTGACGGCCGCGATGTCGACCTGGGCCGCAGATGCGCAGCCGCTCACCCTCGTCGGCGCCGACGGCACGAAGACCACGGTGACGCCGGCCTCCGGATCGCTCGACGACACCGTGTCCGCGATCAACAAGTCCGTCGCCGGCGTCACGGCGACCAAGGTCGCCGCGGGGACCGATGCGAACGGCACCAAGCTCTACCGCCTGCAGCTCACCTCGGCGAAGACCGGGGCGGGTGGCGCGTTCGAGGTCTATCGAGGGAGCACCGATCAGGTCACCGCCGGTACCGCGACGAACGTCCTCGGCGAGGTCGGCGCCGCCAAGGTCGCCCAGGCCGCGGACGCAAGCGTCACGCTCTGGGCCGGTACCCCTGCCGCGCAGACGGTGACGAGTGCGACGAACACCTTCAGCGATCTCCTCCCCGGGTTGAGCGTCAGTGTGACCAAGGCGTCAACGGACCCGGTCACGGTCGGCGTCGCGCAGGACAGCACCAAGGCCCAGGCAGTCGCGTCCGGACTGGTCGACGCGATGAACGCCATCTCGTCGTACTACTCGTCCAACGCTGCGGTGACGAGCACGACGAGCCCGACCGACGGCACGACGACCACCACGGCCGGGGTGCTCATGGGCGACGCGACCACGAGGGACGTTACACAGCGGCTGTCCAGCACCATGTCCTCCCCGGTGAACGGCAAGTCCCCGTCGACGATCGGCATCGTCATCACGAAGGACGGCGACTTCACGTTCGACGCCGACGTCTTCCAGAAGGCCCTCGCCGCAGACCCGCAGGGCACACAGGCGATCCTGTCCGGCGTCGCGGCGAACGTCGGGGCCACCGCCACCACCGCTTCCGACAAGTACACGGGATCCATCACCACGTCGATCACCGGGCAGCAGTCCGTCGCGAAGGACCTCAATACGCAGATCGACAGCTGGACGGATCGACTCACCGCCCGGCGAGCGTCACTGCAGACCCTCTACGCCTCCCTCGAGACCAGCCTCAGCAAGCTCCAGTCCCAGTCGAGCTGGCTCGCCAGTCAGCTCGCGTCGACCTCGAGCTGACAGGAACGACCATGAACGCCTTCGACCTCCAGTCCGCCGCCTTCCGCCAGGCCGCGCAGCCCCGCACGGTCACCGACCAGCGCCGTGCCCAGTACACGAACGAGGCCGTGCTCTCCGCGACCCCGGCCCAGCTCGTCACGATGCTGTACGACCGGCTCCTGCTCGACCTGCACCGCGCCGAGGCCGCGCAGACCACCGCCGACTGGGACGCCGCGCGCGAGCAGCTCCTGCACGCCCAGGCCATCGTCGGCGAGCTCTCCTCGACGCTGCGGATCGACGTGTGGGACGGCGGCGAGGGCCTGCTCGCGATCTACAACTACGCCTCGACGTCGCTCATCACGGCGAACGTGCACCGCGACGTGCAGGCCACGCGGGACTGCATCCGGATCCTCGAGCCGCTCCGGCAGTCCTGGCACGACGCCGCCGCGTCGCTCCCGGCCACCCCGACCGTCCAGCAGTCGGCGGGCGGTGCGCTCGGTGTCGCCTGACGTCGTGTCGCCTGACGACGTGTCGCCCCACCGCGACCGCCGCTCCGCGTGGGAGGCGCTGCTCGCGTCCCTGGAGCAGGACGCGGTCCGCGAGACGGGTACCGCGTGGTCGGAGCCGGCCGGGCTGGGACCGGTGCCGCGGGAGCTGGTGGGGCGCGCCTCCCGGCTGCTCGCCGCGCAGCGGGACCGGATCCAGGCGCTCGAGGCGGACCGGCGTTCGACCGCGGAGCACCTCGGCGCGCTGCGGGCCGTGGACGCGACGCGGGAGCCGCGCGGGTCGGTGTACCTCGACGCGTCCGCCTGACCGGGCCGGCGCCGGGTCTACCGACTCGATGCGACACTGTGGCCGTCGTACGACAGCCGTGTTGTCGCAATCGAGCGCGCACAACAGCCGGCGTCCGCAACGAACGACATCGTGGTCGTCGTACGACAGCGACATTGTCGTACCGAGTCGGCGGGCCAGACCCCCCGCCGCACGGCACCGCCCCCCGTTCGGGGCGACGCCTAACGTGCCCCGGGGCCCGGCCGACAGCGCCCCCTGAGCACGGATCGCTCACCAGTTCGGCCACGGATCGGCCACCGCCATCGGGCGCGTCACCAGGGGGTGGTGCGCCGATCGAGGGGACGGTCCTCCCGTGTTCGATTCCGTGACGAGTGTCGCACTGCAGAGTGCGCTCGACGGGCTCTCGCTCCGTCAGAAGACGATCGCGAACAACATCGCGAACATCAACACGCCGAACTACCACGCCGAGAAGGTCCAGTTCGAGGACGCCCTGGCGAAGTCGATCGTCGACGGCGACGGCAGCACCACGCCGACCGTCGCACGGAGCCTCGAGCCGACGAACACCAACGGCAACAACGTGAACCTCGACGAGGAGACGCTCTCCAACGTCGACACGGTGCTCCGGTACCAGTTCGCCACGCAGGCGATGAACTCCGAGCTCACCAGCGTCCGTGCGGCGATGCGGACGACCTCGTGACCACGTTCGACGCGATCGGCATCGCGAGCACCGGGATGACGGTGCACCGGAAGTGGCTCGACGCCATCTCGGACAACATCGCCAACGTGAACACGGTGAAGTCGATGGACGACTCCGCGTTCCAGGCCCGCTACGTCGAGGTGCAGGAGGGCGCCGGCGTCTCCGGCGCCTACGTCAAGGGCGCTTCGTTCGGCAGTGCCGCCGGCCGGGTGACGTACGACCCGGACAACCCGCTCGCGAACGCCGAGGGCTACGTCCGGATGCCGGACATCGACCTCGGGACGCAGATGGCGGACCTCATCATGGCCCAGCGCGGCTACCAGGCGAACGCCTCGGTGGTCGACCGCGCGAAGACCGCCTACGAGGCGGCCCTGCAGATCGGGAAGAACTGATGCCCATCGACGCCGTGAACGGTGTGACCACCAACGCCATGACGAACGCGCTCACCAGCGTGAGCGGGACGTCGAGCGACGTCGGGACGAGTGCGACGAGCGCCGCGACCGGCACCGACGGATCCGGGTTCGCCGCGAGCCTCGGCAACGCGGTCGACGGGCTCCAGGCGCTGCAGAGCGACTCGAAGACCCTCGCGCTCAAGGCCGTCACCGGCAACCTCGACGACATCCACGACGCCACGATCGCCGCCACCCGCGCGCAGGTCACGCTCGAGCTCGTCTCCGCCGTCCGCAACAAGGGCGTCGACGCCTTCAACGAGATCATGAGGATGCAGGCCTGATGCCGGTCGCCGTCAAGAACGTGTTCGCGCGCCTCGCCGCCTACGTCAAGGGCTTCAGCGCCGCGCAGCGCACCATCGCGATCCTCGTCGTCGCCGCGCTCGTGCTCGGCGGGTTCGCCCTCGCCAGCTGGCTCGGCAAGGCGTCGTACGCGCCCCTCTTCACCGGGCTCGCCGCGGCCGACGCGAGCTCGGTCACCGACCAGCTCACGACCGACGGGGTCCCCTACCAACTCACCGACGGGGGAGCCACGATCCTCGTGCCGCAGGGGTCGGTGTACTCGGAGCGCCTCAAGGCCGCGTCGAACGGGCTGCCGTCGTCGAACGAGGGCGGGTACTCGCTCCTCGACAAGATGGGCGTGACGAGCTCCGAGTTCCAGCAGGACGTCACCTACAAGCGCGCGATGGAGGGCGAACTCGCGAAGACCATCGGCGCGATGGACGGCGTGCAGACCGCCACGGTCCAGCTCGCGATCCCCGAGAAGACCGTGTTCGTGTCCGAGGAGAAGGACCCGACCGCGTCGGTGTTCATCGCGACGAAGAACGGCGCACAGCTCAGCACCGACCAGGTCCAGGCGATCGTGCACCTCACCAGCGCCGCGGTCGAGGGCATGCAGCCCACCGACGTCTCGGTCGTCGATGCGAAGGGGCAGACGCTCTCCGCGGTCGGCACCGGCGCGACCGGCAGCGGCGCGGACCAGGCGGCCGACTACGACGCCGCGACGAGCAAGAAGATCCAGGACCTCCTCGACACCACGCTCGGCGTCGGCAACGCGACGGTCGTGGTCTCCGCGACCATGAACCAGAACACCGGCACGAAGACGAGCGAGTCCTACACGGCGCCGACGACCGGTCCGGTGGCGCTCAACGAGTCGAGCACGACCGAGCAGTACGGCTCCGGTTCGGGTGCGTCGAGCGGCGCCACGGGCGTCCTCGGTCCGGACAACATCGCCGTCCCGAACGGCACCGCCACCAGCGGCACCGGCGACGACGGGTACAAGAACGAGTCCGCGACGAAGAACAACGCCGTCGACCACACCACCGAGACGACGCAGATCCCCGCGGGTACGCTGCAGAACCAGTCGGTGTCCGTCGCCCTGAACGCGAAGGCCGACACCGTCAAGAACGCCAACCTGCAGAGCGTCAACGACCTCGTGTCCAGGGCCGCGAACTTGGACACGGCGCGTGGCGACAAGGTCGCGGTCGCCGTGATGGACTTCGACACCAGCGCCGCCGACAAGGCCACCAAGGCGCTCGAGGCGCAGGAGAAGGCGGACCAGCAGGAGTCCCTGTGGTCGGCGATCCGCACCGCGGGCATCGTCGTCGGCAGCCTGCTCGCGCTCATCGCGATCATGGTCTTCCTCGCCCGCCGCAGCCGTCGGCAGGAGCGGGAGGCGGTCGACCTCGGCGAGCTCGACGCCTTCGCCGGCGAGACGTTCCAGCTGCCGCTCGCCGTCGATGACGCCGACCGGGACGCGCTGCAGGCCGGTCCCGCGCCGACGGTCGCCCTGCCGACGATCCCGCACGACGACGCGCCGACCGAGGTCCTCACCACCGAGGAGATCACCGCCGAACGCCGGCGCCAGGACATCTCCGCGCTGGCCGAACGCGACCCGAAGCGCACGGCCGAGCTCCTCCGCGGGCTCCTCGACGACCGGGCCCCGGTGTGAGCGCCCTGATGTCGAGCGTCGGCGGCACCCCCGACCGTCCGCTCACCGGCGCCCAGAAGGTCGCGCTCATCCTCATGCAGATGGAGACCGAGCGCGCTGCCGAGGTGATGAAGCAGTTCACCGAGATCGAGGCCGAGGAGATCTCCGCCGAGATCGTCCGGATGCGCCGCGTCGAGGACACCGTCGTGGACCGCACCCTCAGCGAGTTCCACCGGATGACGCTCAGCGGCCGCACGCAGAAGCGCGGTGGCAAGGAGACCGCCCTCGGGCTCCTCGAGGCGTCGTTCGGCGCCGAGCGCGCCGCCGGCGTCATGGACCGGCTCGCCTCGAACCTCGCCGGCCAGTCGTTCGACTTCCTCGACGACGCCGAGCCCGGGCAGGTCGTCAGCCTGCTCGAGGGCGAGCTCCCGCAGACCATCGCCCTCGTGCTCGCCCACCTCTCGCCCGCGCAGGCCAGCGCCGTGCTCGCCGGTGTCGACGAGCGGGCCCGGACCGACGTCGCGCAGGCGTTCGCCACCATGGGCTCGGCCACCCCCGAAGCCGTCGGGATCGTCGCCGGCGTGCTCCGCCAGCGCGCCGGGGCCGTGGTGTCCCCGCGCGAGAGCATCGAGGTCGTCGGCGGGATCGCCCCGCTCGTCGACATCATCAACCGGTCCGACGTCGCCACCGAGAAGGCCGTGCTCGACGGGCTCGAGGCACGCGACCCCGAGCTCGCCGAGGACATCCGCTCCCGGATGCTCACGTTCGAGGACATCGTCAAGCTCGAGTCGCGGGACATCCAGCAGGTGCTCCGCGGCATCGACTCGAAGCTCCTCGCGACCGCCATGAAGGGCGCGGCCGCCCCGGTGGTCGAGACGATCCGCGCGAACGTGTCCGAGCGCAACCGCGAGCTCCTCGACGACGAGCTGCAGGCCATGGGCCCGGTCCGGGTCTCGCAGGTCGAGGAGGCCCGCGCCGAGGTCGTCCGCTCCGTGCGCGAACTCGAGGCGCAGGGCGTCATCACCGTCCACCGCGCCGAGGAGGACGAGCTCGTTGACTGACCGCACCGTGCAGCGCGTCGCGTTCCCCGTCATCAGCGACGCGGTCGTGCGCGAGCGAGCCGCCGGCGCCGACGTGCGCGGGCACGCCGCCGGGTACGCGGCCGGCCTCCGCGCCGCCCAGGCGGAGACGGACGCCCTGCGCGCCCGCCTCGAGGCCGAGCAGGCCGCGCGCCTGGCCTCGATGCACGCCGACACCGCGCGCCGCATCGCGGTGCTCGACGCGGCCACGAACGCGATGCTCTCGCAGGTCGCGCCCGTCCTCGACACCGCGGAGCAGTCCGTCGCCGACGCGGCCATCGACCTGGCCGAAGCGGTCGTCGGGTACGCGATCCGCGCCTCCAGGCAGTCCGATGGAGCGTCCGCCGGACCGGCGGACGGCAGTGACAGCCGGGAGGAACGGCGCGGGTCCGGTGCGGAGGCGACCGTCCGGCGGGCGCTCGCGTCCATCGACCGGACCATCCCCGTCACCGTCCGGCTGAGCGTCGCCGACGCCGCGCGCGTGGCGGACCTCGACCTGGCGGTCCCGGTGGTGGCCGACCCGTCGCTCCGCGACGGCGACGCCGTCGTCGACCTGCCGGACGGCATGCTCGACGCGCGGATCGCGACGGCGCTCGACCGGGCCCGCACGGCGCTGGGGGTCGTTTCGTGACCGCCACGCTGCAGCGCCCGCTGCTCCGCCCCCGCGGGCTCGACGAGGCGATCCGGCAGGCCGCACCGCAGCGCGTCGGGGTCGTCACGAGCGCCGTCGGACTCGGGCTCACCGTCGCCGGGCTCGACGCGCACGTCGGCGAGGTCGTCTCCGTCGGCGCCGAGGGTGCGCCGCAGACTCTCGTCGAGGTCGTCGCCACTGACGCCGCCGGGGTCCGGTGCATGCCGCTCGGCCGCCTCAACGGCGTCACCGCGGGGACTCCGGCGCGGCCGACCGGACGCCCGGTGCTCGTGCCGACCGGCGCCGGACTCTTCGGGCGGGTGCTCGACGGGCTCGGGCGGCCGATCGACGACCGCGGTCCGCTCGTCGGCGCTGACGGTGGAGCCGTCGACTGGGTGCCGCTCGACCACGCGACGCCGAACGCCATGGCCCGCACCCGGATCGACACGCCGATGCAGCTCGGCGTCCGGGTGCTCGACACCCTCACCACCGTGGGCCGAGGGCAGCGCATGGGGCTCTTCGCGGGCTCCGGCGTCGGCAAGTCCTCGCTGCTGTCGATGATCGCCCGGGGGAGCGACGCCGCGGTGAACGTGATCGCCCTCGTCGGGGAGCGTGGCCGCGAGGTCCGTGAGTTCCTCGAGGACGACCTCGGGCCGGAGGGTCTCGCCCGCTCGATCGTCGTCGTGTCCACCTCCGACGAGCCCGCGCTGATGCGCCTGCGTGCGGCGTTCGTCGCGACCCGCATCGCCGAGTCGTTCCGCGACGCCGGCCAGGACGTCGTGCTCATGATGGACTCGCTCACCCGGGTCGCGATGGCGCAGCGGGAGATCGGGCTGTCGGTGGGGGAGCCGCCCGCCACCAGGGGCTACCCGCCGTCGACGTTCTCGGTGCTCGCCGGGCTGCTCGAGCGTGCCGGGACCGACCGGGTCGGCAGCATCACCGGGCTCTACACCGTGCTCGTCGACGGGGACGACCACAACGAGCCGATCGCCGACGCCGCCCGCAGCATCCTCGACGGGCACGTGGTGCTCGACCGGAAGCTCGCGATCACCGGGCACTTCCCGTCCGTCGACGCGCTCGGCTCGGTGTCCCGGGTCGCCTCGAAGGTGACGACGCCCGAGCAGCGCGGTGCCGCGACGACCCTGCGGAAGGTCATGGCCGCACGGAAGGCGGCGCAGGACCTGCTCGACGTCGGCGCGTACCAGCGCGGGACGAACCCGCTCGTGGACGCCGCCGTCGACCACCAGGACGCCATCGACGCCTTCCTCCGACAGGGCATGGACGAGCGTGCGACCGCGCCGGCGTCCTGGCACGCGCTCGGTGGGCTCGTCGCCACGCTCGGCGCGGGGGGTGTCGCCTGATGGCCCGCCGCTTCCCGCTGGCCGGGCTCCTCCGGCTCCGGCACGCCGAGCAGGACCGGGCGGCTGCGTCCCTCGCCGCCGCGAACGAACGAGTGCGCGACGCCGCGGACGCCCGCATCGCCGCCCGCCGGAGCCTCGCCGACGCCGAGGGACCGCAGCCGATCCAGGACGCCGCGACCCTCAGCGCCGTCGCCGCCGCCCGGGCCGCCACCCGCGGGATGCTCGAGGAACTCGACGCCGTGGTCCGGAGCCGCCGCGCCGACGCCGACCAGGCCCAGGACGAGTACAACGGCGCCCGACGATCGGCCCTCGGCCTGGAGAAGCTCGAGGCGCAGCACCGCGAGCAGCAGACCGCCGAGGAGCTCCGCACCGAACAGAACGCCCTCGACGAGATCGCGGCCCGACGCCGCACGGAAGGTGGTGCCCGATGAGCGTGGACGCCGTGCTCACCCGGATCTCCGAGATCCGGACGCAGATCGACGCCCTGCGCACCGGCGCTGGTGCGGCGGCTGCGACGACGTCAGCCGCGTCCGGTTCGGCCGACTCGGCCGCCAGCGTCGCGAACTCCACCGCGTTCGCCGACGCGCTGGCCACCGCGACCGGCACGGCGACGGCCACCGGTGCCACGTCCGCCGCCGCGACCTCGGTCGACGCCGGAGCCGGCACCATCGCGACGGGCAGCGGCGCCACCGGGTCCGACGTCGTCGCGGACGCGAAGAAGTACCTCGGCGTGCCGTACGTGTTCGGCGGCACCACGACGAGCGGCATGGACTGCTCGGGTCTCGTGCAGACCGTGTTCAAGGACCTCGGGGTCACCATGCCCCGGGTCGTGCCGGACCAGGCGAAGATGGGCGTCGAGGTGGGGTCGCTCAAGGACGCACAGCCCGGGGACCTCATCATCCCCAAGGGCGAGGGACACGTCGTCATCTACGTCGGCGACGGCAAGGTGCTGCACGCACCGCACCCGGGCAAGGACGTCCGGATCGTCGACAACTGGTACAAGGACTCCGACATCGCCACCATCCGGAGGATCGTGCCGGCGCAGGCGTCGGCGACGACCGCGAGCTCGGTGGCGGCGCAGGGCACCGACCTGCAGACCGCGGCCCTGATGTCGCTGCTGCAGAGTGGGAGCGCAGCATGAGCCTGACCATCGCCACAGCCCCGACGGCGCCGAGCGCCCCGGGTGCGTCGTCCGCGTCCCGTCGTCCGGCGTCCGCCGACTCGTTCGACGCGGCCATGACCGCTGTCGGCGCCCCGGATCGCCGGACGCCGACCGGGACCCCGCAGCGCGAACGGGCGCGGGCCGGGGAGCGGGCCGATGAGCGGGACGGCCGGGACACGACCGACGCCTCGGCCCCCGGGACGCCACCGGGCAGCGCGGCCGTCGACGCCCCGGCCCCTGCACCGGCGCCTGCTTCCGTGCCGGGGTTGCCGCTCCCGAACGCCGTGACGGGTGCGCTCTCGACCCCGCCGTCCGTCGTGCCGTCGGAGGACCCGGCCTCGGACGCGCCCGCGGCGAACACCACGTCCTCGGTGGGACCGGCGCTGATCGCCGGTGCCGGGTCGACCGCGGGAACGGTGGCGACGCCGAGCGGGAGCACCCTCTCGTCCGCGACGACGACACCGGCGGGCACGAGGGCCGCGGCGAACCCGGGCGCCCTCGACGCTGCCGCACCGACGGCACCGGGAGTCGCCGGGACCGCGGACCTCCGGGACGCCGCGGCAACGACCGGCACCGCGACGGCTCCGGCCGCGACCGCGCCGACCCCCGCCGGGGTCGCACCCGCAGCCGCGACCGCTCAGGCTCCGGCGGCGCCGGAATCCGCCGGCCTTGAGGTCGCGGCCGGAACCACCGCCACCCGCTCGACTCCGAACGTGAACCCGCCGGCCGCCGACGCCGTGAGCACCGCCGTGGCCGGTCCCACGGACGGACCCGTCGCGACGGGCGGGAGCAGCGTCACCGGCGTGACCGGCCCGACCGCCGTGACCGGCCCGACCAGCGTGACCAGCCCGACCGGCGTGACCAGCCCGACCGGCGTGACCGGCCCGACTGGCGTGACGAGCCCGACCGGCGTGACCGGCGTGACCGGCGTGACCGGCCCGACCGGCGGCACCGGCCCGGACACCGGCTCCCAGACCGGCCACGGGACGGACCGGGGGACGACCGGGCAGGACGAGCCGCGCCTCCAGTCCGTCACCGCACCCCGCGGCGGCGAGACGCCCTTCGCCGTGCCGACCACGTCGCCGACCCTCGCGCCGGCGGCGCCGGCCACGTCGGCGACCGCACCCGGCGCGACCACCGCGAACGCACCAGCGCCGCTCGCCCAGCAGCTGAGCCGACCGCTGTTCACGCTCGCGCAGGCCGGCCCGGGCGAGCACGTCGTCACCGTCCAGGTGACGCCCGACGCGCTCGGCCCGGTCACGCTCCGGGCACACGTCACGGCGCACGGGATGCACGTCGAGCTGTTCGCCGCCTCCGACGCGGGACGGGACGCGGTGCGGCAGGTCATGCCGGACCTCCGCCGCGACGCGGCCGGGTCGGGGCCGTCGACGACCCTGGACCTCTCGTCGCAGAACCACCCGGGCGATGCTCCGGCCCGTGAGCAGCGACAGCCCGACGGGAGCCGTCCCGACACCGGACCCACCGGCTCCACCGGCCTGGAGGCGCGGCACACCCCGCGCAGACCCGGCACCACCCACACGCCCACCGTCCGCACCGCCGGACTCGACGTCCTCGCCTGAGCGACGACACCCCGACCCAGGCAGAACCGAAGGGAACGACCATGCCGATCGACGGCATCACCGGAAGCGTGGACCAGGCCGCGCAGGCTGCGGCCCTCGCCGCGAACAGCGCCTCGCAGAAGTCCCAGACGATGGACTCCGAGGTGTTCATGAAGCTCCTCGTCACGCAGCTGCAGAACCAGGACCCGTCGTCGCCGATGGACACCAACCAGATGATCAGCCAGCAGACGCAGCTCGCGATGATGGAGCAGATGACCAACCAGACGACGACCGCGAACGAGAACTTCTCGTTGCAGATGCGGATCGCCGCCGCCAACCTCGTCGGGAAGCAGGTCGGCTACACCGACGCCGTCACGGGGAAGTCCGTGACCGGGACCGCCTCCGCCGTCTCGTACGCGAACAGCGTCCCCACCGTGACCGTGAACGGGAAGGAGGTCGCCCTCGACGTGATCTCCGGCATCAGCACCACGGTTCCCACCTCCTGACCCCCTGACTTCTTCTTCTTCGTCGTCGTTCCACGAAAGGACGCACCATGCTCCGCTCGCTCTACTCCGGGATCTCCGGCCTCCGTTCGCACCAGCAGATGCTGGACGTGACGGGCAACAACATCGCCAACGTCAACACGGTCGGCTTCAAGGCCTCGTCGACGGTCTTCCAGGACACCCTGTCGCAGATGACCCAGGGCGCCGGTGGGCCGCAGACCGGCATCGGCGGCACGAACCCGGCGCAGATCGGCCTCGGCGTGCAGGTCGCCGGCGTGTCCACGAACTTCGCCCAGGGCTCCGCCCAGGCCACCGGCAAGGCCACCGACCTGATGATCTCGGGTGACGGGTTCTTCGTGACGCGCCTCGGCAACGACACGGTGTACACCCGTGCCGGTGCGTTCGACTTCGACGCCGACGGTCGACTCGTCACCGCCGACGGCAAGATCGTGCAGGGCTACCCGGCCACGAACGGCGTCGTCAACGAGAACGGCGGGCTGTCCGACATCGTCCTGCCGCTCGACGCCGCCGCACCCGCGGTCCGCACCACCACCGCCGGCGTCACCGGCAACCTGCCGTCCGAGACCGCCGTCGGCACCACGATCACCCGCGACGCGACGGTGTACGACGCGTCCGGTGCGAAGCACACCATGTCCCTCGCCTACACCCGCACCGCCGCGGGCTGGGACGTCGCGGCGACGAACGGTCAGGGCGCCTCGGCGACGACGTCGCTCACCTTCGGTGCCGACGGCTCGCTCACCGGCGGCGGCGCCGTCACGGTCGGCGGCATCGCGGTCGACATGACGCAGCTCACGGGGTTCGCGTCGCTCAACACGGCGTCGATCGCGTCGCAGAACGGTCACGAGGCCGGGTCCCTGCAGGGCTACTCGATCTCGAAGGACGGCACCGTCGTCGGGACGTTCTCGAACGGGGCGTCGCTCGCCATCGGCCGGATCGCGCTCGCGACGTTCGCCAACCCGGCGGGCCTCGAGAAGACCGGCGCCTCGGGCTACCGGGCCACCGGGAACTCGGGCAACGCGTCCGTCGGCGCTCCGGGATCGGCCGGCGTGGGGCAGCTCGCGTCGGGCACGCTCGAGATGTCGAACGTCGACCTGTCGCAGGAGTTCACGAACCTCATCGTGGCGCAGCGCGGGTTCCAGGCGAACGCGCGGATCATCACGACGTCGGACGAGGTGCTGCAGGAGCTGACGAACCTGAAGCGGTAGGGGTCCGGCGGCGGCGCGGCGTCGGCGGTGCCCGACTGTGACGTGTTCACAGCGATCGGTGTCTTCGGACCCAGTCGCCGACGCATGCCCCACGGATGCCGGACGCTTTCCTCTCGGAACTCGCAGAGGTCACCGGCGGCGGCGGCAGCTCGACGAAGAACGCCCCGTCCACGTCTCGTGGTCGGGGCGTTGGCGTGACCCCTGCTGTCAGCCGATGGTGACGGGCACGGCGTACGAGGGCGTGCCCTTCCCGGCGGCGTTGACGGCAGTGATCTCGACCATGTTGCCGTCGGCGGGGAGGCCGGTGAGGGTGAGCGGACTCGACGTTCCGCTCACCTGTTGCGAGCCGTACAGGGTGGACAGGACGTAGCTGGTGATGGGCAGCCCGCCGTCACTGGCCGGCGGGGTGAACGAGACGGTCACGGTCCCGGTGCCGCTGCTGGTGCTGGTGATGGTCGGCCGGCCGGGTGCCGTCACGGTCACCGGCGCGGTGCCGAAGCGGGCGACGGCGGCCTTGCTGACGTTCCCGGTCGCATCGACGGCGAACAGGGCCACCGTGTACTGCTGCCCGGCGGGAACGGACGGCACCGCTGCTGAGGTACCCGACACGGTCAGCGGTGTGCCGCTCTGCGGGGTGGCGTTCGCTCCGCTTCCTTGCACGAGCCGTGCGACGACCGACTTCGCGTCCTTCGAGGCCGACGGCTTCCAGGTGACCTTCCGCGGCGACGTCGCGGACACAGCGACTGCGGTCGGCGCTGCTGGCGCGGCGACGTCTGCACGGGCCTGCCACTGGAGCGTCCCGGTCTGCGGAAGCTTCTCACCGTTGTCGCAGTACTGGACGAACGACATGTCCACGGTGTCAGGGAGCCCACTCACCGGGTCGTTGATGAACTGCTTCACGGTGATGGTGCCGTTCGAGTCGCAACCGCTGGAGTTCACCGTGTCGACCATGCTGTACCGACCGCTGACGGTGGTCTTCGTCGTCCCGACCGGGATGGGCTGGTCGTTCGGGCTCGTGAGCCGGATGTTGAGGGCGCTGCCTGAGCCGTCGAGACGGTCCGCGTTGAACATCCACCCGGACCCGATGGAGACGACGGTCATGGCCGTGTTCGCTGCGGTGACCTTGGTCGTCTTGCCCTGGTCGACGATGCCCTTGCCCGATGAGGTGATGCCGGTCGTCCCGAGGAACGACGAACCGGTGAGGGGGACGGTGCGGGTCGCAGTGCCGACCTTGACGCTCAGCGCGGCGGTAGCTGGTCCGGCCGTCTTCGGCGCGAACCCGACGGTGAACGTGCAGGTGGCGCCGGCGGCGAGGGTGGTCTTGCAGGTGCTGCCGCTGACGGAGAACGACGAGGCGTTCACCCCGGCGACCGTGGGCGTGCCGAGCGTGACGGCCGAGGTGCCGGTGTTGTGGACCGTTTCCACCTGCGCCGTCTTCGGCAGTCCGATGAACGTCTTCGTGAACACGAGGTTCCTGGCGCCGAAGACCACGGATCCGGCGGCGTCTTCTCCGAACCGGTACTCACCGACACCCGGGACGATGCCGTCGAAGCGGGTGATGGCGCCGTTCGTCGGGTTCGAGGCGAGGTCGAGGATGTCGAACTCGCCGGAGATGTACTCGCCGTTGATGGTCAGCGTCGGGACGTTCGCCCCGTACGACTGCGTTCCCACGAGTCGGTAGACGCCGGTGGTCAGCGGCTTCCCGTCCGGCGGGGTGAGGATGAACGACGCTCCGGTTGTCGCGGTGACGGTCATCCGGGCGTCGATGCCGCGGGTGGTGTCGGCGAGGTACCGCTGCACGTTCGCGCCGTCGGCGAACTGTGGTGTTCCGCGGTTCGAGTAGTGCGGGGAGAGGATCTGCAGCACCCCACCGGTCGGGGGTGCTGCTGTGGCTGCGGAGGCTGTCCCGAGGCCGGTGAAGCCGACCGCGCCGGCGGTGAGGAGCGCGGCAGCTGCCATGGGTGCCGCGCGAGTGAAGCGCTGCATTCGTCGTCCGTTCTGGTCCCCGAGTCAGCCCCACCCGGGACGACGACGCTGACGCTACTCCCGCGCACCGGCACTGAATCCGTTGCTGCGGGAACCCGCAACAGGTGCTCGACGTCCCGCGCGTGGACCGGGTGTGGAGCAGAACCGTCGCACGGGCACGAAGCCCGCCGTCGTCGTCGCCGCTCCCGCCCGCCGCCGGCGCCGTCGTTGCGCGTCGGGCGTCGGGCGTCGGGCGTCGGGCGTCGAACCACGATCGCGACGTCGAACCACCCGCCGCGGCTGGTTCGACGTCGGATCCGTGGTTCGACCCGCGAGCGCATGCCCGCGCCCGCCCGCACGCTCTCCCCGGCGCGTCCGCACACCCGCGCCGCCCACCCGCAACTGCACCCGCGCGCCGCCCACCCACGAACCCCCACCTCCGGCCATGCTCGGAGCATGCCGTCCCTCCGCCGCCTCCTCCCCGGCGTCGCCCTCGCCCTCGTGATCGGCCTGGTCGCCACCCTCGTCGCCCACGAGGTCCCCGTCATCGGCGGCCCCGTCCCCGCCGTCGTGATCGGCGCCGCCGTCGGCTGGCTCGTGCGCCGGACCCGGACCCGTACCCGGACCCCGACCCAGGACGGCGGCCCGACCGACCCCGGCGGCCCCGACCTCGGCACCCTCCAGCCCGGTGTGAAGTTCGCCTCGAGCCGCGTCCTCCAGCTCGCCGTCGTCCTCCTCGGCGCGCAGCTGTCCGTCGCCGAGGTCCTCCGCATCGGCGGCGAGACCCTCCCGGTGATGCTCACGACCCTCGTGGTGTGCCTGGCCGCAGCGTGGGGGATCGGCCGACTGCTGCGGGTCTCGGGCGCGCTCCGGACCCTCATCGGCGTCGGCACCGGGATCTGCGGCGCCTCCGCGATCGCCGCCGTCACCCCGGTGATCGGCGCGGTCAGCGCTGACGTCGCCTACGCCATGTCGACGATCTTCCTCTGCAACATCGCGGCCGTCTTCGTGTTCCCGCTGCTCGGCCACGCCCTCGGTCTCTCCCAGCACGCGTTCGGCGTCTTCGCCGGCACCGCCGTCAACGACACCTCGTCGGTCGTCGCGACCGCGACCGTCTACGGTCGACAGGCGACCGACACCGCGGTCGTCGTCAAGCTGGTCCGGACGCTCATGATCATCCCGATCGTGGTCGGCCTGGCCGGTCTGGAGGCGCGGCGCACCGCCCGTGAGCAGCCCACGTCCGACGTAGCCTCGGCCCGCGCCGGTGGCGTCCGCGTGTTCCGGTTGGTCCCGTGGTTCCTCGTCGGGTTCCTCGTGGTGGTGCTGCTCCGCACCGTCGGTGTCCTGCCGGCAGCTGCCGCCCCGGGGTTCGCCGTCGTCGCGACCTTCCTCATCACGGTCGCGCTCGCGGCGATCGGGGTGTCGACCGACTTCGCGGCACTGCGCCGGGCCGGATTCCGGCCGATGCTGCTCGGGATCGCGCTGTGGGTGCTCGTCGCCGCGACGAGCCTCGGGGCGCAGGCGGCGTTCGGACTGCTCTGACGGGGGCGCTCCCATCCGGACGTCAGGCCGGCGACTGCGGCCGTGTCGCGACCGGGGCGAGCATGCGCGTCAGCGCGGTCGCGACGATGGCACCCGCGGCGATGATCGCCGCGAGGACGACGATCTGGAACCGTCCGGCCTCGAGCGGTGAGACACCGCCGAAGATCGCGCCGACGAACGCGCCGGGCAGCGTGACGAGTCCGGTCGTGCGGGTCTGGTCGGTGCTCGGCACCATCGCGGCGTGGATCGCCCGCCGCACCAGGTCCGCGGTCGCCCGGCGCGGAGTCGCACCGAGCGCCAACCACCCCTCGACTTCCTCCCACCGGTCGTCGACCAGCTCGACGAACCGTCGGCCGGACAGCGTCGCACTCGTCATGGCGTTCCCGACCACGATGCCGCCGACGGCGAGGACGTAGCGCGGCGTGAACGCGATCGCGCCGGTGAGGAACACGACGCCGAGCGCGCCCACCACCCCGGCCGCCATCGCGAGCGCCACCGGGAGCAGCCGCGTCCGGAGCGTCCCGAGTCGTCGGGCCGCCGTGGTCGTCGCCACGCCGAACATCACGACGAGGGCGACCGCGATCCACACCGGTTCGCGGATGACGCCGCTGAGCACGAGGCTGATGAGGGCGAGCTGGACCGTCCCGCGGAGGACGGCGAGTGCCGGCGCCCACGGTGACGGGGCACGCGCGAGGAGCAGGACCGCGGTCGCGACGGCGACCAGTGCGACGACGCCGACGAGTGTCCACAGGATGCTGCTCGCGTCGACCACGTCCCGAGCCTCCCACGTCCCGGTCTGGTTGGCTGACCCGATGGACACCTCGCCCCGGCCCTCGTCGTACCGCGGTGCGACGGTGCTGCTGGCTGTCCTCGTGACCCTGGCGTGGATCGCGACGGTCGCGTTGCCGGTGACGGTGTTCGTCCTCCTCCGTGGCGTCGACGCGCCGGCCGACCGGACGACGGTCATCGTCCTCGGGGCTGCCCTCACACCGGCGTTGGCCGCCGTCGGCCTGACCGTCGGTCTCGTCGTCCTGCGTCGGCACGCCCGAGGCAGCAGCCGATTCCGCTGAGCCGGCCGGACGCGTGAAGGCCGTCAGCGGAGTGTGCCGGGGACCAGGACCGACTGGACGGCGGGGCCGACCGTGGCGACGAGTCGGTCGTGGTCGGCGGCGACCAGTGCCGGGACGCCGATCACCCGGCGGCTCATCACGATCCCGACGAGCATCGCGGCCGCGAGCCCCGACCGCAGCGCTCGGTCCGCACCGTGCCCGCCGGTCGTGCCGTGCTCCAGACGTGACTGGATGAAGTCGCGCAGCTGCTCGGTGGCCTGCTCGCTGACGACCGCGCTCCGCAGCATCGCCATGAGCGGTTCGGACTCCTCGCCCGGCGCCTCCCAGGCTTCGAGGAACGCACGCACCACCCGCTCGCCGAGGTGCTCGTCGGGACCCTCGAACGCGGTGTCGAACCGGCGGAGTGCGGACGCGGGGACCGCCATCACCGCCGCGAACAGCTCGTCCTTCGATCCGAAGA
Organism: Curtobacterium pusillum; assembly: GCF_007680845.1. GTDB lineage: Bacteria > Actinomycetota > Actinomycetes > Actinomycetales > Microbacteriaceae > Curtobacterium > Curtobacterium pusillum_B. Next base: position 108,505 of record NZ_VEIY01000005.1, on the reverse strand, counting down.
ACTGCATCACCTGCGACGGATCGACGGCGGCGTCGGTCGCGATCCGGCGGATGGTGGTGCCGGCGTACCCGTCCGTGGCGAACCGTGCGCTCGCGGCTGCGAGCACCGTCGTCCGGGTGCTCGTCTTCCCTGGGCGTCGGCCCACCCGCGTGCCCGTCCCGCTGTCGTCGTCCGCTGCCATGACCCGAACCTACTCGGTCACCGCACTTGTTCTCAACGCGTGTTGAGTTATTGCCGGATCGGACGTACGCTCGCCCCGACGACGAGCCCACGGAGGACTCCCGCACGAAGGAGCACACGATGACCGACCAGAGGATGTCCGTCCCCTCGACCCCGCTGCCCGCGCCGCGCACGGGTGTGTTGACCCCGTTCGAGCCCGGCACCCGGACGCTCGAGGCGGGGTTCCGGATCGCTCCACCGTTCCGGTCGCTGCCGGTCGACACCGTGTTCGAAAAGGACGTCGCGATGCAGCTGCGCGACGGCACGACCATCCACGTCGACGTGTTCCGTCCGGTCACGATGGAGCCGGTGCCGGTGATCGTGGCCTGGAGCCCGTACGGCAAGGCGCAGGGCACCTCCGCCAGCGTGATGGGGGTCTTCGGGCTCGTGGGGCTGCCGAACAGCACGGTGTCCGGGCTCGAGAAGTTCGAAGGGCCGGACCCGGCGTACTGGGTTGAGCACGGGTACGCGATCTGCAACGTCGACCACCGCGGCATCGACCAGTCCGAGGGCGACAGCGTGCTCTGGGACCGCCAGGACGGCCGCGACGCGTTCGACGTGGTCGAGTGGCTCGCCGAGCAGCCCTGGTGCGACGGCAAGGTCGCATGAGCGGGACGAGCTACCTCGCGGTGTCGCAGTGGTTCACTGCGGCCGAGCAGCCGCCGCACCTCGTCGCGATCAACCCGTGGGAAGGCGTCAGCGACGTCTACCGTGACCTGGTGATGCGCGGCGGGATGCCGGACACCGGGTTCGCCCAGCAGCTCCAGGACGGCAGTTTCTTCGGGAGGAACCGGAAGGAGGACATCCTGTCCGAGGTCGAGGCGTACCCGCTGATGACCGACCTCTGGGAGCAGAAGGTCCCCGACTTCGACCGGATCACCGTCCCGGCGTACGTGGTCGCGAGCTACTCGAACACCCTGCACACGGCAGGCACGTTCCGCGCCTGGCGCCGGATCGCGAGCGACGAGAAGTGGCTGCGGGTCCACAACGGGCAGGAGTGGCCGGACTACTACGACGAGGCGAACGTCGACGACCTCCGCCGGTTCTTCGACCACTTCCTCAAGGGCGTCGATAACGGGTGGGAGACCACCCGCACCGTCCGGTACTCCATCCTCGACCTCGAGGGCGGCGACGAGGTCGCCGTGGCCGCCGACTCGTTCCCGCCCGCCGGGTCCACGTCGACGCGGTACTTCCTGGACGCGCGGACTCGTTCGCTGTCGACCTCGGTCCCCGAGACCGCGGCCGAGGCGTCCTACGCGGTGGACGGGAACCCGGCCGCCGTGTCGTTCCTCACCCGGTTCGACGAGGAGACCGTGCTCGTCGGGTACCCGAAGGCGCACCTGTTCGTCGAGGCCCGCGACGCCGACGACATGGACCTGTTCGTCCTCGTGCAGAAGCTCGACCGCTGGGGCACCCCGCTGCAGGCGTTCACGGTGCCGAACCAGTCGGCGATCGCGCACGACCTCACCGACCACGGGGCGACGATCCTGCGCTACAAGGGATCGGACGGACGGCTCCGGGTGTCCGCGCGTCACCTCGACGAGTCCCTGACGACCGACGACGTCCCCGCGCACACCTTCGACCGGGTGGAGAAGCTCGCTCCCGGGGAGGTCGCCGAGATCGAGATCGACCTGTTCCCGGTCGGCCTGCGCTTCCACGCGGGCGAGCAGCTCCGGTTCGTGGTCAGTTCGCGGAACCTCCTCGGCACGCTGATGCCGGCGATCCGCGAGTACGTCGGCGCGAACACCGGCACGCACGTCGTCCACACCGGTGGCGACCACGCGTCGTACCTCCAGCTGCCGGTCCGGGCACGCGCATGAGCGCCGCGACGGTCCGCCTCGCCGGCGAGGACACCGACTCGACGATCGACGGGTTGGAGCTGTTCTCCGCGCGGCGGGCGCTCGAGCTCCTCAAGCGGCGACTCGGCCGGGACGGCGTGCTCGCGCTCCTCCGTGACGAGCTCGCCGCCGGCGACGCGTTCCTCCGTGACCACCTCGCACGCTCGGCCGGGGAGGAGACGACGGGCACGACCACGCTCCGCGCCCACGGGATCACGGCGGCCGCGTTCGGCGCGTGGCTCGGCGCCGCGTTCGCCCGTGAGGAGGTCATGCTCGCCGGCCACCCCGAACACTGGTCGATCCACGCCGAGCCAGGCCGGGACGTGAACATCGTCGAGACCCTCGACGACCAGGTGTGCTCGTTCTTCATGCGCCCGTGGGACGACAGCGTCACGCGTGCCCAGGACCTCCCGAACGCGACGGACGCTCCGACGGCGCGTCGGTCGCACATGCTCCTCGCGGACGGCACGGTGATCGGGTCGATCGCGAACAGCTTCGAGGAGGAGCAGGACGGGTTCACGGCCCGGCTCTCCGTGACCCTGCCGGCGACCTGTGCGCCCGGGATGGTCGAGCAGCACCTCGAGCACTTCGCGGTCGAGTTCCGGACGTGGATCCTCCGCGCCGCGGAGGCCTGACCAGCCGGATGCTGGTTTGCTGGGGTCCGTGGCGGAGATCCTGGTGGTGGAGGACGACCCGGAGATGCGCGCGCTCGTCGAACGCGGGCTGACGGGCGAAGGGCACGCGGTGACGGTCGTGACGGACGGCATCGCCGCTCTCGTCGCGGCGCGGTCGCACTCGTTCGACGCCGCCGCGATCGACGTCATGCTCCCGGAGATGACCGGGTTCGAGGTCTGCCGTCGGCTGCGCGAGATGGGGCTCGACCTCCCGGTGATCCTCGTGACCGCGCGCGACGCCGTCGACGACCGGGTGTTCGGGCTCGACTCGGGCGCCGACGACTACCTCACCAAGCCCTTCGCCATCGCCGAGCTGAACGCCCGCATCCGCGCCCAGCTCCGGCGCCGCGCGGCCGGGACCGCGACGGTCGTCGAGGTGGGAACGGTGCGGCTCGACACCGTCGCGGTGCGTGCCGCGGTCCGTGGTCGCGACCTGCCGCTCAGCGTCAAGGAGTTCTCGCTGCTGCGCTTCCTCGCCCAGGGGTCGCCCGCGGTGCGGACCCGGGCGGAGGTCCTCGACGAGGTCTGGGGGAGCGCCGAGCACTTCGACCCCACGATCGTCGACCAGTACGTCAGCTACGTCCGGAAGAAGCTGCAGGCCGCGGACGCCGACGTGGTGATCCGCACCGTGCGGGGTGTCGGCTACGCGCTCGAGGTCGTGCCGACGTCATGAGGTTCCTGCACCGGCTCTCGATCCGGGCTCGGATCACGCTCGGGAGCCTGCTCGTCGGCGCACTGGTGCTCTCCGGCGTCGCGGTCGTGCTGCACGTGCAGATCGAGCGTGCGACCCTCGCCACTGACCAGTCGCTCGCCGCCGGGGACGCTGCCCCGTTCGTCTCGGACCTCCGCCACAACCCGGACGAGCCGCCGGACCGCCCGGCGGAGGACGTCCTCGTCGGGATCCGGGCTGCCGACGGCAGCTGGGTGGTGGACTCCCTGCCGCGGGACGTACGCGCCGCCCTGCCGACCACGGCACCGTCGGACGAGGTGACGCTCCGACTCCGGACCGACGACCGGACGGCGACGGTCGTCGGGATCCCGGTGGCGAACGACGACGGATCCTTCGTCGTCTGGGCGGCGCACGACGGCCGCGCAGGGCAGGAGACCCTCGCGCGTGTCGACCGGTCGCTCGTGATCGGCACACTGCTGGCGTTGCTCGCGTTCGCAGCCACGGCGTGGTTGCTGTCCACCCTCGCGCTCCGCCCGGTCGGCCGGATGCGGCGGACCGCCGACGAGCTCAGCGCCGGGTCCACGGACGGGCACCTCCCGGTCGGGACCTCGGACGACGAGCTGGCAGCCCTCGCGCGGACGCTCAACGCGTTCATCGACCGGCAGCGCGAGCACGCCGAACGGGAGCGCCGGATGGTGTCCGACGCGAGCCACGAACTGCGGACCCCGCTCGCCGCCCTCACGGCGCGGCTCGAGCTCGCCCACCGCGCTTCCGGCGACGCCGTCGCCCTGGAGCGCGAACTCCGTGCTGCCGAGGACGACGCGGCACGACTCGTGGCGCTGGCGACGACGCTCCTCGAGCTGAACCGGCTCGACGAGGCCGGGCCGCCGCCCTCGACCGCCGCCGCCGACCTCGTCACCGAGCTCATGGGCTCGATCGACCGCGCGCGAGCCCTCCGTGGAGCGGGCGTGCGGGACATCGACTTCGCGGTCCGGATCGACGACCCCGAGCGGCACGTCGCGGTCGAGCCGGCGGCGTTCGCCCGGGTCGTCGACAACCTGGTCGCCAACGCGATCGCCGCGAGCGACGTGCACGGCGTGGTCCGGGTGTCGCTCGACCAGGCCGAGGACGGCGGACTCGACCTGCGGGTCGTCGACGACGGCCCCGGCGTCCCGAGCGACTTCCTGCCGCAGGCGTTCGACCGCTTCACGCGAGCGGACAGTGCGCGGCGTGCCGTCCTCGGCGGCAGCGGACTCGGCCTGGCGCTCGTCCGGGGCATCGCCGAGCGCGCCGGTGGGACCGCGACCCTCGAGAACGCCGACGACGGCGGTGCCGTCGCGACCGTCCGACTCCCGCCGGCCTGAACCAGGCCGCGGCGGACCCGGGTGGCCCGATCACTCGAGGTCTCGAACGAACGGCACGGTCCGTTCCGAGTCCCTCCATAGCCCCGATGCGGATGCTGTGTGTCACCCGATCACACGCTGGAGAGGACCGAGACGATGATCGACACCGCTCGCCCCACCCGACCCGACCCGACCAGGCCGGCCGAGCACGGCCGTCTGCGCGCAGCCGTCCCGCCGGCAGAGCCCCTCGACGTCGCCGCCCGTCGCCGCCGCCGCACGGGTCGTCGCCGGGCCGCGACCACGGACCTCCTCGCGATCGGCGCCTGGGCGTCCGCCGCCGTCGCGGTGACGCTGTGGCTCGCGACGCCCGGGTCGCGCACGGTCGTCGGGCTCGGCGGCTGGCTGACGGACGCCGGGATCGTGGCGGGACTGATCGCTACCGACCTCGTCCTCGTGATGCTCGTCCTCGCCGCGCGGGTCCCGCTCATCGACCGGACGTTCGGCCAGGACAACGCGATCGCCGTGCACCGGTCGCTCGGCAAGCCGGTGCTGTACCTGCTGCTCGCGCACGGGCTGCTCCTCACGCTCGGGTACGGCGCATCGGCGGGGACCGGACCGATCGCCGAGACGATCTCGCTGTTCTCGACGCCGGACATGCCGCTGGCGTACCTCGGCCTCGGGCTCTTCGTCGCCGTGGTCGTCTCCTCGCTCGTCGCCGTCCGTCGCCGGATGCCCTACGAGGCGTGGCACGTCATCCACCTGCTCAGCTACGCGGCCGTGCTCGTCGCGCTCCCGCACATGCTCAGCGCGGGAAGCGTCCTCGCACACGGCACGTGGCAGCGCGCCTACTGGATCGCCGCGTACGTCGTCTCGCTCGGTCTCATCGTGGTGTTCCGCTTCGCGATGCCGCTCGTCGTGACGTTCCGGCACCGGATCCGCGTCGTGGGCGTCGAGCCGATCGCCCCCGGCGTCGTGTCGATCCACCTCGCCGGCCGGGACCTCGACCGGCTCGGTGCCCGCGGCGGGCAGTACGGCGTCTGGCGGTTCTGGACGCGGCACACCTGGTGGCACGCGCACCCCGTGTCGTTCTCCGCCGTCCCGGGGCGTGACCGGGCGCGGATCACGGTCCGCGACCTCGGTGCCGGCTCGGCGCGGCTCGGGCGCATCACACCGGGTGCGTCCGTGTCGCTGGAGGGTCCGTACGGGCTGTTCACCAGCCGGGCGCGGACCGCGCCGTACCTCGCACTCGTCGCGTCGGGCATCGGGGTCACGCCCGTCCGTGCCCTCCTCGAGGACACCGACCTCCGCCCCGACGAGGCGACCGTGCTGCTCCGCGGGTCGGACGCCCACCAGCAGTACCTCTGGCACGAGACGGCGGACCTCGCCCGGGCGACCGGCAGCCGCTTCTACACGATGGTCGGGCACCGAGCGCGGTCCGTCGAGAGCTGGATGACCGAGGACGACGTCCGACGCGGGGTGACGCTGCGGTCGGTGTTCCCGAGGCTGACCGAGTCCGACCTGTACGTCTGCGGGCCGCGGGCATGGTCCGACCTCGTCGTCCGGGAGGCGCGCCTCGCCGGCGTCCCGGAGCACCAGATCCACCAGGAACGGTTCGAGTCATGAGGGCACGCGTCATCGCCGGCGGGATCGTGTCGTCCGCCGCCGTGCTCGTCATCGGCTGGCAGCTCGGCGGGCAGCCCGCGGTCACGACACCGGCGCAGCAGGGCACGACCTCCGGCAGCAGCAGCAGCAGCACCTCCGACAGCAGCAGTACGTCCGACGGCAGCAGCAGCACGTCCGGCGGCAGCAGCAGCTCCAGTGGGAGCAGCAGCTCCGGTGGGAGCAGCAGCTCGACCGCGTCCGGCACCTTCACCGGCGACACCGCCGAGACGCAGTTCGGCCCGGTCCAGGTGCAGATCGTGGTGTCGGACGGCAAGATCACGGCCGTCACCGCGCTGCAGCTGACCGACCGCGACGGCCGGTCGGTCCAGATCAGTCAGCAGGCGGCCCCGATCCTCCAGCAGGAGGCGCTCCAGGCACAGTCGGCGGACATCCAGTCGGTGAGCGGGGCGACGTACACGAGCCAGGGCTACACGACCTCGCTGCAGTCCGCGATCGACAAGGCCGGGCTGTGACCGTCCGGACCTTCGAGACGATGGGGACGGTCGTCAGTCTGCGGGGCGCCACCCCGGAGATGGCGGCCGGAGTCCGGGCGGTGTTCGCCGACCACGACCGCCGGTACAGCCTGTACGACCCCTCGTCCGTGCTCAGCCGGGTCGCGGACGGCTCGCTCCGGCTGGCCGATGCACCGGCGGAGGTCCGCGACGTCTACGCCCTCGCCCTCGACTGGCGCCAGCGGACCGGCGGTGCGTTCACCCCGCACCGTCCCGACGGGGTCATCGACCTCTCCGGGGTGGTGAAGGCCCTCGCGATCCGGGACGCCGGCGCCGTGCTCGACGGAGCCGCCGACGACTGGATGATCAGCGCGGGCGGGGACGTCCTCGTGCGCGGTCAGCACCGTCCGGACACCCCGTGGAGCGTCGGCATCGTCGACCCGGCCCGGCGCGACACCGTGGTCGGCATCGTGCGGCTCACTGGGAGCCGCCGCGCCGTCGCCACCTCGGGCACGGCCGAGCGGGGCGAGCACATCTGGCGACGCACGACCCCCGCCTTCGTGCAGGCGAGCGTGATCGCCGACGACATCGTGACCGCCGACGTCCTCGCCACGGCCGTCGTGGCCGGCGACGAGGACGACCTCCGCCGGATCACCGGCGACGGTTCGGTCGACGTGCTCGCGTTCGGCGCCGACGGACGCGTCTGGGCCACTCCCGGCGCGGCCGGCACCGTCCAGGGCGCCGCACCGTCGCACCACGATCCCGACATCGAACCACCGTCCGACCCTGGTTCGACGTCGCAACCGTGGTTCGAAACGCCCGCGCGAGACAGCGCGACGACGCGAGCGCACGCACCCCGCGCCTGACGCGCCCACCGCCGGACGGGAGGCGCGGTGCCGGCCCGCCCCGCGCCTCCCGTCCGCCCCGTCGTCAGACGGTCGTCGCCCCGCCCAGTCGCGCCTCTTCCGCGTCGTAGCCCGCCCGCACCTGCCGGAGCACCAGGTCGTCGATCTCGTCCGCGTCGCGCAACCGGAGCAGCGTCGCGGCCTTGTGCTGCACGAGCGCGAGCTCGAGCGCGACTGCGGAGTCGTGCCGCTGCAGGGCCGGGTGGTCCTCGTCCTCCTCCTCGCGCGCCTGGATGACGTCGAGGTGCGCCTCGTAGTCCTTCCGCACCCGCTCGACGGTGGCGCGGTCGGCCCCGGCGGACCGGGCGAGGCGGGGGAGTGCGTCGAGCGCCTCCTCGATGGCGGTGCGTTCGGCGTAGCGGCGTTCCTCACCGACGGACTCGTCCTCCGGCAGGGCGGCGCGTCGGAGCACCGCCGGCAGCACCAGGGCCTGGCCGACGATCGTGACGACGACGACGCCGGCGGTGACGAACACGATGAGGTCTCGGTCCGGGAACGCCGCGCCGGACTCCAGCGTGCGCGGGACGGCGACGGCCATCGCGAGCGACACGGCCCCGCGGAACCCGGCGAACCCGCTGACGAGCCGGTCCCGGTGTCCCTCGCGCGGAGCACCGCCCGTCCGGCGGGTGACGAGCCAGACCGTGCCGCCGGCGGCGTTGAGGAACGCGAACCGGACGAGCACGAGCGCCACCGCCACGGCCGCGATGATCCCGGTGGCGCGGAGGAGCTCGGACGCGTCGAGCGCGCGGGCGGCGACCATCGCCTCGATGCCCACGAGCACGAACAGCGCGCCGTTGAGCAGGAACGTGAGGAACGACCAGAAGGCGCGGACCTGCTGGCGGGTCTCCGCGCGGTCGAGCTTCGGCCCGACCTGGCTGACGATGATGCCGGCCGCGACCACGGCGAGGACCCCGGACGCACCGATCGCCTCGGCGCCGAGGAACGCGACGAACGGCACGAGCAGCGTCACGAGGTTCTCGAGGACCACGGTGTCGACGCGACGGAGGACGAGCGTGCCGAGCCAGGCGGCGAGGAGTCCCGCGGCGACCCCGCCGAGGTACGACAGCACGAGCATGCCGGACACGCCCCAGAACGTCAGCTCCTGCGTGCCGACGGTGACCGCCACGGCGATCCCGTAGACCACGAGCGTCGTGCCGTCGTTGACCAGGCTCTCGGCGCGGAGCACCGTCACGTTCCGCCGCGGCAGCATCTTCGTGAGCACCCCGACGGCGGTCGCGTCGGTCGGGGCGACCGCTGCGCCGAGCACCCACGCGGCCCCCCAGGGCATCCCGAGGAAGTGCAGGAGGACGGCGACCGCCCCGGCCGTCACGACGACGAGCAGCGTCCCCATGAGGACGATGCCGCGCAGGTTCTTCCGGATCTCCCGGAGCGACGTCGTCAGGCTCTCCCAGTACAGCAGCGCCGGCAGGAACAGCAGTAGCACGGCGTCAGCCGGCAGCTCCACGTGCGTGAACTGCGGGACGAGCGCGAGCCCCGCGCCGAACACGAGCAGCAGGACGGGTGGAGCGACCCGGATCCGGTCGGCGACCCCCGCCGTCACGGCGATGGCGAGGCCGAGCACGACCACCAGTTCAGGACCCAGCACGCGCACTCCTCGTTTCGGCCGACACTCCAGTCAACGCGGTGCGGCCTGACAGCGCACGCCGGTCGGCCGGCGGTCCGTCGGGTGACCGCCTGTCGGACGGGAGGCGCGGGTCGGCGCCGACCCGCGCCTCCCCTCCGTCAGGTGCGAGCGGCCGAGCCGACCGCGTCGTGCCGGAGGCGTGCGAGGACGCGCCGCAGCGCGTCGACGTCCTGCTCGCTCCAGTGCGCGAGGACCTCGTCGAGGTCCTCGCGCAGCTGCGTGCTGATGCGTTCGCCGTACTCGCGCCCCGTCGCGGTGAGCGCGAGGAGCACGCTGCGCTCGTCGTCGGGCGCCGGGACGCGGACGACGAGCCCGATGGCCTCGAGCCGGTTCGCGATCTTCGTGAGGTTCGCGCGGCCCGTGCCGAGCGCGTCGGCGAGGACGCTCGGCTTCGTCGCGCCACGGTAGGTGAGCTGGTTCACGACGAGGAACATCGACGTGTCGGCGACCGGGAAGGCGATCGCCGACATCATGCGCTGACGCACCTGGTGGCTGTCGGCCCAGTGCACGATGCCGGCGAGGGCGACCCGGACGTCGAACGGGTCGGGGTCGATGACGGGGCGGAGGTCCACTCCGTCACCGGGGTCGATCGGTCGTGCCACGTGCACCTCCTGTTCGCGCCACTGTCCGTCGCGCCACTGTACCGAGGATGCGCGTCGCTCCCGGAGGTCAGCGGCGCAGCAGCCGGACGGGTCCGAGCAGTCCGTGGTCCCGCACGTGCGTGGTCTGCGTCGCCTCGGTGCCGGTGACGAGCTTCGCGATGATGTCCGGCACGTCCTCGTAGTACCCGCGGGCGAGCAGCCGGTTGTTGAGCGAGCTGGCCACGCGGACCACGACCCGGTTCGGGCCCTCGCGCAGGTCGTCCGTGACGTCGACGACCGGGTGCGAGGTGTCGAACCCGCGCGCGGGACCGTCGCCGACGACCACCGACCCGAGGCCGCCGGCGGTCGAGCCGAGGTCGAGCAGGTACCGGTGGTGGTCGTCCTCGTCGTGCGGTGCGTCGATCGTGATGGTGGTGGTGTACTCGCCGACGCCGGACACCTCGGGTCCGACCGCGGGCAGGTCCTTCCAGGGGCGCAGGGGTCCGGTGCCGGAGTCGAGGCGGGTCACGCGGGTCAGCGGACGGACCTCGAGCGTGACGTAGCCGAGGCCGCGGTCCTCCGTGACGACCTCGTCCTCACCGGCGTCCCAGCTCTCGACGACGATGTCCCACGCGTCCGGTTCGGCGAGGACGGTGTCGGTCGCGGTCGCGGTCGCGGTCGCGGCGCCGGTCGCTGTCTCCGTCTCGTGCGTGGACGGGTGCGCGGCGGCCGATCGGTCGAGGGTGACCAGCGCCGTCTCGCCGGGGGCGAGGTGCACCGTCACGATCGTGCGGTCGCCGTCGGTCCGGGCCCCGTCGTGCGGCAGGACGGAACCGGACCAGGCGTCGATCCGGTGCACGGCACCGGTCCCCGGCACCGCGACCTCGACGGTGGTGGGCTCCGCCGTCTCGTACAGGAAGTGGTACAGGTACAGGTGGAGGAGGTCGCCGTCCTCGCGGAGGTGCGTCAGGACGTTCCGGTCCTCGGCGACGAACTCGGCGCGCCCGGCGACTCCGAGCCGACGGAGCGCATCGACCGTGTCAGCGGCGACGTCGACCTCGGCCACGGAGGGCAGCGCGCGGAGTCGGTCCATCGTCGCGGCGAGCTCGGCGTCGCGGCCGTCGAGACCCGGGGTGCGGTCCGCTGCTCGCGGGTGGTGGGTGTCGGTGCCCGCGAGGAGGGACTTCAGCTCGCTCGTCCCGTGCACGATGACCACCCGGACACCCTCGGACGCCCACTCGACGAGCTTCGCGGCGACGTCGGCGTCGAGCGTGCTCTGGAAGACGAGCAGTGCCTGGTACCCGGGGCCGTCCGGCTGGACGACGCCGTCGCCGGTGCGCACGTCGTCCCGGAGCAGCAGGGAGCCGTCGAGGAACTCGTACGTCCACCCGGCGTCCTGCATGCCGAGGTCACGCCACCAGTGGTTCTGGCGGTCGCGCATCCACTGTCGCCCGTACGCGACCTCGTCGGGGACCCGGGAGCCGTCGGCACCGCGGAACACCATGCCTGAGGCGTTGTCGGTGAAGTGGTCGGTGTGCAGGATGCCGACGTCGATGCGGGGGCGCCCCTGGCGGAGGACGTACTGCAGGCGGCCGATCGCGTCGTTCCAGAGCGGGTAGAACTCGGACGCCGGCTGCCGGGTGTCGAAGCGCTCCGAGAACATGCTCCACATGCCCTCGTGCCCGGGCCACTGCGTGACGCCCTCGGCGCCGCTCGTGCTCGCCCAGCCGTGCAGGACCGTCTTCGTGATGCCCGCCGCCAGCTGGGTCGCGATGATCTGGTCGGTGAAGCGGTGGTCCAGCATGTGGTTGCGGGTCGTGGCGCCGGTCTCCGACGAGTACTGCTTGCCGAAGAGGTGCGCCGGACCGGCCAGCAGTCGGTACGCGTCGATCTGGGACGCGAACTCGAGCGACTCGGTCTCGATGCCGTCGACCTCGGGACCGGGACGGGTGAGCTCGAACGGCAGGCCGTAGCTGATCTCCGACCGGAGCGTCATCCCGTTGTCGTGCAGGAACGCCGCGAACGGTCGGAGCATGTTCTCGATGTAGAGGTCGGTGAGCGTCCGGACGTAGTCGAAGCGGACCTTCTCGACGTCGACGGCCTGCTCGGGGAGCGGCTCGGCGTGGTAGGTCGTGCTCGACGCCATGAAGGGCGCGCTCCGCGTGAGGAACGGCAGCCACGGCGTGATCTCGTAGCCGCGCCTGGTCCGGAACTCGTCGGCGACGTGCGCGCCCCAGAACAGGCCGCCGGCGCCGTAGGTCGACAGCTCGAGCGAGTCCATGTACATCTGCGCGCGGGGGTTCCGCGCGATCTCGGCCCGGAGCTCCGGTGTCAGGACCACGCGGTCCCAGTAGTCGATCACGGCGTCGACGCCGGCGCGCTCGAGGTAGTTGACGGTCCAGTTCACGGTGGCCGACGGTGACGCGGTCTGCCCGGTGCCGTGGCACCAGAACGCGGAGAGCCGCCAGTCGCCGTCGTCCGGTGCGGTCCAGTCGAGCGCTCCGTCGACGACCGACGCGGTGAGGTCGACGACCGACGCGGCGTCGAGCACGGTCGGGTCGGCGCCGGCGGCGTCGCTGGTCCCGGTGGACGTGCTGACGACGCGCGTGGCGAGGACGGCGACGAGCGTCTGGACGTGCACGGCACCGCGTTCGCCGGGCAGCGTCGTCTCGGCGGTCGGCGCCTCCAGGTCGATCCGTCGGAGTGCTCCGGTCCGCGACGAGCCGCCCGCGAGGTCCTCGTGCACCACGTCGAGCTCCTGGGCCGCGGCCGGGTGGTCGGCGTCGATCGTCGGCAGGTTCGCGTTCGACCAGTTCGTCCCGGAGGTGAAGCTCACGGACATGCCCCTGGCGGTGGTCTCCTCGACGACGATCTGCGAGTCGTGGACCCACTCCTCCGACCCCCAGCCGTAGCGCGCGTGGTCGATCGCCCCCTCGTCCATCGCGAGGAACTCCATGCCGCCGAACCCCAGCCGGTGCGCGGTCTCGATCTCACGCCGGAGCGTGACGTCCGTGTGGAGCCCCTCGGCGAGCCACCACCGCAGCTCCGGGCGGTACTCGATGGCGGGGTGGGCGACGCCGCGGGCGATGTCGTCGATCGACATGGGTGTTCTCCTTCGAACGGGGGTGCTGCGATGACCGTAGGCGGTCGGAGCACGCGCCGTCAATGTCCCTAGGAAACTACCTGTTTGCTCCTCGCAACAAGAATCCGCTCGGAACGGTTGTGGTCGCGGCGGGTGGCGGGATACAGTGCCGCCGACTGGTTGAACCGTTTCATCCAGCGCAGGCCGGCCGTTCAAGGGAGAACGCAGTGAACCGACCCCGTCGTCCCGACACCCGCCCGCGGCCCTGGTGGGTCGCCGTCGTCTCCGGCATGGCGTCGTACATCGACGCCGCCGCGATCGTCAGCTCCGGCACCGCCCTCGTGCTCTACCAGCAGTCGATCGGCATCACCGGGGGTGAGATCGGCGTGCTGTCCGGCGCGCTCACGTTCTGCATCGCGATTGGCGCACTGTCCGGCGGCCGCCTCGGCGACGTGTTCGGACGACGCTCGGTCTTCATCGCGACGATGGCGATGACGGTGGTCGGTGCGGCGGTCCTCGTGTCCAGTCCGGCCTTCGCCGGGCTGCTCGTCGGCACCGTCCTGGTCGGTCTCGGCACCGGCGCCGACCTCCCGGTGTCGCTCGCGACGATCTCCGAGGCCGCGACCGACGACAACCGCGGCAAGCTCGTCGGGTTCTCGCAGGTGCTGTGGTTCGCGGGCATCCTGGCCACGTACGCGATCTCGACCGTCGTCGGCGACCTCGGTCGACTCGGCGGCCAGATCATGTTCGCGCACGTCGGGGTCGTCGCCCTCGTCGTCCTGGTGCTCCGCTTCACGATCCCCGAGTCGACGGCGTGGTCCGACGCACGCGACGAGAAGGCCGCCGGCGTCGGGACCGTCCGCGCCTCCCGCCACGGGATCCGGGACGTCCTCACGCAGCGGATCTTCCTCGTCCCGTTCCTGGCACTGCTCGTCTTCTACACGTTCACGAACCTCGGGGCGAACACGGGCGGGCAGTTCGGCGCGTACGTCGCGGTGAACGTGGTCGGCCTCTCGGTGCCGTTCTTCTCGACCATGAACCTCGTGAGCGTGCCGGTCGGGATGCTCCTGGCGTTCTGGTTCATGCGCATCGTCGACGGTCGGCTCCGCATGCCGTTCTACATCGTCGGCGCGGTCTGCCTGGTGGTGAGCTACGGGTTGCCCCTCGTGTTCGGCTTCTCGCTGCCGACCCTCGTCGCGATGCTGGCCTTCGGCGCGATCGGCAACGCGTTCGCGTTCGAGGCGATCATGAAGGTGTGGTCGCAGGAGTCGTTCCCGACGCTGCTGCGCGGCTCCGTCCAAGGCACCGTCATCGCCGTCGCCCGTGTCGCCGCCGCGCTGCTGGCACTCGTCACCCCGCTCCTGCTCGACCACCCCGAGGTGATGTACGGCATCCTGACCGCACTCGTCGCGGTCGGCGTCCTCGTCGGGTGGCTCGCGTTCCGGCGAGCGGTCTTCAACGCGTTCACGATCGAGGGCAAGGACCTCGCCGACGCGCAGGAGGCCCTGTTCGCCGCCGGCGTCCGCGACGACGCCCCGGCCGCGGCAGCGCGGCACGACCGGCGCTGACCGGGCTGCGTCCGGTGGGTCGGTGGACGTGACCGCCCGTCGGACGGGAGGCGCGGCGCGGCGCCGACCCGCGCCTCCCGTCCGTCGTCGGGTCGCGTCTCAGACGCGCAGGTCGGTCACCGACACCGTCGGCTCGCCGTCGACCTCGATGCGCACACGCTCGCCCCAGAAGGCGACCAGGCCGCGGATCGCTGCGACCGCGGGGAAGGGGTCCGGGTACGACCACGCGACGTCCTCGACGGTGCCGTCCGCCCGACGGACGCCCCAGTACTCGGTGGCGTGCCCCTTGTACGGGCACTCGCTGACCGTGTCCGTCGGGACCAGCTCGTCGAACCGCACGTCGGCGGCGGGCAGGTACCACCGGGTCGGCAGCCCCGTCTCGTAGACCGCGACCGGGGAGCTCGACTCCGCGAGCACGCGGTCGCCGTCGCGCACGACGACGTGCCGGCTGCTCGGCAGTGCGTCGACGCGGTTGTGCGGGTCGCGCGGGTGGGTGATCACGCGCTCGTCCTCCTCGTACCAGGCGTCCAGCACGCCGGGCGTCCAGGTCACGCCGAGCCAGCCGTCCAGCCCGTCGTCGTCCCACGTCCAGGCGACGTGCTCGACCACCCGGTCGGGGAGCACCAGGTGGAACCACTGGCGCGCGGGCCGGACCGGCCGCCAGGACCGTCCCGGTGCCGGGGCGTCGTCGGCCGGGCGGAGCAGGTCGGTGCGGACGTCGGCCGCGGGGACGCCGTACTCGGGGACCTTCTGCCGGGGCTCCCAGACCAGGACGGGCCGCTTCGTGTCGACCACGGTGACGCCGTCAGCGACGGCGCGGACCCAGCGGCTGCTCGGCTCCCAGGTGAAGTGGTCGGGCAGGACGGGGTGGCGACGGTTCGCGGTGGGGTGCGGCACGCCGGTGATCATCCTCCTCGGACGGCGGCGTGACCGTTTCCTACGTTCCGTGACGCATCGCAACGTTCCGTTACGCCGGTGCTCGTGGAACGTCGGGGGTGCGTGTTCTGATCGCTCCACTGACGAGGGAGTGTCCCATGACGGACGTCGAACGCACCGCCCGCGCGGCCACGGTGCCGCTGCGCATCGCCGTGTTCTCGCACGGCACCGAAGCCCCTCCGGCGGGCCGGGCGTACCGCGACGAGCTCGACCTGTTCACCGAGGCGGAGCGCCTCGGGTACGACGGGGCCTGGGTCCGGCAGTTCCACTTCCGCCACGACGAGGACCCCGCGCGCGGCGGGCTGCCGTCACCGTTCGTCTTCTTCGCGGCACTGGCCGAGCGGACCTCGACGCTCCGGCTCGGCCTCGGCGCGGTGACCCTCCCGCACGAGGACCCCGTCCGGGTCGCCGAGGACGCAGCGGTGCTCGACGCCCTGACCGGTGGCCGCGTCGAGCTCGGTGTCGCCAACGGCGGCGGCCCGGAGACGCTCGACGTCTTCGCCCCCGAACTGGTCGGAGCGGACCACGACCGACGGCGGGAGGCGTTCGACGAGCAGCTCGCCAGGCTCCTCGGCGCGCTCCGCGGTGAGCCCCTCGGCAGCGGGACCGCACGGTTGAACCCCGACGGCAGCGCACTGCTCGACCGCGTCTGGGACGCGACCCTCACCGCCGAGAGCGCCGCGATCGCCGCGGCCCGGGGTCACGGTGTGCTCGTCGGCACGACGCAGACGGTCCCGGCGGAGGTCACGGCCACCGCCTACTTCGAGGCGCTCCCGGACGGGGTGACGCCGCGCGTGGCACTGTCCACCGCGATCTACCCCGCGCCCGACCGCGACACCGCGCTCCGTGAAGCGCGCGCGGGCATCGAGGCGAAGTACGCCTGGGGCGAGTCGTTCCTGCCACCCGCGAAGACCCTCGCCGAGAAGGCCGACGCGCTCAACCTGCACTACGGGACACCGGAGGACATCGTGGAGTCGATCCTGTCGAAGCCGTACTCGCGGTACGCGACGCAGCTCAACGTGCAGGTCGAGCACGGGTACCCGGACTACGGACGTCGACGGGACGCCCTGGCGCTGTTCGCGGAGGCCGTGGCCCCGCGCATCGGCGCGACGACCGGAGCGGCGGTGTCCGCATGACCCGGGACGGCGGCCTCGTCCTCGGCGGCATGGTCTTCTACCCGGGTGGCGAACACGTCACCAGCTGGCGCCTGCCCGGCAGCGAACCCGACGCCTACCTCGACATCGAGTACTACGTGCGGTTCGCTCAGACGCTCGAGCGCGGCGGCTTCGCCACCCTGTTCATCGCGGACGAACTGTACGTGTGGGACCGCTTCGCGTCCGGCATCGACCACGCGGTGAACATCCGGACCGAGCCGTTCACGCTGCTCGGTGCGCTCTCGCAGCGCACGGAGCACATCGGCCTCGCCGCGACGATCTCGACGACCTACAACGAGCCGTACCACATCGCCCGCAAGCTGGCCTCGCTCGACCACCTCAGCGAGGGCCGAGCGGCGTGGAACCTCGTCACGAGCGCCTCCGACGAAGAGGCGTGGAACTTCGGCCGGGACGCCAACCTCGACCACGCCGTCCGCTACCGGCGCGGCGGCGAGTTCGTCGACGTCGTGCAGGGGCTCTGGGACAGCTGGGACGACGACGCCTTCCTGTACGACAAGGAGTCCGGGTACTTCGCGAAGCGCGAGGGCCTGCACGTCCTCGACCACGAGGGCGAGTTCTTCCGGGTGCGCGGTCCGCTGAACATCGCACGGCCCCCGCAGGCGCACCCCGTGCTGTTCCAGGCGGGCGCGTCCGAGGCGGGTCGTGCGCTGGCCGGCGCGAAGGCCGAGGGCGTGTTCACGCTCTGGCAGGACGGACTCGCCGAGGCGCAGGCGCTGTACGCCGACTACAAGCGTCGCGCCGTCGAGGCGGGGCGTGACCCGTCGTCGGTGCTCATCCTGCCCGCGGTCTCGCCGGTGATCGGTGACACCGAGGCCGACGCGCTCCGGCAGCTCGACGAGATCGAGGAACTCACGCCGGACCGTGTGTCGCTCGACCTGCTCTCCCACTACCTGCAGACCGACCTGTCCGACCGGCCCCTGGACGCGCCGCTCGAGCACGTGTTCGACGAGTCGGCGATCAACCAGTCGAAGTCGTTCTACGAGTCCATCCGGCGCATCGCCGCCGACGCGAGCACGCTCCGCGACGTGTACCGCACGATCCTCCGCGGTCGGTTCCTGCCGGGCACGCCCGAGCAGATCGCCGACCACCTGGTCGAGCGGTACGAACACGACGCCGCCGACGGCTTCATGCTCGCGTTCTCGTCGATCCCCGTCAGCGTCGACCGCTTCGTCGACCAGGTCGTGCCGGAGCTCGAGCGCCGCGGTGTGTACGACCGGACGTACCGCGGGAGCACGTTGCGGGAGCAC
The DNA here is from genome assembly GCF_007680845.1 of Curtobacterium pusillum. Lineage (GTDB taxonomy): Bacteria > Actinomycetota > Actinomycetes > Actinomycetales > Microbacteriaceae > Curtobacterium > Curtobacterium pusillum_B. The sequence goes on along the minus strand of NZ_VEIY01000005.1, from coordinate 90,508 downwards.
CTCGGGTTGGAGCGTCCGACGAGCCGGTTCGGCGCGGGCGCGGCCGGCGCTGCCGGCGCATCGGCCGACGTCGAGGAGGTGTCCGCGTGAGCGACCGGATCCTGCTCGCGGCCTTCGCCTTCCACCCGGGCGGCGCGCACGTCACGGGGTGGCGACACCCGTCGTCCCGACCCGCGGAGCACCTGACGATCGGCCACCACCGGCACATCGCGCAGAGCGCCGAGCGTGGCTTCTTCGACACGCTGTTCCTGGCGGACGGCCTGTACTTCTGGGACCGCTACCCGTCCGGCGTCGACCACTACGGTGCCCTGCGCCCGGAGCCGTTCACCCTGCTCGCCGCGCTGTCGCAGGTGACCTCGCGGATCGGTCTCGCGGCGACGGTCTCGACGACGTACAACGAGCCGTACCACGTGGCGCGGAGCATCGCGTCGCTCGACCACATCAGCCGAGGCCGTGCCGCCTGGAACCTCGTCACGAGCCGGTACGACGAGGAAGCCCGGAACTTCGGCGGCGACGCCCACATCGACCACTCCCGCCGGTACGAACGCGGCCGTGAGTTCGTCGACGTCGTCAACGGGCTCCTCGACAGCTGGGAGGACGACGCCATCCGTGCGGACGCCGCCTCGGGGATCTTCGCCGATCGCGACGGCCTGCACCGGCTCGACCACGACGGCGAGTTCTTCCGCGTCCGTGGGCCGCTGAACATCGCGCGCCCGCCGCAGGGCCACCCGTTGCTCTTCCAGGCGGGCGGGTCGGAGTCCGGGCTCGAGCTCGCGGCCGACACCGCCGACGCGGTGTTCACCCGCGGAGGATCGACGGGCGACGTCCGTGCGTTCGTCGACGACCTCCGCGCCCGGGCGGTCCGGCACGGCCGCTCGGCGGACGCCGTCAAGATCATGCCGTCGGTGATGCCGGTGGTGGGGGAGACCGCCGCGGACGCCCGTGCCGAGGCGGACGCGATCCTCGCCCTGACGCCGGACGCGCTCATCCTCGAGGACGTGTCGCACCAGATCGGCGTGGACCTCTCCGGGCGCGACGTCGACGTGCCGTTCGACTACGCGCAGTTCGACGACAGCGGGAAGTTCGACACCTCGAACGAGACCCGCTCGCCGAAGCCGGTCGTCGAGCGGCTGCTCGCCGACGGCCCGGCGACCCCGCGGGACGTCTACTCGTGGACGTACCGCCGGCAGCTGCTGACCGGGACCGGACCGGAGATCGCCGACCGGCTCGAGGAGCTCGCCGACGACGGCGGAGCGGACGGCTTCGTCGTGCAGTTCCCGTACCTGCCCGGCGGCATCGACCGCTTCGTCGACCACGTCGTCCCCGAGCTGCAGCGCCGCGGCCGGACCGCCACCACCTACGACGACCTCACGCTGCGCGAACGGTTCGGACACGCCCGCGTGCCCGACCGCGCGCACCGCTCGTCGCCCGCTGTCCCGCCAGTCCTCCACCCGTAGCCCCACCCGAACCCCTGGAGTCCACCGTGACCGTCGACCTCACGTCGCGACGGCGTCGCCTCAAGCGTCTCGCCCTCGCCGCCACCGCCGCCGCCCTCGCCCTCACCCTCGCCGCCTGCTCCTCCGGCGGCAGCGCGACCAGCGGGTCGTCCTCCGGCGCCGGCGTCTACAAGCTCGGACTCCAAGAGCCCGACAGCACGATCAACCCGCTCACCACCTCCGACTACAACGCGATGTTCCTCGTCGGACTCGCTTCCGAGGGGCTCCTCAGCCAGGACGCGAAGGGCACGCTCGAGGGCCGGCTCGCGAAGTCGTGGAAGCCGTCCTCGGACGGGAAGACCTGGACCGTGACGCTCCGCGACGGCCTCCAGTTCTCGGACGGCACCGCCCTCACGAGCAAGGACGTCGTCGCGACGTTCGACTCGATCATCGGGAAGGACAGCCAGTCGCCCGGGAAGTCGAGCTTCGACGGCATCCTCTCGTCCGTCACCGCCGACGGCGACTCCGCGGTCACCTTCGCCCTCGCGAAGCCGTACGCCGACTTCCCCTACCTGCTCACCGGCTCCAACACCACGATCCAGCCCGCCGGGTTCTCGGCGTCGACGAACTGGGCCAAGAAGCCCGTGGGCGCCGGCCAGTTCGTGCTCTCGAAGTACTCGGCCGGCCAGGGGGTGACCTTCACGAAGAACCCGAAGTACTGGGACGCGAAGGACGTCAAGCTGTCCGAGGTCGACGTCAAGTTCTACGCGGACGACCAGGCGCAGCTGCTCGCCTTCCAGAGCGGCGAGATCGACCAGATCGCGTCGAGCCCAACGGCGACCGCGACGCTCAAGGGCACGGCGGTCAAGGAGACGAAGCCCTACTACAACAAGTTCGACGGCATCTTCATCGACGTCACGAAGGCGCCGTTCGACGACCCGAAGGTGCGGGAGGCGTTCGCGCTCGCGCTCGACCGCAAGGCGATCGTCAAGACGGTCTACGGGGGCGACGCCTCGGTCGGCAACGACACCACGTTCTTCCCGAGCTCGGCGATCCAGCCGAAGGGTCTCGAGCAGCGGTCCCAGGACGAGTCGAAGGTCAAGGAACTCCTCGGCGGGAAGACCGTCTCGTTCACGATCACCACGCTTGACGCCGAGAAGGCCCTGGCCCAGGTCGTGCAGCAGCAGCTCGAAGCGGTCGGCGGCTTCAAGGTCACGCTCAAGGTGCTGACGAGCGCGGAGTACTACGCCGACGGCGACGACACGCCGTGGCTGAACGCACCCGTGACGATCACGAACTGGGCGCAGCGGCTGCCGGCGCAGTACGTCGACCTCATCTACCGGTCCGGGGCAGCGTGGAACGCCTCGAAGTACTCGAACCCGGAGCTCGAGAAGTTCGTCGACCAGTACGAGTCGACCACGTCGGACTCCGAGCGACAGGACCTCGCGAACCAGATCGCGACGATCGAGTGGACGGACCTGCCGGTCATCGTGCCGGCCTTCGCGTCGAGCAAGATCCTCCTGCAGGAGCACGTCACCGGGACCTTCCGCTCCGGGCAGGACTTCCCCGGCGGGTTCGACTTCCGCGGGATCGGGGTCAGCTCGTCATGAGCACTGCGCGCCGCCGTCGTCTGCTGACCCTCGTCGGGCAGCGGGTCGTCCAGATCCCGCTCGTCCTGGTCGTGGTCTCGATCCTCACGTTCTGGCTCGTCCAGGTCGTGCCGGGGGACCCCGGTCGGAACGCCCTCGGGCAGTACGCGACGGCGGCGCAGGTGCAGGCCTGGAACGTGTCGCACGGGTTGGACGGGTCCCTCGTGAGCCGGTACCTGCACTGGATCGGCGGGTTCGTCACGGGGGACTGGGGCACGAGCTTCGTGTACTCCGAACCCGTCCGGGATCTCGTGCTCGGCCGGCTCGGCAACTCGCTGCTGCTCGGTGCGTACGCGTTCGTCATCATGGTGCCGGTCGCGATCGCACTCGGCGCGGTGCAGGCGTACCGGCAGGGGAAGCGTTCCGACCGGGCGATCACGGTCGGACTCCTCACGGTCTCCGCCGTCCCGGAGTTCGTCGTCGGCATCGTCCTGCTGCTGGTGTTCGCCGTCTGGCTGCGGGTCGTCCCGGTGCAGGCGTCCGGTGCGCTCGACGCCGGGTTCGGGGAGCGGCTCCGGGTGCTGACGCTACCCGCGGTGGTCCTCGCACTCGCGTACCTGGCGGTGCTGACCCGGATGGTCCGGGCGGGCACGATCGAGACGATCCGCTCGCAGTTCCACCGGACCGCCGTGCTCAAGGGGCTCACGACCGGGCAGATCGTCCGTCGGCACGTGATCCGGAACGCGCTGATCCCGACGTTCTCGGTGCTCGGCATCTACCTCGGCACCCTCCTCGGCGGCAGCGTCATCGTCGAGACCCTCTTCTCCTACCCGGGGCTCGGTGCGCTGCTCGTGTCCGCCGCCGAGCGCAAGGACGCACTGCTCCTGGAGAGCGGCGTCATGCTCGCCGGGGCACTGTCTCTCGGCGCGCTGCTGCTGACCGACCTGCTGTTCGTCGTGGTCGACCCGCGGATCCGGTTCGAACGACGGGCGACCGCATGACCGCCGTCGTCCCCGGAGCCCTCGACACCGAGGGCCGCCCGGCCGCCGCCGACCCCTCGTCGACGACCATCGCCGCGAGTCGCAGCAGCCGCCGCGGCTGGCGTGCGCTCCTGGTCCGGCCGACGTTCCTGGTGTCCGCGGCGATCCTCCTGTGGTGGGTGGTCCTCGCCATCGGATGGCACGCGTTCGGGCTGCAGCCGTACGCGAAGACCGGCGGCCTGCTGCTCGCCCCGAGCGGCGCGCACTGGTTCGGGACCGACTCCCTCGGCCGCGACGTCTTCGCGCGGGTCGCGGCCGGTGCGCGACCGGCGCTCCTCATCGGACCGCTCGGCGCGGCCCTCGCGACCGTCCTGGGCGGCACGCTCGGTCTGCTCGCGGGGTACCACCGCGGTTGGGTCGACACGGCGTTGATGCGCTTCTTCGACGTGCTGCTCGCCCTGCCGAGCCTCATCTTCCTGGTGGTCCTCGTCGGGGCGTTCGGCGTGTCGACGCCGGCGCTGATCCTCATCGTCGGTGTGCTCTTCGCACCCGGCATCGCCCGGATCGTCCGGGCCGCGGTGCTGGTCGAGATGGGCAAGTCCTACGTCCAGGCCGCCCGGCTGCAGGGCGAGAGCGGGTTCCGTGCGATGCTCACCGAGCTGCTGCCGAACGTCGTCGGGGTCTTCGTGATCCAGGCGGTGCTGAGCCTCGGTGCCGCGATCTTCATCACGGCGTCGCTGTCGTTCCTCGGGCTCGGGTCGCAACCGCCCGCCGCCGACTGGGGGCTCGACATCAACGCGAACCGCGCGTACCTGCAGGCCGCGTGGTGGACCGTCGTCTTCCCCGGGATCGCCGTGGCGTCGATCGTCGTCTCCGCGAACCTCATCGCGGACAACCTCAAGGAGGTCTCCGAATGACCGAGCCACTGGTCCGCGTCGACGACCTCTCCGTCGCCTACCGCGGGACGCGGGTCGTCGATCGCCTCTCGTTCACGATCGACGCACGCGGCTCGTACGGCCTCGTCGGCGAGTCCGGTTCGGGCAAGAGCACCGCGGCGGGCACCCTCACCGCGTCGCTCGGCCCGGACGCCGAGGTCCGCGCGGCCCGGCTCGAGGTGGACGGCACGGACGTGACCGCCGTCCGCGGTGATCGGCTCCGACGGTTCCGGCGCGACGTGGTGGCGGTCGTGCACCAGGAGCCCGGTCTCGCGCTCAACCCGACGATGACCGTCGGACGCCAGGTCGCCGAGGTCCTCCGCAACACCGGCTCCGGCCGCGCCGACGCCGAGCGGGCGACCGTCGAGGCGTTCACCCGGGTGGGACTGCCGTCCCCCGAGACCATCGGGGTCCGGTACCCGCACGAGCTCTCCGGTGGACAGCAGCAGCGCGTGGCGATCGCGATGGCGCTCGTCGCCCGGCCGCGGCTGCTCGTCCTCGACGAACCGACGACCGGACTGGACGCGACGGTCGAGGCGGGGATCATGGCACTCATCGACGAACTCCGCGCCGAGCTCGGGTTCGCCACGCTCCTCATCAGCCACAACCTGCCGCTCGTCGCCGCGCACTGCGACCGGGTCGGGGTCCTCCGGCGGGGCGTGCTCGTCGAGGAGGGCACGGCCGCCCAGGTCCTCACCGCGCCGACGGACCCGTACACCGTGCAGTTGGTCGAGGCCCTGCCCGACATCACGGCCGGCAAACCGGCCGGCCGACCGGTCCTGGCCGGCCCGTCCAACCCGGCGGGCCCAGCTGGCCCCGCCGACCTGGCCGGCCCAGCCGACCCGGCGGCCACGGCGGACCCGGCCGTCCTGGTGACCGTCCGCGCGCTCCGCAAGGAGTACGACGGTCAGGCCGCCCTCGACGGCGTCGACCTCGACCTGCACCGGGGCGAGGTCCTCGGCGTCGTGGGGGAGTCCGGTTCCGGCAAGACGACCTTCGGCCGAGCCCTCGCCGGCCTCGTCCGGTACGACGGCACGATCGACCTCGCCGCCGACGACAGCGGCCGCCGCACACCACCCGTGCAGGTGGTCTTCCAGAACGCCGACGCCTCGCTCAACCCACGCCGCACCGTCCGGCAGGTGCTCGGTCGGGCGATCCGACTGCTCGGCGGGGACGGCACCGCCGAGCAGCTCGCCGCCCGCGTCGGCCTCGCCCCGGACGTCCTGGACCGCCGACCGGCCCAGCTGTCCGGCGGGCAGAAGCAGCGCGTCGCGATCGCCCGCGCGTTCGCCGGGCCCGTCCCGCTCGTGGTCTGCGACGAGCCCACCTCCGCGCTCGACGTGTCCGTGCAGGCGCGGATCCTCGACCTCGTGCTCGACCTGCAGCAGACCACCGGCACGACGTGCGTCTTCATCTCGCACGACCTGGCGGTGGTCCGACGGGTGGCGGACCGCATCGCCGTCTTCGAGGCCGGACGCATCGTCGACGTCGCCCCGGCCGAGCGGGTGTTCGACGACGGCAGTCACCCGCGCACGCGGGCGCTCGTCGACGCCGCCTTCGACCTCCGCCGCCGCGCCGGCCTGACGGCGCGCCTCGCGCCGTCCTGACCCGATTCCCGTGCGCCGGTTGCGTGCGTCCCCGAGCGCGACCCGAGTCCCCGAGCGGGCAGGACGCGCCGCGCGCGTCCCGCCGAGCGGGCGGAGCCGGCCGCCGCCGACCGCCGAGCGGGCCGTATTCTGCCCGCTCGGGAGGGCGGTGGCCGCGACCTGACGCCGGACTGGAGGCGCGGTGCGGGCTGGCACCGCGCCTCCAGTCCGCCGCGTCCACGTCACCGAGCGGGCAGGACGCGCCCCGCGCGTGGCGCCGAGCGGGCGGAACCGGCCGCCGCCGGGGGCCGAGCGAGCCGTATTCTGCCCGCTCGGCTGGGCGCCGAGCGGGACCTATTTCGCCCGCTCGGGAGCGCGGTGGACGCGACTCGACGCCGGACTGGAGGCGCGGTGCGAGCGGGCGGGACGCGCCGCGCGCGGGTCGCCGAGCGGGCGGAACCGGCCGCGGCCGGGCGCCGAGCGGGACGTATTTTGCCCGCTCGGGGGGGGGGGGGGGGACGGGTCAGTCGTGGAAGGTCTCGATGGAGGCGCCGAGGGAGTTGAGACGCTCCTGGAGCTGCTCGTAGCCCCGCGCGATGATGCCGACGTTGCGGAGGACGCTCTCGCCCTTCGCCGCGAGCATCGCGAGCAGGATCACGACCGCGGGCCGGAGTGCCGGCGGGCAGCTGACCTCGGCGCCGGAGAAGTGCGTCGGGCCGGTCACGTCGAGGCGATGCGGGTCACGGAGCGTGACGCTGGCACCGAGACGGGTGAGGTCGAGGAGGTGGATCGCGCGACCCTCGTAGACCCAGTCGTGGACGAGGGTGGTGCCCTCGGCCATGGCGGCGATGACCACGAAGAACGGCAGGTTGTCGATGTTCAGGCCGGGGAACGGCATCGCGTGGATCTTGTCGATCGGGGCGTGCAGCTCGGACGGGTGCACTGTGATGTCGACCAGTCGGGTGCGGCCGTTCGCGGCGGAGTACTCCTCCGAGACGTCGAAGCGCAGGCCCATCTCGGCGAGGGTCGCGAGCTCGATCTCGAGGAACTCGATCGGCGCGCGGGTCACCGTGAGCGTCGAGGCGGTGACGATGCCGGCGGTCAGGAGGCTCATCGCCTCGACCGGGTCCTCGCTCGGCCAGTAGTCGACGACCTCGTCGATGCGGCTCTTGCCGGTGATGCGGAGCGTCGTCGTCCCGATGCCCTCCACCTGCACGCCGAGGAGCTCCAGGAAGAAGCAGAGGTCCTGCACCATGTAGTTCGGGCTGGCGTTGCGGATCACGGTCTGGCCGTCGCGGGCGGCCGCGGCGAGGATCGCGTTCTCGGTCACGGTGTCGCCGCGCTCGGTGAGGACGATCGACTTCGTCGGGACGTCGGTGTTCGCGACGCCGACCTCGTACCAGCCGGAGGTCGCCTCGACGTCGACACCGAAGGGGCGGAGCGCGATGAGGTGCGGCTCGACCGTGCGCGTGCCGAGGTCGCAGCCACCGGCGTACGGCAGGCGGAAGGACTCGTACCGGCCACTCAGCGGGCCGAGGAACATGAGGACGCTGCGGGTGCGGCGCGCGGCATCGGCGTCGATGGCGTCGAGACGGAGGTCCGACGGGGCGACGATCTCGAGCGTCTCGCCGTCCTCGGACCACGTGACGGTCGCGCCGAGGCTGCGGAGCACGTCGATGATCCGGTCGACCTCGACGATGCGGGCGACCCGGTGCAGGCGCGTGACACCGCGGTTGAGGAGCGAGGCGCAGAGGAGTGCGACGGCCGCGTTCTTCGACGAGTTCACCGCGATGGAGCCGCTGAGCTTCCGTCCACCCTGGACGCGGAGGTGCGCTCGCTGCGGGGCGCCGCCGATGGAGACGATCTGCTGGTCGAGGGCGTCGCTGATGCGCGTCAGCATCTCGAGGGACAGGTTCTGGCCGCCCTGCTCGATGCGGTTGATCGCGCTCTGGCTCGTGCCGACGCGTTCGGCGAGCTGCGCCTGGGTCATGCTGCGGCCCTTGCGTGCGCCGCGGATGAGTGCGCCGACCTCGCGCAGGGGTGCCAGCGAGGAGGTGACGGGTGCGGCAGCTGCTGGGGTGACGACGGTGGTGGTGTCGGACATGGCGCCAACGTAACACGGTCATGAGATAAAACGAGGGGGACAACGCCCAGGATTCACTGCATCGGGTTGGGAATACACCGTCTGTGAGAAGTGTCACCCCGCTCGGCCGTCAACGACCGCCCGGGTGACCGACCGAGTCGGCGAGGCGTCGGAGGGCGTCGTGCGAGGGTGACCTGGGGTCGGCGTGGTACATGACCATGAGCTGGCCGTGTGCGCCGGTGACCTGGAACTTCTCGTGCCGGAGCACGAGCGGCCCCACGACGGGGTGGAGCATCCGGCTCGTGCCACCGACCTTGCCGCGGACGTCCTGCCGCGCCCAGAGTGCGCGGAACCGGTCGCTCGCGGTGGACAACTCGTCGACCAGTGCACGGAGGCGCGGGTCGTCGAGGTCCGGTCCGGCGAGCAACCGGAGACCGGACACGGCTTCCTCGGTCGCACGGTCCCAGTCCTGGTGCAGTTCGCGGTCGCGGGGGTCGAGGAAGACCGCGCGGAGCAGGTTGACGCCCGAGCGGTACTGCGGCGAGAGGGCCGTGGCGAGGGGGTTGGCCGCGAGGACGTCCCCGAAGCGCCCCTGCACGAAGGTGGGGACGGTCAGTTCGTCGATCAGCTGCGCGACGCCCGGATCGACGTGCTCGACGTCCGCGGTCGTGGTGGCCGGCGTGCCAGGAGCCGGGGCAGCGCGGGCGAGTCGGTGGAGGTGCTCACGGGCCTCGACGTCGAGCTGCAGCACGCGCGCCACCGCGTCGAGGACCTGCGCCGACGGGTTGTGGTCCCGCCCCTGTTCGAGCCGGAGGTAGTAGTCCGGACTGATCCCGGCCAGGAGGGCGAGTTCCTCCCGGCGCAGGCCGGGGACGCGACGCCGACTCCCTCGTGGCAGGCCGACGAGTTCGGGCGTGACGAGCTGCCGCCGTGCCTTGAGGTACTCCCCGAGGGGGTTCGTGCCGTCCACGAGTCGACGGTAACGCCTGGCGGTACGGCACGCAGGGTGGTCCTGCCAGGGCACCGTCCCACCGGGGTCTCTCCTCGGTGCTGGCGACGGCGCGACGATCGTCCCGGCGACGCGGGACCGGACGGACCGGTTCGCGATCAGTGTCGCCGGGAGGAACACCATGACCAGGATCTCCACGCCGTTCGACCGGACGTCCACCGCTGACGACGTCAGCGAAGGCATCGACCTCACCGGGAAGCGAGCGATCGTGACCGGTGCGGCATCGGGCATCGGCGTCGAGACCGTGCGGACCCTCGCCCGCCGCGGTGCCGACGTCACGATCGCCGCGCGGCGCCCGGACGCCGCACGGCGGGTGGCCGAAGCGGTGTCGGCCGACACCGGCAACCCGAACGTGCACGCCGCACCGCTCGAACTCACGGACCGTCGTTCAGTGGCGGCGTTCGCGGAGGCCTGGACCGGTCCGCTCGACCTGCTCGTGAACAACGCCGGCGTGATGATGGTCCAGGAGCTGACCCGGAACGCCGACGGGCGGGAGATGCAGTTCGCGACGAACCACCTCGGGCACTTCGACCTCACCACGCGCTTGCACGACGCGCTCGCCTCCGCAGCGGACGGCGCTCGGGTGGTCGCCGTGAGTTCTTCGGGTCACCTCTTCGGACCGGTGGTGTTCGACGACGTGGACTACCGGTTCCGGCGCTACGATCCGGTCTCCGCGTACGCGCAGTCGAAGACCGCCGAGATCCTCTTCGCCGTGGCAGCCAGCCGGCGCTGGGCCGCCGACGGCATCACCGTGAACGCGGTCAACCCGGGTGCGATCAAGACCGACCTGCAGCGCCACGTCGGTGGGACGCTCGCCACCCCCGAGCACCTGCAGAAGACCGTCCGACAGGGTGCCTCGACGAGCGTCTTCGCGGCGGTCTCCCCGCTGCTCGAGGGCGTCGGCGGGCGCTACTTCAACGACAACGCGGAGGCGGCACCGGTGACCGAGCGCCTCGACGACCCCTGGCTCCTGGTGGACACGGTCGCGACGTACGCGCTCGACCCCGAGGGCGCTGATCGGCTCTGGGCCCTGTCCGAGGCGCTCCTGGCGGCCTGATTCAGGAGGCGATCCACCGCTCCGCCTCGTCGTCCCACCGCCACGCAGCGGACGCACCGAGGCCGGGCTGCGGGTCGCGGAGCCAGACGGTGGACCCCGGCGTCCATCCGGCGATCACGCTCGCCGTGCTCGCGTCGACCGGGACGGCCGTGCCCGCCGCACGGAGCCAGCCGCGGAACGTGAGGTGGACCGCGTCGTACGCGCGGGCGATCGCCGCCCAGTCGGGCGTGATCCAGTCGCCGTCCCGGCCGGTCGTCCAGTACCAGTCGTGGCGGCGTGTCGTGCCGCTGACGTCGACCGCCCCGACCCGGCACAGGTCGGCCCAGTCCTCGGCGTCGTCGACGATCGCGACGCGTGCATCCGGAGGTGCCGTGACCGGCGAGACGAGGGCACGGTCCCACCCCTGGTCGTCCTCGACCGCCCAGAGTCCGACGGGGCCGTCGTCGAGTGCGGCCGTCGTCACGAGGAGGCCCCACGGCGGTGTTGACCACCATTCCCCGCCGCGGTGTGACGCGGCCGGGCGCCGTCGGTCGCTGGGCCGCACCGCCGCCACCTCGGCGAGGAGCGCGCGCTGCCAGTCGGCCGTCCGGCGGGCGGCGGTCACCGCCCCAGGAGCGGCCGCGCCGGTGTCGCCCGTGCCCGTGCCGCGATCAGGCTCGTCGAACTCGACGGCCCACTGCGGCGCGTCGTGGTGGTCGACGCCGAGCGCCGTGACCGCGGGCGACGCCGCCACCGCCGACGCGAGCGCTCGGAGCGGTGCCGCCAGTCCGGACGAGGCGAGGAGCACGTCCTCGGCGTCGGGCTCCTGCCAGTACCGGGCGAAGGCCGCGGCGTCGGCGACCGCCTGGAGTGCCTCGAGCACCGTCGTGGCGGCCAGGTCGGCGGCGGACACGGCTGCGGCGAGCGCGGCGGCGACGTCGGCAGTCGACGGATGCGGATGCGGTTCGGCGGCCCCTGGACCGAAGAGCACACCCCCGCCTCCGCGCGCCTGCCCCAGGTGGTACCCGGCCCAGAACAGGGTCGCGTGCAGCTCCTCGCCTGGACCGGTGTCCTGGTCGAGGACGCGACGCAGGAGTCCGAGGCAGAAACGGCGCCCGCGCGGGCCGGCGAGCAGGTCCTCGGGGGTGATCACTGCACCAGGCTAGCCAGGGGCCGTCGGGTCAGGGGCGGCCGAGGGTCCCGCGGACGATCGAGTCGCCGGAGTGCGCCGGATCGCCGTCGTCGGCCTCGGCGGACACGTCGACGACGGGGAACCGGGAGGTGTCCATCGCGGCGGGGACCGTGAACCGCCCCCGGTCGCCGTCGAGGAACCCGACGCTCACGAGCCCCTTGAGGTCCGACCGCATCATCCACACCTCGCGGAGGCCGCCTGCGCCCGGTTCGTCGTCCCCGCCGTGCAGGTCGACGACGAGGGTGAGCCGGCCGTCCCGGGCGCGTTCGAGTTCGGCCGTCCCGCTCGACCCCTTCCACGCCGGCAGCGCGGCGAGGTCGGCGCGGGCGAGGACCGACTCCGAGCCGCCGCGGGGGAGTCCGGGGACCACACCGGTGGCCACGCCGATCCCGAGCACGACCGCGACCACCCCGATGCCGGCGGCGACGAGCACGGCCAGTCGGCGTCCGCGGTGGCTGCGCCGTCGTGGCGTGACGTGCGCGTGGTCCGGAGCCGCGCCTCCCGGCTGCGCCACGGGGACGCGATCCGCGGCGACCTCCGCGGCGATGCCGTCCCAGACCCGCTCCGGCGGGGCGACCAGACCGACGTCCGCCGACGACCGGGTCACCGCTGCGACGCGCTGCAGGGCAGCGACCTCGTCGCGGCACTGCCGACACGACGCCAGGTGCCGGGCGACCTCGTCGTCGGCCACCTCGTCGGAGACCGCGAGCATCGCCAGCGTCTCGTCGTCGACGTGCCTCATTCGATCACCTCCAGACGTGTTCGGAGCCGAGCCAGACTTCGGTGGATGTGGCTCTTCACCGTCCCCAGCGGCAGGTCGAGCCGTTCCGCGATCTCACGATGGCTGAGGTCGTCGTAGAACGCCAGTCGCATCACGCGGCGCGGGACCTCGTCCAGCCGGTCGAGCTCGCCGGCGACGAGGGCCCGTTCGGCCAGGTCGAACGCGGGTTCGGGGGCCGGTGTCGTCGCCTCGATCACCTCGGGGTCGGCCGCGCTCGCGTGCCGGCGCCGGTCGTTCAGGGCGTCGGCGATGCAGTTCCGGGTGATCCCGACGAGCCACGCGCCGAGGGGTGCGCGCGCCGGGTCGTAGCTGGCGCTGCGACGCCACGCCTTGACGAAGACCTGCTGGGTGACGTCCTCGGCGGCGCCCGGGTCGGACAGTGCGCGGAGCGCGAGGGAGTACACGAGCGAGGACCACCGGTCGTACACGGCGCGCAGGGCCTCCTCACTCCCGGCGCTGAACGCGTCGGAGAGTTCGCCGTCGTCCGGGAGGGTCGTCGTCACGTCGTCCTGTCGCTGGTGCGGTCCTCGTCGACCACGGCCCGATCGTACGGCCGAGTCCGGCGTCTCGCTCATGGTCGGGTCGCCGTCGTCACACCGGGACCGCGGTGATGACGAGGTTGCTCTCGTAGTGGTGGGTGCTGGTGTCGAACGCTCCGCCGCAGGTGACGAGGACGAGTCGTCGCGGACCGTCCGTGCGGAAGACCGACGACCAGGGCAGCCCGCGCTTCGCGATCATGCTGACGGAGGCGATCCGCCACCGCGTCTCGGCGCCGGTCGCGTCGGTGATCGTGACCGTCGTGCCGTCGGGCACGTCCTGCAGGTGGGCGAAGGGGCCGACGCCGTAGCCCACCGCGTCGACGTGGGCCGCGATCACGACGGTCCCGGCGGGCTGGGACGGTGCGGCGCCGAACCGGTACCAGCCGGCGACGGACGGATCGGACGGGAGGGCCATCGCGCCCTGGTCGTCGACGCCCTCCGGTCGGACGGCGGCGCTGACCCCGGCCCAGTCCACGGCGATGCGGGTCGGGGCCGCGGTGGTGGGGACCGGTGGCACGGTCGCCGCGGCACGGGGGACCGCGGTGGAGAACGCCGACGGCACGGGTGTCGGCGGGGCGGTGGGCGCGAACGAGGGGTGCTCGTCGGGGGCGGGGGTCCCAGCCGGCGAGCACCCGGTCAGTGTGGCGAGGGCCGCCGCGGCGACGACGAGCGTCGCCACGGCGGACCGCACCGGGAGCAGCACGGTCAGCGACCCGAGTCCCCGCGCTGCCCCGCGTCCGCGGCGCGCCCGCCACGGAGCGACGGAGCGTCCGCCGCGCGCCGGCGACCGAGCACGACGGCGTCCGCCGCGCGCCCGCGACGGAGCACCACGGCCCCGAGCCCCAGGGCCAGGGCCATCGCCACGGTGCCGCCGATGAGCGGCGCCGCGTCCGGACGGTTCGTCGCCACGAGGCCCGCGTTCCCGGCCGGGACCCCGTTCGGCGTCCCACCGAGGTCGGCGATCGTCTGGGTGGCCAGCGCCAGCGTCTTGTCGTCGAGACTGCCCCACGCGTAGACGATGGTGTCCGAACCCGCCGTGACGGGGACGTCGGCCGGGCCGATCACGGGCGTCGTGGTGCCCGCGGCGGCGACCGCGGCCGAGACGGTGCCGGCGGGGAGCACGAGCGCCTTCTCGTCCGGGTTCGACAGCTTCGACACGACGGCCGTGCCCCCGGCGAGCACGTCGACCGCCGGCGCCGCTGCGACGTGCCGAACGATGAGTCGGCCCTGCCCGGCGGGGACGGCGGAGGTGTCGTTCGTGAACAGGGTCGCGGTCGGGGACCCGTCCGTCTGGTCGTGGGCGACGGCGGTGTAGTTCGCTCCGGCGTCGAGCGTGACGTCGACCGGCCCGATGATCGGCTTCGACGCGTCCGCGGCGTCCGAGGCGGTGATCGCGAGCTGGTGTGCGCCCGCGGGCACCATCATCGGGCCGGCGAGCGTGCCTGGTGTGAAGTCGTCGAGCGCGCGCTTGCGGTCGAGGTACACGTCGACCGTGACCGCGGGGACGGCGTGCAGGACGGACAGGGTGGCGTCCCCGGTGGCGGCCGTGGCCGCGGCGGCGGGCAGCACGGCGGCGGCTGCGGCGAGCAGCACGCCGGCGCTGAGGCCGGTGGCGAGTGTCTTGCGCATGGTGGGCTCCTCGTGGCCGTTCCGGGCCGGGCGGGGACGTCCTCGTCGACGTCTCACCCCTACTACCGCCCAGGACCCCCGATCGGATGCACCCGCGCGCACCCAACCCGGAACCGCCGGCTAACGCGCGCGCCCCGTCCGCCGATAGTCCCCGGTGCAGGCCCACGGACGGGCCGCATCCCGCCCCACGGACGGCGGCGGGACGATCGAGAACCAGGACGGGCCATGATCGTCGTCACACGACTCAACGGCAGCGGATTCGCTGTCAACCCGGACCTCGTGGAGCGCATCCAGGAGACACCGGACACCACGCTCATCATGGTCGACGGCGCGAAGTACATCGTGCGCGAGTCCATGGCCGAGGTGATCGACCTCATCGCCGCGTACCGCGCCCGCATCGTCGGCATGGCCTACGGCACCGACGCCGCCGCACGCGCTGCCACCGGCCCGCAGCCGACCCTCGCCGCGGTCGCCCCGATCCACCCGCAGCACGCGCAGGACGGGGGTCGCTGACGTGGACATCGCGACGATCATCGGCATCCTGCTCGCCTTCGGCGCCCTGTTCGGCATGGTCGAGATGGAGCACGTCGAGCTCGCCGGGCTGTTCCTGCCCGCGCCGATGCTCCTCGTCTTCGGCGCCACGATCGGCTGCGGCATCGCGAGCACCACGCTCAAGGACGCGATCGCCAGCTTCAAAGCCGTCCCGAAGGCGTTCACGGGCAAGGTCACCCCGCCGCAGTCCGTCATCGACGACGTGGTCGGGCTGGCCGAGACCGCCCGGTCGAGCGGCCTGCTCGCGCTCGAGCAGGAGGCCGACAAGCACGACGACCCGTTCATGAAGAAGGCGCTGCAGAACATCGCCGACGGCACCGACGGCGACGAGCTGCGGATCCTGCTCGAGGACGAGATCGAGTCGAACGCAGCCCCGGTGCGGAGCGCGAGCTCGTTCTTCATGGGCCTCGGCGGGTTCGCTCCCACGGTCGGCATCATCGGCACGGTGGTCTCGCTGACCCACGTGCTCGCCAACCTCGGCAAGCCGGACGAGCTCGGTCCGCTCATCGCCAGCGCGTTCGTCGCGACGCTATGGGGTCTCCTCACCGCGAACTTCCTGTGGCTCCCGATCGGCGGCAAGCTCCGCAAGCTCGCGCAGCTCGAGGCCGACCGGCAGACGCTCCTCATGGAGGGCCTGCTCGCGGTCCAGGCCGGCAGCCAGCCGCGGCTGCTCGGCGAACGCCTCACGGCGATGGTCCCGCCGGCCGCCCGCGGCGGGGACGCCAAGGCCGGCAAGGCGGGCAAGGGCGGCAAGGCCGGCAAGGGCGGGGACGCGGACGCCGACGACCAGCAGCTGGCGGCCTGACGATGAGCGCCAACCCCCGCGGGCGCGGTCGCGGCCGCGCGAAGAAGTCGCACGACGAGGCCGAGCACCCCGACGAGCGCTGGATGGCGTCCTACATGGACATGATCACCGTGCTGATGTGCATGTTCCTCGTGCTCTTCGCCATGTCCACGGTCGACCAGGAGAAGTACATCGCGCTGAAGAACTCGCTCGCGACGGGCTTCGGCGAGGTCAAGTCGCAGAAGGTCGACACGGCGTCGGGCACCGTCGTCACGAAGGACCAGGTCGAGGACGGCTCCGGCTACTCGACGGACAAGTCGCAGGCGGACCACTCGACGGCATCGTCGGGCACGAAGGACACCAACGTGGACCCGGCCTCCACGGTGGTCCCGGCGACCACGCCCGCGACCACCCCCGCCACCGCGACGAAGGCCGACGTCGCCGCGGCGCAGAAGGAGCTCGACGACCTCAAAGCGATCGAGGCCGCGATCAAGGGGAACCTCGCGAAGGCCGGTCAGACCGCGAACGTGCAGTTCACCGTCGACGCCCGCGGCCTCACGGTGCGGTTGGTCGGGAGCGAGACCTACTTCACGACGAACAGCGCCGACCTGTCCGACCAGGCGAAGCGGATCATGGACGCGATCGCGCCGGTCCTCAGGACGAGCAGCCACGACGTCAGCGTCGAGGGCCACGCCGACCAGCGGAACTCGACCGCGCCCTACGCCACGAACTGGGAGCTCAGCGCGGCACGGGCGACCGGGGTGCTCCGGGACCTCGTCGAGCGGGGCGGGATGCCGGCGGACCACGTCCAGAGCGTCGGGTTCGGGTCGAGTCGGCCGCTCGCGAAGGGCGGCACGGACGCGGACCTCACGCTCAACCGCCGGGTCGACATCGTGGTGCTGTCGAACCAGGACCAGGACGTCAGCGCCTTGATGCCCGCCCTCGCGAAGGCCCAGGACGGAGCACGGAACGGATAACGACGGAGCACGGAACGGGGAGGAGAGCACGAGCACACCGCCCCCAGAACAAGGCACAGCGAGGACACAGCACTGACGGGCGCTCCACAGCGGACCGATAGACGCACCCGTGACCGAGACCCTGCCCGCGCCAGCAGCGCCAGCGCCCGAGGTGTACGACTTCGCGCGCCCGTCGACGCTCGCCCGCGAGCACGCCCGGGTCCTCGAGCTCGCCTTCGAGACGTTCGCGCGCCAGTGGGGCACGCAGCTCACCGCGAAGGTCCGCGCGGTCAGCCAGGTCACCTGCGAGCAGGTGCAGATGACGACGTACGACGAGTACGCCGCGTCGCTGCCCGCGCTCACCGGCATGGTGCTCCTCCCGATCGCCGACGTCGTCCCGAAGGGCGTCCTGCAGGTCCCGCTCGACGCCGCCCTGACCTGGGTCTCGCACGCGCTGGGCGCCTCGAAGCCGCTGCCGACCCCGGACCGCACGTTCACGCCCATCGAGCAGGCGCTCGTCCGCAAGATCGTCGAGGACGCCCTCGACGACCTCCGCTACTCGTTCGGCGGCCTGCTCGCCCACGACGTCACCGCGGGCGGGTTCCAGTTCAACTCGCAGTTCGCCCAGGCGGCCCAGAAGGGCGACCTGATGATCGTCGCCTCCTTCACGATCCGCGTCGGGGACCGGGTCGCGCCCGGCACCCTCGCCCTCCCGGCCGACGCGGTCCTGCCGCAGCTCGGCGAGACCGCCGCGCACGTCACGCCCGCCGACGCCCGGGCCCTCGTCGACGCGCAGCTCGCCGGCGTCCCGGTCGGTGTCAGCCTGCGCTTCGCGCCGGCGACGGTCCTGCCGTCGCAGGTGCTCCGGCTCGCCGTCGGCGACGTCCTCCCGCTGCCGCACCCGCAGCACCGGCCCCTCACCATCGCGGTCGACGGCGAACCCGTCGGCACCGCCGCCGTCGGCGCGAACGGCTCGCGCCTCGCCGGCATCGTCGTCACCACCACATCGGAGCTGCCCGCATGACCACGACCACCACCCTCCACACGCAGGCGGCCGAGTCCCTCGCGGCGCAGCTCCCGACGACGGCTCCGCTGGCAGCGGTGGTCCTGCCTGGAGGCGCGACTCCGGTCGCCCTCGAAGCCGCCGGTGACGCCGTGGTCGCGTCCTTCGTCGGTGCGCTCTCCGCGGACCTCGTGCTGGTCCTCACCGACCTCGACGCCGTCACCGCCGCCGGCGGCGCCGACCACGGCATCGTCGACGTCACCGACGTGCTCCGCCCGTCCATCGAGGCCGCCGCGGGCGTCCTCGGCGTCGGCGTCCTCGGGGACGCTCGGCGCGAGTCCGCCTCGGCACTCCTCGCGGACCCGGACACCGTGGTGTTCGAGCTCACCGCGGCCGGCGTGCCCGGCGGCTGGTTCGCACTGCGCGTCCGGGAGAACGGCACCGTGTCCGCACCGGCCGCGCCCTCGCTCGCGGCGAGCCTCCCCGCCGGCAACCTCGGCCGCATCAACAACGTCGAGATGACCCTGACCGTCGAGATCGGTCGCACCCGGATGTCGGTCCGCGACGTGCTCGGCATGGAACCGGGCGCCGTGGTCGAACTCGACCGGAGCGCCGGGGCCCCGGCCGACGTGCTCCTCAACGGTCGGCTCATCGCGCACGGCGAGGTCGTCGTCGTCGACCAGGACTACGCCGTCCGGATCACGAAGATCCTCGACGTCGCCGAGAGCGTCTGAGCCGCCGACCGTGGACACGCTCGTCATCGCCCTCCGCGTCGCGCTCTCGCTCGGCGTCGTGCTCGTCCTCATGTGGGTGCTGCACCGCCGCATGGCGAAGGGGCCGTTCGGCAAGTCGGCGACCAGGGGCCGCCGCTCGGCGTCGGTCGAGGTCGTCGGCCGTCAGGGCATCGGCGGCAAGGCGAGCGTCGTCGTGGTCGACGTCGAGGGGGAGCGCCTCGTGCTCGGCGTCTCCGAGCACGGTGTGTCACTCCTCACGAGCGGCCAGGCGCCGGCGCCCGAGCTGACCATCGTGACCGGTCCCGTGCCGCTGCCCGTGCGTCCGACCCCGTCGGCCGACGCGTTCCGTCAGGAACTGGACCAGCAGACGGCAGCCGAACCGCGCCTCCCGGACGCCCTTCCCATGCGCCCCCGCAACCGCCGCCCGCAGCGCACCGTGCTGCCCACCGCGCAGCAGCTGCAGGGTTCGATCCTGTCCGCCGACACCTGGCGCCAGGCCGCCGCGGCACTCCGGAACCGGCGGGCCGGGTGACCGCCGCCCGGACGTACCGGCTCGGACGCCTCGCCGCCCTCGTCCTGCTCGGCCTGGTGGTCGTCGCCGGGTACCTCATGCTCACCGCGACGGGCGCGCACGCCGCCGGCGTCGTCCAGCCGACCGCGCCCGCCACGCCGACCCCGCCCTCGACGGGGGACTTCAGCGTCAGCGTGAACGGGCCGGACGGCACGCCCTCGTCCGCGGTCGTGACCCTCATCGGCATCACGCTGCTCAGCGTCGCGCCGGCGCTCATGCTCATGATGACGTCGTTCACGAAGATCTTCGTGGTGCTCGCGATGACCCGGAACGCGCTCTCGCTGCAGTCGATCCCGCCGAACCAGGTCCTCGCCGGGCTCGCGCTGTTCCTGTCGCTGTTCGTGATGGCGCCGGTGCTCGGACACATCAACGACGATGCGGTCCAGCCGTACCTCGCGGGCCACCTCGACTTCAACCAGGCCGTCGAGATCGGCACGAAGCCGCTCCGGACCTTCATGCTGCACCAGACGCGCGAGGAGGACGTCGCCCTCATCACCCGCGCCGCCGGTCAGGACAACCCGAAGACGATGGCCGACGTGCCGATGACGACGGTGATCCCGGCGTTCGTGATCTCCGAGCTGCGCAGCGCGTTCATCATCGGGTTCGTCATCTTCATCCCGTTCCTCGTCATCGACCTCGTCGTCTCGGCGGCGCTCATGTCGATGGGCATGATGATGCTCCCGCCGGTGATGATCTCGCTGCCGTTCAAGATCCTGCTGTTCGTCCTCGTCGACGGGTGGGGGCTCATCATCAAGAGCCTGATCGAGTCGTACCAGGTGGTGCACTGATGGACCAGCAAGCCGTCATCGACCTCACGCTGCAGGCGCTCCTGGTGGCGGGGAAGCTCGCCGCGCCCGTCCTCGTGACGTCGCTCGTCGTGGGCTTCGCGATCTCGCTGTTCCAGTCGGTCACGCAGATCCAGGAGGTCACGCTCTCCTTCGTGCCGAAGGCCGTCGCCGTCGCGATCGCCCTGGTCGTCTGCGGCAACTGGATGATCTCGGAGATGGTGTCGTTCACGCACGTGGCCTTCGCCATGATCCCGAAGCTGCTGGGGTCGTAGCCCGTGGAACTCGTGATCAACGGCGACCGCCTCGAGGCGACGATGCTCGCCGGCGTCCGCCTGGTGGCGTTCTTCGTCATCGCGCCGCCGTTCTCGTACAAGGCGTTCCCGGCGACGGTGAAGGTGATCCTCGGGATCGGCCTCGCGATCGGCGTCGCACCCGCGGTCGCGGTCGGGTACCACTCGCTCGACACCGGGCCGTTCCTGCTCGCCCTCGTCACCCAGCTCGTCGTCGGTCTGGCGCTCGGGTTCCTCGTGTACCTGGTGTTCGCGGCCGTGCAGTCGGCCGGTGCGCTCGTCGACCTGTTCGGCGGCTTCACGCTCGCCCAGGCCTACGACCCGCAGTCGCAGGTGAACGGCGCGCAGTTCACCCGGCTGTTCCAGATGGCCTCGCTCGCGCTGCTCTTCGCGTCCGGCGGCTACCAGCTCATCGTCGGCGGGCTCGTGCGGTCGTTCGACGCGGTGCCGCTGACCGGGACGTTCGAGCTCGGCGGACTCGCCTCGCTGCTCGTCGCCGCGCTGTCCCAGATGTTCCTCGCGTCGCTGCAGATCGCCGGACCCCTCGTCGTCGTGCTCTTCCTCGCCGACGTCGGGCTCGGACTGCTCACGCGCGTGGCACCGGCACTCAACGCCTTCCAGATGGGCTTCCCGATCAAGATCGGCCTCACGGTCGTCTTCGCCGGGGCGCTCTTCATGGCCCTCCCGTCGGTCGTGTCGTCGCTCACCGGCGACGCCGTGGCCGCGATCACCGGGAAGGGGTGACCGCGGTGTCCGACAGCGGGGAACGCTCCGAACAAGCAACGCAGAAGCGGATGCGGGAGGTCCACCAGAAGGGCCAGATCGGCCGCTCGCAGGACCTCGGCGCGTGGATCGGCATCGCCGCCGCCGCACTCATGATGCCCGCCGCGATCGGGAACGCCGCGGCGGCCGGGTCGAACCAGCTCCGGTCCGTGCGGCGCGTCATCGAGGACCCGACCATCGGCACGATGAACGCGGTCTTCCACGAGGCGCTCGGCTCGATCGCCGGCACGCTCGGCCCGATGCTCGCCGTCGTCGCGGTCGCCGTGCTGGCCGCCGCGGTCGCGCAGGGCGGCGTGCACTTCCGGAAGCTCGCACCGCAGCCCGAGCACTTCGACCCGGTCCAGGGCCTCAAGCGGGTCTTCGGCACGCAGGCGATGTGGAACGGGCTGAAGGCGCTGCTCAAGACCGCGGTCGTCGGGCTCGTGCTCTGGGCCGCGGTGCAGGCGCTCGTCCCGGTCCTCATGACGAGCGGCTCGCTGCCGCTGTCCGCGGTGCTCGACGCCGCGGCTGCCGGGGCGGGGACGCTCCTCCGCGCCGCGATCGCCGCCGGCCTCGTGCTCGCCGCGCTCGACGTCTTCGTCGTCGTCCGCCGGAACCGGAAGCGCACCATGATGACCAAGCGCGAGGTCAAGGACGAGAACAAGCACGCCGAGGGCGACCCGCTCGTGAAGTCGCAGCGACGCTCCCGGCAGCTCGCGATGAGCCGCAACCGGATGGTGCAGGCGATCGGCACGGCGGACGTCGTCATGACGAACCCGACGCACTACGCCGTCGCGCTCAAGTACGAGCCGGGCAAGTCCGCACCGAAGGTCGTGGCGAAGGGCGCCGGACCGGTCGCCGACGTCATCCGGTCGAAGGCGCAGGAGGAACGCGTCCCGATCGTGCAGGACGTCCCCCTGACCCGTGCCCTGCACGCCGCGTGCGAGCTCGGGCAGGAGGTCCCCGTCGACCTCTACACGCCCGTCGCCCGGGTGCTGTCGTTCGTGATGGCGCTCAAGGCGCGCGGTGCGGCCGCCGGTACGCATGCGCCGCCCCGGCCGACCACGCCGGACGAGGTCGCCACGGTCCTCGACCCGACCACCCTCACCGGCGACCTCCGCCCCCGCAAGCTCCGCCCGACCGCACCCGAAGGAGTCCCCGCATGAACCGCAAGGACCTGCCGAAGCTCGTCGTCCCGGTCTTCATCGTCGGCATCATCCTGCTGCTGATCCTGCCGGTGCCGTCGTTCCTCCTCGACTTCCTCATCATCTGCAACATCCTCCTGGCGCTCGTGATCCTCCTCACGACGCTGTTCGTGAAGAAGCCGCTCGACTTCTCGGTGTTCCCGTCGCTGCTGCTCGTCGCCACGTTGTTCCGGCTCGGCCTCAACGTCGCCTCGACCCGGCTCGTGCTCGGCGAGGGGTTCGCCGGCGACGTCATCCAGGCGTTCGGGCACGTCGCGGTGTCCGGCTCGATCATCATCGGCGCGGTGATCTTCCTCATCCTCGTCGTCATCCAGTTCGTCGTCGTGACGAAGGGTGCCGAGCGCGTCGCCGAGGTCGGGGCCCGCTTCACCCTCGACGCGATGCCCGGCAAGCAGATGGCGATCGACGCGGACCTCAACGCCGGCCTCATCACCGACGCGCAGGCCAAGGAGCGCCGTGCGGCCGTCTCCGCCGAGGCCGACTTCTACGGTGCGATGGACGGTGCGTCGAAGTTCGTCAAGGGCGACGCCATCGCCGGCATCCTCATCATCGTCATCAACCTCGTCGGCGGCATCGCGATCGGCATGCTCCAGAACGGGCTCTCGATCACCGACGCCCTGTCGAAGTACGGCATCCTGACGATCGGCGACGGACTCGTCACCCAGATCCCGGCGCTGCTCATGGCGGTCTCGACGGGCATGATCGTCACCCGCTCCGGCGCCGAGACCGAGATCGGCACGTCGGCGGCGCAGCAGCTCACCCAGTCGCGGAACGCCCTCGGCATCGCCGGGGTCGCCGCGATCGCGATGGGGTTCATCCCCGGCATGCCGATCATCCCGTTCCTCCTCATCGGCGCGACCCTGCTCATCGTCGCCTGGCGGCTCGGACAGCAGGTCAAGCGCGCGGAGCAGGACGCCGCACGGCAGGAAGCACTGGCCGCGGTCGCCCCGAGCGCCGACACCCCCGAGGACCTCATCGAGCAGATGCGGGTGCACGCCCTCGAGATCCTGCTCGCCCCCGACCTCGTCGACATGGTCTCCGGCGCGTCCGACGACCTCCTCGGCAGGGTCCGCGCCCTCCGCCGGAAGATCGCGATCGACATGGGGATCGTCGTGCCGCCGGTCCGGACCCGGGACAGCATCGAGCTCCCGCCCTCGACCTACGCCATCCGGATCGCCGGCGTGGAGGCCGGCCGCGGCACCGCGCCGTCCCGGAGCGTCCTCGCCCTCGGCGACCACCTCGAGGGACTGCCGGGGGAGACGACCGTCGAGCCGGTGTTCGGCCTCGCCGGCAAGTGGGTGCCCGCCGAGCTCCGGCACGCCGCCGAGATGACCGGCGCCACCGTCATCGACCGCGTCTCCGTGCTCGTCACGCACCTGCAGGCGATCATCGGCGACAACGCCGCGCGGCTCCTCACCCGCGAGGACGTCAAGGTCCTCACCGAGGGTGTCAAGCAGGTCAACCCCGCCGCCGTCGAGGAGCTCGTCCCCGGCATGCTCTCCCTCGCCGAGGTGCAGCGCGTGCTGCAGGGGCTCCTCGCCGAGCGGGTCCCGATCAACGACCTCGGTCGGATCTGCGAGGCGCTGACGCTCCGCGCGAAGGTCTCCACCGACCCCGAGGGACTCGTCGAGGCCGCGCGCGCCTCGCTCGGTCCCGCCCTGCCCGCCCGGTACCTCGACGCCGGCACGCTCCGGGTGATCATGATCGACCCGCTGCTCGAGCAGTCGATGCTCGAGGGGCTCCGGCCCTCGGAGCAGGGCACCCAGATCGTGCTCGACGCGCACCGGATCGAGCAGGTCCTCGGGTCCCTCCGCGACGCCGTCCGCTCGGTGGAGGACCAGGGGATCTCCGCCGTGCTCGTCTGCGCCCCGCAGCTCCGCCCCGCCGTGCACCGCATGGTGTCCGCGCAGTCGAACGGCCTGCCGGTGCTCTCCTACCAGGAGGCCACCGCCGCGGGCTCCACCATCGAGACCGTGGGAGTGGTCCGTGCCGCCGACCCGATTGCAGCGTAGCGGCGCCACGCTCGACGAGGTCCGCGCCGCCGTCCGGACCGAGTTCGGCGCCGCCGCCCGGATCGTCGCCGCCGAACGCGTCACCACCCCCGGCATCGGCGGACTCTTCCGCAAGGCCCACGTCGAGGCCACCGTCGAGGTCCCCGCCCCCGACGAGGTCCCCACCGCCCGGGTCGCCATCGCCGACGGGGCCGCGAAGCGGGTCGGCATCGCCGCGCTGCTCGCCGACGCCGAAGCTGCCGAGGCCCGCATCGCCGGCGGCGACGGCACCGCCTCGACGCGCGCGGACGCGTTCGCGTCCGTGCTCGACGGGTTCGTGGCCGACGGCATCGGGGCGGGCCCGGCCACGCGTCCCGACCCGACCACCGCGGTCGTGAGCGGGTCCACGCGACCGGCGCCGCGCCTCCCGTCCGACGCGACCGGACCGTCTGGAGGCGCGACCCGGCTCCTCGACGCAAGCAACGATCCCGACGCGGCCGGGTCCACCGACGGGGTCGCGCCCGACGCGCGTCCCGCCGTGCCGGCCGCGCGCCCGGCCGTGCCCGCGGTGCGGTCGGCCGACGGGGACCTCGTGCTGCTGGTCGGGCGGCCGAACGACGTGGACGCCGCCGCCGGTGTGTTCGCCGTGCGGCACGCCCTGCGCCCCACCGACGCCGCCGACCGCCGGGCCGGGATCCTCGCCCGGGCCGACGGGGTCCGGGACGGGCGCGCAGTCCTCGCCGTCGCGGCGTGGGACGACCACGAGACGATCCTCGGGCTCGCACCCGACCAGGTGTGGGTCGTCGTCGACGCCGGGCGGAAGCCCGCGGACTCGGCCGCCATGCTCGCCGCCGTCGCCGGACGGGCGCAGGTCGCCGGGGTGGTGGCGATCGGCGCGGGGGAGACCGCCACGCCGGAGTCCGTGCACCTGCTGGGGGTGCCCGTCCTGTCGCTAGGCTGAGCGGGTGCTGGTACTCACGCGGAAGGTCGGGGAGCGGATCCTCGTCGGTGACGACATCGTCATCACGGTGCTCGACAGCCGCGGGGACGGCGTCCGGATCGGCATCGACGCGCCGCGCGGGGTGAAGATCCAGCGCGAAGAGGTCGTGCGGGCGGTGACCGAGGCGAACGCCGAGGCGGCTGCGGCGGCTGCGGGCGGCGGGCCCGACGGGTCGGGGGACGACGCCGAGGCGCGGTTGCGCCGGGCGCTCGGGGACCTCGACCAGTCCCGCGAGACGCCCGACGCGCCGTCCCGCTAGGGGCGGGGCTTCTTCTCCTGCTCCGGCAGGCGACCCGCTGCGGCCTCCGCGGCGAACCACGCGCGAGCCTCGTCCTGACGCGCCCGCTCGGCGCCCAGGGCGATCGGCGCGCGGACGTGCCCCGGCTCGTAGCCGAACGAGTCGAGCAGCTGTGGGACGATCGGCCGGATCCGGGCGACCAGGCGGTCGATGTAGGCCGAGACCGCGCGGGCACGCTGCGCGGTGAGCCGCCCGTGCACGAGGTACCAGTCGAGGTGCTGCTCGAGGAGGCCGAGCGCGAACAGGTCGCGGAGCCACACCAGCACGCGACGGGTGTCACCCTCGGGCACCTCGTCGATCGCCTCCGTGAACGCGTCCCACTGCATGAGCTCGGCGTGCGCCTTCGCGGCCTCGATCAGCTCGTGCTGCGAGCGGTTGAGCAGGAGGGCCCCGCGTGCGCGGTCCTTGCCGGCCGACGCGAGGCGCATGCCGATCTCGGTGACCATCGTGTCGACGCGGCCGGCGAGCAGGTCGCGCTGGGTCCTGGCGTCCTGCAGGTCGGTGACGCTCGCGGCCAGGGAGCCGCGGTCGGCCACGGACTGCCCGATCCGACGGAGACCGGCAGCGTCGGCCAGTCTCGTCGCGGCCTGGGCCGCCACGAACTTCGCGGTGGCGGCGGGGTCCTTCGGGGCCTTCGCCCGGAAGTCGGTGAGCAGCCGCTTGCCGACGAGCTGGAGCAGCACGGTGTTGTCGCCCTCGAACGTCACGTACACGTCGAGGTCGGCGCGCAGGCCGGTCAGCCGGTTCTCGGCGAGGAAGCCGGCGCCGCCGCACGCCTCACGGGCCTCCTGCAGGGTGTCGAGGGCGGACCACGTGGACATCGACTTGAACGCCGCCGCCTGGGTCTCGAGGTCCTCGCGACGCTGCGGGGTGTCTGCGCGTCCGCTGAACACGTCGTCGAAGGTGCGGAGGAGCTTCTCGTGCGCGAACGACTGCGCGAACACGGTCGCGAGGCGCGGGATGAGCCGCCGCTGGTGCCGGCCGTAGTCGAGGAGGACCCCCTCAGTACCGTCGCCGGTCGGGAACTGCCGACGCTCGGCCGCGTAGGTGAGGGCGATCTGGAGCCCGATCTTCTGCGCGACGACGGCCGCGCCGTCGAGGGACACACGGCCCTGCACGAGCGTGCCGAGCATCGTGAAGAACCGGCGGCCGGGGGACTCGATCGGCGAGGAGTAGGTGCCGTCCTCGGCGACGTCGCCGTAGCGGTTGAGCAGGTTCGTGCGCGGGACCCGGACGTGGTCGAAGTGCAGCCGCCCGTTGTCGATGCCGTTGAGGCCGCCCTTGTAGCCGTCGTCCTCGCCGCCGACGCCGGGCAGGAACGAGCCGTCGGCGTCGCGGAGCGGCACGTAGAAGGCGTGCACCCCGTGGTCGACGCCGCGGGTGACGAGCTTCGCGAAGACCACCGCGGCCTTGCCGTGCAGGGCGGCGTTCCCGATGTAGTCCTTCCACGCGCCGCGGAACGGCGTGTGGATGACGAACTCCTGCGTCTCGGGGTCGTAGGTCGCGGTCGTGGCGATGCTCTGGACGTCGGACCCGTGCCCGGTCTCGGTCATCGCGAAGCACCCAGGCACCTCGAACGAGACGATGCCCGGGAGGAACTCGCGGTGGTTCCGCTCCGTGCCGAGGTGGTGGACGGCCGAACCGAAGAGCCCCCACTGCACCCCCGCCTTGATCTGCATCGACGGGTCGGCGGTGGTGAGCTCCTCGAACGCCGCGAGGTTGCCCCCGTGGTTGCTCTGCCCGCCGAACTCCTCGGGGTACGGCCGCTGGATCGCCCCGGCGTCGACCAGGACGCGGAGCTGGTCGAGGGTGCGGGAGCGGGCGTCCGCGTACGGCATCCCCTCGATCTTGTGCATCGCCGGGTCGAGGGCCAGGCGACGCGACGCCCGGCGGTCCTCAGCCCACCGACCGAGCAGGTGCTCGGCGAGGAGGTCGACGTCGATCCGGACGTCGGTCGCCGTGGCACCGGCGGGAGTGCCGGCGGCCGGGTCGCCGGCGGCGTCGGCCTTGGGCGTGTTCGTGCTGTGGACGGGTGCGGTGTCGACCATGGTCGGAGCCCTCCTGAACTGCTCTGTCCGTGTTGCAGAGGACACGCTATTGCGCCGAGCCGCGAGTCACGTGAACGCCGTCCGCGCCACACAACGGCCGGGCTCCCGGCGGGCGGCGGCCTCGTGGGAACCCTCCAAACCCGCCGCGCGCGGATTCCTCAGCGGGGCGGCACGATTGGGCGGACGCGGGTGCCGGCGGGCAGACTGTCGGGCATGTCAGGCACCACCTCGTCCGAGCGCAAGCACCAACGCACCTTCTTCGGGCAACCCTTCGAGCTGTCCACCCCCTTCGCCGTCGAGCTCTGGGAGCGGTTCTCGTTCTACGGGATGCAGGGCATCGTCCTCATCTACATGTACTACACGCTCTCGCAGGGCGGCCTGGGCATCGACAAGGGCGTCGCCAGCGGGATCATGGGCGCCTACGGCGGGGCCGTGTACCTGTTCACGATCATCGGCGCCTGGATCGCCGACCGGCTGATCGGCGCGGACCGCACCCTGTTCGGCAGCGCGATCGTCGTGATGCTCGGACACATCGCGCTCGCGCTCATCCCGGGCGTCGCCGGGGTCGGGGTCGGCCTCGTGCTCATCGCCCTGGGGTCCGGCGGGTTGAAGGCCACGGCGACGACCATCGTCGGTGGTCTCTACAGCCGCGACGACCCGCGGCGGGACGCCGGGTTCTCGCTCTACTACCTGGGCGTCAACCTCGGCGCCTTCTTCGGACCGCTGCTCACCGGCCTCCTGCAGAGCTCGCTCGGCTTCCACTACGGCTTCGGTCTCGCGGCCGTCGGCATGGCCGCCGGGCTCGTGCAGTACGCGATCCGCCGCCGGAACCTGCCCGACTCGGTGCGGCACGTCACGAACCCGGTGGACCGCCGACGCCTGCCCCTCATCGGCGCGCTCGTCGTCGTCGGCCTGGT
Source organism: Curtobacterium pusillum (assembly GCF_007680845.1). Lineage (GTDB taxonomy): Bacteria > Actinomycetota > Actinomycetes > Actinomycetales > Microbacteriaceae > Curtobacterium > Curtobacterium pusillum_B. The sequence goes on along the minus strand of NZ_VEIY01000005.1, from coordinate 61,814 downwards.
CGTCGTCGTGGTGTCGGTGCTCGTCGGCTGGCTCAACGTCGAGACACTGCCGACCGTGGTGGTCGCGATCGTCGTCGTCGCGACCATCGGGTACTTCGTCGTCATCCTCACCAGCGGCATCACCGCGCAGGAACGGTCGCGTGTGCTCGCGTTCATCCCGCTCTTCATCGGCAGTGCGGTGTTCTGGTCGCTCTACCAGCAGCAGTTCACCGTCGTGACCGTCTACTCCGACGAGCGCCTCGACCGCTCGCTGTTCGGCTGGGAGATGCCCGTGTCGTGGGTGCAGTCGATCAACCCGGTGTTCATCATCGTGCTCTCCGGGGTCTTCGCCGCGATCTGGACGAAGCTCGGCGACCGCCAGCCGTCCACCCCGACCAAGTTCGCGCTCGGCACCGGGATCATGGGCATCGCGTTCCTGCTCTTCCTGCCGTTCGTCGGCACCGGCGAGAACGGCACGCCGCTCCTCGCCCTCGTCGGCATCCTGCTGGTCTTCACGATCGCCGAGCTCCTGCTGTCCCCGGTCGGGCAGTCCGTGGCCACGAAGCTCGCGCCGCCGAAGTTCCAGACGCAGATGGTCGCGCTCTTCTTCCTGTCGGTGTCGCTCGGCACCGCCGTGACCGGCGTGCTCTCGCAGTACTACGACCCGAAGAACGAGGCTCCGTACTTCGCCGTGCTCGGCCTCGCCGCCGTCGTGGTGGGCGTCGTCCTGCTCCTCCTCGTCAAGCCGGTGCTGAAGCTCATGCGCGGCATCCGCTAACCTGAGGACAGCCACACCGGCCCCGGAACCAAGGAGTCACCAATGCTCGAACTCATCGCAGGCGTCATCATCGGCATCGGCGTGCTCGGTGGCGTGGGGGTCTGCATGGCCGTCGCGGCCATGATGAAGAGCGGCTCCGAGGAGTACTAGGCCTCGGTGACGGGTACCGACTCGACCGGTACCAGCTGACGACTCAGGACGGTCGCGCGCTCGAAGGGGCCGCGGCCGTCCGTCGTGTACACGGGCTCGTCGAACGCGACCGTCCACGAGAGCGGTTCGCCGACGCCCGGGTAGCCCACGAGCTGGTTGCCGCCCGGCGCCACGATCACGCCGATCGGCTCGTCGGCCCAGCGTTCGCCGCCCTGGTCGGTGTCGACCACCTGGACGAGGGCCCCGATGCCGAGACCCGGGCGGTCGTCGGGCTGGGGGCTGGGGGAGCGGCGGCGTCCGAACACGCCCTCACCGTAGCGCGCCCGGCGCGCGCCGCGCCCGCGCCGCGCCCGCCCGCCGAGCGGGCGGAACACGCCGCGCCCGTCCCGCCGAGCGGGCGGAACGCGCCGGCCGTCGGCCGCGACCGTGACGGATATCGCCCGCTCGGGAGGCGACCGCCTCCGGACGGGAGGCGCGGTGCGGGCTGGGCCCGTCCCTCCCGTCCGCCGCGCGCCCGGCTCCGAGCGGGCGAGACACGCCGCGCGCGTCTCGACGGGCGGGCGGAAGCGGCCGGGCAGCGGCCGCGAGCGTGACCTATATCGCCCGCTCGGGAGGGCGACCGCCTCCGGGCGGGAGGGGCGGTGCGGGCTGGCACCGTGCCTCCCGTCCGGCGCGCGCTCGGGCTCGAGCGGGCGGGACACGCCGTGCGTGGTCCGCCGAGCGGGCGGAACCGGCCGGTCGGAGGCGGCGAGCGGGACGTATATTGCCCGCTCGGGGGGGGGGGGGGAGGGGGCCGGCGCCCGGGCGTCAGCCCGCGGCCACCCGCGCGATCTCGGTGATCGATGAGTGCCCGGTGTCCGGGTGCTTCCGCATCGACAGCAGGCGCTCCATCGACGGCTCGAGCGCGGTCACCTTGTCGAGCGGCGCACTCACCACGAGCTGGAACCCGAGCCGGAGCCACGCCGTCACCGCACGCCCGGCGAACTCCGAGTCCGCCTTGATGAACGCCTCGTCGAGGAACACCGGCGCGAACCGCGGCCGCGGCCGGGTCTCGTCGCCGAGCTGGTACCGGAGCGCCGCCCCGACGATGAACGCCACGAGCTCCTGCGTCTCACCACCGGACTTGTCGCCGAGCGACGAGTACACGCCCAGGTCGGTGCCGGACGTGTCGTACCGCACGGCGGTGATCTCCATGTGCCGGCGGACGTCGAGCACCGCGTCACGCTGGGTCGTGCGCCCGCGGGGCGAGGACGGGTCGGGCCGGATGACCGCCATGAACCGGCGGAGCCGGCGGAACCGGGTCTCGAGCACGTCGTCGGTCAGCTCGGTGTCGACCGAGGCCGACAGCGCCCGGAGCTCGCGGCGGAACGCGGTGACGTCCTCGCGGGTCACCCGGCGGATCTGGATCTTCAGGCGGTCGCGGTTCGCCCCGAACGGCAGGTCGCGGAGGATCTCGTTGACCGGCTCGAGCCGCTCCTCGATCTCCACGACCGCGCGGTCGAACGCGCCCGCGAGCGGCACGAGGTCCTCGCCGCTCCACTGCGACAGCCGGCGGCGCCACTCGGTCCGGCGGGCGTGCAACCCGGTCGCCACGATCTGGTCGAGGATGTCGTGGTAGTCCGGGTACGAGGCGACGCCCGTGCCGAGGTTCGGGTCGGGCCAGGCGTCCTGGTACCGCTGGAACGTGAGGGTCAGCGCGTTCGAGGCCGAGGCGGCACCGTCGAGGGCCTGCGACAGCCGCTCCTCGAGCCTGCGGCGTAACCGGCGGGTCGCGTCGTCGAAGCCGTCGACGCCGTCCGGGGCACCCACTTCCTCGAAGGTCTCGGCGAGCAGGCGCTCCTGGGCGTCGTCCGGGACGCTGTCCGGCAAGGACTCGAAGCGCGACAGGATCTCGGCCGCGGCGTCCTGGCCGTCGACGAGCACGGCATGGCGCTCCTCGAGGCGGCTGACCGACAGACGAGCGGCGCTCCGACGGTCGGACGCCTCGTCGAGCCCCTTCCGGAGCCGTGCGACCGACGAGCGGAGGGTGCGGAGCCCGTCGTCGGCGGCGAGCAGCGCGGCACGCTCGTCATCGAGACGCGCGAGCGATGCGTCGAGTCCGAGGACGTCGATCGCCTCCCACGTCACGTCGACCAGGTACTGGTGCGCGGCGCGGAGCACGTCGAGCGCCGCGATGTCCTGCGCCACGTCGGTCCGGCGTGCCTCGAGGGTGACGAGGTCCTCGGCGATCGAGGCGAGCTCCTCCTCGACCGCGGCGATGCGCGCCTCGTTCGTGAACCCGATGACGTTCGACTGCCGCCGGTCACCGTGCGCGCCCCGACGGCCGTCGCGGAGCTGACCCGACTCGGTGACGCGGCGACCGGGCCCGGACAGGTCGGCGACATCGGTCACGCACCGGGCGTCGATCCTGTCGGACTCGATGCGCGAACGCACCCAGGTGCTGAACGGCGACGCCTTGATCGCGAGCTTGCCGGACACCATCGACGGGTCGCCGTCGAGGTCGAGGTGGGGCCCGGTCGGCACGCCCTCGAACTGCACGCGGACGGGCAGGCGGAGCGAGTCGATCGCCGCGCTGAAGTCGTCCAGGCGGTCCTGGTCGACGAGCAGCGTGCGGGCGACGGGCGCCAGGACGGACTCGATCGCCGTGCGCCAACGCTCCTCGCCGGGCAGGACGTCGAGCAGCTCCGCCACGAACGGGAGCGAGTCCGGGTCGATGCCGGCGGCACGGGCCATCTGGACCCGGGCCTCGTGCATCGGCAGCGGCATGGCGCCCTGGCGGTGCTCGAGCGACTGCCGTTCCTGGCGCAGGGAGCGCTCCCGGTCGAGGAGCGGGTACTCCTCGCGCGTCAGGGCGTCCCGGCGCTGGTCCAGCTCAGCGCGCGACGCGGCGTAGGTGCCGAGGAACTCGTGCGACGACCGCTGCGCCGCCGTGAACGCGGACTCGGCCGTGATCGACGCGCCGAGCACGGCCGTCCGCTCGTCGAACGTCGCCCGGGCCCGGACGACGGCGTCGCGCTCCCGGGTCTGGCGTTCGATGCGGTCCTCGAGCTGCGCGAGGGCGTTGCCACCCTGGTCACGGAGCCGCGCCTCGGCGTCCCGGAGTTCGATCTCGACCGCGGCGTGCCGCGCGGACGCCGCGGCGACCTCGGCACGCGCGGCGGTGCGCTCGCGAGCGTTCCGCTCGACCTCGGCATCGAGGAGCGCCCGCTTCCGGGATGCGGTCCAGTGCGCGAACGGCGACACCTCGGCCCCGGTTGCGATGCCGTCGAGCGCCGCGGCCGCCGAGGTGGCCCGGTCGATCTCGGCGTGCAGCTCGACGATGGGGGAGAGGATGCGGACCTTGCGCTCCTCGGTGTCCATCGCCTCGTACGCCTCGTCGAGGGCGGAGAAGTGCGCGAGCGCCCGGTCGGCGGCCTCGTAGGTCCCCGGGGTCTCGAGCACGAGCGACTTGTACAGCGCGTCGACCGTCGGCAGGTGCTGCCCGGCCTGGATCCGGGCGAGCAGGCGCATCGCCCGGTTGCCGCCGCCCGAGTCACCGATGCCGAGCCGGGTCTGCAGCGTGTACGCGAGTTCCTGGTAGGTGTCGCGGATCACGAGCCCCGGCACGCGGCCCGTGAGCTCGAGGTGGTGGAACCGGGACGGCACGAACTCCTCGAGCCGTCGCAGGTCGAACGTGTCGTCGACCGTCGCCATCGTCATCTGGATGTCGCCGACGCCACGGGCCCGCTTCGGCACGATGTAGGCGCGCAGCACGGTGAAGCGGCGCTCGTCGTCGTTCCGGAACGTCACCGCCACGGCGCCCCACGTGGTCTGGTCGTCGCCCCGCAGGTTCACGTCGCGCAGGGCCCCGGACTCCGGGTCCCGCCGGGTGTCGACCTTGCCCCGCAAGTACGTCAGCAGGTTGCGCTGGTCCGCGCTCCGCGCCCGCCCCGTGGTCGCGTCGTTCGACGCGCCGTTGAACGGGACGTCCGACGGCATCATCACCGCGAGGTACGCGTCCATCAGGGTGGACTTGCCGGTGCCGGACGCACCGGAGATGAGCGTGGCCGTGCCGGACAGCTCGACCTCGCGGTGACCGTGGAAACCGCCCCAGTTGACGACCTGCATCGACTCGGCGCGCCACTGCGCGACCGTGTCGAAGAGCGCGGGGATCTCGAAGGTGTCGGTCATGCTTCCGTCTCGCCTTCGTCGTCGGTGTCGGTGTCGTCTGCCGGGAGGCGCGGGTCGTCCCCGCCGGTCGGCTCACCGTCCGGGGTGGTCGCGTTCTGCGACGCCGTGCTCTGCAACCACGTGTCGAGTTCGCGCAGGCGTTCGAGCGGGAGCAGCACCTCGACCACGCTGGCGACACGGAAGCGGTCCGGGTCCGAGGTCTTGATGAGGATCCGGGCCGTGACCAGGCGCTCGACGGCCTTCGCCACCCGGCCCTCGTCGCGGGTGCGGTCGGTCGCGGTCGCGGGACGGAAGCCGGCGACGTGCCCGAGGATCTCCGAACGGTCGACGACGACCTGGTCCGGACCCGGACGGGTGTCTGCGCGGAGGCGCATCCGGAGGTACACGAGGACGATGGTCTCCTCGCGCGTGTACGGGACGTCGCGGAGCAGGGTCGGGAAGCCGCGGCGCTGGCTCTCCGAACGGGCCTGGCGCTTCCAGGCGACCTCGCGGTCCCGGTCGACGTGCAGCTCGAGGAACAGGTCGTTGAGGCGCGACCGCAGCTGGTTCTCGGTGTCGAGGACGGCGCGCCACTCGTCGGCGTGCGTGCGTGCGCTCACGTAGGGGTTCCGGAGGAGCGCCACGAGGGCCCGGCGCTGACGGTCGTCCAGCCGGCCCTCGTCGCCCTCGAAGAGGGCGAAGCTCGTCTCGTCACGCTCGTCGTCCTCGGGGACGGTGGTGGGGTCGTCGTAGGGGACCGTCTCGTCGACCGGTGCCGGCGTCGTGTCGCTCACCGCGCCTCCTGTGCGTGTTCGTCGTTGGTCGTGTCGGGGATGACCTGCTGGCGGTCCGGGTCGAGCGCGGCCGTCGGCATCCGGAAGGCGACGGGGCTGCCGTCCGGGCGGACCGTGCGGTGCTCGGCGACCGCGGCGGCGGACTCGAAGTCCTCGTGGCCGGTGAGGAGGTGCGCCAGGCCGAAGAGCTCCACCGGGCGGCGCTGCTCGTCGGGCAGGCCGTGGAAGGCATCGACGCTGGAGTCGGCCTCGGCCGAGCGGAGGGCCGCGCGGAGCTCGGTGAGCAGCGGGCCACCGTGGCGGCGGAGCATCTCGACGTCGAGGTCCTCGAAGACGTCGTCGTCGGGTTCCTCGATGGGCGGCGGGACCGACTCGCCGTCCGGGTCGTAGAAGCGCTCCCGGAACGTGCCGACGTCGGCCGTCGCGGGCAGGAGCCCCAGGGGGACACGGTCCCGGGGCGAACCGCGGTCCATCCAGGCCGCGAGCCCGCGGTTGATCGAGCGGAGGACGGCGTCGAGCTCGCGGTCGTGTACGACGTCGTGCGCCACGATCTGGTCGCGGAGCGTCGCCGTGAGCTGCCGCCGCTGGGCGAGGACGTCCTCGATGCCCTGGCGGAGGATGACGACGGTGTTCCGGAACGTCCGGCGTTCACCGGCGCCGAGGGACTCCGCGAACGGGTGGGCGAGGATCGTCTGGATGTCGTCCCGGAGCCGGAGGAGCAGGGCGTCGTCACGGAGGAGCTCGAACGCCCCCTCGAAGGCGCGCCCCTCGGGGGTGGCCTCCATGAGGGCGTCGGTGCGGGCGAGGTAGTCGTCGAGGATCTCGCCGATCGGGCGGACCTCCTGCCGGAAGTCCTCGACGATCGAGCGGTGCATCGTGGCCACCGCTTCCTCGACCCGCTTGAAGTCGCTCGGGAGCTGGCGGATGAGGTCGGAGATGTTCGTGTAGCCGTCGCGCATCCGGGCGTCGTCCACCGTGGCCAGCTCGCCGTGCTCGAGGCGCTCCCGCTCGGCCTGCAGCTCGGCGATCTGCGCGTCGATGCGGCGGATCTGCACGTCGGGGTCCGGTTCGGCGCGAGCCGCCCACCGGTGCACGGCGTCGACGATCATCGCGAGCCGGCTCTCGCTGATCAGTGCCCGGTCGGAGGAGAGGGCGTCGACGAGGGACAGCGCTTCGAGGGCGTGGCTCGTCAGCGAGTACTGCTCGTCGCCGTCGGCGGAGTTCGAACGGACGAGCCACTGGGCGGCGACCCACTCGCGGCAGAGGGCACGCCCGTTCGGGCGGGCGTCCTGGTCCGGTTGGTCGACCCCGATCTGCTCGCTCGCGGGGACCCGGGCGCCGGTGGCCTGCAGCCGGGTGACGTGCTCCTCGACCTGGAGGTGCATCCGGTCCGCGGGGACGTACTGGACATCGCGGTCGAAGACCGTCCGGAACACCGCGAGCACGGTGGCGCTCGTCGGGCGGGACATGAGGCGCAGGGTCGGACGGTCGAGCACCGCCCGGACGCGGGCGAACTCGAGGTCGACGTCGGTCATGTGCCCCTTCGTCCTCGCTGGCTCGTACTCCGTCAGATGACAAGAGCCCGACGCTGTTGCGTCGGGCTCTTGTGCGGGTGGGCGATACCAGACTCGAACTGATGACCTCTTCGGTGTGAACGAAGCGCGCTACCAACTGCGCCAATCGCCCGCTGCACTGTGCGTGCCAGTCGATAGTAGCGGAAGTCTCGGGGTCCGCCGAACGCGGGCGGCAGCCCGGGTGTGGCGGGGCGGCCTGATGTGCCCCGATCCGCATGAACACGGGGGACACGCCCGGTGAACGAGGATGATTTTGGTGGAAGCGCCCGGGTTCGTATAGAGTTTACGTCGTCGCCGCGACAGCGGGCAGACGAATGCGGATGTGGCGCAGTGGTAGCGCATCACCTTGCCAAGGTGAGGGTCGCGAGTTCGAATCTCGTCATCCGCTCGAGTGTGGGTCTCCTCGGAGCCCCATGACTCACCAGAGGGTATCCCACCGTTCGGGACTCACGTCAGACGTGGACCTCGATGGTGGGGTGGCCGAGAGGCTAGGCAGCGGCCTGCAAAGCCGTCCACGCGGGTTCGAATCCCGTCCCCACCTCAAGTTCCTGCGCGAGCAGGCACTCTCTGGGCGATTGGCGCAGCGGTAGCGCGCTTCCCTGACACGGAAGAGGTCACTGGTTCGATCCCAGTATCGCCCACAAGGCGAAAGCCCCCGAATTTTCGGGGGTTTTCGTGTTTCATCAGGTCGTGTTTCGGAGTCAGATCAGACCACGTGGCACGGTCTTGGCACGATGCTCGCACGGCCCGCGCGCTGTCGCCGACGCCAACCTGGTCGCCTCCTCGGTGAAGGTCGTGATCGTCGCGTCCGAACTGATCAGGCTGAGCCGTGCACGAGCGACCGTCAGGGTGTGCCCGCGATGCGAGGTTGGCGCGTGCAGTGATCGAGTCGACGCATGCGTCGGAAGAGCACGACCGCCGACGTCGGTGCTCGAATCGTCGTGTCCAACGCGCGAGTCGTTCTCGCGTGCTCCGCTCCGATACTCCTCGGCCGAATGCAGTGCTGCTCGCGGCGCGAGTCTCGAATGAGCGTCGAACGCCGAAAGCCGACCTGTCGACGAATCGAACAGGCCGGCTTTGGGCGGGAAAGCGGGGATGGGGGTCAGAGTCGGTCCGCGATGCCCGATCCCGAGGCGAGGTCCTCGAGCTTCGCGACCAGCGGGTCGAAGTCAGCGGGGAAGAGCCCGGTGTAGACGTCGAGCGTGATGCTCGGCTTCGCGTGCCCGAGCATGCTCTGCACGAGTGGCACGGTCGCACCCGCGGACACCCCGAGGCTCGCGGCGGTGTGCCGCAAGTCGTGCGGGGTGAGCTTCGGGAAGTGCTGCACGACCGTCCCACGCGCGAAGTCGCTCGCGGGCCAGCTTGCGATCGCCCGCTGAACGGCTGGAGCGAAGACGCGACGCCGCCAGGTCGAGAGCCTGAGCATGCCGCCCTCCGGTGCGGTGAAGACGAGGTCGTGTGCGGTACGTCCTCCCGAGCGTCGTCGGAGCGGCTCCATGACCTGCGGCACGCCGGGAACCTGTCGCGCTTTGCCGTTCTTGGGCGGACCGAGCACGAGCTCGCCCCTGACTTCGGTCGCCGACCTCCGGACGTGCACGACGTTGTTCGCGAAGTCGAGGTCGGCATACGTGAGGGCAGCGGCTTCGCCGAACCGGAGGCCAGAGAACGCCAGGAAGGCGATGAGCATCCGGTCGCGCTCCTGCGCTTCGTCGAGGAGGTGTGCGACCTGCGGGGCGCTGAGGTAGCCGTGCTCGCGCGTAACCACGGTGGGCAGCTTGACTCCTCGCGCTGGGTTCCCGGTCAGCAGGCCCTGCTCGACACACTCCTCGAGGACGCCCCCGAGGATCTGGTGCGCCTTCTGGATCGTCTGCGCTCCGGCGCCGTCGGCGTGCATGGACTCCACCCAGGCGCGCACCGACTTCTTCGTGAGGGCCTCGAGCGACTTCTCGCTCCAGTAGGGCGTGATCCACTTGCCCGCGACGGCCGCGCGGTTCGCGACTGTGGTCGCGGCGAGCGTCGCGCGCCTCGCAAGGAACTCGTCGATGAACGGGCCGAGCTTCTGCGACAGGTCGGACTGCGTACGGTAGGTCGGCTTGCTCATCGCGACGATGTTCGCTGCGGACCAGGCGTTCGCGTCACGCTTGGTCCGGAACCCACGCTTCCGCGTCGTTCCCCCGTCCGGCTTCGTGTACCCGACCTCGAACCGCTTGCCCTTTGCCGTCTCGTACTCGCGGATCGTGGCCATCAGGCAGCCACTCCGTTGTGCGAAACGCGCGTCTGCTCGACGTAGTCGAGCAAGTCACCCAGACGGTAGGCCACGGAACGGCCGACCTTGATGTACGCGGGGCCGCGGCGGAGGTAACGCCACTGGGCGAGCGTGCCGACGGACGTGAGGAGGAACGATGCGGCTTCAGCCGGCTTGAGGAGAGCAGCGTACCTGGGGGTGAGCTCGGGAGTCTCCGTTTCCGCGCTCAGGCGGCTCAATGACTTGGACATGGTGTTTCGCTTTCGGTGCTGGACGTGGCGAGCTCGGTGAGCCCGTTGTCTCCCGGAACGGGCGACACACCGTCTATGCGCGACACACTCGATCAGCCGTGGTGAAACACGATCAGCCCAGGTCACGTCGGCGAGTCGAAGTCTGCTGAAGGCCCTGGCTCGGTTGGATCGGAGGAGCTTCGGAGCTGGTTCTGGCATCAGGCGAGGCTCGACTTCTGTGCGCATGGTGTTCTCTGGAGCGGCCGGACGCGGTCACGCCTTTGAGCTCCGGAACGCCGTCCTAGCCGAAGTTGCGACGGTCTTGCCCGATCTCCTCCTCCGTCACGGGCTTGTCTGCGCTGAATGGCGTCGCCCGGACGTCTTCGTGACCACAACGGGTGAGATGACAGCCACAGTGCCAGATGGTGTGCGGTCGGCCGGGCGGAGGATGTGGTGACCAGTCCGTATGGCGCGCCCTCTTTGAGGACGCCAGCGGACGGGCTTTCTGCGACAGGGCACAACGCTCGAGCTGTCCGGAATCAGCCGACCTCCACCGGGGGAGTGGCCCACCGGATGGCGCCGGGGCGCCTGCCCCGGCGGAGGTAAAGCAGCGGAGCAGTTCGCGCCGCCGACTGAATGATCAGCGCATTGAGACATCATCGACGTATCGGGGGCTCGAGGCCGACTCTCGTCCGACTTCGTGAAGTGAATCGGGTCTTTGGTAGTGCGTTGCCTGGGGGAGCCAGCCAAATCATGCGCCAGCGGTACCGACTGTTCCTTGCGGGGTTGCATCCACGGGCCGTTCGACATCCTCGCTCTTCGCGCAACGACAAGGGTGGATCCGGATGACGATCGTGTATTGGAAATGGTCAGTGGTGGTTGGGGACCCGGCGTGCCGGAGGCGGTCAGGGGAGAGTCAGCTCCGCCGACATCTGCTGTCCGGTGTCTGCTTCGAACCAGCTCACCGCGATCCGGCGAAGTGACAGCGTCAGTCGCGGTGACGTGTGAAAGACGCCGGCCTGGCCGGCGTCGAGGTTGCCGAGGCTACCTCCGACGAGGAGGGCTGCATGCTCGGAGGGAACTGCGCTGATCTGCACGTCCTCAGCGTTATCGTTTCCGGCGTTTCGCAGCCGGTACGAGTGCGCGTCTGTGCGTTCCTCGATTGCCCACTCCACCTTCGCGTTCAGGGCATCTTCGTACACGCGGACGAGGTCGACGTCTGGCTCAGAAGCGACCGCAGCCATCTTCTCGACGGCCTCCGCAATCCGCTCACCCGAATCTGCGCTGCGCGAGAGGGCTGCTGCTGCGTCCGCTCGAGCGTCGTTGGCAACACTCTCTGACTCGTCCGCCTTCTTGCGTGCCGCGAGAGCGACGAAGAAGCCGATTACGCCTCCGGCCAGCCCGAGGGCCGCCAAGATGTCTGAAAGTGCCATGGCCCGATCCTTGCAGCTCGCGCCGTCCGGTAGCGGATCGGCTATCGAGACGCAACCAGCCGTTGCATGATCTATAATCTGCGTGTGCACGTAGATAAGCAACCATGCGGCCTCAGTCCGGAGTCCGAGTACGTCGAGCTCGCGGTGGAGGTGTTCGCGATGCTCGCAGACGCCACGCGGGTGAAGATCATCCTCGCGCTGCGGAGCGCGGAGGAGATGTCGGTGAACCACCTCGCCGACGTCGTGGACAAGAGCCCGGCAGCAGTGTCGCAGCACCTAGCGAAGCTGCGGCTGGCGCGGATGGTGTCGACCAGGCGCGAGGGTACGACGGTGTTCTACCGGCTGACGGACGAGCACGCCTCGGAGCTGGTCATCGACGCCGTGAAGCAGGCTGAACACGTCGTCGGTGCTGCACCGCACCACCGCGGGGAGCGGGAAAGCGCATGACCGGTCACGACCACGCGCCGGGCCTCGCTGACCACGACCACGACCACGACCACGACCACGACCACGGTGAGCATGGGCATTCGCATCCGCACGGCGGGGTGAAGGGCTTCCTGTACGACCTGTTCGTGCCGCACACGCACGACTCAGCGGACTCGATCGACGACGCGATGGAGGCCAGCACCGCCGGTGTCCGCGCGTTGAAGATCAGCCTGTTCATTCTGCTGGCCACGACGGTGTTGCAGGCGGTAATCGTCGCGTTCACCGGGTCGATCGCGCTACTCGCGGACACGATCCACAACTTCGCAGACGCCTTGACTGCGGTGCCGCTGTGGATCGCGTTCGTCCTCGGCCGCAGGGTCGCAAACCGCCGATACACCTACGGGTACGGCCGAGCCGAGGACCTCGCGGGCATGTTCATCGTGTTCGTCGTCGCCCTCTCCGCCGTTGTCGCCGGCTGGCAGGCCATCGACCGGTTCATCAATCCGCGGCCGATCGAGAACCCGTGGCTGCTGGTGCTGGCAGGCCTGATCGGCTTCGCCGGCAACGAGGCGGTGGCGATCTACCGCATCCGTGTTGGGCAGAAGATCGGCTCCGCCGCGCTCGTGGCGGACGGCGTGCACGCCCGCCTCGACGGGTTCACGTCCCTGTCGGTCGTCCTCGGCGCGATCGGCGTCTTGCTCGGGTTCCCGATCGCGGACCCGATCATCGGACTGCTCATCTCGGTCTCAATCATGGTCCTGCTCTGGGGGACGGTGAAGTCCATCGGCGCGCGCCTCATGGACGCCATCGACCCCGCCCTCCTGGGCAAGGCCGAGCACGCCCTCGAACACACCGCCGGCGTCGAGACTGTCCGGGACCTCCGGCTCCGCTGGGTCGGCCACCGCCTCACCGGGTCCGCCACGGTCGAGGTCACCGCAGCGTCCCTGCATGACGCCGAGCACATCGCCGAGCACGCCGCCGAGCACGTGCACGAGGCGATGGGCAACGTCGACGATTTCACCGTCACCCCCGCCGCCCGCGCACACCAGCACTGACCACCATCGAGAGGAACACCATGTCCGTCGTGAAGATCAACGCCATCACCGTCCCCGAGGGCAAGGGCGCCGACCTCGAAGCACGCTTCGTCGGCCGGAACCACGACGTCGAGCAGCAGCCCGGCTTCGAGAGCTTCCAGCTCCTCCGTCCCACCGCAGGCGGCACCCGCTACTTCGTCGTCTCCACCTGGGCCGACGAGGACTCCTACCAGGCGTGGCGCGGCGGCCAGGCCGGCGCACACCACGGCAGCAGCAACCCCGTCGCCACCGGCGCGGAACTCCTCGAGTTCGAGACCGTCACCCTTTAAGCCTCGAGCGATAGCGCCCGCGGAGCACGGGCCTCGGCGGGCGCGGCTGAGGCTCTATGGCCCACCGGCTACTGAGACGGGTCGTCGCCAGGCTCAGCGAGGCCGCTCTCTCGTATCGTTGAGGGGTGTTCATGACGCCGTTGATGCTGCTTGCCGCCGGGGTTGTTCATGCGACGACGTCACCAGCTCCGGTCTCAGGTGCCCAGGCGACCGCGACCCTTGTCGCAGCGATCATCGCTGGCGTGGGTGCCCTCATCGCAGCCGGTGTCGGTCTGATCAACGCGTCTCGGAGCCTCGCCCAAGTTCGCCGTGAGCAGTGGTGGCAACAGTTCCAGTGGGGTATCGAGAAGGCGCTCAGCCATGACAGCGACGAGTCGGACGTGGGGTTCGCAGTCCTGAACAAACTCGTTCAGCGGAAAGAGGCGCGCGAGGAAGACAATGAGATCCCGCTGGTAGTCGCGGACCTGGTCACAGACCGCACCAGCCGACAACATCGATGGAGGAGGAAGCCTGAGCGACCCATCGGACAACTCCGCCCAGCTCGCCGACCAGCTGCGTGAGACCGCCCTGAAGAATCTTGGCAGGTCGAGCAAGCAGTACCGCTCTGCAATCTCGGGACGATTCGTCACTCCAAGCGCGGCTGCCAGTCACCCGCGCACGTCCGTCACCGAAGCACCCAGTAGTGGCAGCACGTCGACATCGCGCAGCTCCATCTCGGGCCGATTCCTCGGGAGGAAGCGGAAGGGCTGACCTCCCGAGCTGCTCTGAGCCGTTGCGAGCACCGGCGAGGGCCGGATGTCCGAACCCTCGCCGGTGAGTCACCGCATGGCGGCGCTTGCTACTTGCTCTTCTTGTGAGAGGTCTGCGTCGTGTTCGGGTGCGACTTCGCGTAGCTGTGCTTCACGAACTTCCCCGTGATCGAGCTCCGCGACTGGCCGTTTCCCTTGCTGCCCTTCGTCAAGATCTCCGCGCTCCTTTCTGGCTCCCACAGCGCGACCCGTTCACACTGACGTCCTCATCCAGGATCACTCGCGGAACCACATGTAGTGGTCCGACACGCCAGCAGCCACTATATGTTGCTGTCGCCATAGGTTTTCGTCCAGACCGGGACGGAACGGTGTGCGGACTAGCTCCGCTCAGTTGGCGGGCTGTGTGCTCGCGAGTTGTGCGTACACGTCGTCGGTCACTGGCTCCAGCCACTCGTTGCGCACATCTGTGCCGGGTGTGATGAACGCGAGGTGGGAAAACCAGGAGTCGGCCGTCGCGCCGTGCCAGTGCTTGGTGCCCGCGGGGACGCGGATGGTGGTCCCGGGTGTCATGTTGATGGGGTCGGCGCCTTCGGCCTGGTACCAGCCGGAGCCGGCGGTGCAGAGCAGGATCTGGTCGCCGCCGCCATCTGAGCCGTGGTGGATGTGCCAGTTGTTCCGGCAGGCGGGCTCGAAGGTGACGTTGCTGACGGTGACGGTGCCGCCGTCGATGAGGGGTGCGAGGTAGCTCTGCCCGGTGAAGTACTGCGCGAACGCGTCGTTCTTCTCACCGAGGGGGAAGGGCTGGTCGAAGCTGGTGTCGGTCATGCGGTGAGCTCCTTCGTGGTGTCTGCGGGGGCGGCGTCGTTGACGACGGTGAGGCCGTTGAGGGTCCGGGGATATCCGATGAACGGGACGAGGACGGTGAGGACGTCGAGGAGGTCCTTGCGGGTATTGCCGACGGTGAGGTTGCCGGCGACGTGGCCCCGGACCTGCGCGTCGGCGCCGCCGAGGGCGACGAGCATCGCGAAGGTCAGGAGTTCGCGGGTTCGGAGGCCGAGCCCGTCGCGGGCGACGGTGTCGCCGAAGCAGTTGCCGGAGAGGAACCGTTGGAAGTGGGCGGTGTCGGCGGGCGCGTTGTCGTTCATGCTGTTGACCCGGTCAGCGCCGACGATCTGCCCCTGCACGTCGCGGCCGTGCTCCATCCGCGTCGCCGGCGACGTGGTGCTCTGCTCGGGCAGGGGCAGCGCGACACCGCGCTCGAGGAGCACGCCGTTGGTGATGGTGAGGAAGTCGATGGTACGGGCGACGCCGACGTAGGCGACGGCCTGGTAGACGACCTCCTTGACCTCGACGGGGGTGACGTCGTTGTCGAGCGCTGCGCCGAGGAGGACCCGGAACTCGGTCGTCGCGCCAACCGCGATCGTCGCGCCGAGCTGGACGAGGAGCCGGTCCTGCCGGGTGATTGCGACGTCGCGGAGGGTCTCGTCGAAGGCGAAGTCGTCGAAGTACGCGACGAACCCGGGGTCGGTCTGCGCGAAGGTCGACGTGTGGTTCGGGAAGAGCTGGTCGTGCTCACGCTGAGCGGCTGAGTTCGCTGGCATGGCTTCGACGGTACGAGCGGGCCGGGTGCGGTGACAGGGGATGTTCTTACCTCCTCCGCTGGCACGTCCGTCCGTAGCGTGAAGAGCATCGACCGCCGTGTGGCGGTCGCGGAGAGGAAAGCATGGAGTACCGCCAGCTCGGACGCACCGGCGTCCAGGTCAGCCCCCTCGCGCTCGGCACGATGATGTTCGGACCGTGGGGCAACGAAGACGTCGACGACTCGATCCGGATCATCCACCGGGCGCTCGACGCCGGCATCAACTTCGTCGACACCGCCGACGTGTACTCGTCGGGTGCGTCCGAGGAGATCGTCGGCAAGGCGCTCCAGGGCCGCCGCGACGACGTCGTCCTCGCCACGAAGTTCATCATGCCGATGGACGACGCACCGAACCACTCGGGTGGGTCGCGGAAGTGGATCATGCAGGAGGTGGAGAACTCCCTCCGCCGTCTCGGGACGGACTACATCGACCTGTACCAGGTGCACCGTCCCTCGCCGACGATGGACGTCGAGGAGACCCTCAGCGCGCTGACCGATCTCGTCCGTCAGGGCAAGGTCCGCACCATCGGGTCGTCGTCGTACTCAGGCAGCGAGATCGTCGAGGCGCAGGTCGTGTCCGAGCGGCGCGGCTACGAGCGGTTCCGCACCGAGCAGCCGCCGTACTCGATCCTCGTCCGCGGCATCGAGGAGGACGTCCTTCCCACCGTGCAGCGCTACGGGATGGGCACCCTGGTCTACAGCCCGCTCGCCGGCGGCTGGCTGACCGGACGGTGGCGGAAGGATCAGCCGGGCAAGCCGACCTCCGCGGCGCGTCCGTCGGCACGGTTCGACATGTCGACGCCGGCGAACCAGCGCAAGCTCGACGTCGTCGAGGATCTCGCGCAGCTCGCCGAGGCGAACGACCTGACCCTGATCGACATGTCGATCGCGTGGGCGATCAACCACCCGGGCGTCACGTCCGCGATCATCGGACCGCGCACCATGGAGCAGCTCGAGTCGCAGATCACCGCCGCGGACGTGACCTTGTCGGCGGAGATCCTCGACGCCATCGACGCGATCGTCGCCCCGGGCGTCACCATCAACCCGGACGACAACAGCTACGGGCAGCACACCCTCACCGCGACGGCGCGCCGCCGATGAGCGAGCAGCTAAGCGTCCTCGTTGTCGGCGCCACCGGGAGCGTCGGCCGTCACGTCGTCGCCGAAGCCGTCCGCCAGGGGCACACGGTGCGGGCGCTGGTACGGAACCAGGCCCGCGCGGGCCGGCTCGACCCGGCCGCGGAACTCGTCGTCGGTGACCTCACCCGCGCCGAAACGCTCGTCGAAGCCGTCGTCGGGATCGACGCGGTCGTCTTCACGCAGGGCGCCGCGTACGGCAGCAGCGACGCAGAAGCGGTCGACTACGGTGCCGTTCGGAACATCCTGCAGGTCCTCGACGGACGGCCGGTGCGGATCGCGCTGATGACCAGCATCGGTGTCACCGTCCGCGGGACCACGCACGACTGGAAGCGCCGCAGCGAACGGCTCGTCCGTGCCAGCGGCAACCGGTACACGATCGTCCGGCCGGGCTGGTTCGACTACAACGACGCCGACCAGCTGCAGATCACGTTCCTGCAGGGCGACACCCGGCACGCCGGCAGCCCCGCCGACGGCGTCATCGCCCGCCACCAGATCGCCCGCGTCCTCGTCGACGCGTTGACCATCCCGTCCGCGGACCACAAGACCCTCGAGCTCGTCGCCGAGCGTGGCCCCGAACAGGCCGACCTCGGCCCGGTGTTCGCCGCGCTCGACGCAGACAACGGACTGGACGGTGTCCGCGACCAGGACAACCAGCCGGTCGACCGGGAACCCCGGCACGTCCAGCGCGAGCTCGACGCGGTCTGAGGGCACGTGAGCACCCCGACGACCGCCGCCGCCGTGTGGGATGTGATCCGCGCCGCGATGGTCTCCGCTGACACGGACGCGCTGAGCGACGTCCTGTCGGAGTCGTTCACGTTGACGCACATGACCGGCTTCGTGCAGTCCCGCGCGGACTGGCTCGCCGCGATCGACACCGCCGACATGCAGTACCACAGCATCGTCGACGTCGATCTCGTTGCCAGCCCGGACGGTGACGCTGTGACGGTCCGCACCCGGACCGACGCCACGATCTGGGGCGGGCGCGGGCAGTGGCCGCTGCAACTGTGCATCGACGTCGACGTCCGGCGGCAGGTGGTGACGCGGATGATCGCAACGACCTGGTGAAGGTGCACGTGAACGAGAGGAGGGCCGGTGCGCTGCACCGGCCCTCCTGTCGTTGTCTACGCGTCCTGCCGCTCGGCGGCTTCCGTGGTGGCCGCGAGGCTCGCGAGCAGTTGCAGCCGTTCCTCGGACGGGGAGCCCGGTTCGGCGCCGTACACGATGAGTGTGAGGCCGACGTCGGTGGAGAGTTCCATCGCCTCGTAGGTGAGGTCGAGTTCACCGACCTCGGGGTGGTGCATCCTTTTGGCGCCGTTGAGGTGCCGCATCACGCTGTGCGCAGCCCACAGCTGTCGGAACACGTCGCTGCGGGTGGAGAGCTCACCGATCAGGTCGGTCAGGCCCTTGTCGTACGGGCTGCGGGCGGCCTCGGCGCGGAGGACGGCGACCATGTCCGCGGCGACGCTGTCCCAGTCGACCCAGAAGTCCTTACCGCGCGGGTCGAGGAACGCGAACCGGGCCGTGTTCGGCGTCCCCGCGGGCTCGAGGAACAGCGGCGCGTACAGAGCACGGGCGAGGGTGTTGCCGGCGAGGAAGTCGGAGCGGCCGTTCCGGACCCATGCGGGCACGGTCATGCTGTCGAGCATCCGCTGCACGTTGGGTCGGACCCGTGAGGTCGGCGTCTTCCGCCGCGTCGTCGCGGAGGCGTTCTGTGCCCGGGCGAGGTCGAACAGGTGCGCGTGCTCGGCGTCATCCAGTCGGAGCGCGCGAGACAGCGACTCCAGAACGCTCTCGGAGACGCCGGTGAGGTTCCCGCGCTCGAGGCGGATGTAGTAGTCGACGCTCATCCCGCTGATCAACGCCAGCTCCTCACGCCGCAGGCCCTTCACCCGGCGGGAACCGCCGAAGTCCGGCAGGCCGGCCTGCTGCGGCGTGATGCGTTCGCGGCGGGTCCGGAGGAAGTCGCGGACCTCGGATGTGCTGTCCATGGGACCACGCTACGACGCAGCACTGGGCTGGAGCAGGGGTTGCTAGTACCCGGAAGAGCAGCACCTCCCGCGCCCGCGCGTGAGGACGTTGGCTGGGAGCATCCACGAAAGGAGCTCCACGTGCGAGCCACACTGATGTACGGCGCGGGCGACGTCCGCGTCGAGACCGTCCCGAACCCCACCATCACCGAACCCACCGACGCGATCGTCAAGATCGTCGCCGGCTGCATCTGCGGCTCCGACCTCTGGCCCTACGGGTCGATGGAGCAGTCCGACGAGGGCGCCCGGATGGGCCACGAGTTCGTCGGCACCGTCACCGAGGTCGGCGCGGACGTCACCGACGTCAAGGTCGGCGACTTCGTCATCGCACCGTTCGTCGCTTCCGACGGCACGTGCGAGTTCTGCCAGGAGGGCCTGCAGACCTCCTGCCGGCACGGCGCCCACTGGGGCTCCGACGGTGTCGACGGCGGCCAGGGTGAGCAGGTTCGCGTCCCGCAGGCCGACGGCACCCTCGTCGTCGTCCCCGCCGGGTTCGACGACGCCCTCATCCCGTCGCTGCTGAGCCTGTCCGACGTCATGTCGACCGGCTACCACGCCGCGAAGGCCGGCGGCGTCGCGCCGGGTAAGACCGTCACCGTCATCGGTGATGGCGCTGTGGGCCTGTCCGCGGTGCTGTCGGCGAAGATCCTCGGCGCCGACCGGATCATCCTGATGGGCCGCCACCAGTCCCGCACCGACCTCGGCCGCGAGTTCGGTGCCACCGACGTCGTCGCCGAACGCGGCGACGAGGGCGTTGCGAAGGTCAAGGAGCTCACCGGCGGCGACGGCACGCACGTCGTCCTCGAAGCCGTCGGCCTCAAGCCGGCGCTCGAGACCGCATTTGCTGTCGTCCGCGACGGCGGCGTCATCAGCCGCGTCGGCGCCCCGCAGTTCGAGGACGTCCCGTTCGGCTTCGGCGAGTTCATGCGCAACGTCACCCTCGCCGGCGGCGTCGCACCGGCCCGGGCGTACATCCCCGAGCTGCTGCCGCAGGTCCTCGACGGCTCGATCGAGCCCGGCAAGGTCTTCGACCGCACCGTCGACCTCGACGGTGTGCCCGCCGGCTACCAGGCAATGGCCGACCGTAAGGCCCTCAAGGTCCTCGTCCGCCCGTAGACCGCCACGATCGGCCTCGGTGCCGACGGATTCGCCGTCGGCGCCGAGGGCGTCTCATGGGGAGGACAAGCATGCATCCGCCACTGAGTCGCCCGGCGCTGACGCGTCGAGCGCTGGTCCGCGCGGCGTCCCTCACCGCAGCCTCAGCAACGCTGACCATGCTCGCTGCCTGCAGCAGCGCGAACACGGAAGACGACACGATGCCCACAGCCAACCCGAGTCCTGACGGGAGGACACTGCTGGTGTTCTTCTCCCGAGCGGGGGAGTACTACTGGAACGGCGGCCGTCGGGTGCTCGACACCGGCAACACGCACCGCCTCGCACGCATCATCGGAGACCGCACCGCCGTCGACACGTTCCGATTCGAAGCGGCGGAGGCATACCCCAACGCATACGACCCGACCGTGAGCCGAAACAGTGACGAGCAGGAACGTGACGCACGCCCGGCGATCGCTGGCGAGCTACCGGATCTGTCCGGCTACGGGACGGTGTTGCTCGGTAGCCCCATCTGGAACGTCCGGCCGCCGATGATCATGTCGACGTTCCTGGAATCAGTGGACCTCACCGGCGTGCGGGTACTGCCCTTCGTCACGTACGCCGTCAGCAGTGCCGGAGACACCGCCGGCGTGTATCGGCCGCTGACCCGGTCAGCGTCGTCAGTGTCGGCACCGTTCGCGGTCCGAGGAGAGGACGTCGACGGCGCCGCAGCGGAGGTCGACCGGTGGCTGCGACGCCACCGCCTCGTGGCGT
This sequence comes from Curtobacterium pusillum, assembly GCF_007680845.1. Taxonomy (GTDB): domain Bacteria; phylum Actinomycetota; class Actinomycetes; order Actinomycetales; family Microbacteriaceae; genus Curtobacterium; species Curtobacterium pusillum_B. Next base: position 41,273 of record NZ_VEIY01000005.1, on the reverse strand, counting down.
GATCCCGCTGCTCGAATGAGAAGGGCCCAGGTGCTGACCAGCGCCTGGGCCCTTCGTCAATGACAGCGTGGGTCAGTCTTCGGGGATGGTGCGCTCACGGAAGCGGGAAGAGTCCCCATCGGGGTCAGGCCCGTTCCGGACGCCCCGGTCCAATCCGTCCAGGGTCGAGAGCTCGTCGTCGGAGAGGTCGAAGTCGAAGACGTCGAAGTTCTCGGCAATGCGGGTCGGGTTGGTCGACTTCGGGATCGCGGAGCGGCCCTGCTGGAGGTGCCAGCGCAGCATCACTTGCGCGGGCGTCTTGCCGTGCGCCTCGGCGATGGTCTTGATGGCGTCGTCGTCCATGACGCTGACGCGCTGGTCACCCCAGCCCGGGTAGAACGTGATGCCACCGATCGGTGACCACGCTTGGGTGAGGATCCCGTGCTGGGCGTCGGCGCGCTGGACGTCGGGCTGGGTGAAGTACGGGTGCAGTTCCACCTGGTTCAGCGCCGGGATGATGTCGGTCTGCTCGAGGAGCGACGCCAGGTGGTGCGGCATGAAGTTGCTGACCCCGATCGCGCGGACGCGGCCGTCGGCGTACAGCTGCTCGAGCGCCTTGTACGCCTGCACGGTCGTGTCGAACTGATCCGGAGTGGGCTGGTGCAGGATGAAGATGTCGATCGTGTCGAACCCGAGCTTGCGGGTCGACTTCTCGAACGCATGCAGGGTCTCGTCGTAGCCGTAGTCAGACGGGAACACCTTCGTCTCGAGGACGATCTCGTCCCGATCGATACCGGAAGCGCGCATACCCTCGCCGACCTGGCGTTCATTGCCGTACGCGGCGGCGGTGTCGACATGGCGGTAGCCGACGTCGAGGGCGGAGCGGACCGCGTCGACGGTGTCCTCGGGGGAGCTTTGGAAGACGCCGAACCCGATCGGGGGAAGCTGGACGCCGTTGTTGAGCGTGATGTTGTCCATGCGCCCGACGGTAGGGCGGCGATGACTGCTGTGGCGGGGGCTGTCAGTACCTCCTAGCCGCGCCCGTGCAGTGATCGCAGCGATCGGGAGGCAGTAGTACTGGAACAGGGGATGACAGCCCCTGTCAGAGGGGACCGTCCCGCGCTTCCATCGACATGTGAGCACCGACACCCTGCAGCCGAGCACCGGCACGAACCGGACCGCCGTCCACAAGACCGCGATCCTCGCGATCATCCTGGTCAGCTACTTCATGCTGATCCTCGACAACTCGATCATCTTCACCGGGTTGCCCACGATCCAGCGGAGCATGCACTTCACCCAGACCGGGCTGACGTGGGTGCAGGACGCCTACACACTCACCTTCGGCGGGGCGCTCCTGCTCGGCGCCCGCGCCGGCGACATCATCGGCCGGCGCCGCATGTTCATCATCGGCCTGGTGCTCTTCACGCTCGCCTCCGGCCTGGTTGGTGCGTCTCCCGCCGGCTGGTGGATGATCGCCGCGCGTGCCCTGCAGGGCATCGGCTCCGCGATCGTCGCGCCCACCGCGCTGTCGCTGATCACGAGCACCTTCGAAGCCGGCCGGGAGCGTGCCCGCGCCGTGGCGCTGTACTCGGCCGTCGCGGGCATCGGTGCAAGCCTCGGCATGGTCGTCGGTGGGGTCCTCGCCGACCTCGTGTCCTGGCGTGCCGGCTTCTACCTCAACCTCCCAATCGGTGTGCTCATGCTGATCCTCGGCAGCCGCTACCTGGTGGAGACCAAGCGCGCGCCCGGCCGGTTCGACATCGTCGGCGCCGTGACCGCGACCGCCGGCATGGGGGCGCTGATCTTCGGCGTCATCGAGTCCTCCACCCGCGGGTGGGGCTCCCCGGTGACCATCACCGCGATCGCGCTCGGCGTGGTCCTGCTGGCCGTCCTCGTCATGAACGAGTGGAAGGCGGAGCAGCCGATCATGCCGCTGCGGCTGTTCCGCAGCCGCACCCGGTCCAGCGCGTACGCGATCCGGTTCCTTTACCTCGGCGCGATGATGGGGTTCTTCTTCTTCACCACCCAGTTCCTGCAGGAAGTGTTCGGCTGGTCGCCGCTGCAGGCGGGACTGGGATTCCTGCCGATGAGTGTCGTCAACTTCGCCGTCGCGATCGCGGTGCCGCGCCTGCTGCGCCGGGTGCCGGCCGCGTGGGTGCTCCTCGCCGGCGTCGTCCTCACCGGAATCGGCATGTGGTGGCTGGCTCAAGTGCAGGCCGAGTCCACCTACCTCGCCAGCGTGGCCCTGCCGATGATCATCATCGGTGCCGGGCAGGGCTTGGCGTTCGCTCCGCTGACCAGCTTCGGCATCCACGGCGCAACCAGCACCGACGCCGGCGCCGCGTCTGGGCTGGTGAACACGGCGCACCAGCTCGGCAGCTCCCTCGGCCTGGCGGTCCTCGTCGCGATCAGCACCGCCACCGCAGCCGGCACCGGGGCCGCAGCCGTCGTCGCACGGACCGGTTCAGCGCTCACCGCAGCGACCTGCCTCCTCGTTCTCGGCGCCATCAGCAGCGCCCTGCTCACCATCCGACAGTCCGCAACCGACGAGCGCTGACCGCCGCTGCCCCCATCCGCGCCGCGGGTACGGGGCACGGCGATCACCATCGCGAGAGGAACTCCATGCACGGCCTCGAGGTCACAGTGCTCATCGGCGTAGCCGTGTTGACCGGCATCCTGCTCGCCCCCCCCCCCCCGGCTCCGCACTCAAGCGCCGCTCGTTCTGCTCGTCATCGGTCTCGCGCTCGGGTTCGTCCCGCAGCTGCGCCAGATCGAGCTGCCCCCTGAGACGGTCCTGCTGCTCTTCCTCCCTGCGATGCTGTTCTGGGAGAGCCTGACGACGTCCCTCCGAGCCATCCGCCGAGATCTGCGCGGCATCGTGATCCTCAGCACCCTGCTGGTGGTCGCGTCCGCGTTCGCCGTCGCCGCGGTGGCCCGCCTCTTCGGGCTGCCGTGGCCTGCTAGTCTGATCCTCGGCGCGGCACTCGCTCCGCCGGACGCCACCGCTGTTGCTGCGCTCGGCCGGGCCCTGCCTCGCCGCAACTTCATGCTGCTGAAAGCCGAAAGCCTCACCAACGACGGCACCGCACTCGTCGTCTCCGCGATCGCGATTGGCCTCGCCACCGGCGAAGCGTCCTACACACCGCTCTCGATCACCGGCGCTGTGCTGCTGTCCTACCTCGGCGGCGGCGCAGCCGGCATCGCCGTCGCCGCCCTCACGATTCTCGTGCTGCGCCGCGTGCGGGACGCACTGACGATCAACATCGCGCTCCTCGTCGCACCCTTCACGGCGTACCTGTGCGCCGAGCTCATCGGAGCGTCCGGCGTCACCGCGGGACTCGTGCTCGCGTACTGGTCGCCCACGATCACCACCGCCGCATCGCGTCGCCAAACCGAATCAGCATGGCCGCTCGGCTCAGCGCTCCTCAACGGGGCGCTGTTCGTCCTGATCGGACTGCAGGTGCAATCCGTCGCACGCTGCGTGAACGTCGGAGAGATCCCCGCGCTGCTGGCGACGATCGTCACTGTCTGGCTGGCGCTCCTGCTCGTCCGGTTCGTCTTTCAAGTAACCAGCGTCACCGTGATCCGACTCCTCGACCGTCGGCCAGGGCAGCAAGCACGCCGGATGAGTCACCGAGCTCGCGTCGTCAGCGCCGTCGCCGGCTTCCGAGGAGCCGTCTCCCTCGCAATCGCGCTCTCTGTCCCGGTCACGACAGCCAGCGGTGCCCCGCTTCCCGGACGTGACACCGTCATCGTCGTCACCGCCGGGGTCATCGTCCTCACGCTGCTCGTGCAGGGGCCCCTGCTGCCTGTCGTCGTTCGGTGGGCACGACTCCCGGACGGCACTGCCCCGAACGCCGAGTTTGCCCTCGCAGAGCGGACGATCACGGAGGATGCGATCGAGCAGCTACCCACCATTGCTGCGTCCACGAATGCTGCCCCCGACGTCGTGGATCGGCTGACTCGCGAGTACCGGAAGAGCCTCGCGAGGACGGGTGCTGCGTCGGCTTCGCAAGCGGATGACGAGTCGGGGAGCGCCGCCATCGATGCGGAGGATCAGCTCCGACTCGCGGTCCTCGCGCGCAAACGAGACGTGCTCCTTCAGCTGCGCCGTGACGGCACCATCGACGATCCCGTCGCCCGCCAACTCCAGACACGACTCGACGTCGAAGAACTCCCACTCACCGGCATCGACGACATCGACGGGTGAGCCGCCTGATGCCTTCGGCCGGCACTGTCCGCTAGCCGATCGGCCATCGAGACGGTCGGCGTCGACCAGAGTCACTTGTGAACAGCGGTGCTCGGGTTGCGTCCACCGTCGCAATGGATATCGTGGTCGCGCTCCTCATGTGGTCGGCCGTCGTTCGCGTGGGCATTCCCGACAGATCTCCTAAGCGACGCCTCGTCGCAAGGGGTGTCCCGTCAGGGCATCCCGCCGTTGCGCGGAGACAGCGAGCATCAGACTGTGACTACCTCGACGACCGCCACGGTCCACCCTGCACGTCCCGACTCGCCACGAGCACCTCGGGTGGCGCTGCTCCTGGGTTCGCTCGGTTTCTTCTTGATCACCCTCGACATCCTGATCGTCAACGTCGCACTCACGACGATCGGCCGTGAGCTCGGTGGCAGCACATCAGGCCTGCAGTGGGTCATCGACGCGTACACGCTGCTGTTCGCTTCCCTGCTGCTGTTTGCCGGCAACCTGTCGGACCGCATCGGCGCGAAGCGCGCCATCGGGTGGGGCATCGCCGGGTTCCTCATCGCCTCGGTCGCCTGCGCGCTCGCACCGACAGTCGGTGCCCTGATCGCCGCGCGCGCCCTCCAGGGTGCGGCGGCGGCGGTCATGCTGCCGGCGTCGATGGCGCTCATCCGCGAGGCGTTCCCCGACGCCCGCGAACGCGCCCACGCGCTCGGCATCTGGGCGGTCGGCGGTGCGGTCGCCGGAGCCGTCGGACCACTTCTCGGCGGCGCGCTGACGACGATCGACTGGCGGCTCGTGTTCGCGATCAACCTCCCCGTGTGCGCCGTCATGCTGAGCCTGCTGGTGAAGGTGGCACCCTCACCACGACGTCCCAGCCGGTTCGACCCCGCCGGTCAGCTGCTAGCGCTGCTCACCCTCGCGGGGCTCGTGTTCGGCCTCATCGAAGGCGGGGCGAACGGCTTCACCACCTGGTACGTCGTCACCGCACTCGTGATCGCCGCGGCATCGCTCGTCGGGTTCGTCGCCGTCCAGGCGCGCGGTCGGCACCCGATGATGCCGCTCGACTTGTTCCGGTCGAGCGGGATGCGGATTGCGCTCGGCGTCGGCTTCGCGTTCATGGTCGGCAACTTCGGCAGCGTCTTCGTGCTGAGTCTGTACCTGCAACAACACCTCGGACTGTCGCCGTTGCTCGCCGGCTTGATGTTCCTTCCGTCGGCCGCGTTCAGCATCGTCGGCAACATCGTCAGCGGCACCCTCGCCAACCGTTTCGGTGCCCGCGTCCCGGTCGTCGCAGGCCTGACGACGATGGTCCTGGGCCTGGTGGTGATGATCGTGCTCGCACCGCTCGACTCGTGGATCGCCGTCGCGGTCTGCACCATCCTGACCGGCGCGGGCGGTTCCGTGGCGATGCCGCCCGCGACGTCCGTGGTGCTCGCAAGCGTCCCAGCGGAACGCTCCGGCACCGCAAGCGCGGTGTTCAACACGTTCCGTCAAGTCGGCGGTGCGGTCGCGATCGCCGTGTTCGGAGCGCTCCTGGCCGACCGAGCGCAATTCGTCGTCGGCACCCAGGTCAGCTTCGTCGTCGCCAGCGCCGTCATCCTGATGGCCGCGGTCGCGGCCACCCGCATTCGGACCGCATGAAGGACGGGAGGCCTGGTGCCGGCTGGCACCAGGCCTCCCGTGCGATCCGCGACCGTGACCGTCGTCAGAGATTGGTCTGCGCCTCGAGGAAGTCCGGGTACCGGCCGCCGACGATCTCGACGGAGTCGGAGAGCGCCGTGAGGCGGTCGACGTCGGCGTCGGACAGGTCAACGGCAGCAGCCCTGAGGTTCTCGGCGAGCCGGTGCGGCTTCGTCGTGCCGGGGATCGGGACGATCCACGGCTTGCGGGCCAGAAGCCACGCCAGCGCGACCTGTCCCGGCGTTGAGCCGAGTCCCGCGGCGATCTCCCGCACTCCGTCGACCAGCGCGACGTTCGAGGTGAGCGCGTCGCCCTCGAACCGCGGGATGCTGGCGCGCAGGTCGTTGTCGCCGAACGTCACCGAGGCGTCGATCGTTCCGGTCAGGAAGCCCTTGCCGAGCGGGCTGTACGGCACGAAGCCGATGCCGAGCTCGTCGCATGTCGAGAGCACCCCGGTCTCGGGGCGGCGCCACCACAGCGAGTACTCGCTCTGGATCGCGGTCACCGGCTGCACGGCGTGCGCGCGGCGGATGGTCGTCTCGGCGGCCTCGGACATGCCGTAGCGGAGCACCTTGCCATCGGTGATCAGCTCGTGGACGGCGCCGGCGAACTCCTCGATCGGGTGCTCGGGGTTGACGCGGTGCTGGTAGTAGAGGTCGATGTGGTCCGTCCGGAGGCGGCGGAGTGACCCCTCGGCGGCGGCGCGGACCTCGTCGGGGCGCAGCAGCCGTCCGAGCGGTCGGTGCGTGTCGGGGTCGATCGCGTTGGCGAACTTCGTGGCGATCGTCACCTGGTCGCGGACGGGGGCGAGGGCCTCGCCGAGGAGTTCCTCGTTGCGGTGGGGGCCGTACGTCTCGGCGGTGTCGAACAGGGTGACGCCCTGGTCGACGGCACCGTGGAGCAGGGCGATCATCGCGGCCCAGTCGGGGTCGGCGCCGTAGCCGCCGGTCATCGTCATGCAGCCGAGCCCGATCTCGGCGACCTCGAGGTCGGTTCCGAGTGTCCGTGTCTTCACGGGCGTCCTCCTGATCGGTCGGGGTCGGCCGCGGCGCGCACTGCGTCGCGGCGGTCGGTGGCGTCGATCGATCCGAGCAGCCGGAGGGCGTCGGCGGTCGGTGAGCCGGGCTCGGCGGTGTAAAGCAGGAAGCTCAACGCAGGGTCGCTCATCAGGCGCGAGCCCTCGAAGTACAGGTCGAGCGCGCCGACCACCGGGTGGGTGAAGTGCTTCTCCCCGGTCGCGTGCCGGCCTACATCGTGGACACCCCACTTCGCGCGGAACTCCGGACTGCGCGTGGAGAGCTCACCGATCAGGTCCTGCAGGTCCCGGTCGTACGGGTCGTGTCCGGCGGCGGCGCGGAGGATCGCGACGCTCTGGTCGGCGGCGAGGTCCCAGTCCGGGTAGAACGCGTCGGACCACTCTCGGTCGAGGAACGCCGCCCGGGCGAGGTTCGGGCGGTCCGCCTTCCGGAACAGGTCGGCGTAGAGGGCTCGTCCGAGGGCGTTCGCGCCGAGGATGTCGAGGTGGTCGTTGCGGATGAACGCCGGACCGCCGGTGAACGCGTCGAGGGTGTACTGCAGTGCCACGCGGAGCGTCTTCGGTGTCGAGGAGCGGCGGCCGGCGCGCACCGGGGAGGCGTTCGCGGCGCGGGCCAGGTCGAACAGGTGATCGCGTTCGGCGTCGTCGAGCAGCAGCGCCCGGGCCACCGCCTCGAGCACACCGTCGGACACGCCCGCGAGGCTGCCGCGCTCGAGTCGGGAGTAGTACTCCACGCTGACGTCGGCGAGCATCGCGACCTCGCCGCGGCGGAGACCCTCGACCCGTCGGTTCGGGCCCGCCGGGAGGCCGACCTGTTCGGGGCGGACCCGCGCGCGCCGGCTGGCGAGGAAGTCCTTCACGTCATCGCGGTTCGAGCTCATGCAGCGACTCTATGAGTGAGCACGTCCAGGAGGGACGTACTACCAGGGAACCCCTCACGGCAGCGTCCGCGACGACCATCGACCCCGACAGCACGAGAAGGGAACACCATGCAGCACCGCACACTCGGTCGCTCGGGCACCGTCGTTTCGTCGATGGCACTCGGCACGATGGACTTCGGGACGATGACCCCGGAACAGGACGCATTCGCCGTCCTCGACGCCTACGTCGACGCGGGCGGCAACTTCATCGACACCGCCAACGTCTACGGCGGCGGGAAGTCCGAGGAGACCCTCGGCAAATGGTTCGCCGCCCGCCCGGCAGAAGTCACCGACACCATCGTGATCGCGACGAAGGCTCGGTCGCCGCTCGGTCCGGGCATCAACGACCAGGGCAACTCCCGCCGGCACCTCGACCGCCAGCTCAACCAGTCGTTGCGGCGCCTCGGACGCGACAACGTCGACCTCTACCAGCTGCACGCCTGGGACCCGATCACCCCGGTCGAGGAGACGTTCTCGTTCCTGCGGGACGCGATCAGTGCCGGCAAGATCCACCAGGTCGGCATCTCCAACTTCACCGGCTGGCAGCTGCAGCTCATGGTCTCCACCGCGAAGGCGATGGGTGTTGACGCACCCGTCACCATCCAGCAGCAGTACAGCCTGCTGTCCCGAGAAAGCGAGTCCGACGTGTTCGGCGGCGCCGCGTACAACGGCCTCGGCATCCTCGCGTGGTCACCGCTCGCCGACGGCTTCCTGACGGGCAAGTACCGCCGGGACAGCAACCCGAGCTCGGGCACCCGAGCGAGCTCCGACAACCCGGTGTACGAGTACACGGCGTCCTACCGCGCCGCAGATCCGCAGACGTGGGACGTCGTGGACGCGCTCGTCGCCGCAGCCGACGAGACCGGCCAGAGCCCCGCACGCGTCGCGCTGAGCTGGCTCCACGACCGCCCCGGCATGACCGCCCCCATCATCGGAGCTCGGAACACGGACCAGCTCCGCGACAACCTCGCGGCCGCTGACCTGCACCTCGACGACGCGATCCGCGACCGCCTCGACGCCGTCAGCGCACCGAAGGTCGGCCAGTACCCGTACGGCCCGTTCGGCGCCGCCCAGCGCGCCCGGAGCGTCGACGGCGGTGTGCCGCTGATGGACACCATCCAGGCCGCGCAGTGACGCCGACCCGATGACGGACGGGAGGCGCGGTGCCAGCTGGCGCCGCGCCTCCCGTCTCTCAGTAGGGTGCCTCAGTCAGCGCCCCGCGTGCGCAGCGCCAGGAGCGTGAGCGGGACCAGCCCGAGGACCACGAGCCCGACGCCGATCGTCTCCGGGGCGGTGACACCGAGCGGGCCGTCAAGCGCCGCGCTCTCCACGCCGGAGGCGACCGCGATACCGAGGTTGAACGCCGCGACCGCGACCGCTGCAGCAAGAGTCGGCGCGGACGCGGCAAACCTCACCGCGAGGCCGGTCGCGACGGGCGGGACGGCCATCCCGGTGATGCCCAGAGCGACGACGAGCACCAGGGTCGGAACGGCGAACGCCGACAACGGCAGCAGGAGCGCCAGGACGACCCCGACGCCGACCGCAGCGCCGATGAACGTGCTCATCGGTCTCGTGTCGGCGCGTCGACCGGCGACGTTCGTCCCGACGAGCGCTCCGATCCCGAAGCAGACCAGGACGATCGGTACCGCCCACAGCGGCAGGCCGGTGCGGTCCGTGAGCAGCGGGGAGATGTACGCGAAGGCGCCCATATACGAGCCGGTGATCAGGATCGTCGCGATCACCAGCAGCAGGATCCGCCCGGTGAGGAGTGCCCGGATCTCCGCCATCGCGGACTGCTGCGCACGGGGTCCGTCGGCCGGTGCGTACCGGCGGATCACGACCGCGGCGACGGCAGCGAGGACGGCGAGAGCCCAGAACGATCCTCGCCAGCCGATGACCTGGCCGGCGAGGGAGCCGAGCGGGACGCCGGCCACCGTTGCGAGGCCGACGCCGCTCATCATCACGCCGAGCGCGCGGGAGCTCCTGGCGGGGCCGGCGGCGGTCGTGGCGACGACCGAGGCGACGGACCAGAACGCGCCGGTCGCGACCGCTGTGATCACCCGGGCGATGACCACGACGGTGAAGCTGTCGCTGAGGGCGGCGACGACGTGGCCGAGCGCGAACACCACGAGTGCGGCGATGAGCGTGCCCCGGCGCGGCAGCCGGAGAGTGGCGACGGCCATTACGGGGGCGCCGACGATCATCCCGACCGCGAACGCGGTGACGAGCAGACCGACCTGCGCGACCGGGACGTGCAGGTCGGCGGATATCTCCTGCAGGAGCCCGGCGACGATGTTCTCGCTCGTGCTCATCAGGAACGTGCCCACGGCGAGCAGCGGAACCACGAACGGCAGCCGGCCCCCCGTCGTGGAGGCCGTGCCGGTCGCCGGCGTGCTGTCGGTGGGCGTGGTGTCGGTGCTCACGAACGCGGGCTGATCCGGACGGTTGCCGAGGTCGGGCCGTCCTGCAGCATCGGCGGCAGGTACTGGCTGCCTGCGTACTTCGTCTCGTAGGCGGCGTCGATGCGGCTGTTCAGATCCGGGCCGACCGCCTCGAAGGTGACGTCGTGCTCCGTGCCGGCGGCGCTGATCCGTCCGGCGCCCTGTTCGATCGCGGACCGGTACCAGCGGGAGTTCCGCCCGTTGTAGGCGCGGACGTAGAGGTCGCCGTCGACGACGACGGACCAGACCCAGGTCGGCGTGCCGTAGGTCACGCCGTCGGCCCGAAAGGGGCTGACGTGGAGGTCATCGCTGCTGGCGATCGCGGCGATGGTGTCGGGGTTCCAGGTGGGCATGGTGCTCCTGTTCGTGAGGTGGGCCTCCGGCGGCGAGGGGGGACGCCGCCGGAGGCCCGGCTGATGGGACGGACGCCGTCAGAGGCGGACGAGCGCCTTGATCGCGCGCCGCTCGTCCATGGCCTGGTAGCCCTCGGCGATGTCGTCGAGGGACACCTCGAGGTCGAACACGCGGCCGGGGTCGATCGCGTCGGTCCAGATGAGGTCGATGAGCTCCGGCAGGTACTCCCGGACCGGGGCCGGGCCGCCGAGCAGGTGCACGTGGGAGAAGAACAGCTCCTCGCCGGGTAGCTCGACGTCGTGGGAGACACCGACGTAGCCGACGTGCCCGCCGTTCCGGGTCGACCGGATCGCCTGCATCATCGACTCCTGCGTGCCGACCGCCTCGATGACGGAGTGTGCGCCGAGCCCGCCGGTGAGCTCTTTGATCTTCGCGACGCCCTCGTCGCCGCGTTCGGTGACGATGTCGGTGGCGCCAAACTCCCGAGCGAGGGCCTGCCGGGACTCGTGACGAGACATGGCGATGATGCGGTCCGCGCCGAGCTGCTTTGCGGCGAGGACCGCGAGGAGGCCCACGGCGCCGTCGCCGACCACGACGACGATCTTGCCGGGGCCGACCTGGGCGGCCTTCGCGCCGAACCAGCCGGTGCCGAGGACGTCGGACGCTGCGAGCAGGGACGGGATCTTGTCGTCGGCGGGCATCTCCGGCGTCGCGACGAGGGTACCGTCGGCGAGCGGGACGCGCAGGTACTCGGCCTGCGCGCCGCCCGCGCCGACGAACTCAACGTGGACGCAGCCGGACTGGAAGCCGGCCTGGCAGATCTCGCACGTGTTGTCCGAGGCCATGAACGAGCCGATGACGAACTGGCCGACCTCGATGTTCCGGACGTCGTCGCCGACCTCCTCGACGACACCGACGTACTCGTGGCCCATCGGCGTGGGCTGCTCGGTGGGCTCGACACCGCGCCAGGGCCACATGTCGGACCCGCACACGCAGGTGGCGACGACCCTGATGACGGCGTCGGTGGGCTTGACGATGGTGGGCTTGTCGCGCTCGTCGACGCGGACGTCGCCCGGGGCGTACATCACTGCTCCTCGCATGGCGGGAGTCCTTTCGTGAGAGGTGGTGGCGCACACGACGACGGCCGGACCGATGTGGTCCGGCCGCGACGGTGCGGGATGTCGGCGAGGGTGCCGTGCGGCTCAGTGGCCGGCGAGGTCCTCGTCGGTGACGTGCTCGAGCCAGGTCGTGGTGGTCGAGGGGTCATCGGCGTTCTCGAGCATCGCGAAGTGCTCCATGAACGTGCCCTCCGCGGAGGCGTGGAAGTGCTCCTCGCCGGCGGAGACGTACACGGTGTCGCCCGGATGTGCTGTGATCAGCGCGCCGTCGCGGGTTCCGAAGTGCGCGACGCCCTGGGTGACGCGGAGGAACTGGCCGCGGGCGTGGGAGTGCCAGGCGGTGCGGGCTCCGGGGGCGAACTTCACCAGCGCGAGCGTGGCGCGCTGGTCACCATCCTGCGGAGCGACAATCGGGTCGACCCAGACGTCGCCGGCGAACTGCTCCGGCGGGTTCTTGATGGTCGGTTGCTTCGGCAGGATCTCCTGGGACATCGGTTGCTCCTTCATGACGGGCGATGGCAGCTGGTCGACGGACCGATCGGCTGCGTCATGTCCGACGTTATGGCGTTGCGCATATGTGAGGGATGCCCTGACAGGGAAACCCTCATGGCGTCGTCAGCTGTCGGCAGGTGCGGCGGCGTCGACCTGCGCGAGCCCGTTGAGGGTGCGTGGGTAGCCGATTTGGGGCAGGAGCACGGTGAGGACGTCGAGCAGCTGCGCCCGGGTGTTGCCGACGGTGATGTTGGCGACGACGTGCCCCTTGACCTGGCTGTCCGCTCCGCCGAGGGCAACAAGCAGTGCGAAGGTGATGAGTTCGCGCTGTTGCACGTCGAAGCCGGTCCGCGTGTAGTGGTCTCCGAAGCAGTTTGCGGAGAGGAATCGCTGGAACCGCTGAGCGTCCGCAGGCGCGTTCGCGTACATCGAGTCGACGTTGTCGGCGCCGATGATCTCCTTCTGCTTCGCTGTTCCCACCGCCATACGGGTGTCTGGCGTCGTCGTGGACTGCCCTGGGAGCGGGAGCGCGACGCCCCGTTCGGTGAGGGCGTCGTTGGTGATCGCGATGAAGTCGATGACCCGGGCAACACCGACGTAGGCGACGGCCTGGTACGCCAGCTCCTTCACCTGCACCGGCGTGACACCGTTCTCGAGCGCTGCACCGAGCAGCCCACGGAACTCGCTCAGCGCGCCGATCGCGACCGTGGCTGCCAGCTGGTAGATCAGCCGGTCTTCGCGGTCGAGGTCGCAGTTGGCGAGCACCTCGCCGTACGCAAAGTCGGAGTACGCCGCCCAGTACTCCGGATCGGTTTCGGCGAGTCCGATCGTGGCGTCGGGGAACAGCATCGAGAGCTCGTGTTGTGCGTCGTCGTGAAGGGTCACTGGTGGCTCCTGTCGTCGCTCCGCGGCCGGCAACCCGACCATGACACCGACGCTACGAGCTGCGCGCCCTCGGAGGGATGCCCGATCAGGGAACCCCTCAGCCGGTGTCAACTGACGAAGAACGTGCGCCCGATCGGCACGTCGCTGCACTTCCTACCGCCGTCGTGTCCGGCCTCGCTGCCGAAAAACCTGTCCCGTTCCGGCTCTGGGCGCGATACCCGAAAGGGGATCCGGAGGCGGACGTAGGACTTGAAGCACCAGCCTCGACGCGGAACGTCACTCGATGGGTGGTGCCGTGTTGCGGCCGAGATTGGCTTCGGACGCCGCAGATCGGTCGGTCCCGACGGCGTCCGATAGCCGATCGCCTATCGAGACGGCAGTGACCTCTTCGAGGAGTCACCGGTCGCTGTATAGTCAGTATGTGCTGACTCTTGCTTCTCGGTTGGACGTGATGAACCGACTCGGCAGCGCGCTGGCTGATCCGACGCGCGCGCGCATCCTGCTCCGTCTGCTCGACAAGCCCGGGTATCCGGCACGGTTGGCGGAGGAGCTGGACCTGACGCGCACGAACGTGTCGAACCATCTCGCGTGCCTGCGGGGGTGTGGAATCGTCGTCGCTGTCCCGGAGGGGCGTAGCACCCGGTACGAGATTGCGGACCCGCATCTGACCCGCGCGCTGGACGCGCTGGTCGACGTCGTGCTCGCCGTCGACGACGGTGCCGAGTGCGCGGATGAGAACTGCGACGTGCCTCTGTGCTGCGGAGCCGGCGCATGAGCGCCGCCGTGCAGCTCACCGCCCCACTGTCGGCCGCACGTCGAAGCGTGTTGCAGCGGCGCGTACGGTGGATCGTCGCTGCGACGATTACCTACAACGTGATCGAAGCCGTGATCGCGATCGCTGCTGGCACGGTGGCGTCCTCGACAGCGCTGGTCGGGTTTGGGCTCGATTCGATCGTGGAAGTGCTCTCCGCCGCGGCGGTGGCATGGCAGTTCGCCGGACGTGATCCGGAGGCGCGAGAGCGCACCGCGTTGAAGGTGATCGCGGTGTCGCTCTTCGGACTCGCGCTGTACGTCACCGTTGACGCCGTCCTCACCTTCGCGGGGCTCCGCGAGCCGGAGCACAGCACCGTCGGGATCGTCCTCGCTGCGGTCAGCCTCGCGGTCATGCCGTTCCTCAGTCTGCTGGAACGGCGCACCGGGAAAGAACTCGGCTCCGCGTCCGCGATCGCGGACTCGAAGCAGACCCTGGTGTGCAGCTACCTGTCGGCAGCCGTCCTCATCGGCCTGCTACTGAACACCCTGTTCGGCTGGTCTTGGGCTGACCCGGTGGCGGGACTGGTCGTGGTCGTCTTCGCTGTCCGCGAGGGTCTTGAAGCTTGGCGCGGTGATGCCTGCAAGCAGCCTGTGTCGGCGCTGACTGGCGAGCGTGAAGTCAACGCCTGCGACTGCTGCTGACTGCCGTCGAGCCGTTCTGGTACGCCATCGTCAACCGGCCACTCGGGCGCTTGGACGCAACCCGCGGCGGCCTGCGCCGATGAACTCTCTGTGACTGTTCGCGCTGTCTCGCGTGTTCTTGTCCACGCTGTTTTGCTGAGGGGGCGCCGGCGCAGCGGGTCGTGTCGCGATCAAACAACGCCGTTCGGTTCGCCGTTGAACTTCCAAGGGTCGTTCTGGATGTGCATGTTCACGAGACGGGGTTCCGGTAGATCGTCCGGGACGCGATGCTCATCGTCAGGGTGACAGTAGAGCCATTGGCTCGAGTGTCCGATCGTGTGCTCGTTGAAAAAGCGTTCGTACGCGGTGGTCCCGACGGGGATAAGGGTGTCCCACAGCCCCTGGTGCACCTCTTCGACTGGCACCTGACCGTGGAATGGCGTCGGGTCTCCCATGATTAGCCCTAGCTTCCGCGTCAGGGGCATCATGATGCCCCAAGCGGTCATGTACCCGACCCTTCCCGCTCGTTGGCATCAGGTTGTGCGACCAAGCTCACAGGGGAGTCTGAGGTGATGAGCGACCGGCGGTCGAACCGGACCAGCGTCCAAGGCCGTCCGATCAGGTACTTCAGAAGTCCGTCGGCCGTCTTCAACATCTGTTCGGCGAACTCGCCATGGCTGACTTGTACGGGAGGTCCCTCGGGACGCATGGCTTCATCCCACAGCTGCTGCACCCTCTCATCGGGCACGGTCCGACCGTCGCGCTCTAGTCGAGCCTTGAACCGTTCTCGGCCACGAGGTGATCATCGAGGGATGAGCCGCGAACCGCGGGGGACCTGACCCGAGCTCGTCCTCCGCGGCCGCTCCTGACGCGGCGAGGTCAGAACATCGTGTTGGTGTTCGCTGCTTCCTCCGGGACCTCCTGGATGACGTCCCAGTGCTCGACGATCCGGCCGCCGTCGAGCCGCCAGAAGTCCGCCACCGCCATGCCGCGGTCGCCCGGCGCCAGGTGCAGGTTGCTGTGGGTGACGACGAGGTCGCCCTCGGCTATTGTCCGCTTGATGTCCAGGTGCAGTTCGGGGACCTGTCCGCGCAGCCAGTGGACGTACCCGACGAACGCGTCCGGGCCGTCGCCGGTCTGCGGGTTGACTCCGCGGGCGCTGCCGCGTCTCGACGAACCTGCCTTGTCTGGTACTTCGGCAGCAACGCTCCGGCTTGTGCGAAGAATCCTTGGCTATTGAGAGGGCCTCTCACGGTCACCTCGGTGCTGTCGCGCCGCCGCCAAGCGCGCCAGCGGGGGCGGTGTGGCGGGCGAGGTCACGAGCGGACCTCTCGTCGACGGACGAGCACGAGCGCCACTGCGCCGAGCACCGAGGCGACGACCAGCAGCCACCAGGCTCCCGACCAGACGACGTGTTCCGCCGGGACGCCGGGCGTGTGGGTGAACGGGCTCACCTGCCGCGCCCAGTTCGGCACCCGGAGCAGGCCTCCGAATTGCCCGAGGAGCAGTGCAGCACCGAGGGTGCCCCAGCCCGCCCAGGACACCGCGCGCGGCAGTACTGCTCCGATCACCGCGACGACGGCCACGAGCACGAGCGCAGCCGGCAGCTGGACCAGTGCAGCGGCCACGGTGGACCAGAACCGACTGGGATCGGATCCGGTGATTAGGAAGGCCAGCCCGCCGACCAGACCCGTGGCGAACGCGACGACGAGCGCTCCGACTGCCCCCACCGCAAGCCACTCGGCGAGGTGTCGGACCCGTCCGACCCGTGTTGCCAGCAGCAGCTCGGCGCGTCCCGTGCGGTCGTCCTCGGCGGCGCGGAGGACGCTGCCGATGCCCGCGGCTGCGGCGAGGACTGATGAGATGCCCACGACTGCGGCGACGAACTCGTCGAGCAGCGCACCGCGACCGCCTGGCACGAGGGTCCCGAGCAGCCGGACGACCGACGGGTCCCCGCGTACCGCGTCGATCGCCGTGGTGCCGAGGGCGCCAGCGAGCAGCCCCGTCAGCGCACCCCCGACCGCCCACGCCGCGATCGTGCCGCGGTGGAGACGGAACGCCAAGCCGAGCGACGAGTGCAGTCGCCCGGTCGCTCGGCCAGGCCGCTCCGGCAGCAGGGCCGCGCCGAGGTCGCGCCGCGCGTTCGACCCCATCGCGACGACCAGACCCGTGACCGCCACGACGAGGCAGAGGAGGAGCGGGCGTGGGTCCTGCCGCGTGTAGGGGAACACGTGCTGTGCCCAACCGATCGGGCTGAGCCAGCTCGGCCACGCGCTCGTCACGGTGAGGCCGTCGGTGCTCCTGCTGCCCAGGGCGTCACCGACCACGCGGAGCAGGTACGTCCCGGCAACGACCGAGATGCCGAGGGTGTTCGCACCGCGGGCGGTCGGTGCGACCTGCGCGGTCACCAGCGCCACCCCGGCGTACGACAGGCCCACCGCGGCCGTCGCGGCGCCGGTCAGGGCAGAGCCTCCTGCGTCCAGCCCGCCAGCGGTCAGGGCGGCGGCGACGAGCACGCTGACCGCGACGTTCGCGACGAGGGCGGCCGTGGCAGCGGCGACCACCGGCGACCAGCGAGGGACCGGGGTGGAGCGCACGAGCTCCGCGCGCCCGGTCTCCTCGTCGGTTCGGGTGTGTCGGGTCACGAGGAACACGGACATCAGGCCTGTGGTGAGTCCGAGGTACGTGAAGACCTCGAAGAACGCGTAGGCGCCCTCGCCGGTGCCGTCGGGCACACCGCGGAGCGCGAGCAGGCTCGGAGACGCCGTGATGACCTCGACCAGGGACCGGCGCTCGGTGACCGTGCCGTACGCCTGCGGCACCGCCGCTGCCGTCGCGCCGGCGAGGAGCGCTGCGACGACCGCCCAGACCGGGATCCTGACCCGCTCGCGACGGAGCGCGGTCCCGATGACGCTCACCGTGCCTCCCGGCCGTAGTGGCGGAGGAACAGCTCCTCGAGGGACGGGGGCTCGATCGTGAGGGCGTCCACGCGGTGGCCGTCAAGCGCGGCGACGACCGCGGCGACCGCCGCGGGCTCGGCACCGAAGCGGAGCGTGTCGCCGTCGCGGACGAGGTCGTGCACGCCGTCGAGCGCGGCGATGCGGTCGGCTGGAGTGTGGGTCCGGACCGACACCGCGCTGCGCGTCAGGTGCCGCATCTCGGCGATCGTCCCCGTCTCGACGACGCGTCCGGCGCGCACGATCGTGACGCGGTCGCAGAGTGCCTCGACCTCGGCGAGCAGGTGGCTCGACAGCAGGACGGTCGCGCCGTCGGCTCGCACGCGGCGGACCTCGTCCCGGAACACCTCCTCCATCAACGGGTCGAGACCGCTGGTCGGTTCGTCGAGGACGTAGAGCCGCGCCGGTCGGGCGAACGCCGCGATGAGCGCGACCTTCTGCCGGTTGCCCTTCGAGTACGAGCGAGCGCGCTTCCGCGTGTCGAGGTCGAAATCCCGCACCAAGCGGTCCCGGAGTGCCCGGTCGGCGCCGCCCCGAAGGGCGGTGAGGAGGTCGATCGTCTCGCCACCCGAGAGCTCAGGCCAGAGGGCGACGTCGCCCGGTACCGATGCCAGGTCGGCGTGCACTGCCACCGCGTCCCGCCAGGGGTCACGCCCGAGGACGCGCACATCACCTCGCTGAGCGCGGATGAGGCCGAGGAGCACCCGCAGTGTGGTCGACTTGCCGGCGCCGTTCGGGCCGAGGAACCCGTGCACCTCGCCCTCGCTGACCCGCAGGTCGAGCCCGTCGAGGGCCCGGGTCCGGCCGAAGGTCTTCACGAGCGCCCTGACGACGACGATGTCATCCATGAGCGGACGATACGCCTGTTGATGAAGGCGCTGGACCGATGGACCACAGCGCAGGCCCGCTCACCAGAGATGCGGAGCGATCGACGAGGATCGGTTCGCCGTCCATGGTGCTCTCCTGCCCGTCGGGGCGCGTACTTGCCCGGTGCACGGTCACGTTAATCCGCGTTCGACCGGCCGTTGCGGGTCGAACGTCCCGCCGGACGAGACCGTCAGGGCGAAGGACCCTGGTGCAGTTGCGATGCGAACGCTGAGGTGGGGCGACGGGTCAGCATCAGGGCTGGCAACGCTGAGCGCTGGCTGTGTCGATGGCCCGCTCCCGGACGGAAGACGGAGCCAGCCATGGACAGGAACACCGCAGGGACTCTGACGGTGCCGGGTCACTTCGCCGGCCAGACCGTCATCGTCACCGGCGCAGGAGCCGGGATCGGTCGAGGGACGACCGAACGACTGATCGCTGAAGGCGCACTGGTCATCGGTGTCGACGTACTCCCGAAACGACTGGACCGGCTCGTCGTCGCGGCTCAGTCCGATCGGTTGATCACCGTCGCCGGGGACGTCGCTGATCGACGGGTGATCGACCAGGTCGTCGCTGCCGCAGAGGGCAGGATCGACGGGCTCGCCAACGTCGCTGGGATCACGGACGGGTTCGTCCCGACCGCTGAGCTCGAGGACGAGGTCTGGGAGCGTGTCATCGCTGTCAACTTGACCGCGGTGATGCGACTCACGCGGGCCGTCCTGCCGACGATGATCCGGGCAGGCAAGGGGACCATCGTGATGGTGTCGTCCGAAGCCGGCTTGCGGGGCTCTGCGGCCGGGACCGCGTACACGACGTCGAAGCACGCGGTGAACGGCTTCATGCGGAGCACGGCGTTCTTCTACGCACCCGCGGGTGTCCGGTGCAATGCCGTCGCACCGGGAGCCGTCGCGACGAGCATCGAGGCACCGTTCCGGTCGCTGTACGCCGGAGAGCGGCTCGGCCCGTACCTGCACGCGAACGTGCCTCCCATCGCCACGGCCGGACAGCTCGCTGCTGCGATCACGTGGTTGTTGAGCGACGACTCGGCGAACGTCACCGGAGCGGTGCTGCCGTCGGACGGCGGCTGGTGCACGATCTGACCAGGACGGAGCGGTGTGCGGTGGCATCGACAGCGAGGCGAGGATCCTGTTCGGCTCGTGCCTCGAATTCGGGGTCGCGATCAGCCAAGGAATGAGTGATCGTCGAGCAATGACGTCGGAGCAACCTCGAGGCGAGCAGGTCGGGACGGCCCGTCAGATCGCCGTAGGGCTGAACGGCACTCGGACCATGATTGACCGTCAGGTGTTCGAGGACCTCTTCGAGAACTCTGTCGTCAGTGGCCGCGCCCCTTACCGGCAAGCGCTCGATCGTGCCGAGATCACGTTCGGTGACCTCGTCGAGCTGTCGCGGAAGGCAGACATCCCGTACCCGCTGTTCTTCGCTCCCCACGACCACGTCCGTGCGCAGATCGCGACCAAGACGGCCAAGCTCCTCCAGGGTGTGAGCAAGGAGACGTTCGCGCTCAACTCTCGGACGACGATCGATGTGAAGGACGTCGAGCTCATCATCAAGGACCTGATCCGGAAGCAGATGCTGCTCCGGAAGCACGACCCTGGGCTCGAAGACAACCGGATCGTGGGCCTGCTCAAGAGCCCGCGAGGGACGGCGGCGGAAGACGCTCGAGTGCTGCTCGACGCTCTCGGGCTCGAACGCGACATCCTCGCCCAGGCGCGGACGAAGAAGCGCGCGCTCGAGATCATGACCGAGCGACTGGAAGCGCGGCAAGTCCTCGTCTCGCTCAGCGTTCGCGGGTTCATGCCGCAGCTCATCGAGGTGAAGTTCAGCGGGCTGACCGTGAAGGACAAGAAGGTCCCGTACATCTTCCTCGCACGCGGGGACCACGGGGACGACCAGGAGCCCGAGGGGCGGCAGCTCTTCACATTGACGTTGCTCGCCGTTCTCGTCGCACGGGGCATCTTCGCCCCTGTGACGTACGACGGCCGGAGTCCCGCCGTCGGGCCCGGCCGGGAGTACGACATCGTCGGCGAGATCCTCATGCCGGAGGCTGCCGTCCGCGCACTCGACCTGCAGACGCTCGAGGACGTGAAGATTGGGTCGGATCGATTCAAGGTGACCCCGAGCGCCCTGGTCGTCCGAGCACAGCGATTGCGTCTCATGACCCCGGCGACTGCCAGTGCCCACCTCAATGCCCTCGGTCGAGAATTTGCCGCCCGGCCGCCCAGTCGGGCACAGCAGCCCAAACCAGTGAACGGTATCCGTACCTACAACGGCAGGGAGTTCTCGGCCCGTATGGTCAGGGCGCTGGACGCCGGGCGGGTCTCGCCGGGCGATTTCTGCCGGACCGTGTGCGCGAACAAGATCAAGCCACACCAGATTCGCGACTTCCGAGAATCCCTCGGATGATGGGGCACCGGTACCTTCTCGACAACAACGTCCTCTCGCGTCTCACGGCGGAAGAGCGGTCAAGGTCGTTCATCCGCGAGAACTGTCGTATCCCCTCGGAGGTGTTGCACGAAGCTCGGTTCCTCCAGGACGCAGCGGCCCTCGCTGCGCTCGAGTACGGAACGACCGCACGGGTGTTGCGTCAGCTCCAGCGGGTCATGGAACGTGTTCCTGTCGACGATGTCCGTCTGGTCAACCTGTACAGCGGCAAGGGCAACGCAGATCCGATGCTCGTGGCGTGCGCTCTGGACGCCGTCCAAGGAGAGAACGAGGGCCTGTTCGGCGACGAATGGGCGATCGTCTCGAACGACGACGCAGTTCTCGCGATGGCGCGCCTCTTCGGTATCACCGTGCTCACGAGCGGCGAACTCGACCTGCTTCTCCGCGACCGCCGGCACGCGACTCGTTGCGACTGACGGCGCTTCGGCGCAACCGAAGGTTCCCGCGCCCCCTTCAGTCAAGAACTGTTCGGCGGGCCGCGCGTTGCGTCCTGAATCGTCCGCGCGTCGCGCCGATACCCTCGGCGTCAGTCGACGCGACGGACAACAGTTCGCGCTGGACGGCATGCAATGCCTGCACCACCGGGTCGGCCTCATCCGCATCGTGCAGGAGCGGCGCGAGTTCCACCGCCAGCCGCCGCGCGTCTTCGTGCATCTGCAGGAAAGGCGAGGGCAGTTGCGCGGTCGCCTCAGGGTCGAGGCTCACGACCACTGCGATGAAAGACTCGATGGAAGCGACTCCCGATTGCGCGCCGGCTCGGAGAAGCACCAGGGCTCGTTCCAGCGTCAGCTGGGCTGCGGTCATGGCCGGACGAGACTCCGCCTCTGTGGCGATACGTTCGACGCGACGTGAGCGGCGGATCGCTTCGAGCGCGAGTTCCTCGTGGCCGCCGTTCTCCGAGAGCAGCAGCAGCACGAGTCGTTCGACAGCACGGCAGGCTTGCTTCAGGATGACCCGTCGACGAGCGGCTTCTTCTGCGTGCACGGTTCGGAGTATGCGCGGAATGCGCTGCGGCCCGTGCTGGCGTGCCTTAGGCAAGCCTTCTGCGGCTGGTCGCAGAGCGGACTGGGTATCCCGCATCGGTGGCGGAGCGCGATCGGAGCGTGACCGTTCCGCAAGCCCGCACACGGCAGCAGTTGACGCCCGAAATGCGGAAGTAGCAGCGCAGGAACTTCTCGTGGAAAAGGTGACGCAACTGATCGTTCGGGCAGTTCTACGTCGGCCCAGAATCGCCCACCAGGACACGTCAGGGGCGCGCACCCCGTCCCTCGCATCCGCGGCAGCACAGCACCTCGCCGGACTCGCTCATATGCCCACACGACCGGTCTCGCGCCGGCTGAGTCGTCGGATGAGTGCCATTTTCTTGCTCGCGATGCTGTCCGTGTCCGTGTCCGTGTCCGTGTCCCGCGTGCCGTGTCCCGCATCCAATGTCCCGTGTCTGCTGCCTCGAGTCCCAAGACAACCTGGCCGGCTCGAGCCAGTCACTTGACTGTTGTCCCGTCCCGCCAGTCGCGCCGACGGAGGCGCGATCCGTCAGCTCGCTGGCGATCAGGGTCGCGACACTGTCAGTGCCCGGCAGCTCCGAAACTCCCTCGGCGACAGGACACGCTGCCCAGCACGTCCGGCCGTTCGCGCGGCGCGCATGTGCCTCGTTCTCCTGCGGCCGTCACGCGTGGCGGCGCTGCCAGTCAGGCGTGTGCGGGCTGTCGTCTTCGATGACGATGCACCGCGACCGCGGGCTCGATCCAAGAGCTCTGTCCCCCCTCACGGCGTGCAAGCCGTTCGCCCGGCGACGTCACGAGGCGTCGGACGCGAGTGCGACCAAGCCGACGATCGAGCCGCGTACGCAGAGCCGCCGTCGCGCTGCCAGCGAGAGGGCGACGGCGGTTGCCGTGCGCAGAACGACCGGCACGGTCCTCGTAGGTGCGGTGGACGCAGAGGGGGCGGAGCGGAGTCCCGCCGCGGTTGACGTGCTCGCGGCGCCCGATCGGAACGTTCGATCTCCCGTAGGAACACCTCTGAGGAAAGCTGGTTGCCTGGGCTCATGACCACACCTGAGCCCCATCCCGGCGAAGCCCACACCGGTGACCTCGCCGCGCGGTTGAACTGGTTGCGCGCCGGCGTACTGGGCGCGAACGACGGCATCATCTCGACGGCTTCGATCGTCGTCGGCGTCGCCGGCGCCTCCACCTCGGTCCCCGCGATCGCGACCGCCGGTGTCGCCGCGCTGGTCGGCGGCGCCATCTCGATGGCGCTGGGGGAGTACGTATCAGTCAGCAGTCAGAAGGACAGCCAGCGCTCGCTCATCGAGAAGGAGCGCCGCGAGCTCGAGGACGACCCCGTCGCCGAACTCGAGGAACTCACGCAGCTGTGGGAGGCACGTGGTCTGCAGCGCGCCACTGCCGAGGCGGTCGCCGGTGAGTTGACGGAGCGCGACGCTCTCGCGGCGCACCTGACGACGGAACTCGGGATCGACGAGGACGAAGTGGTCAGCCCCCGGCACGCGGCGTTCGCCTCGGCGGCGGCATTCTCGATCGGCGCGGTCCTGCCCCTGGTGGCGATCCTCGTGCCGCCCGGATCGGTCAGGGTGCCGGTCACGTTCGTCGTCGTGCTCCTCGCGCTCGCGCTGACCGGTGCGCTCGGTGCGAGGATCGGCGGCGGGTCCGTGCTACGGGCCACGTTCCGAGTGGTCGTCGGCGGTGCGATCGCCCTGGCGGCGACGTTCGTCATCGGGTCCATCCTCGGTACGAGCGGCGTGGTGTGAGCCGGCGAGCATGCGACCGTGACCGGGGTGACGTCCCACCGTGACGGTGGATCGAGGCGAACACGAACGGTGCGACGACGAGCGCGGCGAGCATCGGCAGCCAGTACTCGACGGCGCGCCATCCGAGGACGCCGAGCAGCGCGACGGACGTCGGGACCCCCGCGACGTGGAGCGTGGTCACCGCGGTTCCCTCGACCAGCCCGAGCGCTCCGGGTGTGATCGGAACGGTGGCGAGGACGTTCGCAAGGCCGTAGGCCAGGACGATGACCGGCCACGGGGCTCGGGCGCCCGCTGCGACCAGCATGAGCCCGAACGCGACGAGATCGGCGGCCCAGTTGCAACCCACCCAGGCGAGCAGAGCCGTGAGCGTCCGCACCGATCGGAGACGCCCCATCCCCATGGCCAGTCCGTCGACGTAGCCGACAATGGTGGCTTCGGTTGGGTGCCCGACGGATCGCCGGACTGGGGCCGTCAACCGCACGGCACACTCTCTGACGCGATCAGGCCGGCGTGCAATTGCTGTGCCGCCGAGTCCTGCGGTGACGGCGAGCAACAGGACCACGCCGACCAGGACTGCGACTCCCGGCGAGGGACCGCCGCGCCAGGCGGTCGTCGCCACCCCGCTGAGGAACACCGCGCCGAGCATGATGTTGGACACGACCACTCCGGTCGTGGCCGCTGAGGCGGCGACCGGGACCGGGACGTCGAACCGTCGCAGGAGCGAGATGCGCAGCCCCGCGGAGGTTGCCGCTCCACCGGGCAGAACACTGCGGACCCCCTGCGCGACGAGGTCGACCTCAAGGACATGCCGGAAGGTCGGCGCGCCGGGGCCCAGGGTTGCTCGAGTGGCACGAGACGCGGCCGTCAGGGACACCGCCTCAGCCAGGACTGCCACACCAGCGAAGATCGAGGCGCTCGGCGGTAGGTCGCGGAGGACGAGCCGTGCCTCCTCGGCGTGCGGGGCAGCGATGACCACCGCCGCGGCGACCAGGAAAGGCGTGCTGAACGCGAGGATCCAGCGCAGTCGTGACGGACGGGAGGCGCGGTGCGGACCCGCTCCGCGCCTCCCGTCGACCCGCCCGTCGCGACCGTGAAGGCTTGTCATGGTGCGGCTTGGTCGAAGAGCCGGCCGGTGACGCTGGTCGGCTCGAGCACGACGGTCGCGTGCTTCGGCGTGGCGAGCATCGAGCGGATCCGTTGCGCTGTGACGTGTCGGGTGTCGGGGATGTGCGCGGTCCCTTTCGCGACGACGCTCCAGGCGGTCCAGCCGTCGTGTTCGTCCACTTCCATGAGGATCTCGCGACCGTGGCGGACGGCGTCGAGGATGACGTTGCTCGACGTCGCGAAGACCAACTGTCGTGTCTCGGCGACGTAGTTCACCGGGATGACCTCCAGCGACTCCTCGGTGCGGAAGGCGACGCGAGCGATCCGCGTGCGGTGCAGTCGTTCCCAACACTGGTCGGCGTCGAGCCGGACGACGAGTTCGTCCAGAGGGCTCGCGTCGGGTCGCTTCGTTCCCTGAGCCTGCGGATCCTTCGCCTCGTCCGATTGTTCGGTGGCCGCTGCGTCCATGGCTTTGCCTCCTGGTGTGCGGGACAGGAGCGAACGTGATCGCTCCGATTTCTACCCGGTCAGACCAGCATGCGTCGCACCGTTGCTCGTGCGCAGGGCCGGAAGTCCCACGGCGCGCGTGGGTTCATCGAGTCCGACCGAACCGGGCTGCGAACCGGCGGACGTGGTGCGTGGCGCGGTGTGCACCGGGATCATTCCGGAACACGTAGCGGAACGCGAACGCCTTGAGACCTTCGACGAGGAGCAGATAGATGACGGCGATCGCGGCGACGATCGCGAGCAGGGACCCGGGCACCGGTGCGAAGTCAACGAGCGTGCCGACCGGGCTCAGCGGCAGCGCGACTCCGAGGGCTGCCGAACCGAGGGCCCCGAGGGTGAGCCACCGGCCTGGCCTACTGCGCCAGGACGGCACCCGGTTCGTCCGCACGACGAACACGACCAACGACTGGGTCAGGAGTGACTCAACGAACCAGACCGTCCGGAACTCCGTCGGGCCGGCGTGCACCACGCCGAGGAGGACTGCGAACGTGACGAAGTCGAACAGTGAGCTCACGGGTCCGAAGACGAGCATGAATCGGCGGACCGCCCCGACGTCCCAACGCGCGGGAGCCGTGAGTCGTTCGGGATCCACTCGGTCAGACGGGATTGCCAGCTGCCCGAGGTCGTAGATCAGGTTGTTCAGGAGGACCTGCGCGGGCAGCAGCGGGAGGAACGGCAGGAAGCTCGCGGCGACGGCTGCGCTCAACATGTTGCCGATGTTCGACGAGGTGCCCATCATCACGTATTTGAGGGTGTTGGCGAACACGCGGCGGCCGGTGCGGACGGCGGTCGCGACCGCGTCGAGGCGTTTGTCGAGCAGGACGACGTCGGCCGCGTCCCGGGCGACGTCGGTCGCCGACAGCACAGAGATCCCGACGTCCGCAGCGTGCAGCGCGAGCGCGTCGTTCACACCGTCACCGAGGAAGGCGACCGTCTTCCCGGCGTCGCGGAGAGCGCGGACGATCACCGCTTTGTCCGCCGGGCGGACCCGGGCGACGACACCGGCCTCGAGAACCCGGGCAGCGAGTGCCCCAGGGGACTCGGGCCCGGCAGCACCAAGCTGGCTCCCGAGCAGCGGGGCACCCACGGGGATGCCGACGTCCCGTGCGAGACCGGCCGCGACCACGGGGTCGTCGCCGGTGACGACGACGACCTGCACGCCGAGTTCGTGCAGTGCGCCGATGGCGTCCGCGACACCCGGGCGAGGTGGGTCCTCGAAGACGAGGAAGCCCTCGAGCGCGAACGGGGCACCGATCCGGAGCGGGTCCGCGGTCGTCGTGGACCCCGGGACGGTCGCAGTGGCGACGGCGAGCACGCGGCGCCCGGCGGTGAGCAACCGGTGCAGGGTGTCGTGACTGGCGGGGTCGACGTCGGTGCACTGCGTCAACACGACGTCCGGAGCCCCCTTGACGACCAGACGACGGCGATGGTCGGGTCCCTGGACCAGCGCCGACGATGTCATCCGCTCGTGGTCGAACGGACGGGTCGCGAGCACGACCGGTGTCTCACCGGGGGGAGCGATCGCCGCCGACGCGTCGAGGATCTCGCGGTCGAGGGCGTCGGCGACGGAACCAGCCGTACCTCCCTCCGGGGCGTCCACCGGGACGGTGGCCCGGGCCGTGCCGAGGAGGGTTGGGGACGGTCGGCCGGAGGGATCCAACGCCTCGTGGAAGCGGAGCCCTCCGGATGTGAGCGTGCCGGTCTTGTCGGTGACGAGGACGTCGACGCCGCCCAGGTCCTCGACGCAGACCAGACGCTTCACGAGGACGTCCGACCGTTTGAGGAGACGGGCCCCCGCAGCGAGTGCCGTACTCACGACCGCGGGGAGCAGCTGGGGCGTCACACCGACGGCGATTGCGAGTGCGAACAGGACGGTGGTGAGCAGCGGCCGGGAGAACGCGATCCCGGTCACGACGATGAGGGCCATCAGCGTGACCGCCACCCAGACGAGCAGCAGCGAGAACCGCGCGAGGCCTGCCTGAAACGCCGTCTCCGGCTCGTGCGACCGCAGACCGGCGGCGATGCCGCCGAACTCGGTCGCCGCACCGGTAGCGGTCACCCGGGCGTCACCGGAGCCGGAGACGACGACCGCGCCCTGCAACACCGGGTCGCCGGTGCTCCGGTCCACCGGTCGTGACTCACCCGTGAGGACGCTCTCGTCGAGCTGCAGGTCCTGCGCGCGGGCCAGGACGGCGTCAGCGGGCACGACGCTGCCGACCCCCAGCCGGACCACGTCGCCGACCACGACGTCCCGCACGTCGATCGTCGTCCAGTGGCCGTCGCGGAGCGTGCGCGCGGTGTGTCGCAGTCGGTCGGCCATCGCCGATGACACCACGGCGGAGCGGTACTCGTTGACCGCGCCGAGTCCGACACTGGTGAGCAGGATCACGGCAATCACGACAGCGTCCTGTACCTGCCCGAGCACCGCCGACACGACCGCGGTGCCGAGCAGGAGGAGGAGCACGACGTTGCGGAACTGCCCGCCGATCGTGCGGACGAGGCTTGGCGCCGACGTGCCCACGGTGTTCGGCCCGTCTTGGGCGAGTCGCGCGCTCGCCTCGGCGGTCGTCAGGCCGTCGCCGGCGGCTGTGGTCGGTGCCACCGCGACCGAGGCCGTCATGCTCGGCTCGGGTCAGGCGAGCGCAGCGGTGCGATGCACACCGGCGTCGGTGACCGTGTGATGAGCTCGTGTGCGGCCGAGCCGAAGAAGCGGCCGCCCAGCATCGAGGTGTGGTGTCGTCCGAGCACGACGATCGAGGCGTTCTCGGCGTATCTGCGGAGGACGTCGGCCGGGTCTCCCTCCTCGACTACGGGGCGGTGCTGCAGTCCGGGGAACCGGGTGTGGAGGAGGCGTTCGGCGTCGTTCAGGATCTCCCGTGCGCGCGCTTCGACGAGTTCGGGGTCGTCGAGGATGCTCACCGTCGTGACGCGGGCCAGGTCGGCGACGTTCCACGCGCGCACCAGGCTGAGCCGTCGGTGCTCACGGACGGCCTGCGCGCCGGCGAAGCGGAGTGCGGTGTCGCCGTTGGCATCGTCGACTCCGAGGACGACGTCTCCGTGGGTCGGCCGCCAGTCCTCCGGGACGATGACGGTTGGACCGTTGGCGAGCGTGGGCACGCGCTCGGGCATCCACCCGTCGAGGGCCGTCCGGACACGGTGCTGGCGCCGGTTGCCGATGACGAGCAGGTCGGCGGTCGATGCAGCGTCCGCGAGCATCCGGTCCGGCGCCCCTGCCAGTCGGAACGTCGCGATGTCCACCCGCGGGTGCGCCGCGCTCAGGCGCTCTGCGGCGCGGGCGAGCCTCCGGTCGAGGGCGGGTCCGTCACCGCCCCACCCGTTGGCGACGGTGACGAGCTCCACCCGGCTCCCGGGTACGACCCGCCGAACGGCGACCCAGTCGACCGCCCGGTCGCTGGCCTCGTGCTCGTCGACACCGACAACGATCCGTTCGGTGCCGACGACGTTGCCGCCACGCATCACCGCACCTCGGCGTGCTGGTGGTCCGGACGGTGCTCGGACTCTCCGCCCGTGCCGCTGTGCACCGGTTCGGGCACGATGCAGACCGGCACGTGCCCGTCATGCATCAGTCGTTCTCCGACCGACCCTGTGAGGAACCCTCCGAGCGCAGTACGGTGCCGACGCCCGACCACGACCAGCGACGCGCCACGGGACGACCGGAGGATCACGTCGCGGGCCTGCCCTTCGACGGCTTCGCCGGTGACGTGCAGACCGGGATGCGCGGCGCCGACCGCCCGGAGCGCGGCCCGAAGTTCGATGTCGGCCTCCTGCGACCAGAGGTCACGGTCCTCCTGAAGGTAGACCGCAGCATAGGCATCGACCGCGCTCGGGACCGCCCAGGCGCGCACCAGGGAGAGCTCGCGACGGCCGCGAGCGGCCCGGTCAGCGGCCCAGGACAGTGCGGCGGACGCGGACCGTCCGTCGATACCGACGACGACCGGACCTTCGGAGCGCTCCCAGCGTTCCGGGACCACCACGACCGGGGTGACGGCATGCGCAACAACGCGTTCGGCGACGCGTCCTCTGACGGCAGCGACGAACGTGTGGACCTGGTTGCCACCGATCACGAGCACGTCACCGCGCGCGGCGTCGGACACGAGTCGGTCTGCGGTCGGGCCTCCGGTTACGTCGTGCGTGACAGAGAGTCCGACATGTGCCGAGCGCAAGCGCTGCTCGGCTGCCGAGAGCCGTTCCTCGGAGCGTGCCAGGGCTTCGCCGTAGAACTCGCTCACGGTGACCAGCCGCACGCTGTCCGTCGCAGGGTCGACGGCGTCCGCGATCCAGTCCACAGTCCTCCAAGCAGCAGTCGTGTCGTCGATGGCGACGGTGTAGGCGGTCATGATCACTCCCTTCGCAGTGGACGGCGATTGCGCCCACCAGCGGCTTCAGCCGCATCCGATCCCCGCACGCTAGGTGCGGACGGACGACGTCGGCAGGGCAGAAGGTCCCGCCGACTAGCGCTCCCTTCCAGCGCCGAGCAAGGACCTCCGACTCTGTCCTTCCGACGGACGGCCCGCGACACTGCCGCCATGATGACCAGACACCGCACCCAGCACCCCACCCGCCGCCATGTCCCGGGCTCAGCGCTCGCTCTCAGCATCGTCGTCGCCTTAACAGCCGTCACCGGAGGCGCTGCCGCGGCCGTCACGACGACCCAGGACGACCCGTCCAAGATCGGCGCGACGGAGCGCGTCACCGGCCCGCAATTCCTCGGCGGCACCGACGTCGAGGTCGCGGGAAACGTTGATGGGGACGTCTACGCTGCCGGTCAGAACGTGACCGTCAGCGGGCGGGTCACCGGGGACGTCATCGCGGCCGCACAGACCGTAACCGTCACCGGCGAGGTGGACGGAGACGTCCGGCTCGTAGCCCAGACGGCCGTCGTCACCGGAACGATCCGCCGAAGCGCCACCATTGCGGCGTCGGCCGTCAGCGTCGCGCAGTCAGGAACCGTCGGGAAGGACCTCGTCGCCGCGGCGAACACGATCTCGGTCGCGGGCGACCTCGGCCGCGACGCGCGACTCAGCGTGGACCGGCTGACGGTCGCCGGGACGATCGGCGGGGACGTCGTCTACGTCAGCGACCACACCGCGCACCTGCGTGCCGATCACGTCGACGGGTCGGTGCAGCACGTCCGTCCGAACCGGACCACGGATCGCCCCACCGCCGGCGAAGCGTTCGCGTCCTGGCTGATCAGCCTGCTGTACGCACTCATCGCCCTGGGCCTGGTCACGGTGGCCGCCGGGCTCCTCGTTCCCCGGCAGCTCGATCGGGTGACCGACCGGCTCCGAGCGGCACCCTGGAAGGCCGCATTGGTCGGCTTCGTCGCAGCAGTCGCCGCTCCGCCCGCCCTGCTCTTCCTGCTCGTGACGGTCATCGGCGCACCTCTGGCCCTGGCAGGGCTGTTGGTCCTGCTCGTCCTGACCCTCGCGGCGTTCCCGTACGGCGCGTTCATGATCGGACGCCTGATCCTCCGCGATCGACGCGGGCCGGTCGTCACGGCCCTCCTGGGCGGAGCGGTCCTCGTCGTGGCGCTGCACATCCCCGTGCTCGGGGTCCTCATCGCCACGGCGACGATCGTGCTCGGGCTCGGTGCCCAACTGCTCTACATCGCCGACGCCCGTCCGTGGGACCGAGCCGGACGGAGGACGGATGTGCTCCACGGCGAACCGACTGCAGTGACGCCCGGAGGCGCCGGCACCTCCTGACCCGGACGAGCAGAGGGGACCGGTGCTCCCGCACACAGGCGCCCTCTGCTCGTGTGACGGAGGGCCGCGGTTCGGGAGTCACGGCGTCGAACCGATGGCCGGACCGTTCGGTGCTGTGATCAGGGTGCAGGTCGCGGCCCCCGTCGCAGGCCACGGGGTCGCTGGACGCCCTGCGAGACCGTGGAACGTGCTGCATCGCAGGTCCTGGCCGATCCGCCCCTCGTCGGGTCGGCGGCTCGACGGAAAGGGGCGACGGCGAGCGGGCGGCGCACGGTCATCGCTGCCGTCGGGTGGTCAGCAGACCGAGTCCGATGAGGACGAGTCCGATCTCGCCGAGCCCGACGGCGAAGTACACCGCTTGGAGGGCGCTCCAGGGGATCATCACGGTCTCCACGAAGATCCAGACCAGCAGCGCGAGCGAGGCGAGCGTGAGGGCCAGCATCGTCCACCGTGACCGGATGACCGCGAGTGCTGCCGCCAGGATCTGCGTCCCGCCGACGACGACCGCGAGCAACGACCCGGGGATCACGAAGGAGCGGAACACCGTCCCGGCGAGGAGGTCGACCGGCGGCATGAACACCGCATCGGCAGGGCCGAAGACCATGAGCGCGCCGCCCGCGACGGCGGTCAGCCCGACGATGCCGGCGAGCGTGATGACGCCCCACCGGAACGTGGCGGAGCCCGGAAGCATCCCGGTCCGGCGCGTGCCGTCGAGCGTGTTGTGCGAGGCCATCATCGGTCGCTTCGGTTCGGTGCGGACGACGCGCTGCGCGAAGGCACACGCGCACCGGGACCGTCCCCGGGGTGAGGAGGCGCCGGTCGGTGGATGTCGGACGGGAGCGCCACGTGGGGGCCGACGACGGCGATCGGGACGTGCGCCCGGTGCATGAGGGCCTCGCCAATGCTGCCGGTGAGTAGCCCGCCGAGTGCGGTGCGGTGGCGTCGTCCGGTGACGATCATCGAGGCGGCGGTCGATTCGCGGAGCAGGACGCCTTCGACGGAACCCCGTCGGACGCGCCCCAGGGTGGGGAGGGCCGGGTACCTGGCTTCGACTGCATGGAGGGCGGCTTCGATCTCGAGGTTGGCCTTGCGCTCCCACGTCGGGAGGTCGTCCTCGTAGTAGGCGATGCCGTAGGGGGTGCGGACGAAGGGTGCCTGCCACGCTCGGGTGAGCACGAGGTCCAGGTGGCGACCGGATGCCACCGTGGCTGCGTACACGAGCGCGGTGCCGGCGCTTCGGGAGTCGACGCCGACGACGACCGCTCCGTCGTGGTGCGCCCGGGATTCGGGTACGACGACGACGGGTGTCAGGGCACGAGCGACGGCACGCTCGGCGACGCGTCCCTGGAGGCTCGCGACGAACCGGTGCCGCTGCCGTCCGCCGATCACGAGCACGTCACCGGCTGCCCCTTCGCTGACGAGTCCGTGCACGGTCCACCCACCGACGACCTCGGTGGTTATCTGTAGCCCGGGGCGCTGTTCCCGGAGGGTCGTCCTCGCTTCGAGCAGGCGGGCTTCAGCGAGGGAGGGAAGCTCGCCGAAGAGCTCGGCGACCGTGACGAGGCGGACGGAGTCGGAACGTGGGTCGGCGACTTCTCCGATCCACTGGACGGCTTCGCGCGCAGCGTCGGAGGCGTCGACGGCGACGGTGTACCGGGTCATGATGCGCTCCTCACGTCCGCTCGGCTGGCTCGCCGGCGTGCGGAAGAGCGTAGGCGGGCCCGCACACCCGTCGAAGGGTCCAAGGTCCCCCCGGACGGGAAGGGACTTTCTTCCCTTGCCGGTCCGAGACGCAGCACCGAGGGTCGTCGAGGCGGGCGAGTGCCGTCCGCGGAGCGTCGGAGGTTCCATGTCGTGGTCGTCAGAGGGCGCGTTCGTCCGGACGAGACTGGTCGTCGCTTCCGTCATCGGGGTCGCCGGCCTCGTCCTGACGCTGGGGGGTTCGGGATTCGTCGTGCCGTGGCTGTTCTCGTCGACGGCTGTGCTCGTCGCGGGCATCGAAGCCGTGTCGATGGTGCGGTCGATGGTGCGGGGGCGACTCGGTCTCGACCTGCTCGCGGTGACGGCGATCGTCGCGACCGTCGCGGTCGGTGAGTGGCTCGCGGCGTTCGTGATCGTGCTGATGCTCATCGGGGGTGAGGCGCTGGAGGACTTCGCTCGTCGGCGGGCGACCCGGCAGCTGTCGACGCTGTTGTCCGACGTCCCGCGGACCGCGCACCGCAGCCGCGGCAGCATCGTCGAGGACGTCGATGTCGACGAAGTGGCAGTCGGTGACGTCCTGGTCGTGCGACCGTCCGAGGTCGTACCCGTCGATGCGGCACTCGTGTCGGACCGCGCCACGTTCGACCTCTCCAGGATCACGGGCGAGAGCGTGCCCGTCGGCGTTGTGGCGACGGGGACGGTCTCGAGTGGCGCGGTGAACGGTCCCGCGGCGGTGATCATCAGGGCCCTGCGGCCCGCGGCGGCGAGCGAGTACCAGCGGATCGTCCAGCTGGTCGCCGGTGCCATGGAGTCGAGGCCGCAGACGGTGCGGCTCGCCGACCGCTACGCCCCGTGGTTCACGGTCTTGGCCATCGCGCTGGGCGGGCTGGGGTGGTGGGCCAGCGGGGACCCCCGTCGGTTCGCCGAAGTCCTGGTCCTCGCGACGCCGTGCCCGATGCTGATCGCGGCACCGGTGGCGTTCCTGGGCGGCATCGGTCGTGCTGCGAAGGCGGACGTCGTCCTGAAAGACGCATCGGTGATCGAACGGCTTTCGTCCGTCCGGACGGTCGTGTTCGACAAGACGGGGACGTTGACCCTCGGGCGCCCGACGCTCGAACGGGTCGTCACGGTCGCGGGCGGCCCGGGGCGGGAGGAGCTGCTCCGCCTGGCCGCGAGCGCGGAGCAGTACTCGTCTCACACCCTCGCTTCGTCCATCGTCGAGACGGCGAAGGCGGAGGGGATCTCGCTGGCGCGAGTAACGTCGGCGGTTGAGTCGGAAGCGGACGGGGTGACGGCTCAGGTCGAGGGGCGGGATGTGGCGGTGGGCACCCTGGGGTTCGCTCGTCGACGTGCTGCGCAGACCCAGCCTGCCGTCGTCCTGGGCGGCCGAGTGGTGTCGTACGTCGTCGTCGACGGCGCGTCTGCCGGTTGCCTCGTGCTTCGCGACCCGGTCCGCCCAGAGGCCCGGGAGACCATCGCGTCGCTGAGAGCGCTCGGGGTGCGGGACGTGTCGATACTCACCGGCGATGCGGCCACCACGGCTGGAGCGGTCGCGGACGAGGTCCGGGTCCCGGTCCTCCGGGCGGAGTGCCGACCCAGCGACAAGGTGGATGCGGTCCGAGCGATCGTGGAGCGTCCAGTCCTGATGGTCGGCGACGGCGTCAACGACGCTCCGGTCCTGGCCGTTGCGGACGTGGGCGTCGCGATGGGCGCGCGAGGAGCCACCGCGGCGAGCGAGACCGCTGACGCCGTCGTGCTCGTCGAGGACGTCGGACGGGTGGTCGACGCCGTCCGCATCGGTCGTGAGACCGTCCGGATCGCCCGACAGAGCCTCTGGGTCGGGATGGGCGCTTCGCTGGGCCTCATGCTCGTCGCGCTGACCGGTGTCGTCCCCGCCGTGGTCGGCGCCGTCTTGCAGGAACTCGTCGACGTCGTGACGATCGTCGCTGCGCTCCGGGCGGCGCAGCCCGGGGCACGCTCCGACGCGACCGTCCGTCGGGTCAGGCGGTCGGTTCCGGCACGGTGACGAGCGGGGTCTTCGACCGCTGCATCGTCTGGCGCCCGACGGACCCGAACAATTCCCCGCCGATCGTGGTCCGGTGCCGTCGGCCGATTACGATCAGCGACGCTTCGACGGCGGCCTTCGTGAGGGCCTCACCCGCATCGCCTTCCCAGAGCGCGGCGCGCGTCGGGACCGTCGGTTCGAGGTCGGCGGCGGCGCGTGACGCGGCGTCGAGCACGAGACGAGCGGACTCCGCGTCTGCTCCCGAGGGGTCCGCGAGGATCGCCAGCGGATGTGCGGCCACCGGGGCGGTCGCCTTCCACGCGTGCACGAGCTGCACGGAGCGGCCGGTGCGACGTGCTTCGTGCAGCCCGAACGCGAGGGCGCGGCCCCCGGTCGCAGCGTCGATACCGATGACGACGGGACCCGTGCCGAACGTCCAGTCGTCCGGGACGACGACGGTCGGTACCGTCGCCTTGGTGGCGATCCGCTCCGGGGTGGACCCGGTCGCAGCGGAACGGATTCGTCGGGTGCGGTGCGCACCGATGACCAGGAGGTCCTCCGATGCGGCTGCCCGCACGAGCGCGTCCGCCGCGGGGCCCCGATGGACCGCGGTGGTGACCGTCGCCCCGGGCGCGGTGGTGCGGACGAACCCTGCGGCCTCGGCGAGCCGCGCGCGGACAGCCGCGGCGTCGGCGTCAGTGGACTCCATCACGTGCACGATCTCGACGTTCGTGGCGCCGTCGGCGGCGCGGTTCGCCGCCCAACGGAGCGCGGTCCAGCTGGCCTGGGCGTCGTCGACGCCGACGACGATGTGCTCGACTGACATGACGTTCTCCTTCGTCCTGGTGTCGCGTCGGACCATCACGACGCGGTGCGTCCGGACGCTACCCGTGCGGAACGGCCAGCCGCAGTGTCGAAGGTCCCGGATCCTTCGGCCGGGTCGGAAGTCCCTGGTGCGTGCGGCGCGTCCGGACTGGGATGGCCTGAGCCGGGGCCACCGGCGATGAAACGACGGGAGTGGACATGGACGACGCGGCAACGACCTCGAGAGCGCGCTTCGACGGGCGGACGGTGATCGTGACCGGAGCGGGTGCCGGCATCGGCAGGGCGACGACGGAACGGCTCATCGCGGAAGGGAGCCGGGTCGTGGCGGTCGACCTCCTGGAGGATCGGCTCGCGGCACTCGTCGGCGACGTGGCTTCTGAACGTCTCGTCACCGTCGTCGGCGACCTCGCCGACCGTCGGACGATTGACCGCGTGCTCGCCGAGGCCGGCGAGCACATCGACGGCCTCGCGAACGTGGCGGGGATCATGGATGGCTTCCTCCCGACCGCCGAACTCGACGACGACGTCTGGGACCGCGTCCTCACCGTGAACCTCACCGCCGTGATGCGGCTCACGCGCGCGGTCCTCCCCAAGATGATCACGGCACGGACCGGCAGCATCGTGAACGTGTCATCCGAAGCCGGCCTCCGGGGCTCCGCGGCCGGAACCGCGTACACGACGTCGAAGCACGCCGTGAACGGGTTCACGCTCAGCACGGCGTTCTTCTACGCACCCGCCGGTGTCCGCTGCAACGCGGTCGCACCCGGGGCGGTCGCGACCAGTATCGAAGCACCCTTCCGGTCGCACTACGCGGGCGAGCGGCTCGGACCGTACATGCAGACGAACGTCCCACCGATCGCGACCGCCGGGCAGCTCGCCGCCGCGATCACCTGGCTCCTCAGCGACGACTCCGCGAACGTCACCGGAGTCGTCCTTCCCTCCGACGGCGGCTGGTCCGCCATCTGACCGGAATCTCGATCGCATGGCGGGACGGGAGGCGCGCTGCCAGCTGGCACCGCGTCTCCCGTTCCGTCACGTGGTCACTCGTCGACGACGATCCGGTCGTCGACCTCGGTGACGTGCGGCGAACGCCAGGCCGCGATCTCCGCCTGCCGTCGTTCCGCCCAGGTCCGGGCGTGGCCGGTGAGGGTGACGATCGTGCCGACGACCGCGACGTCGATGCGGTCGGCGTCGAGTTCGGCGTGACGGACGAACGCGTGACGGATCCGCTCTGCAGTGTCCGGCGCGCTCGGGCGCGGGGTCAACTCCACGCGGTCGAGGACGAACTGGACGGACGCGACCCGCTCGGCATCCCGGACGGCGGCGAGCCGTTGGAAGTGCCAGTGGGCCGAGCCGGTGAGGGTGACGATGCGATCCCGCACCTGCACGTCGATCGTGTCGGACGGAACAGACGCGTCGGCGTCGAGCGCGGCCCGGACGTCCGAGGCGATCTCGGCGTCGGTGCGGGCGCTCGGGCTTCGGACGTCGAGTTCCTCGGCGAGGCCGCGAACGCCCGCGACCCGCAGTGCCGCTTTGGCAGCCTGCACTCGCTCGGTGTGGTTGTCGACCTGGCCGGTGAGCGTCACGACGCCGTCCTCGACGGCGACGCCGATCGCGGCGACGTCGAGACCGGGGGTCCAGTCGAGTTCCTCTTCGACGTCGGCCTTCACGTCGGCGTCGGGACGGTGGTTCACGCTGTGTTCTGTCATGAACTCACCGTCCGGCCTTGGCCGGCCCTACGGGAGGGTCCAACGTCCCGTCGGTTCCCCGTCCGGCGCGCAGATCCAGCGGAAGACCTCGGCCCAGTTCAGCGGCGTTCGGACACTCGGAGGAGGCGCAGATGAACGTGCGTCACCACATCACGCCGTTTGTCGCGCTCTGTTCTGCCGCCTCGATCCCGCTCCGGAGCGCAGCTCAGTCGACCCGACGCGGTGGGAATCATCGGCCAGTTCGTCCCGGACCGTCGAGACGCCGGTCTGCGTCGTCCCGGACCGTTCGTCTTCGTTGGGAGGCACTTCGCGCCTGACGGATCCCATCGTGAGCGAGGAACGATGACACAGACGTACCACCGAACGGAAAACCCTGGCACAGGAGGACGGGCAGGCTGGGCGACCAGCACGGAGCGAGGCCCGGTGCAGCGTGCACCGAGCCTCGCCCTCGTCGCTCCAGATCGGCCCGCAAGTTCTCTGTCGGCTGCTCCTGCTCGGCGCCCGTCAGGTACGGACGGCGTCCGCCCGGCCTGCCCGGAGCGCGTCGGACGTGAACACGATCCCGCTGAGTTCCTGGACGTCGAAGCGCCAACGCTGCAGCGGTCCTCCGCGTCCAACCCGGACGACGAGCGGTTCGGCGTGGCCGACGACGATGACGCTCCAGCCACCCGTCGGATTTTGAGCACCCGTCTCGAACACGGCTCTCCCGCCCGAACCGAGCTCACCGAGAAGGGGCCCCTCGAGGACGAGGCACCCGCTTGCGGAGTCCACGACAACGGCCTCCGCCTGGGATACAGTGCCCCGGACGAGCCGGCCGCTCCGGACTCCTCCGATGAGCGACCAGCACTCGGACGCGCCGAGCGTCCGGTCGTCGTGGACCGCGAGGCCCGTGCTGATCACCGCGTTCCAGACGACGTGGACTCGTCCTCGGCGACGATCTGCTCTCGCTGGACGGGCGGCATGTCGAACACGATCCGGGCCGGTACCCGGCCGGCGAGGACGTCGGCCATCGCCTCGTTCACGTCGGCGAGGGGCCGGCGTACCGAGACGACACGGGTCCGCCCGGCGGCGTGCAGGGCGAAGACCTCGGCGAGGTCCTGCCGGGTCCCGACGATCGAGCCGATGATCGAGATGCCCTTGAGGACGGTGTCGAAGATCGGGATGCTCATCGTTCCGTCCGCCGGCAGCGCGACGCAGACGAGGCGCCCTCCCCGCTTCAGGGAGGCGAACGCCTGCTCGAACACGCTGGCGGACGCTGCGAGCACGACGGCGACGTCCGCGCCGCCGAGTTCCTGGATCTGAGCGGCCGCGTCGCCGGAGGACGCGTCGACGGCGCGGTCCGCGCCGAGGTCCCGGGCGAGCTGAAGCTTGGCCGGTTCGACGTCGACGCCGATGACCTGCGCACCGAACACCCGCGCGTACTGCACCGCGAGGTGCCCGAGACCGCCGACGCCGAAGACGGCGACGGTCTCGGACGGCGTGATCCCGGCGACCTTCAAGGCCTTGTACGTCGTGACGCCCGCGCACGTGAGGGGGGCTGCGTCCTCCGGGGTGACGCCAGCGGGCACCGGGACGACGTAGTCCGCGTCCGCGACGGCGAACTGCCCGAAGGCGCCGTCGATGGAGTAGCCGGTGTTCTGCTGCTGCTCGCAGAGGGTCTCGCGGCCTTCCACGCAGTAGCGGCAGTGGCCGCAGGCGTGTCCGAGCCAGGGGAGCGCGACGCGGTCCCCGATCCGTCGGTTCGTGACACCGTCACCGAGCTCCTCGATGATGCCGACGCCCTCGTGGCCGGGGACGAACGGTGGCGTCGGCTTGACCGGCCAGTCTCCGCGTGCGGCGTGGATGTCGGTGTGACAGAGGCCGGAGGCCTCGATCCGGACGAGGACCTGTCCGGCGCCGGGCGTGGGGAGCGGCCGGTCCTCGACGACGAGGGGCTGACCGAGCTGGTGGACGACTGCTGCCTTCATGGGATGACCTCTCCTCACGGGCGTGGCCGGGACCTGGTGTCCTGCGCCGATCGGCGCCCGTGGAGTCACCTTGTCGCGGGTGCTCGCCCCGAGGCAGGGTCAGAAGTCCCACGGACCGCGCTGCGTACGGCAGGACGCCCCGATGCGCCTGTGTGCAGCACCGGGGCGATCTGAAGCGAGGCGATCTGGTCGAGGATGTGCAGGTCGAACGGCGAGGACTCCGCGCAGCAGGACGGAGACAACCAGCTCACCCGGTCGTGCCCACCCGACACAAGCCGATCACCGAAGCGAACGCGGAGGACGTGCCCGGGCAGCAGTGCGGCCAGGGACCGAACGTAGGCCGCCGACGCTCGGTCCAAGCCGCCGACGAACCCCAGGGTCACCGTTTCCCCCACGATCAGCGCCGCGGCGACGGACACGACGGCGCGCTCGAGCGGGAACCCGGTGTCGACCACGACCTGCGCTGAGCGCAGTGCTCGTCGGCGAGGAACGGACGCCGTCCGGAGCAGGTCGGCCATCGCGATCAGGACGCGGTCGCAGCGAACGGCGGGGGAGTCGAGGACTGCCCCATCGGTCCGTTCGCACGGCGTTCGGCCGGCACCCCTGCCCGCCACCGCGAGGTGGCTGGTCTCGCTGAGGAGTCCCGCGCGTACGGCTGGTTCGAGCTCGCACCAGGCGCGGCGCGAGGCGGCCGCGGCTCCGGTCAGCGGTGGCTGAGTCGTCGCTCGAGCGTCCACGATCGCGCTCAGCGCTCGTGTGGGTGCAGTCGGTCGGCGGCGCGGAGCGTCGCACCGATGCTGAGCAACGTCTCGACGTCCAGTGGCTCCGTCGGACACAGCTCGATGGTCACGCTCGGAGGGTTCTCGGTCGGGTCCTCGACGGCGCGGTGACGGGGCGGTGTGGAAGCGGTCCGGTTCTTCATGACGACGACGGTTCCACAGCCCGCGAACGAGGGACAGGGACCAAGGTCCGTTCAGAACGGGGGTCACTCGCAGCGATCGTGGTGCGGTCATCGACGAAGTGCACTCCGCGGCTGCGTGCTGCGGCGGCGTGGACGCGTCGCCGTTCGTCGTCGTCGCCGAGTCGACCCGACAATCGGACGACGTGGTCCCTCGCGGAGATCGTCACGTCGGCGTGTGGCGCGGCGTCGCGGACAGCGCGCTCCACCCTGGTCTGGAGGACGGCGTCCGGGTCGGTCGGATCGCACTCGAGCGGCCGCACCACGATCCGGTTTCGCATCGGGAGCAATCCGGTGGCTTGTCCAGACGCTATCTCGTGGGCCGTCACCCGATCGGTGTACGACCCGACATCGCCGGTGAGGACGATCTGGTTGCCGCCGACGTCGACGGCCACATCGAGTGTCGACGCGTCCAAGGACCGCTCGGAGCGCCAGGAGCAGAGGATCCGGTCGCGGACTCCGAGGTCCATGACCGCGGGTTTTGTCGTGCTCGGGGGGATCGTTGTGCTCATGTGGAGAGGATCACGCCCTGACGCGACTGGCGGCAGGGCACAACGTCCTGCCACGCCCGCGTGGTGACCAGACCGGATGTGGCCGCGTCAGGCCGCCGACGGTTGCGCCGTCCGCCCCTCGATGTGTGCCCGCGAGACGCGCTTGCGGAAGATCCAGTAGGTCCAGGCCTGGTAGGCGAACACGAGCGGGACGAAGATCAGCGCCACCCAGCTCATCACCCCGAGCGTGTACGAGCCGCTGGACGCGTTGTACACGTTCAGGCTGTTCGCCGGGTCGTTCGTGGCGGGCATGACGTCCGGGAAAACCGCCGTGAACATCGCCAGGACGATCGCAGCGATCGTGGCGGCCATCAGCGTGAACGCCCGCCCCTCCTTGCCCCAGGCGTTGCAGAGCACCGCGAGGACGAGCGCGAGCGCGGCGACGACCGACAGGACGAGCGAGGTCGGGGTCGCCCGGACGAACGCCATCCACACCAGGAACGCGGCGCCGACGACGATCGTGAGGATGCCGGCGAGGGTGGCGAGCCGCTTGGCACGTTCGCGGATCTCGCCCTCGGTCTTCAGCGCGACGAACACCACCCCGTGCGTGAAGAACACCAGGAGGGTCGCGGCCCCGGCGAGCAGGGCGAACGGGTTGAGGAGGTCGAACAGCGTGCCCGTGTAGTTGTGCC
>NZ_VEIY01000004.1 GCF_007680845.1 Curtobacterium pusillum | reverse complement strand
CGGCCCGCAGCGCGCGGCGCCGCCCGCGCGGCGCGGCCCGCGCCGCGCGCGTCAGGCGGAGCGCCGCACCACCAGCTCGGGCACGAGCAGGGTCTCGTCCCGCGGCTCCCCCTCGACGAGGGCCCGCACGGTGTCGAGCACCCGCTCCCCCATCGCCCGGAAGTCCTGCCGCACGGTGGTGAGCGGCGGCGTGAAGTGCGCGGCCTCGGGGACGTCGTCGAACCCGACGACCGCGATGTCGTCCGGGACCCGGAGCCCTTCCTCCGCGAACGCGTGCAGGACCCCGAGCGCCATCTGGTCGTTCCCGGCGAAGACCGCGTCGACCGTGTGGACGTCGATCGTCCGCGCGGCCGCGAACCCGCTCGCCGGCGTCCAGTCCCCGTCGAGCACGACCGGCTCGAGGCCCGCGTCGCGCATGATCCGCTCGTAGGTGGCCCGACGGACCTCGGACTCCTGCGAGACGCCGGGGCCGGCGATGTGCACGATCCGCCGGTGCCCGTGGTCGAACAGGTGCGTCATCACGAGCGTCGTCCCGGCGGACTGGTCGATCGCGACCGCTGCCACCGAGGGTGCCGTGGGCACGCGGGCGGCATCGCGCTGCACGGCGTTCGCGACCACGACGGGCACCGTGACGGGCACGGTCAGCGACGCGAGGGCGTCGAGCACCCGGTTGTCGGCGGCCACCAGGACGATCGCCGCGACGTCCTGGGCGAGCAGCGTCGTCAGCGCGCCGGACAGGTCGGTCGGGCGCGGGTCGTCGGGCAGGGTCGACAGCAGCACGTGGTACCCGGCGGAGCGGGCGGCGCGTTCGAACCCGATCGCGGTGCTCGACGGCCCGTACAGCGCGTCGCCCGCGGTGATGATGCCGAGCGCACGGCTGCGTCCGCCGGCGAGCGCCCGGGCGGCGGCGCGGGGGCGGTACCCGAGCTCGGCGACGGCGTCGGCGACCTGCGTCCGGTACTGCTCGCGGACCGTCGGATCGCCGTTGATGACCCGTGAGACGGTCTGGTGCGAGACCCCGGCGCGCTCGGCGACGTCGAAGATCGTGGGCGCCTTGCGGGGTCTGCCGCCGGCGCCCCCGAGCGCGGTCGTGGTCGTCACGTCGCCAACCGTACCGCGCGGTACGACCGAGGCGACAAGATCGCGAAACGGTCACGATGAGTTGACACCCCGTCACGGAACCCCCCATTATGTGAGCGCTCACATGAGCGGATCCCGCGGGGCACAGCAGCCCCGGCACCGAGCGCGTCGACGACGACGCGCAGGAACAGAGGTACTTCGATGATGAAGCGCAAGATCGTCGCGGGCGTCGCCGCCCTCGGCATCGCCATCGCCCTGGCCGGCTGTTCGGCCGGCGGCCGCGCGTCCACGGACGGCGGCGGCAGCAGCAGCGACAACAAGGGCGCCCTCGTCGGCGTCGCAATGCCGACCAAGGTGTCGGAGCGCTGGATCAAGGACGGCAACGCCGTCAAGAGCGACCTCGAGAAGGCCGGCTACAAGGTCGACCTCGAGTACGCGGACAACAAGATCCCGCAGCAGGTCCAGCAGGTCAGCAACATGATCACCAAGGGCGCGAAGGTCCTCATCCTCGCGTCCATCGACGGCGGTTCGCTCTCCGACCAGCTCGACGCGGCGAAGAAGGCCGGCATCAAGGTCATCTCCTACGACCGCCTGCTCACCGGCAACAAGAACGTCGACTACTACGTCTCGTTCGACAACGAGAAGGTCGGCGTCGACCAGGCCACCAGCCTGCTCACCGGCCTCGGCGTGCTCGACGCGGACGGCAAGAAGACCGGCAAGAAGGGGCCGTTCAACATCGAGGTGTTCGCCGGTTCGCCCGACGACAACAACGCCACGTTCTTCTTCAACGGCGCGATGAAGACCCTCAAGCCGTACCTCGACGACGGCACGCTGAAGATCGGCTCCGGCCAGGACGGCTTCACCCAGGCCGCCACGCTGCAGTGGGACCCGGCGACCGCCAAGGCCCGCATGCAGAACCTCGTCGCGAAGTCGTACTCCGGCGGGACGACGCTGAACGGCGTGCTCTCCCCGTACGACGGCATGTCGATCGGCATCATCTCCGCGCTCCAGGGCGCGGGCTACGGCACCAGCAGCCGACCGCTCCCGACCATCACCGGTCAGGACGCCGAGGCCGCGAGCGTCAAGTCGATCATCGCGGGCCAGCAGTACTCCACCATCTACAAGGACACCCGCCAGCTGGCCGAGAAGTCCGCGTCGATGGCCGAGGACCTGCTCTCCGGCAAGACCCCGAAGGTCAACGACACCAAGACCTACGACAACAAGGTGAAGGTCGTCCCGACCTTCCTCTTCCAGCCGACGGTCGTCACCAAGGAGAACTACCAGAAGGTGCTCATCGACTCCGGCTACTACACCGAAGCCGACCTGAAGTAGTCGCAACCCCTCTCCGGACTGGAGGCGCGGTGCCGGCCCGCACCGCGCCTCCCGTCCTTCTCCTTCCGCGCGCCGACGCGCGGACGACCCAGAAGGCGGTCCACATGACCGACACCATCCTCGAGATGCGTGACATCACCAAGACGTTCCCCGGCGTCAAGGCCCTGCAGGGGGTCTCGATCGAGGTCGAGCGCGGCCAGGTCCACGCGATCTGCGGCGAGAACGGCGCCGGCAAGTCCACCCTGATGAAGGTGCTCTCCGGGGTCTACCCGCACGGGACGTTCGACGGGCAGATCCTGCTCGACGGTGCGCCCGTGGAGTTCGG
Organism: Curtobacterium pusillum; assembly: GCF_007680845.1. Classification (GTDB taxonomy): domain Bacteria; phylum Actinomycetota; class Actinomycetes; order Actinomycetales; family Microbacteriaceae; genus Curtobacterium; species Curtobacterium pusillum_B. Next base: position 327,672 of record NZ_VEIY01000004.1, on the reverse strand, counting down.
CGACATCAACGACTCCGAAGCGTCGGGCGTCGTGATCATCCACCAGGAGCTCGCCCTCAGCCCGTTCCTGTCGATCGCCGAGAACATCTTCCTCGGCAACGAGCGGTCCAAGGGCGGCTTCATCGACTGGAACAAGACGAACCTGGCGGCCGCGGAGCTGCTGCAGCGCGTGGGCCTCAAGGACAACCCGGTCACCAAGATCGTCGACATCGGCGTCGGCAAGCAGCAGCTCGTCGAGATCGCGAAGGCGCTGTCGAAGAAGGTGAAGCTCCTCATCCTCGACGAGCCGACCGCGGCGCTGAACGACGACGACTCCGCGCACCTGCTCGACCTCATCCGGTCGCTGCAGGCCGAGGGCATGACGGCGATCATCATCAGCCACAAGCTCAACGAGATCAAGGCGATCGCGGACAAGGTCACGATCATCCGCGACGGGCAGACCATCGAGACGCTCGACATGCACGCCGACGACGTGTCGGAGGACCGGATCATCCGTGGCATGGTCGGCCGCGACCTGTCGAACCGGTACCCCGAGCACGAGTCGCGGGTCGGTGAGGAGCTCCTCCGCATCGAGGACTGGACCGTCCACCACCCGCTCGACGCCAGTCGCGAGATCATCCACCAGGCCAACCTCACCGTCCGCGCGGGCGAGATCGTCGGCATCGCCGGACTCATGGGCGCCGGGCGCACCGAGCTCGCGATGAGCGTCTTCGGGCAGTCGTACGGCACCGGCATCAGCGGCACCGTGTACAAGCGCGGCACCCCGGTGAAGACGCACACGGTGTCGCAGGCGATCGACAACGGCATCGCCTACGTCACCGAGGACCGGAAGCGCTACGGCCTCAACCTGATCGACGACATCAAGCGGAACATCTCCGGCTCGGCGCTCGGCAAGCTCGCCGAGTGGGGGTTCGTCAACGCGTCGCAGGAGACCACCGTCGCCACGCAGTTCCTCCAGAACCTCAACATCAAGGCGCCGAACGTCGACGTCGTCACGGGCAAGCTCTCCGGCGGGAACCAGCAGAAGGTCGTCCTGTCGAAGTGGATGTACGCCGACCCGGACGTGCTCATCCTCGACGAGCCCACGCGCGGCATCGACGTCGGCGCGAAGTACGAGATCTACACGATCATCAACAGCCTCGCGGACCAGGGGAAGGGGATCATCGTGATCTCCTCCGAACTCCCGGAACTCCTCGGCATCTGCGATCGCATCTACACACTCTCCGAGGGCACGATCACCGCCGACGTGCCCCGCTCCGAGGCCACACCCGAGGTCCTCATGCAGTACATGACCCAGGAACGGGAGACCCCTGTCAATGAACGCGCTTAAGTCCGCCGCCGGCTACCTCACCGGGCAGCTCCGACAGATCGGCCTGTTCATCGCGCTGATCGTCATCGTCATCTTCTTCCAGGTGACGACGAACGGCATCACCCTCGCCCCGATCAACGTCTCGAACCTGATCGTCCAGAACAGCTACATCCTCATCCTCGCCATCGGCATGGTGATGGTCATCATCGCCGGGCACATCGACCTCTCCGTCGGGTCGGTCGTCGCCTTCACGGGTGCGATGGCGGGCGTGATGATCACGCAGTGGGGGCTGCCCTGGCCGGTGGCCGTGGTCCTCTGCCTCGTGATCGGCGCGCTCGTCGGTGCCTGGCAGGGCTTCTGGATCGCCTACTTCGGGATCCCGGCGTTCATCGTGACCCTGGCGGGCATGCTCGCCTTCCGCGGTGCCGCCCAGATCGCCCTGCAGAACCAGCAGATCTCGCCGTTCCCGAACGGCTTCCGGTCGCTCGGTTCCGGCTTCCTGCCGACCTTCGGGACCTCGGGCTACGAGCCGCTCACGATGATCCTCGGCTTCGCCGCCGCGGCCGTCATGGTGGTCGTCGCGTTCCGTGGTCGCGCCACCCGCCGGAAGTACCAGCTCGAGAGCGAGCCCTTCCCGTGGTTCATCGTCAAGCTGGCGTTCGGCGTGGTGCTGGTCATCTACGTGGCCCTGCTGCTCGCGAGCTACAACGGCACGCCGATCGTCCTCGTGATCCTCGGACTGCTCGTCGTCGTGTACTCCGTGGTCATGCGGAGCGCGGTGTTCGGCCGCCACATCTACGCCATCGGCGGCAACGCCCTCGCCGCGCAGCTGTCCGGCGTGAAGACGAAGCGGGTCACGTTCCTGCTCTTCGTCAACATGGGTGTCATCTCGGCCCTGGCCGGCGTGGTGTTCACGGGCCAGCTCAACCTCGCGTCGCCGAGTGCGGGCAACGGGTTCGAGCTCGACGCCATCGCCGCGGTGTTCATCGGTGGCGCGGCCGTGACCGGCGGCATCGGCACCGTGCCGGGAGCGATCGTCGGTGGTCTCATCATCGGCATCCTGAACAACGGCATGTCGATCCTCGGTGTCGGGACGGAGTTCCAGTCGCTCATCAAGGGCCTGGTGCTGCTCGCCGCGGTCGCGTTCGACGTGTTCAACAAGCGCCGGGCGGCGTCCGCGCGCAAGTAGCGGTCGCGCGGCCGGCCCGGCTGGCCGGCCCGGCCGGCCGGCCCGAGACTCGGGCTGAGCGACACTTCTCGTGTTCCCACACGCGAGATCTGTCGCCCAGCCCGAGTCTCGTTGCGGTTCAGCGGGTGACGACGGCCCAGCCGGCAGCCGGGAGGCGCAGGGTCCCGTCCTCGACGTCGCCTCCGCCCGCCTCCACCCGCGTCGCATCGGCCGCGGGCACCTCGACGGGGTCGTCCGCCAGGTTCAGGGCGGTCACCACGGCGGCGTCAGCGGTCGCCGTCCGCAGGACGACCGCCGTGTTCGAGAGGTGCACCACGTCGGTGTGGGCCCGGTGCAGCCACGGGTTGCGACGCCGCAGCGCGATGAGTGCCTCGTGCGCGTGCGTGATCGGCGCCGCCTCGGGCGGGACCTCCGGGAAGGCCGGGCGGACGGCGTCGTCACCGCCCTCGCGGTCCTCCTTCACCCCGGTCCAGCCGTACTCGTCACCTGCGTAGACGACGGGTGTGCCGGCAACCGTGAACAGCACCGCTGCGGCGTGCTCGGCGAACCGCTCCCCCACGGCGCTCGCGATCCGGGTGACGTCGTGGTTGCCGACGAAGGTGGTGGGAACGAACGTCTCCAGCAGGGCGTCGTGCCGCTCGATGGCGTGCCCGAGCTCGAAGCAGTTGCCGTCGGCGATGCCGTGCCAGATGCCCTGCCACAGTTCGTACTGCGTCAGCGAGTCCATGGTCGACTCCCGTGCGATCGTGGCCGCGTCGCCGTGGATCACCTCGCCGCTGAACCACGCCTCCGGGAAGCGCTCCCGGACCCGCGGCAGCACCCGTGCCCAGAACGCCGGCGGCACGGCGTAGGCGGCGTCGAGACGCCAGCCGTCGATCCCACGACGGAGCCAGTGCGTCATCACCTCGACGACCAGGTCCTCGGTGGCGCGGCTGCCGTGGTCGAGCGCGACGAGGATGTCGTGGCCCTCGAAGTTCCCGGTGCGTACGGGGTCCCCGGGCTGCCACCCGACCCAGTCCACCGCGAAGAGGTCGGCCGTCGGCGCGTCCGGCCCGTCGGCGCCGAGTGCACGGAACGCCGGGTGCTCGCGACCGACGTGGTTGAACACCCCGTCGAGCAGGACCCGCACGCCCCGATCGTGCGCAGCGGTCACGAGTCGGTCGAAGTCGTCGTCGTCGCCGAGCCGGGGGTCGATCCGGAAGTGGTCGACGGTGTCGTACCCGTGGGTGGAGCTGGCGAACACCGGCCCGAGCAGCAGGCCGTTCAGGCCGAGGTCGACGACGTGGTCCAGCCACCCGGCGATCCGTCCCAGTCGGTGGTCGACGGAGCGGTCCGGCACGGCGGTCCCGGGGCGCACGTCCGCGCCGACGAAGCCGAGCGGGTACACGTGCCACCACATCGCGTGCTCGACCCAGGCGGGTTCGGGGGCTCGGTCGGGTGCACTGTCGGCGGGGTTCACCGACCCGATGCTGCCAGCGGCGCCTGGGCCGCGTACGGAAGCGGACAGGGAGAGCAGGATGGAGGGGTGGGACGAGCGATCAGGACAGCTGCCGACGCCGACGCGTCGGAGTCGGCGCACGCGGAACGCACCTGCGCCTCGTGCGGGCGCCGGATGCCGTCGTCAGCGGCGCCCGAGGCGAAGTGGTGCTCCGCCGCGTGCCGGAAGCACGGGGTGGACGCCACCGACCGCGCGCTCGAACAACGGATCGACGAGCTCCTCGCCGCTCGGGCCCGGACGTCGAGCATCTGCCCGTCCGAGGTCGCCCGGTCGATCGACCCGGACGACTGGCGCGACCTGATGGAGCCGGCCCGGCGGGCAGCCCGACGCATGATGGCCCGCGGCGAGGTCGAGATCACGCAGCACGGCAGCGTCGTCGACCCCTCGACGGCCAAGGGCCCGATCCGGATCCGGCGGCCGCGGTGAGCTGGCAGCGGTTCTGGGACCGCGGCGGTTGGTGGCGCGCCGTCCTCGTCGTCGTCGTCTACCTCGCCGTCTACGAGGGACTGGGTTGGGTGAACGCGCACACGCTCGCTCGCGGGACGGGCTCGCGCGAGTTGCTCGCGACGCCCGGTCCGGTCGTCATCGGGGTCGCGTTGCCGATCCTGGTGATGGGACTGCTCACCTGGGTGTTCGTCCGCTCGCTCGGCTGGGGCCGCGAGGTCTTCGGGCGGCAACCGGTCCCCGGGCGACGGTGGATGTGGATCGCGGTCGCGCTGCTGATCATCCCGATCGTGGTCCGGGTCGTCGCCACGAACTGGTCGGCGTACTCGGTCGAGGTCGTCCTCGCGGTGCTGTTCCTCGGGCTCTGCGTCGGGTTCACGGAAGAGCTCATCGCCCGTGGGGTCGCCGTCACCCTCCTCCGCCGCGGTCACCACACCGAACGCACGGTCGCGCTGCTGTCCGCGGTGCTCTTCGGCCTGATGCACGCCGTGAACGGGATCGGTGGGGCAGCGCCGCTCGCCGTCGCGCTGACGGTCTTCTACACCTTCGGCGTCGGCATCATGCTCTACCTGTCGATGCGCGTCACGGGCAGCATCGTCCCGGCCATGCTCCTCCACGCCGCCACCGACCCGACGACGATCCTCGCGACCGGCGGCGTCGACGCGACCTCCGCGACGTCGGGCGACGCGGGGCTCATCGGCTTCGCCGGGATCTTCAGCTTCCTCTACCCGGTCCTCGGCCTCGTGGCCCTGTTCTTCGTCACAGGACGCGTCTCCCGGCCCGGGGAACACCAGTAAGGCGACGAGTGTTGGGCACGTCGATGACACTCGACGACACCACTCCGCAGTCCACCGACCACCACGCCCTCGTCGTGGGCGCCAGCGGCATCACCGGCTCGGCGCTCGTCGACCACCTGCTCGCCGACGGGTGGCGGGTCACCGCGCTCTCCCGCCGCCCGATCGCCCGGGACGGCGTGCGGACCGTCGCCGCCGACCTGCGCGACCCGTCCTCGCTCGGCGTCGCACTCGCCGGGGAGCAGCCGACGCACGTCTTCTTCACCGCGTGGCAGCGCCAGGAGACCGAGGCCGAGAACATCCGCGTGAACGGCGCCATGGTCCGTGACCTGCTCGCCGCCCTGTCCCACGCTCCGCTCGAGCACGTCGCGCTCGTGACCGGGCTGAAGCACTACCTCGGCCCGTTCGAGGCGTACGCCGCGGGCGAGATGCCGGACACGCCCTTCCACGAGGAGGAGCCCCGGCTCGACACCCCGAACTTCTACTACGCGCAGGAGGACGAGCTGTTCGCCGCCGCCGAGCGCCAGGGCTTCACCTGGTCCGTGCACCGCTCCCACACCGTGATCGGCCACGCGGTCGGCAACGCGATGAACATGGGGCTGACGATCGCGGTGCAGGCGACGTTGGCCAAGGAGCTCGGCCTCGACTTCGTCTTCCCTGGGAGCGAGGCGCAGTGGAACGGCCTGACGGACATGACCGACGCCGGCCTCCTCGCCGAGCACATGGTCTGGGCGGCGACGTCGCCCGAAGGTGCGGACGAGGCGTTCAACATCGTCGACGGCGACGTGTTCCGCTGGCGCTGGATGTGGCCGCGGCTCGCAGCGGACCTCGGCGTCGATCCCGCCCGCGTCGTCGGCTACACGGACCGGATCAGGCCCCTCGAGGAGCAGATGGTGCCCCACGAACCGGAGTGGGCCGGGATCGCGGAGCGGCACAGCCTGGTCGAGGCGGACATCGCGCGGCTCGCATCGTGGTGGCACACCGACGCCGACCTCGGCCGGGCGATGGAGGTGGTCACCGACATGAGCAAGAGCCGCGAGGCCGGGTTCACCGGGTACCGGCGGACCGAGCGGGCGTTCACCGACCTGTTCGCCCGGTACCGCGCCGACCGCCTCATCCCCTGAGGCGGCCGGCGCAGGTCGGTGGCCGGCTACAGCGCGAGCAGCAGCACCACGAGCGTCGCGACCGCGAGCACCAGCAGGACGACCGCGCCCTGGAGGTCACGGTCGTGCGCACGCAGGTGTGCGATCACGGCACCGGCGAAGTAGACCACGGCACCGATAGCGGCCGCGATGGCGAGCGGCGTCCACCAGAGCCCGACGACCAGGCCGACGGTCGCGGCGACCTCGAGCAGTCCGAGGACGGTCATCTGACCAGGCGTGACGTGCACGGCCTCCATCGAGGCGACGATGCGTGGGTTCCGGATGAGCTTCATCACTCCGGAACCGAGCATGGCGAGGGCGAGGACGAGCGAGAGGACGATGGCGGCGATGTGCACGGGAGGCTCCTGGTGATGACGAAACGGACAACAGTCCCCGTTTCAAACCGGGGACCACTCCCCGTATTCCCGAGCGGCCGAACTACGCTGGCGACATGACCGACGACCCGCGCCCGCTGCGACGCGACGTCGCGCGCAACCGTCAGTCCCTCGTCGACGCGGCCCGGTCCGCGTTCACCGACCACGGCCTCCAGGCTCCACTCGAACCGATCGCGGTCGCAGCCGGACTCGGCAACGCGACGCTGTACCGGCACTTCCCGACCCGCGCCTCCTTGTGGGAGGCGGTGCTCACCGAACCGATGCAGGAGGTGCTCGACCTCGTCGAGCGGTGCCTCGAGTTGTCGGCGACGGACCCGTGGGCGGGATTCGCGACGTTCGTCCGGGAGACCGCGTCGATCGAGGCCAGGCGCACCGGGTTCAGCGAGCTCATGACGACCGACTACCGCGAAGCACCGGGGCTGCTGGCGCTCCGCGTCGCCGTGCAGGACGGGATCGACGGGCTGTTCGCCGCGGGGCAGGCGGCCGGCGTCGTCCGGTCCGACGCGGCACTGGCCGACGTCGCGGTCCTGCAGTTGTCGATCGCCGAGACGATCCGCACCTTCGGCCGGGTGGCGCCGACGGCGTACGGACGGTGGGTGGACCTGGTGCTCGACGGGTTCCGGGCACCCGGGGTGCCGCGGACCCCGCTGTCCGGTCCGCCGCTGCGCGGGGACCAGGTCCGTCGGGCCATGGCCGAGCGGCACCGGCCGTCACGTCAGAAGGCGTAGCGGATCCGGCACGCCGCCGGCACGGCCGTCTCAGCGGAGGGCGTCCACCGTGGCCACGAGTCGTTCGAGAGCCGTCAGCAGTCGGCGCGCCTGTTCTTGCGTGACGCGGGAGGCCGAGTACTGGAAGTGCGTCTTCTCGTCCGTGAGTCGCTTGAAGTGCGCTCCTGGCCGACGGTCGGGCGAGCACGCGCTGTCGAGCAACTGCCGCGCCGCGGCGTGGTCGTCGCCGACGTGGTGGTGCCCGAGCACCGCGCCACAGATCGCGTCCGACGCCGCGATGCCGCCGAGCACGGCGTTCGCCCCCGAAGCCTTCCAGTCGGCGTGGTCCGACGAATCCGCCAGGAGGCGGGCGACCTCGAGGTACGCGAGCGCCTCGTCACGGCGCATGCCCACCGCGCGGCTGTCGACGGCGCGGACGCGTCCGACCATCAGAGCAGGGACCGGACGTCCGGTCCGAAGACGGTCCGCGCTTCGTCCCGCCAGGACCCGACGAGCGGGTCCCCTTCCGCCACGAACCGACGGAGATCGGCACGCGTGACGTCGAAGACCTGGCACTCGTTACCCGTCCACCGGCGGACGAGATCGCCGAGTCGCACGACCACCTCGGTGTCCACACCGTCCGCGAACACCACCAGCAGGTCGACGTCGGAGGACTCGGTCGCCGTCCCCCGCGCCAGCGAGCCGAAGATCGACACCGAGAGCACACCGGCGTCGGCATCCTCGACGAACGCCGCGATGCGTCGCTCGAGCTCGTCCCCAGCTCTGAGGCTCAGCTCGACGGCGGGCCAGAGCAGGTGTTCTCGGTTGACGCGGTAGGACGAGTGCTGGAGCCCCCGCTCGACCTGGACGAGCCCGACCTGCTCCAACTTGTCGAGTGCTCGCTTGATCCCGGTGTGCTGCGCGGCACCGGCGACGCGAGACACCTGGCGCCCGGTCATGCCGGCGTCGGTGCGCGAGAGCACTCGCAGGGCGTTCGCCTGCGTCGGCCCGACCAGTGTGGCGAGCGGTTGCGTGAGCTGCATCGTCTCCTCCTGCGACGAGTGTACACAGAACCGGTACACATGTACCGATCCTGTGCACACCGGGGAGGTCAGAAGGCGTAGCGGATCCGGCACGCCGGCAGGTGCTCGGCGACCAGTTCGCGGAAGCGCTCGACGAGCTGCCCCTTCATGCCCGACCGGTACCGGACGTTGACGGCGCCGTTCTGCGACACCTTCTGCTCCTGCAGGTCCGGACGCCACAGCAGTTCCTCGGCCTTGGGGTGCCACCCGAGGTTGACCTCGTGCAGCGGCTGGTTGTGCGTGAGGAAGATCACCTCGGCCGCGAGCTGCTCCTTCGCCGCCGGCGACAGCACGTCGTCGACCTGCCGGAGGAGCTCGGCCCAGTCGGACTCCCACGTCGGCGTCAGGATGACCGGCGAGAAGTTGAGGTGGACCTCGTACCCGGCGTCGACGAAGTCGTTGACCGCGGCGATCCGCTCGGCGACCGGCGTCGTCCGGATGTCGGTGACCTTGGCGGTCTCGTGCGGCATGAGCGAGAACCGGATGCGGGTGCGCCCCATCGGGTCCCAGTCGAGCAGGTCGCGGTTGACGTACTTCGTCGCGAACGATGCCTTCGCGGTGGGGCTCATCCGGAACAGGTCGCAGAGGTCCCGCACGTTCTCACTGATCATCGCGTCCACCGAGCAGTCGCTGTTCTCGCCGATGTCGTACACCCAGGCGTCCGGGTCGCACTGGTTCGGTTCGGTCTTCGGGCCCTGCTTCGCGATGTTCCGGGCGACGTGCTTGGTGATCTGGTCGATGTTCGCGAACACGGTGACCGGGTTGCTGTAGCCCTTCCGGCGTGGCACGTAGCAGTAGGCACACGCCATCGCGCAGCCGTTCGCGGTGGACGGGGCGATGAAGTCGGCGGAGCGCCCGTTCGGCCGGGTCACGAGCGACTTCTTCACGCCGAGCACGAGCGCCTCGGTCTTGATGCGGACCCAGCGCTGCACGTTGCGTTCGTCGCCGTGGACCTCGGGGATGTTCCAGTGCGACGCGACGGGCACGATCTCTGCGTCGGGCCAGCGCTCGACGATCTCCTGTCCGCGCGGCAGTTCGAGCGCAGCGGCTTCCGCGTAGATGCGGCGGACGTCGAGCATCGGGCGCACGCGGATCTCGGTCATCACCACCTGTCTACCGGACACCACCGACGGTGCAGACTCGACTCATGCCCGCCGAACCCGACGACCACTTCTTCGTCGTCGACGGCCGGCGTTGGCGACGCACCGATCCCGCGCTCCCCGAGGACGTCGCGGCGGCGCTCCGGTCGCACCTCGGCCGTGGCAGGAACGCCGTCAAGCAGGCGAAGCGGGCTGGCGACGACGAGGCCCTGGCCGCCGCGAGACACCGGAACGGCTTGGCGAAGCACGGGCTGGGCGAACGCGGCCCGGAGTGGTGGGAGCGCCCGGAGGCAGACCGGATCGCCGACGCCCGCCGTGCCGTGGCCGAGCTCGACGCGCTGGACGCGACGGACGCGATGGACTGAGCCGTCCCAAGACGCCCGCGATGGAAAGCGAATCCGGGCGTACCCGGGCGGAACTTCCGACCGGGTACGCCCGGAAACGGCAAGTACGTCCGGAAGGGTGCCGCCCGCTAGGGCCGGTACTCCTCCGGCGGCTTCGTCGGGGGGATCGGCGCGGCGCCCGGACCGACGGCCCCGCTGGACCCGAGCCCGTCCGACGCCCTCGCGAGCACCTGCAGGGTCAGGACGACGACCCGCCCCACCGACTTCAGCGCATCCAGCATGGTGTCCCCCTCGACGCCGTGTTCTTCCCATCACGCCTGCGATGGGAAGCGGGATCGGGCGTACCTTGCCGAACGTTCCGACCAGGTACGCCCGATTCCACCAAGTACGCCCGATCCTACCCGGGACCCCGCCCGCCCCGGCAGCCCGGCCCCGGGCTACGCCTCGGTGTGGCCGAGCGCCGGCTCGAGCAGCAGGCACGCCGTCCGGGACGCCGCCGCGTGCAGCTCGAACACGACGAGCTCGTTCCGCCCCGCGCGGAGCACCGGCCCGGGGATCGCGAGCGTCGTCTGCGGCCCGCGCGACCAGTACCGCCCGAGGCAGAACCCGTTCACCCAGGCGACCCCCTTCCGGAACCCGTCGAGCGAGAGGTACCGGTCGTCGGCCACCGCGAGGTCGAACGACCCCGCCGCGAACACCGGGCCGCCCAGGGCCTCACCGGTCGACGGCTCGAGTGCGTCGAGGACCGCGAGCGCTCCGGGGGCGATGGGGTCGAGCTCGAGCGGCGACGCCGACCACCGGGCGACGGGGACGCCGCCGATCGCGACCCCGCCGATCAGCCCCTTCGGCTCGCCGATCCGGGGGCCGTAGTCGACGCGACCCTGGTCCTCGACGAGGAGCTCGAGCGTGCCGACGACGGGCGGGAGTGCGATGGCGCGGTCGTGGTGCTCGCGCTCGAGCACGCCGACGACCACACCGTCGGCGGTGACGATCGCGCGGTCCCGGACCTCCTCGCCGACCGTGAGCACGCCGCCGTTGGGCAGGTCGACCTCGGTCCGGTACAGCACGAAGCCGGAGGCGGCTCCGAGTGCGTCGAAGGTGGGCGGGGCGTCGTGGGTGGACCACTCGGTGAGTGCGGGCAGCAGGGAACGGAGGGACGCGACGCGGTCGAGACGGACGGCGACGTCCGTGGCGGGGTCGACCCGCGCCTCCAGGCCGACACCGACGGAACCGACAGCGCCGACGGCGCCGACACCGAGGCGCCCCGACCCACCCGGCTCCATCGACGCCGGCAGCGGCGGGACGGGCGCGTAGCGCTCGATCACCGCACGGAACGCGTGGAACTTCGCCGTCGGCCGCCCCGCCTCGTCGAGCGGCGCGTCGTAGTCGTACGACGTCGCGATCGGCCGGTACACGCCCTTGTCGTTCGCCCCGTTCGTGAAGCCGAAGTTCGTGCCGCCGTGGAACATGTAGATGTTGACCGAGCCGCCCGCGGCCAACAGGTCGTCCAGGTCCGAAGCCGAATCGGCGGCCGAGGTGGTGTGGTGGTGTTCGCCCCAGCTGTCGAACCAGCCGTCCCAGAACTCCGAGCACATCAGCGGACCGGTGGGCTGCGCCTCGCGCAGTCGTGCCAGCCGTGACGTCGACCGGGACCCGAACGACCCGGTCTTGTGCAGCGACGGCAGCGAGCCGTCCTCGAGCATGGTGCCCATCGGCTGGTCGACGCTCGTGAACGGGACGGTGAGGCCGATCGCGCGGTGCATCGCCTCGAGCTTCTGCAGGTACACGGGGTCGGAGCCGTACGCGCCGTACTCGTTCTCGACCTGCACGAGCACGATCGGTCCGCCCTGGTCGATCTGCCTCGGGACGAGGACGGGCGCGAGGTGCTCCAGGTACCCCTGCACGGCGGCGAGGAACCCGGGCTCGTCCCGCCGGACCCCCACGGTCCCGTCGGCGAAGAGCCAGTACGGCAGACCGCCGTTGGTCCACTCGGCGCAGATGTAGGGGCCGGGGCGGACGATGGCGTGCATGCCCTCGGCCGCGACGAGGTCGAGGAAGCGGCCGAGGTCCAGACCGTCCTCGAGGCTGAACGAAGCAGGCGACGGTGCGTGCGCGTTCCAGGCGACGTACGTCTCGATGGTGTTGAGCCCCATCAGCTTCGCCTTGCGGATCCGGTCCGCCCAGAGGTCGGGGTGCACCCGGAAGTAGTGGATCGCGCCGGACAGGATCCGGTGCGGCTCGCCGTCGAGCAGGAAGTCGGTGTCGCCGATGGCGAAGCGCATGGGATGACCCTCTCAGGAGACGGGGCCGTGCGGAAGGATCCGCACGGCCCCGGTTCTACAGGTGTGTGACTACTTGGACGAGACGGTGAAGCCCTGGTCCTTGCCGTACTTGGCGAGGGCCTTCTGCCAGGCCGCGAGACCGGACTCGAGCGACGTGCCGTTCTCGTACGACTGGCCGACGGTGTCGGCGTAGACGCTGTTCGCGTACACCTGGTACGGCAGGTACGTGAAGTCGTTGTCCGAGGACTTCGACGCGTCGACGAGCACCTTGTTGATCTGCTGGCCGCCGAAGTAGTCCGGCTTCTCGTCGAGGAACGCCGACGAGTCGAGGTCAGCGGTGGTGGACGGGAACCCGCCGGACGCCATGAAGACCTTGGTGGAGGCCTTCGACGAGTTGAGCCACTTGAGGAAGCCCGCGGCGAGTGCCGGGTTCTTCGTCTGCTTCATGACCGCCTCGGCGCTGCCACCGTTGTTCGCGGTCTGCGCGGTGCCGCCGTCGTAGGTCGGCATCGGGGCGACGCGCCAGTCACCGGACGCGTCGGCGACGCTGGCCTCGAGGTTGCCGGGCATCCACGCGCCGGTGATGAGCGTGGCGATCTGGCCGTTGCCGAGCTGCTTGTACCAGTCGTCGCTCCACCCGACGGTCTTCGACAGCAGGCCCTGCTCGACGAGCTGGTCCCAGGTGCTCGTCCACTTCTTCGTGCCCGCGTCGGCGAGGTCGATCGTGACCTTGTCGCCCTTGGTGGTGAACGGGGTGCCACCGGCCTGGGCGATCATGCTCGTGGTGAACCCGGCGTCGCCGGAGTCCGCGGTGATGTACGCGTCCGGGTCGGCGGCGTGCAGCTTCTTCGCCGCGGCGACGTACTCGTCCCAGGTCTTCGGGATCGCGATGTCGTACTTGTCGAACACCTTCTTGTTGTAGAACAGCGCCATGGGGCCGGAGTCCTGCGGGAGGCCGTAGATCTTGTCGCCGTCGGTGACCGACTTCCAGGTGCTCGCGGCGAACTTGTCCTCGAGCGAGCCGAAGCCGTACGACGACAGGTCGAGCAGCGAGTCGGACAGGGCGAACTGCGGGAGCGCGTAGTACTCGACCTGCGCGACGTCCGGGGCACCGGAGCCGGCCTTGATCGTGTTCTGCAGCTTCGTGTACTGGTCGGCACCGGTGCCGGCGTTGACGAGCTTGACCTTCACCTTGGGGTAGGCCTTCTCGAACGCGGCGACCTGGTCCTTCGCGGACGGCGTCCACGACCAGTACGTCAGCGTGCCGCCCTTCTCGAGGGCCTTCGTGATGTCGTCGGACGATCCGCCCGACGACGATCCGCCGGACGCGCAGGCGGCGAGGGCCATCGCTGCGGTGACGCCGATGGCGAGGGCGCTGAGGCCGCGCCGGAGACGCTTGTTCATGGGGTGCCTTTCACTTCTTCGTGTTGGGGGGGGGTAGGGCTGCTGTGCACCGGAGGCGGAGGCGCGTGGCGGGGCCGCCTCGCGCCTCCAGACCGGGTCAGGCCTTGACGGAACCGGCCGCGAGGCCGGACTGCCAGAAGCGCTGGAGGAAGAGGAACGCGACCACGATCGGGATGATCGTGAGGAGCGATCCGGTGACGACGAGGTTGTAGATCGGCTGCGCGCCGGACCCGGTGGCCTGGGCGTTCCACTGGTTGAGGCCGACCGTGAGCGGGTACCACTTCGGGTCGCTCAGCATGATGAGCGGCAGGAAGTAGTTGTTCCAGGTGGCGACGACGGCGAAGAGCAGGACCGTGACGACGCCGGGGGCCAGCAGGCGCAGGGCGATGGTGAAGAAGATCCGGAACTCACCGGCGCCGTCCATGCGAGCGGCCTCGAGGAGTTCCGCGGGGATCGCGTCGACCGCGTACGTCCAGATGAGGTACATGCCGAACGGGCTGATGAGCGAGGGCAGGATGATCGCCCACGGCGTGTTCGTCAGGCCGAACTGCGAGAACAGCAGGAAGGTCGGGACGGCGAGCGCGGTGCCGGGGACGGCGATCGCGCCGAGGACGACCGCGAACACCGCGCGCCGGCCCGGGAAGCGGAACTTCGCCATGCCGTAACCGGCGATCGTCGCGAGCAGGGTCGCGCCACCGGCGCCGACGACGACGTAGAGCAGCGTGTTGCCGAGCCACTGCACGAAGATGCCGTCGTTGTACGTCAGCGTGTCGACGATGTTCTGCCAGAGGTTGAACTTCCCGCCGAACCACAGGCCGAACGTCGACAGCAGGGACGTCTGCGTCTTCGTGCTGTTCACGAGCAGGTAGAACAGCGGCGCGAACGAGTACACGACGAAGACGACCATCACCGCGGTGAGGAGGCCGGAACGCTTCTGCTTGCGCCCGCCCTCCGCGTTCCGCAGGCGGCGGGTGCGGGTCGGCCTGGAGGCGCGGCTCGCCTCCTCGCGCGGGTCGCGCTGCGTCGTGGTCGCCTCGGTGACGGTGGCGGTGCTCATCGGTTCTCCTCGCGGCTGCCGCGGACCTGGACGACGTAGGCGATCACGGCGGTGATGACGCCCATGACGATCGCGACGGTGGCGGAGTAGTTGAACTGCTGACCACTGAAGGACAGCGAGTAGGCGTACATGTTCGGGGTGAAGGCGCTGCCGATGACGTTCGGGGCGAGGGTCTTCAGCAGGTTCGGCTCGTTGAAGAGCTGGAAGCTGCCGATGATGGAGAAGATCGTGGCGATCACCATCGGGCCGCGGAGCGCCGGGAGCTTGATCGAGAACACCGTGCGCAGCGGGCCGGCACCGTCGAGCTCCGCCGCTTCGTACAGCTCGCCGGGGACGGTGCGGAGCGCCGCGTAGAAGATCAGCATGTTGTAGCCGAGGAACTCCCACGTGACCACGTTGCCGATCGACGTCAGGACCCAGCTCGGGCTGAACGGCTGCAGCAGGTCGATGCCGAGCGCGTGGTTCGCGGCGCCGGTGAGGCCGAACTGGTTGCCGTAGATGAAGCCCCAGATGAGTGCCGCGACGACACCGGGGACCGCGTACGGCAGGAACACGGCGATGCGGAAGAAGCTCGTCCCCCACAGTCGGGCACTGTCGAGCGCGAGGGCGGCGACCAGTGCGAGGCCGAGCATGATCGGGACCTGCACGAGGAGGAACAGCGCGACCCGGCCGAGGCCCGACCAGAACTTGGCGTCCTGGAAGAGCTGGACGTAGTTGGCGAACCAGACGAACTGGTTGCCGCCGATGAGCTGGTCGCGGAACAGGCTGAGCCAGAGGGCGTAGCCGATCGGCACGATGAGCATCGCCACGAGGACGACGACGAACGGTCCGACGAAGAGCCACCCCGTCCAGCGGCCGCGGGGCTTCGCGCGGCGCCGCGGTGACGCGGCCGGGGCGGTGGCTCCGGGTGCGCGCGCTTCCAGCGTGCTCATGTGACTCCTTCGTCGTGTGTGTCCGGGTGCATGGTGCGGTGGACGTCTATGTTGACGTCAACATCGAACGCCGCGACGATAGCATGGCAACGTCAACATGCGCTACCGTCCGGTGAGGGGCCTCGCGTTCGACGTCCCTGCACACCGATCGGAGAGCCCCGTGACGACCGACCTGTCCGGTACGCGTCGATCCCCGTCGATGGCCGCCGTGGCCGAGGCGGCCGGGGTCTCGATGCAGACCGTGTCCCGCGTCGCCCGGGGCTTCGACAACGTCTCCCCGGACACCCGCGACCGGGTCCAGCGCGCGATGTCCTCGCTGGGGTACCGACCGAACCGGGCGGCACGAGCCCTGCGGTCCGGCCACTTCCGGACGATCGGCGTGATCATGTTCACGCTCGCGTCCTACGGCAACATGCGCACGCTCGAAGCGATCGCCGACGCCGCCGGTGCCGCCGACTTCACGATCACGCTGCTGCCGATGGCCTCCCGCACCGAGGAAGGCGTCCGCTCGGCGTTCTCGCGACTGCACGAACAGGCCGTCGACGGCGTGGTCATCATCATCGAGTCGCACATCATCGACACCGCCGAGGTCGTCCTGCCCGACGGGGTCCCGATGGTCGTCATCGACTCGACCGGCACCACCCAGCACCCCGCGATCGACACCGACCAGGCCGACGGCGCGCGGCAGGCCACCCAGCACCTGCTCGACCTCGGGCACGAAACCGTCTGGCACGTCGCGGGACCTGCGTCCTCGTACTCCGCCGCCCGTCGACTCGCCGCCTGGAAGGCCACGCTCGAAGCCGCCGGCCGCACCGTCCCGCCGGTCTTCCACGGCGGGTGGAGCGCCGAGTCCGGCTACCGGGCGGGGCGCTCGATCGCGGGTCGGCCGGAGATCACCGCCGTGTTCGCCGCGAACGACCAGACCGCGCTCGGCGTCCTCCGCGCCGCACACGAACTCGGCCGCGCCGTCCCCGAGACCCTGAGCGTCGTCGGGTTCGACGACTCCCCCGAGTCCGACTCGTTCTGGCCGCCGCTCACCACCGTGCACCAGTCCTTCGACGAGGTCGGACGCCGAGCGGTCTCGAACCTGCTCGCCCAGATCGCGGGTGAGCCCGTGCGCTCCACGGCGGACCTGGTGCCGGTGCGGCTGGTCGAACGCGCGAGCACGGCTGCCGCGCCGCCGATCGCCTGAAGAGGCCGGTCAGCCGGGTCCACGTAAGATCCGCTTCGGGTCGGTCAGCTGTCCGGCCCCGGGTCCGCGCCCTTCCCGCGTCCCCGGATGACGACTCGCGCCGAGCGCAGGCCGCCCTCGCCCAGACCACCACGGCACGCGAGGCACCATGAAGAACATCGTCTACGGCCTGACTGCCGTCCTCACCACGGACGAAGCCGCCGACGCGGTCCTCGACTACGCAGCCGCCCTCGCGCACTCCGGTCTCGCCGACACCGTCGCCGTCCCGACAGTCGACGCGTTCGGGAGCACCACGACGACGACGTTCCTGCTCGCCCCCGCGCTCGGTCTGCTCGTCGAGGACGCGGCCGAGGACCCGATGGGCCCGGACACCCGCGCGTTCGTCGAGGAGATCTCCTGGCGCGCGCGGGCGGTCCGCCACGGGCCGCCGAAGGTCTGAGCGCTCCGGTCAGGTCGCGCTCGGGGCCGGGTCGGGGACCTGCGCCGGAGGGATCACGATCGTCCGTTCGGTGACGCCGCGCGCGGCCTCCTGCAGCAGCATCTGGTGCGACCTCGCGTACCGGCGCAGCAGTGCGAACGCCGTGTCCATGTCCACCTGGTGGGTGTGCGCGAGGAAGCCCTTGGCCTGCTCGATCGCGATCCGGCTGTCCAGGGCCTGCTGCAACTGCTCCTGCGCCCGGGCGGCGTGGCCGGCACTCTGCTGCTGCAGGATGATGATGGTCGCGACGTCGGTCAGGGCTCGGGCGGCCGCAGCGTCACGATCGTTGAGGTGGCCGGGGGTGTTCCGGAACAGGTTGAGCGATCCGAGGACGGCAGCTCGAGCCCGGAGCGGGATCGAGTGCACGGACGCGTACCCGGCGGTCCCCGACTCGGTCGCGAAGACCGGCCACCGTCGCCCCATGTCCTCCGGATCGTCCGCGGACACCGTGGTGCCGGTCCGGAACGCCTCGATGCACGGGCCCTCACCCGCCTCGAGCTGGAGGATGCCGAGCAGGTTGCTCCGCTCGCTCGTCGCGACGATGACCTCGAGCTCACTGTCCTGGTTCGCCAACATGATGCCGGCGGCGTCGACGTCGAACAGGTCCGTCGCGTTGTCGACGAGGGTCTGCAGCATCTCGACGACGTCGTAGTCGGCGACCAGACTGCCGGTAACCTCGACGAACGCGTCGATGAGACGGCGTTCGCGGTCTTCCGTCATGTCGGGTTCCTTCCTGCTGCGCCGGGGTCGAGTGGCCGCTCGAAGCCGATGACGCGAGCGATGACGTCCGAGGACACGGACTGGAGGCTCGTACCGGCTGAGAACGCTGCGGCACGGAGGAGCAGGAGCGCGTCCGCCGGACTCGTCCCGGACTGCGCGGCGACCATCCCGGCCGCTTGGTGGACCTCCCGACGGGAGTACTGACCCGGGCTCCAACGCCGCTCGCGCTCGGACTCGGCGCGCTGCAGTCCCTGCGCGAGCACCTGACGTGCGGTCACCTGGACCCCGCTTCGGTCACGGTCGCACCGAGTTCCGGCTGCAGTTCGACGGTCCGGAAACGGAGCGCCTGCCAGATCGGCCCCTCGCCGAGGTCGAGCTGGACCTCGTCGAGCCGGGCGGCGAACGCGTTGCTCGCACTCACGGTCTCCGAACCGAACGGGGCGCCGAGCGTCGAGATCGCGACGCCGTCGACCGGCAGGTGCGCGAACGCCGCTGCGAGAGCTCCCGTGTTGCGATCGCGGTCCCCGTCCGGCACCGGGCGGGCGTCGTCGGTGCGCATCACAGTGACACCGTGGGGAGTACCCCGTCCAGCAGCCGGGTTCCGTAGCTCACGACCGCCCGCCTTCTCACTGCTTCTCACTGCTTCTCACTGCGTCGAGTCCGCGTCGGTCTCGTTCGTCCCGCTCAGCCCAGCGATACCACCACCGCGGATCGTCAGGCCGCCAGCGGGGCTCGTTCCTGCGTTCGGCGGACGGTCCGGGCGGTCGGACACGAGAAACCTTGCGGGTCCGCAGTGACTCACCTAGCGTGGCGAACAGCAGCCCCAGACCCCGGCCGCGGACACGACCCGCCGTCTCCGAGCTGATCAGGGGTGATCGAGTTGACCAGTAGCTTCGCCATCGGCACTTCGCCGCACGGCACTGCCGCGCGCACCACCTACGCGCCGCCGATGAGCGCCGACGAGCTCCCGTCCACGACGGCCGAGTGGCGGCGGCGCACCGGGCTCACCGATCCGGCGGTCCTCGCCGCGAACGTCCGCCTGCGGACCGCCGGACACGGCATCGAGCCGTCGTACGCCGACTTCTTCCGCCTGACATGAGCATCGCGATCGAGCGGTGGCTCCGCGACTGCGGGTCGACCGAGGAGTGGGCTGCGGCAGAGGCGCGCGCGGCCGCCGAGGCGGGCGCGGCCGTCGAGGCGGGCGCGGCCGTCGAGGCGCGCGCGTCCGCCGACATCGAGGCCCGCGCGTCCGCCGCGATCGATGCTCGCGCGTCCGCCGATCTCGAGGCGCGCGCGTCCGTCGCGATCGAGGCGCGCCGGAGCGTCCGGCTCGAGGCCATCGGCACCCGGCCGGACGCGGCAGTCGCCGAGATCGGCGGCCTGTACGCGGGCAAGCACTGGGCGGCGTCCGTCACGGACCAGCCGTTCACGTACCGGTACACGGCCGTGGGCGACGACGCACTGACGCTCCGCCGCTCCCGGATCACCGGCCGCATCCGCGGTGCCGTCCCCCGCACGGACGACTACATCGTGCAGTGGATCACGGAAGGGTCCGGCGTCCCCGACGTGCAGGTCGACCGTGTGCCGCTCACCCTGGGCGTCCCGATGCTCCTCCCGACGGACCGCGAGTTCGTGTTCGACTTCCAGGACCACGACCAGCGCCTGGTGCACCTCTCGCGCGCCCTCGTCCACGACGTGGCGGCGGAGCGGCTCGCCACGGGGCGGGTCACGAACCTGGCGCTCGACCACCTCCGCCCGCTCGACCGGGTCGCCGTCGCGCGGTGGCGGGCGCAGATGACGCTGCTCTCCCGGGAGCTCCACAACGGCGTCGCGTCCCTGCTGTGGCAGACGTTGACCCGCGACGCCGCAGCGGCGTTCCTGGACCTCTACCCACCGGAGGTCCCGGGGCTGCCCGACGTGGTGCTCCTGCCCCGGATGGGACGGTTGCGGGCGGCCGTCGAGTTCGTGCACACCCACGTCGACCGGCCGCTCACCGTGGCCGAGATCGCCGACGCCGCGGGCCTCAGCGTCCGGTCGATCCAGGAGTCGTTCCAGCGGAACCTCGGTCAGACCCCGATGGGGTACGTGCAGCGGCTCCGACTCGACCGCGTCCGGATCGACCTGACGCAGGCGGACCCTGCGTCGACGAGCGTGCGGGCCGTGGCACGCCGATGGGGCTTCTCGCACCTCGGCCGGTTCTCCGGCGCGTACGTGCAGGCGTTCGGCGAGTACCCGCGGCAGACCCTGCACCACTGACGCCGCGCCGTCCGGCGGCCCTGCCGGGCCGCGGCCCCGCCGGACGTCGGAGCCGCCGGACGGCGGCCCCGCGGACGGCGGCCCGCCGGACGGCCCACCGGACGGCGGAGGGCGCCGGGCCGCTCACGCGACCCGACGCCCTCCGTGCTCACTCGACGCTCACCGTGGTGTCCGCCGAGGCGCCTCTTCCCCGATCAGCCGATCGAGACCGCGGTCCACGAGACCGGCGGCAGTTCGATCGTGATGGTGTCCGCGTCGCGACGGACGCTCTCGTTCGTCCGGAGCCCGACGCGCTCGGTGTCGGACAGGTCGTTCACCGCGTGCAGGTCGTCGTCCCAGACACCCTCGGCACGCACCTCGGCGTCGCCGCTGGCGCCCAGGCCGGCGAGGTCGATCGTGACCGTGGTCGACTCGGACTGGTGCCGGTTGACGAGGAACACCGCGACGGAGCCGTCCTCGGCGACCGTGGCGGCCGAGTCCACGACCGGGACCTCGCCGTGCTTGCCGCCGTCGACGGTGTCACCCGAGGACTTCACCTGCAGGGACGTGCCCTGCGCGAGGCGCGACGTCACCGAGAACGGGAAGAACGTCGTCTGGCGCCAGGCCGGCCCGCCGGGCTCGGTCATGATCGGGCCGATCACGTTCACGAGCTGCGCGATCGAGGCCGAGGCGACCCGGTCCGCGTGGCGCAGGAGCGAGATCAGGAGCCCGCCGACGACGACCGCGTCCGCGACCGTGTAGACGTCCTCGAGCAGGCGCGGGGCGACCGGCCAGTCGTGGAGTGTGAACTCCTTCTGCTGTTCGTTCCACTTGCTGATCGACCAGACGTTCCACTCGTCGAACGAGATGTCGATCCGCTTGTCGGACTTCTTCTGCGCCTGCACGTGGTCGGCGGCAGTGGTGACCGTCTTGATGAAGTGGTCCATGTTCACGCCGGAGGCGAGGAACGACGGCAGGTCGTCCCCCTCTTCGTAGTAGGCGTGCGCGGAGATGTAGTCGACGTCGTCGTAGGTGTGCTCCAGGACGGTGCGCTCCCACTCGCCGAACGTCGGCATCGACGCCCCGGAGGAACCGCAGGCGACGAGCTCGAGGTCGGGCTGGATCTGCCGCATGGCCTTGGCCGTCATCGCGGCGAGCTTGCCGTAGTCGTCGGCGTTCTTGTGGCCGAGCTGCCACGGGCCGTCCATCTCGTTGCCGAGGCACCACATCGAGATCCCGAAGGGCTCCTGACGGCCGTTCGACCTGCGGTACTCGGACAGGGCGGTGCCGGCGTCGATGTTGGCGTACTCGAGCAGCTCGATCGCCTCGGCCGTGCCGCGGGTGCCGAGGTTCACGGCGAGCATGAGTTCCGAGCCGACCTGGTCGAGCCAGTGCTGGAACTCGTGCAGGCCGACCTCGTTCGTCTCGGTGGAGTGCCAGGCGAGGTCGAGCCGCTTCGGCCGCTGCTCGACCGGGCCGACGCCGTCCTCCCACTTGTAGCCGGAGACGAAGTTGCCGCCGGGGTAGCGGATGGCCGAGACGTTCAGCTCCTTGACGAGGTCGATGACGTCCTTGCGGAAGCCGTGCTCGTCGGCGGTCTCGTGCGCGGGCTCGTGGATGCCGTCGTAGACGTGGCGTCCGAGGTGTTCGACGAACCCGCCGAAGAGGCGACGGCGCACCGGCCCCACGGTGAACGCGGCGTCCAGGACGAGGTGTGTGCGGGGCATGGATCTCCTTCGATCGTGCTACAGCGGGTGCTTCTGGTCGTGCGGGGAGCGGGACGGACCGTCCGGTGGACGAATCGGGCCGTCACGAAAAGTGAGCGCTCACCTAACGAAAACGCTACCGGTTTCCGTGCCTGGTTGGAAGGGGTGGCGGATGATGGGGTCGAGCGCTAATGTGAGCGCTCACGGAGCATCGACCCGCTGTTCCGTCCCGAAGCAGCGATGCCTCGGCGGGAGCACCGACCCTGCTCCCGTGTTCGGCCCGTCCCGATGGAGTGATGCCATGCCGATCCGCCCAGACACACCCACGACGCGACTGTCGCGCCGCGGCTTCCTCGCCGCCGGAGCAGCGGCCGCCACGGTCCTGCCCCTCGCCGCCTGTTCGAGCCCGCTCGCCGCCGGCCTCGCCGGGAGTGCCCTCAACCCCGAGACCCTCGTCTTCTGGAACCTCTTCGGTGGCGGTGACGGCGAGCGCATGCAGGCGATGGAGGCCGGGTACGCCAAGCAGCACGGTGGTTCGTCGTCGATCCAGGCGACGACCTTCGCGTGGGGCAACCCGTACTACTCGAAGCTGACACTGGCCACCGTCGGGAACAAGCCACCGGACGTCGCGGTCTCGCACCTGACCCGGGCGAAGCCCCTCTGGGACGGCGACCTGCTCGACCCGATCACGTCGGACGACCTCGCCGGGGTCGGCCTGAGCGCCAGTGACTTCAACCAGAAGGCCTGGGCGGCGCAGAAGACCGACGGGAACAACATCGCGATCCCGCTCGACACCCACCCGTTCGTCCTCTTCTACAACGTTGACATCTGCCAGAAGGCGGGCCTGCTCGACGCTGACGGCAAGCTCAAGGACCTGTCCGGCATGGACGCGTTCGAGAGCGCCCTCGCCGCGGTGTCGAAGGTCACCGGAGGCAACGCGTTGAACGTCGCGAACGTCGTCCCGGAGACCGCGACCCCGTGGCGCTTCTTCTGGACGCTCTACAACCAGATCCAGGACGCGACGCCGTTCATCAGCGACGGCGGCTCGAAGCTCACCGTGAACGAGGACGCCTACAACGAGGTCACCAGCCGCACGCAGAAGTGGGTGAAGCAGGGCTGGCTCAACAAGGCCCTCGACTACGCCACCGCCGAGTCGCTGATGTTCACCGGCAAGGTCGGGTTCTTCATGCAGGGCGAGTGGGAGATCAGCACGGCGCAGTCCATCAAGGGGCTGAAGTTCGGCATGGCGCCCATCCCGCAGCTGTACGACAAGCCGGCGACCCAGGCCGACTCGCACACGTTCGTGCTCCCCCGCAAGGACCGGACGCCCGAGCAGCGCAAGCAGGCGATGCTGTTCATCAAGCAGATGCTCGAGCAGAGCATGACCTGGGCGGAAGGCGGCCACGTGCCGGCCTACATCCCCACGTTCGACAGCACCGCCTACAAGAAGCTGACGCCGCAGTCGAACTACGCCGCCGCTGCCGAGACCGCCGTGTTCGACGACGCCGCCTGGTACGGCGGGTCGGGGTCGACCTTCGAGGGCATCGTCGGTGCACAGCTCGCCCTCGTGCAGCAGGGCAGCTCGTCCCCCGCCAGCGCGCTCAGTGCCATCAAGGGCCAGCTGGCGACCTACCTCAAGACTCCGAGCCCGCTGTGACCGGGCGAGCCCATCCCACGATCGACGTGAACACCGCGCGAAAGGCACGATGACGTGACCGCGACACCAGTTCTGACCCGTCCGACGGACGCCACCATGGCGCCGCGACGGCTCCGCTCCGCCTCCGGCTCACTCAGCCGTGGCCAGGGCCGCAGCGGGTGGCTGTTCCTCGCCCCCTTCGGCCTCTTCTACATCGCCTTCCTGCTCGGCCCGACGATCTGGATGATCGTCACGAGCTTCTTCAACACCTCGACGGTCCGCACCGGGCTCGGCAGCTTCGCCGGGTTCGCGAACTACGCCGAGATGCTCACCCGGTCGGACTTCTGGTCGGCGCTGTGGCACACCCTCCAGTTCACGCTGTACACGACCCCGCCCCTGGTCATCCTGGCGTTCGTGTTCGCCGTGCTGACGAACCGGATGAACCGCGGCCAGTGGTTCTTCCGCCTGGCGTTCTTCCTGCCGTTCATCCTGCCGTCGGCGACGATCTCCCTCATCTGGGTGTTCATCTTCACGCCGGCGACCGGTCTGTGGGCGAGCATGCAGTCCGCGCTCGGCATGACACCCGGCTCGGGCATCCTCTCCAGCCCGAACACCGCGATGATCGGCGTCGCCATCGCCACGGTCTGGTGGACCCTCGGGTTCAACTTCGTGCTCTACCTGGCTGGCCTGCAGGAGATCCCCCGCGAGCTGTACGAGGCCGCCGCCGTCGACGGCGCCTCGAGCTGGCAGCAGATCAAGTCGATCACGCTGCCCCTCCTCGGCCGCACGACGACGCTCGTCATCCTGCTGCAGATCATCGCCAGCCTGAAGATCTTCGACCAGGTGTACCTGATGACGAACGGCGGCCCCGGCATCTCGACCCAGGTCTCGCTGCAGCTCATCACCGGCGTCGGCTTCACCGACAACCGGCTCGGCGCCGCATCGGCCGCGTCGGTGCTCCTGTTCATCGTGATCGTCGCGATCGCGGTCATCCGGCAGCTCGTCGAGCGCGCTGCCGCCAAGCGAGAGATCGGTGCCTGACATGACCGCCACCGAGAGCATCACCCGCCCCAAGCTCCGCTCCGGCGTCTCCGCCGCGGCACCCGCCAACGCCGCGAAGATCGGCGTCTCGGGCAAGGGCTTCACGATCGCGTCGGGGATCGTCCTGACGGTCTTCGCGATCATCTGGCTGATCCCGAGCCTGTTCGCCCTGAAGACGTCGCTGTCCGACAACGGCGTCGCGGCCCTCGGCGCGAACGCGATCCTGTCGAACTGGAACCCGACGCTGCACTCCTACGCGTCGCTGTTCCAGTCCGGCGACATCTGGAACTGGTACCTCGCGAGCGCCATCACGAGCGTGGTGACGGCGGTCCTGACCGTCTTCTTCGCGTCGATGGCAGCGTTCGCGCTGTCCCGGCTCGTGTTCCGCGGCCGGAACATCGCGTTCCTGCTCATCATCCTCGGGATCATGATCCCGACCCAGGTGCTGATCATCCCGATCTTCCAGGAACTCAACGCCGTGGGTCTGCTCAACACCTACTGGTCGGTGATCTTCCCGCAGGTGCCCGCCGTGATCGCGGTGTTCATCTTCAAGCAGTTCTTCGACGGCATCCCGAAGGAGCTCGAGGAGGCCGCGCGCATCGACGGCGCCGGCATGTGGAAGATCTACTGGTCGGTCATCCTGCCGCTGTCGCGTCCGGTGATCGCCGCCGTCACGATCCTCACCTTCGTCGGGGTTTGGAACAACCTGCTGCTGCCGCTGTTCGTGCTGTCGAACCCGGACCTCATGACGATCCCGGTCGGGCTCGCCACGGTCCAGGGCAGCTTCGGTCAGCGCTACGCGGACATCCAGGCCGGGGCGATCCTCGCGGCGTTGCCGCTGATCATCCTGTACCTGATCTTCCAGCGGCAGATCGTCGAGGGCGTCACCGGGTCCGGCCTCAAGGGCTGACGCGGCCCCACTTCGGACGGGAGGCGCGGTGCCGGCTGACACCGCGCCTCCCGTCCGTCTGTCCCCACCTTGCAGAATCGGGCGTACCTGGTCGGGGGAAAGCACCGGGTACGCCCGATTCCGCTTCCCATCGCGGGCGCTCTGGGAAAGACCGGGCGTACCGAGCGGAACGAGGGACTCCCCCGCGGCCCTCGCGGCCCCCGCGCCAGCGCCCGCGCCCACCAGGCCGAACCGGGCGTACCTGCCGGAATCGGGCGTACCTGGTCGGAAGAAAGCACCGGGTACGCCCGAATCCGCTTTCCATCGCGGG
This sequence comes from Curtobacterium pusillum, assembly GCF_007680845.1. GTDB lineage: Bacteria > Actinomycetota > Actinomycetes > Actinomycetales > Microbacteriaceae > Curtobacterium > Curtobacterium pusillum_B. Next base: position 301,765 of record NZ_VEIY01000004.1, on the reverse strand, counting down.
CGCTCTGGGAAAGAACGGGCGGGCTCAGGCGGGCACGGACTCCCGCGCCTCGTGCTTCCAGAACCCGGAGAACGTGATGCGCGACTTCGGCAGCCCCGCACGGTGCAGGTGGCGCCGGCCCTCCGTGGCGAGCGTCGACTCCCCCACCACGAACGCGTAGCCCCGGTCGTCCGCGGGCACGTGCCGCTGCAGTTCGGCGAGGGCGGCGCGCCCGGGAAAGGCGTGGGCGTCCGTGCGGTCGCGGACGATCCAGGTGACCTGCACACCGGCGGGGGCGTCGAGTTCGCGGACGTCGGCGGCGGTCGGGACCTCCTGGATGATGCGGCCGACGGTGTCCCGCGGCAGGGACGCGGCGATCCCGACCACTCCCGGGAGGCCGGTCTCCTCCGCGGCGATGACGACCTCGCTCGTGTCCTCGGGGCAGTCGAAGATGCACCCCTGGTCGAGCATCGCGAGCTCGTCACCGGGGCGGGCGTCGCAGGCCCAGATCGCCGCACGGCCCTCGGGCGCACCGTCCGGGCCACAGTGCACGACGAAGTCGATGTCCATCTCGGCCGGGTGCGACGTGGTCCCGGGCCGGAAGGCGGCGACGGTGTAGTTCGCGCAGTGCGGTCGGACGTCCTCGGGGATGGCGAGGAACGTCGGCCACCACTTCTTCCCGTCGAGGTCCGGCATGCGGAACGCGTCCTGGTCGGGGCGCTGCACGAAGAGCCGGAACCAGTGGTCGAACCCGAGGTAGCGGAACTCGCCGAGGTCGTCCCCGGTGACCGTGACGCGGTGCATCGACGGCGAGGTCCGGTCGGTCCGGAGGACACGGGCGCGGAAGAGCCGGGGGTTCTCGGGCAGGAGCCGCGGGGTCTTCGCCATGAGGCAAGGCTAACCTAAGATGATCTCCGTGCCAGCCCCCATCCCTGCTCTGGCCTCCGTCGTGGAGGGCCGTGCCACCGACCCGGACGCGGCGCTCGGCGTCCATCGCGCAGCCGTCCGTCGACGGGTCGCCGTGATCGTCGCCCTCGTGGTGGTGCTCGCGCTCGTCGCCGTCGCGAGCATGCTCCTCGGCAGCAACCGGATCGGGGTCGACCGGGTGATCGCCGGCCTCACCCGCACCGGGAGCGGCACCGACGAGGCGATCGTCTGGGGCTCGCGGATCCCGCGCACGCTCATCGGGGCGACGATCGGCGCGGCGCTGGGCATCGCCGGACTCCTCATGCAGGGACACACGCGCAACCCGCTCGCCGACCCCGGGCTGTTCGGGGTCTCCTCCGGCGCCGGCCTCGCCGTCGTCATCGGCGTCTACGTCTTCGGGGTGACGAGCGCCGGCGCCACCGTGTGGTTCGCACTCGTCGGTGCCCTCGTGGCGAGCGTCGTCGTCTTCTCGGTGACGATCGCGGGCAGCGGGACGGCGAGCCCGGTGCCGCTCGCACTCGCGGGGGCAGCGGTCTCCGCCCTGCTCGGCGCGCTGACGTCGTTCGTCGTGCTGACCGACCAGGACTCGCTCGACGCCTACCGACTCTGGGTGGTGGGGTCCCTCGCAGCCCGGCAGCTCGACGTGCTCGGCGCTGTGTGGCCGTTCCTCGTCGCCGGCCTGGTGCTCGCGGTGTGCAACGTCCGTGCGCTCGACGCCCTGGGGCTCGGCACCGACCTGGCGAAGGGCCTCGGCGAGAACGTCGTGGTGGCGCGGCTCGTCGGACTCGGCGGCATCACGCTGCTCGCCGCCGGTGCCACTGCGGCCGCGGGGCCGATCGGCTTCGTCGGGCTCACCGTGCCGCACGTCGCCCGGGCGCTGGTCGGGACCGGACACCGCTGGACCCTGCCGGTGTCGGCGCTCGTCGGGGCGGCGCTGGTGCTGCTCGCGGACGTGGTCGGGCGGCTGATCGGTGGGTTCTCCGAGGTGGAGGTCGGCATCGTCCTCGCCGTGATCGGCGGTCCGGTGTTCGTCGCCGTCGCCCGCCGGCGATCGCTGGTGTCGCTGTGACCGCCCCCGACGCCGCACGCACTTCCGGCCGCCGCGGCATCGTCGTCGGCCCGATCGGGCTCCCCTGGCGCCCCCGCGTCTTCTGGTACACGGTCGCCGCGATCGGCACGGCCGGCCTCCTCCTCGTCCTCGGCGTGGCGATCGGCTCGACGTGGATCCCGCCGGTGACCGTCATCCGGTCCCTGCTCGGCCTCGAGACCGGCCCAGAGGCGTTCATCGTGGAGACCCTGCGCCTCCCCCGAGTCCTCACCGGAGCGCTCGTCGGCCTGACCCTCGGCGTCGCCGGCGCCCTCACGCAGACCTTCACGCGGAACCCCCTCGGCACACCCGACATCATCGGCGTGACGTCCGGCGCGAGCGTCGGTGCCGTGGCTGCGATCGTCCTGGGCGGCGGCACGTACTCGGTGTCGTCGATCGTCCTCGGCGGCGGCATCCCGGTGGCGGCGACGATCGGTGCGCTCGTCGCCGCGGTCGTCGTGTACGGCCTGGGCTGGCGCGGCGGCGTGCAGAGCTACCGGTTGGTCCTCGTGGGCATCGGGGTGAGCGCGACGCTCGACGCGGTCACGAGCTACCTGCTCGTCCGGGCGAAGATCACCGTCGCCACCGCGGCGTCGCAGTGGCTCGTCGGCAGTCTGTCGAGCACGTCGTGGTCGAGCGTCTGGCCGCTGCTGGTCGTCGCCGCGATCGCGGTTCCCCTCGCCCTCGCCACGAGCGCGGCACTCGGGATCGGCCAGCTCGGCGACGAGGTCGCCACGGGCATCGGTCTGGCCGTCCAGCGTCACCGGCTCGTGGTGATCGCCCTCGCGGTCGTCCTCACCGCCGCCGCGGTCGCCGCAGCGGGCCCGGTGGGCTTCGTGGCGTTCGTCGTGCCGCAGATCGGCCTCCGGCTCGCGGGCACGAACCGTCCACCGCTCCTGCTCGCGGGAGCGCTCGGCGCCGTGCTCGTCCTCGCCGCCGACCTCCTCGCCCGTTCGGCCTTCCCGTGGCAGGTGCCGGTCGGCATCGTCACGACCGTGATCGGCGCCCCGTACCTGATCTGGCTCCTCATCCGTCACCGCAAGGAGATGTCCCGATGACCGACCGCACCACGACGCCCGTCCTCGAGGCCCGCGGCCTCTCGGTCGGCTACGACCGGCACCCCGTCCTCACCGACCTGGACCTCCGGATCGAACGCGGCACCGTGACGACGTTCCTCGGCGCGAACGGGTGTGGCAAGTCCACGCTGTTGAAGGCCCTCGGGCGCGTGCTCAAGCCGCAGGCCGGCGAGGTCCACCTCGACGGCGCGCCGATCCGCAAGGAACCGAACCGCCAGGTGGCGAAGAAGCTCGCGATCCTGCCGCAGTCCCCGGTGGCACCGGCCGGCACGAGCGTGCTCGACCTCGTGATGCGGGGCCGGAACCCGCACCAGTCCTGGGCGAAGCCGTGGACCGCGGACGACGCCGCCGTCGCCGAGGAGGCCATCGCCGCGACGGGGCTCACCGAGGTCGCGCACCGGGACGTCGCGAGCCTCTCCGGTGGGCAGCGGCAGCGCGCCTGGATCGCGCTCGTCGTCGCGCAGCAAGCGGAGACGCTCCTGCTCGACGAACCCACCACGTACCTCGACCTGGCACACCAGCTCGAGGTGCTCCGACTCGTCCGGCGGCTCAACCGCGAGCAGGGGTCGACGGTCGTGATGGTGCTGCACGACCTCACCCTCGCCGCCCGCTACTCGGACCGGCTCGTCGTCCTGCACGACGGCGGCATCGCGGCGGACGGCACCCCCGAGGACGTCCTCACGCCGGCGCTCCTCGAGCGGGCGTTCGGGCTGCACGCGCGGGTGGTCCCCGACCCGGTGACGGGCGCACCGATGATCGTCCCCGAGGCCGACGAGCACGACACGTTCCGCGACACCCGTCGTGAGACGGAACTCGCGTCCGCCGGGAACTTAGGTTAGCCTCTCCTAACGTGAAGATCCCCCGCCGCAGCACCCTCCGTGCCGCCCTCGTGACCTCCGTGGCCGTCTCGGCCCTCCTCCTCGCCGGCTGCTCCAGTGCGAACAGCTCCGACGACAGCGCCGGCAGCGGCAGCACCGCCGCGTCCGGCGGCGCGTGGTCGTACGAGGACGCCACCGGCACCACCGTCAAGGTCGACCACACCCCGAAGCGCGTCGTCGTCCTCAACGACCTCGCCATCTCGTTCATCGAGTACGGACTCAAGCCCGTCGGCACCTTCGGGCAGCTGACGATGGCGAAGGACGCCCGCTTCACGGACCTCGACACGGACGGCATCACCCAGCTCGGCGAGGCCTACGGCGACATCGACCTCGAGGAGCTCGCCGCGCTCAAGCCGGACCTCGTCGTGACCTCGGTCTACCCGACCGACGAGAAGGGCACGCTCGACACCACCCAGCCCGGCTACGGCTTCAAGGACATGGCGCAGCAGAAGCAGATCCAGGCGATCGCCCCGGTCGTGCAGGTCAAGTGGGGCGGCAAGGGCGAGGACGTCATCGAGAAGATCACCGACCTCGCCGAGTCGCTGGGCGCGAAGGAGTCCACGGTCGAGAAGGCCGAGAAGCGATTCGACACCGCCGCCGACGAGCTCGAGAAGGTCGCGAAGGACACCGACCTCTCCGTCGTCTCGATGTACGCCGACGGCGACGGCGCGTACGTCACCCGTCCGGCCGACGAGCCGACGCTGCAGATGTACACGTCCTACGGCGTCGACTTCGTCAACCCGAAGCCGAAGGGCTTCTACTGGGGCATCTACTCGTGGGAGAACGCCGGACAGATCTCCGGTGACGTGATCCTGCTGTCGCAGCAGGGCTACCAGGTCGCCGACCTCGAGAAGCAGCCGACCTTCGCCGACAACGCCGCGCTCCAGGCGGGCCAGGTGCACAGCTGGACCTTCCCGGCCCTCGACTACGTCTCGCAGGCCGAGTACATGCAGAAGCTCGCGGGCTGGCTCGAGGACAGCAAGAAGCTGTCCTAGTCCCCACCACCTGACGGACGGGAGGCGCGGTGCCAACTGGCACCGCGCCTCCCGTCCGTCTGTGGCCCCGCTGCACACGCCGGACGCATCCTGGGAGCGCGGCTACCAGGAGAAGCGCGAGCACGCGCCGGGCGGACCGGCCTCCCTAGCGTGTGGCCATGGACCTGCACCTCACCGACCGGGTGGCCGTCGTCACCGGCGCCAGTTCCGGGATCGGCCTCGCCGTCGCCCGAGCCCTCGTCGACGAGGGCGCCCGCGTCGTCACCGGATCCCGGACGATCTCCCCCGAGCTCGCCGACCTGGTCGCCACCGGACGGGTCACCGCCGTCACGGTCGACCTCGCCACCCCAGACGGCGCCGCCGAACTCGTCGCGCGTGCCGAGGAGCTCGGCGGCGTGGACGTCCTCGTGAACAACGTCGGCGCGGTCACACCACGCACCGAGGGGTTCCTCGCCGTCGACGACGACGAGTGGGACCGGACGTTCCGGTTGAGCTTCTTCTCCGCCGTCCGGGCGATCCGGGCGACCGTCCCGGGCATGCGCCGACGCGGTGGCGGCACCGTCGTCACGATCGGCTCCGTGAACGCGTTCCTGCCGGACCCGTTCGTCGTCGACTACTCCGCCGCGAAGGCCGCGGTCTGGAACCTCTCGAAGGCGCTGTCGAAGGAGTTCGGTCCGGACGGCATCCGGTTCAACACGATCAGCCCCGGCCCGGTCTCCACGCCGCTCTGGCTCGGCGAGCACGGGGTCGCCGCGACCGTCGCCGCCACGCGGGGCGTCGACTTCGAGACCGCGAAGCGCGAGGCGATCGCGGCGCAGGGCGGCTTCAGCACCGGCCGGTTCACCGAGCCCGGCGAGGTCGCGGACCTCGTGCTGCTGCTCGCGAGCGACCGCGCCGGCAACGTGACCGGTGCCGACTTCCTCATCGACGGCGGGCTCGTCAAGACCCTCTGACCCCGCGACCCCCTCGACCAACTGACCCACTCACCCACCGGGCGACGCACCCCGCGTCGCCGCCCACCACCGAGCAGGAGCCCGACATGACCGGTACCACCCCCGTCCCCGTCCTCTTCGTCCACGGTCTGTGGATCCACGCGTCCGCCTGGCAACCCTGGGTCGACCACTTCACCGACGCCGGGTACGCCCCGACCGCGCCCGGCTGGCCAGGCGACCTCGAGACCGTCGAGGCGACACGCGCCGACCCCAGCGGCCTCGATGACGTCGGCATCGAGGCGATCTGCCGGCACTACGCCACGATCATCGAGGAGTCCGGCGAGCGACCGGTCGTCGTCGGGCACTCGTTCGGTGGCCTCATCGCGCAGGAGCTGCTCGCCCACGGCTTCGCCCGCGCAGCGGTCGCCATCGACCCGGCACCGATCAAGGGCGTGAAGATCCTGCCGTTCGCCCAGCTCCGGGCCGGCCTGCCGGTGCTCGGGAACCCCGCGAACCGGAAGCGGACCGTGGCGCTCACCGCGAAGCAGTTCCGCTACGCCTTCGGGAACGCGATCCCCGAGGAGGAGTCCGACGCGCTGTTCGCTGCGTGGACGATCCCCGGTCCGGGCCGGCCGCTGTTCGAGGACGCCACCGCGAACTTCGTCAAGGACTCACCCGCGACGATCGAGACGCACGGTGCCGAGCGCGGGCCGCTGCTCCTCGTCTCGGGCACCGAGGACCACACCGTCCCCCGGTCGGTGACCGTCGCGGTGGCCAAGCTGTACGAGGGCGGCCCGTCCGTGACCGAGTACCGCGAGTTCGCCGGCCGCGGCCACTCGCTGACGATCGACTCCGGCTGGCGGGACATCGCCGACGCGACCCTCGCCTGGCTCGAGGACCAGGGGCTTCATGCCGGGGTCGCCCGGACCGATGAGGACGTCAGCAGCGCCAGTGCCGCCTCCGAAGGGCTCCCCCGCTCGGCGTGATACACCACCACCACGGGGTGGTCGGTGCCCGCCGTGCAGAGGCGTTCGAAGCGCAGCTCGAGCGGCCCGACGACCGGGTGCAGGAGACGGTTGACGCCGCTCGAGCGTGCTTCGACGTCCTGCCGCGCCCAGAGCGCCGCGAACCGCGGGCTCCGTTCGGACAGACCGGCGACGAGCTCGGGCAGCCTCGGGTCGAGCGGCGGCACCGCGGCCTGCGCGCGGAGGTACGACACGAGCCGGACGGTCATCTCGTCGTGGTTGACGTAGAGCTCGCGGAGCGCGTCGTCCTCGAACGCGGCCGTCATGAGGTTGACGCCCGGGCGGAACGCCGGCGACAGCGCCTCGGCCGCGGGGTTCGCCACGACGACCTCGAGGACCCGGTCGTGGACGTAGGCCGGGGCGGCGAGCGCCTCGACGAACAGCGTGAGACGCTCGATCTCGTCCGGGGTGCCGGCCGGCGGCCCGCCCCGCTCCGGGCGGTCGTGCACCAGACGGTGCAGGAACGCCTCGGACGACGGACCGAGGTGCAGCGCGCGCACGAGTCCACCGAGGACCTGGTCCGACGGGTGCCGCTCGCGACCCTGTTCGAGTCGGAGGTAGTACTCGGCGCTGATCCCGGCGAGCACGGCGACCTCTTCACGCCGGAGCCCGGCGACGCGGCGCCGGTTGCCGTCCGCGCGCAGTCCCACGTCGGAGGGGCGCACGGCCTCGCGTCGCGCGCGGAGGTAGTCGCCGAGGGCGTTGTCCGCCATGGACGAAGCGTAGCCACCAAACGCAGGTCGGGACAGGGCCCGGTGCCTCACCCCACGCCGAGCGCGGCGTTCACCCCCGCCTGCGCCTGCCGCCACACCGCGGCCCTGGTGCTCGCGTACGTCCCCTCGACGTTGTCGTGGTGCCGGAGGTTCGCCTGCCCGCCGTCGGTGTTCCCCTGCCAGTACGCCGTCACCGCACGGGTCGTCCCCCCGACGAGCCAGATCTGGTCCGCCGCGTCGGTCGTCCCGGTCTTGCCGAACAGCGTCGCGCCGTCCGGAGTCTGGCCGCCGGTCGCCGTCCCACCGCGGAACGCCCCCTGCATCACCGCGAACGCCGTCGCCGCGACCGTCGCGGACACCGCCTGCGTGCACGTCCTCGGCTGGCCGCCCAGTTCCTCGCCGTCCGGCCCCGTGACCTGGTCGATCACGACCGGGGCGCAGTACCGGCCACCGTTCGCGACGCCCGCGTACGCCGCCGCCATCGTGAGCGGCGCGATGCTGGTCGTCCCGAGCACGGACGCCGGGTTCGCCGGGAGCTCGCCGCCGCGCGCCGGGTGCACGCCGAGTCGGGCGGCGACGTCCCGGATGTCGCAGAGGTCGAGCTGTGCGGCCATCGACGCGTAGGCCGCGTTGACCGACTGCGCCGTGGCCTGACGGACCGAGTACGGCCCGGTCTGCCCCGGTGAGTCGTTCTTCGGGTTCCAGGCCCGCTCGATGGTCTGCCCGCACTGCGTCCAGGTGCTCCGTTCGTGCCGGGTGCCGTCCACGACCGCGTCCGGGCTGCGGCCGGACTCGAGCCAGCGCAGCAGCGTGAACAGCTTGTACGTCGACCCGACCTGGAACCCGGTCGAGCCGCCGTTCGCCTCGTCGGTCGCGTAGTTCAACGATGTCGCGGTCGCCGGGGCGTCGGGCGACCGGTCGTAGTCGGTGTTCTGCGCCATCGTCAGGACACGGCCCGTTCCCGCTTCGACGGTGTCGAGCGTGGCGCCGAGGGCGAACCGCGACTCGGTGCTCGGGTCGTACCGGTCGAGCAGCGCCTTCTGCTCCGCGTTGCGGTCGAGGTCGAGCGTCGTCTGGATGCGGTAGCCGCCGGTTCGCCAAGCATCCGCGCGCCGGTCCTCCGTCGGGCCGAGCTGCGGGAGGTCCTGCGCCACCGTGACCGCGTACGCGCAGAAGTACTCGGCGCCGCGGGCGACGGCCTCGCACCCCTGCTGCGGCGGCGTGAGCCGGACGTACCGGGAGGGCTCCGCGGCGAGCGCCTCGGTGAGCTGCGCACGCGTCAGGTGGCCCTGGTCGTGCATGGACCGGAGGATGACGTCGCGCCGCGCGGTGTTGTCGGGGTAGTGGGACGGGGACGACAGATCCCGGCGCTCGGGCCACTGCACGATCGCGATGAGCGACGCCGCCTCGGCCGGGCTCAGGTCCGTGGCGTCCTTGCCGTAGTAGTGCTGCGCGGCGGCCTGCACCCCGTACGTCTGGTCGCCGAAGTACGCGATGTTGAGGTACGCGGCGAGGATCTCGTCCTTCGAGTACTGCTTCGCCAGACCGATCGCGAGCTTCACCTCGGCGAGCTTGCGGTCCGCGGTGCGCTTCGTCGCCTCCTTCGTCGCGGCGTCCCGTTGCTCGGCGGTGGGGAGCTGGCTCGCCTGCTCGAGCTTGATGTTCCGCACGAGCTGCATCGTCAGCGTCGAGCCGCCCGAGCCGCCCTTCCCACCGGAGGCGATGATGCTCACGAGCGATCGGATCAGGCTCGTCGCGTCGACCCCGCCCGTCTCGCGGAAGCGCTTGTCCTCACCGTCCACCGCGGCGTGCTCGAGCGTGTCGCTGATCTGGTCGAGGGTGAGTGACTGCCGGTTCTGCGCCCACACGTTCGCCAGGTGCACGGGCTGACCGCCGCGGTACGCCCAGACCTCGTTGCGCTGCGGCAGCTGGCCGATCTCGATGTACTCCGGGAGCGAGTCGAACACCCCGATCGCGGACGTCGTCCCCACGCCCGCCACCGCCAGCACCGGCGTCACGCCGACCCCCACCAGCAACCCGGCGAGCACACTGCCACCCACGAAGCCGAGCGCGGCTCCCCCTGCACGTCTGAACGTCATGGCCGGAGCGTCCCAGCCGTCCTCGCACGACAGCCGGGACTTTCCCGGAGAAGTCCGCCGTGCGGCCTGGGAAGGAGCCGAGCCGGTACGGATCGTTACCCGACGGCGGACGGGAGGCGCGGTGCGGGCCCACGCCGCGCCTCCCGTCCGCCCGTGGTCGCGTCACCGACCGTCCGCACCGGTCCGCCGTCGGGTCGCGTCAGCGACCGTCCCGCACCAGGCCGTGCTCGTACGCGAAGATGACCGCGTGCACGCGGTCACGCAGACCGAGCTTCGCAAGGACCCGACCGACGTGCGTCTTCACCGTGGACTCGCTCGTGTGCAGCGCCGACGCGATCTCCGGGTTGGAGAGCCCGCGGGCCATGGCGAGCAGCACGTCCCGCTCCCGGGGCGTCAACGCCGCGGCCGCGTCCTGGTCACGCTCGTCCGGATCGGGCAGACGGTTCCCGAACAGCTCGAGCATGCGCTGCGTGACCCGCGGGGAGACGACGGCCTCGCCGGACGCCACGGACCGGATCGCGTCGAGCAGCTGCGCGGAGCTGATGTCCTTGAGCAGGAAGCCGCTCGCTCCCGCGCGCAGCCCGCCGAACGCGTACTCGTCGAGGTCGAACGTGGTGAGGACGAGCACCCGCGTGTCCGGCACCTGCTCGACGATCGCCGCGGTCGCCGTCACACCGTCGACCCGGGGCATCCGCACGTCCATGAGGACGACGTCCGGGCGGTGCGCACGGGCGAGCTGCACCCCCGCGGCGCCGTCCTCGGCCTCCCCCACCACCTCGATGTCCGGCTGGGCCTCGAGGAGCAGCCGGAACCCGGTGCGGATGAGCGCCTGGTCGTCGACGATCACGACCCGGATCACGCGGTCACCGTCCTGATCGGGATCGCGGCACGGACTTCCCAGCCGCCCGCGTCGCGGGGGCCGGCGTGCACGGTGCCGTCGAGGGCGTGGACGCGCTCGCGGATCCCGACGAGCCCGCGGCCGGCGCCGATGGGCTGCACGGGAGCGGTGCGACGACCGTCGTCGGACACCACGACCACCACCTCGTCCGGGTCGGTGGTGATCGACGCGGACACCGTGCGGGCGTCCGGGGCGTAGCGGACGGCGTTCGTGAGGGCCTCCTGGACGATGCGGTAGACGGCGAGCTGGAGGGCGTCGTCGTCGGGCGGGCCGCCGACGATCTCGAGCGCGACCGGGGTGCCGAGCGTGCGGAAGCCGTCGACCAGCAGCGGGACGTCCCGGACGGCGGGCTGCGGGGCCGGGCGGTCCGGTGAGGAATCGGCGGACCCGCTGCTGTCGCCGTCCTGGTCACGGTCGCGGTCGGCTCTGCCGTCGCCGAGGACGCCGAGCATCCGGCGCATGTCGGTCATCGCGCTCCTGCCGACGTCGGCGACGCCGCGCATCGCGCTCGCGGACGGCCCGTCCGGCGGGAGCCCGGCGGCCGCACCCTCGGCCAACCGCACCATGACGGTCACCGAGTGCGACACGATGTCGTGCATCTCCCGGGCGATCCGGGCGCGCTCGGCAACGGCTGCGAGGCGTGCCTGCTGGTCCCGCTCCCGGGCGAGCTGGTGCGCCCGTTCGATGAGCGCCGCGGTGTAGCGACGACGGTCCCCCGACGTCGTGCCGATGAGGACCCCGATGACGAGGAAGGCCGGCATCGCCGGGGCGAAGACCTCGCCGAGCCCACCGGAGCCGGGGGCGACGACGAAGACCCGCACGGCCGTGGCCGCGGCACCGAGGACGGATGCCAGGGCGATGCTCCACCAGCCGGCCGCCCGCGACCACCAGACGCACGCGGCGAAGGCGGCGAAGAGCATCGGCGAGTACCCCGCCTCGGTCCACGCCATCGCGACCACCGACACCAGGCCGGCCGCGACGGTCACCTGCGGCCGGGTCCGTCGGAACGGGATGCCGGAGACCGCGATGGCCACGAGGACCAGCACGACGACCGTGTTCGTCACCGAGGTGTCCGCACGCCACACGCCGGCGATCGCGAACGCGAACTCCGGACCGCCCCAGAACAGGATCAGGAACGCGTCCGCCGCGCGCGGGTGGGCTGCCCAGAGCCGACGGACCGGACCCGGGGGGACGGGCAGCGTGACGTCCCCGGCGCCGTCGTGCACGGCGCCGGGGACGGGTCCGGGTCGGGTCACGCGTCCCGCTTCTGCGCTGCGACGAGCGCCGTCACCGTCGCCACGGCCACCCATGCCGCCAGCACCGCGAATCCGCTCCACCCACCCAAGGCTAGGACCCCGTCGTGCCAGCCGGAGGTGTCCTCCGTGCCGAACTGCATGAGCGGTTGCCCGGCGTTCTGCGGGAGCAGGTTGTTCACCGTGCCGAGCCACTTCGCGTTCGTGAACCCCTGGACGAGCTGCACGACCACGGGCGCCACGAGCAGGAGGCCGAGGACCGTCGCGATGGCCCCCGCGGTCGACCGCAGGAGGATCCCCACCGCGAACGCGAGCAACCCGATGAGCGTCAGGTACACCGAGGCGCCGAGCAGTGGCATCGCGACGCTCGCGTCGAGGGAGGCCTCGACGTGGTTCGCGTTCGCGAGCGGCACGGCGGCGAACGCCGTCGCCCACACGCTGATCGCGCTCGCGACGAACAGGACCGCGGCGAGCACGATGCCCTTCGCGGCGAGCGCCTCCCACCGCCGGGGCACGGCGGCGAAGGTCGAGCGGATCATGCCGGTGCCGTACTCGCCGGTGACGACGAGCGCCCCGATCACCGCGACCACGAGCACCGCGATGGTGGCCCCGGCGGTGCTGTACTGCACGAGGGCGTTCCGGGCGGCGTCCCCGGTGACGGGGTCGCCGCCGTCGTTCGCCAGCGAGGCCAGCAGGACCCCGATGCCGATCGGCAGGACGATGAGGACGGCGAGGCTCCAGATCGTCGAGCGGAGGGATCGGAGCTTGATCCACTCGGAGTGCAGGACGCCGGTGAAGCGCACGCGCGACGCGTCGGCGTCGGCGTGGTGCGGGGTCCGGAGGCGGTCGGTCGTCGTGGGTGTGGTCGTGGCGGTCATCGGGCGACCTCCGAGCGGTACTCGACCTCGTCGTGGGTGAGTTCGAGGTACGCCTGCTCGAGACTGGCGTGGGTGGCGGCGAGGCGGTGCAGGACGATCCCCGACGCCGCTGCGGCCTCGCCGATCTGCTCGGCGCCGAGGCCCCGGACGTGCAGCGTCCCGTCGTCGTCGTACGTGATCGCGACGTCCGGGCCGGCGATCGCTGTCAGGAGGCGATCGGGCTCGGGCGTGCGGACGGACACCGACCGCTCGGTGGACGCCGCGACGAGGTCGGCGAGGTCCGTGTCCGCGAGCACGCGACCGCGGCCCATGACGACGATGCGGTCGGCGGTCAGCGCCATCTCGCTCATGAGGTGGCTGGAGATGAAGACCGCGCGCCCCTCGGCGGCGAGGCTGCGGGCGAGCTGGCGCACCCAGACGACGCCCTCGGGGTCGAGGCCGTTGGCCGGCTCGTCGAGGATGAGCGTCTGCGGGTCGCCGAGGAGCGCGGCCGCGATGCCGAGTCGCTGGCCCATGCCGAGCGAGAAGCCGCCGACGCGCTTCTTCGCGACCGTCTCCAGGCCCGTCATGCCGATCACCTCCTCCACCCGGGTCTTGGGGATGCGGTGGGTCGCCGCGAGGGCGAGGAGGTGGTCGTACGCGCTGCGGCCCTTGTGCACCGCCTTGGCCTCGAGCAGTGCGCCGACCCGTCGGAGCGGGTCGCGGAGCTCGCGGTAGGGGCGACCGTCGACCACGGCGCTGCCGGACGTCGGGCTGTCGAGCCCCATCACGGCACGCATGGTCGTCGACTTGCCGGCACCGTTCGGGCCGAGGAAGCCGGTCACGACGCCGGGACGCACCGTGAACGACACGTCGTCGACGGCCACCTTCTGCCCGTACCGCTTCGTCAGGTTCTGGATCTCGATCATGCGGCAACGCTACGAAGCGGAGGCCCTCCGCCACATCGTCGTCGGCACCGATCTCGCGGCCGCCCACGTGGTACCGCGGTACCACCCGGGGCGGGTCCGGATACCCTCGACGGATGGCGGACCCGGGGTGGCGCGAGGACGTCCTCGGAGCGCCGTTCGAACGCCTCGAACTGCCGCTCGGCGAGGACCACGAAGGGCCCGTCGTCGCGACGCTCGTCCGGCGTCGTCGGTCCCCCGCCGACCTGCTGCTGCACCGTGGTGGCCCGCTGCACGGCGTCGACGTGCTCTACGTCCACGGCTGGTCGGACTACTTCTTCCAGGTCGAGCTGGCCGAACGCATCGAACGGCTCGGTGCCCGGTTCCACGCCCTCGACCTCCGCAAGTACGGTCGGAGCCTGCGGCCGCGCCAGACGCCGGGCAACGTCGACGACCTCGCGACCTACGACGAGGACATCGCCGCGGCGCTCGACGTGATCGCCGCGGAACACCCCGCCGGTGCCGACCGGAAGCTCGTGCCGATGGGCCACTCGACCGGCGGGCTCACGCTGTCGCTCTGGGCCGCGCGGCACCCGGAGCGCGTCCACGGGCTCGTCCTCAACAGCCCGTGGCTCGAGTTCCAGGCCAGCGCGGTCGGACGGGCCCTCGTCGCGCCGGTGATCAAGCTCGGCGCGCGGCGCAACCCGCTCGCGCCGATGCCCGCCGTCGACCCCGGCTTCTACACCCGCACCGTGTCGGCAGCTGGCGAGGGGACGTGGACCTACGACCAGCAGTGGCGGCCGGACCGGGGCTTCCCCCTGCACCCGAACTGGCTCGCCGCCGTGTTCGACGGGCAGGCGACGGTCGAGGCCGGCCTCGGGCTCGAGGTGCCGGTGCTCGTCATGCTCAGCGACAAGAGCATGCTGCAGCCCCGCTGGGACGACGGCATGGCGCGGGCCGACGTCGCGCTCAACGTCGACGTCGTGGCGCACCGCGCGCTGTCGCTCGGGAGCGAGGTCACCGTGCGCCGACTCCACGGCGCGCTCCACGACGTCGTGCTCTCCGTGCCCGAGGTCCGGGAGCACGCGTACGACGCGATCGGCCGGTGGGCCGCAGCACTGCCCCGCTGAGGGCCGTCGGGCCCTGGCGCTACTCTGTGCGGCATGACCGCATCGTTCAACCACACGATCATCGCGGCGAAGGAGCCCGCGGTGTCCGCGGCGTTCTTCGTCGACCTCCTCGAAGCAGCCGAGGCTCCGTCCTGGGGCCCGTTCACCAACCTGCAGCTCCCCGACGGCGTGCTCCTGCAGTTCGCCGCTCCCCCGATCGACTTCCCGCCGCAGCACTACGCGTTCCTCCTCGACGACGAGCACTTCGACCGCGCGTACGCCCGCATCACCGCCGAGGGCCGCGAGCACTGGGCCGACCCGCAGCGGCAGCGCCCGGGCGAGACGAACACCGAGCACGACGGGCGCGGCGTGTACCTGCTCGATCCGTCCGGCCACTACGTCGAGCTCCTGACGAGGCCGTACCTGTGACGACCCCGGTCAGACGGGCCGGCTGAACAGGTTCACGAGGTTCCCGTCCGGGTCGCGGAACAGCGTCGACCGGTTGCCCCACGGCATCGTGGACGGCGGTAGCACCACGTCGTCGAGGCCCTCGCGCAACCGTTCGAACGCCGCGTCGACGTCGTCCACGAGGAACTCGACGATCACGCTCCCGTTCGCCCGCGCGGCCGGAGCGGCGTCGCCGAGCATCGCGACCGTGGCCGGTGTCGCCAGCGCGAGCACTGCCCCGCCGGTGACGATCTCCGCGAACACCGGCGCCGGTCGCCGCGCCGAGGTCCCGGTGACGCGCTCGTAGAACGACACCATCCCGTCCAGGTCCTCGGTGATGATCCGGATCGATGCGAACTCCATGGTGTGCCTTCCCGGGCGACCACCGTGACCGCCCGGGTCGAGCCTTCTCGCCCACCGCGACACCGTCCTGTCGGTGTTCCCCGGATCCGGCCGGGTCGGGTCAGTCGCCGAGGACCGGACGGAGCACCCCGTGCGGGATGTCGAGCTCGTCGCCCCGGACGACCCGCGGCGGCGCGACCTCGTTGGTCTCCTCGACGGCGAGCACGCGGTCGCCGCGGAACGCCCGCACGCCGTCCCGCAACCGGCACCACGCCACCAGGTACCAGTCCTCGCCCTTGCCGATGTACCCGAGCGGCTCGACGGTCCGCTCGGACTCGCTGCCCGTGCGGTCCCGGTACCGCATCCGCACCACCCGACCGCGGGTGAGCGCAGCCGCGAGCGCGGCCGGTGCCGGCACCCGGTCCCCGGCCTCGAGCAGGTGCACCCGCCCGGCGAGCCGTGCCGTCCGTCGGGCGTCGTCCTCGGTGAGCACCGCGGTGACCTTCCGCGCGGCGTTCCGGGCGGCCTCCCGGAAGGGACTGTTCCCGAGGGTCGCGAGCCCGATCGCCACGGCGAGCGCCTCCTCGACGGTGAGCCCGAGCGGCGGAAGCGTGGCGCGCGGGTCGATCGTGTACCCGCCGGTCCGTCCGGGATCGCCCCAGATCGGGACGCCGGCTTCCTGCAGTGATCGGAGGTCACGCTCGACGGTACGGACGCTGACGCCGAAGTGCTCGGCGAGTCGGCGGGCGCTCCGTCGTGCGGGCGCGGCGGCCCGCAGCTCCTCGACGAGCGCGTAGAGGCGGTCCGTCCGGTTCACGACGTGACCCTAGCGCCCTGGACGCACCTGCAGGCGGTCGGGAGGCGCGGCGCCAGCCCGCACCGTCCCCCCAGTCCAAGCGGCGGTCGCGTCTCAGGAACGCGACAGGCGCGTCACCGTCGCGTGCGCCCCGTCCGCGATGAGCCCGTCGAGGGCGTCGCGGTACGCCGCGACGAACCGCTCGTCGTCGACCAGGTCCCCGAACACCTGCCGGTTCGCGATGAACGCGAGCCGGTCGTCCCGCTGCGTCCTCGCGATCGCCGTGAGCGAGTCGGCGAGGCGGTCGACGACGGTGATCGGGTCGCCGGACTCGTCGACCCCCTCGGCGTAGCGGGCCCAGGATGCGACGATGCCGGCGGACAGCGTCACGGGGCGGTCGGCGGCGAGGTTCTCGCGGACGACCGGCAGGAGCCACTTCGGGATCCGGTCGCTCGACTCGGCGCAGAGCCGGGCGAGGGTGTCGCGCACCTCGGGGTTCTGGAAGCGCTCGATGAGCGTCGACTTGTAGTCCTCGAGGTCGATGCCGGGGACCGGGTGGAGCGTCGGCGTGCCCTCCTCGTCCATGTAGCGACGGAGGAACGTGGCGATCGCCGGGTCCTGCGTGGCCTCGTGCGCGTACCGGTAGCCGGAGAGGTACCCGAAGTAGCACAGACCCTGGTGCGAGGCGTTGAGCAGCCGGAGCTTCATGAGCTCGTACGGTTCGACGTCCTCGACGAGCTGCACGTCCGCCTGCTCGTACGGCGGGCGTCCAGCGGGGTGGTCGTCCTCGAGCACCCACTGGAAGAAGGGCTCGGCGACCACGGGCCAGGCGTCCTCGATGCCGAGCTCGTCGCGGACCCAGGCGCGGTCCTCGTCGGCGGTGACCGGGGTGATCCGGTCGACCATCGAGTTCGGGAACGACACGTGCTCGTCCATCCAGTCGGCGAACGCGGGGTCCTGCAGCCGGGCGTAGGCGGTGAACATCTCCCGGGCGACGTGTCCGTTGCCCTGGATGTTGTCGCACGACATCACCGTGAACGGCTGCTCGCCACGGTCGCGGCGGCGGCGCAGGGCCTCGACCACGAGCCCGAACACGGTGTGCGGCGGTCCGTCACCACGCAGGTCGGCCGCGACGCCGGGTTCGTCGGCGACGAACTCGCCCGTGACGTGGTCGAAGTTGTACCCGCCCTCGGTGATGGTGAGGCTGACGATCCTCGTGTCCGGGTGCGCCATCTTCTCGATGACGGCGTCCGGGTCGTCGACGGCGAGGAGGTAGTCGACGATGCTGCCGATGACGCGGGACTCCCGGGTGCCGTCCGGGTGCTTGAGGACGAGCGTGTACAGGCCGCCCTGCTCCGCCATCGTGGTCGCCATCCGGCGGTCCTGCTCGAGCACACCGACGCCGCAGATGCCGTACTCCCGGGCCTCACCGCGGTGCAGGAGCCGGTCGATCACCATCGCCTGGTGGGCCCGGTGGAAGCCGCCGACGCCGAAGTGCACGATGCCGGCTGTCACCCCGGACCGGTCGTAGGTCGGGACGGCGACGCCGCTCGCGGCGATCTCGTCGAGGGTCTCCCGGGACAGGCGGACGGGCATCGGTACTCCTTCGTACGGCGGGCGTCGTGTGTCCCCCAGTCTCGCAGCCGCCCCGCACGGATGGGCCGTGAACCTGAAGATGCACTCCACCAAGATGCACCGAGTGCATCGATGCACCTAGTGTTCTCGTCGTGACCCTGTCGATCGACCGCCGCGCCGCCCTCAAGGCGAAGCACCGTGCGGCGATCCTGCAGGCCGCACGCGATCTCGTCGAAGAGCGCGGCGGTCGCGAGTTCAGCGTCGACGACCTCGCCGCACGGGCGGACATCGCCCGCCGGACCGTCTTCAACCACTTCGCATCGCTGGACGAGGTCCTGCTCGCCGTGTGCGAGCAGGAGCTGTCGGTCATCATCGACCGCTTCCTCGCCGACATGGCGAAGACCCCGGTCGGTGACGGCAGCCGCGCGTCGATGTTCGACGAGCTGGAGTCCGCCGCACGAGGGGCCGACCTGGCGCCGGCGATCGCGAGCATGTACCGGATCCTCGGCCAGCCCGGGAAAGAGGACCCGAAGGCCGCGGTGCTGACCCAGACCGCGTTCTCGCGGGTGACCGAACGGCTCCGCGCCGAGGTCGCTCGGCGCCACCCGGCCGCCGACGCCCTCGACGCCGCCCTCCTCGTCGAGTCGCTCATGAGCGGGATCGTCGTCATCGCCGAACACTGGCTGACGACGACCGGCCCGCGGCTCGACCAGGAAGCCCTCGACGACTGGGACGCCCTGCTCGCCCGCCTCGTGCACAGCGTCCGCAGCGGCTACATGCCCACCGACTGACCACTCCTCCCAGGGGTCCACCGGCGCACCCCGCACCTCCGCAGCACCTGACACGAAAGGAACGGGGCAACCGCATGGCCGGTCTCCTCTACCGTCTCGGACGGTTCTCCGCACGACGCCACTGGCTCGTGATCATCGCCTGGGTGGTGATCCTGGGCATCGCCGGCGTCACCTACACGCTGTTCGCCGGGACGATCTCGTCCTCGATCACGATCCCGAACACCAAGACCAGTCAGGTCCAGGACGAGCTCGCCGACAAGTTCCCGTCGGCGAACGGCGGCTCGGGGACGATCGTCTTCGAGACGAAGAACGGCAAGGCCTTCACGGACACGCAGAAGTCCGACGTGGCCGACTTCCTGGGGAAGATCGAGAAGCTCGACGGCGTCAAGGGCGCCACGAGCGGCTTCGACACCCAGCAGCAGCTCGACGACCAGCGCCAGAAGATCGTCGACGGCCGCAAGCAGATCACCGACGGCCGGGCGAAGATCGAGAGCGGCCAGAAGGAACTCGACGCGCAGAAGGCGCAACTCGACTCCGGCAAGCAGCAGATCGAGAAGGCCCAGCAGCAGCTCGACGCGCAGAAGGCCCAGGCGCAGGCCGCGGGGGCAGCCGCTGCCGCTGCCGCGCAGGCCCAGCTCGCCGCCGCCCAGGCGCAGATCGACGCGCAGCAGCAGCAGATCACCTCGGGTGAAGCGCAGATCACCGCGGCGCAGAAGACCATCGACGAGAACACCGCGAAGCTCGACACCAGCGAGCAGGAGCTCGAGCAGGGCTCGAAGCTGCTCGACCTCTCGAAGGACATCCGCTTCGTCTCGTCGAACGGCAGCGCCGTCATCGGCACCGTGCAGTTCACGAAGTCGACGTTCGAGGTCCCCGCGGACACGAAGACCGCCATCGCGGACGACGCCGACTCGGCCGACATCAGCGGCGTCAACGTCTACGTGTCGAACGACATCGCGCAGGGCGTCCCCTCGATCCTCGGTCCGGGCGAGATCGGCGGCGTCATCATCGCCGCCCTGGTGCTGTTCCTCATGCTCCGCACGGTCATCGGCGCCGCGGTGCCGCTCGTCAGCGCCGTCCTCGGTGTCGGTGTCGCGTCGCTCGCCGCCCTGTCGTTCTCGAGCCTGGTCGAGTTCATCTCGGTCACGCCGGTGCTGGGGGTGATGCTGGGCCTGGCGGTCGGCATCGACTACTCGTTGTTCATCCTCAACCGACACCGGACGCAGCTGAAGCAGGGCATGCAGGTGCACGAGTCGATCGGGCTCGCGAACGGCACCTCGGGCAACGCCGTGGTCTTCGCGGGCGCGACCGTCATCGTCGCCCTGCTCGCGCTCAACATCACCGGGATCCCGTTCCTCGGCCTGATGGGCACGGTCGGCGCGGTCGCGGTCTTCTTCGCCATCCTCATCGCCACGTCCTTCACCCCGGCGCTGCTGTCGCTCATCGGCATGCGGATCCTCCGGAAGAAGGAGCGCGCGAAGATCGGCAACACGGACTCCACCCGGGTCCCGAACAAGCCGATGTCGACCTGGCGCGCGGTCATCACGCTCGTCGCCGGCGTCGCGGTGCTCGGCACGATCGCACTCCCCGCCACGCAGATGCGCCTCGGCCTGCCGAGCGGCTCGTCCGAGGCCGTCGACTCCAGCCAGTACAAGGCGTACAAGGCGCTCGACAAGGAGTTCGGCGCCGGGCAGAACGGCCCGCTGCTGGTCGTCGCGAACCTGCCGAAGGCGGTCAGCACGGACGACGTCACCGCGACCGAAGTCACCATCGGTCAGGCGATCGCGAAGAACGACGACGTGAAGGCCGTCCTGCCGATCGGCGCCTCGAAGGACCGCGACATCATCGCGTTCCAGGTGAAGCCGTCCGGGGGCCCGGACAGCGTCTCGACCGAGAACGTGGTGAAGGACCTGCGCGAACTGACCGTCTCCACCGACGACGGCAAGGTCACGCTCGGGGTCGCCGGCAACGCGAGCGCGAACATCGACGTCTCCGAGAAGCTCTCGAACGTGCTGCCGCTCTACCTGGCGGTCGTGGTCGGACTCTCGCTGATCATCCTCATCATCGTGTTCCGGTCGTTCCTCGTGCCGATCACCGCGACGGCGGGCTTCATCCTGTCGGTGCTCGCGTCCTTCGGCGGCCTGACCGCGATCTACCAGTTCGGCTGGCTCGGCAGCGTGTTCGGCGTGCACGATCCCGCACCGATCCTGAGCTTCCTGCCCATCATCGAGATCGGCATCCTGTTCGGGCTCGCGATGGACTACCAGCTGTTCCTGGTGTCCGGCATGCGTGAGGCCTACGCCCACGGCGCGAGAGCGAAGGTGGCCGTGCAGCGCGGTCTGCACGCCGGTCGCGCGGTGGTCACGGCGGCCGCGATCATCATGATCTCGGTGTTCGCGGGCTTCATCTTCTCGGACTCCTCGACGATCAAGCCGATCGGCTTCGGCCTCGCGTTCGGTGTGCTCGTCGACGCGTTCGTCGTCCGGATGCTGCTCATCCCCGCCGCGATGCACCTGCTCGGCCGGAGCGCGTGGTGGTTCCCGAAGTGGCTCGACCGCATCGTGCCGGACGTCGACGTCGAGGGTGCCAAGCTCGAGCGCACCCACCCGGTCGCCGGGCACGAGGGCGGCGCAGAGCACCACGGTTCGCACGCGGCTCCGGCGGAGCCGGACGCGAACCCGCACGAGGGGCACGTGCCGACGCACCGCGCGTAGCGCCCCGCGCACCGCGTGACCGCCTGGAGGCGCGGCTCGACCACCCGGGTCGGGTCGCGCCTCCTGTGCGTCGCGTCCAGGGCCGCGGTCCGCGCCGCCCGCCGCCCCCGCCCCGCCCGCCGCAGATCGACAAAGCCGATGTCGTACGACAGCAACCTTGTCGCAGCCCCGCGCGCGCAACTGTTGCGCCCGCGCAGTTGCGACATCCCCGATGTCGTACGACAGCGGCCTTGTCGCAAGCGCGCGCACGCAAGCTTCCGCGCACGCACACAACCACCCGCACGCCCAATCCGCGCGCACACACCCACCAACACTTCGTGCGCGAACGGTATGGTGGACGGATGACCTGGACCGACGTCGATCCCCTCGCCCTCGACCGGCAGCTCTGCTTCGCGCTCGCAGCGACGAGCCGGAGCGTCATCGGGTTGTACCGCGACCTGCTCGAACCGATGGGCCTGACCCACCCGCAGTACCTCGTGATGCTCGCCCTCTGGGAACGCGACCCCCGCTCGGTGCGCGAGATCGCCCGCGAGCTCCGGCTCGACTCGGCGACCCTGAGCCCGCTGCTCAAGCGGCTGGAGGCCTCCGGCTACGTCCGCCGCACCCGCAGCACGACGGACGAACGGCAGCTCGAGGTGTCCCTGACGACCGCGGGGCACGCCCTCCGTGACCGCGCCCGCGCCGTGCCGCTCGCCGTGGCCGATCGCCTGGGCTGGCCGCTCGGCCGACTCGAAGCCCTCAAGGACGAGCTCACCGCCCTGCTCGACCGCGTCGACACCGTGTGATCCGAACTGTTTCGTGGCACAATGGTTCGTGTACGAACGAAAGGATGCACGATGGGCCGGTTCGGCCAGTGGTACGAGAAGTGGAACAGCACGCTCATCGCGAAGATGGGCCCCTCGCAGATCGGTGCCGGACACCCCGAGGGCATCGACGACCGTTCGGTCGACCGGGGCTGCCCGATCTGCGGCAGGCCCCTCTCCCTGCACCAGGTGATCCGCCCCGAGGGGCAGGTGCGATCGTCGACGCTGGTGTGCCCGCGCGACTGAGGATCTCCTCCACGGGGGAATTGCACAAAGCAACACGTCGTTCCCCCTCCGCGTGAAGCTCTTCGAACCCGCCGACTTCGGCGCCCTCCACCTGTCGAACCGCATCGTCATGGCCCCGCTCACCCGCACCCGGGCCGGTGCGCACGGCGTCCCGAACGACCTGCTCGTCGAGCACTACGCGCAGCGCGCCGGGCTCGGCCTCATCGTCACCGAGGGGACCTGGCCCGTGCAGGAGGGCCGCTCCTACCCCGGCCAGCCCGGCATCGAGACCGACGAGCAGATCGCCGGGTGGCGCCGCGTCGCCGACGCCGTGCACGCCGAGGGCGGCACGATCGTGATGCAGCTCATGCACGGCGGCCGCGTCTCCCACCCCGCGATCGCCGGGACGCCGCGCATCGTGGCCCCGAGCGCGATCGCCGCGCCCGGCCAGACGCACCTCGCCGACGGCACCAAGGCCGACATGCCGGTCCCCCACGAGCTGACCACCGACGAGGTCCGGGACGCCGTCCAGGGCTTCGTCCAGGCCGCCCGCAACGCGATCGCCGCCGGGCTCGACGGCGTCGAGGTGCACGGCGCGAACGGCTACCTCGTGCACGAGTTCGCCTCGTCCGCGTCGAACACCCGCACCGACCAGTACGGCGGATCGCCGGAGAACCGTGCGCGCTTCGCGATCGAGGTCACCACCGCCGTCGCCGAGGCCATCGGCGCCGACCGCACCGGCATCCGGCTCTCCCCCGAGCACGGCATCCAGGGCGTCATCGAGGACGACGCCTCCGACGTCCGCGCCACCTACACGGCGATCGCCGAGGGACTCCGGCCGCTCGGGCTCGCGTTCCTCGACGTCCTGCACGCCGAACCGACCGGTGACCTGGTGCAGCACATCCGGCGGACCGTCAGAGCCCCCTTCGTCGCGAACTCCGGGTTCAGCGCCCTGACGACCCGTGACGAGGCGATCGCACTCGTCGAGGGTGGTCACGCCGACGCCGTGGGCGTGGGTCGCGCGGCGATCGCGAACCCGGACCTCGCGCACCGCTGGGAGCGCGACGCGGAGCTCAACGAGCCGCGGCCGGAGCTCTTCTACGGCCAGGGTGCCGAGGGCTACACCGACTACCCGACGCTGGCCGAGGCGCGCGCGCAGGTCGCGTAGTCGACGCAACCGCTGAGGGACGGGAGGCGCGGTGCCAGCTGGCACCGCGCCTCCCGTCCATCGTCCGGTCGCGTGACGCTGCATGACGACGCGGACCACCGCTCACGGGCGGCCTGCATAGGCTCCGGACACCGGCGGCCCGACGCCGGACGCACCCAGAGGAGAACACCATGCCCGAGCCGACCCTCGCCGAGCAGGTCACCACGTTCAACGACGGCTTCACCGCCCAGATCGGTCCCGACCTGACGGCGGTGTTCGACCAGGAGCAGGCCGCCCTCCGCGCAGCCGGCGTCCCCGACGCTGCTGCCGGTGAGGGACACCGGGTCCCGGACGCCGTACTGGTGACCCCGGTGGGCGCCGCGACGTCGCTCGCGGCGGAACTCGGGCCGGATCTGACGGTCCTGGTCTTCTACCGCGGCGCCTGGTGCCCGTACTGCAACCTGACGCTGCGCACCTACCAGCGGGACCTGCTCCCGGAACTCACGGCCCGGGGTGCGCGACTCATCGCGATCTCGCCGCAGACCCCCGAGGGCTCCGAGGCGGCCGTGGCGAACGGCGAGCTCGCCTTCCCGGTGCTGTCGGATCCGGGCAACGTGCTCGCGGCCGAGCTCGGGATCGTCACCGAGCCGAACGCCGCAGCGCGGCAGGCGCACACGCAGCTCGGCTTCGACGTCGCCGACAGCAACGCCGACGACACCGCGCAGGTGCCGTTCCCGTCGGTCTTCGTGGTCGACGGCGACCGCGTGATCCGGTTCGCGGACGTCAAGGTGGACTACACGATCCGCACCGAGGTGTCGGCGGTCCTCGCGGCGGTCGACCGCGCTGCGGCCTGAGCGGCGGGTGCGTCAGCGCCGGGTGAGCGGCGGGCGGGTCAGCGCCGGGTGACGTCCGCGAGCTCGGTCCACAGGTGCGCGATCGACGCCGCGCCGTCGAGCAGCATCCGGACGTCGATGCTCTCGTCGCTCGAGTGCCAGTGGTCCTCCGGCAACCCGGTGCCGAGGAACAGGACCGGAGCGTCGAACACGCGACCGAGCAGCTCGGCCGGCCCGCCGCCCGCGTTGCCCATGCGTCCGGCGGTGGCCGTCCCGTGCCCCAGCTCCATCGCCCGGACGAGGGCGTCGAGCGCGGGGCCGTCCGGGGTGACGTACGGGTCCTGACCGGTCTCCTCGGGGATCGTCAGCTCGTACTCCACGCCGTCCGGCATCCGGTCGGCGACGAACCGCCGGAGCTGGTCCGCGACCGCGCCGACCCGCTGGCCGGGGACGGTCCGGATGCTGATCTCGGCCCGCGCCTCGCGCGGGATCACGGCGCGGGGGAACCCGGTGGGGTCGCCGGCGAGCAGGGTGAGCACCTCGAGCGACGGTCGCAGCCAGAGCAGTTCCTCGACCGACCACCCGCGCTCACCGGTCAGGCTGCGGGTCTCGGTGCGCTCCACCCAGACGTCCGCGTCGAACGGCAGGTCCCGGAGTTCCTGCCGCCGTTCCTCGCGGGGTTCCTCGACGTCGTCGTAGAAGTGAGGGATCGCGATGCGCTCGTCGTCGTCGTGCAGGGCCGCGAGGACGGCGACCAGCGCGTGCGCCGGGTTCGGCGCCGGGCCGGACACCGCCCCGCTGTACACGTCACGAGCGGGACCGGTGACCTGCAGGGTGGCACCGGTCATCCCGCGCATCGACGTGACCACGGCGGGGTTGCCGTTCTTCCACTGGATGGTGTCGGAGAACACGACGACGTCGCAGGCGAGCCGCTCGCGCTCCTCGTCGAGGAGTGCGGCGAAGTGGCTGGAACCGAGTTCCTCCTCCCCCTCGACGATGTACTTGAGGTTGACGGCCGGCCCCAGCCCGCCGCGTTCGTCGAGGTGGGCGCGGAGTCCCCACAGATGCGCGACCACCTGCCCCTTCGCGTCGGACGCCCATCGGCCGTACAGGCGCCCGTCGCGGAGGACCGGCTGGAAGGGCTCGGTCTCCACCCACTCCTCGGGCTTCGCGTGCCGGACGTCGTGGTGGCTGTAGACGAGGACGGTCGGCAACGAGGGGTCGACGATCCACTCGCCGTAGACGGTGGGCGACGGGCCGGCCCAGAGCACCTCGGTGGTGAGTCCGACCTCGCGCATGGCCGCCGCGAGCCAGCGCGCCGAGCGCTCGACGTCGATGGCACGCTCCGGCTGCGACGCGACCGACGGGATCCGGACCCAGTGTTCCAACTGCCCGAGCATGGTCCCGCGGTGGTCGCCGAGGAACCGTCCGACGGGGCTGTCTCCGCTCGAGTCGGGGGTGGGCACGGTGGTGGTTATGACCCCACGCTCCGCGCAGCCCCGGTCCAGGCGTCCCAGACGGCTCGTGGATCGGACAACGGGACGATGAACGCGTAGACCGAAGGCAGCACGGCACCGTCCGCGGAGACTGAGCGCATGAGGACCATCGGCGTCGAAGAAGAGCTGCTCCTGCTGGACCGGGACACCGGTGTCCCGGTCCCGATCGCCGACGCCGTGCTGGAACGGGCCCGAGCGGACGGGCTCCCGCCGGACGGTGCGGAGTTCGTCGGTGAGATGCACCTGGAGATGCTCGAGGTCATCACCCGCCCGCACGCCGGGCTGGCGACCCTGGGCCGGCAGGTCCTCGACAACCGCGCCCTCGCGATGCGGCTCGCCGCGGCGCACGACGCCCTCGCCGCGCCGCTCGCGACCTCCCCGTTGCCCAGCGCGCCGCATCCGCGGACCGACGAGCGGTACCGGCGGATGATCGAGCGGTTCGGAGCCGTCCCACGCCGGACGATGACGTGCGGTCTGCACGTGCACGTCGCCGTCGAGTCGGACCGGGAAGGCGTGGCGGTGCTGGACCGCATCCGGACCTGGCTCCCGGTGCTCATCGCACTCACGGCCAACTCGCCCTTCCACGGCGGCGAGGACACCGGCCACGCCAGCTTCCGCTCGGTCAGCTGGAACCAGTGGCCGACCGCGGGCCCGGCCGAGCGGTTCGGGACGGTGGCCCGGTACCGCGCCCTGGCCGACGTGATGGTCGGCACCGAGGCGCTGCTCGACCCCGCCATGCTCTACTTCGACACCCGGCTCTCGCAGAACCACCCCACGGTCGAGGTCCGCGTGTGCGACGTCCCGATCGACCCCGTGGTGACGGTCGCCGTCGCCGGCGTCGTCCGCGCCCTGGTCGACACCGCGGCGGACGCGTGGGCGGCCGGGATCCCGGCGCCGGACACCCCGGCCTCCGTGCTCCGGCTCGCGAACTGGCGCGCGGCGGTCGAGGGCCTGGACGGGCACCTGCTCGACCCGGTCACGAACCGCCCCCTGCCCGCGCACGAGGTCGTGCTCATGCTGCTCGAACACGTCCGTCCGGCCCTGACCGCGAACGGCGACGACCAGCTGGTCGAGCGGGCGTTCCACCAGGCATTCGTCCACGGCAACGGGGCGACCCGGCAACGGGCCCTGTTCGCCACGACCGGGGACCTCGGGCAGGTCGCGGTCGCGGCAGCTCGCGCGCAGCCGACGCTGGTGAGCCTCCCGAACACGAGTCGACGAGCCTGACCGCGCCGTAGGATCGTGTGGTGAAGGTGTCCATGCGTGATCGGCTCGTCGAGGCCGCGACCGAGCTGTTCTACGCGCAGGGCCTCCGGGCCGTCAGCGTCGACCGCGTCATCGAACGAGCGGGCACCACCAAGGTGACCTTCTACCGGCACTTCAAGAGCAAGGACGACCTGGTCGTCGCGCACCTCGAACGACGGGCCGAACTCGAACGGGCCGGCATCGGCGCGGCCATCGAGCACGCGGACGGCGACCCCGACCAGACCTTCGCGCTCATCGCCGGCGGCCTCGGCACCATGGCGTGCGAGCCCGGCTTCCGCGGCTGCCCGTTCATCAACGCCGCCGCCGAGTACCCGGACCCGGACAGCGCGGTGCGCCAGATGGTGCAGCGACACCGCACGTGGTGCAAGGACACGTTCGAGCAGATCGTCCGCCCGCTCGGTCTCGCCGACCCGGCCGGGGTCGCGGCGGACCTCATGCTGCTGCGGGACGGGGCGATGGTGGCGGGGTACCTCGACGACGAGGAGACGCTGGCGGCGTCCTTCCTGCGGAGCTGCCGCGGGGTGACGGGGTTGCCGCGGTGATGGGGCCGCGCTGACGAGGCCGCGCTGACGGCCGGACGACGAAGGGCCCCGGCGTTCCCGCCGGGGCCCTTCGTCTGTTCGATGTCGTGCCGTCGGACGGACACTGTGCGCTCGAAGGGACTCGAACCCCCAACCTTCTGATCCGTAGTCAGATGCTCTATCCATTGAGCTACGAGCGCGTGGCCTTGCGGCCGTGGAAGACTCTACAACAGCGGCGGCCCGGGCGCCAATCGAGCGGGCCCGGGCGTCGCCGTCGGCGTGTCGGGCCTCAGAGCGCGACGAGCTCCTCGTCGAAGACCTCGGCGAGGAACACCTCGAGCGCCCGCCACGATCGACGGTCGGCCCGCTCCTGGTACTGCGCGCCGTGGTCCGGCGCGTCCGTGCCCGGCACGGCGAACGCGTGCATGGCGCCGGCGTACGTGACGACCTGCCAGTCGACGGACGGCGTTGCACGCATCTCGTCCTGCCACGCCGCGACCGCGGCATCGGGCACCACCGGGTCGGAGCCGCCGGTGAGCACGAGGAGCTTCGCGCGGATGTCGGCCGCGTCGGACGGGTCGTGCGCGATCAGGGCCCCGTGGAAGGCGACCGCCCCGACGAGCTCGGCACCGGAACGGGCGAGTTCGAGCGCAGCCGAGCCGCCGAAGCAGTAGCCCATCACCACGACCCGGGCGGGGTCGACGTCCGGGTCCTCGAGCAGGCGGTCGAGGCCGGCCCGGACCCGGGCGCGCATGAGCGGGAGGTCCTGGTAGAACGACCCGGCGACCTGCGCAGCGGTGTCGTCACCGGGCCGGACGCCCTCGCCGTACACGTCAGCACCGAACGCGACGTAGCCGAGCCGGGCGAGCATGGTGACGCGCGCCTCCACGTGCTCGTTGACCCCGTGCCAGTCGTGCACGACGAGCACCGCGGGGCGCGGACCGGAGACGGCCGCGTCCTTCGCGAGGACGCCGAGCAAGGGCGTGCCCTCGTGGTCGTAGCGGACGGCGTCGACGCGGACGTCGGCTCCGGCGGGTTCGGGAACGGTCTGGAGGACATCGTCGATCGTGGTCACGTCCGGGAACGCTACGCGTCGATGTTGTCCCAGTCCTCGGGTCCCTCCGAGCCGGCGGGGTACTCGTCGAGCGGCGCGGTGCCGTCCCGCCAGAGCTGCAGGAACGGTTCGACGACCTTCCAGCCCTGCACGGCGCTGTCCCCGCGGACGGACAGGGTGGCGTCGCCCTCGAGGACACCGGCGAGGACCTCGCCGTAGGCGCTCAGCCGGCCCGGGTTGAAGGTCGTCTCGAGCGTGGTGCGGTCGATCGTGTAGGGGTCGCCCGGACCGTTCACGTTGAGCTCGAGCTGCATCTCGTCCGGGGCGATCCAGATGCGGAGTCGGTCCGGCCGCTGGGCACCGGAGAGCCCGTCGGGCACGTGCGGCGAGGCCTTGAACGTGATGAGGATCTCGCGCCGCTGCTTCCCGAGTGCCTTGCCAGAGCGCAGCGTGAACGGGACGCCGGCCCAGCGCCAGTTCGCGATCTCGAGCGTGAGCTGCGCCAGTGTCTCGGTGCCGAGCGTCGGGTCCACGCCGTCCTCGTCGACGTAGGACGGCAGGGCACGGTCGCCGATCGTGCCCGCGGTGTACCGCGCTCGCTTGCCGGCGGCCAGGGGGTCGCCGCCCCACGGCCGGACGGTCCGGAGCACGAGTTCCTTCTGCGTCCGCAGGTCGTCGGCGTCGATCGACGCGGGCGCCTCCATCGCGACGACGGCCATGACCTGCAGCAGGTGGCTCTGGATCATGTCCACGAGCGCGCCGGCCTTGTCGTAGTACCGAGCGCGGCCCTCGAGCCCGAGGGTCTCGTCGTAGACGATGTCGACCCGCTCGACGTGCGACGACGACAGCAGGGGCTCGACGATCCGGTTCGCGAACCGGAGGCCGAGCAGGTTGAGCACGGTGGACCGACCGAGGAAGTGGTCGACGCGGTGGATCCGCTCCTCGGGCAGGAACGAGTGCAGCAGGTCGTTGAGGGCAGCTGCGCTCGACGCGTCGGTGCCGAACGGCTTCTCGAGCGCGAGCCGGGTGCCGGCCGGCAGATCGAGGCCCTTGAGGACCGCGCAGCTCTTCTCGGTCACGGCGGGCGGCAGCGCGAAGTAGATCGCCGGGTCGTGCTCGCACTCGCCGAGGAGCGCGCGGAGGTCGTCGGCGTCGGTCACGTCCGCCTTCCGGTAGCGCGACGCGTCGACGACCGCCTGCAGCCGGTCGGACAGGTGGCTCTCGCCCGAGGCCCCTTCGTCCTCGTTCTTCGATGCCTGCGCGTTCTCGAAGGACTCGCGCACCTGTGCCTTCCAGTCGGCGTCCGAGATGTCCTCGACACCCGCTCCGACGAGCTGCACGTCCCAGTCCTCCTTGACGGCGAGGAGGGTCGCGAGGCCCGGCAGCAGCAGCCGCTTGGACAGGTCGCCACTGGCGCCCAGGATGAGCAGGGAGGTCTGGAGGCTCGACATGCCCCAGACGGTACTCACGCGTTCCGGCGCGTGGCCGGGAGTCGCCGATACGGTGGGACCAGTCCGGCGCGAGGGAGCACCATGAGCAGTGGGTACGGAGGGCGACGCCTCCGCGTCGCCGTGGTCGGCACGGGCATGATCGCCGGGGTGCACGTCCGGGCCGCGCGCGCGGCCGGTGCGGAGGTCCTCGGGGTGCTCGGCCGGAGTCCGGCGCGGTCCGAGCAGGTCGCCGCGCAGCTCGACCTGCCACGCGGGTACGCCTCCCTCGACGAGGTCCTGCAGGACGCGCCCGACGTGGTGCACATCTGCACGCCGAACGACCAGCACCACCCGCAGGCGCTCGCCGTGATCCGCGCCGGCATCAGTGTCGTGTGCGAGAAGCCGCTCGCCATCGACGCCGCGCAGGCGTCGGAGCTCGTGGACGCCGCGCGGGACGCCGGGGTGGTCGCGACGGTGCCGTTCGTGTACCGGTACCACCCGATCGTCCGCGAGATCCGCGGCCGCATCGCGTCGGGCGAGCTCGGCCGCGTGCTGGCGGTGCACGGCCACTACCTGCAGGACTGGATGCTCGACGAGGACGCCTCGAGCTGGCGCGTCGACGCCGGGGCCGGCGGGGTGTCGCGCGCGTTCGCGGACATCGGCTCGCACTGGTGCGACCTCGTCGAGTTCGTCACGGGCGAGCAGTTCGCGACGGTCTCGGCGGCCACGGACATCGTCTACCCCACGCGGCCGGCGGCGTCGGGCCCGTCGTTCTCCGGCTCGCCGGACCCCGACCCGATCGCCGACGCGTCGACGCGGGCCGAGGTCACCACGGAGGACACGGCCGTCGCCACCTTCCGGACCGGGTCCGGCCGCATCGGGAACGTCGTCATCTCGCAGGTGTCCTCGGGTCGGAAGAACCGGCTCTGGTTCGAGGTCGACGGCACCCGCGGATCGGCGGCGTTCGACCAGGAGCAGCCCGAGTCGGCGTGGTTCGGCAACGAACGGGGTGCGCAGATCGTCGTCCGCGACCCGTCCGCGGGCGTGCCCGACCAGCGGCGCCTGGCGCTCGTGCCGTCCGGCCACCCCCAGGGGTACCTCGACGCGTTCGCGGCGTTCGTCGCCGACACGTACGACGCCGTCCGGAGCGGTCCCGACCCCGCGGGGTGGCCCGAGGGGCTCCCGACGTTCGCGGACGGCGCCCGTGCCGCGCACATCATCGACGCCGTGATCGGCAGCGCGGCCGGCGGCACGTGGGAGGAGATCCGATGAAGCTCGGGATGCTGACGGCCTGTCTGCCCGGCTGGTCGCTCGACCGGATCGCCGCGTTCGCGGCCGAGCAGGGCTACGAGCGGCTCGAGGTCGGCGTCTGGCCGGGTACGGGTGGTCGCGAGTTCGAGGCTGCGCACCTGCCCGTCGCGACGTTCACGGACGACGACGCCACGGCCACGCGCGAACTGCTGGACCGCACCGGGCTCGAGATCTCGGCGTTCGCGTACTACGAGAACAACCTGCACCAGGACCTCGACCGTCGGGCCGAGATC
Source organism: Curtobacterium pusillum (assembly GCF_007680845.1). Lineage (GTDB taxonomy): Bacteria > Actinomycetota > Actinomycetes > Actinomycetales > Microbacteriaceae > Curtobacterium > Curtobacterium pusillum_B. The sequence goes on along the minus strand of NZ_VEIY01000004.1, from coordinate 270,048 downwards.
AAGCAGCACCTCTTCCACGCCGTCGACGCCGCGCAGGTCCTCGGTGTGCCGTACGTCGGCACGTTCATCGGCCGCGACAACACGAAGTCGGTCCGCGAGAACATGCGTCTCGGCGACCAGGTGCTGCCGGAACTGGTCGACTACGCCGGCGAACGCGGCGTCACGCTCATCATCGAGAACTGCGTGATGGAGGGCTGGCACCCCGACGGCTACCCGGGCAACCTCGCGTACTCCCCGGAGCTCTGGTCCTGGGTCACCGGGCTCGGGTTCGGCCTCAACTGGGACCCGTCGCACCTGACCTGGATCGGCATCGACCCGGTCGAGACGATCCTGCCTTTCGCCGAGCACATCGTGCACGCGCAGGCGAAGGACCTCGAGCTGTTCCCGGCGAAGCGGAACGAGTACGGGTTCTTCGGCAAGGTCGACAAGGGCGACGACCCGTGGGACATGGGCTGGTGGCGGTTCCGGGTGCCCGGTCGCGGTGTCGTCGACTGGCCGCACGTGGTCGACCGGCTCTACGAGGCCGGGTTCGACGGCACCCTCAGCGTCGAGCACGAGGACCCGCTCTGGGGCGGCACCGACGAGAAGGTCCTCGAGGGCCTCCGCATCGCGCACCGCACCCTCCGCCCCCTCATCGCCCAGGAGACCTGAGCGCGTTCAGGGAGCACCGAGCACGGTGGTCGCATGAGCACGACCGTGAGCGACTTCGTCATCGACCGCATCAAGGCCTGGGGCGTGACCCGCGTGTTCGGCTACCCCGGTGACGGGATCGGCGCGTTCGACGGGGCGCTCGGCAAGGCCGACGACTCGGAACGGGCGCTCGAGTACGTCCGGCCGACGCACGAGGAGATCGCGGCGCTGATGGCGACCGCGCACGCGAAGTTCACCGGCGAGGTCGGCGTGTGCGTCGCCACGTCGAGCCCCGGCGCCTTCCACCTGCTCAACGGCCTGTACGACGCGCAGATGGACAACCAGCCCGTCGTCGCGATCGTGGGACAGCAGGGCCTGGCGTCGATCGGCACGTTCACCCAGCAGGAGTCGAACCTCGAACGGGTGTTCGCCGACGTCGCCTGCTACGTCCAGACCGTGGCCTCACCGGGCGCCGTCGGGGTCGTCGTGGACACGGCGTTCCGGACGGCGATGCTCCGGAAGCAGCCCGCGGTCGTCGTGCTGCCCCACGACGTGCAGGCGATGGCGTACGAGGCTCCCGCCGCCGAGCACTGGGTCTCCCGGTCGAGCGACGTCCCCGCGTCGACCCGGATCACGCCGCCGGCCGACGACATCGCGAAGTTCGCCGAGATCCTCAACGCCGGGGAACGGATCACGTTCCTCGTCGGTGCCGGTGCCCGGGGCGCCACCGACCAGGTGCTCGCGGCGGCCGAGAAGACCGGCGCGGGGATCATCACGGCACTGCGCGGCAAGGACGTCGTCCCTTCCGACGTCCCGCACCACACGCAGCAGGTCGGCCTGCTCGGGTCCCGGCCGAGCCTGACCCAGATCAAGGAGTGCGACACGATCGTGCTCCTCGGCACGAACTACCCGTACGGCGAGTACCTGCCGGCGACCGGGCAGGCGCGTGGTGTGCAGGTCGACATCAAGCCGGAGCAGCTCGGACTGCGCTACCCGACCGAGCTCAACCTCTGGGGCGACGTCGGCGCCACGCTCGACGCCGTGCTGCCCCTGCTCGAGACGACCGAGGACCGCTCCTGGCAGGAGCGGCTCGCGGGCGAGATGCGCGAGTGGGAGGCGGAGATGGCCCGCCAGGCCGAGGTCGCGTACGACGACGGCGTGAACCCGCGCCGGGTGATCCGTGCGGTCAACGAGCACCTGCCCGAGGGCGTCACGGTGACCTGCGACGCCGGCACCACCGCCGACTGGTACGGCCACCACATCCGCCTGCGCCGCGGCATGCGCGGCGACCTGTCCGGCCGTCTGGCCACGATGCTCGCGGCGATGCCCTACGCGGTCACCGCCAAGTTCGCCTTCCCGGACCGCCCCGCCGTGTGCACGATCGGCGACGGCGCCTTCCAGATGCTCGGGATGAACGAGCTGATCACCGTGAAGAAGTACATGCGGGACTGGCCGAACCAGCAGCTCGTGATCGTGGTCATGCACAACGACGACCTCGGCCAGGTCTCGTGGGAGATGCGGACCGAGGACGGCAACCCGATGTGGCGCGGGTCGCAGGACGTCGAGACGATGGACTACGCCGGCTACGCCGAGCTGCTCGGGTTCACCGGGATCGCCGTGCACGCGGACGACGAGGTCGAGGACGCCGTCCGCCGCGCGTTCGAGAACCCCGGCGTGACGCTCATCGACGCCTTCGTCAGCCGGAACGTGCCGCCGCTCCCACCGCACATCACCGCCGAGTACGCCATCAACACGGCGAAGAGCCTGCTCAAGGGCGACCCGGTCGAACTCGGTGTCGTGAAGGACTCCGCCAAGGCGATGGCCACCGAGGCCGTCGAGCGGGTCAAGGGAGCGCTCGGCCGCGACTGACGGACGCCCCTGTGAACAACGCGTGACGTGTTGCGGCGCACACTGGCGCGCCTGCTGTGGGTTCTCATAGGTCCGTCGCCGATGAACGCTCACACTCCCCCGCGCCGTCGACGGCGCCGCGTCGGCGGGGCCGCCCTGGCCACCGCCGGCGTACTCATCGCCCTGTCCGTCCCGTCCGCCGCACTCGCCGCCGAGGGCGACACCACGATCGACATCCTCGACGTCAACGACTTCCACGGTCGCATCGAGTCCGAGGGGACCACGGCCGACAAGGCCGCCGGTGCCGCGAAGCTCGCCTCGGTCGTGCAGTCGTACCGCGAGGCGAACCCGAACACGATCTTCGCCAGCGTCGGCGACAACGTCGGCGCTTCGACGTTCACCTCGCTCATCCAGGAGGACGCGCCGACGATCGATGCGCTCAACGCGATGGACCTCGACGTCAGCGCGATCGGCAACCACGAACTCGACAAGGGCCAGGACGACCTGACCGGTCGCATCGAGGACCGTGCCGAGTGGCCGTACATCTCGGCGAACATCGTGAAGACCGGCACCACCGACCCCGCCTTCACCCCGTACCAGGTCGTCGAGAAGGGCGGCGTCAAGGTCGGCTTCATCGGTGCGACCACCGAGGACCTCATCCCCGGGCTCGTCAGCCCCGGCGGGGTCGAGGGCCTCGCCATGGCGCCGATCGTCAGCCAGGTGAACCGGTACGCCGACCAGCTGACCGACGGCGACACCGGCAACGGCGAGGCGGACGTCCTCGTGCTCCTCGTGCACGCAGGTGCCACGACCGGCAACATCGCCGACGCGACCGGCACCGGGGCGTTCGCCAGGATCACCTCGGGCGTCTCGTCGAAGGTCGCCGCGATCGTGTCCGCGCACACGCACGCGACGTACGACCACTCGATCGCCGGCCCGGGCGGCACGCTCCGTCCGGTGATCCAGACGGGCTCGTAAGGCGTCAACTACGGCCACCTGCGCCTCACCGTCGGCGCGGACAAGAAGCTGACCGGCATCACCTCCGAGGTGAAGTCGATCAACGCGGAGACCAGCGTCCCTGCCGACCCGACGTCGACCAACGCCGTCGCCGGCATCGTGACCGCCGCGAAGGCCGTCGCCGACGTCAAGGGCTCCGAGAAGCTCGGCTCCATCACCGCCGACTTCCGCCACGCCGTGCAGTCCGACCGCACCTCGGAGAACCGCGGTGGCGAGTCGAACCTCGGCAACTACATCGCCGAAGTGCAGCGCGCCGCCACCGAGCGCAACGGCTCGCAGGTCGCGTTCATGAACACCGGCGGACTCCGCACCGACATGCTCTTCGCGTCGAGCGGTGCCGGCGACCCGGACGGCACGGTCACCTACAAGGAGGCCGCCCTCGTCCAGCCGTTCGCGAACACCCTCGTCACCGAGGACATGACCGGCGCCCAGATCAAGGCCGCGCTCGAGCAGCAGTGGCAGCCAGACGGCCTCGAGCGTCCGTTCCTCAAGCTCGGCGTCTCCAACGGCTTCGCGTACACCTACGACCCCGCGAAGGGCCGTGGCGAGCGCATCACCGCGATTACGTTGGACGGGAAGGCGATCGCCGCCACCGACACGCTCAAGGTCACCGTCAACTCGTTCCTGTCGACCGGTGGCGACAACTTCGCCGCCTTCGCGACCGGCACGAACAAGGCCGACTCGGGCCAGGTGGACCTGCAGGCGCAGGTGGACTACTTCACCGCGCAGCAGGGCGAGGCCGTCGCCCCGCCGACCGACCAGCGCGCCGTCGGAGCCACGGTCACGCCGACCCCGGCCGGCGGGTTCCAGCCCGGCGACGAGGTCACCCTGGCGCTCTCCTCGCTCGTGTTCTCGAGCGACGACCCGGCGACGGCGGGCACCGTGTCCGTCAGCGCCGGGGACGTCGAGCTCGCGACGGCCGCCATCGACCCGACCGTGGTCGACAAGGGCGACGAGCAGGGACGCGCGACGCTGACCTTCACCGTGCCCGGAGCGGTGGCGGCCGAGCCGACCGCCGCACTGCGCACCGGTGCGGCGACAGCGCTGGCAGCCGCGGTCTCCCCGGCCGCCACGACCCAGGAGCCGCTCGTCGTCACACTGCCGGGTGGGCAGACGATCACCCTCGCGGTGTCGATCCCACTCCCGGCCGCGGTGGACCCGACCGACCCCGCCGACCCGACCGACCCCGCCGACCCGACGGACCCGATGGACGGGACCGACCCGACGACGCCGGGCACGACACCCGGTGGCGGCACCGGTGCGGACACCGACGGCGACGGCGTGGTCGACACCACCGTCCCGACGAACGCGTCCGGCCCGCTCGCCTACACGGACGCGGAGCTGCTGTGGCCCGGCATCGCCGCTGGCGTCCTGGTCCTCGCGGGCATCGTCGCGCTGGTCGCCGTGCGCCGGAAGCGCGCCGCGGACGACGCGACGGTCCTGACGGACTGACGCCGCGCCTCCAGGCCGACGGGCCGTCCCACCCGGGTGGGACGGCCCGTTCCGCGTTCGCACAGGAGGCGCGGCCCGACCCCGCCGGCCGACCCGCGTGACGACGTGGTGCGGGAACCGGCCCATGGCGGCCCTTCCCCACTGCACCGGTGATCCGCGGGGTACGCTCTGCCCTGTCGCATCGCGACGCGTCGCGCCGGGTCGCCTCTCAACCCGGACGGTGGTTCCGCCCGGGGGACTCCGCGACGCGGGTGCTCTCCGTCTCCAGGGAAACGACGGAGGGCACCCACTCCTCCGCCCGCGTGCCCGGCCGACCCGGGCGCCCGCGAGCCGGGCCGAACCGGGCGTACCTGGCCGAACCAGGAACCTGGTCGAACCGGGCGTACCCGGTCGAATCGGGCGTACCCGGCCGAAAGTTTCGACCGGGTATGCCCGAAAAGACCAGGTACGCGGAAGGGCGCGCGGGTCAGCGGAAGAGCTGCTCGCCGATGTACGAGCCCTTCCGGGGCGCCGGCGGCACCGCGAACACCCCGGACCCGATGTGCGAGATGTACTCGTTCAACCGGTCCGATGCCCCGAGCTTCCGCTGCAGCGTCGTGAAGTGCGCGGGGTCCTTCGTGTACGCCGCGAACAACAGCCCCGCGTCGAGCTGCCCGTACTGGTTCAACCCGTCGGTGTAGTTGTACGGCCGGCGGAGGATCTTCACGCCGCCGTTCGCCTCGTGCGCGGCGAGGGCGATGTGCGACGTCGGGTCGATCTTCGTGGTGCCGTCCGACGCCGCGGCGTGGAAGTCCGGCGTCGTGTGCTCGGTGCCACCGGAGAGCGGCGCTCCCTCGATCTTCGTCCGGCCGAACACCCGCTGCTGGTCGCTGACGACGTCGGCGTCCCAGATCTCGATGTTCATCCGGATCTTCCGCACCACCTGGTAGGTGCCGCCGGTCATCCAACCCGCGCCGTCCCCGGGCTCGTCGACCCAGACGAAGCGACGGTAGTCGTCGTCGGTGGTGATGTTGCGGGTGCCGTCCTTGAACCCCATGAGGTTCCGCGGGGTGGACTGGTCCGGCCCGGCCGAGGCACGCCCGAAGCCGAGCACGGTCCACCGCACGGTCGCGGTCCCCCGGGCGATCCGGGCGAGGTCGCGGATCGCGTGGTACGCCACCTGCGGGTCGTCCGCGCAGGCCTGCAACGAGAGGTCGCCGCCGGTGAGGGACTCGTCGAGGTTGTCGCTCGGCAGTGTCGGGATGGCGGCCAGGTGCGCCGGCTTCTTCGACGCCAGGCCGAACCGGTCGTCGAAGATCCCCGGCCCGAGACCGACCGTGACGGTGAGGGACGCCGGCCCGAGGTCGAGCGCCTCCCCCGTGTCCGCGCCGACGCCGTCGCCGTGCGCGGGCTCGACGCTGCCGACGGTCTTGCCGGCCTGCAGCTGTGCGATCGACGCCGACCACCGGGCGAGGAGCACCTGGAGGTCGGTGGCGACGCTCGACGACATGTCGAACGCCATGAAGACGCAGTACCGCTGGGGCGCGGTCTGCACGCCGCCCTGGGGTTGCCGCGCGGCGGTCGCGTAGAACGGGTGGCTCTGCGAGAGGTCGATCGACTCGTCGCCGTTCGTGGCCGCCGAGAGCGGGTTCACCCCGGTGGCGGCGGTCGCCCCGGCTATGCCCGCCACGGCGCCGACGCCGGCACCCGCCGCCGCGACGCCCGCGCCGAACAGCCCGCGGCGGGAGACGCCGCGGGCCGTGTCGTCGTGCTCGGTCGTCACGCGGTGGCGACCTTCTCGGCCAGACGGGACAGCGGGTCCTGCAGCGCCTGGACCTGCTGCGAGATCTTGTTCGCGTCCGCGGCCTTCGTCGCTGCGTCCCACGTGTCGAACCCGCCGAGGTCGTCCGCGTTCCGGTAGTCGTCCATGAGCGTGTTCGTCGCGTCGAACTGCTTCGCGATCTGCGTCGTCAGCGTCGGGTCGAGCTTCGTCAGCCCCGGCTTGAGGTACGCGAAGGCCTGCCGTGCGCCCTCGACGTTCGCAGCGAGGTCGACGAGGTCGATGTGGCTGTAGGCCTCCTCCTCGCCGGTCACCTTGTTCGACTGGACCTCCTCGAGCAGGCCCGCCGCACCGTTGGCGAGGTCCTCGGGCTTGTAGTCGAGGGTCGGCACCAGCTTCGCGAGCAGCTCGACGTTCTCGGTGAGGTCGGACGCGGTCTTCTTGGTGGTGTCGGTGATCGCACCGGCCTGGAACAGGTCCTTCTCGACCGCGTGGAACCCGCTCCACCCGACGGCGGTGTCGAGGTTCGACGCGCGCATGTCGATGAGGTAGTCGAGGTTGCCGGCGTTGTCGGTCGCCTTGTAGCCCTTCTTGACGAACCCGTCGACGTCGCTCTCGACGTGCTCGTAGAACGGCCGGGCGTTCGCGTAGTCGGTCTTCGCGGCGGCGAGGTCGCCCTTGTCGACGTCGGCCTGCAGCTGCTTCACGGCCGCCACCATGTCGGTGACCTGGCCGTCGACGTAGGTGGCGTAGCCCTTCGTGCCCTCGTCGAGCAGGGTCGCGGCGCTGCTGTTCGCCGTCGAGGTCACCTTGCCGGTGACGGTGAAGTCGGTGAGCTCCTTCGTCGCGCCGGGGCAGTACACCTGGTACTTCCCGCCGGTCAGCGTGGCGGTGAACTGCACGGCGGCGAGCCCGGGCGCGAGGTTCTCCTTCTCGCCGAGGATCCGCTGGTCCTGCAGCAGCTCGACCTCGGTGATCGCGGTCGAGGACTCGTTCTTCACCGTGAAGGTGACCGGACCGGCCGGGACCTTCGTGGTGGACACCTTGCACGCGTCCGAGCCGTCGTTCGTCAGCGTGACGGCGACGCGGGACACCTTGCTGGAGCTGCTCGTGTCGCTGCCCGAGGACGGCGAGGAGGCCGCGCAGCCGGTGAGCGCGAGGGCGGTGACGGCGCCGAGGGCACCGAGGGTGATCAGGGGTCGGACGGTCCTACCGAACGGCATGGTCGAGGCTCCTTGCGGGTTCGCCGGCGGGTGGTCCGCGCGACGGGTCGGGACTGGGGATGGTGGTCGTGGGGGCGGGCCGACGGCGTCGGTCCCGCAGGGCGAGCAGCGCCTGGGCGACCGCTGCGACGCCGAGGGCGATCGGCAGCCAGGCCTTCCAGAGCAGGAGCTCGGCGGCTCGGGTGTCCGCGGCCGCCACGGCGGCGGCGGACCGCGCTGCGGTGGCGTCCGGGACGGACCAGACGGTGCGGTCGAGCGTGGTCGTGCGGGCGGACGGGAGGCCCCCACCGGCCAGCGTCAACACCGTGCGTTCGGTGCGGGTCGCGTCCAGGACCCCACCCCGGACCGTCCACACGCTCACGGTGTCGCGGACGGCCCAGTGGGCCGTGAAGGGACCGGGGTTCGTCGACGGCGAGATGCCGACGGGCACGCGGCCGAACAGCGCGACGAGGTCGTCGAGCGTGAGCGTAGCCGGGCGGTCCGCGGCGCTGGCGCTCGTCGTGACGCGCCACCGGTCGGCGGCGACGCCCGCGCGGGTGACGCGGCGGTGGGCCGACGTCGGCAGGGCGAGTCGCGCCTCCTGTCCGTCACCGGCCACGCGCAGTGCACCCGACGACCCGTCGACGTCCACCGTGACGCTCGACGCGTCGCCGCGGACCGCGGTCGTGCGCGGGAGGTCGACGCCGCCCGTCGGGACGGCGATCGCGAGGGCCAGGGCGGCGACGGCGAGCGTGCCGGCGACGACGGACCGGACGACGCTCACGCGAGCCGGTGCCGGACGCCACGCTCGCGGCCAGAGCGACAGCGCGAGGACGGGGACGACGTAGAGGACCCAGCCGAGCACCTCGATCACGCGCGGGTCCGGCGGGATGCCGAGCACGCCGGTGACGAGCGCGCCCTGCACGGAGCCGTTCGGCGCGAGCCAGCTGAGGTCGAGGGTGCGCTGCTGTCCGATGACGATCCAGCCGGCCTCGTGCGCCCGGCGCAGCACGGTCAGCACGAGGCCGCCGGCGACGAACACGAGGAAGACGCCGGTCCCGGTGAAGAACTTCGACAGGTCCAGCCGCACCCCGCCGGTGTAGATGCCGTACCCGATCACCACGGCGCCCGCGATGCCGATGACCGCGCCGAGTGCTGCGAGCCCGGTGTCCGACGACGCCTGGAACGTGGCGAGCAGGAAGACGGCGGTCTCGAAGCCCTCCTTGAGGACGGCGAGGAACGCCATGCCCGCGAGGGCCCACGCCGTGCCGCGGCCGAGCGCCTCGGTCGCGCTCGCCTCGAGCTCCTTCGTCAGGGTCCGCGCGTGCGTGCGCATCCAGACGATCATCCCGGTCACGAAGACGACGGCGACGATGCCGATGACCGCCTCCATGCCCTCCTGCTGCGCCTGCGGGAGCGCTTGCTCGACGACCTGCAGCCCGAAGCCGACCGCGACGCTGAGCACCACGGCGACCCCGACGCCGAGCCACATGGGGGCGAGGGGGACGCGGTTGCGACGGAGGAACGCGGCGATGATGCCGACGATGAGCGTCGCTTCGAGGCCTTCACGGAGACCGATGACGAGAGTGGCGAGCATGGCAAAGGTGAGGCTAACCTAACCCGGCTCCGACCCGCCACTCCGCGTCGATGTTGTTTGATGGTTCTCATGAACCTGCTGTCCGTCGATGGCCTGGCGGCCGTCACGAACGTGCTCGACCTCGCCGGCGTCTTCGCCTCCGCACTGCTCGGCGGGTCCCTGGCCCGGACGATGGACTTCGACCTGTTCGGCTTCCTGGTCGTCGGGTTCGTCTCGGGGCTCGGCGGCGGCATCCTCCGCGACACCCTGCTGCAGAACGGTCCGCCCGTCGCGCTCGTCGACCCGCTCTACGTGCCGGTCGCGATCGCCGGGTCGCTCGTCGCCTTCCTCGTGTCGTTCTCCGAGCTGACCTGGGACCGGCTGTTCACCGTGCTGGACGCCGCGGTCATCGGCTTCTGGTCGGTCGTCGGCGTGCAGCGGACGATCGACGCGGGCCTCGACTGGCCCGCGGCCATCATCATGGGGACCGTCACGGCGGTCGGGGGCGGTGCGATGCGGGACCTCATGCTCCGGCGGGTGCCGGCGGTGTTCGGCGGCAACGCGTTGTACGCCACCGTGGCCGTCGCCGCCTCGTCCGTGATGGTCGTCGCGTCGCACCTCGGCTCGCCGTCGATCGGCATCCTCGCGGCGATCGTGCTCTCCCTCGGGCTGCGCTGGGGTGCCGTCCGGCGAGGCTGGGGCCTGCCGAACGGCCGCGACTGGCAGCCGAAGTCGACGCTCGGGTCGCTCCTCCAGCGTGGGCGGAAGCTGCGTCCCGACGCGATCCGCCTGCTGCGACGACCGGGCCGACGGTCCGGCGTCGGCAGCGTGCACCACGAGAACGAGTCACCCGACGACCACTAGGGGTGTCATCGTCAGGTGGCTCGGCGTAGCATCGGTACCGCCGGGTATCGACCCGGCACACGTCGTCCGCTCGTCCACCGACGCGACCCGAAAGCGGCGGTTTCCGGACGGACGTGTGGTGGGGGGCTTCGCTGATGCCGCGCGGGATCAGACGCGCGGCGCGGCAGGTCCGCCACCGCTGCCGCCCCACCACGATGGCCCCGACCCTCGTCGAATCCGGAACCGCATGAGCGACGACGCCCCCGACACCACCGACTCCGACCAGCCGAGTCCCCGGACGCCGCGGGCCGAGGTGCGCGAACGCCTGCTGAACTCCGGCGCCGAGGTTTTCGCCGAACACGGCGTCCACGAAGCCCGTCTCGACGAGGTCGCTGCCCGCGCCGGGTTCAGCAAGGGCGCCGTGTACTCGAACTTCTCCTCGAAGGAGGATCTCCTCGCCGAGGTCATGCAGCGCGCCACGAACCTCGTGCTCGGCGCGCTGCGGGAACTCGTCCGCGCGGACATCGCCGCCGTCGACATCGGCGACGTCGTCCGGGCGGCGTTCGGGCGCCACGACCAGAGCGCGCAGTTCGCACTGCTGTCGGAGTTCCGCGGGTACGCGATCCGGCACCCCGAGTTCATGCCCGAGTGGGTGCGGCAGCGCCGGGTGCTGCAGGACGGCGTCCACGAGCTCGTCGACCTGTGGTTCGGGGCGCACCCGGAGATCGACCCGGGGATGCCGCTCGAGGACCTCTCCGCTGTGCTCATCGCCGCCAACGTGGGCACCGTGTTCGACTCGGCGGCGTTGCCGGGGAAGAACCCCGGTGAGGTGGTCGCCGGGCTCGTCGAGGCGGTCATCCGCCGGCGCTGAGCAGACCGGGGCGCGGGCCGCGGCGCGGCGCCCGGCCGCCGCGCGCGCCTGGCGGCGGCCCGCCGGGCGCTACGCCGGGCTGCGGCGGGTCCGCCGCCCCTCGTGGGACCAGGCGGAGGAGGGCAGCAGGCTCGGCGGCAGCACGCGCGACCGGACCACCCGCCCGCCGGAGGTCGACGCGTCGAGGGCGACCCGCGCCTCCTGGACGGCGACCAGCAGCGCGTCGGTGTCCTGGTGCACGCCGCCGGCGGCGAACCGTTCGCGATCGAGCGCATCGACGACGGACTCCAGGTGCGGGACGACCGCCGCCGGCACCGCGGCCCGGAGCCGACCGAGCACCGCACGCGCCGTCCGTGCCGCCGCCGCGGAGTCGCCGGGCGGGGCGAGGCCGGGGGCGTAGCCGTGGTCGGCCACGTCGTCGACGACCTCCCGCCAGGCGTTGAGCGCCGGGGAGCGCCCGGCACGGATCGCTCCGAGTCGGGAGCGGCGGCGCGCGGCCCGGACGACCGCCGGGGACACGAGCAGGGCGGCCGCGAGCAGCATGCCGACGACGAGACCGAGCGGCCCGGTGCCGCCACCACCCGTCGAACCGGCCGCCCCGGGTGCGGCGGACGCGCTCGACGAGGGGGTCGCCGAGTCGGCCGGTGCGGTCTGCCCCGGCGCCGGCAGCGGCGTCTCCGGTGCGGCTGGCGAGGGCGTGGCGGTGGCCTCGGTCGACGAGGTCGCCGCCTGGTCGGAGTCCGGCGTCGGCTCGAAGGCGACCCAGCCCGCGCCCTTGATGTAGAGCTCAGGCCACGAGTGCAGCTGGCGGTTCGAGACGGTGTACTCGCCGTCCGCCTGGGTCGTCCCGGCGCGGTACCCGACGGCGATGCGCGAGGGGATGCCGAGCGTACGGGCCATCACCGCCATCGCGGACGAGAAGTGCACGCAGTACCCCTCGCGCACCTGCAGAAACTTCGCGATGACGTCCATGCTGTCGCCGTCGTAGCCCTGCTCGACGGGCGCCGTCTCGGAGTAGGTGAACAGGTCGCTCCGGAACCACTGCTCGAGCGCGCGGGCTTCCTCGTAGTCCGTGCCGGCGCTCCCGGCGACCCGCTGCGCCGTCCGCGCGATGCTGTTCGGGAGCTTGTCCGGCAGCGCCAGGTCGGTGCGGATCTGGTTCGCGGACGGGGTCGCGAAGCCGCGGCCGTCGGCGCGGCCGAGGAGTCCGGACGCGGCGATCGCGTCGAGGTACTCCCCCGACCAGGTCGACGCGCCGTACACCTCGTAGGTGGCACCGCGCGGTGTCGCCGGGCCGGTCGACCGGACGGTGCTGGAGTCGCCCATCCAGCGCCACTGCGAGAGGTCGAGGTTCGTCGACCGGGACTCGATCGAGACCGCTCCGGACGGCACCGGCAGGTAGTTGCTCGAGAGTCCGGTGACCCGGATCGTGACGTCGCCGCGCGAGGACAGCCGCGGGTTGATGCCGACCGCCCACTGCTGCTGGTCGGCGGTCTCGGACTTGCTGGCGTCCGTCGTGGTCGGCACCCAGTCGCCGGTGCCGAACTCGTCGAGGTCGGCGAGCTTGAGGTACTCCGGCTGCCCGTCGGACGAGCGGTACCGGAACACCTCGAGCTCGTTCGGCTGGCGGAGGTCCTGCCCGAGGTTGAGGAGCGTGCCTGGACGACCCGGTTGCACGGGCGACTGGATCGCCCCGGTGACGCCCGACAGCCAACTCGCGTTGAGCGGCACGATCGCGGGCAGGCCGACGGCGACGACGAGCCCGATCGCACCGACCACGGCGGCCGGCAGGGCGCGCTGCACCGGCCGGACCGACAGCCACAGCAGGGCGAGGAACGCGATCGCCGTGGCGATCACGACCACGGGCGACGCCGGTGCACCCGTGACGACACCGGGCACGATGAGGATCACGAGGGCCGGGGCCGCGGCGAGCGCTGCGGTCGGCGCGACGGCGGCGAGGAACAGGGACACACCGGCGACCCAGGCGATCGCGACGGTGACGATGAGCCGGATCGCGTCCGTCTGGGGCAGCGGCGCGGGGTTCAGCCGGATCGCCGCCAGGGTCTCGCCGAGGGCGCCGTCCTGGTCGAGCCAGCCGAGGGGTTGGACGTCGTTCACCACGGCGGCGGCGCATGAGAGGACCACGAGCGCGGCGACGAGCGCCACGAACCGGATGCCGGGGGCGCGGCGCCGGACGGCCAGCATCGTGCCGACGAGCACCGCGGCGACGAGGATGCCCGACACCCACCACGCGATGCCCTGGACGAGGGGGCGCATGGCGAGTGCCGCGATGAGGACGGGCACGGGCGCGAGGGCCACGACCCAGGGGTTCGGGGAGTCCGGACGGTCGACGCGGCGGTCGGACGGGCGCCGGTCGTCCGCGCGGGTCGGGGCGGCGGGCCGCGTCGAGACGCCGCTCACCGGATGCTCCCGGGGGCGTGCGCGCCGACGACCGGGACCACGAGGGTGCGCCAGCCGGCGCGGTCGAGGATGCCGCGCACCACGGGTTCCGGCGGCACGATGGTCGCCAGGATCCCCCGGCTCGACCCGGTCGTGGCGGAGACGAGCTCGGCGGCCTGTTCCGCGGTGCAGTGCCCGGTGACGACGGCGGTCATGCCGTGCACGTCTCGGCCGCGGACGTCGGGGAGGACGTCGGTGACGTCCCGGGCGTCCGACCGGAGCCGGACGTCGGCGAGCCCGACGAGCACGTCGGTGAGGCCGCCGGCATCCCCCGCGTGCCGCGTGCTGCCGCTCGGGCCGTCGCTGACGAGCAGCACACGGGAGGTCCGTGCGGCGAGCGCACGGGCGACGCTGGCGGCGACGACGACCGCGTGCTCGAAGGCCGCGTCGCCGCCGAGGTCGGAGAGCTCGGCGAGGTCGTCCCGCCCGAGCCGCTGGTAGGACTCGCGGCGGACGTCGAGGGCGATGACCGCCTCGGGCGGCTGCGCCTGCGTGGTCTGCCGGACGTGGAGCTCTCCGCGGCGGGCACTCTGCGCCCAGTGCACGCGGCGGATCGGGTCGCCGGGCCGGTACGGGCGGAGCTCGCTGTCGTCCGCCGATCCGCCCTGGCCGACCCGTCCTTCGTCGGCGGAGACCGCGCCGGCGAGCGCTCCGGTGTCGAGCGCGGCGAGCGGGGTCGTCGCGGGGACGACCACGACCTCCTCGGCCGCGACGACGGGCCGGTCGATGCGGAGCAGGCCGAACGGGTCCTCGACGCGGATCGTCACCGGGCCGACGAGGCTCCGACCGCGCTGGACCGCCAGCGCCTCGACGTCGAGCACCGCCGGGGGCACGTTCGGACCGACGGCGGCGTAGGTCTCCGCCGTGGACGCACTGACGAGCGCGTCGTCGAGCTGTTCCCGCACCAGCAGGGTCGTCCGCGGGCCGATCGGCAGGCTCGTGCCGCGGAGCGTGATGCGCTCCCGGTAGACCTCGCCCACCTGCACGATCGCCCGCGTGGTGGTCCGGCTGCCGCGCAAGGGTGCCGCGACCACGAACGCCATCACGACGCCGAGCACGACGAGGACGAGCAGCAGGAGCCCGGCCGACACCGCGACGCTCGTCGTCCCGACGAGTCCGCCGCCGACGAGCCCGATGCCCACCGCGATGACCGTCCAGCCGCGCGCGGTCGGCCGCGGGAACGGCGTGCGGCGGAGCAGGGACAGACCACGGCGCCCGTAGCGGACGGCACCGGACCGCACGGCACCCGCCCGCAGCGCGAGCGACGACGGTGCCGGGGAGCCGGACATCAGGAGCGGACGGCGGTCGCCGTGAACGGCACGACGGTGTCGGAGACGATCCGGACGACGATCTCGCGGACGGTGTCGTCGCCGGTCCCGCCGAGGCCCCTGGCGACCGGCACGAGCCGGTGCGCGAGGATCACGGGTGCGAGGGTGGCGACGTCGTCCGGGGTGACGAACGGCCGGCCGAGGAGGGCGGCGTGGGCCCGGGCGGCCTGGGCGAGGTGGAGCGTGGCGCGGGGGCTGGCGCCGAGCACGATGTCGGGGTGGGTACGGGTCGCGCGGACGATCGCGACGATGTACGCCTCGACGTCGGGGGCGACGTGCACCGTGCGGACCGTGTGGATGAGGGCGCGGAGGCTGTCGACGTCCACGATCGGGCGGAGGCTGGCGAGCGGGTCCCCGCCACCGCGGTTCATGAGCATCTGCCGCTCGGCGTCGGCGCTCGGGTACCCCATCGTCAGGCGCGCCATGAACCGGTCGCGCTGCGCTTCCGGCAGCGGGTACGTGCCTTCCATGTCGATCGGGTTCTGCGTCGCGACGATCATGAACGGGCTGTCCAGCTTGCGCGTCACCCCGTCGACGGTGACCTGCGCCTCGGCCATCGCCTCGAGCAGGGCGGACTGGGTCTTCGGGCTCGTCCGGTTGATCTCGTCACCGATGACGACGTTCGCGAACACCGGCCCGGGTGAGAAGCGGAAGGTCCCCGAGGACTGGTCGAAGATGTTCACGCCCGTGACGTCCGACGGCAGCATGTCCGAGGTGAACTGGATGCGGTTGACCGTGCCGCCGACGGAGGCGCCGAGTGCCTTCGCGAGCACGGTCTTGCCGACGCCGGGGACGTCCTCGACCAGGAGGTGCCCTTCCGCGAGCATCACCGTCAGCGCGGTGCGGATGGCCTCGGTCTTGCCGTCCACGACGGTCGAGACGGCCGCGATGACATCGTCCCCGACGTCGCGGATGTGCTCGATCGGGAAGGCGGGGTCGGTCGGTTCCGGCACGCAGGCCTCCTCGTCTCTGGACAGGTGTCGTGCATGCTACAGCGGCCCGGTGACAGCGGGCGGTGCAGCGTCAGGTCGCGAGCTGCACCCACCGCCCCTCGGAGACGACCCGCACCGAGTCGTCCACGACGGCGATGGCGGTCTGCTCGTCGATGGCGTACGCCGGCACACCGAGGTCGGCGGCCCAGCGCTCGGCGTTCTCGAGGGTGTTCTCCGGGAACGCGTCGAGGTGCGGGAAGATCGAGAAGTCGACCACGCCCAGGGTCCGGTCGTCGGCCGCGTCCGACCACGCGACGAAGGGCGTGCCGATCCGCGGGGTCATCACCATGCTGCCGGCGCTCACCCCGACCCACACCGTGTCGGTCAGCGAGGGCAGCAGGTCCGCGAGACCGGAGGCCCGCATCCAGTGGGCCAGGTACGTCGCGTCGCCCCCGTCGACCAGCAGGACGTCGGCCTCCCGCACCCAGGCGCTCCACCGTTCGACGCCGATCGTGGGCAGGGCGGTGAGCTCCAGGACGCCGACCGAGGCCCACCCCAACCCGGCGAGGTACCGGGAGTCGCTGCCGCCGGCGACCAGGTCCCGGACCGAGACCGGCCCGCACATCGGGTGGCCCCACTGCGCGGTCGGGACGACCAACGCGTGGCTCTCCTCGACGGGCCCGCCGAGCATGTCCACGAGGGCGTCGTGGATCGTGGGGTTCGTGACGCCCCCGGACGTCAGCAGGAGTTTCACGTCGCCTCCGGTTCCGGCAGGGCCAGGGTGTTCAGGGACCACAGCGCGACCCCGTGCAGCCCGAGGTCCGCGGCGAGCGCGACACGGGCGCGGTAGGACCGGGCGTCGGACCAGTGCAGCTCGCGCCCGTCGCCGAGCACGGCGGACCACTCCGCGTCCCGCGCCGACCACCGAGCCGCGCTGCCCGCCACCGTACGCGCCGCGGCGGGGCTGAGTTGGGCGTCGCCGGAGCCGCCCCACACGTACCCGTACCCGGCGATCCCGAGGTCGATCCGGTCCGCCGGGACTCCTGACCGCTCGGCGGCGGCGACCGCGCGCTTCGTCCAGGGCAGTGCGCCGATCGGTCCCGGGTCGCTCCACGGGCCGTGCTGGTCGTAGGTCATGAGGACGAACCGGTCGACGTGGTCCTCGAGCGCACCGAGGTCGTACCCGGTGTCGCGGTACCCGTCCTCGTCGGTCGAGGCCATCACCGCCATCGAGACCTCGGCGTCGGCCCCGAGCCGCTCGTGCACGGCGTCCCCGAGCGCGGCGGCGAACGCGACCAGCCCGGCGCGGTCGCGGCTCCGGAGTGACTCGAGGTCGATCTGCACGCCGCTCATGTCGTGCGCCGCGGCGAGTGCAGCCAGGCGCACCGCGACGCGCGAGCGGTGGTCGGGGTCGGCGAGGAGCGCCGTGCCGACGTCGGGCGAGAAGTCGCCGATCGCGTCGGAGTAGTTGCTGACGAGGAGTTCGGGGGACGCACCCGCTCGAGAGGCCTTGCTCGCGAGCGAGCCCACACCGCCCGGGAGCGCGTTCAGCCCGGCGCCGTCGGCGGCCAAGGTCACGCCGTCGATGCCGATCGTCGCCGCGCGGCCGTCGGTGGCGGTCACCGCGGCGGCTGCTCCGCCACCCGGTTCGACGTAGGCCTCGACCGCGAGGGAGTCGGGAGCGGCCGGACTCTCGGCGGCGCAGCCGGTAAGCGCCAGGGCGACCACGATCGCGCTGCCGACCACGAGGCTGCTCCGCCGGTCCACCCGCACACCGTAGCGCGCGGGGCGGGGACGAACCGCGCCTCCCGTCGGACCCTCAGACCGTCAGACCGCCGCGCCCTCCCGCTCCGCGTCGGCGGCCAACAGCACCCGCGCCGCGGCGGCGACGCCGTCCTCGCGTCCGAGCTCGGTGTCTTCGTGCTCGATGTTCACCCACATCTCCGGGTCCACCTCGTGCAGCGCCTCGAGGAACCGCGACCAGTACGCCGTGTCGTGGCCCTTGCCGAGCGCGACGAAGTCCCACGCGGACGGCTTCGGCCACTCGTTGGCCCACTCGTCGCCGCCGAGGTTCGTCCGTGCCTCACCCGGCGACAATCGGCGGAACGAGTTGTCGAGCACGCCGTTGATCGCCGCGTGCGGGTTGATCCGGACGTCCTTCGCGGCAGCGTGGAACACCAGCGGACCGAGGTCGCGGACGACCGCCACCGGGTCCATCTGCTGCCAGAAGAGGTGGCTCGCGTCGAGCTCCACGCCCACGTTCGTCAGCCCGCCGCGCGACACCAGCTCGCGGATCGTCGCCGGGTTGAACACGAGGTTCTGCGGGTGCAGCTCGAGCGCGACCTTCACGCCGTGTTCCCGAGCGAGCGCGTCGATCTCCTGCCAGAACGGCACGGCCACGCTCCACTGGTGCTCGAGGACGTCGAGTGCCGCGGAGTTCCACGCGTTCACGATCCAGTTCGGCCGCGTCCCGCCGGGCTCCCCCGCGGGCAGACCGGACATCGTGACGACGCGGTCCTGGCCGAGGCGGGCGGCCAGGCGGATGCTGCGCCGGACGTCCTCGGCGTGCGCGGGACCGATCGCCGGGTCGGGGTGCAGGGGGTTCCCGTTGCAGTTCAGGCCCGCGATCGAGACGCCGGTCCCGTCGAACTGTGCCAGGAACGCGTCCCGCGCCGCGTCGTCCACGAGGATCGCGTCGATGTCCGGCACGTGCACCGGCGGCAGGAACCCGCCGGTGTTCAGCTCGATGCCGGTGAGACCGTTCCCGGCGATCACCGCGAGGGCGTCACCGAGCGGACGGTCGTGGAAGATCGCGTTGTACAGACCGAGTCTCATGCGTGCTGCTCCTGCTTCGTCGTGGGCACGTCGACCGACGCCCCGCCTGCCGCGGCAGACCGGGCCACCGCGTCGAGGACCTCCATGTTGTGGACGCCGTCGTCGAACGTGGCGTTCGCCGGCAGCGGGTCGACGGTGTTGCCCGCGACCTCGTCGAGGAAGGCCCGGGCCTGGTACTCGAACATCTGGTTCTGGCCCCAGCCGACACCGGGGGCGTCCATCGCCATGCCGCCGGCGACGTACGGGTGCTCCGGGCCGAGGACGACCTGTCGGTACCCGCCGAGGCGTGGCCCGTCGGACTGCAGGGCGAGGCCGATCTCGGACGGGCGCTCCTGGTCCCACCGGGCGGCGCCGTCCTCGCAGAACACCTCGATGACGAGGCCGTTCGGGTGCGACGTCGCGACACGCGACACCTCGAGCGAACCGACCACCGTGCCGTCGCCGAAGCGGGCGTTGAAGGTGGCGTAGTCGTCGTTCTCGACGTCCGCGGACTCACCCGTGAGCGGTGCGGCCTGGCCGCGCAGGGCGAAGCCCGCCGCGACGGGACGCTTCGTGATGGCGGTGGTGAACATGCCACCGTTGACGCTGCGCAGCCCGCCGGCGAGGAACTCCGCCACGTACGTCAGGTGCGAGCCGACGTCGGCGAGGGCGCCGGTGCCCGGAGCGCCGCCGAAACGCCACGAGAACGGGACGTCGGGCGAGGAGCCGTAGTCGGTCCAGTAGCGGGCGGAGACGTGCAGGACGCGACCGAGCGTGCCGTCCTCGACGAGCTGCCGGATCGCGGCGAGGCCCGGGGCGCGTCGGTAGGTGAAGCCGATCCGTGCGACCAGTCCGCGCTCCGCGGCGTCCGCAGCGGCCGCGGCCATCGCTCGAGCGTCCTCGAGCGAGTCGGACAGCGGCTTCTCGCACAGCACGTGCTTGCCGGCCGCCAGGAGCCCCTCGACGATCTCGCGGTGGAGCTGGTTGGCGACGACGACGCTCACCACGTCGATGTCGTCCGCCGCGGCGATGGCGCGCCAGTCGACGTCGTGGCGGGAGTACCCGAAGCGCCGCGCGGCCTCGACCGCGAGTGGTTCGTACGCGTCGCCGACCGACACGAGCCGGACCGGCGGGAGCGTCGAGCCGAAGACGGACGGCGCGTTCCGCCAGGCCGCCGCGTGGGCCTTGCCCGCCATGCCCGCCCCGATGACGGCGACGCCGATGCTGTCGTGCATGTTCTCTCCTTCGAGAAGGTGCCGTGATGGCTCTGGAACGTTCCAGAGCGGATGCGTAGACTGTACTGCGCCCACCCCATGTCCTGTCAAGGAGCGCACGTGTCGACCACCCGACCGCCGACGATCATCGACGTCGCCGTTCGTGCAGGCGTCTCGAAGTCCCTGGTGAGCATGGTGATGCGCGGAGACCCCGGGGTGTCGGACGCGCGGCGGGCGGCCGTCGTCGACGCCGCGACGGCACTCGGGTACCGTCCGAACCGCGCCGCCGCGATCCTCGCCGGCACCAGGACCCGCACCATCGGCGTGATCGTCGACGACTTCCGGAACCCCTGGTTCGTCCCGCTGCTCGACGGGGTCCGCGACGCACTCGCACCCCACGGACTCCGACTCACCCTCGCGGACACGCGCGCGAACGAGCACCTCGGATCGTCGCCGTTCGACGACCTCGTGTCACTCCGGGTCGACGGGGTCCTGCTCGCCGCCGAGGGGTTCGCCGACCTCATCGTCCCGCCCGACACCCCCGTCGTCGTCACCGGCGCACGTGACGACGTCCCCGACGGGCTCGACGTGGTCGCCTCCGACGAAGCGGCGGGCGGTCGGCTGGCCGCGGAGCACCTCGTCACGCTGGGTCACCGACGGATCGTCCACGTCACCGGTTCGGGAGGCCCGGCTCGCGTCCGCCGCGAAGCCACCGTCGCGCAGCTGGTCGCCTCGGGCCTCGAGCCGCTGGTCTACGGCACCGGGCCGACGTCGGACCAGACCGGGTACGACGGCACCCGCCGCGCCCTCGAGGACCACCCCGACCTGACCGCGGTGTTCGCCGCGAACGACGTCATGGCGATGGGTGCGATCGCCGCCGTGCGGGACGCGGGGCTCCGGGTCCCGGAGGACGTGTCCGTCATGGGCAACGACGAGACGCCGCTGGCCGCATCCCCCCTGCTGCGGCTGACCACGGTGGACCCGCACAACGACGAGGTCGGGCGGATCGCTGCGGCACGGCTCGTGGAGCGCATCGGGGGGACCGACCCGTCGGGCCCGACCCGGACGCCGATCCCGCCGTCCCTCGTGGTGCGGTCGACCACCGCGCCGCCGGCTTCCTGACGACCCGGTCGGCGGCACTGGTCGCGCAGCCCGCCAGAGGGTCAGACGCTCGCGCCCTCGAGCCGGTCGACCGCGACGGCGAGCTCCTCGAGCTCGGGAACCTCGCGCGCTTCGGCGAGCGCCTCCTCGAGCGCCGCAGCATGCACCGGCGTCGCTGCGTCGAGCAGCCGCTGCCCGGCGTGCGTGAGCTCCGTGTAGAGACCCCGCCGGTCGTCGGCGCAGAGCACACGGGTGAGCAGCGCACGCTCCTCGAGCCGGTTCACCAGGCGTGTCGTCGCGCTCGGGCTGAGCGCCGCGGCACGGGCGAGCTGCTGCATGCGCATGTGGAAGCCGTCCTGGCGGCGGAGGGCGTCGAGCACCGTGAACTCCACGACGGACAGGTCGACCTCCCGCAGCGCACGTTCGAGCCGCGCCTCGATCAGCCCGTGCAGCGCCGCGAGCGTGCGCCACCCGTGGGCGCGGACGGCGACGGACGTGTCGTCGACGGACATGAGACCTCCAGGCACACATGGTTGCTTGCGCGGATACCCAGCGTGTGCAACTATCGATATCCCGCGTCTGCAACAACCAGCGTACGCGGGACAGCTGCACCGCACAACGGAAGGACATCCATGCCCGCGGGACTCATCGCCCTCGCACTCGGCGGATTCGGCATCGGCCTGACCGAGTTCGTCATCACCGGACTCCTGCCCGAGGTCGCCGCAGACTACGGCGTCTCCGAGACCACGGCCGGCTGGCTCGTGACCGGGTACGCCCTCGCCGTCATCGTCGGCGCGCTCGGACTCACCGCCGCCACGACCCGGCTCGCCCGCAAGCCCGTGCTCCTCGGCCTGCTCGTCCTGTTCGTCATCGGGAACACGCTCTCCGCCGTCGCGCCGGAGTACGGCGTCATGATGCTCGGCCGCGTGATCGCCGCCCTCTGCCACGGAGCGTTCTTCGGCATCGGCTCCGTCGTCGCGTCGAACATGGTCGAACGGTCGAAGCGAGCCTCCGCCGTGGCGCTCATGTTCACCGGCCTCACCGCATCGAACGTCCTCGGCGTCCCGTTCGGCACCTTCCTCGGGCAGGCCCTCGGATGGCGTGCGACCTTCTGGACCATCGCCGTCATCGGGGTGATCGCGCTGGTCGGCGTGGCACTCCTCGTCCCGGCGACGCGCACCACCGAGGTCCCGTCGCTCACCCGCGAGCTCAGCGCCTTCCGCTCCGGCCAGGTCTGGCTGTCGCTCGGCATGACCGTCCTCGGGTACGGCGGAATGTTCGGCGCCTTCACCTACATCGCCTACACGCTCACCTCCGTGTCCGGGTTCACCTCGAGCGCCGTGCCGTGGCTGCTCATCGTGTTCGGCATCGGCCTGTTCGTGGGCAACTTCGCCGGCGGCAAGCTCGCCTCGCGGTCGATCGACGGCACCCTGCTCGTCGTGCTGGTGGTCCTCACCGTGGTGCTCGCGGTGTTCGCCCTCGTCGCGACCTCACCCATCCTGACCGTGATCTCGCTCGTGCTGATGGGCGCGTTCGGCTTCGCCACGGTGCCCGCACTCCAGACCCGGGTGATGCAGTACGCCGACCACGCCCCGACCCTGGCGAGCGGTGCGAACATCGCGGCCTTCAACCTCGGCAACGCGCTCGGCGCCTGGATCGGAGGGCTCACCATCGCGGCCGGCCTCGGCTACACCTCGCCGATCTGGGCCGGCGCCGGCATCACGCTGGCCGCGGTCGTCCTGACCGTGGTCGCCGCAGCCGCGGCACGCCGCGGCCGTGCGCATGGTGCGGTCACGACGGGGAGCGTCGCGACGGTCTGACGGCTGGTCGGACGGACTGGAGGCGCGGTGTCGGCTGGCACCGCGCCTCCAGTCCGTCTGCAGCCCGGTCCGACTGCCCCCGGGAACGACCGAACCCCGGTCCGTGTGGACCGGGGTTCGTGGTGGAGCGGAGACGGAGGGATTTGAACCCTCGGTCCCCAAAAGGGGACTCCACCTTAGCAGGGTGGTGCACTCGGCCGGACTATGCGACGTCTCCACGTGCTCTCGCGAGCACTCCGACCACCATACAGGAGGACGAGCAGGGTCTCGACCTCCGCGGAGCACCGCGCTTCCCGGACGGTCCCCCGAAGTGGGGACAGGGAGGGGTTGTCCGGTCGTACCCCGGTCAATAGCATCATCGAGACGCGGCCATCACATTCCGGGGCTCCACCCCGTCGCCGCGACACAGCACCGACGTCGCTCCCCGGCGCCGAACCCGACGCGCCCGATCGTGTGGCGCTCGGCCAGGGGGCGACCACAGGGGGCGCGGCCCACCACCGCGCCCCCGCTTCGGTGGACGAGGGCGTGCGCTGCCAGGACGTGGCGTGCGCGGTGCTGATGGACGTGTTTCCCCCGCGGAAGCGACACTCCAGTGGCAGGAGCCCTCGTCGGTGGCGCCGAAGCGTCAGTCTGGCTCAGAACATCGGCGGCAATCCGTCGCTTTCGCGAGGACGGGGCGCGTGGGGCGGGTGCGGCGCCCGGCCGCGGAGCGTGCTCACGCCGCCGCCCGGAACCGCTCCGGGAGCGCGATCAGCGCATCGGCGAGCTCGACGAGCGACGCCGCGCACCCCTCCAGGTCGTCCCGCTCGGCTGCGGTGGTCGCACGGTCGGCGATCGACAGGCGTTCCCGGCGCGCCACGACGGCATCGATCCCGTTCGCCAGGGCCACGTCGTCCGTGAAGAACGCGTCGAGGACCGCACGCTGCGAGAGGAGCCAGTCAGCACTCACCGCCGCACCGTTCCGCCGCAGCCACCACGACCCGAGCTCGACGAACACCCCGCCCTCGGTCGCGCACTCCCGGAGCCAGGCGACGTCGAAGCGGTCCGCGCACGGCGCCGTGCCTGCAGAGGGATCGGTGATCATCGTCCGGGCGATCCGGATCCGCTCGATCATGTGGTCGACGGTCCAGTGCGCCACGACGACCCCGACGTACCGCTGGACCGTCACCAGCCGGAGCGTCTCGAGCGGGACGAGGGCTTCGCGCACCGGGGTCCGGGACACCCGCATGTCCTCGGCGATCGTGTCGAGCCGCATGCGCTGCCCCCGGCGGTAGACCCCCCGCAGGACGTTGTCGAGCAGCCGCGCGAAGACCGCGTCGCGCAGCAGACTGCGCCGGATGCCGTGCGGGTCGTCGTCGCGACCCGCACGGTGCAGTGGTCCGTCCATGCCGCCAGGATCACGCACGGCCCGCTCCCCCGCGTTCGGGAGCGGACGCACGGTGGACCGAGCGGGCTGCTGTCGCCCTGTGGAGGAGTGCCATGCCGGCCACAGTGACAGGCGGCGCGCGGTCGCGCTAAACACTCCGGATACGAAATACTAACGGCGGTCCGCATCCGCCTTCGCGGTCAGGACGGAGAGCGGCTGCGTGACGTCCTCCAGTCCCTTGCGGGCCGCGTCGACGCCGAAGATCAGCGCCACGACACCGCCGGCGATCATCACCGCGGACCCGAGCAGGTACCCCCAGAACAGCGGCTCGCGGGACGACCCGTCGCCGATGAGCGCGCCGTAGATGAGCGGGGCGATGGCACCGAAGATCTGCGCGAGGGCGAAGAAGTACGAGATCGCCTGTGACCGCAGCTCGAGCGGGAAGATCTCGCTCACGGTCAGGTACGCGCTGGACGCCCCGGCCGAGGCGAAGAAGAACGACACGCACCAGAACACGACCTGCACGCCGGCACTGATCGCGTCCGCCTGGAACAGGAACGCGGACGTGGCGAGCACCAGCCCCGAGACCAGGTACGTCGAGAAGATCATCTGCCGACGACCCCAGGTGTCGAACAGCCGCCCGAGGATCAACGGACCGAGCAGGTTGCCGATCGCGAACGGGAAGAAGTACACGCTGGTCTCGGCCGTCTTCAGGCCGAAGAAGTTCGTGAGCACGAGCGCGTAGGTGAAGAAGATCGCGTTGTAGAGGAACGCCTGGGTGATCATCATCGTGGCGCCGACGAGCGTGCGCGTCGGGTACTGGCTGAACAGCACCTTGACGATCGTCCGGAACGGCACGTTGTCCATCGGGGTGACCGTCATGGCCTTCGACTCGTCCACGTCCGGCAGGCGGTGGCCGGTCGACCGTTCGACGGACTCCTCGATCTGCGAGACCGTCGCCTCCGCTTCCTCCTCCCGGCCGTGGGTCATCAGCCACCGTGGACTCTCGGGGATGTGCCGCCGCAGGAAGATGATCGCGATGCCGAGCACCGGGCCGAGGAAGAAGCCGATGCGCCAACCGATGTTCTCGGCGAAGTGCGCCGTGTCGAGCAGGTAGATGTTCGCGAAGGCACCGAGGGCCGCGCCGCCCCAGTACGTGCCGTTGATCGCGATGTCGACGTGGCCGCGGTACTTCGCCGGGATGAGCTCGTCGATCGCGGAGTTGATCGCCGCGTACTCACCGCCGATGCCGAGCCCCGCCACGAACCGGAAGGCCGCGAGGAACCAGAAGTCCTGCGCGAGACCCGCGATGCCGGAACCGATGAGGTAGATGGCCAGCGTGAGGATGAAGAGCTTGCGACGACCCAGGCGGTCGGACATCCGGCCGAAGACGATCGCGCCGACGACCTGACCGACCAGGTAGATCGTCCCGAGGGACGTCACCTGCTGCGTCGAGAGGTCCAGGTCCGCCTGGAACCCGGCGTTGGACACGATCTGGATCTCGAGGCCGTCGAGGACCCAGGACACCCCGAGTCCGACGACCACGCTCCAGTGGAACCGCGTCCACGGCAGTCTGTCCATCCTGGCGGGGACCAGGCTCTTGATCGCCCCGTTCGTCGTGCTGCTCACGAGAGGGGAACGTACGCCGAGATCGCCGGGATGGTTCACCGCCGGTACGGCGACCGGGACGGCAGATCCGGCGCGGAGCCGGATCCCCCTATCGAATCCGGCTCCGACGCCGGAACTTCAATCATTGCAATTGCTATGTAAACGCACAAGGCGACGGACTGGAGGCGCGGTGCCAGCTGGCACCGCGCCTCCAGACAGACAAGGCGTAACGTCGGAGAGGTGACCCGACCTGCCATCAGAACGGTCGGCGAGCTCCGCGCATCTGGTCACTCCCAGAAGTCGGTCCGCGCCGAGATCCGCGACAACCTCCTCACCGCCCTCCGCGAGGGCCGCGACCCCTGGCCCGGCCTGCACGGCTTCGCCACGACGGTCATCCCCCAGCTCGAACGCGCCCTCATCGCCGGACACGACGTCGTCCTGCTCGGCGAGCGCGGACAGGGCAAGACCCGACTCCTGCGCTCCCTGCAGAACCTGCTCGACGAGTGGACGCCGGTCATCGCCGGTTCCGAGCTCGGCGAGCACCCCTTCGACCCGATCACGACCGCGAGCCAGCGGCGTGCCGAGGACCTCGGCGACGCGATGCCGATCGAGTGGCGGCACCGCGACGACCGCTACGTCGAGAAGCTCGCGACGCCGGACACCTCCGTCGCCGACCTCATCGGCGACGTCGACCCGATGAAGGTCGCCGAGGGCCGGAGCCTCGGCGACCCCGAGACGATCCACTTCGGACTCGTCCCCCGTGGCCACCGCGGCATCGTCGCGATCAACGAGCTCCCCGACCTCGCCGAACGCATCCAGGTCGCGATGCTCAACGTGATGGAGGAGCGCGACGTCCAGATCCGCGGCTACGTCCTCCGTCTGCCGCTCGACGTCATCGTGGTCGCGAGCGCGAACCCCGAGGACTACACGAACCGCGGCCGCATCATCACGCCGCTGAAGGACCGCTTCGGGGCCGAGATCCGCACCCACTACCCGATCGAGCTCGCCGACGAGATCGCCGTCATCCGCCAGGAGGCGCAGCTCACCGCCGACGTGCCGGACGCGCTCATCGAGATCCTCGCCCGGTTCACGCGCGGACTCCGCGGTTCGAGTGCGGTCGACCAGCGCAGCGGCGTCAGCGCCCGCTTCGCGATCGCCGGCGCCGAGACCGTCTCGGCCGCAGCCGTGCACCGTGCAGCACGCCAGGGCGAGGACCACGCCGTGGCGCGGCCGATCGACCTCGAGACCGCGGTCGACGTCCTCGGCGGCAAGATCGAGTTCGAGAACGGCGAGGAGGACCGGGCGGACGAGGTGCTCGAGCACCTGCTCCGGACGGCCACCGCCGAGACGGTCCGGTCGCGCTTCCGCGGGCTGGACTTCGCGGTCCTCGTCGAGGCCCTCGACGGCGGCACCATGGTGACCACCGGCGAACAGGTCAGTGCCCGCGCGTTCCTCGAAGGACTCCCGTCGATCGGTGAGTCCGACCTGTACGACCAGGTCTGCGAACGACTCGGTGCGACGAACGACGGCGAGCGTGCCGGCGCGATCGAACTCGCACTCGAGGGGCTCTTCCTGGCCCGACGCATCAGCAAGGAGTCCGGCGGGGGCGAAGCCGTCTATGGCTAGGCAGAACCGTCGGCTGAGCCGCGACGCCCGGTACGGCAAGTACGCGGACGGGCCGGACCCGCTCGCGCCCCCGGTCGACCTGTCCGAGGCGCTCGACGCCATCGGCGAGGACGTGATGGGTGGGACGTCGCCCGAGCGCGCGATCCGCGAGTTCCTCCGCCGCGGCGGACACGCGCAACGCGGGCTCGACGACCTCGCACGTCGGGTGGCCGAGCGCCGTCGCGAGCTGACGAGCAAGAACAACCTCGACGGCACGCTGCAGCAGGTCAAGGAGCTCCTCGACGAGGCCGTCCTCGCCGAGCGCGGCCAGCTCGCGCGCGACACCGACCTCGACGACGGCGATCGCGCGCTCGCCGAGATGCAGCTCGACAGCCTCCCCCCGTCGCCGGCTGCCGCCGTGCAGGAACTCAGCGGCTACGACTGGAAGAGTCCCGCGGCACGGCAGAAGTACGAGGAGATCAAGGACCTGCTCGGCCGCGAGATGCTCGACCAGCGCTTCGCCGGCATGAAGCAGGCGCTCGAGAACGCCACCGACGAGGACCGTGCCGAGGTCGCCGCCATGATGCGCGACCTCAACGAACTGCTCGAGGCCCACGCCGCCGGGACGGACTCGCAGGAGCAGTTCGACGAGTTCATGGCGAAGCACGGCGAGTACTTCCCGTCGAACCCGGAGAACGTCGAGGAACTGCTCGACGACCTCGCCGCCCGCGCCGCCGCTGCGCAGCGGATGCGCAACTCGATGTCCCAGGAGCAGCGGGACGAGCTCGACGCCCTCGCGCAGCAGGCGTTCGGCTCCCCGGACCTGATGGGGCAGCTCGGGCAGCTCGACCAGAACCTGCGGTCCCTCCGGCCCGGCGAGGACTGGGGCGGCTCGGAGCGGATGGACGGCGAGCAGGGGCTGGGTCTCGGCGACGGCACCGGGGTGTTCCAGGACATCGCGGACCTCGACGCCCTGGCCGACCAGCTCGCGCAGTCCGGCCCCGGCTCGGACCTCGACGACCTCGACCTGGACGCCCTCGGGCGTCAGCTCGGCAACGAGGCCACGGTCGACGCGAAGACGCTGCAACAGCTCGAGAAGGCCCTCCGGAACTCCGATGCGCTCCGGCGCGGTGCGGACGGGCAGCTCCGGCTCACCCCGAAGGCCATGCGGCAGCTCGGCAAGAGCCTGCTCAAGGACGTCGCCGAACGGATGTCCGGCCGGCAGGGGGCACGCGACCTCCGACGCTCGGGCGCGGCCGGGGAGCCGTCCGGAGCGACCCGCCAGTGGCAGTACGGCGACACCGAGCCGTGGGACGTCACGCGGTCGATCACGAACGCCCTCACCCGCACGGCGGCGTCCGGGCGGGTCGGACCGGGGGTGCGCCTGGAGATCGAGGACGTCGAGGTGCAGGAGACCGAGGCGCGGACCCAGGCGTGCGTGGCGCTCCTCGTCGACACGTCGTTCTCGATGGCGATGGAGGACCGCTGGGTCCCGATGAAGCGCACGGCCCTCGCGCTGCACACCCTCGTGTCGACCCGGTTCCGCGGCGACGACCTGCAGCTCATCGCCTTCGGCCGCGAAGCCGAGGTGATGGACATCGAGCAGCTCGTCGGACTCGACGCGATGTGGGACAAGGGCACGAACCTGCACCACGCCCTGCTCCTCGCCAACCGGCACTTCCGGAAGCACCCGACGGCCCAGCCCGTGCTGCTCATCGTCACCGACGGCGAGCCGACGTCGCACCTCGAGCCGAACGGGCAGGTGTGGTTCGGCTACCCGCCGGACCCGATCACGATCGCGCTGTCCGTCCGCGAGCTCGAGAACGCCGGTCGGCTCGGCGCGCAGACCACGTTCTTCCGGCTCGGGGACGACCCGGGCCTGGCACGGTTCGTCGACGCCATGGCGAAGCGGGTGGACGGGTCGGTCGTGGCACCGGAGAACGACGACCTCGGGGTCGCCGTCGTCGGCTCCTACCTCGGGTCCCGACGCGGCGGGAACCCGCTGTTCCGCGACGACTGGGGGCTCTGACCGGCCCCCGTCCGTGTCGTCCGGGTCTCAGAAGAGCGGCCAGGGTACGGCGGGTCCGTGACCGGGCGGGGGCGGGAAGACGCCGACTGCTCGGAGCGCGGCCACCCGTGCGCGCAGGGTGTCGACCTCGGCGACGGTGAGGTGCTCGTCGAGCGCGGCCCCGAGGTCGCCGCGGAGCGCCTCCGCCACGCGGTCGAGGCCCTCGAGTTCGTCGGGGTCGAGCGGTTCCCCGATCCAGCCCCAGAGGACCGTCCGCAGCTTGTGCTCGACGTGGAAGGTCAGCCCGTGGTCGACGCCGAACCGGTGCCCGTCCGGCATCGCGAGGACGTGCCCGCCCTTCCGGTCGGCGTTGTTCACGACCACGTCGAAGACGGCCATGCGGCGGAGGGCCGCCGAGTCCTCGTGCACGAGGGTCACGGGGCGGTCCTTCTCGTCGATCGCCTCGAGCACGGGCAGCCAGGGGCTGTCCCCGGCCTCGCCGTCCTCGGCCGGGACGAGGTCCACCGCGTCCTGGTCGAGGTCGACCTCCTGCCAGCGCTGCACCATCCCGCGACCGAACGGCCCGTCGCCCATCCACGTCGGCGGCACGATGTCCCAGCCGAACGCCTCGGACACCAGGTGCGCCGCGACCTCACGGTCGGCGAGCGTGCCGTCCGGGAAGTCCCACAGCGGCCGCTCCCCCTCGATCGGCTTGTAGACGACCGCCACGCCGTCGAGGTCGGCGAGGAACGTGGCGTTCGAGGCTTCTCGGATGCGCGCCCGGATGGACAGCGATCCGTCGCTCATGCGTCCCCGGGCGGACGGCCGGCGGCGACGACCTCGCGCGTGCGCTCGACGAACGCGCGAGCGGTGCCGACGGGGATCTTCACCTGGAAGAGCTCGGCGGGTTCGGGGATCTCGACGACGGCCTCGATCTCCTCACCGTCGTCGCTCGTCTCGGCGACGATCTCGAGCTCGTCGTCGATCGGGTACGCCTCGATCACGACCTGTGCCGTCGCGGGGTCGAACCCCAGGCTCAGGGCGCCGGCGCGGAACTCGGGTTCCACGGGCTGGTCGAGCGGGGCACCGTCACGGAGTTCGACCGGGGCCTCGGTCGGGACGCTGAAGCGGTTGTCCTCCACCGTGGCGACCTCGTCCAGCAGCTCGTCGATCTTGTCGGCGAGGACGGCGGTCTGCTCCTTCTCGAGGGCGACGCTCGTCACGCGGCGGCCGTCCCGCGCCTGGATGTAGAAGGAGCGCTCGCCCGGACGGCCGACCGTCCCGACGACGAGACGATCCGGCCAGTCGAAGCCGTGCACGATGGTGGGCATACCCCGCATTGTAGGAGCGCCGGACGACACTCGTTCAGGGACTGGCAGTGCCTGCCTCGGTGTCCGCGGTCGGCCCGACCTCGTGACCGGCCCCGCCGCCGACCGCAGCGTCCCCGTTCGGCGCAGCAGCGGCCGCGAGCCAGCCGAGGTCGCCGGACTCGGTGTTCGACGCGACGACCTCGGGGCGGTGCTCCCCGTAGCGCACGATGGACACCGAGGCCGGTCCGACCGCGATCCGCTGGAAGAGGTCCAGGTGCATGCCGAGGGCGTCGGCGAGGACGGACTTGATCACGTCGCCGTGGCTCACCGCGACCCACACCGCCCCCGGCCCGTGCGCCGCCTCGATCTCGGCGTCGATCCGGCGGACGGCTGCGACCGCTCGGGACTGCATGCCCTGCATGGACTCGCCGCCGGGGAAGACGACCGCGCTCGGGTTCGCCTGGACCGTCCGCCAGAGCGGCTCCTTCGCGAGGTCGGCGAGCTTCCGGCCCTGCCACTCGCCGTAGTCGCACTCAGTGATCGCCCGCTCGATGCGGGTCTCCGGCGTCACGGTCTGTCGCTCGAGCAGGGCCCGGGACGTCTGGCGGCAGCGCTCGAGCGGACTCGAGACGACCGCGGCCAGCGGAACGGCGGCGAGGCGTTCGGCTGTCCTGGCCGCCTGCGCACGGCCGACCGCGTCGAGTGCGACCCCTGCGGTCCGTCCGGCGAGGAGTCCGGTCGCGTTCGCGGTGGTGCGTCCGTGCCGGACGAGGAGGACGGTCGCCATGTGCCCGATCCTAGGCGGACGACCGCGTCTGCTTGACGCGGGGCCAGTGAAACGTTCTGATGGACCCATGATCGGGCGCCACCGCGCGGCACTCTTCGCCACGTCGACGATGACCGGGTTCGGGATCGCGTCGTGGATCACCCGCACACCCGCGGTCCGTGACGAGCTGGGCGCGTCGATCGAGACGATGGGCATCGTCCTGCTCGGCCTGTCCGTCGGGTCGATGATCGGGATCCTCAGTGCCGGGGTGCTCGTCCGACGGCTCGGCACCCGGCCCCTGATCGTCCTCGGCGGAGCACTGCCCGTCGTCGGCATGCTCCTCGTCGCCGTGCTCGCCCCCGCACAGCTCGCCGTCGGGGTGTGGGCGGGGTTGTTCTGCATCGGGTTCGGGTGCGGCCTCGCGGAGATCGGGCTCAACGTCGAGGCCGCCGCGGTCGAACGGCAGCTCTCACGACCGGTCGTTCCGGTGCTGCACGCGTGCTTCAGCCTCGGCACCGTGCTCGGCGGCGCCACCGGCATCGCACTCACGGCCGCGCGGACGCCGGTCATCGTGCACCTGCTCGTCGCCACCGCCGTGATGGCCGGGCTCGCGGTGTTCGCCGCGGTGAACCTCCGGCCGGTGGACCGGGCGACCCCGGAGTCCACGACCACGCCCGCGTCCGCGTCCGCGACGGCCCTCGTCGCGCCACGGCTCCGGTCGGTGCTCACCCTGCAGGTCCTCCTCATCGCGGTGATCACCCTGGCGATGGCGTTCGCCGAGGGTGCCGCCAGCGACTGGCTCCCCCTCCTCATGACCACCGACCACGACGCGCCGGAGGCCGTCGGCTCGCTCGTGTTCACCGGCTTCGCGCTCGCGATGTTCGTCGGACGGATCGCCGGCACCCCGCTCGTGGCCCGGTTCGGCCGGGTCGCGGTGATCCGGGTGTGCGCGGCCGTCGGCGCGGTCGGGGTGCTGCTCGTCGTCGTCTCGCCGAACCCGGTGCTCGCCGCCGCGGCCGCCGGCGTGTGGGGACTCGGGATCGCCCTCGGCTTCCCGCTCGCGATCTCCGCCGCCGGCGACCACCCCACCGACGGCGACCGGCGGGTGTCCGTCGTGGCGACCGCGGGGTACGTGGCGTTCCTCGCCGGTCCCCCGGCGCTCGGGTTCCTCGGCGAGCACCTCGGCCTGCAGACGGCCATGCTCGTCCCCGCCGCGCTGCTCGTCGCCGCCCTGCTCGCAGCCCCCGCCGTCCGCGCCCGCACCGCGTTCGAGGAGCTCCGTCCCGCACCACTCGGGTGACGGGCTGCGCCGCCCGGACACGCGGTTCGCGGTGGACCGCGCCCGACGCCAGGATGGAAGCGTGCTCGTCTCCGTCGTCTACATGAGCCGCGCCGCCGTCCCCTTCGACGACGCCGCCCTCGCCGAACTGCTGCGCGAGGCACGGCTGCGGAACGAGGCGCTCGGCGTCTCCGGTCTGCTCGTCGCCAAGGACGGCCGCTTCATGCAGCTGCTCGAGGGCCCGGTGTGGAGCGTCGAGGACCGGTTCGCCGTCATCTCGAAGGACCGCCGGCACGGCGAGGTGAAGTCGCTCGTCCGGGAGGACATCGAGCGCCGCCGGTTCGACGGCTGGTCGATGGCGTACCGGGCGCTCGACGACTCGGACGTGGCCGCCGAGGACGGCTTCAGCCCGTTCCTCACCGAGGGCGCCGACTTCCCGCGTTCGTTCGACAGCACGAGCGCGGCCTGGTTGCTCAAGTGGTTCCGGGACCGAGAGCTCCGCGACCGCTGACCGACACCGTCAGCGCACCAGCACCAGCACGACGCGTCAGCCGAACGTCTCGGCCACGACCCCGAGCAGGCGATCCCGGTGCCGCGGGTCGACGATGCCGCCGAGCAGCAGCCGCCACATCGCGTCGAGCGCGGGGAACAGGTCCTGCCGCCCGGTACGCACGGCCGACACGAGCTGCACGCCCGTGAACATCGGCACGGTGGTCGACCCGAGCTGCTCCGCCGTGAGGTCCGTGCGCAGCTCCCCGCTGGCGATCGCGAGCCGGAACACGTCGCTGATCCCACCGATCCACTGGTCGTAGAACGCCACGGTCGCCGGGGCGAACTCACCGCGCTCGAGGGAGAGCCGGATGCCCGCGCTCACGATGGGGTCGGTGAGGAGCATGTCCGCGATCCCCCGCGAGGCGGCGACGAGCGACGCGGTCGGCGAGCTGTCGACGTGGCTGACGACGTCGAAGGTCCGCACGTTCTGCTCGTCGATCACACCGAGCGCGAGCGCCGTCTTGGTCGGGAAGTGGAAGTACAGGGCGCCCTGCGAGACGCCCGCTGCTCGGGCGATCGCGGCGATCGTCGCGGCGGCGTAGCCGACGCGCTCGAACTCGCGGGCGGCGGCTTCCAGGATCAGCGCACGTCGTTCCACCCCTCCAGTCTGAGGGTGGTGGCGTTCAGGTGAGGGCCAGGAGGGTGTTCACCTGCTCGTTGATGCCGGTCAGTGTGCTGATCGGCTTCCCGTTCGCGTACACGTCGTCGAAGGCCGGCTGCAGCAGCGCCTGCACGTCCGCGGGGTTGCGGGTGACGGGGAAGAGGAACGTCGTCTGCTCCTCGACCTGCCGGGTGAAGGCCGAGACGTCGAGTCCGCGCTTCCGGAACGACGCGACCGCCGCCGCCGTCCCGGCCGGCCGCGCGGGGAACACGATGCCGGCCTTGCCGACGATCGTCTGGGCCGCGTCGCTGCCGAGGTACGCCACCCACTTCGCGGCGGCCTCGGGGTCCTTCGCCTGCTTCGTGATCGAGTCGCCGAGCCCGTTGAACATCGACGCGCGGTGTCCGACCGGCCCGACCGGGGTGGGAGCGACGGCGATGTCGAGATCCTCCATGCCGAGGTACGTGCCGATCATCCACGAGCCGTTGAAGGACAGCGCGCACTTCCCCGAGCCGAGCTGGACGTCGGGGCCGGTGGTGGTGGAGAACACGCCGTACTTCGCCATGTAGCCCTTGTCCGCGAGCCGGTAGTACCAGGCGAGGGTGTCCTGCACAACCTTCTCGTCGTAGCGGAACTTGTCGCCCCAGGGGTTCTCGTTCGTGTAGAACCAGTCGATCGACCCGGTGAACGGCGACCACTGGGTCTGCCCGAACCCGTCGCCGCCGGACCCGTTCGACGAGATGCCGTAGACCGCGACGTCGTGCTTGTCGAACCCGGGCTCGTCCCCGCGGCGTCCCTTCGCGTCGACGGTCAGGTGCGCGAGCATGCGCTCGAACGAACCGCCGTCGTCGGGGTTCCACTCGAGACCGGCGAGCTCGGCGTCGGAGACCCCCGCCTTGGCCATCGCCGTGCGGTCGTAGAACATCGCGATGGTGTCCCAGTCCTTCGGCGACCCGTACCGGTGGCCGTCCTTGCCCTTCCAGAGCTCGGCGAGCCCGGACTGGTAGTCGGCGTCGCGGATCCCCTTCGTGGCCTCGAGCTCGTCGAGCTTGTAGAGCACGTCGAGGTCGGAGTACTGCGGGAACTTCGTGAGGTGGTCGGT
The DNA here is from genome assembly GCF_007680845.1 of Curtobacterium pusillum. Classification (GTDB taxonomy): domain Bacteria; phylum Actinomycetota; class Actinomycetes; order Actinomycetales; family Microbacteriaceae; genus Curtobacterium; species Curtobacterium pusillum_B. The sequence continues at coordinate 234,984 of NZ_VEIY01000004.1, read as the reverse complement.
GAACACGTCGGGCGCGGTGCCGGCGATGAACCCGGCGGTGAGCTTGGTCCAGTAGTCGTTCCACCCGAGCTGCGTGATCTTCACCGTGATGTCGGGGTTCTCGCGGTGGAAGGCGTCGGCGACGGCTTGGTAGGCGGGCAGCTGGTTCGAGTCCCAGAGCCAGTAGCTGACGGTCCGGGTACCGGTCCCCGAGGAGGTGCCGCGGCCGGGCGACGAGCACGCGGCGAGCGCACCGAGTGCCAGGGCGGAGGCGCCGCCGGCGAACAGGGCGCGGCGGGAGAGCGAGGTGGTCATCTGGTGCCTACTTGATTCCGGAGAAGCCGATGGAGTTGACGATGCGCTTGGCGAAGACGCCGAACAGCACGATCATCGGGAGCGCCGCCACCAGGGTCGCGGCCATGAGCCCGGCCCAGTCGGTGCCGGACTGCGGGGTCTGCGACTTGAAGACGCCGAGTGCGACGGTGAGGACCCGCGAGCTGTCGGTGTACGACACCATGAGCGGCCAGAAGTAGTCGTTCCAGCTCGTGATGTACGTCAGGACCGCGAGGGTGGCGATCGGTGCGGACGCCATCGGGATGACGAGCCGGAAGAACACCCGGACCTTGCCCGCACCGTCGATGAGCGCGGCTTCCTCGACCTCCTTCGAGATGCCGAGGAAGAACTGCCGGAGGAAGAACACCGCGAACGGCGTCATGAACATCGTCGGCAGGGCGATGCCGAGCAGGTTGTCGACGAGCCCGAGCTGCTTGATGAGCGTGAAGTTCGGCAGCAGCGTGAAGATCGCGGGGACCATGAGGCCGGCGAGGAACACCGCGAAGACCTTGTCGCGTCCGGGCCAGCGGAGCCGGGCGAACGCGTAGGCGGCCGCGGCGGAGAAGAACACTTGGCCGACCGTGACGAGGGTCGAGACGATGACGGAGTTGCCGAGGTAGCGCCAGAAGTTCAGCGCGGCCCCGGAGCCGCCCTGCGCGAGCGCCTCCTTCGTGGACTGCAGGCCGAACACCCGCTCGAACCCGCCGAGGCTGAACCCGACGGGGAGCAACGAGGTCGGGTCGGAGTTGATCGCGCCGTTCGACGACAGTGCCGTGCGGAGGATCCAGTAGAACGGGAACAGCGTGATGACGATGACGGCGATCATCGCGACCCACGCGAGGATCCGGCCGACGGACGGGCGACGGCGGTGCGCGGCGCCCGGGCGGGGCTGGCGCTTCGTGGTGACGGAACGGGTGAGTGTCGTGGTCATGATCGGGACGCTCCGTTCAGTCCAGGTCCGACTCACCCGAGCGGGTGAGGCGGTACTGGATGATCGTGATGATGCTGAGGACGATGAGGAGCGCGACGGACACGGCCGACGCGTAGCCGAACTGGAACCGGCCGAACGCCAGGTTGTAGATGTAGTTCTGCACGACGTTCGTGGCGTTCGCGGGGCCGCCCTGCGTGGTGACGGCGACGGTGTCGAACACCTGGAACGACCCGATGACGGTGATGATGAGCACCAGCGACAGGATCGGGCGGAGCAGCGGCACCGTGATGCGCCAGAACATCTTCCACTCGCTCGCGCCGTCGATGCGCCCGGCCTCGTACACCGTCTCGGGCAGGGACTGCAGACCGGCGAAGATGAGCAGGGCCGTGTAGCCGACGTGCCGCCAGACGTTGATGAGCGCGATCGAGGGGATGCCCCAGACGTCGCTCTGCAGGAACGGGATGCGGTCGAGCCCGAGGGCCGCGAGCAGCTCGTTGCCGATGCCGAGCTGGGTGTCGAGGATCCAGAGCCACACCAGCGCCGCGACGACGTTCGACACGAGGTACGGCGCGAGGACGATGCCGCGCACGAAGGTCGACTTCGTGAGGCGGTGCATCATCACCGCGATGAAGAGCGCCACGACGGTCTGGATGACGATGCTGATGACGACGTACTCGACGGTGACGACCATCGAGTGCCAGAAGATCGAGTCCTGCGCGAGCCGGACGTAGTTCTGCAGGCCGGTGAACTCCGGTGGGGTGAGCAGGTTGTAGGACGTGAAGCTGAGGTAGATCCCCCGGACCGTCGGCCACGCCAGGAACACGGCGAACCCGATCGCGGCCGGTGCGATGAACACCAGCGCCAGCCAGAGGTCGTTCCGGGGGCGACGCCTCGGGGAGGTCGTCTGGGCACGGGCGAGGGTGGCTCCCCTGCTCCGTGGGCGGGTGGCCGTCAGGGGTGACGACACGGGGCTCTCGGTGGCCATCGCGACTCCTTCGTCTGCGGTGGACTGACGTGCAGCAGTCCGTGAGCGGGGAATCTACACGTGGGGACCGTGCCGCACAAGACGTCACTTCTACGGTCCGTCACGGGGTTGTCACGAGTAGACAAGCGTGTCAGGATGACTCCCGATCGCATCGGAGCGACCTGCTCGGCGACGCATCCCCACCTGGAAAGGTCACTGATGATCTCTGTCGGAATGGTCGGCGCGGGCCAGTTCGCCCCCCAGTTCGCCAAGCTGTTCAAGCTGCACCCGGACGTCGACCGCGTGTTCGTCACCGACCTCGTCGACGACCGCGCGTCGGAGCTCGTCGAGTCGCAGCACCTGGACGGCACCTTCGCGGACTTCGACGCCGTGCTCGCCTCCGACGTCGACGCCGTCGCGATCTTCACGCAGCGCTGGACGCACGGCCCGCTCGTCGTCAAGGCCCTCCGCGCGGGCAAGCACGTCTACTCGGCCGTCCCGATGGCGATCTCCGTCGACGAGATCCAGGCCATCATCGAGGCGGTCCGCGAGACCGGACTCACCTACATGATGGGCGAGACGAGCTACTACAACCCGGCGACGGTGTTCGCCCGGTCCAAGGTCGCCGAGGGCGCCTTCGGCCGCGTGTTCTACGCCGAGGGCGACTACGTCCACGACATGGACCTCGGCTTCTACGCCGCGTACCAGTACAGCGGCGGCGACGACTGGAAGCGGACGGCGAGCTACCCGCCCATGCTCTACCCGACCCACTCCGTCGGCGGCGTCCTCGGTGCGATCCCCGGACACGCGGTCTCGGTCAGCTGCATCGGCGTCAAGGACGACCGCGGCGACGGGGTGTTCGACAAGGACGTCAGCCAGTTCGACAACGACTTCTCGAACGCCACCGCCCTGTTCGAGCTCGACAACGGCGGTGTCATGCGGATCAACGAGATGCGCCGCGTCGGGTACCCCTCGCACATCCGTGAGTCCCGGTTCCGCTACTTCGGTACCGAGGCGAGCTTCGAACAGCTCGCGAAGGTCAGCGTCTGGCAGGACAAGGAGGACTCGTACGACATCAGCGACCAGATCGACACGCAGGCGACGATGTCGCTCGACGACCCGCGCCTGGCCGACGTCGATCCTTCGCTCCGCGACGCGTTCGTGTCCGGGTACGCCGCCGTGCACGACACCTCGCGCCTGCCCGAGGAGTACGCCGGCGTCCCGACCGGGCACGAGGGCAGCCACCAGTTCCTCGCCGACGACTTCGTGCGTGCCGTCGTCGACCGGACCCTGCCGCCGGTCAACGCCTGGACCGCCGCACGCTTCACGCTGCCTGGCATCATCGCCCACCAGTCGGCGCTGCAGGGCGGGGCCCGGCTCGACGTCCCGGACTTCGGCGACGCCCCCGCTCCGGCGAACGCGGCGTCGGACGGGAGCGCGACGGCTGCCGTCTAGGATCGCATCGACCACCGTTCGGGTGCCCGTCCACAGGGACGGGCACCCGAACTCGATGCAGGAGGTGTCCGTGACCGTCCCGACGACCCCGAGGGCGGTCACCCGCGCGGACGTCGCCCGGTACGCGGGCGTCAGCACGTCCGTCGTCAGCTACGTCGTGCACGACGGGCCCCGGCCCGTCGCGGCCGAGACGGCCGCGCGGGTCCGCGACGCCATCCGGGTCCTCGGGTACCGGCCGAACGCGAGCGCCCAGGCCCTCCGGACCGGGTCGTCCAAGATGCTCGGCCTCATCGTCCCGGAGCTCGACAACCCGTTCTGGTCGGAGCTCGCGGTCGCCGTGACCCACGCCGCCGCCGCGCGCGGGTACGACGTCCTCCTCGCGAACAGCGACGGCAACGCCCCCCAGGAGCGCGAACGCCTCCGGAGCCTCTCCGCCCGGCAGGTGGACGGCATCATCATGACGAGCATCATGACCCAGCCGGACCTGTCGACCGTCACCGACCCGGGCATCCCGATGGTCCTGCTCAACACCTTCTTCGCGGTCCCCGAGTACGCGAGCATCGGTGTCGACGCGCTCCGTGGCGCCTACGACGGCACCAGGCACCTCGTCGAGCACGGGTACTCGTCGATCGGCCTGGTGATGGGCCACAGCGGCTCGATGGAACTCCGCGAGCAGGGTTGGATGCGCGCACTCCGCGACGCCGGGATGCCCGACGGCCCGATCGTGCGCTGCGACTTCACCCGTCGCGGCGGCTACGAGGCCGGTCTCCGGATGTTCGGCGACGGATCCGGACCGCGAGCCGTCTTCGTCAGCTCCGACATGCAGGCGGTCGGGGTCCTGCGGGCACTGTGGGAGCTCGGGCTGCGGGCGCCGGACGACGTCGCGATCGTGTCGTTCGACGGCGCGGCCGAGGCGGACTACACGAACCCGCAGCTCACCACCGTCCGGCAGCCGATCGAGACCATGGCGGTCGCCGCGGTCGACCGGGTCCTGGGCCTCGACGCCGACAACCAGTGGCACCGCGACCTCGTTCCCGCCGGCCTGGTGCTCGGGGCGAGTTGCGGGTGCGACGTGCGTCGCTGACGCACCCGCCTGGCGGACGGGAGGCGCGGTGCGGGGCCGACCCGCGCCTCCCGTCCGTCATCGCCTCACGCGACGGACGCACGCTCCGACACCGCGCTGAGCCGCGCCAGCGGCACCCGCTCGTGGGTGTCGTGCGTCAGCGCTGCTGCCTCCACCGCTTCGCCGGTCTCGGCGTCGACGAACCGGAGGTCCGACGTCAGCTCCGACGGCCGGTGCCGGTCCGCCCAGCCTCCGAGCGCCAGGAGCACGAGCGAGAGGTCGCGTCCCGCCGCCGTGAGGACGTACTCGTCGCGGACCCGCCCGCCCTCCGGCTTGTAGGCGTTCCGCTCGAGCACACCGCCTTCGACGAGGGAGCCGAGGCGTGCGGTGAGGACCTCGCGCGGGATGCCGAGGCTCTGCTGGAACTGGCTGAAGCGCGTCGAGCCGGCGAGTGCGTCGCGGACGATCATGAGCGTCCACTTCTCACCGAGGACGTCGAGGGACCGTGCGATGGGGCAGCGCTCGTCGCCGCCGAGGATGCCGAGCATCCGTTCATCCTACTTGGGTTCGGAATGCAGACACAACGTGCTAGGTTCGGTTTTCGTACCTAGTTCTCTCCCGATCGGAGTCCTCATGACCACCCTCACCAACGCGATCGTCCTCGTCACCGGAGCGAACGGCGGCCTCGGTGCCGAGTTCGTGCAGCAGGCACTCGACCGCGGCGCCGCCAAGGTCTACGCGACCGCACGCACCCCGCGCACCTGGGACGACGAGCGCGTCGTGCCGCTCGCCCTCGACGTGACCAGCCAGGAGAGCGTCGACGCCGCAGCCCGGGCCGCCGCCGACACCACCATCGTCGTGAACAACGCCGGCATCGGTGGGGCTGCACCGCTGCTCGAGACCTCGGTCGAGGACGTCGAGCGGGTCTTCGCGACCAACGTGTTCGGTGCGCTCCGGGTCGCGAAGTCGTTCGCTCCGCTGCTCGGCGGCGGGGCGCTCGTCGACGTGCACTCCGTGCTGAGCTGGATCGCGTTCGGCGGCGGGTACTCCGCGTCCAAGGCGGCGTTCTGGTCGCTGACGAACTCCCTCCGCCTCGAGCTCGCACCGCAGGGCACGCAGGTCGTCGGTGCACACCTCGGGTACACCGACACCGGGATGACGGCGGACCTCGACGTCGAGAAGGCCGACCCGGCGGACATCGTCCGGGCGATCTGGGACGCGGTCGAGGCCGGGGAGCACGAGGTGCTGGCCGACCAGATCAGCCGGGACGTCCGTGCGGGGCTGAGCGCGCCGCTGGAGGCGCTGTACCCGGCGTTGGCGTCCGCCTGATCAACCGCGGGCGCCGCGCTCGGTGATCGCACGCGTGGTGCCCGCGATCGAGGCGCGTTCGGCGTCCGTCAGCCCCGCCGCGCGCAGGACCCGGTCGAGGACCGCGCTCTTCCGCTCCAGGTAGTCGTCGATGCCCGTCGCGGCACCGGCTGCTCGGCGCTTCACCTCGGCGTACTCGTCGCGCAGGGCGTCGTCCGCGCGCAGGGCATCGCGGACGCCGAGGTGGTTCCGGAGTGCGAGCGACCCTTCGGCGACGACGTACGTGTTGCTCGGGGCGAAGCGGTCGGGCGTCCGGAAGGCCTCGCGGCCCGGGACACCGAGGTCGCCCCGCGGCTCGAAGCCGATCGCCGCGAGCGCGGCCACGGCGGTGGGGACGTCCTCGGGTGCCACCACGACGTCGACGTCGATCACAGGCTTGGCGGCGAGACCCGGCACGGCCGTGCTGCCGACGTGCTCGACGCGGTGCGGGAGTCCGGCGGCGTCGAGCGCGGCGGAGTACGCATCGCGGAGCTCGGCGAACCGTTCGGGCCACGACGCCTGGTACTCGACGACCTCGATCACGATCGCTCCAGTGCGGAGGGTGTGGGATTCGAACCCACGAGACATCTCTGCCCACCTGTTTTCAAGACAGGCTCCATCGGCCACTCGGACAACCCTCCAGCGACGCGACCACGTGGCGAGACGTGACCGCGTCCCGAGGAGTCTACCCGCGCCTCCCGTCCGCGCAGCGCGCCGGACCGGCCCCGCGTCAGCGCGGCAGGGAGTCGAGTGCCGCCGCGAGGCCGTCGTCGGCCACGCCGCCGGTGAGCTCGTTGCCCGCTTCGATGACGTCTTCCGGCGCCTGCCCCATGACGACCCCGCGGCCGGACGTCGACGCCCACCGCAGCATGTCGATGTCGTTCCGACCGTCGCCGGCGGCGAAGACCCGGGAGCGCGGGATGTCGAGCCACTCGCGCACGCGTTCCATCGCGGTGGCCTTGGTGACACCGAAGGGTGCGATGTCGAGCCACGAGGTCCAGCCGACCGAGTAGGACACCTTGTGCAGACCCATCTGCTCGACGATCTGCAGGAAGTCCTCGGTGTCGTGGCCGGGCGAGATCACGACGACACGGGTGGCCTCGACGCCGAGCAGCCGCTCGAACGGCACGTGCTCCCCCGCGACCGTCATGGTGTCGTCCGGGAAGTTGCCGGAGAGCAGGAAGTGGCCGGTCTCGTCCTCGACCCCGAACGCGGCGTTCTCGAGCGCGCAGTGGATGGTCTGCAGCACCTCGGTCGGGTCGAAGCGCTCCACGTGGGCACGCTCGTAGGAGCCGTCGGGCCGGCGGGCGAGGGTCAGTGCGCCGTTCGCGCAGACGATGTACTTCGGCTCGATGCCGAGGGTGTCGAGCAGGGGCACCGTCATGCCCTCGCTGCGGCCGGTGGAGAGCATGACCTCGTGCCCGGCGGCCTCGACCTCGCGGAGGGCGGCGATCACCGGCTCGGTGACGACGCCGTCCTCGCGCATCGTGGTGCCGTCGATGTCGAGCGCGACGAGCCAGCGCTTGGTCCGCATGGAGCTCCCGGAACCCGAGCCACCGTCGACGAACCGCCCCTGGGCGCTCATCGGGGTTCGATCACCTCGACGCCACCGAGGTACGGACGGAGGACCTCCGGCACGACGACCGACCCGTCGGCCTGCTGGTGCGTCTCGAGGATCGCGACGATCCAGCGGGTCGTCGCGAGCGTGCCGTTGAGGGTGGCGACCGGTGCGGTCTTCCCGCTCTCGGAGCGGTAGCGGATGTCGAGGCGGCGAGCCTGGAACGTCGTGCAGTTCGACGTCGACGTGAGCTCGCGGAAGGTCCCCTGCGTCGGCACCCACGCCTCGATGTCGAACTTGCGGGCGGCGCTCGTGCCGAGGTCCCCGCCGGCGACGTCGATCACGCGGTAGTGCAGCCCGAGGTCCTGCAGCATCTGCTCCTGGTACCCGACGAGCTTCTCGTGCTCGGCCTCGGCCTGGTCCGGGTGCACGTAGGCGAACATCTCGAGCTTGTTGAACTGGTGCACGCGGAGGATCCCGCGGTTGTCCTTGCCCGCCGACCCGGCTTCGCGCCGGTAGCAGGTCGACCAGCCGGCGTAGCGGAAGGCGTCCGACGACTCGTCGAGCGGCAGGATCTCGTCGGCGTGGAACCCGGCGAGGGCGACCTCGCTCGTGCCGGTCAGGTAGAGGTCGTCGGCTTCGAGCCGGTACACCTCGGCCGCGTGCTCGCCGAGGAACCCGGTGCCGGCCATGGTCTCGGGGCGCACGAGCGTCGGGGTGATGAGCGGCTCGAACCCGGCGGCGATGGCCCGGTCGAGGCCGAGCGACATGAGGGCGATCTCGAGCCGGGCGCCGAGGCCGCGGAGGAAGTAGAACCGCGACCCGGATACCTTCACGCCGCGGGGGATGTCGATGATGCCGAGGTGCTCACCGAGGTCGGCGTGGTCCTTCGGCTCGAAGTCGAACTCCGGCTTGGTGCCGACGGTGCGGAGCGTGACGAAGTCGTCCTCGCCGCCCTTCGGCACGTCGGGCAGGACGACGTTCGGGATCGCGCGGACGACGGTGTTGAAGGTGTCCTCGGCGGCGGTGACCGCGGCCTGGGCTTCCTTCACCTGCGCGGCGAGGGCCTGCGCCTGCTGCACGAGGGCGGCCTTCTCGTCCTTCGGGGCCTTCGCGACGGTCTTGCCGAAGGCGTTCTGCTCGGCGCGGAGGGACTCGAACGAGGTGATCGCGCTCCGCCTGGCCGCGTCCGCGGTGACGGCCTCGTCGACGACGGCGACGGACGCGCCGCGCGCTTCCTGCGAGGCCTTGATGACGTCCGGGTTGTCACGCAGCAGCTGGGGATCGATCACCGCACCATCCTAAAGGGACCCCACTGGCAGCGACCGATCGGTACCGTTGGAGCATGTCGACCCCTTCGGAGACCGCGCCCGCGGACCAGGACGCCCTCTCGACCGAGCAGCGGACGGCGGCCGTGGTCTACAACCCGGTCAAGGTCCACCTGCCCACCCTCAAGCGCACCGTCGAGAAACACCAGCAGGAAGCCGGCTGGGCCGAGACCCTCTGGTTCGAGACCTCGGAGGAGGATCCGGGCGGCGGCCAGGCACGTGCCGCGCTCGAAGCCGGTGCCGACGTCGTCGCTGCCGCCGGCGGGGACGGGACCGTCCGAGCCGTCGCCGAGGTGGTGCACGGGTCGGACGCCTCGCTCGCGCTGCTGCCGAGCGGCACCGGCAACCTGCTCGCGCGGAACATGAAGCTGCCGCTCGACGACCTCGGCGGGATGGCGAAGGCGATCTTCGCCGGGCACGACCGGTCGATCGACTTCGGCCTGCTCGGGGTCGAACGGCCCGACGGCTCCCGCGACAAGTTCGGCTTCCTGGTGATGGCCGGTCTCGGGCTCGACGCCCGGATGCTCGCGAACACGCGCCCCGAGCTGAAGAAGCGCGTCGGGTGGCTCGCCTACCTCGACTCCCTGTTCCGTTCCGTGCGGGACACCGACGGCTTCGAGTTCCGCTACCGGCTCGACGAGTCCGCGCGGAACGGGTCGGTGCGCGCACACTCGGTCATCGTCGGCAACTGCGGCATGCTGCAGGCCAACGCCATGCTCCTGCCGGACGCCGAGATCGACGACGGCGTGTTCGACATCGTCGTGATGCGGCCGCGCGGGTTCTTCGGCTGGGTGCGGATCGGCGCGCGGGTGTTCTGGGAGAACGCGATCCTGCGGTGGTTCCGCCGGTCGACGTTGTCGGACACGCTCATCGGGCGGCGGATCACCACGGCGGCGAAGCAGGAGCGCCCGCTGCGGTACATGCGTGGCGAGGAGTTCACGCTGCGCCTCGAGAAGCCGGACGAGTTCGAGATCGACGGGGACCCGGTGGGCGAGATCGTCGCGTTCCGCGCGAAGATCGATCCCGGGTCGCTGGACGTGCGGATCCCCGCGGTCGAGCCGCACACCGGGCGCGGCCGCAAGCGGTAGCGCGGGCGCGCCCGCGCCCCCGCACGACCGCAGCGGAGCCCGCGCGTCAGCGCCCGCCGGACACGATCGCCCGGAGCCACTCGCGCGCCTCGACGAACGCGGTGTCCGAGTAGCGCGCGGGCACCTCGGGCCGCACCCCGTCGGCCCGCGGGTACGACCCGAGGAACGTCACGCGCGGGCTGAACCGCCGGAGGCCGAGCAGCGCGTCCGCCACGCGCTCGTCCCGCACGTGTCCGTCGAGGTCGATGACGAACCGGTACCGCCCGAGCTCGTCGCCGATCGGCCGCGAGGACAGCAGCCCCATGTTGATCCCCCGCGTCGCGAACTGCTCGAGCATGTCCACGAGGGCGCCGGGGTGGTCGGCGGGCAGCTCGACGATGACGCTGGTCTTGTCCGCCCCGGTCGGCTCCGGCAGCGCGAGGGTCTTCGACACGAGCACGAACCGGGTGACGGCCGAGGCGTTGTCCCCGATGGACGATGCGAGCACCTCGAGGGCGTAGTGGTCGGTGATCCCCGGGGGCGCGACCGCGGCGTCGGCGGTGGGGTGCTCGTCGAGCAGGGCGGCCGCGGCGGCCACGTTCGAGGACGCCGGGATGTGCCCGTGACCGCGGACGTTCGCCTCGAGCCACGTGTGGGTCTGGGCGTACGCCACCGGGTGGGCGTTCACCGTGCGGACGTCGGCGAGGGCGGTGCCGGGTCGGGCGACGAGCACGAACTCGACGGGGACGAGGTACTCCCCCACGATCCGAACGCCGGGGATCCGGGCGAGGGCGTCCTGCGTCGCGCTGACCCCGCCGTCGACGCTGTTCTCGATCGCGATGACGGCACCGACGGACCGGCCGCTCATGACGTCGTCGAGCGCCTCGCCCACGTTGTTCACGCTCCGCCAGGGCTTCCCGGCGGCCGCGTCGACGAGCTTGAGGGCCGCCTCGGTGAAGGTGCCAGCGGGTCCGAGGTAGGAGTACGTGTCGGACGGCGCGGCGGGCTCACTCATGCCGCGAGCCTATTGCAGCGGCGCGGCCTGCTCCTGCCCGGTCAGCCGGGCCTCGCAGATCGCCTCCGCGTCGTCGTCGCGCGGGTACGAGGGCGCGGCGAACCGGCCCTCCGGATCGAGCCGCTGGAGCAGCGCGGCGGCGATCCCGTCGAGCTGGCCGACCTGCTCGTCCGTGAGCGCGTCGATCACCATGCGCCGGGCGGTCCGCACGTGGTCGGGGGCGGCGTCGACGATGGTGGCGTACCCGGCGTCGGTGAGGCGGACGTCGGTCGCCCGGCGGTCGTCGGTGGACGGGCACCGGGAGACGAGCCCGCGCTTCTCGAGCCGTGAGACGACGTGCGACAGCCGGGGCAGCGACGCGTTCGTGGCCGATGCGAGCGCGGACATCCGGAGGGTCCGCGAGTCCGTCTCGGAGAGCATCGCGATCACCATGTAGTCGAAGTGCGTGAGGTCGGCGTCGCGCTGCAGTTGCTGGTCGAGGGCGGCCGGCAGGAGTTCCATGACCGCGACGAGCTTCATCCAGGCACGCAGCTGCTCGCGCGTGAGCCACGGGGTCTCGTCGGTCATGTGCGCAGTCTACCGAATGGTTGTCGGTTCAACCAGTAGACGCGGCAGTCCGCCGACGACGGGTCCCGACGAGCAGGACGACCACGACGACGAGCAGCAGGACGCCCTCGACGACGAGCAGCCGGGCCCCGTAGTCGAACGGCAGCACGGTCGGGTTCTTCTGCCCGTGCACCTTCGCCGCGATCTCCGGCAGCACCACGAGCGCGAGGACCGTCCCGAGCACCACCGCCGCCTGCGCGACGACGAGCGCCCACGTCCGGATCGCCCGGCCGGTCCGCCGGAGGAGCATCCCGACCACGACGACGAACGGCGACAGGATCGCGTCGTGCAGGATCACCGCCCCGATCAACCAGGTCGCGAGGCCCCAGATCCGGTTCGGCCGCACGGTCGTCACCATGACGTACGCGCCGAACGCGATGACCAGGACGCCGAGCACGACGAGCACGATGCGTGCGGCCCTCATCGGATCACCTCGATCTTCTCGATCCACTTCGTCTGCAGCACGCCCGGCCGACCCGGGGCGATGATCCGCGCCGGGAACCCGTGGTCGAGGTCGAGCGTCGCGCCGTTCAGCTCGAGCGCGACGAGCGTCGTCGGGTCCTCGGCGAACTCCGGCCCCATGTCCATGATCCGGTAGCCGCCGTGGCGCTCCAGGCTCGTCACCCGGATGTGCGATCCGGCGGGTGCCTGCACCGCGTCGAGGAGGTCCTGCATCTGCACGCCCCGCCAGGTGCCCATCTGGCTCCAGCCCTCGACGCACGAGATCGGGAGGTCGACCTCGGTGGTCCCGAGCGCGACGAGCTCGGCGCGCGAGAACGTGCGGCTGACGTCGTGTCCGACGACCGTGAGGGTCCAGTCCGCGGCGGTCGCGGTGGCGAGGACACCGGCCGCGCGGGCGGTGCGGTTCACCGGCAGGTCGTTCGGCCCACGGTGTCGCTGTCGTGCGCCGAACACGTTGAAGGGTTCGGCGAGCTTGTTCGACTGGCCGGCGGTCAGGACGACGACCCCGACGGTCGCCGCGGCGACACCGGCGAAGAACCCCCGTCGTGCGACGCGCTCACGTCGGCCGGTGCTGACGGCGGACTGTCGGGAGGCGCGGCTGACGTCGTGCGCGTCGGCCTGCGCGAGTGCGGCGGGAACGCCGTCGACCCAACGGAGGACTCTGCCCGTGATCCCGCGGGGGTAGGACGCGGCCACCTGCGGGGCCGCAGCCGACGGGTCGGGGCCGCGCCGCGCCTCCCGGCCGTCCACCGCCGGCGCCAGCAGCTCGCTGCCCACCGTCGGGTCCGCGACGAAGCGTCCGTGCTCGTCGTACGCGTCCCGCTTCCGCCAGTACCGCGTGATGATCGGCAGCTTCGTCCCGATGTGCAGCACGAGCGACCCGATCAGCACGTAGGCCAGCGCGTAGTGCACCTGCCGGAACGGGAACGGCCACGGGTACCACTGGTACGTGTTCACGAGGCCGGTCGCGACCTGCACGAGCGCCGCCGACACGAACACGGCGATCGAGACCCGCTCGAGCAGGTGCAGCACGCCCCGGACGGGCGGGGTCTGCACGAGTGCCGGCATCACCGTGTTGAGCTTCGCGAGCAGCAGCGGGATGATCGCGATCCCCGTCGTGATGTGCAGGCCCTGCGTGAACTGGTAGAGCTGCGCGGGGCGGGTGGCGAACCGCATCCCGGGCAGCGGGTCCTGCAGGAAGTGGCTGTAGAGCCCGGTGCCGAAGCAGACCAGGAACGCGATGCCGAGCAACCGCCCGAGGACGACCGCCGAGCGCGCGTTCCGGTTCGGCGAGGCCATCGCCGCGCGGGCGTCGAGCAGGAGGTGCCGCACGCCGGATAGCCTCGGTCCACGATGAGAGAACGACTTCGCCCCGGCCGACTCCTGCCGACCGTGCTGGCCGTGGTCGGTGTGCTGGCCCTCGCGGGCGTCATCGCCTTCGGCGTCACGCATCTGGGCTTCCTCCGATCCGGTCATCGTTCCTCATTCGTTGCGTGGACCCTGATCGCTTGGGCGGTCTTCGCCGGAGCGGTGCTGGCGCTGCGGTACGTCCCCGCCAGGTGGACGACCCGGATCGTGGTCGGCGGGGCCGTGCTGGTCGGTCTCGCGGCGATCGTCGGGCCGCCGAACACCAGCACCGACTCTGCTCGCTACGCCTGGGACGGCATCGTGCAGCACGCCGGGGTGTCGCCGTACGCGCACACGCCGCAGTCGACCGCACTGTCCGGTCTGCGTCCGGAGTGGCTGTTCCCGGACAAGGTCGACGGCACCTGCAAGAACCTGCTCCCCCGGTACCGCGGGCTCGGTGACGGGGCCGACGGGCACTGCACCGCGATCAACCGTCCCGACGTGACGACGATCTACCCGCCGATGGCACAGCTCTGGTTTGCGGCCGTCCGGGCGTTCGTGCCGGCGTCCGCGCAGTACATACCGTTCCAGGTCGCCGGGCTGCTCGTCTCGCTCGGTGTCACGGTGGGCCTGGTCGTGGTCCTCCGCCGGGTCGGCCGTCCGACGTGGTGGGCGGCGCTCTGGGCGTGGTCGCCCCTCGTCGCGTCCGAGGCGGTGACGAACTCGCACGTGGACGCCCTCGGTGCCGCGCTCGCGACCGCCGGTGCCGTGCTGGTGGTGTTCGGTCGGCCGGTGTGGGGCGGGATCGCCCTCGGCGCGGCCACTGCGACGAAGCTCATCCCCGCGATCGTCTACCCGCCGCTGCTCGGTCGGTGGCGGAACTGGTGGGCGATCCCGGTCGGCATCGCGGTCTTCGGTCTGCTCTACGTGCCGTACGTGCTCTCGACGGGGACCGAGGTCCTCGGGTACCTGCCGGGGTACCTGTCCGAGGAGGGGTACGAGGACGGATCCCGGTTCGCCCTCGTCTCGCTCGTGTTCCGGGGCGACGCGGCGACGGTCGTCGTCGGGCTCTTGGTCCTGGCGGCGGCGTACGCGGCGTGGCGGCTGTCCGACCCGTCCCGACCGTGGTCCGGCGAGGTGCTCCTCATCGGCGTGACGTTCCTCGCCGTGAGCCCGCGCTACCCCTGGTACGCCCTGCTCCTCATCCCGTTCGTGGTGCTCTCCGGCCGGTGGGAGTGGCTGTCGATCGGGCTCGCGATCGCCCTGCGCGGCGTCTGGCCCTCGGTCGACGCCTACCGGTGGTGGCTCGCGATCGCGGTCGTCGTGATCGTCGCCGTGACGCTCGTCCGCACCCGCCGATCGGACTGGGAGCGCTGGGGCAACCGCCTGGTGTTCCGGCGCACCGACAGCCGTCGCGGGCTCGCCGCGGCTGCGCCGACGGGTGCTCGGCGCGCGGACGACGTACGCTGACGCCCATGGCACCCGCGACCCTGCTCGGCTCCACCGGCGGCCTCGTCGACCGGTTCGGACGGCGCGCGGTCGACCTCCGGGTGTCCCTGACCGAGCGCTGCAACCTCCGCTGCACGTACTGCATGCCCGCGGCCGGGCTGCCGTTCGCGCCGGACGACGCCCTGATGACCGCGTCCGAGATCGAACGCCTCGTCCGGCTCGGCACCGAGCGGTTCGGCGTCCGGAAGGTCCGCTTCACGGGCGGCGAGCCGATGCTCCGCCACGACCTCGTCGACGTCATCGCCCGCTGCGCCGCACTGCCGGACGCCCCGGAGCTGTCGCTCACCACGAACGCGATCGGCCTCGCGCACCGCGCCCGGGCACTGTGGGACGCCGGGCTCCGACGGGTGAACGTGTCGCTCGACACCGTCGACCCCGACGTCTTCACCGAGGTGACCCGGCGGCCGTTCCTGGACAAGGTCATCGCCGGGCTGTCGGCCGCCCACGACGTCGGTCTCGCGATCAAGGTGAACGCCGTGCTGCTCCGCGGCGTGAACGACGCGCTCGCCCCCGACCTGATGCGCTGGTGCCTCGACCGCGGCTACGAGCTGCGGTTCATCGAGCAGATGCCGCTGGACCCCGACCACGCCTGGGACCGGACGTCGATGATCACCGCGGCGGAGACCCGTGCGATGCTCTCGGAGTCCTTCGGCCTCGTCCCGGACGACGCGCCTCGCGACGGCGCCCCGGCCGAACGGTTCCGGGTGCTCGCCCGCACGACCGACGGGGGCGTCGGTCCGGAACTCGGCACGATCGGCATCATCGCGAGCATCACCGAGTCGTTCTGCGCGGACTGCACCCGTACCCGCCTGACCGCGGACGGCCACGTGCGGAGCTGCCTGTTCTCGGACGACGAGACCGACGTGCTCGGACCGATGCGCGCCGGTGCGACCGACGACGAGGTCGCGGAGCTCTGGCGACGCGCCATGTGGGCGAAGCCGCGTGACCACGGCGACGACAGCGACGACCTCGTGCACCCCACGCGCGGCATGAGCGCGATCGGCGGCTGACGGTGACGACGGTGCGGTTCTTCGCGGCGGCACGGGCCGCGGTCGGCGTGGACGAGGTCCGACTGTCCGGCGCGGACCTCGACGACGTCCTCGGCCAGGTGGACGCGGTCGACCCCGCGCGCTGGTCCGCCCTGCAGGAGCGGTGCTCGTACCTCGTCGACGGCGTGACCACCCGGGACCGGACGACCTCCCTCGTCGACGTGGCCGTCGTCGACGTCATGCCGCCCTTCGCCGGCGGCTGACCCTCAGCGGGGCGCTTCGGGTCCGGCCGCGGGTTCGTAGACGGTCACCTCGTCGGGCGGCACCGCGATGCGGACGCGCTCGCCGGGGACGAGGGCGAGACCGGCAGCCACCGCGACGGTGAGGTCCGCCACGAGCTCGCCGGCGCGCACACGGACGAGCCCGTCCCGCGGTTCGAGGGCATCGAGGACGCGTTCCGGCCCGGCACCGTCCCGGGTCACGACGGCGACGGTCGGGTGGTAGACCGCGAGCGCGCGCCGGCCGGGTGCCGGTACCGCGTCGGGCCGGACTGGAGGCGCGGCGCGCGTCGTCGACGCCAGCTCGCCACCGCCGTCGAGTGCGATCCCCTGCCCGGTGCCGGTCCCGCCCACGAGCGTCAGCCCGGAGAACGACGCCGCGAACGCACTCGTCGGACGACCGAGCACGTCCGCGGTGGGGCCCTGTTCGACGACCCGGCCGTCCTCGAGCACGACGATGCGGTCGGCGAGGGTGACGGCCTCGAGGGGGTCGTGCGTCACGAGCAGCGTCGGTCGCCCGGTGCGGGCGGTCCGCAGTGCCGCCCGGACCTCGGCGCGGGCGTCGACGTCGAGGGCCGAGGTGGGCTCGTCGAGGAGCAGCAGCGCGGGCTCGGTGGCGAGTGCCCGGGCGACGGCGACGCGCTGGGCCTGGCCGCCGGAGAGCGAACCCGGCGCCCGGTCGGCGAGACCGGCCACGCCGACGGCGGCGAGTGCCGCGGCGGACCGGCGCCGTGCCTCCAGTCCGCCGAGACCGGAGGCGCGCGGACCGTAGGCGACGTTGCGGGCGACGGACAGGTGCGGGAAGAGGTCCGGACGCTGCGCGACCAGGCCGACCCCGCGACGGTGCGCCGGGACGCCCGTGAGGACGCGGCCACCGAGGACGACCTCGCCGGACGCGACCCGGAGCAGGCCGGCGAGCGACTCGACGACGGTCGACTTCCCGGCGCCGTTCGGACCGACGAGGGCGACGCACTCGTCGGCACCGACGTCGAGGCGGACGTCCACGCCGCGCGCCGGCACGACGACGTGTGCCCGCAGTCCGGCGCTCACGCGAGGACCACCCGGGAGCGGACCGTGGCGGCTCCGATGACGACCAGCGCGACGACCACGAGCACCAGCGCGAGCGCGACGGCGGTGTCCGGGTCGATCTCGCGCTGCAGGTAGATCTCGAGCGGGAGCGTCCGCGTGACGCCCTGCAGGCTGCCCGCGAACGTCAGGGTCGCACCGAACTCGCCGAGCGCCCGGGCGAAGCAGAGCACCAGTCCGGAGAGGATACCCGGCAGGACACGGGGTGTCGTGACCGTCAGGAACGTCCGGGTGGGGCCGGCACCGAGGGTCGCGGCGACCCGTTCGAACCGGTCGCCGCCGACCCGGAGCGCCCCCTCGATCGAGGACACCAGGAACGGCATCGCGACGAAGGTCTGCGCGATGACGACCGCCGTCGTGGTGAACGCGATGCGGAGCCCGTGGTCGTCCAGGAACGCCCCGAGCACCCCGAGCCGACCGAACGCGGCGAGGAGCGCCAGTCCGCCGACGACCGGGGGCAGGACGAGGGGCAGGAGCACGAGGGCGCGGGCGACCCCGACCCACCGGGACGTCGACCGGGCGAACAGGACGGCGAGCGGGTACCCGAGGACGAACGCGATGCCCGTCGCGGCCGCCGCGGTGCCGAGGCTCAGGCCGAGTGCGGTCAGCGACGCGGGCGAGGTGACGAGGGCGCCGAACGAACCCCAGTCGACGCGGCCGACCATCGCGACGACCGGCACCACGACGAAGAGGCCGCCGAGCACAGCGGGGACCGGGAGCCACCACGGGACCGGGGTCCGGACCGTGGTGGTCCGGGTCCGGGCCTGGGCCGGCGCCGGGGCCGGGGCCTGGGCTCGGGCCTGGGCCTGGGCCTGGGTCGTCGTCGCGGCGTCCGCCGGCCTCGCGCTGCTCGCCATGCGTCAGGGGGCGCCGAAGCCCGCGGCCGAGAGGACCTTCTGACCGGCCGCCGACCGGACGTACGCCGTGAAGGCCTTCGCCAGGTCCGGGTTCTCGGCCTCCTTGAGCACGCTGATCGGGTAGGTGTTGACCGCCTTGCTCGCGGCGTCGAAGTGCACGCCGTCGACCTTGCCGTCGGCACCGGCGACGTCCGTGACGTACACGAGCCCGGCGTCCGCCTGGCCCGACTCGACCTTGCCGAGGACGTCCGTGACGGACTGCTCCTCGCTCACCGGGTGCAGGTCGACACCCGTGGCCTGCTCGACCTTCGCGGTCGCGGCACCGCACGGCACCGGGGTCGCGCAGGTCACGAGCTGCACGTCGGACGAGGTCAGGTCGTCCAGGTCGCCGATCTTCTTCGGGTTGCCGGGGGCCACGGCGATCTCGAGCACGTTCGTGGCGAAGTCGTGCGGCGAGCCGGAAGCGACGTCCGTGCCGACGAGCTTGGTCATGTTGGCCTCGTCGGCGGAGGCGAACACGTCCGCGGGCGCCCCGTTCTGGATCTGCGTCACGAGGTCGCTCGAGCCGGCGAACGAGAAGGTGATCGTGGTGCCGGGGTGGGCGTCCTCGTAGCGCTTGCCGAGCGTCGTGAAGGTCTGCTGGAGGGACGCTGCAGCGAAGACCGTGATGGAGCCCGTGGGGCCGGAGCTCGCGGAGTCGCTCGCAGCGGTGGTGGTGCCCCCGGTGCTGGTTCCGGAGGCACAGCCGGCCAGCCCGACGGTGACCAGCGCAGCGGCGGCGATCAGGAGTGAGGTCTTCCGCAGATGCGTCGTCATTCCCTGATCGTATCCGCAAGTGCGGTCAGTGGGCGTCCTTCGCCGAGCCAGGCCTGGATGCCGCCGTCGAGCACGACGGCGTCGGTGCCGGCGGCGCGTGCAGTGCGGGCCCACGCGGTGGCGCGGATGCCGCTCGCGCAGACGACGACGAGCGTCGCGGGGTCGGGGTCGGGGTCAGGGTCGGGGTCGGGGTCGGGGTCGGGGTCTGGGTCTGGGTCGGACGGTTCCAGGTCCTCGGGGCGGATGCTGCCCGGGATGACGCCCGTGGCGAGCTCGTCCGGCGTCCGGACGTCGACCAGGACGACGCGGCCAGTGTGGCCGGTGCGGGTGGTGCCGGGGCCAGGCGCGTCGTCGTCGGGGATCCCGTCCGCGTCGGGGATCCCGTCCTCGTCGGGGATCCCGTCCGCGTCGGGGTCGCCGGCGTCGCGTCGCAGCCGCTCGGCCAGCGCCGCCGGAGCGATCCGGGGCGGCGCGTCGTCCACCAGCGCCGCCGGACGACGGGACCCCGGACCGCGCCGGAGCGGACTCTCCGTCCAACGCCACCGCCGGGCGTCGACCGTGAGGACCCGGCCGAGCAAGGGCTCCCCGATCCCCGCGACCAACGCCGACACCTGCGCCGCCATCACCGACCCGATCGCACCGCACAGCGCGGGGAGGACCCCGTCGAGCGCGCAGGACCCTTCGTCGGGCAGCGCCTCGGGGTGGAGGTCGTGGAAGTCGATCGGGTCCGGGCCGGCGTCGTGGAACACCGAGACCTGGCCGTCGAGCCCGAGCACGGTCCCCCAGACGAACGGCACGCCGGCGCGGGAGCAGGCGTCCGAGATCGCGCGGGTGACCTCGACGCTGTCGGCGGCGTCGACCACGACGTCGTGCCCCGCGACCTGCTCCGGACGGAAGCGCTCGGCGAGTGCCACCACCTCGAGCTCGGGGTCGACGCCCCGGACCCGTTCGGCCGCGCACTCGGCCTTCGGTCGCCCGACGTCCTGCGCCGCGAAGAGCGTCTGCCGGGCGAGGTTGGACGTGTCGACGACGTCGTGGTCCACGATCGTGACCCGGCGGAGCCCCAGTCCGGCGAGGTACGTGAGGACGGGCGCCCCGAGTCCCCCGGCTCCGACGACCAGGACGGTGGCGTCGGCGAGGGCCCGCACGGCGCGGTCGCCGGCGCCCTCGAGGGCCGCGGTGCGGGAGAGGAGCCGGCGGCGGTCGTCGCTCATGCGTCGGCCGCTTCGGCGGGGACCTCGACCGACACCATCGTGGCCTTCACGGACGCGACCGCGACGGCGCCGACCTCGAGCCCGAGGTCGCGCACGGCCTCGGCGCTCATGAGCGACACCACCCGGTGTGGTCCGCTCTGCAGTTCGACCTGAGCCATCACGCCGTCGACCACCAGGTCGGTGACGATCCCGACGAACCGGTTCCGCGCCGAGCTGCGCGTGCCGGACGGGTCGTCGAGCTGTGCGCCGCGACCGCGGATGTGGGCCGCGAGCTCGCGCCCGTCGAGCACGGTGCGGCCGGCGGCGTCGGTGGACCGCGTGAACGTCCCACCGTCGACCATCCGCCGGACGGTGTCGTCGCTCACGCCAAGGTACCGAGCGGCGTCGCGGATGCGGAGCTTCGTCATGGTGTTCGCACCATACCGGTATGCGGAACTCTCAGTCTCGCCAGTCGAGGCGCCGGGCACCTGCTCAGCCGCCCCGGCTACCGTCACCAGCGTGACAGCACCCCGGACCGGCACCATCAGCGTCCCCCGCTCGGCGGGGCTCGCACCGGTCCGTTCGCGGCTCCGCGGGGTCGCGTCGAGCATCGGGACGTCGGTCGTCCGCACACCCGAACTCACGATCGGCGCGCTCGGCGTCCTCGTCTCCGCCGCGTTCGCGTGGGTGCCTTCGCTCTGGTACGACGAGGCCGCGACCGTCACGAGCGCCCAGCGCACGTGGGCACAGCTGTGGGCGGAGCTGCACACCGTCGACGCCGTGCACGGCCTGTACTACTCGCTCATGCACGTGTGGTTCTGGCTCGTCGGGTACACGCCGTTCACCCTCCGCTTCCCGAGCGCCCTGGCCGTCGGCGTCGCCGCAGGCCTCCTGGTGGCCCTCGGTCGACGACTCGGCGGCCGACGGCTCGGCATCACCGCCGGTCTCGTGTTCCTCGCCCTGCCCCGCGTGCAGTGGGCCGGGTCCGAGGGGCGCCCCTACGCGACCATCACCACCCTCGCCGCGTGCCTCACGCTCGTCGGACTCACCGCCGTCCGCCGGACCCGGACCGGCCGGAGCCTGAACTGGTGGGTCGCCTACGGTGCGCTCGCCCTCGTCGCCGTGACGTTCAACGTCTACCTCTCGCTGGCCGTCGTCGCACACGCCGTGACGCTGCTCTGGACGATGGTGCTCCGGCGCGCCGAGCTCCGGCGCGCGACGCTGTCCCGGGACGGGCGCGCACCGGGCACCCCGCTCGTCACGGGAGGCGCCCTGCTCCGCTGGGCGATCGCCGCGGGGATCGCCGCCGTGCTCGCGTCCCCGGTGGTCGTCGAGATCGCGTCGCAGTCGAAGCAGGTCGCGTGGATCGCGGGCATCGGCACGCGCACCGGCGCCCAGGTGTTCGCGACCGCGTGGTTCGGTGGCGTGGACGCGTACGCGGCCGGCGCGTGGGCGCTCATGCTCGTCGGCGTCGCCAGCGCCCTGGTCGAGGCGCACCGACGCTCGGCGACCGTCCGCTCCCTCGTCCGTGCCCAGGCGGTCCGCGTCGCGGTCCCGCTCGTGGTCATCCCGACCGCCGCGCTGGTGCTCGCCACCGCGATGGGCAAGCACCTGTACTCCCCGAAGTACGCGACGCTGAGCCTGCCGTTCGTGGCGCTGCTCATCGCGCTCGCGCTCACGCTCGTCCGTCCGAAGGCCCTCTTCGCCGCCGCGGTCGCCGCCGTGCTCGTGCTGTCGGTCCCGACCGCGGTCGCGGTGAAGCAGCCACTCGCGAAGCAGGACTCGACCTGGGCCCGTGCCGCCTCGATCATCGCCGCCGAACGGAGCACGAACCGTGCCGACGCCGACGAGGGCGTCGTCTTCGGCAGCGTCTACGGCCATCCGGGCACCACCGCGGACATCATCCGCGTGGCCTACCCGGACGCGTTCGCCGGGATGACCGACCTCGGCGTCCGCAAGGTCGGCGCGGACAGCGGTGTCCTCTGGAACCAGACCGGCGACCTCGCCACCACGATCCCGAGCCGCCTCGACGACGTCGACACCGTGTGGTTCGTCGGCGGCACCGTGAAGGCCCGCAACATCGAGCCGGAGACCGCGTCGATCCTGGCCGCGAACGGCTTCCGCGCCGAACAGCACTGGAAGACGGGAACGGTCGTCATCACGGAGTACGTCCGCCGCTGACGACCGGGCACCCTGCCGCTCGTGCGGCGACTAGTGCACCACGCGCGCGCCGTGCACCGGACCGGCCGCCCGCACAGCGACCAGGCCCGCGGCGCTGAGCTCCACCTGCACCTCGAGCGCGGTGTCCCGGTCGGCCACGAGGAACGCGACCGTCGGCCCGCTCCCCGACACGAGCCCGGCGAGCGCTCCGGCCTTCTCGCCGATCTCGAGCGTCGTCGCGAGTGCCGGCTGGAGTCGCATCGCCGGCGCCTGCAGGTCGTTGTGGAGGCAGTCCGCGAGCAGGTCCGGGTCGCCGGCACGGAGCGCCTGCAGCACGTTCGCCTCGACCACCGGGGTCGTCGGCGCGGGTGCGATGTCCGCACGGTAGCGCTCACGGTGCTCGTCGAGCGCCCGGTACACCGCCGGGGTGGAGAGCCCCTCGTCGCTCAGGGCCAGCACCCAGTGGAACTCCCCCTTGGCCAGGGCCGGGCTGAGCTCGTCCCCGCGGCCGGTCCCGACGGCTGTTCCACCGGCGAACGCGAACGGCACGTCGGCACCCAGCTGCGCCGCCAGACGCAGGAGTTCCTCACGCCCGAGGGCGGTCCCCCAGAGGGTGTCCACGGCGAGGAGCGTCGCGGCGGCATCGGCCGATCCCCCGCCCATCCCGCCGGCGACCGGCACCTGCTTGTCGATCGTCAGTCGGACCCCGCCGCGGTACCCGGCCGCATCCGCCACGAGACGGGCCGCCCGGATCGCGAGGTTCGACTCGTCCACCGGCACCCCGGTCGTGTCGATCGGCCCGGTGAAGGCGACGGAGAAGTCGTCCGCGGGCTCCGCCGACACGTCCTCGTACAGCGAGACCGCCTGGTACGCCGTCGCGACGTCGTGGTAGCCGTCGTCCTGCAGCGCCCCGACCGACAGGTACACGTTGATCTTGCCGGGGGCGCGCGTCCGCACGCGGGTCGGTGCGGCCAGCGTGGTCATGTGCCCAACCTATCCCGGCCGGGCATGGAGGCGCGGCGCATGCCCGTCGCGCAGCGCCCGGTCCTTCCCACAACGCCCGCGCCCGATCCTTCCCCCAACGGCCGCGATGGAAAGTGGAATCGGGCGTACCTGGTCGAACGTTCCGACCGGGTACGCCCGATTCCACCAGGTACGCCCGATTCCGCAAGGCAGCCCGCGCCCGCCCGCGGCCAGCCCGCACCCCGCGCCCCGCAGCGCCCCGCGCGGTCAGGCCGCCGCGGCCGCCCGGAACCCCCGCGCCAGGTCGGCGAGGATGTCGTCGACGTGCTCGAGGCCGATCGACAGCCGGATCAGCCCGTCCCCCACGCCCGCGGCCGCCCGCTCCGCCGAGGTCATCTGCACGTGGGTCGTCGACGCCGGGTGCACGACGAGCGACCGGACGTCGCCGATGTTCGAGACGTGGTCGAAGAGCTCGAGCGCACCGACGAACCGACGTCCGGCCTCCACTCCCCCCTCGAGGTCGAACGCCAGCACAGCGGACGGCCCAGCCGGCACGTACCGCTGGGCGAGCGCGTGCCACGGCGAGGAGGGCAGCCCGGCGTAGTGCACGCCGAGCACCTGCTCGTGGTCGTCCAGCCACCGGGCGACGGCGCCGGCGTTGGACACGTGCCGCTCCATCCGGAGCGAGAGCGTCTGGATGCCCTGCAGCACGAGGAACGCGGTGAACGGCGCGATCGCGGGCCCGAGGTCCGCGGACAGCTTCGACCGGGTGCGCTGGATGAACGCGCGGCGCCCGAACTTCGCGGCGAAGTCCGTCCCGGCGAACCCGGACTGCTCCGCGGTGGCGAGCTGGGGGAACTTCGACGCGTGCGCGGCCCAGTCGAAGTTGCCGCTGTCGACGATGAGCCCGGCGATCGCACTGCCGTGCCCGGCGAGGTACTTCGTCGCCGAGTGCACGACGATGTCCGCACCGTGCTCGATCGGCCGGACGAGCCACGGCGTCGCGATGGTGTTGTCGACGATGAGGGGCACCCCGGCCTCGTGCGCGACCCCGGCCACCACGGCGAAGTCGAGGACGTCGCCGCGCGGGTTCGGGATCGACTCGCCGAAGAACGCCTTGGTCTCCGGGCGGACGGCCGACGCCCACTCGTCGAGGTCCGTCGGGTCCTGCACGAAGGTGAACGCGATCCCGAGGTCGCGCAGGGTCGACGCGAACAGCGTGTACGTCGCACCGTAGAGCGACGCGCTCGACACCACGTGGTCGCCAGCGCGAGCGACACCGAGGACGGCGAGCGTGGTCGCTGCCTGCCCGGAGGCGAGCGCGAGCGCACCGACCCCGCCCTCGAGGTCCGCGATCCGCCGTTCGAGCGCGGCCGCAGACGGGTTGTTCACCCGCGAGTACGTGTGGCCCGGGGCGTCGAGCATGAACCGGGCGGCGGCGTCCTCACCGGACGGGTACACGAACGCGGCGGACTGGGCGATCGGCGGCACGTTCGCGCCGAAGCCCGGGTCCGCCGAGAAGCCCGCGCGGATCTGCCGGGTCTCGAACGCCCAGCCCTCCTCGGCCGACGAGGTCGAGTCCGCCCCCATCAGACGGCTGCCTCGGACGGCACGACCACGGACGGCCGGACCAGCGGGATGACCCGCTCGCCGAACCGTTCCATCTCCTCCAGCTGCGGCGAGAACTGCAGGAGCAGCGTGTCGACCCCGGCGTCCTCGAATTCGCGGATCCGCGCCGCCACCTGCTCCGGCGTCCCCACGAACCCGGGGCGGAGGCCACGGTTCGACACCGAGTAGTCCTCCAGCGAGGGCACGTGCTCGAGCTGCGACTTCGAGATGAAGTCCTGGTACGACTCGTACGCCTTGCCGTGCTGCACGTCGGTGATCCGGGCGAGCTCGGCCTGCGCCTCCTCCTCGGTCTCCCGGACGATCACGTACGCGGCCATGCCGAACGCCTCGAACGGCGGCAGACCGGCGTCGACCCGGCGCTGGCGCATCTCGGCGATCTTCGTCCGGAGCTCGTCCACCGTCCCGCCGTGGGTGACGTAGGCGTCCGCGTAGCCCGTGATGGCCGCCTTGCCGGCCTCGCTCTCACCGCCGGCGTAGATCCGCGGCGTGACGCGGGGCTTCGGCTCGAGGTGGGCGTTCTGGACGTCGTAGTACTCGCCCGTGAACGAGTACGGCGTCTCCCGCCACATCCCCTTCATGACCTCGACGAACTCCGCCGTGCGCTTGTACCGGTCGTCGTGCTCCGAGAAGATCCCGCCGTACTGCTTCGCCTCCTCGGCCCACCATGCACTCACCACGTTGAAGGTGAACCGGCCGCCGGAGATGTCGTCGATCGTCGCCGCCTGCTTCGCGGTCACCGCCGGCAGGTGGTAGCCCGGGCGCATCGCCGCCATGATCTCGAGCCGCTCGGTCGTCGCCGCGATCGCCGCCGCGAGCGCCCACGCCTCGAGGGACGGCGCCGCCGTGCCCTTGATGTCGTTGAGGTTGAGCTCCGGCACGAGCGTCAGGTCGAAGCCGATGCGCTCGGCGCGCTGCGCCAGGCGCTTCACGTAGTCGAAGGTGACCGGCATGTGCTCGTTGTCGACGTTGCGCAGCCAGCCGCCGAAGAGCGGGGTCCAGTATCCGAATCGCACGGGGTGTGTTCCTTGGGGAGGTGGGGAGTGACGGACTGGAGGCGCGGGGCGGGCCCGCACCGCGCCTCCAGTCCGGTGGATCGTGGTGTTCTCAGGCCGTGGCCTGCGCCGCGTAGGCGCGGTCCAGCAGGCCACCGAGGTAGCGGGCGATGGAGCGCGGCCCGGAGGCCGGTGCGGCTTCCTCGACGGCGGGGTTGTAGTTCGTGTTCGTGTTGATGTCGTACACGACCGTGCGGCCGTCCGCGGTCTCCATGAACTCGACGCCCGCGATCTGGATGCGCTGGTCAGCGAGGAAGGTGCGCAGCTGCTGCACCAGCGGGTGCTCGGCGGTGACCTCGGTCCGGACGCTGAACGGCTCCGTCCCGGGGATCTCGCACACGTCAGCCGGGCAGAGCTCGAAGCTCCCGGCGCTCGTGTCGACGCGGACGGCGTAGACGAACTCGCCGCCGACGAACTCGGCCCGGGTGATGAACGGTTCGCGCGCGGTGAGGTACTCCTGCAGCAGGGTGATGCCGTCGACGGGCTCCTCGAACTCCGGGCTGTCGACGTACGCGTCGAACTCGGCGAGCGAGTCGAACCGGCGGACCCCGAGGCCCTTGCCGCCCTGGTTGTGCTTCGTGATGAACGGCACGTCCTGGCCGGCCGTGAAGTCGTGGGCCGCCTGCTTGAGCGTCGTCGTGCCGAACACCGCCGTCGTCCGGGGCACGTCGAACCCGGCGGCCCGGAGCAGCCCGTGCTGGGCGACCTTCGACACCTCGAGCTCGAGCACGTGGCTGCCGCCGACGACCTGCCGGCCGGCACGCTCGAGCCAGCCGAGGACTGCGCGGGTGTACTCCTTGCTGTGCTCGTGGCCGCGGGTGTGCGAACTGGCCGACATGCGGGACCAGTACACGCCCGGAGCGGGGTCGGCGCCGAGGTCGATCTGGCCCTCGGTGAGGAGGATCTCCTCGACGGGGACGCCTTCGGCCTCGAAGGCGGCGGCGAGCGGCGGGAACCACTCGGGGTTCTCGTGGATGACGTACACGCGCGGAGTGCTCACATCGCCACCCTAGGCAGGTCCTGCTGGGCGGGGCCAAGTGTGTGACGCGGGCTTACTCGCTGAACACCTGCTGGCCGACGACGCCGAGGAGTTCGAGCTTCTGCGCGTCCTCGCTGCCGGGCGGGGCGGTGAAGAGCAGCAGCGACTGCGTCTGGCTCGACGTGTGGAGCACCTGGCAGTCCACGGTGATGCGACCGAGCTCCTGGTGCACGAACGTCTTGTGGTCCTCCCACCGCGTGCCGACCTCGTGCAGGGACCACAGCGCGCGGAACTCGGCGCTGTGCGCCTCCAGGTCGGCGATGAGTTCGGCGGCCCGGCGGTCGTTCGGACCCGCTGCGCCGACGGCGGCGCGGAGCGACGCGACCTGCGCCCGGGCGAGTCGGTCGTGCTGCTCAGGGGCGTACTTCGCGCGCTCGGCGTCCGTCATGAACCACCGCCAGGGCTGGTAGCGCTCGTTCCCCGGCAGGCCCGTCGTGGTGCCGAGCAACGCCGCCCCGAGACGGTTCTCGACGAGGGTCTCGCCCAGGTCGTTCACCACGATCGCGGGCGTGTCCTCGAGCCGGTCGAGCACGCGGAGGATCGCCGGGTCGACGTGGTCGGACCGGTGCACGCGTGCGGGAGCGTTGTGCCCTGCCAGGCGGAAGAGGTGGTCGCGCTCGTCGAGGGAGCAACGGAGCGCCCGGGCGATCGCCGCGACCATCTGCTCTGACGGCTGCGGTCCACGCTGCTGCTCGAGGCGCGTGTAGTAGTCGGCGGACATGCCCGCGAGTGCTGCGACCTCCTCGCGGCGGAGACCCGGGGTGCGTCGGCGCTGTCCTGAACCGAGTCCGACGTCCTCGGGGCGCAGCTGTTCCCGGCGACGGCGGAGGAAGTCGGCGAGCGCGGGACGGTCCATGGTCTTCATGGTGCACCGCGGCGGGCGCTGGAGCCAGGGACCGCCGCTCCCCCGATGAGCGGCCTCTGGATGGCCCCCTCCGGTCGCGGCATCGTGGTCGGCATGGACATCACGAACTCCACCGTCTTCATCCCCGGCGCGACCTCGGGCATCGGCCTCGGTCTCGCCCAGCGCCTGCAGGCCGCGGGCAGCACCGTCGTCATCGGCGGCCGACGCCGTGCACTCCTCGACTCGCTGCACGCCGAGCACGGCTTCGGCACCGTCGAGCTCGACGTGACCGACCCGGCGTCGATCACGGCAGCGGCGGCGTCGGTCGTCGAGTCGTACCCGGCCCTCGACACGCTCATCACGATGTCGGGCATCATGCGCGCCGAGGACCTCCGGTCGTCGGAACACCTCACCGACGCCGTCGCGACCATCGAGACCAACCTCCTCGGCACCATCCGCCTGGTCGACGCGTTCCTGCCGCACCTGCTCGGCCGTCCGGCGTCGACGATCATCACCGTGTCGTCCGGCCTCGCCTACACGCCGCTCGCCGCGACCCCGACGTACAGCGCGACGAAGGCCGCCGTGCACTCGTACACGCAGTCGCTCCGGCAGCAGCTGACCGACTCGTCGGTGTCGGTGCTGGAGCTCGTCCCGCCGGCGGTCGCCACGGACCTGATGGGCGAGGGCGTCGACTTCGGGGGCATGCCGCTCGACGACTTCCTGTCCGAGGTTGTCTCGCTGCTGCAGTCCGGTGCTGCACCGGAGATCCTCGTGCAGAACGTCCTGCCGCTCCGGTGGTCGGAGCGGGACGGGAAGCAGCAGGAGCTCATCGAGATGCTGGCGGCCCGTCGGCACTGACCCGCGACGCGGGCCGCGGTCACCCGGCGGTGGTCGTCCGGTCGGGGCCCGCTCCGTGCTCCCGCCGGGCGATCACCCGGTCGAGGGACCGGTTCAGGACCGGCAGGCCGCTGGCGATGGCTGTCACGACCAGGGCGCCGACGACGGTCCACTCCCAGGAGCGGAGGACGGCGTAGACGCCGGTCCCGACGATCACCGAGACGAGGACCGACATGTGCCGCGGCGCGCGGTCGTCGTCCGGGGCACGGTCCGGGTCCGGTTCGACCCCGGACTCGGGGTCGGGGTGGCGTCCGAGTGCGAGGAACGCCACGCCCCAGGCGACCAGTGCGGCGCCCGAGCACGATCCGGACCCAGGCGGCATCGTCGTCCGGGTGCGCGAGGGCGGCCCGGATCGACAGGGCGACCACGACCGCGCCGCCGAGGACTGGCACGGCTGCCAGCAGGAGGGCGAGCGGGCTGGATCCGGGGCGGCGCATGGTGCCCGAGCCTAGGGCGTGCCGGGGCGTGGCACCCGCGCCGTTCCCCCGGTCAGCGCATCGGCCAGCCGGATGCGCTGCGTGTGTCGCGGGTGCTCTGCACGAACGACTGCGGCGTGAAGATCGGCAAGAGGGACGGATCGACCGCGCCGAAGTTCCGGTCGACCGTGGCGATCCCGTCCGCTCCCGAGGCCATCACCATCGCCGCCTGCACCGAATCGAGCGCCGGGAGGCCGAACCGCTCTCTGTAGTACAGGACGTCCTCGAGCAGGGGTGCGAGTTCGACGTAGACGGCGTCTGCCGATGAGATCAACGATTGCCACCGTGCCAGCATCGACCGCGCCAACTCCGACACGGTGGTTCCGGAACGGGCCCCCGGCACCCCGACTTCTCGTTCCGCGAGGTCGAAAGCATCATCCTGGAGCTGGAGCTCGAGGACGTCGTTGAAGAAGAGCGTTGTCTCCGCAGCGACCATCCGTTCCAGGAAGGCCGCGGCCGCATCGTGTCCGGGCACCGCCCCTTCCAACGCAGCAAGGACGAAGCTCCGTTCGATGACGACGGCCTTCGGCATCCTCGTCACGCCCTCGGTGGGGAACACCCGGTAGGGGGTCCGGGCAGGACCAGCCCCGATCGGATCGGACTCGATGGAGCCCACGCCGTCACAACCCCCGCTGCGATGCGCTGTCGATCCGCGGGGCGACGCTGAAGGTCGATGCACGGAGGATCCCACGGACCCGCTCGGCACGTTCCTCAGGACTGCCGATCGGCCGGGTGCGGCCCGCCTCGATCTCGGCCCGCGTGAGCGTGCGGGGGACGAACATGCCCGCGTGGTCGGCTGGGCGGTGAATGCTGTTCATGCTGCTCCTTCGGTCGGGAGGAACGCTACGGAGTCCGAGCACAGAACCGCGAACATGTCGTATGCACGGCGTCCGAGCGTCGACGGTCGCGCCGTCGCGGCAATGCGGGGAGGATGGGACCGATGAACGACCGACTCGCCACCGTCCAGCGCATCGTCGCCGAAGCCGGCATCGACAGCACCGCCCGCGAACTGCCCGCATCGACGCACACCGCCGCCGATGCCGCAGCAGCCCTCGGCACCGAACCGGGCGCGATCGCGAGCAGCCTGCTGTTCCTCGCCGACGGGGAGTCCCTCCTCGCGATGACCTCGGGACGGCACCGGGTCGACACCGACCTCCTCGCCGCACAGCTCGGCGTCGAGGTCCTCGCCATGGCCACGGCGAAGCAGGTCCGCGAGGTCACGGGGCAGCCGATCGGGGGCGTCTCCCCCGTTGGTCACCCGGCGCCGATCCGGACCGTGGTCGACGAAGCGCTCCGCGAGTACGACGTCGTGTGGTCGGCTGCGGGGACCGCGAACAGCGTGCTGCCGCTGACCTTCGACCAGTTGCTGACCCTGACCGGCGGGACCGTCGTCCGGGTCAACGAGCACTGATGGTGGACGGGCGCTGATGCCGACACGGACCCGCGTCGAACTCGGACGACGAGCGGACCTCGGCGCGGACTGCGCGAACTGCTTCGGGCTGTGCTGCGTGGCGCTGGCGTTCGCGAAGTCCGCGGACTTCCCGTTCGACAAGGCCGCCGGCGACCCCTGCACCAACCTCGACGAGACGGACGGATGCCGGATCCACCCGCACCTCCGCGAGCGCGGGTTCGCCGGCTGCACGGTGTTCGACTGCTCGGGTGCCGGGCAGAAGGTGTCCCGGCACACGTTCGCGGGGCGCTCCTGGCGGGACGACGCGGCGACCCAGCGCGCGATGTTCGCGACGTTCCCGGTGGTCCGGCGACTGCACGAACTCCTCCGGTACCTCGACGAGGCGATCACCCTCGTGCACGGGCGGGCCGACGACGGCCCCTGGGTCGCGGCGTTCGAGCGGGTCCTGGCGCTGAGCGACGGGTCACCCGAGGAACTCGCGGCGGTGGACGTGGACGCGGAGTACGACCGCGCGCGGCCGCTCCTCCTCGAAGCGAGCGAGATCGTCCGTGGTGCCCCTGCCGGAAACCGCGCGGGCACGGCCAGCCGCTCGGGGTCCGGCGCCCGTCCGGGTCCGGGCAGCGACCTCGTCGGTGCCGACCTCCGCGGTGCGGACCTGCGCGGCGCGACCCTCCGCGGGAGCACCGCCATCGCCGCGGACCTCCGTGGCGCGCGACTCGACCGGTGCGATCTCCTCGGGGTCGACCTGCGGGACGCGGACCTCGGTGGCGCGGACCTCGGCGGCGCGGTGTTCCTCACGCAGATGCAGGTCAACAGCGCTCGCGGGGACGCCGGCACGGTGCTCCCCGTCGGGTTCCGCCGTCCGGCGCACTGGAACGCCGGGACCGGGACGACCGGGTCTACTCCGCCGCGGCGAGGACCGTCCGGCCGAGCCGCACGAAGTCGTCGGCGCTGAGCATCTCACCACGAGCCGTCGGGTCGACCCCGCCCGCGGTGAGCAGTTCCGATGCACGAGCACTGCTGCCGAGCACCCCGGACAGGCTCTGCCGCAGCATCTTCCGGCGCTGCTGGAACGCACCGTCGACGAGCGCGAACACCTGCGCCCGGAGCGCTTCGTCACCAGGGGGCTCGTGGCTGTCGAAGCCCACGAGCACGCTGTCGACGTTCGGCACCGGCCAGAAGACCTGCCGGCTGACCTGACCGGCGATCGACCACGAGCCGTACCAGGCGGCCTTGACGCTCGGGGCGCCGTAGACCTTGCTGCCCGGCGCGGCAGCGATGCGGTACCCGACCTCGGCCTGCACCATCACGAGCGCTCGCTCGATCGACGGGAAGGTCGCGAGCAGGTGCAGCAGGACGGGCACGGACACGTTGTACGGCAGGTTGGCGACGACGTGGGTCGGGGCTTCCGGCAGGTCGGACGCCGCGATCGTGAGGGCGTCCTGGTGCACGACCCGGAGTCGGGCATCCGGCTGCATGGCCGCGACCGTGTCCGGGAGACGAGCGGCCAGCCGACCGTCGATCTCGACCGCGGTGACGGAGGCGCCGGTCTCGGTGAGCCCCAGCGTGAGCGATCCGAGCCCCGGCCCGATCTCGAGCACCTTGGACTCGGCGGTCACCTTCCCCGACGCCACGATCCGCCGCACGGTGTTGGCGTCGTGCACGAAGTTCTGCCCGAGCTTCTTGGTCGGCGTGACGTCGAGCTGCGCAGCGAGGTCCCGGATCTCCGCCGGCCCGAGGAGCGAGGCCACGACTACCCGTCCACCGTGACGGGCTCGGCGTCCCACGCGCCGTAGACGAGCTCGGTGTTCGAGGCGATCTGCGCCGCGAGCATCGAGGCGTCGGTCCCGATGGTGTCTGCCATCGACCGCAGCGTCAGCGGGATGAGGTACGGCGCGTTCGGCCGACCGCGGTACGGCGTCGGCGTGAGGAACGGCGCGTCCGTCTCGACCATGATGAGGTGCCGCGGCGCGACGAGCAGGGCTTCGCGCAGCGACTCGGCGTTCTTGAACGTCACGGTGCCGGCGAAGGACATGTACCACCCGCGGTCGGCACAGGTCTTCGCGAGCTCCGGACCGCCGGAGAAGCAGTGGAAGACGGTCTTCTCGGGAGCGCCGACGCGGTCGAGGACCTCGATCACGGCGTCGTGGGCGTCCCGGTCGTGGATCGTGAGCGCGAGGTCGTGCTCCTTGGCGATCCGGATGTGCTCCTCGAACGAACGGATCTGGGCATCGCGGCCGCCCTCGCCGGTGCGGAAGAAGTCGAGCCCGGTCTCGCCGATCGCCCGGACACGCGGGAGCGCCGCCAGCCGGTCGATCCCGGCGAGGTGCTCGTCGAGCAGCCCCTGCTCCTGCAGCGACGGCGCTTCGTTCGGGTGGAGTGCCACGGCAGCGAGGACCCGGGGTTCTCGGGCCGCGATCGCCGCCGACCACTCGGAGGTCGCGAGGTCGGTGCCGACCTGCACGACCCCGCGCACGCCGACGCTCGAGGCCCGGCCGAGGTGCTCCCGGTAGTCGAGGGCCCCGTCGCCGCCGTCGGCGATCTCCATGTGGGTGTGGTTGTCGTAGACCGGGACGACGAGCGCCTCGGGCAACGGCGGGTAGGTCAGGTCCCGCTTGGAGCCGTCTCCGTCGCCGCGGGAGCGGAGGTGGGCGTCGGTCACGCTGCGCCCTGCTCCGTCTGTTCGATGCGCGGGAACAAGCCGGACTCGAGCGGCACGACGGTGTCGGCGCCCTGCCACTCCCAAGCACGGTCGACGCGCTGCTCGGCGATCGAACCGCCGGCACCGATCGACGCCCAGAGCTTCTCGGTGGCCTTCGGCGTGACTGGCGAGAGCAGCACGGCGACGGTCCCGAGCCCGCGCAGCGCGGTGGCGAGCACGGTGCCGAGGCGCTCGCGCTGGGCGTCGTCCTTCGCGAGGGCCCACGGCTGCTGCTCGGTGATGTACCCGTTCAGCGCGTCGACGAGCTCCCACACGGTCGCGATCGCCTCGTGCGGGGCGAAGGCGGCGATGGCCGCGTCCGCACGCTCGGTCACGGCGACGGCGAGCGCGTCGATCGCCTCGTCGGACGCGGCCAGCGCACCCCGCGACGGCACGGCGCCGTCGAAGTACTTGTGCAGCATGGCGATGAGGCGCGACGCCAGGTTGCCGAACCCGTTCGCGAGTTCCGCCTGGTACCGCGCGGAGATGTCTTCCCAGCTGAAGTTGCCGTCCTGCCCGAAGGTGATCGCACGGAGGAAGTAGTAGCGGAAGGCGTCGGAGCCGAACGTGTCGGTGATCTCGGACGGGGCGATGCCGGTCAGCTTCGACTTCGACATCTTCTCGCCGCCGACCAGCAGCCAGCCGTGGCCGAACACGCGCTTCGGGACCGGGAGCCCGGCGGCCATGAGCATCGCCGGCCAGATCACCGCGTGGAACCGGGCGATGTCCTTGCCGACGATGTGCACGCTCGGCCAGAGCCGCTGGAAGGCTTCGTCGTCGTCGCTGCCGTAGCCGAGCGCGGTGATGTAGTTGAGGAGGGCGTCGAACCACACGTACAGCACGTGGTCGCTGTCCCACGGGATCGTGATGCCCCAGTCGAAGCTCGACCGCGAGATCGACAGGTCCCGCAGCCCCTGCTTCACGAACGAGATGATCTCGTTGCGGACGCTCTCGGGCTGGATGAACTCCGGGTTCGACTCGTACAGGTCGAGCAGCCGCTGCTCGAAGTCGGACATCCGGAAGAAGTAGTTGCGCTCGGACAGGACCTCGACGGGGATCGAGTGGATCGCACAGACCTGCTGGCCCTCGTACGCGCCGGTGCCGGGGACGAGGTCACCCGGCTGCTTGTACTCCTCGCACCCCACGCAGTAGAAACCCTCGAACTCGCCCGCGTAGATGTAGCCGTCGTCGTAGAGCTTCTGCAGGAACGCCGTCACGCCGCGTTCGTGCCGTTCGTCGGTGGTGCGGATGAAGTCGTCGTTGGCGACGTCGACGGTGTCGAGGAGCGGCTTCCACGCGTCGGTCACGAGACGGTCGGCCCACTCCTTCGGCGTGACCTCGTTCGCGCTGGCGGTCCGCAGGATCTTCTGCCCGTGCTCGTCGGTGCCGGTGAGCAGCCAGGTGTCGTCGCCACGCTGACGGTGCCAGCGCGCGAGGACGTCCGCGGCGACCTCCGTGTAGGCGTGCCCGATGTGGGGCACGTCGTTCACGTAGAAGATCGGCGTGGTGATGCTGAACGAGGACCCGTCGGACATGCGCACCATCCTACGGGCGGGCGGAGGCCGCATGACGCGCCCCGCGCGCCACCTGTGGAGAACCGGACGGGAGGCGCGGTGCAGGCTCGATCCGCGCCTCCAGACCGGAGACGCGAGCGCCTACCGCGCCGCCAGCGCACCTTCGTACAGGTCGCGTTTCGACAGCCCCGTCGCGTCCGCGACGGCCGCGGCCGCCTCCTTCATGCGGGAACCGGCAGCCACCCGTTCGAGCACGAGCCGCACGCCGTCCTCGATCGTGGCCGCGCCCTGCTGCGCCTGGGCCCCCTCGACCACGATGCAGATCTCGCCCTTCACACCGTCCGCCGCCCACGTGACGAGCTCGTCGAGCGGCCCGCGCCGGACCTCCTCGTAGAGCTTCGTCAGTTCGCGGCAGACGGCAGCGCGCCGGTCGCCACCGAACCCCGCGGCCATGTCGCCGAGGGTGTCCGCCAGCCGGTGCGGCGACTCGAAGAAGACCATCGTCCGTTGCTCGCCCGCGAGCGAGGAAAACAGCCGGCGGCGCTCCCCCGCCTTGCGGGTGGGGAACCCTTCGAACGTGAACCGGTCGGTCGGGAGCCCGGACACGGCGAGCGCCATGAGCACCGCCGACGGACCGGGCAGCGCCGTGACGGTGACACCCGCTGCTGCCGCTGCCTCGACGAGCGGGAAGCCCGGGTCGCTGATCGCGGGCATGCCGGCGTCGGTCAGCACCACGACGTCCTCGTCCCGGGCGAGCTCGACGACCTCGGACGCCTTGGCGCGCTCGTTGTGCTCGTGCAGCGCGATGAGCCGCGGACGGTTCTCGATCCCGAGCGCGCGCATGAGGTGGATGGCGGTGCGGGTGTCCTCGGCCGCCACCACCGTCGCGTTCGAGAGGGTCTCGACGAGGCGCCGCGAGGCATCGCCGAGGTTGCCGATGGGCGTTGCTGCGAGGACGATCACCACCCCATTGTCGTCGCAGCACGCCCATCGGCCGCATCCGTAGGATGTGCGCGATGACCAGCGAGCTGACCGACGACCGTACCGCCGTCCCCGACGGGCCGGTCGGCTCCCGTCTCGACGACTGGTGGGGCCGTGTCCTCTCGGTCTCGTGGCGGGTCGCGGCCTGGCGCTGGGCGGGCCCCATCGCGGTCACGGTGCTCGCGGCCGTGCTGCGACTGGTCGGCCTCGGCCACCCCCACTCGCTGGTGTTCGACGAGACGTACTACGTCAAGGACGGCTGGTCGATCGTGCACCTCGGGTACGAGGGCACGTGGCCGTCGAACCCGAACGACGACTCCCTGCCGACGACGGACGAGCGGTTCGCCGACGGGCAGACCGACATCTACACGAGTGCGGCCGAGTTCATCGCGCACCCGCCGCTCGGCAAGTACCTGATCGGGCTCGGGATGCTCCTGTTCGGGGCGGACGACTCGTTCGGGTGGCGCTTCGCGGTCGCCGTGCTCGGCATCGCGACGGTGTTCCTGACCGCCGTCATCGCCCGGTCGCTGTTCCGCTCGACCCTCGTCGGCACGCTCGCGGGCTTCCTGCTGGCGGTCGACGGCCAGGCGATCGTGCTCTCCCGCGTGACGCTGCTCGACGGGATCCTGACCTTCTTCGTCGTGCTCGGGTTCGGAGCACTGCTGCTCGACCGACGGTGGACTTCCCGCCGACTGGACGCGTGGGTCGCCCGCCGGACCGCGGCCGGACGGGACACACTCTGGGGGCCGGTGTTCTGGTGGCGTCCGTGGCTGCTGGCGATGGGCCTGGCGCTCGGCCTCGCGACCGCGACGAAGTGGTCGGGCATGTACTTCCTGGCGTTCTTCGCCGTGTACTCCGTGCTGAGCGACATGGTGCTCCGGAAGCGCGCCGGCATCGAGTTCTGGTCGTCGAGCGCCTGGCTGCAGCAGGGACCGGTGTCGTTCCTGCTGACGGTGCCGGTCGCCGCGGTCACCTACCTGGCGTCGTGGACCGGGTGGTTCGTGTCGAAGGACGGCTGGGACCGGAACTGGCTCGCCTCGGGCGGGATCCGCTGGACCGGCGTCCTGTCGTGGGTGCCCGACAGCGTGCAGGACTGGTGGCACTACCAGTCCGAGATCTACGGCTTCAACATCGGCCTGCACACGCCGCACTCCTACCAGGCGAACCCGCTGCTGTGGCTCCTCATGCAGCGCCCGACGTCCATGTACTACGTCGGCACGAACGCCGGGCAGGACGGCTGCACGGCGACCCGCTGCGGTGAGGCGATCACGGGGATCGCGAACCCGTTCATCTGGTACGCCGCGGTCGTCGCGACCGTGGCGCTCCTCGTGCTCTGGATCCTGCGCCGTCGGTGGGAGTACGGGCTCGTCCTGATGGGCGTCGCGGCCGGGTACCTGCCGTGGTTGCTCTACGTGAACCGCACCGTGTTCCAGTTCTACACGATCGCCTTCGAGCCCTTCATGGTGATGGCACTCGCCGCTGCGATCGGGCTGGTGCTCGGGTCACGAGGGGATCCACGACCACGCCGGACCCGGGCGATCGTGTGGGTCGGCGTCTACCTCGGGGTCGTGGTGCTCGCGTCGGCGTACTGGTACCCGATGTGGACGGGCATGCAGATGCCGTGGGACTTCATCCGGTCCCACTACTGGGTGCCGAGCTGGCTCTAGTCGCTAGGACTGGGCGTGGAGCGCGCGTTCGATCGTCTCGCGGTCCAGCGGCTCGCCGAGCATCGGCGCTTCGGTCGTACCCGGCATCACGCCGTCGATGAGGACCTCGGCGTAGCGGCGCCAGGCGTCCGGGTCGTGGCCGCGGGTGGCGTCGGCGACGGCACCGAGCATCGTCGTCAGCATCGGGAGGTCGCGGTAGTCGAAGCCCTGGCGCACCACCCCGGCGTCCTTCGCGCGGCGGATGATCGTGCTCACCTGGTCTTCGAGCCGGTCGCGTTCCTGGACGATCGACGGCCGCGCCTTGCCCGCGCGGACGATGGCGTCCGCGAGGGCGCGATCCCGTGCGCGGAACTCGAACACGCCCATCAGGTAGACGCGGAGGGCTTCGCGCGGGTCGGCTTCGTCGCCGGCCCGGGCGGCTGCGTCGTTCATCGCCTCGAACTTGGTGGCGAGCAGGGCCTCGATCAGGGAGTCCTTGTCGGCGAAGCGACGGTAGACCGTGCCGACGCCGACCCCGGCTTCGTGGGCGATGTCGTTGAGGGTGACCGAGAGCCCGCGTTCGGCGAAGCACTTCCGCGCGGTCTGCAGGATCAGTTCACGGTTGCGTGCCGCGTCGGCGCGCAACGGACGCTCGACGTCGGTGGTGCTCACGTGACTCACCGTAGTTGAACTTTCTGGGAATAAGTGGATGCGGACCTTCCGTTTCGGTCTACACTGGTCACAAACGGATGCCGTGCATCCGGTTCTCGATCGAGACCTTCCCACTTCCCCTCCCCTCTGAACGAAGGAGGCTGCCGTGACGGCAGAACAGACCGTGCCGACCCCCACCGGGTCGGCCCCCACGACTCCCCGCTCGACGCCCGACAAGACCAACCACCGCTGGATCGCCCTGGCGGTCATTGCCCTGGCGCAGCTGATGGTCGTGCTCGACGCCACCATCGTCAACATCGCCCTGCCCTCGGCCCAGACGGACCTCGGGTTCGGCACCGACCAGCGCCAGTGGATCGTCACCGCGTACTCGCTCGCGTTCGGGTCGCTCCTGCTGCTCGGCGGACGCCTCGGCGACCTGTTCGGCCGCAAGAACACCTTCATCATCGGGCTCGTCGGCTTCGCGGTCGCGTCGGTCCTCGGTGGCCTCGCGGACTCGTTCGGCCTGCTGGTGGCCGCGCGTGCGCTGCAGGGCGTCTTCGGTGCGCTCCTCGCGCCGTCCGCCCTCGGCATGCTGACCACGACGTTCCGCGACCCGAAGGAACGCGGTCGCGCGTTCGGCATCTTCGGGTCGATCGCGGGCTCCGGCGCGGCGATCGGCCTGCTGCTCGGCGGTGTCCTCACCGAGTACGCCTCGTGGCGCTGGTGCCTCTACGTGAACGTCGTGTTCGCGGTCCTCGGTGTCATCGGCGCCCTCGTGTTCATGGCGAAGCCGCCGAAGGTCGAGCGTCCGCGCATCGACGTCGCCGGCGTCGTCACCATCACGGCCGGTCTGGTCGGTGTCGTCTACGGCTTCTCCAACGCCGAGACCAACGGCTGGGACGCCCCGCTGACGATCGTCATGCTCGCCGCCGGCGTCGTGCTCATCGCCGCGTTCGTGTTCATCGAGACTCGGGTCCCCCACCCGCTGCTCCCCCTGCGCGTCGTCCTCGACCGCGACCGTGGCGGCTCGTTCGTCGCGATCGGCCTCGTCGCGATCGGCATGTTCGGCATCTTCCTGTTCCTGACCTACTACCTCGAACAGACCCTCGGGTTCAGCTCGCTGCAGACGGGCCTCGCGTTCCTCCCGATGCCGCTGTCGATCATGATCTCGGCGACGCAGATCGGTGGACGCCTGCTCCCCCGCGTCGGCCCGAAGGTGCTCATCTTCGCCGGTGGTCTCGTGGCGTCGATCGGGCTGCTGCTGCTCCTCCGCACCGACCTGGACAGCTCCTACGCCGGCACGGTCCTGCCGGCGCTGATCGTCATCGGCCTCGGCATGGGGACGATCTTCTCGTCCGCGATGAACACCGCGACGACCGGGGTCGCCCGGGCCGACGCCGGCGTGGCCTCGGCGACCGTGAACACCATGCAGCAGATCGGTGGCTCCATCGGCACCGCGCTCCTGTCGACGATCTTCGCGGACGTCGTGAAGGACAGCCTCTCGGGGCTGAACGCAGCGCCGACGAAGCTGCAGCAGGCACAGGCGGTCCTCGACGGGTACCACGTGGCGTTCGGCATCTCGGCGGGCGTGCTCGTGCTGGTCGCCCTCGCCGGTGGGCTCCTCATCAACCGCCAGAAGGTGCGGTTGGACAAGCTCGCGCACGCCAGCGCAGCGGTGACGGGGAGCATCCCGACCGCCGCGCACTGACGCACGCGCTGCGCGCACGCTCGACGGCCCGTCCCGGTTCTCCGGGGCGGGCCGTCGTGCGTGCGGGGTCGGGTGGTGCGGCCGCGGCGGTGCGCGGGGTACGGCGGCGGGCGCGGCGGCGGGCGCGGGCGCGGAGTCGGCGCGACAAGGTCGATGTCGTACGACAACGGGGATGTCGCCCGTCCCGGCCGCGCGCGACCCCGAGCGAGTGTTGCGACAAGGTCGACGTCGTACGACAACGGGGGTGTCGCACCACAGCGCACGCGCCACAGCCGCCCCCAACCGCCGACCCCACCGCCGCCCTCACCCGGCCCAAGCCCGGCGTCCCGCGCCACCCACTCGCGCGACCGACCCGCCATGCGCGAGGATCGACTCGTGACCACCACCGAGGAAGACCACGCCGTCGTCGTCTCCGTGAGCCGCGACCCGGGGCACCACTTCAGCAAACCGACCGTCGACGAGGTCGTCCTCGTCGAAGGCTGGGGCATCGAGGGCGACGCGCACGCCGGCACGACCGTCCAACACCGGTCGCGGGTCGCCCGGGACCCCTCACAGCCGAACCTCCGGCAGGTGCACCTGCTGCACGCCGAGGTCTTCGACGAGGTCGCCGAGGACGGGTTCGCGGTCGCTCCGGGGCAGATGGGCGAGAACGTCACGACCCGCGGGGTCGACCTGCTCGGGCTCCCGACGGACACCGTCCTGCACCTCGGCGACGACGCGAAGGTCCGGGTCACCGGGCTGCGGAACCCGTGCCAACAGATCAACGACTTCGAGCCCGGGCTGCTCCGTGCGGTGCTCGGGCGCGCCGAGGACGGGTCCGTCGAGCGGAAGGGCGGCGTGATGGCGGTCGTGCTCGCCGGCGGTGCCGTCCGCCCGGGCGACCGCATCCGGGTCGAACTGCCCGAGGTCCAGGAACCGCTCCGCCCGGTGTGACGCGCAGGCGAAGGGTGCCGGTTGCGCAGTGTGTCGGATTCCCTCGCATCCGTCAGGGGTGCCGGTTACCGTGTGCGGCATGGCCCCCGTCCTGACCTCGCCGCTCGTGTCGACGCAGTGGCTCGCAGACCACCTCGGTGCTGACGAGCTCGTCGTGCTCGATGCTTCCGTGCACACGGTGGGGGCCGGACTCGAGACGATGTGGCAGACCGCGCGGGACTCGTACGAGCAGCGCGGTCACGTCCCGGGCGCCCGCTACGCCGACCTGGTCGAGGCGTTCTCCACCCCGGACGCCGCCGTGCCGTTCACCCGTCCCGCCGCCGAGCGGTTCGAGGCCGCCGCCCGCGAGCTCGGCGTGACGAGCGAGTCCACGGTCGTGGTCTACGACGACGGTCTCGGCGAGTGGTCGGCCCGACTGTGGTGGATCTTCCGCTCGTTCGGGTTCGACTCGGTCGCGGTGCTCGACGGGGGCTTCACGAAGTGGCGGGACGAGGGACGACCGGTGCGCGTCGGCGCCCTCCGGCCCAAGCAGACGTCCACCACCCCGACGGCGACAGGGGCAGCGGCAGCAGCAGCCACCGCGACCTTCCTCGCGGGCGAGGAACGGCCGCTCTGGGCGGACCACGACCGCGTCCTCCGCGCCGTCACGGGCGAGCAGCCCGCGTCCCTGGTGTTCGCGGCGCCGCAGTCCGCGCTCGGCACCGAGCACCCGCCGATCGTCCCGGGCAGCACCACCATCGCCGTGGACGCGATCCTCGACCCGGAGACGAATGCCTACCTCCGCGGGGCGGCCCTGCGGCAGGCGTTCGCCTCGGTCCTCGACGCCGACGAGATCGTCACGTACTGCGGCGTCGGCAGTGCTGCGTGCGCCGATGCGCTCGCACTCACGGTGCTCGGTCACGAGAAGGTCACCGTGTACGACGGGTCCCTCGCCGACTGGTGGCGCCGCGAGCCCGAGTCCGTCGCGTCCTGACCCCGGACCGCGGGACGGCCGCGGACCGCGGGACGGCCGCGGACCGTGCGGCGACGAGTCCCGCCACGACTAGCGTTGACGCATGAGCACCAGACGCGCGGTCGTCCTCGGCGGTACCGGCGGGATCGGTTCCGCCATCGCGCGTGACCTCCTCGACGCCTCCGGAGGCGGCACCACCGGCCGCACCGGCACCTCCGGCCGGAGCAGCGACGACTGGCAGGTCGACGTCGTCGCCCGACGTGGCGGCCCGGTCGCCGACTCCCTCATCGCAGCCGGCGCGACGTTCGTCCCCGGCGACCGTCGCGACACCTCGGTCCTCCGCGAACTCCTCCGCCCCGGCGCCGACCTCCTCGTCGACGCCGTCGGCCTCACCCGCGACGACGCCCTCCAGCTCCGCCCGTTCCTCGACGACGTCGGGTCGACCGTGTTCGTCTCCTCGAAGGCGGTCTACGCCGACGAGCAGGGACGACACGCCAACTCCGTCGACAAGCCCGTGTTCGGCGGCCCGGTCTCCGAACTGCAGCCGACCGTGACGGCGGGCGACGGCGACCCGACCAGCCGCGACGGGTACGGCGCCGCGAAGGTCGCCGCCGAGCAGGTCCTGCTCGACCACGGCGCACCGGTCACCGTGCTGCGTCCGTCGAAGGTGTACGGCGTCGGGATCGGTCGGCCGCGGGAGTGGTTCGTCGTCCGCCGTGCCCTCGACGGCCGGGAGCGCATCCTCCTCGCCGACCAGGGCCGCGGCGTCGACCACACGACCGCCGCGAGCGGCATCGCGTCGCTCGTCCGGCTCGCCGCCGGCGCACCGGACCGGCGCATCCTCAACGTCGCCGACGAGACCGCGCCGTCCGCGCTCGAGATCGTCCGCACCATCGCCGGCCACCTCGACCACCGCTTCGACGAGGTCCTGCTCGACGCGGACGCCCCCGCCTTCGTCGGGACCACCCCGTGGTCGTCCCCGTCGCCCTTCGTCCTCGACACGACGGCGGCACGTGCGCTCGGCTGGCAGCCGCCGGCCTTCGCGACCGCGGTCGTCCCCGAGCTCGACTGGCTCGTCGAGACCGCGCACGCCGTCCCGGCGGGCAGCGACGTGCCGTGGGCGAGCGACCCGTTCTGGGACCGCTTGTTCGACTACGGCCCCGAGGACGCGGCCCTCGCGCTCCTCTCGCTCGGCCTGGACTGACGCCGTGCCCCGCTCCGAGGTCCTCTTCATCGGGGGTCGCTCCGGCGTCGGGAAGTCCACCGCGGCCGAGGCGCTGCACGACCTGCTGGTGGGCGCCGACGTCCGGCACGCGGTGATCGAGGGCGACCTGCTCGACCTCGCGCACCCGGCCCCGCACGTCGAGCACCCGGAGGCGCACCTGGCCGAGCGGAACCTCGCCGCGATGTGGGCCGGGTACCGCGAGCTCGGCCACCACCGATTGATCTTCACGAACACAGTGTCGGTGCTCGAGCACGAGCACCTCGCCGCGGCGATGGGCGACCATCCGGTCGTCACCGTGGTGCTCCTCCGCGCCGGCGACGCCGTGACGGCCGAGCGGCTCACCCGGCGCGCGGGCGGCGTGCCCCCGGACGCGCAGGTCGCACACAGCGCACGGACGGCCAGGAGGCTCGACTCGGCCACCGCGGACACGGTCACCCGGGTGGACACGGACACCATGGCCCCGGCCGACGTGGCGCATCGGCTCGCGATGCTGACGGGGTGGGTCACGGGAAGGAGCACCCTGGGAGCATGAACGACAACCGGCTCGGCACCTCCGTCAGCCCGTACCTCCGCCTGCACGCCGACAACCCGGTCGACTGGCGGGAATGGGGACCCGAGGCCTTCGCCGAGGCACGCGAGCGGAACGTGCCGGTCCTCGTCTCGGTCGGCTACGCCACGTGTCACTGGTGCCACGTCATGGCCCGCGAGAGCTTCGCCGACCCGGAGATCGGCGACCTGCTCCGCC
The DNA here is from genome assembly GCF_007680845.1 of Curtobacterium pusillum. Lineage (GTDB taxonomy): Bacteria > Actinomycetota > Actinomycetes > Actinomycetales > Microbacteriaceae > Curtobacterium > Curtobacterium pusillum_B. The sequence goes on along the minus strand of NZ_VEIY01000004.1, from coordinate 191,274 downwards.
GCGACTTCGTCGCCGTGAAGGTCGACCGTGAAGAACGCCCGGACGTGGACGCCAGCCTGATGGCCGCAGCGAGCGCGTTCACCCAGCAGCTCGGCTGGCCCCTGACGACGTTCACGACCCCGGACGGCCACGTGTTCTTCGCGGGGACGTACTTCCCGCCGACGCCGGTGGGGCAGGTGCCGGCGTTCCGGCAGATCCTCGCGGCGGTCACCGACGCCTGGACCCAGCGTCGGCACGAGGTCGACGCGAACGCGAGTGCGATCGCCACGGCGATCCGGCAGGGTGCCGAGGCGGACGCGGCCACCCGCTTGGGCGAGGTGTCCGCCGGGGCCGAGCCGCGCCTCCCGTCCGTCGACGACATCCGGGCTGTCACCCGACAGCTCGCCGAGGCCGAGGACACCACGTACGGCGGTTTCGGCGGCGCGCCGAAGTTCCCGAGCGCGCCGCTGCTCGAGTTCCTCGCGGACGTCGCCGCGGACGACGGCGCCGGTGACGGCGACGGCGACGGCGACGGCGACGAAGGCCACGGCGACGCCGCCGGCCTCCTCGACCGGACCCTGCACGCGATCCGCGCCTCCGAACTGACCGACGCCGACGGTGGGGTCTTCCGGTACGCGACGAAGCGGGACTGGTCGGTGCCGCACTACGAACGGATGCTCTACGACAACGCGGGCCTGTTGGCCATCGCGGGTGCGGAGCAGTCGCGGGGCATCGCCGACTTCCTCCGCGACACCCTCCGGCGGGACGACGGCGCGTTCGTCGCCGCGCAGGACAGTGAGTCGACGATCGACGGCAAGCGGGTGGAGGGCGAGTGGTACCGACTGCCGCTCGATGCGCGTGCACGGCTCGACCCGCCGCCGCTCGACGACCAGGTGCTGACCGGGTGGAACGGTCTGGCGATCCGTGGCCTGGCGATCGCCGGGGTCCGGCACGGCGACGACGAGATGCTCGACCTCGCCCGGGGTGCCGCCGACGCGCTGCTCGCCACGCACGTGCGGGACGGCCACGTCGCCGTCCGGTCGAGCACCCCGCGTGGGGCCTCGGCCGCGCCGTCGACGATCGAGGACGTCGGGCTCCTCGCCGAGGGGCTGCTCGAGCTCGCGCTCGCGACGGGCGAGGTCGCGTACGCGGTGGCCGCGCGCGGACTGGTGGACGACGGTCTGGCGGAGCGGTTCGACGTCGACCCGGTGCTGGCCGCCGCCGGCACGGCCACGGGCGAACAGCCACAGACGGCGATGCGGTCGGGGACGGTGGCGCTCGCCTCGGCCGCCGCGATCACCGCCGCGCTGACCGGCTCGTCGTCGTACCGCGACGCCGCAGCGGCACGCGTCGCGGACCGGGCGACCACGGGGACCGAACGGCCCCTCGGTCACGCCGATGCCCTGGGCGTCGTGCTCGCTCTGCAGCGGCCGTCGCGCGAGGTCGTCGTCGTCGCCTCGGACCCGTCCGACCCGCTCCGGACGGCGGCCCGCGCGGCCCGCCGTCCCGGCACGGTCGTCGCCCTCGTCACGCCGGAGCAGGCGAGCGCGTGGACGGCAGCCGGGTTCGAGCTGTTCGAGGCCCGCGACGCGCTCGACCCCGCCGGGTACGTCTGCCACGACCGGGTGTGCGGGCTGCCCGCACGCTCGGCGCCCGACCTGGTCGCGCAGCTGCAGTGAACTGCGGCGGCCTGTAAGCTGAAATGCTCATGTCGACCACGCTGCCCGTCATCACCTACCCGCCCGAACTGCCGGTGTCGCAGCGGCGGGACGACATCGCGGCCGCCATCCGCGACAACCAGGTCGTCATCGTCGCCGGGGCCACCGGCTCGGGCAAGACGACGCAGCTGCCGAAGATCTGCCTCGAGCTCGGGCGCGAACACATCGGGCACACGCAGCCCCGTCGCATCGCGGCCCGGACGATCGCGGAGCGCGTGGCCGAGGAACTCGGCGGCGGCGAACTCGGCGGCCTCGTCGGGTACCAGGTGCGCTTCACCGACAAGGTGTCATCGGACACCCGCATCAAGGTGATGACCGACGGCATCCTGCTCAACGAGATCCACTTCGACCGTGACCTGAAGCGCTACGACACGATCATCATCGACGAGGCGCACGAGCGGTCCCTCACGATCGACTTCCTGCTCGGCTACCTGAAGCGGCTGCTGCAGCGCCGACCTGACCTCAAGCTCATCATCACGAGCGCCACGATCGACCCGGAGTCGTTCTCGAAGCACTTCGACGACGCCCCGATCATCGAGGTGTCCGGCCGCACCTACCCGGTGGAGATCCGGTACCGCCCCCTGGTGAACGAGGACGCCGGCGACGACGATGACGACGAGTCCGACTCCCGCACCGGCGACAGCGGCAGCAACGCCGACGACCGCGACACCATGCAGGGCATCACCGACGCGCTCGACGAACTCGCCCGCGAGGACCCGGGCGACGTCCTCGTGTTCCTGTCCGGCGAGAACGAGATCCGCGACGCCCAGGACGCGATCGAGGGCAAGCGCTACCCGGGGACCGAGGTCCTCCCGCTCTACGGCCGCTTGTCCGCCGCCGACCAGCACCGCGTCTTCGAACGGCGGCACACCCCGGGCATCCGACGACGGGTCATCCTCGCCACGAACGTCGCCGAGACCTCCCTGACGGTCCCGGGCATCAAGTACGTCGTCGACACCGGCACCGCCCGCATCTCCCGGTACTCGCCGCGGGCGAAGGTGCAGCGCCTGCCGATCGAAGCGGTGAGCCAGGCGAGCGCCAACCAGCGCTCCGGTCGCGCCGGACGCACGAGCGCCGGGATCGCGATCCGGCTCTACTCCGAGGACGACTTCGACCGCCGTCCGGAGTACACCGACCCGGAGATCCTGCGCACGAACCTCGCCGCGGTGATCCTGCAGATGATCTCGCTCGGGTTCGGCGACATCGAGGCGTTCCCGTTCCTGCAGCCGCCGGACTCCCGGGGCGTCAAGGACGGCCTCGACCTCCTCCGTGAGCTCCGGGCCGTCGACCACGACGGCCGGATCACCAAGACGGGCAAGCAGCTCACCCGCCTGCCGATCGACCCGCGGCTCGGCCGGATGGTGCTCGAAGCCGGACGCCAGGGCGTCGGGCGCGAGGTCATCGCCGTCGTCAGTGCCCTGAGCATCCAGGACCCGCGCGAACGCCCCCTCGAGAAGCGGGCGCACGCCGACCAGTTGCACGCCCGCTTCGCCGACCCGACGAGCGACTTCCTCACCCTGCTCAACCTCTGGAACCACCTCGAGGACAAGCAGGACGAACTGTCGTCGAGTGCGTTCCGCCGCCTGTGCAAGGCCGAGTACCTCAACTACCTCCGCATCCGCGAGTGGCAGGACCTCTACCGCCAGCTGTCCCGTGCCGCCAAGCAGGTCGACGTGCGGGTCGGGCAGTCCCGCTCCGACGACGGCGATGCCGTGCACCGGTCGCTGCTCGCCGGGCTCCTCAGCCAGATCGGCCTCCGCGACAAGGAGAAGCGCGACTACCTCGGGTCGCGGAACACCCGGTTCGTGGTGTTCCCGGGCAGCGTCCTCGCGAAGAAGCAGCCGGACGCCGTGATGGCCGCCGAACTCGTCGAGACAAGCCGGCTCTTCGCCCGTACCGTCGGTCGGATCGACCCCGCGTGGGTGGAGCCGCTCGCCGGGGACCTCCTCAAGCGCACGTACGGCGAGCCCCACTGGGAGAAGAAGCAGGGCGCCGCCGTCGCCTACGAACGGGTCACGCTGTTCGGCGTCCCGATCGTGCAGCGTCGTCGGGTGCAGTACAAGCGCGTCGACCCCGAGCACTCGCGCGAGCTGTTCATCCGGCACGCCCTCGTGGAGGGCGAGTGGGACGCGCAGCAGGCCTTCGACCGCGACAACCGCAAGCTCCGCCGCGAACTCGAACAGCTCGAGGAGCGCACCCGCCGCCGCGACATCCTGTTCGACGACGAGCGCGTGTACGAGTTCTACGACGCCCGCATCCCCGTCGACATCGCGACGACCCGCGACTTCGAGGGGTGGTGGCGGAACGCGAGGCGCGACCAACCGGACCTGCTCACGATGCGCAGGTCGGACCTCCTGGACGAATCCGCGGCCGAGGCGGCGGAGGACGACGCCGAGTACCCGGCCCAGTGGCGGAGTGGCGACCAGCGCCTCGCGATCAAGTACCGCTTCGAGCCGGGTGCGCAGGACGACGGCGTCAGCGTGCAGGTGCCGCTCGCGCTGCTCCCCCGCATGCGCGAAGAGGGGTTCGACTGGCAGGTGCGGGGCCTCCGCAAGGAACTCGTCACCGCGCTCATCAAGTCCCTGCCGAAGCAGATCCGGAAGAACGTCGTGCCCGCCGCCGACTGGGCCGAGAAGATCGTCGCCGAGCTCCCGGACGACGCACCGACCGAGCCGACCGAGTCCTTCCGGTCCACGCTCGCGAAGACGATCCAGCGCATGACCTACGTGCCCGTCTCGGAGTCCGACTTCGACCTGTCGCGCGTGCCCGCGCACCTGCTGCCGACGTGGGCGGTCGTCGACGAGCGGGGCCGACGTGTCGAGGCCGGCAAGGACCTCGCCGCCCTGCAGACCAAGCTCAAGGACCGGACCCAGCAGAGCGTCGCCTCCGCCACGGTGCGCGCTGCGGGCCGTCCAGGAGGCGCGGCTCGCGTCGCGTCCGCTGGCGGCCGTCGACCGGTCGAACAGTCCGGCCTCGTGGCCTGGCCCGACGGCGACCTCCCGGAGACGCTCGACACGAAGCAGGCGGGCGGCGTGATCCGCGCCTACCCGGCGCTCGTCGCCGAGGGCGACGGGCCCAAGGCGACCGTGGGCGTGCAGCTCCTCGCGACCCCGTCCGACCGGGCCGTCCGCATGCCCGCTGGTGTCCGGCGGCTCGTGATGCACGCCGTGCCCTCCCCCGTCTCGTACATCCAGTCGCACCTGACGTCGCAGGAGAAGCTCGCGCTCGCCGCCAGCCCGTACCCCTCGACCGCCGCACTCTTCGACGACGTGCTCGCCGCCGTCGTCGACGCCGGGATCCGCCGGGCCCACCCCGACGGGCTCGTGTTCACGAAGGCGGCGTTCGAGGCCGTCCGCGACGCGGTGTCCGCGACCGTCGTCGACACGATGTTCACCGCCGTGTCCGAGGTCGCCGCTGTCCTCCTCGCACACCGGGCGGCCGAGCGGTCCCTCAAGCAGGCGAACTCGATGTCGCTCCTGCCCGCGCTCACCGACATGCGGCAGCAGATGGAGCGGCTCGTGTTCCCCGGGTTCGTCTCGGTGGCCGGGCTCGACCGCCTCCGCCGCATCCGCGTGTACCTGCAGGGGGTGGACGCCCGCGTGCAGAAGCTCCTGCATAACCCCGGGCGCGACGCGACCTGGATGCGCGAGGTCACCGTCGCCACCGACCGCTACACCGACGCCGGAGGGACCTTCCCGCCGGCCGCCGGCGCGCACCCGGAGCTCGTGCACGCCCGGTGGATGCTCGAGGAGTTCCGGCTCAGCCTGTTCGCGCAGGAGCTCGGCACCGCCGAGACGGTCTCGCTGCAGCGCATCACGAAGGCCCTGACCGCCGCGCGCTGACGGGGCTAGTGTCGCGGCCATGATCGGCACACTCGACGTCATCGTCCTCGACTGCCCGGACCCCCGCGCGCTCGCCCGCTTCTACGTCGAGCTGCTCGGCGGTGAGATCGTCGACTTCGACGAGGACTGGGCCGAGATCGCGCTGCCCTTCACCGACCACCGACCGATCCTGGCGTTCCAGCAGGTCGCGGACTACCGCGCGCCGGAGTGGCCGGGGCAGGACGTCCCGCAGCAGAGCCACCTCGACGTCAAGGTCGACGACCTCGACGCGGGCGAGACCGCGGTGCTGGCGATCGGCGCCACCGCGACCGGGTCGGGGACGGACACGTTCCGGGTGTACCTCGACCCGGCGGGGCACCCGTTCTGCCTCATCCGGCCGTCGGACTGACCGGCTCCCCCGGCCCTTCGGACGTCGTGACCCGGGCGGCCGCTAGCATGTGGACGTGCGGGGGGACGGACAGCAGCGGACGGACGTCCGGCAGCGGCGACGACGCGCGATCGCGATGGCCGCGGGCCTGCTCGCGTTCTCGGTGGTCGCCACACTCGGCGTGACCGGGTACCGGGTCGTCCACGAACCACTCCCGCTGACGTCGACGGGTGGCGGGTTCTGCGGGTCGTGGGTCGGCACCGACGTCCCGCCGGGCACCGACACGTCGCGGATGGCCGCGAGCTTCCTCCTCCGCAATCCGAGCGACCGGGCGGTCCACGTGGACAGCCTCCACCTCCACGGCGGCGCAGGCCTGGAGCGGGTCGACGTGTCCGCGGCCGTGCTCGAGCAGGCACGGGACGACCTGGGGAACGCGATCGGCGACGTCACGAGCGTGAGTGGTGGTCATGCACTGACCCCGCCCCGGGACCTGACCGTCCCAGCCCACGGCGCCCTGCTGGTCGTGGCGGACATGCACCTCGAGCGCAGTGCCACCGCCGGGACGTTCACGGGCGTCAGGGTCGACTGGTCCGGAGCGCTCGGCGTGGAGCACCGCGACCTCCTGGCCGAGAAGGTGGGCATGCTCACGCCGGACGACCAGGACGGCTGCTTCTCGTGATCCGGGCGGTCCTGTTCTCCGCGGTCCGGGGCGCGGCAGGCCTCCGGCTCAGCCGACCGGCTCGACCGCGAGCCCCTCGACGACCGTCACGTTCGGCAGCGCGGTGAGCGCCTTCCCGGGCAGGAAGAGCTTCGCAGCGCGACGGCCAGCGCCGATGACGACCTCGGGAGCAGCGAGCACACGCGCGTCGATGTACAGCGGCCACGATGCTGGCAGGCCGATCGGGGAGATGCCGCCGTACTCCATCCCGGTGCGCTCGACGGCGTCGTCCATCGGGGCGAAGCTCGCCTTGCGTACGTCGAGCAGCTGCTTCACGACGCGGTTCACGTCGAGCTTCGTGGACGCGAGCACGACGCACGCGGCGTAGCGGACCTCGTCGCCGCGCTTCCCCGCGACGACGATGCAGTTCGCCCCGCCGGTCAGCGGGTAGCCGTAGGCCTCCGAGAACGCGGCCGTGTCCGCCAGTTCGGCGTCGATCGGTGCGCCCTCGATCGTCGCGAGCACGTCACTCGGCAGCGCGACGAGCGCTTCGGCGACGGGGATCGCGAGGAATCCGGTGGCGACCAGGGCGGGGACTCGTTCGAGCGTCGGCATGGCTCCACCCTACGGACGGACCACCTGCACGAGACTGGGGCGATGGCGGAACTCCGTGCGATCGACGTCGACCACTGGCCCCGGCGCGAGCACTTCGAGCACTACCGCGACCGGGTGCCGTGCACGTGGGAGATGACCGTCGAGCTCGACGTCACCGACTTCGCCGAGACCGTGCACGCCACGGAACGGCGGACCTACGCGTCGCAGATCTGGGCGATCGCGTCCGTGGTGAACCGGCACGCCGAGTTCCGGATGCAGTTGCTCGAGGACGGATCACCCGCGGTGTGGGACGTCGTGCACCCGATGTTCACGGTGTTCCACCCCGACACGGAGACGTTCTCCGTCCTGGTCGTCCCGTACGACGAGGACCCTGCCCGGTTCCACGCAGCCGCCGTCGCGACGATCGAGCGGTACCGGGACGACCACCGGATGTTCCCGCAGGAGGACCGCCCCAGGAACGTGTTCGACATCTCGACGCTCCCGGGGACGTCGTTCACGGGGTTCGCGTTGCACGTGCGGGACGGTTGGGACCATCTCCTGCCCATCTTCACAATCGGTCGGTACCGGTTCGCGGAGGGGCGCACGATCATGCCCCTCGTCGTGCAGGTGAACCACGCGGTCGCCGACGGGTTCCACGGATCCCGGCTCGTCGAGGAGCTGCAGACGGTGTTCGCCGAGGCGGGATGGGTCCGGAGGTGAGCGGGGAGATCTCCGTCCGACCGGCCGTCCCGAGTGACGCGGCGGCGATGGCGCGGGTGCACGTCGCCTCGTGGCGGTCGACCTACCGCGGGCTGATGCCGGACGCGTTGCTCGACGACCCCGGGTTCGTCGGCCGCCGTGAAGGGTTCTGGACGGCCGAGCTGACGGACACCCGGTCCGACCGGAACCGCATCGCGGTCGCCGAGCTCGACGGCGAGGTCGTCGGGATCGCGATGTCGGGCCCGTCGACGGACGGCCCCGCGGCGGTCCAGCTGTACGTCCTCTACCTGCTCGACGGCCACCACGGCTCGGGTGCCGGCAGCGCGTTGCTCGACGCCGCCCTCACGACGACCGACGATGCGGTGCTCTGGGTCGCCGACCCGAACCCCCGTGCCCAGGCGTTCTACCGGAAGCACGGCTTCACCTTCGACGGCGTCGAGCAAGTCGAGGACGGCGTGCGGGAGCGCCGGATGGTGCGCCCGCGACAGGAGTGACCGTTCCGGCGTGGTGCCGAGCAGGGTGATCAGCCAGCGACGGGTTCCGGCGTCGACGACAGCGATGGTGTGTCCGTGGGCGTCGCGGTCGCGGTGGGCGCCGGGGTCGCAGTGGGCATCGGGGTCGCGGTCGGCGTCGGGGTGGGGGTCGCCGTCGGTGCGGGGGTCGCCGTCGGCTTCGGGGTGGCCGTCGCTGTCGGCGCGGGCTTCGGGGTGGCCGTCGGCGTGGGCGTCGGTGCGGGCTCCTTGACGGTGGTCTTCCGCCACTGCTTCGCCTTCGCGTTCCAGACGATCTGCCCCGACGAGTACTTCTTCCCGTTGTTCAGCACGACGTCGCCGTCGGCCGGGGTCAGCAGCGCCGCGTCGACGGTGACGAACGGCGACACGGCGGACACGCGCTGGGAAGCAGTCCGCGAGACGAGGGCCCCCGGGCGCTTCGTGGACGCCACCACAACACGGACCGGTGTGGCGGCGGCCGAGTTCAGCCGGACCGCGGCGCCGGATGCCCCGGGCTGGGAGCCGTTCTGCACGCTGACGTGTGCCGGCGAGCGCAGCAGCGCGAACGCGCGACCTCCTTGCAGGCCCGCGACGGTGATCGCCGTGCTCGTCGTCCCGTCGGCGTCGGCCACCCACACGGATCCGCTGCTCCGGGTGATCCGGGCGAACGACGCCTTCGTGATCCGGTAGCCCTTCGCGACCGCGTCGATGGCGAAGACGTTGCCGTCACGAGCCGCGGAGGTGTCGTCGGAGACCGAGAGGGTGCCGATCTTCGCGTTCGCGCGGACGAGCCGGACGGAGTCGAACTTCGGCGCGAGCACCGGGCAGGCGATGCCGCTCACCGACACGGTCCCGACGGACGCGAGCGCCAGGGCGAGCCCGACGGAGCCGCCCGCCCCGACCGAACGGTTCGTGATGCCCCGCACGGTCACCGACGACGCGGACGTGGCGGTCACCCGGACGATGCCGGTCGTCGACGCCGGCCTCCCGGCGGGCCACTGGACGTCCTGGACGACGAGGTTCCCGAGCGTCCCGACGGCGACGTTGACCGCCGGTCCGCCGCTGCCGGTCGCGGTGACGTTCGCGATCGTGCCCTCGAACCAGGTCGGTCCGGCGTAGTCGACGATCTGGACCGGCGAGCTGCCGGTGACCGTCCCGGCGAGCCCGGTCGCGGTGAACCGACGGATGTGCCGTTGGACACCGGCAGCGCCCGTGCCGGAGGTGACCTTGAGGAGGCAGAGGCAGGAGCGGCCGTCGACGTCCTCGACGGTGACGTCGGTGATGTCGCCCTCGCAGTCGCCGAGCTTCGAGTGGTCGTGGGACTGGCCGTCGACGGTGGTGAAGGCGACCAGGTCGTCGCCGGTCCGCACGCCCGTGATCCGGCGCACCGCGATCGACGACGACGGGCCCTGGAAGTGGACACCGTCGGACGCGGTGTCGACGAACGCGACGTCCTCCACGGTGACGTTCCGGACGTCCCCGAACGAGACCGCGTACTGACCGCCGGTCTGGGCGCTTCCCGTGGAGTGCACGGTGAGGTCGAGGAGGGACACCCCGGACGCGCGGCGGATGAGCAGGCCGTGCGCCGCCGTCGTCTGCGAGAGCCCGTTCGCGTTCCGGTTCGTCCAGGTCCCGCCCGTGATGGTGATGTCCGTGTCGTCCGGCGGGAAGAGGTACGCCGTCGCTGCCGTCGCGGTCGACGTCGCGGGGACGCTCAGGGTGGCCTTGGTCGGCGACTGCACGGACAGGACCCGCCCGTACATCGATCCGGGAGCGCCGGCACGCGCAGCCCGCGGCCCGACGCCGAGGACCTGGACGGCGCGCCCCACCGACGCCGAGCTGAAGACGGCGGCCTTCGTGGTGACGACCGCGGAGCCGGCCCTCACCGAAGCGGTCGTGGTCGCGGTCGGCACCGATGCGCGGTTGCGGAGCACGTTGTCCGACGCCGGCCCGGTGATGCTCGCGGAGCTCGCGTCGAGGTGCGTGCCGGACGGGATGACGAGCGGCGCGGTGAGCACGATCGTGCCGCGCAGCACCTTGTCGCCGCCGCTGGCGAGCCAGGAGTTGACCGATGCGGTGGGAGTCCTCGGGACCACCGACATGGTCGGAGCGGCTGCCGCCCACGAGGGGCGCGCGGTCACGACGGCCGCGGTGACCGCGGTGAACGCGCCGACGGCGGCCAGGCCGAGCGCGCGGCGGCGCGAGGGCAGGGTGGGAGCGAGGCTCGGGAGCCCAGACATCGATCGGTTCCGTCCATCGCCACGGCGGGCGCTGCTGGCCGTGCGGGGACGGCGGACTGATGGGTACTCACTGCACGCTAGTGGACACGTCACGCACCTCCGATTCCCACGTTCGGGGGGAAGTGTCACGGAGTAGAACGGCCGCATGGTGAACGCCGTCGTCCACGTCGAACTCATCGGCCCCGAGCCGGAGCGGCTCCGTGCCTTCTACACCGCACTCTTCGGCTGGGACTCCCCCGCTGGCGCCCCGGTCGCCGCCGCGATCTCATCGCCGGACGCGTACTCCTTCATCGACCCGGTCGACGGGGCCGGGCCGGTCGCCGGCGGCATCGGCGGTGGCCCGGGGTTCGCAGCGCACGCGGTCTTCTACGTGGGCGTGGACGATGTGGACGCGGCGCTGCGACGAGCGGAGGAACTCGGCGGCACGGTCGTCCTCCCGCCACAGCGCAACGAGGGCGGCGGCGTGGTCGTCGCGCACTTCCGCGACCCCGCGGGGAACCTGGTGGGTCTCGCCGGACCCGTCTGACGGCCCTCTACGCTGGCAGCATGACGAGGCAGTCACCACCTGGACCACGGAGACGGATCGGACTGGTCGGCGCCGGGGGCATCGCCGTCGCGCACGTCCCCGGGCTCCTGCAGCTCGGCGACCTCGTCGTGCACTCGCAGGACGGGGCGCAGGCGCTCGCGGCGACCTTCGCGGACGCGGCTGCCCGAGCCGGCCGGACGATCACGGTCGCCGACTCCCTCGACGACCTGCTCGCAGCGGTGGACGTGGTCGACGTCGTCGTCCCGACACCCGCACACGCCACGGTCGTCCGCGCGGCGCTCGCGGCGGGGAAGCACGTCGTGAGCGAGAAACCGCTGGCCCGCACCGACGCGGACGCCGAGGACCTCGTCGCCCGCGCGGCGGACGCGGGTCTGCAGCTCTACCCGGCCCACGTGGTGCGCTGGTTCCCCGCGTACCGGCGGCTGCACGAGGCCGTCACCACGGGCCTCCTGGGTGACCTCGCGGTCCTGCGCTTCTCGCGCTCCGGGGCCTTCCCGACCCGCGTGCCCTGGTTCGGCGATCGCGCGCAGTCCGGGGGCATCGTGATGGACCAGATGATCCACGACCTCGACGTCGCCCGCTGGGTCGCCGGCGAGGTCACCCGGGTGTCCGCGGTCAGCGTGCGTGCCGGGTCGTCCGACGCCCCGGTCGAGGCCGCGCACGTGCTCCTCACCCACGCGTCGGGCGCGATCAGCCACGTCGCCGGGCTCTGGGGCCCGCAGCACCTCGCCTTCTCGACGGAGTACTCCGTCACGGGCACGCTCGGCAGCCTGTCGCACTCGTCCCTCGCCGAGGAGGACACCCGGTCGGACCTCGCGACCCCCGCCGCGGTGGACGGCTTCCTCCCGGCGGTCGACCCGGCCGAGGACCCGTACGCCCTCGAGCTCGCGGACTTCGTCGCCGCGTTCGACGGCGGACCACTCCCCCGTGTCACCGCGGCGGACGGCGCCGTCGCAGTCCGCCTCGCCAATGCCGCCCTCGCCTCGATCGAGTCCGGCCAGCCCGTGGAGGTCGCGTCGTGACGCTCAAGGTCGGCGTGCTCTCGTTCGCGCACACCCACGCCGTCGGGTACCTCTCCGCCCTCGCCGCGATGCCCGAGGTCGAGGTCCGCGGGTCCGACCCCGACGGGGTGTCGACCGGGACGGCACCGGGCGAGCTCCGCGGCGCCGACCTCGCGACGGCGCTCGGCGTCGGGTACGCGGCGTCGTACGACGAACTCCTCGCGTGGGGTCCGGACGCGGTCGTGGTGACGAGCGAGAACGCGCGACACCGGGAGCTCGTGGAGGCAGCGGCCGCCGCCGGCGCGCACGTGCTCTGCGAGAAGCCACTCGCCACGACGTGGGAGGACGGCCTCGCCATCCGGGATGCCGTCCAGCGCGCCGGCGTGACGCTGATGATGGCGTTCCCGGTCCGCTTCGCGTCGGCGTTCGACCGGCTGCGCGGGACGCACCGGTCCGGGGCGCTCGGGACGGTCTTCTCGGTCCGCGGAGCGAACAACGGCATGCTCCCGAGCACCCGCGACTGGTTCACCGATCCGGAACTGAGCGGCGGCGGCGCGATCGTCGACCACGTCGTGCACATCGCCGACCTCGTGGACGGGCTCACCGGCGCGACGCCCGTGTCGGTCACCGCGCTCGCGAACCGGGTCCTGCACGCCGACCGGGCCCGCGCCGAGACCGCGGGACTGGTGACCGTGACGTACGACAGCGGGATGGTCGCCGCGATCGACTGCTCGTGGAGCCGCGCGGACACCTCGCCGGTGTGGGGCGGTCTGACCCTCGACGTCGCCGGGACCGGCGGCACGGTGTCGGTCGACTTCTTCGGCGCGGCCGCCAGGGGCTCCGGCGCGGCCGACGGGCGGTCGATCGAACTGCGGTACGGGGCCGACCACGACCTGCCGATGCTGCGGACGTTCCTCGACGCTGCGCGCTCCGGGACACAGCCGCAGCCCGACGTGGAGGTCGGCCTCCGGACGCTCTCGATCGTCCTCGCTGCGCAGGAATCGGTGCGGACCGGCGGGACGGTGCCCGTCCTGCGGACCGACGGGCGGGCCATGCTGGACGCATGACCTTCGAGCAGCACGCCCAGTCGTTCGGATCGGCGGCCGACGCCTACGAGCACGGCCGCCCTGGTTACCCGGCGGAGGCAGCCGCCGCCCTGGTCCCGGAGGGCGCGCGACTCGTCGTCGACGTCGGGGCCGGCACCGGCAAGTTCACCCGGACGCTCGTCGGCCGGGCCGCCGAGGTCGTCGCCGTCGAACCGGACCCCGCGATGCGGCGACTGCTCAGCTCGGTGCTGCCGGACGTCCGTGCCCTCGACGGCACCGGTGAGGCGATCCCGCTCGCCGACGGCAGCGCCGACGCCGTGACCTTCGCGCAGGCGTGGCACTGGGTGCACCCGGGGCGCGGCGCCACCGAAGCCGCTCGGGTCCTCCGGCCGGGCGGCGTCCTCGGCCTCGTGTGGAACGTCCGCGACGAGACACGTCCGTGGGCCCAGCGGCTCGGAGCGCTGATGAAGCAGCCGGAGTCGCGGGTGATGGACTACGGCGCACCCGTCGTCGGCGCTCCCTTCGACGACGGGACCTACGAGCAGTTCCACTGGGTGCACGAGCAGGAGCGGTCGGCGTTCCTCGACATGGTGGCCTCGCGGAGCTACGTCATCGTCCTGCCTCCCGCCGAGCGCACGGCCCTGCTCGACGCGGTGCAGCGGTTGCTCGACGACGACCCCGAGACCGCCGGCCGGGCGACCGTCCCCGTCGCGTACACGACGCACGTGCACCGGTACGTGGGGCCCTGACCCCGCGCCGCGCTACGCTCGTGCCGATGCGCGCGACCGTGCGGGACGTGGCTGCCCTCGCCGGGGTGTCGCCGAAGACCGTCTCCAACGTCATCAACGGCGGCGTCGCGGTGCGCCCGGAGACCCGCGAACGCGTGGAGCGCGCGCTCGCCGAACTCGACTACGTGCCGAACCTCTCCGCCCGCGGGCTCCGCAACGGCCGCTCCGGGGTGATCGCGTTGACCCTGCCGGAGATGGGGAGCGCCTACTCCGCCGAGCTCGCACAGTGGTTCGTCGAACTCGCCCGTGAGCGCGGGTGGACCGTGCAGCTCGACCAGACCGGCAACGACCCGGCCCGCGAGCGCGACCTGGTCTCCCGGGCGCGGGCGCACCTCGTCGACGGGCTCATCCTCAACCCGGTGTCGCTCAGCGGGAGCGTCCTCGCCGGCGCCGAGGGGCTGCCACCGACCGTCGTGATCGGCGAGGTCGAACCCGAGCACGTCGACCAGGTGCACGTCGACAGCCCGGCCGCGGCCGAGCAGGTCACGACCTACCTGCTGTCCCGCGGGCACCGGCGGATCGCGATCGCCGGGGCCGCGCTCGCCGAGGGTGCGACGGCCACCAGCGAACTGCGCGAGTCCGGCTACACCGCCGCCCTCGCGGCCGCGGGGATCGAACCGGATCCGGCGCTGCGGGTCCCGCTGCCCGCGTGGTCGACGAGCGCCGCGGCGACGGCGTTCGCGGCGTGGCTCGACGAGCACCCGCTGCCGGACGCGGTGTTCGCATTCACGGACTCGATCGCGTTCGGGGTGCTGCACGTGCTCGCTGCCCGCGGGGTCCGGGTGCCCGAGCAGGTGAGCGTGATGGGGTTCGACGACGTCGACGGTGCCGCGTACGCGATCCCGGCGCTGAGCACGGTGTCGTTCGACCGGCGGGCGTTCGCCACCGCGGCGCTCGATCTGCTCACCCAGCGGATCGAGGACCGGGACGCGCAGCCGCGCACCGTCGTGATCCCGCACCGGATCGTCGAACGCGCGAGCGTCGCCGGCCGGTGACCCCGGGCGACGTCGGCGCCCGTGCGCGCGTACGCTCCGCCGCATGACCGCCTCCGACCCCGTCATGCCGACGCTCGTCGCGACCGTGCTGCAGTCCCCCGAGCCGATCGCGCTCGCCCGGTTCTACGGGGCGCTCACGGGCTGGACCGTGCACGAGGACGGGCCGACCTGGCTCCGGGTGCGGCCGGACTCCGGCCCCGGGCTCTCGGTGCAGTTCGAGCCGGCGTACGTCGCACCGACCTGGCCCGGCACCGAGGACGCGCCGGGGATGCAGCTGCACCTCGACTTCCAGGTGGAGGACCTCGCCGGTGCCGTGGCCCGAGCCGAGGAGCTCGGTGCCCGCCAGGCGGAGTACCAGCCCCAGGAGGACGTCCGCGTGCTGCTCGACCCCGACGGACACCCGTTCTGCCTGTTCCTGCCGGGCGCCTGACGACCGGCCGCCGAACGGGGGCGGTCGGCCCGCCCCCGATCAGGCCGAGCGCGCCGGGTCGGTCGCGGCGAGCACCGCGGTCCGCGTCCGCGGGTCGCCGAGGATCCGGAAGTGGCCGCCGACGGGCAGCCGCACGTTGGTGGCCCCGACGAGCTCGCTACCCTCCGGGATGAGCGTGTCGAACACCCCGTACACCGAGGTGATCCGCGTGTTCACCTCGAGTTCCCGACCGAGCGCAGCGAGCACCGGGTCTGCCGCCCGGAACGCCCGGAGGTGCGGCACGGGGGCGAGCCGTGCCCACCCGGAGCCGCCGAACGGCGTCGAGACCGCGACCATCCGGTCGATGCGCCCGTCGTCGTCGTGGGTCATCGCGTACTTCCCGATGAGCCCGCCCTTGCTGTGCGTCACGAGCAGCACGCCGTGGAGGTCGAGTTCCTCGAGGGTCGCCAGGACCTCCCGCGCGGACTGCGGCACGGGCCGGAGGTTGTGCCGCAACACCGGCAGCACGTGCACCGGGTGACCGCGGTCGTGGAGGGCGTCCATGAGCGGGCGCATGAAGTGCCACGTCTCGTAGACCCCCGGCACGACGACGACCGGCTGGCCGTCGCCGTCCCGGTAGTCGTCGGCGGTGGTCGGTCCGAGGCTCCGGACCTGCCACCGGATCGCGTACCACCAGTCGAGTGCGGCCCATCGGGCCCGACGCAGCAACGGCAGGCGGACTGGAGGCGCGGCTCGGCCCGTGTCCGTCGGCCCGCCTCCGGACGTGGTCGGGTCGGTCATCGCAGGCCCTCGAGCGTCTGCACCCGCTGGAACTCGTCGACGAGCCGGGCGAAGGCGACCGGCTGGCGCTCCTGCACGTGGTGCGGCCCCGGAAGCTCGACGAGGACGCCCCGCTGCGCGGACGACGCCACCCACCCGGACCAGTCCTCGCGGGCGATCGGGTCCTGGGTGCCGCGGACGACGAGCACGGGCTGGGTGAGCCGCGGGACGGTGTCCTCGAGGCGGTGCCGGAGCATCGGCCGGAGCTCGCGGAGGTACTGCGGCACGCTCCGGAGGTAGTCGGTCGTGAGGACGGTGTTCATCCTGATCCCCTCGACGAACGAGTCCCGCGCGAGGTCGACCGCCTGGAGGATCGCCGACCGCCGCTCCGGCACGATCACCGGGCTGATGAGGACGACCGAGCGGACGATCCCGGGGTGGAGCCGCGCGGCCTCGGCGACGACCTGGGTACCCATGGACTGCCCGGCGAGGACCAGTTCGCCGGCCCCGGCGGACCGCACCGCGCGGACGACGAGGTCGCCGAGCTCCTCGATGGACAGCCGTCGTCCGGCGCCGGGGACCCCGCCGAAGCCGGGGAGGTCGACGCTCACGGTCCGGTGTCCGGCGGCGAGGGCCGCCTGCGACCGGTGGAACGAGCGGTGCGACATCCCGATCCCGTGCACGAGGACGACCGTCGGGGCGAGGGAGTCGCGTACGCGGCCCGCGGGAGCGAGGGTGTGGAGGCGCACCCGGAGTCCACCGACCTCGACCGTCTCGACCTTCGCACACACGACCTCGACCGTACGCGGCACTGCACAGTGCGGCGTCAGCGTCGTCATCGCCGGCGCATAGGGAAGCGGTGTGCACTCGTCCCCATGACCGACACCTCCCCCACGGGCCCCGCGGATCGCGACGACGCGTCCGTGGCCCACACCACGACGCCGACCCCGTCCGCCGAGCCCGCTCCCACGTACGCGCCCAGCCCGGCCGGCTGGGGAGCAGCTCCGACGCCGACCTCGACCGCGACGCTCGACGCCCCGGCCCCCGCCTCCGCTGACCCGTGGGGCGCGCAGAACCCCTCGGCACAACAGAACCCGTACGCGCAGCAGAACCCGTACTTCCAGCAGTCCGCGCACTCCGGTTCGTGGAACGCAGCGGCCCCGGCCGGCGCGACCCCGTGGTACGGGTCGGCGGGCACCACGAAGCGCAAGAGCGGACCGAAGCCCCCGTGGTTCTGGCCCGTGGTCGCGGTGGCCGTCGGGATCGCGGCACTCCTGGTCGGCGGCGGCATCGGGTTCGCCATCGGCCACGCGATCGGCGCGCACACGAGCACGTCGACCACGCAGGTGCCGGGCACGAACGGCGGGACGAACCAGTTCCCCGGCGGCGGCACCGGACAGTTCCCGGGCAACGGCACGCAGGGCGGCACCGGGACGGGTACCGGCACCGGGACGGGCACGGGCACCGGCACGGGTACAGGTTCGGACACGAGCGGTTCCGCTTCGAACAGCTGAGCGCTACGCTCCGGGCATGCGCAAGGTCACCGCGGGCCTGTTCACCTCCGTCGACACCGTCGTGGACGAGCCGTACAAGTTCCAGTACGACAGCTTCGACGACGAGCTCGGCGCCGGGATGGGCGCGTTCATGTCCCGGACCGACACCGTGCTCCTCGGGCGGAACAGCTACCTCGAGTGGGCCGAGTGGTGGCCGGCCCACCCCGAGGACGGCTTCGGGCAGTGGATCAACCCGATGCCGAAGTACGTGGCCTCGACCACGCTCGGCGACGACCTGGCGTGGGAGAACAGCACGCGGATCACGGGCGACCTGGACGACTTCGTCCGGGACCTCCGGGAGCAGGACGGTGCCGACATCGCCGTGTGCGGGAGCATCACGGTCGTCCGGCACCTCTTGTTCGCCGGGCTCCTCGACGAACTGCAGCTCATGGTGCACCCGGCGATCGCCGGTGCCGGCCGGAAGCTCTTCGAGCCGACGGACCCGCCCACGCGCCTGCGGCTGGTCGAGAGCACCGTGACGAGCAAGGGCAACGTCCTGAGCACCTACGCGCGGCTCGACGCCTGACGGAGCCGCACCGCGCCTCCCGTCCCTGCCCGTCAGACGGGGCACCCAACCGCGCGTACCCTCGGTGGTGACCATCTCGCCACCAGAGGAAAGCCGGATCAGCATGCCCCAGGACACCCGCCCGCACGTCGTCATCGTCGGCGGTGGATTCGCCGGTGTCGCCGCCATGCGCGAGCTCGCCGATGCGCCGGTGCGGGTCACCCTGGTCGACCGTCACGTCTACAACATGTTCCAGCCCCTCATGTACCAGGTGGCAACGGGCGGGCTGAACGCCGGCGACGTGACGTACTTCCTCCGGAGCCTCCGGGCGAAGCAGGCGAACGCCGAGTTCCGGCACGGCCTGCTCACCGGCATCGACACCGACCAGCGCGTCGCGGAGATGTCCGACGGGGAGCACCTGCACTACGACTGGCTGATCCTCGCGAACGGCGTGAACACGAGCTACTTCGGCACACCGGGTGCGTACGAGTACGCGTACTCGATGTACTCCCGCTCCCAGGCGCTCCGGATCCGCGACGAGCTCTTCACCCGCCTCGAGCAGGCTGCGGCGAAGCAGGGCCCCGACGAGATCAAGATCGTCATCGTCGGCGGCGGGGCGACCGGCGTCGAGATGGCCGGCGCGCTCGCGGAGCTCCGCGACCAGGCACTCGTCGGCGCCTACCCGGAGATCGAGCGCGGCAACATCTCGATCACCCTCGTGCACCGGAGCGGTGAGCTCCTCAAGCCGTTCGCACCGCGACTGCGTCGGTACGCGGCGAAGGTCCTGCGGAAGCGCGGGGTCGTGCTGCGGCTCAACACCGGCGTGTCCGAGGTGAAGCCGGACGGCGTGATGACCGCCTCGGGTGAGTTCATCCCCGCGTCGCAGGTCATCTGGGCCACCGGCGTCGCCGCCCACAAGGAGGTCTCGGGCTGGGGCATGCCGCAGACCTCCGGTGGGCGCATCCAGGTGAACGACGACCTCAGCGTGAAGGGCGTCGAGCGCATCTTCTCCGCCGGCGACATCGCCGCGCAGGACGACGCCCTCGCGCAGCTCGCCCAGCCCGCACTGCAGGGCGGACGCCACTCGGCGCGGCAGATCAAGCGCCTGCTCGAGGGCAAGCCGACCGAGCACTTCAAGTACTTCGACAAGGGCACCATGGCGACGATCGGCACGAACGCCGCGGTCGCGCAGCTCCGTGGCGGGATCACGATGGTCGGGCCGGTGGCGTGGGCGGCATGGGTCGCGGTGCACATCGCGTCGCTCCTCGGCAACGGCAACCGGCTGTCGACGCTGTCGCACTTCTTCGTGCGCTACCTGTGGTTCATGCGGAAGCGGGCGATCCCGATCGTCGGCGACGTCCGGCCCGTGCGGCCGAACGGCGACCGCGAGCCGGAGCCGTGGCAGATGCAGAAGGCGGAGTAGCGCCGGGCTGGGGGCGCGGGGCGGGGGCGCGCCGCGGGGGCGGGGCGCCTCCCGGCCGCGGCGCGGGTCCCGGGCGCGCGTTCGGGACGCGTCTGCGACATTGCGCGTGTCGATCGACGCGTGCCGTGTCGGAGGATGCGCACGGATGCGCTGCGTGTGCATGTTCCGACGTCGCACGCGTCGATCGACGGGTGGAGTGTCGCGGAACCGGCAGCCCGGCCCCGCGCCGGCCCCGCGCCCGCCCCCGCGCGGCGCCCCCCGCGCCGCCTACGCCCGGCGGGCCGCCGCCACGTCGAAGTACGCGCCGGCAGCGATGTCCTCGAGCAGCCCCGGGCCGGTGGGCTCCCACCCGAGGAGCTCCCGCGTACGGTCCGACGTCGCCGACATCTCCATGCCGAAGAACCGGCCGATGAACCCGAAGTGGCGCTCGGCGTCGGCCGGGTCCACCGAGGTCACGGGCAGCCCGAGTCCCTCGCCGATGGCCACCGCGATCGCCCGGGTCGGGATCCCGCTCTCGGCGACGGCGTGGAGGCGCGTGCCAGCCGGCGCCTGCTCGAGCCCGAGCCGGACGAGTCGTGCGGCATCGGTGACGTGGACCGCGGCCCAGTGGTTCGTCCCGTCGCCGACGTAGCCGGAGACACCGGTGGAGCGGGCCGCGCCGACAATCGCCGCGATGAAGCCGTGGTCGCCGGTGCCGTGCGTCGTCGGGCTGAACCGGGCGGCGATCGTCCGGACGCCCTGCTCGACGAAGTCGAACCCGCGGTTCTCGCTGCCGCCGCGCATGCTGTCCGGGCCGACGAACGGGTTGGCGTCCTCCTCGGTGGACGGCCGCCCCTGTGCGAGCCCGGCGACACCCGAGGCGACGACGAACGGGCGATCGGTGCCGACCAGCGCCGAACCGATCGTCTCGACGGCGGCGCGCTCGCTGGCGTTGGTGGCGACCGGGTTCGCCCAGTCGTGCTTGTTGGCGAGGTGCAGCACACCCTCGGAGCCCTCGGCCCCGCGGCGGATGGCGTCGAGGTCGTCGAGGTCGCCGCGGAGGACGGTGACGCCCTTCGCCTCGAGGGCGGCCGCCGATGCGTCTGAGCGGGCGAGGCCGGTGACGGTGTGGCCGACGGCGAGGAGGTCGTCGACGGTGTGGGAGCCGATCCAGCCGGAGGCCCCGGTGACGAACACGTGCATGAGCTTTCCCTTCACAGGTGTCCACGACGTTGATGTCATGAACTGACATCACGCTAGCACTCGATGTCATGCACTGTCATCAGTAGACTCGGTACATGGCTCGTTGGCAACCCGGAACCCGTGAACGGCTGCAGGCGACCGCGCTGCAGCTCTTCGCGACGCAGGGGTACGACCAGACCACCGTCGCCGAGATCGCCGCGACGGCCGAGGTCACCGAGCGCACCTTCTTCCGGCACTTCGCCGACAAGCGCGAGGTGCTGTTCGCCGGCCAGGACGACTTCCTCGGCATGTTCACCGGCCCGATCCAGGCCGCCCCCGCCGATGCCCGGCCCTTCGAGCTCGTCCGGCTCGCGCTCGACGCCGCCGGCGCCTTCTTCCCCGAGGAACGGCGCCCGTGGTCCCGCGCCCGCCAGGGCATCATCGACGCCAACCCCGCACTCGGCGAACGGGAACTCGGCAAGCTCCAGTCGCTGAAGGTCCGGCTCGGTGAGGTCCTCCGCGAACGCGGGGTCGACGAACCGGCCGCCACGATCGCCGCCGAGACGGCCGTCACGGTCTTCCACCTGTCCTTCGCGCAGTGGATCGCGGCCGGCGAGGACCGACCCTTCGGCGCGATCGCCTCCGAGCGCCTCGCCGCCCTCACCGCGTTCGTGCACCCCGGTCGTTGAGGGCCCTCTTACCTTCCGCGAGCATCCTGGAACGCACCCCACCGGACCACCGCGTCCGGACGACATCGACCAGATCTCGCAGGAGGCGTCCGTGGCGACCACCGCGCTCTCGCCGGAGCAGACCGCCGGCACCACCGAGGCGACCGGCACCACCGGGGAAGCACCCGCACGCGCACGGGCGACCCCGCCGCCGCCGCTGACCCACCGCGCGCCGGCGCTCGACGGCCTCCGCACGGTGGCGATCCTCATCGTGATCCTCTACCACCTGCACGTCCCGCAGTTCGAGGGCGGGTTCATCGGCGTGACGGTCTTCTTCGTCCTCTCCGGGTTCCTCATCTCGACCCTGCTGCTCGGGGAGCACCGTCGCACCGGCCGGATCCGCCTCGGCTCGTTCTGGACGAAGCGCCTGCTGCGGCTGTACCCGGCGCTCCTCGCGCTCGTCGTCGTGGGACTCCTGCTCTGGAACTGGGTCGGCGACTACAAGGGCGCGTCGTTCTCCCCCGGCGAGGCGGCGTTCATCGCCCTGAGCTACACCGGCAACCTCTTCCGCTCGTACTGGGACACCACGCAGGGCGTCTTCGCGCACACGTGGAGCCTGTCGATGGAGGAGCAGTTCTACCTCGTGTGGCCGCCCGTCCTCGTGCTCCTGTTCGCGCTCCGGGCGCACCGGCGCTGGCTGATGACCGGACTCGGGGTCGTCATGGTCGGCGGGGCCCTCGCAGCGTGGATGACCTACCGGACGCCCGGCGGCGGTTCGACACCGGACGTGTACTTCTCCCCCGTGCTCGGGATCGTCCCGCTGGCGACGGGCTGCCTGCTCGCGCTCCTCCTCGACGACGCTCGCGTCCGGACGTGGGCTGCCGGTGTCGCCGGCCACCTCGGCACCTGGATCGGGATCGGGCTGCTCGCCGCGGTCCAGTTCTGGATCGACGACGACTGGACGCAGCACGCGTGGTCGTTCGGTGTGGTGCTGCCGGTGACCGGGCTCATCTCGGCGCTCCTCATCGGTGGACTGGTGTCCGTCCGGTCCCCGCTGTCCGTGGCCCTGGCGTGGACGCCGATGTCGTGGTTCGGCCGGCGCGTGTCGTACTCGGCGTACCTCTGGCACCCGCTCGTGATCGCCCTGCTCGGCACCTTCGCGATCGGTGCGTGGGGGAAGGTGTGGCTCGTCGGCGTGGCACTGCTCGTGGCCGTGGCGGCTGCGTACGCGGTCGAGGTGCCGGTCGAGAAGGCGCGGGCTCGAATCCGTGAGGCGCGCCGGCTGCGCGCTTCCGACCGGGCAGCGCGGGACACGGCGGACGCGACCGCCTGAGCGGCGCGGCCGGCGGTGGCCGGACGCAACCGTCCGACGGACGGGAGGCGCGGGTCCGCCCCGCACCGTCCCTCCAGTCCGACGGTCTGCCGGACGGGAGGCGCGGGCCGGCCCCGCCCCGTCCCTCCAGTCCGACGGTCAGTCGCGGGAGCGACGCCGGCCGACCAGCAGCAGCACCACCGCTCCGACCACGAGGACGACCGCGACGGTCGGCGGCACCCGGAACGCGAGGTCCTCGACGACGAGGCCCACCCCGCGTCCCGCGACCAGGACCCGTGCGGCGACCACGAGCACGACCAGGACGACGACCGCACCCGCCACGGTCACGACGACGAGCGACGCCCGCCCGAGCGGGGCGACCGCGCGCGGAGCACGTCGTCGCCACCAGACGATCGCCGCGACCAGCAGCGCGACGAGTCCGAGCACACTCGAGAGGTCCTGCACGAGGGCCCACCACGGGTACCCGGGGACCACGTCGTCCCGGAGCGCCGGGACCGCCCGGACACCCCAGCCGGCATCGTGGGAGAAGGCGTCCCAGACCACGTGCGTCGCGATCCCGACGAGGCACGCGACGATCACCGCGACCGCGCCGCGCAGCGACCACCGCGGACGGCGACCCCAGTCCTCCGGGAGTCGCGCACGCACCCCGGGCACCGCACCCGCCCACGCCGGGCGGACGAGCCACCACCACACGGCGAGCACCACGAGCGCGACCACCGGGTCGATCGTCACGACGCCCGTCCACGAGTGCGTGAACGTGTACGGCGGCAGGAACGGCGCGAAGAGCACCGCGTCCGGCGCCATCGCACCGACGGCGACCGCGGCGACGGGCAGCGGCGTGCGTCGGGCAGCGAGGGCGACCACGGTGTGACTGACGGTGAAGGGCACTCCCCGAGCATGACGGGCATCGGCGGCAGTGCGCTTCGGCCGCGGGGATGACCCGGCTGTGCCGCGCGCGGTCGGCCGCCCGTAGGCTCGGGCCGTGACCACGGAGCGCGTCGACGTCCTCGTCGTCGGGGGTGGGCCCGTCGGCCTGTTCGCGGCGGCACTCCTCGCGGTGCGGGGCGTCTCCGTCGCCGTCTGGGAGCGCCGCTCGGCAGCACCGACCGGATCCCGCGCGATCGGCATCCACCCGCCGTCCCTCGACGCCTTCGCGGCGATCGGACTCGACGGACCCGTGCTCGCCGAGGCCACCCGGGTCCGCAGCGGCGTCGCCCGGAGCCGCGGGCGGGAGATCGGGCGCCTGTCGTTCGACCGCGCCTCCGCCACGCACCCGTACGTCGCGACCCTCGACCAGCACCGGACCGAGTCCCTGCTGCGGTCCCGCCTCGAGGCGGCGGCACCCGGAGCGCTGCGTGTCGGGGTCTCGCTGACCGGACTCGAACGGCACCGCGACCACGTCGACGCGACCGGCGTCGGTCCCTCCGGGGCGCCCGTGTCCGTCCGCGCCGCGTTCGTCGTCGGCGCGGACGGCGCCCGGAGCGTCACCCGCGACCTGCTCGGCATCGGCACGAGCGGGCGGGACTACCCCGACCGGTACGTCATGGGCGACTTCGCCGACGTCGAGGACCCGGCGGACCGCACGGCCGCCCTCGTCGACGTCGGGCCCGCCGGGGTGGTCGAGTCGTTCCCGCTGCCCGGAGGGCGACGGCGCTACGTGGCGCTGGTGCCGTCGGACTTCGCGGCGGAGTCTCCGGACGGTGCCGCTCGGGTCGCGTCCATCGTGGCCGACCGCACCGGCGTCGCCCTGGACCCCTCGACCTGCACCATGCTGAGCGGCTTCCGCGTCCGACGACGCGCGGCCGACCGGGTCGGCCTCGGGCGCGTCGTGCTCGCGGGGGACGCCGCACACGAGATCAGCCCGATCGGCGGGCAGGGCATGAACCTCGGCTGGTTGGACGCCGCAGAGTTGGCCCCGCTCCTCGCCGATGCCGTCGCCTCGGGTGCGGCCGGACCGTGGCCGGAGTACGCCAGGCGGCGGCAGGCGGTCGCGCGCCGAGCGGCGCGGCAGGCGGAGGTCAACATGGCGCTCGGCCGGCCGCTGCGTGCGGTCGGGGCGGTCGGACGGGAGGCGCTGCTCCGGACGGTCCTGTCCCTCCCGACCGCGGACGGGCTGGCCGGGGTCTACGCGATGCGGTGGGCGTAGGCGCTGTGGCCTGCTTTCTCGTCTAGGCGACGAGGCGGGCGCCGGCGAGGCCGAGCTCGACCACCAGGACGAGCGACGACGCGATCACCAGCCGGAAGAGCGTCCGCGACGCCCGCCCCGCCACCACCAGCCGCACACCCACCGCCGCGAGCACGACCACCACGGCCGTCCCCAGCACCGCGAGCACCACCCCCGCACCACGGACCGGATCATCCCCGAGCACCTGCCCGCCGAGCACGAGCAGCGCGGCGACCACGAGCGCGCCGAACGCCGTCACCCCCGCACCCCGGAGCCCGAGTCGGTGCGGGAACCCGTGCACGCCCGTCGCCGCGTCGTCCACCAGGTCGGGCAGCACGTTCGTGCAGTGGATCGCGACGCCGAACACCGCCCCCGTCGCCAGCGCCCACCACGCCGGCCACGCCCCGTCCGGTCCCGCGGCGACGGCGACCACGGGCAGGAGCCCGAACGCGACGACGAACGGGACCACCGACCACACGGTCCGCTTGAGACCGGCGTCGTACGCCCAACCCGCGGCGACGAGCACGAGGTGCGCGACCGCGGCGACCGGGCCGAGGAACAGCGACAGCACCACGGCGACGCCGGCCGTGCCGAACGCCGCCGTGCGCACCGTGCCGACCGCGATGAGCCCCTGCGCGACGGGCTTGTCACTCCGACCCACCGCCCTGTCACGGTCGGCATCGATCCAGTCGTTGGCCAGGCCGATCGAGAGCTGGCCGGCGACCACCGTCAGCGCCACGAGGACCACGAGCCACGAGGGGTGTCCGACCGCGGCGGCGATCACGGCCGCGAGCACCGTCACGGTCACGGTCGGCCCGGGGTGGGACGACGCGACGAGCAGGCGGGCGGTGGAGGGCCTGCGGGTGGGGGTCACACGGTCAGCGTACGGACGGGCCGCTGGTGCCGCCGCTCGACTCCTGGAGGGGCTCGAACGTCACCTGGTCGTGCTTCGTCGTGGCGTACCGGCGTCCGGGGTAGCGGAGACCGCCGAAGTACATGTTCGTGTGCGCGACGATCTGTTCCGCGGTGATGACGACGCCGTCGTGCTCGCTGTCCGTCGTCGTGTGCGCATCGGACACGAGCGTGACATCGAGGCCACGAGCGGCCGCGGCCTGCGTCGTCGTCCGGATGCAGTAGTCGCTCTGTGCGCCCGCGACGACGAGGTGCTCCACACGCAACGCCTCCAGGACCTCCGCCAGGTCGGTGCCGACGAAGGAGTCGCGGTACTCCTTCCGGACCAAGGGCTCGTCGTCCCGGCGCTCGAGCGGTGCCGCCAGCTGCCACGCTTCGGTCCCTTCCGCGAAGTCACCGTGGTCCTGCACCCAGATCACGGGCACGTTCGCCGTCCGTGCGCGGTCGACGAGCTTCGCGACGCGACCGAGGACGCCGTCACGGTCGAGACAGTCCTGGACGACGCCCCGCTGGAGGTCGATCACGAGGAGTGCTGTGGGTGTGGGCATAAATCGATCCTCCCAGGTGGGGTGTGCGTCGCGGAAGGGAGCCACCGGCTAGCGCAGGCGCTCGAGGAGCGCGCTCGCCACGGCAGCACCCGAGGCGGGGTTCTGCCCAGTGATGAGGTTGCCGTCGACCTCGATGTGCGGTGCCCACGCCGGCCCTCCGGTCACCGTCGCGCCGTTCTCCCGAGCGTTCACACGTGCCTTCGGCGTTCCGCCGTCGACCTACCGGAAGCAGGGTCGGCGCTCGGAGTGACCACCGGACGGGACGCGCCGCCGTCAGCCCTGCGCGACCATCCGGTGCGCGAGGTCGAGGCGGGCACGGGATCGTGACGCGGGCAAGCGCCCGCTGATCTCGAGGGTGGCGAGCCCGTGGACGGTGGCCCACGCGACCTCGGCAACCGTGTCGTCCCCGCCGGGGAACGCGGCTCGGATTCCGGCGAAGGCACGACGGAGCGCGTCCGGACCGGTGCCGGAGCCGAACTCCAGGCCGGAGGGCATCGAGAACATGGCGTCGTAGACGTGCGGCTGCCCGGAGGCGAACTCGAGGTAGGCCCGCATCCGCGGCAGTGGTTCGGCGGGCACGGCTTCCAGTGCGTCCGCGATCGCCTCGAAGCCGCCGAGCGCGACCGCGTCGATGATCGCCTGCCGACCGCCGGCGAACGCGGAGTAGATGACCGGCTGCGTCACACCGATCTCGGCAGCCAGGCGACGGATCGTGACGGCGTCCCAGCCTTCGGCCGCCGCGACCTCGCGAGCAGCCCGGGCGATGCGGGCACGGCGGCGGTCGAGGTCAGGGGCTGGGCGAGGCATGACCCGACCGTAGCAGACCGACGTTAACTAACAACAGTAGACAACGGTCAGCGCGAACGCTATCGTCGTTACCGAACAACGTTAGCCAACCTCGGAAGGTCCCCTCTCATGGCTGTTGCAGCCCTCGTCGTCGCAGTCCTCGGCTGTCTCTTCATCCTCTTCATCGGTGTCCGGTTCCTCGTTGCGCCCTCGATCGCGACCGCCGGCTTCGGCGTCGCGGAGGACCGGAGACGCGCCTTCACGAGCATCAAGGGCGTCCGCGACATCACCTCCGGCATCGTGCCACTGGTCGTGCTCCTCACTGCCGGACCGCACGTGTTCGGATGGGTGCTCGTCGCGGCCGCCATCACCCCGATCGGCGACGCGATCATCGTCGTCACCAACGGCGGGACCCTCCGTCAGGCGCTCAGCGTGCACGGCGCCACCGCGCTCGTACTGGTCGTCGCCGGCCTCGTCCTCGCCCTCGTCTAGCCCGCTCACCACCGACCGGAAAGGTCCACCCGTCATGAACACCGCACCCACCGACACCGCCGACATCGTCCGCGCCTTCTACGAGCCGTTCCGCACCGGCGACACCTCCGTCTACGACGAGCTGCTGGCCGAGGACTGGGTGGACCTCCCGCTCGCCCCCGGCCAGGCGCAGGGCCCCGCCGGCATGGCAGGGCAGATCGCGATCTTCCGCCGGGCGATGCCCGACTACGACGTCCAGCACCAGGACGTCATCGTCCAGGGCGACAAGGTCGCGGTCCGCAACACCGTGTCCGGGACCCACCGGGGCGCCTTCATGGGGCACGAGCCCACGGGGAAGCGGATCGAGATGCGCACCATGGACGTGCACCAGGTCCGCGACGGCAAGATCGTCGCCACCTGGCACCTCGAGGACTTCGCCGGCCTGATGGCGCAGCTGAACGCTCCGGCCGACGCCCCCACGCCGGCGCCCTGGGGCTAGGGGCGCTCGTCGACGAGGGCGATGAACCGACTCCCGATGCCCTCGACCTCGCGCCGGACGAGCCCCGCGGTGGGGTCCGGCGCCTGGTACGGCTCGTGGTAGTCGCACATCAGATGGTCCCAGTCGGGCCACCACTTCTTCGGCCGTGCGTCCTCGGCGTACCCGCACACCACGCACTCGAGGCGGACCCAGACCTTCTTCGCACCCGTGCGGTTCGCACGGGACTGCACCAGCCACGCGGGCGGGTCCTGCTCGATCCGGTCGAGCTCGGCTTCGCTGAGGCGCGCCGGGATCCCGTGGTGGGTCGCCATCTCGAGGGGGATGTCGAGCCGGATCGCTGCGTCACGTCGGGAGAGCACCAACCCAGGGTAGGGCCGCCCGCACCAGCCGGAGTACGGTTCCGGCAAGACGGCCGGACGAGGAGGTCCCACCATGTCGCCCACTCCGGAGATCCAGGAGCGCCCCGCAGCGGACTACGCCGCGATCGCGGCCGACGTCACGATGGAGACGATGGCCGATGTCCTCCCACCGTTGACCCCTCGGCTGGCCGAGTACCTGGCGAAGCGCGGACTGGAACCGTGCGGGCCGCCGTTCTGGCGCTACCGCGTCATCGACATGACCGGCGTCCTCCGCGTGGAGGTCGGGTTCCCGCTCGCGGCGGAGCTCGACGAGCAGGTCGACATGCCCGGTGACGTCGTGTCGGGTGTGCTCCCGGCGGGCACCTACGTCACGACGATGCACGTCGGGGCTCCCGACGAGCTCCTCGACGCGACGAGCGCCCTCTTGGCGTGGGGTGACGACGCCGGCCTGGAGTGGGACCGGACCACCGAGCCCGACGGGGACCACTGGACGTGCCGTCTCGAGGAGTACCTCTCCGATCCGGCGGACGAACCCGATCAGACGAAGTGGCGCACGCGGCTGGCGTTCAAGACCCGGTCCGGGGCGCGCTGATCACCACGAACTCGGACGGTAGTCCTTGAGGAACACCCCGAAGACGTCCTCGCCCGCCTCCCCGCGCACGATCGGGTCGTAGACGCGCGCGGCACCGTCGACGAGGTCGAGCGGCGCGTGGAAGCCCTCTTCCGCGAGCCGGATCTTCGTCGGGTGCGGCCGTTCGTCGGTGATCCACCCGGTGTCGACACTGGTCATCAGGATGCGGTCGGTCTCGAACATCTCCTGCGCGCTCGTCCGCGTGAGCATGTTCACCGCGGCCTTCGCCATGTTCGTGTGCGGGTGCCCGGGCCCCTTGTAGGCCCGGCCGAACACCCCCTCCATCGCGCTGACGTTGACCACGTAGGTCCGGCGTCCCCGGCTCGCCGCCATCGCGGGCCGGAGCTTCGAGATGAGGACGAACGGGGCCGTCGTGTTGGCCAGCTGCACCTCGAGCATCTCGAGCGGGTCGACCTCGTCGACGTGCTGCGTCCAGGAGTTGTGGTCGTGGAGGTCCGGGACGAGCCCGCCGGCGTCGATCGCGGTGCCGGCAGCGAGCCGCTCGAGCGAGCTCGACCCCGGCGCCATGGCCTGCTCGGTGAGCTCGTCGGCGCGGGCAGCGGCGGCGGCGAGGATCGGGTGCGCGGTCACCGAGCGTGCGAGCGCCTGCGGGTGCTGGTCGTTCGTGTGCCCGAAGGTGACCAGCTCGGGCAGCGGCCCGTCGGGGAGCGGCGCGAGCTCGGCGTCGACGAGCGGTTGGTACGCGCCGGGCGAGCGCCGGACCGTCTGCGTCGCGTTGTTGATGAGGATGTCGAGGGGGCCGGACGCCGCCACGTCCTCCGCGAGTCCGATGACCTGGGCGGGGTCACGGAGGTCGATGCCGACGACCTTGAGGCGCGACATCCACTCGGCGGAGTCGGGCAGGCTCGAGAACCGGCGCACTGCGTCGCGCGGGAAGCGGGTGGTGATGGTGGTGTGCGCGCCGTCGCGCAGCAGCCGGAGCGCGATGTACATGCCGATCTTCGCGCGTCCGCCGGTGAGCAGCGCGCGCTTGCCGGTGAGGTCGGCCCGTGCGTCGCGCTTCGCGTGGCTCAACGCTGCGCACGAGGGGCACAGCTGGTGGTAGAAGGCGTCGACGACCGTGTACTGCTGCTTGCACATGTAGCAGGGGCGTGCCTTCAGCAGCGTGCCGGCGGTGGGAGCCGCCGTCGAGGCGCTGATGGGCACCCCGCGGGTCTCGTCGTCGATCCGGTCGGCGGCCCCGGTGGCGGTGGCGGCGATCACGCGTCGGTCGGCGTCGGCGACGGCAGCACGCTTCTCGAGGCGGTGCGCCCGCTTCACGGCCTTGAACATCTTCGCCGTCGCCTGGCGGACGCGGACGAAGTCCGGGTGCGCCTCCTCGATCTCGGTCAGCTGCTCGAGGACCCGGAGGGTGACGGCCAGGTCCTCGGGAGGGATGCCGCTGGGGTCGGGGCGCTCGGAGATCACACGAGATCCTACGCCGTCACGGACGCGCGACCGGCACACGCGTCAACGCCCGACTACTGCGCAGGAACGACGCCGCGAGCGTCGCCTCCCCGTCCAGGTACCCGGCCACCATCGCGCCGTCGCGCAGCAACATCAGGTCCGCCGCCACGCCCGCGGGGTCCGCCAGGCGCAGCGGAGCGACGATCCGCTCGAACGTCTCCTTGCACCACGAGCGGTGCCGGTCGACGGTCCGCCGGACCGCGCTCTCCGGGTCCGGGTACTCGGCGGCGGCGTTGATGAACGGGCAGCCGCGGAAGCCCGGCGTGCACGCCATCGTCCCGAGGGTCGCCGCGATGAGCTCGAAGGTGCGGTCCACATCCCCCGCAGCGAGCTCCATCGCCGCGCCGATCCCGTGGCGCTCCTGCTCGGCACGCAGCTCGAGGTGCGCCACGACCAGGTCGTCCTTGCTCCGGAAGTGCCGGTAGAAGGTCACCTTCGTCGTGCCGGCGCGTTCGATCACGCGGTCGACACTGACCGCCCTGAGCCCCTCGGCGGTGAACAACTCGCTCCCGGCCTCGATCAGTCGATCGCGCATCGACACCTTCACCACACCGCTCACGACGTCTCCTCTCGATCGCACTTGCGTTTCCCAGCTCGACTCCCTACCGTGGGTAGAGTGACTAGTCATTCTACCAGTCGCTCGCTCTCTCAGAAAGGCCTCCCGATGTCCTCCACCACCGCTGCCCGTCCCGCGGGGATCGCGGCGACATTGCGCACCCTCTACTTCGTGCGCTTCGCGTTCCAGCTCGTCTGGGCGATCGTCCTGATCCTCACCGCCTCCGCCGGTCTCGGCCCCCTGAGCGTCACGCTGCTGCTGCTCTACCCGCTCTTCGACGTCGCCGCGGCGATCATCGACCACCGGGCCTCGCGCACGACCGGGCCTGCCCCGCTGCTGTACGTCAACATGGGCCTGAGCGTCCTGGCTGCGGTGGGGCTCGGCTTCGCGGTCGCGTCCGGCGTGCCGGCCGTCATGATCGTGTGGGGCCTCTGGGCGGTCACGGCCGGAGCGGTGCAGCTGATCGTCGCGATCCTGCGCCGGAAGCTCGGTGGTCAGTGGCCCATGATCCTCAGCGGTGGGATCTCCGTCCTCGCCGGAGCGAGCTTCATCCTCGGGTCCGCCAAGGCCGAGTCCGTCTCGGGCGTCGGCGGGTACGCGATCCTCGGCGCGGTCTTCTTCCTCGTCTCGGCCATCCGGCTGCAGCGCGCCGCGAAGGCGGACCGGGCGTGAGCGGCGCCGAGTACGACGTCATCGTCATCGGCGCCGGACCCGTCGGAGAGAACGTCGCCGACGGGGCGGTGCAGGGCGGACTCAGCGTCGCGATCGTCGAGTCGGAACTCGTCGGCGGCGAGTGCTCCTACTGGGCGTGCATGCCGACGAAGGCGCTCCTCCGCGACGTCGCCGCCTTCCGCGCCGTCCAGCACCTCCCGGCGGCCGCCGCTGCCGTCACCGGCACGCTCGACCCCGCGGAGGTGTTCGCGCGCCGCGACCGCTTCGCGTCGAACTGGGACGATGCCGGACAGGTCGCCTGGCTGGAGAGCGCCGGCATCACCCTCGTCCGCGGGCACGGCCGCATCGCCGGTACCCGCAGCGTGACCGTCACGACTCCCGAGGGCACCGAGCAGACCCTCACGGCACGACACGCCGTGGTCGTCGCCACGGGCACGAGCGCTGCGGTCCCGCCGATCCGCGGCCTCGCGGACGCCCGACCCTGGACGAGTCGGGAGGCCGTCGCCGCCGACCACGTCCCGGAGCGGCTCGCGATCATCGGCGGTGGCGTCGTCGGCACCGAGATGGCGACGGCGTTCAGCGCACTCGGGTCGTCCGTGACCTTCATCGCCCGCGACGGCGTGCTGCCGAAGGTGCAGCCCTACGCCTCGGAGCAGGTCGTCCGCTCACTCCAGGACGACGGCGTCCGCGTGCTGATCGGCGCGAACCCGGTCCAGGTCCGTCGCGACCTCGGCGGCACCGTGCACGTCACGCTCGAGGACGGCGAGACCATCGACGCGGAGGAAGTCCTGGTCGCCACCGGCCGGAAGCCGAACACGGCAGACCTCGGACTCGAGCGCATCGGACTCGCGCCCGGCGCCTGGCTGACGGTGGACGAGACGCTGCGCGTCCTCGACCACGACGGGGAGACGCTCGGCGACGGCTGGCTGTACGCGGCCGGCGACGTCAACCGCCGGGTCCTCCTGACGCACCAGGGCAAGTACCAGGCGCGAGCGGTCGGTGCCGTCATCGTCGCACGTGCGACCGGAGCGGCCGTCGACGATGCGCCGTGGGGTCGGCACGTCGCGACCGCCGACCACCACGCGGTCCCGCAGGTCGTCTTCAGCAGCCCCGAGGTCGTCTCCGTCGGGCACACCGTCGCGAGCGCGACGGCCGCCGGCGTGACCGTGCGGGTGGCCGAGTACGACCTCGGAGCGGTGGCCGGCGCCGCGCTCCACGCCGACGGCTACCAGGGCCGCGCCAGCATCCTCATCGACGACGACCGCAACACGATCGTCGGCTTCACCGCGGTCGGACCCGACACCGCGGAACTCGTCCACGCCGCCACGATCGCGATCGCCGGCGAAGTGCCGCTCGACCGCCTCTGGCACGCCGTGCCCGCCTACCCCACCATCAGCGAGATCTGGCTCCGTCTCCTCGAGACCGCCGGCCGCTGACCGCTGACCCACCCCTCCCCGGAAGGAACACACCATGCCCACCAAGATCACGCTCATCATCGACAACCCCGCCGACCCGACCGCGTTCGAATCGACGTACGCGCGGATCGACGACCTCGCCCGGCAGCTCCCGGCGCTTCGTCGGGCGGAATCGGCGAAGGTCTGGCCGAAGGAGGACGGGACCCCGACCCCCGCACACCGCACGCTCGACCTGTACTTCGACAGCTACGAGGACGCGTCCGCGGCCGTCACCACGGCCACCGCGCAGGAGTTCTTCGGCCTGCTCGTCGGCTCCGGCGTCACGTTCACGGGGCTGTTCTCCGACGTGGCACCCGCCTGACCCGCAGGGACGAGCGGGTCAGCTCGCCGCGCTCTGCGCGGCGAGCTCCCGCGTCAACGCCGCCACGAAGTCGTCGATGTCCTGCTCCGACGTGTCGAACGCGCACATCCACCGCACCTCGTGGCGGCTGGCGTCCCAGTCGTAGAACCGGAAGTGCTCGCGGAGCCGCTCGGCCACGCCGGCGGGCAGCGTCGCGAACACGCCGTTCGCCTGGGTCTCCTGGCTGAACCCGACGCCCTGGATGCTCCCGTCCGCGATGCCGGCCTCGAGTGCGCCGCGGAGTCGTGCGGCCATGGCGTTGGCGTGGCCGGCGGAGCGCAGGTAGAGGTCGTCGGTGAGCAGCGCGATGAGCTGCGCGGAGACGAACCGCATCTTCGAGGAGAGCTGCATGTTCATCTTGCGGAGGTAGTGCAGGCCGTCCGACGCCGAGGGGTCCAGCACCACGATCGCCTCGCCGTAGAGCATCCCGTTCTTCGTCCCGCCGAAGCTCAGCACGTCGACGCCGGCGTCGGTGGTGAACGCCCGGAGCGGCAGCCCGAGGGTCGCGGCGGCGTTGGAGATGCGGGCGCCGTCCATGTGCAGCGTCATGCCGAGCGGGTGGATGTGGTCCGCGATGGCCCGGATCTCGTCCACGGTGTAGGCGGTGCCGAGCTCGGTCGTCTGCGTGATCGACACGACCAGCGGCTGTGCGCGGTGCTCGTCGCCCCAGCCCCACGCTTCCTTGTCGATGAGCTCGGGGGTGAGCTTGCCGTCCGGTGTCTCGACCGGCAGCAGCTTGATCCCGCCGACGCGCTCGGGAGCGCCGGCTTCGTCGGTGTGGATGTGCGCGGTCGACGTGCACACGACCGCTCCCCACCGCGGCAGCATCGACTGCAGGCCGACGACGTTCGCCCCGGTCCCGTTGAAGACCGGGAAGGCCTGCGCCTGCTCCCCGAAGTGCTCGGTGACGACCTCCTGCAGACGAGCGGTGTACACGTCCTCGCCGTAGGCGATCTGGTGGCCGTCGTTGGCCGCGGCGATCGCGGCGAGGACCTCGGGGTGGATCCCGGCGTAGTTGTCGGAGGCGAAGCCCCGGAGGTCCAGGTCGTGGAGGCGAAGGGTCACTGATCCATCCTAGGTTCGAGCGGGATGCGGGTGCCGTTGACGTCGGCCGGCGAGCGGTCCCAGAGCCGCACGACCTCGTCGCCGAGACGGGCCTCGAGGCCCGCCAGGGCACCGACCACGAACACGACGGCGGCGGCCGAGTCCGGTGCGTCCTTCCGGAACCCCTGGGCGACGGCGCGCACCCAGGCGTCGGCCGCGGCCTTCGCGGCCGCGTAGTTGGCAGCCCCGGCGGTCGGGTGCTCGACGGCCGTGGAGGACACGATCGCGAGCCGCCCGGCCGGGGACGCGACGAGGTCGTCGGCGAAGGTCCGGGTGGTGTTCCGCAGGGTCCGGAACGCGCGGTCGAAGAAGTCCCAGTCCTCGTCGGACTGGCCGGCGATCCCGCCGCCGCCGCGCCAGCCGCCGACCAGGTGGACCAGCCCGTCGACCGGGCCGTGGTCGCGGTGGACGTCGTTGGCCAACGCGTCGACTGCACCACGGTCGGAGAGGTCGCACGTGTGGGTCGCGACGCCCGGGACGGCGGCGACCAGCGCCTCCAGTCCGTCCGTCCTGGCACCCACCGCGACGACCGTCGCGCCGGCCGCCACCAGTGACCGGCTGACGGCTTCGCCGCTGGCACTGGTCGCTCCCGCGACCAGCACGAGCCGTCCGGCGAGCGGGCGACCGTCGGTCACGCGGCGACGTCCGACGTGCCGGTGATGCCCGCCGTCGATGCGATCACCGTCGCCATCTTCTTGTTGAGCGCCTCGTAGAACATCGAGAGCGGGAACTCGTCGTCCAGCACCGCGTCGGTGTAGCCCTTCGGGGCGCCCGCGAGCGTCTCCTCGGACAGGCCGCGCGCCCATCGCGACGCCGGGTGCGGGGTCAGCGTCCGGGTCAGCATCTCGTACGCGGCCAGCCAGTGCGCCGCCTTCGGCCGGTCGATCGACCGCCAGTACAGCTCGTTGATCTGGTCGCTCAGGGCGATGACGACGTCCGGGACGGCCTCCCAGTCGATCGTGAGCCGCGTGTCGGTCCAGTGCAGGACGCCCTGCTGGTGCAGCCACCCGAACAGCAGCTGTCCGCCGAGCCCGTCGTAGTTCCGCACCCGGCTGCCGGTGATCGCGAACCGGAAGATCCGGTCGAAGATGACCGCGTACTGCACCAGGCGGGCGTGGTCACGGATCGCGCGCTGGGCCGCCGACAGCTCGGCGTCGTCGACCGCGGAGAGGGTGCGTTCCAAGCGCACCGATTCCCGGAACGCGGTGAGGTCGCAGCGCAGTTCCTCCAACGAGTAGAGGAAGAACGGCATCCGCTGCTTGATCATGAACGGGTCGAACGGCAGGTCGCCGCGCATGTGCGACCGGTCGTGGATGATGTCCCACATCACGAAGACCCGCTCGGTGAGCTCCTGGTCGTCGAGCATCGCTGCAGCGTCGTCGGGGAGTTCCAGCTTGGTGGTCTCCGCTGCCGCGCGGACCACCCGGCGGTACCGGGCGGCTTCACGGTCCTGGAAGATCGCGCCCCACGTGAACGTCGGGATCGCGCGCATCGCCACCGTCTCCGGGAACAACACCGCGGAGTTGGTGTCGTAGCCCGGGGTGAAGTCGACGAAACGCAGTGCGACGAACAGCGGGTTGCCGTACTCGCCGGCTTCGAGTTCCGCGATGAACTCCGGCCAGATCACCTCGACCAGGACCGCCTCGAGGAAGCGCGAGGAACTGCCGTTCTGCGTGTACATCGGGAAGAGGACCAGGTGCCCGAGCCCGTCGACGCGGTGCTGCTGCGGCTGGAACTCGTTCAGCGAATCGAGGAAGTCCGGGACGCCGAACCCCTCGGTCTCCCAGCGCTGGAGATCACGCTGCACCGCAGCGAGGTACGACGCATCGTGCGGGAACGACGGTGCCAGTTCGTCGACCGACTGGAGGATCGTGGCCGCGTACCCGGCAGCGGCCGCGCGGTCCGACTGGTCCGGCACAGAGCCGTCGTCCGTCTGCAGCGCACGGAACGCCACGACCGCGGCCTGCAGCCGCGACCACGCGGGGAGGGCGGCGACGTCACGGACGGAACGGCGGTCCTCGACGACCTCGGGCTCACCGACGATTGCGTCCTGCTCGTGGTCCTGGACGAACTGCGACATGTCGAACCTCCCGTCATCGGGTTGCCGCGGGATGCGGAGGAAATGCGCGGCGGCAGTTCCTGACGAAATCCTAATGAATGCGCGCAGACGCATTCTTGCGCATTCCTGGCGGAAACGTGCGTGTTCTCGGCGCCGGCGCTCGAGGGCGGCTCCCCCACGCAGGACTTCGTCGTCCTCGTTCTTCCTCGCGGTCAGCGGTTCGGGGTCGGCGCGATCCGGTTCACGACGCCGCCGACACGTCCTGGACGCTGAACTGCTCGACGAGCTCACGCTTGAGCACCTTGCCGCTCGGTCCGAGCGGCAGGGCGTCGAGCACGTGCACGGCACGCGGGTACTTGTACGCCGCGATCTCGGCCGCGACGAAGTCGATGAGCTCCTGCGCGGTGACGGTCGTGTCCGGACGGAGCACGACGGCCGCCTCGATCTCCTGACCGTGCAGCTCGTGCGGGACTCCGAAGACCGCGGCCATTGCCACGTCGGGGTGGGCTGCCAGGACCTCCTCGACCTGCCGCGGGTACACGTTGTACCCGTTGCGGATGATCATGTCCTTCGTCCGGTCGACGATGGTGAGGTAGCCCTCGTCGTCCTTCGTGCCGAGGTCGCCCGTCCGGAACCACCCGTCGACGATCGCGCGCCGGGTGTCCTCCGGCCGGTCGAGGTACCCGTTCATCAGGTTGTGCCCGCGGATCACGAGCTCGCCGACCTCGCCGTGCGGCAGCAGCTCGATCGCGTCCGGGACCGCGGGATCGGCGATCTCGACGTCGACGCCCCAGACCGGCGTTCCGATGGTTCCAGGGTGCGGCGCACGCCCGACGTGGTTGAAGGTCGCGACCGGAGAGGTCTCGGTGAGCCCGTAGCCCTCGTGGATCGGGGCGCCGAAGACGTCCTGGAACCGTTCGAGGACGGCGAGCGGCAGCGATGCGCCGCCGGAGATGGCGTACCGCAGGCTCGGCCTGGCTTCGGTGCGCGTCGCGGCGTCGAGCAGCGCCATGTACATCGTCGGGACGCCCATGAAGATGCCGCACTCGTGCTCCACCATCGCGGCGAGCGCCGAGTCGCCGTCGAACTTCGGCAGCATGACGATCGTCGCGCCGGCACGGAACCCGGTGTTCATCGTGCACGTCTGGCCGAAGGTGTGGAACAGCGGCAGGGCACCGAGCAGGACGTCGCCGCGGCGCATGTCGAACGTCGACATGAGGTTCGTGTTCACCTGCTCGAGCAGGGCGAAGTGCGAGCCCTCGGCGCCCTTCGGCTGGCCCGTGGTGCCGCTCGTGTAGAGGATGGTCGCGGTGTCGAACGGGTCGCGGGGCACGTAGGTGTCGAGGGGCTCCGCGCGCTCGGCCAGCGCCTCGAGCCGGTCCGGGCCCGCGGCGGGCTGGTCCTCGGAGCCGGCGGGGGCCAGCACCGTGACGACGTCGACGTCCGCCAGGGCCGCACCCGCAGCGCCCTCCGCCAGCAACGGTGCCGCGCAGACGAGCAGCGTCGCCCCGCTGTCCCGCAGGACGTACTCGATCTCGCGTCGCTTGAGGAGTGCGTGCACGGGGACCGCGACCGCGCCGAGCGCCAGCGTGGCGTAGTAGACGCGGGGGAAGTCCGCGACGTTCGGCAGGAGCATCGCGACCCGCGACCCCTCGGACACGCCCCGCTCGCGGAGGGCACCGGCGTACGCGAGGGTCTGCGACCAGAGCTCGGCGTAGGTGGTGCGGTGGTCGCCGACGATGAGGGCGACGTCGTCCGGGTACCGGGCTGCCGACTCGGCGAGGATCGCGGCGACCGAGGCGGTGGCGTGGGTCCTCGGAGTGGTGGTGCTGGCGTGGTCGGTGGCGTGCATCCCGGTCTCCGTCTTCCTCGACGACTCCTTCGTCGACGACTTCGTGGCCCGATCCTACGGCGCGGCCACCGCCGGACCGGGAGCGCCGTCCCAGCTTCCCTGCACCCCGCTCCGCGGACAACCTGGCAGGGCGCATGGCCACCGGCGGCCTACGGTCCGACGAACGCCGCGGCCGGCGACACCGACGTCCGGCCGAGCGACGCTGGACGAGAGCGACGACGACGATGACGACCAGCACCACCAGCCCGGGCACCCGCGGGTTCCTCCGCCGCATGACCTTCGCGTGCGCCTGGGGTGAGGGCCTCGACGGGTTCGACCTCGGCGTCATCAGCGTCACCCTGCCCGCGATCACCGTCGCACTGGGTCTCGACCCGGTGCTCGCCGGACTCATCGGCGCGAGCTCCCTCATCGGCATCTTCATCGGGGCACCGCTCGCCGGCTGGCTGACCGACCGGTTCGGCCGGAAGCGCGTCTTCACCGTCGACGTCCTCGCGTTCATCGTGCTCGGGCTGCTGCAGGCGTTCGTCACGGACGGCTGGCAGCTGTTCGTCGTGCGGGTGCTGCTCGGCATCGCGATCGGCGCCGAGTACTCGATCGGCGCCGCGATGCTCGCCGAGTTCGCGCCGTCGAAGGACCGGGGGCGCCGGCTCTCCGGCTTGCTCGTGTCCTGGTACGGCGGGTACCTCATCGCGGTCGTCGCCGCGTACGTGCTGCTCGCGGCGGGGGCGAACTGGCGGTGGATGCTCGTCACGAGCGCGCTCCCGGCGGTGGTGACCGCGATCGCCCGGATCGGGTTCCCGGAGTCGCCCCGCTGGCTGCTCGGGAAGGGTCGCGAGGACGAAGCCCGCTCCGTCGTCCGCGCGCACCTCGGCGGCGACGAGTACTTCCGGCGCGAGCAGTACAGCGCCGAGCAGCAGCGGCCCGGCGGCTACCGCGTGCTCTTCGCGCCCGGGAACCGCGGCCGCCTGGCCTTCATCTCGCTGTTCTGGGCGTGCAACGTGGCGCCGTACTTCGCGATCTTCACGTTCGCCCCGACGGTGCTGAAGTCGCTGCAGCTGTCGAACGAGGCCGCGGGCACGATCACGGTGAACGCGATGGCGGCGATCGGCGCGATCGTGGGCATGCTGACGATCGAGCGGCTCGGACGGCGGCGCCAGCTCATCCCGCCGTTCTGGATCATGGCGGTGGCGCTCGGCGTCGTCGGTGTCTGGGGTTCGGCACCCGGTGTCGTCGTGGTGCTCTGCTTCGCGGTGTTCTCGTTCATGAACGCGCTGCAGGGGAACCTGACCGCCGTCTACCCGATCGAGATCCTGCCCACCGAGGTCCGCTCCACGGGCGTCGGGTTCGCCGCCGCGTGCAGCCGTGTGGGTGCGGCGGCGGGGACGTTCCTGCTGCCGGTCGGGATCTCGTCGATCGGCATCGGCGCCTGCATGCTCGTCGCCGCCGCGATCTGCGTCGTCGGTGCCGTGCTCTCGCAGGTCATGGCCCCGGAGACGACCGGCCGCGGCCTGCACGACACGAGCACGCAGCCGCTCAGGCAGCAGCCGGAGCGGGTGCGCGTCGGCGGCTGAGCACCCCCGAGGCGAGGGCGATGCCGACGAGCACGACGAGTCCGCCGACGGGTTCGTTCCACCGGACGTGCTCCCCGAGGACGAGCACGCCGAGGACCACCCCGACGACCGGCGTCAGGTAGGTCACCGTCGAGGCGCGGCCAGCGCCCCACGCCTGCACCAGGCGCGTGTTCCAGGCGTAGGCCAGTCCAGTGCCCACGCAACCGAGTGCGAGCATCGCGGCCACGATCCTCCAGTCCAGACGCACCGGGCCGGTGGCGATGACGGGCGCGACCAGCAGGAGGAGCCCGGAGGCGAGCGTGAGCTGCACCGTCGCGAGGGTCACCGGGTCGTACGCGCTGCCGACCGCCACCCGCCGCAGGTACGCCAGCCCGACGCCGTAGCAGGCCGTCATCCCGAGGAGCGCGACCTGGCCCGGGACGCTCGCCAGGACGGCCGGGTCGCCGAGGACGTCCCACGGGCCGACCAGCACGAGGACCCCGACGATGCCGAGCACGATCCCGACGACCTGTCGGCCGCGGAGCTTCTCGGACGGCACGAGCACCGCGAGCGCCGCCATCGTCATGATCGGGGTCGTCGCGTTGTAGATGCTCGCGAGGCCCGACGGGACGGTCTGCTCGGCCCACGCCATGAGCGACGACGGCACGGCGTTGAGGAACACGGACACGACGAGCAGGTGCCCCCAGACCCGCCGGTCGCGGGGCCAGCGGCGGCGGGTCGCGAGCAGCACCACGACCAGGGTGGCCGCGCCGAGGACCGTCCGCACCGTCGCGACCTGCTGCGGCTCGAGCCCGTCGAGCCCGATCTTGGCGAACAGGAAGCTCGAGCCCCAGGTGAGTGCGACGAGGAGGTAGAGGACCGCGTTCATGTCGCCTAGTGTCGACACCCACGGCGCATGCGGCAAACGCATGTGCTTCATGTCCGGATGAGGATGACGCATGACCGTCTCGGTACCCCAACTGCGCGCGTTCGTCGCGACCCTCGACGCCGGCTCCTTCACGGGCGCGGCGTCCGCACTCGGCGTCGGCCAGTCCGCGGTGTCGCACGCCGTCGCCGGGCTCGAGCGCGAGGTCGGCGGCCCGGTCGTCCGGCGCGGCGCCGCCGCCGTCGCCACACCCCTCGGCGACCGGCTGCTCGCCCACGCCCGCAGCGTGCTCGCCTCCGTCGACGCCCTGGAGGCGGTGGTCCGGCCCGCTACGGCGCGCGGCACCGTGCGACTCGCCGCCGTCCCGACCGTCTGCCAGGGCCTGCTGCCGCGGCTCCGCGAGCTCTGGGCGGTGACGCTGCCCGACGTGGACGTGCAGGTCTACGAGGGCGACGACGACGAGATGCCCGAGTGGCTCGAAGCGGGCACGGTCGACGCCGCCGTCCTGGTCGACCCGTCCCCGGTGCCCGTGGGCGGGGTCGTCGTCGCGCAGGACGAGATGGCCGCCGTCGTCCGCCGGGACCACCCACTCGCCGACCTGCCGGCGTTGACGCTCGACGACCTGCACGAGGACGGCCTGGTCGCCGGTGGCGGCGGCTGCGAGTACCAGATCCAGCGGCTGCACGAGCTCGAGGGGCAGCCGTTCCGCTACGCCCACCGGGTGCGGGAGATGAGCACGATGTTCGGGATGATCGAGCGAGGCGAGGGCGTGTCCATCGTGCCGACGCTCGGGCGGGGGATGCTGCCGCCGGACCTCGTCATGGTGCCGATGGCGCGGCGGCTCGAGCGGACCCTGGTGCTCAGCGGCCCGACGTCCCGCGAGTGGCACCCGCTCGCGCGGGCGCTGGTCGACGCCGTCTGACGCGACGCGCCGGCCCTGACCGCTGCGTGGGGCGACCGCGCAGGATGGGGTGATGGCCGAGACCCACGTGAAGACGTTCTCCGACCCGCACGAGGCCGCCGCCGAAGCCGCCGGTCTCGCCTGGCTCGCCGAGGCCGAGGCGTCTGGCGGCACCAGGATCGCCCGGGTCCTCGGACGTCCCAGTCCGACGGTGCTCGACCTCGAGCTGATCGACGACGGCTCCCCGACGACCGCGCAGGCGGAGCGCTTCGGCCGGTCGCTCGCGCACACCCACGCCGCCGGGGCCGAGGGCTGGGGCACGCCGGCACCGGGCTTCCCCGCCGGCCCGCTGCGGATGGGGCGATCCGGCACGCCGTTCGTCAGCGCCGCGGACGCCCCGGGCACGTGGGGCGAGTTCTTCGCGGAGTACCGCATCCGCGACTTCGTCCGGCGCATCGTCGACCGCGGCGGGCTGGACGCCGGCGAGGCCGCGCTGTTCGACCGGGTCGCCGACCGCGTCCAGGACGGATCGCTCGGGTCCCCGCAGCCGGCGCTCGTCGGGGACCGGCCGGCTCGACTGCACGGTGACCTGTGGGCGGGCAACGTGCTGTGGCCCGGCGACCACTCCGAGCCGACCGGGGCGGTCCTCATCGACGCGAACCCGCACGGCGGGCACGCCGAGACGGACCTGGCCCTGCTGGCGCTCTTCGGGTTGCCGCGGCTCGAGACCGTGCTCGGGGCCTACGACGCGGAGTCCCGGCTGGCGGACGGGTGGCAGGAGCGCGTCGAGCTGCACCAGCTCGCCCCGCTGCTGCTGCACGTGTTCCTGTTCGGCGGCTCGTACCGGGGCGCAGCACTCCGCGCCGCCGAGCGCTACGCCTAGCCCGCCCGCCCGCCCGCCCGCCCGACCGCCGGGGTCTTAGGAAGCGCCAAGCCGGGACATCGGGTCGTTCGGGGAACGCCCGGAATCCTCACTGGCATGACGACGTACCCGATACCCGTGACCGATGGACGCGACCGCGCGCACAGTGCCGCGCGGGCTCGGCGCCGCACCCCGATCGCCCGCCTCTTCCTCGGCGAGCGCGACGACGCCCGCTGGCTCCGACCAGCCCTCTGGGCCCTCCTCGCCGTGACGGCCGTGGTGTACCTGTGGGACCTCAGCGCCTCCGGGTACGCCAACAGCTTCTACGCCGCGGCCGTGCAGGCCGGCACGAAGTCGTGGGAGGCGTTCTTCTTCGGCTCGCTCGACTCGTCGAACTTCATCACGGTCGACAAGCCACCGGCGTCCCTGTGGGTGATGGTGCTCTCGGCGCGTCTCTTCGGCTTCTCGAGCTTCAGCCTCCTGCTCCCCCAGGCCCTGATGGCGGTCGGATCGGTCGCGCTGGTGTGGGGCACCGTGCGGCGGACGCTCGCCCGGCTCGGCACCACCACGGCGAACGTCGGCGCCCTGCTGGCCGGGTTCGTGGTCGCCGCGACGCCG
Source organism: Curtobacterium pusillum (assembly GCF_007680845.1). GTDB lineage: Bacteria > Actinomycetota > Actinomycetes > Actinomycetales > Microbacteriaceae > Curtobacterium > Curtobacterium pusillum_B. The sequence goes on along the minus strand of NZ_VEIY01000004.1, from coordinate 147,744 downwards.
GCCGCCGCGCTCATGTTCCGCTTCGACAACCCGGACGCGCTCCTCGTCCTGCTCATGACGGCCGGCGCCTACTGCACTGTGCGCGCGCTCCCGAAGGGCAGCTGGAAGTGGATCGCCCTCGCCGGGGTCGCCCTCGGCTTCGCGTTCCTCACGAAGATGCTGCAGGGGCTGCTCGTCCTGCCGGCCTTCGGGCTCGTGTACCTGTTGGCCGCCCGCACCGGCTGGGGCCGCCGGGTGGTCGGACTCCTCATCGCCGCGGGTTCCCTCGTGGTGTCCGCCGGCTGGTGGGTCGTCGCCGTGTGGCTCTGGCCCGCGGAGTCGCGACCGTACATCGGCGGCTCGACGAACAACACCGTCCTGGACCTCGTGTTCGGCTACAACGGCCTCGGCCGGATCTTCGGCGGCACGGGGAACGGCGGCGGCGGCGGCACCGGTGGCACCGCCGGGTCCTCCTTCGGCGGCTCGACCGGGCTGGACCGGCTGTTCTCGTCCGAGATGGGGCTCGAGATCTCGTGGCTGCTCCCCGCCGCGCTCCTCGCGCTGGTGGCCGGTCTCGTCGTCGTCGGACGCCGGCACGTCGCCGACCCGGCCCGCGCCGGTCTCGTCCTCTGGGGCGGATGGCTGCTCGTCACCGGCCTCGTGTTCTCGTACATGTCCGGCACGATCCACCCGTACTACACGGTGGCGCTGACCCCGGCGATCGCCGGACTCGTCGGCACCGGCGGCGCACTGCTCTGGCACGCCCGTGAACGCTTCCTGGGCCGCATCGGCCTCGCCGCACTGATCGGCGTCACGGCCTTCTGGGGCTGGTGCCTCCTCAACGAGAACCCGACGTGGATCCCGTGGCTCCGCTGGGTGATGCTCTTCGGCGGGCTCCTGTCCGCAGCGGCGATCGTGATCGGCAGCGTCCCGACGCTCCGCAAGCTGGTCACCGTCGGTGTCCTCGCCGGCACGCTCTTCGGGCTCACCGGCACCACCGCGTACGCCCTCGCCACCACGACCGTCTCGCACACCGGGTCGATCCCGAGCGTCGGTCCGGCGGGCAGCAGCTCCGGCGGGATGGGCGGCGGTACGGGTGGCGGGATGCCGGGAGGCGCGGGGGGCCCCGGCGGGTCGACCTCCGGTTCCGAGACCGACGGCACCGACAGCACCGACGGCACCCAGCAGGGTCCCGGCGGGACGCCGCCCGAGGGCATGACCGGGGAGATGCCCGACGGCACGACCGGCGGCACGACCGAGGGCACGTCCGAGGGCGCCCCGAGCGGCACCGGCGGCATGGGCGGCGGGAGCAGCACGACCTCGTCCGCGCTGCAGAAGCTCCTCGAGGCCTCGGACGCCAAGTGGGCCGCCGCCGTCAACGGCTCGCAGTCCGCCGCGCAGCTCGAACTCGACACCGACACCGCCGTGATGGCGATCGGCGGCTGGTCGAGCGACCCGGCCCCGACGCTCGCGGAGTTCAAGGCCGACGTGGCCGCCGGCGACATCGGGTACTACATCTCCTCGGGGTCCGGCGGCGGCATGGGCGGCGGCTCGTCCACCGCCTCGGCCATCCAGGAGTGGGTCACGGCGAACTACAGCAGCACCACGGTCGGCGGTCAGACGGTCTACGACCTGAGCGACCCGAAGTGACCGGCGACGACGAGGGCACGGTGGATAGGCTCCGGGACATGCCCGCGCCTCCGCTGCAGCGCACCGACGGCAGCCCCGTCCGTGCCCTCGTCGTGGACGACGAGCACGCGCTCGCGGACGCCGTCGCCCTCGCCTTCGAGGGCGACGGCTGGTCCGTGCGCACGGTCCACCGCGGGCGCGACGTGCTCTTCGCGGTCAGGGACTTCCAACCGGACGTCGTCGTGCTCGACGTGATGCTGCCGGACATCGACGGGTTCGAGGTCCTCGAACGGCTCCGCGACGCCCGCGACGACGTCCGCGTGCTGTTCCTCACGGCACGGGACGCCCCGGAGGACCGGCTCGCCGGACTGACCGGCGGCGGCGACGACTACCTGACCAAGCCGTTCGGCGTCGACGAGCTGCTCGTCCGCGCGCGGATCCTCGCCCGGACCTCGGCCCGGGTGGCGACGACGGGCGGGGCGACCGGGACGAGCGTCGGCGACCTCCGGCTCGACGAGGACGCCCGCACCGTCAGCCGGGCCGGCGAGCCGATCGAGCTCACCCCGACCGAGTACGAGCTGCTGCGCCACCTCGCCCGGAACGCGAACCGGGTGCTGTCGCGGGAGCAGCTCCTCGCGAGCGTCTGGGGGATGGACTTCGGGACGTCGTCGAACCTCGTGGACATGTACGTCTCGTACCTGCGGAAGAAGCTCGACGCCGGACGCGAGCCGATGCTGCAGACCGTGCGCGGGGCCGGGTACGTGCTCCGTCCGACGACGTGAGCCGACGCGGGAAGGCGATCCGCGCCTCCCGTCCGACCCGAGCACCACGCAGGACGCACGACCGGCGGGTGCCGTCGCTGCGGTGGCGGATCGTGGCGGCGGTGGCGCTGCTGCTCGTCGCGACCAACGTCGTCGTCGGTGCCGTGACCGTCGTGGCGTTCCGCGGGTACCTCGTGGAGCGACTCGACGCGGAACTCTCGACCGCCGCGAACCGGACCGTCGGCGGACCGGGCGGGCAGCAGCAGCCACCGCCCACGACCGGCACCGGGTCGGACCCGGACAACGACTTCATCGGCGCTCCCGGACAGGCAGCCGGTACCGTCGTCGCGATCTTCCGCGACGGGAAGGCCGTCCTCGGCGGCTACACCGACAGCAGCGGCCAGCAGCACGGGCTGAGCGCGGCGCAGGAGCGGACCCTCGCCGCGGTCCCGAGCGACGGCGACCCCGCGACGGTCGCCCTCGGGAAGCTCGGCACCTACCGGGTGCAGGCGATCGGCGACGACGGCGACGTGTTCGTCACCGCGCTGCCCCTCGGCGACCTCGACGCGGCGATCGCGCGGCTCCTGCTCGTCATCGGCGTCGTCACGGTCGTCGGCCTGCTCATCGCGGCGTGGGCGCTGACCCTGCTCGTCCGGCGGTCGCTGCGGCCCCTCGAACGCGTCGCGTCGGTGGCGTCGGACGTGACCGCACTCGACCTCGAACGCGGCGACACGGCGATCCCGGTGCGGGTCGGCCCGGCCGACCTCGCCGCGAACCGCGAGGTCGCGCAGGTCGGCACCGCGCTCAACCGGCTGCTCGGGCACGTCGCCCGGGCGCTCACCGTCCGACGGGACGCCGAGGCCGGCATGCGCACGTTCATCGCCGACGCCTCGCACGAGCTCCGCACCCCGATCGCTACCGTCCGCGCGTACGCCGAGCTGACCGCGTCCTCGTCCGACGTCGACGCGATCCACCGGAACGTCGAGCGGATCGGGCTGGAGGCCGTCCGGATGGGCGACCTCGTCGAGGAACTGCTGCTGCTCGCGCGTCTCGACGCGGTCGCCATGGCGTCCGGCCCTACGCCCGACCGGGAACCCGTCGACCTGACCTCGCTCGTGGTGGAGGCCACCATGGACGCCCGCGCCACGGCCCCGGGGCACCGGTGGACCCTGCAGATCGTGGACGACCACCCGCTCACGGTGTCCGGGGATCCCCGACAGCTCCGCCGCGTGGTGACGAACCTGCTCGCCAACGCCCGCACGCACACACCGACGGGCACCGCGGTCGTCGTCTCGCTGCAACGGGTCCGCGACACGGGTGTGGTGCGGTTCGTCGTGGCGAACGACGGGCCACCGATCCCGGCCGAGGCCCTGCCCACGCTGTTCGACCGGTTCACCCGGGGCGAGGCGTCGCGGTCCCGGGAGCAGGGGACGAGCGGGCTCGGGCTGGCGATCGTCCGGGCGGTGGTGTCCGCGCACGGCGGTCTCGTGCGGGTGGCGTCCGAGCCCGGGCGGACGGCGTTCACGGTGGACCTGCCGGAATCGCCCTGACGGGTGCAGGATGGGGTCCACCGGACGAGGGGGCCGACATGCCGAACGACTTCGCACGACTGCCGGAGCGGCCGCGCTCCGAGGACCTGGTGGTCGAGGTGCCCGCGTTCGAGGACGACCGCCCCCAGCCGGAGCCCGCGCCGCCCGCCGCGGCGCCGGAACTCGTCGCGGCGACGGAGTTCGCCAGGGCCTCGCACGCTCCGTCGACGATCCGGCGGACGCAGATCCGGGCGGGGGCGTGGATCGCCGGGGTGCTCGTGGTGGTCGCGGTGGTGCAGATCCTGCTGCCGCGGTGAGCTAGCCGCCGGTCGATCCCGTCGTGGCGAACCGTCGCTGGTAGGCGCTCGGCGGCATCTGCAGGCGCAGGACGAACGCCCGGCGGAGCGCCTCGGAGCTCCCGAACCCGGCGAGCTCGCCCGCGCGCGTGACCGAGTGCCCGCCGTCGAGGTACGCCTTGGCGAGTTCGAAGCGCACGAGTTCGACGTACTTCGCCGGGGAGTCCTGGAGCTCGTCGTGGAAGAGGCGGGTCAGCTGCCGCGGACTCACGCGGGCGAGTTCCGCCATCGCCCGGGATGCTCCAGCGGGCGGTGGGATCCGAGCGGATCGCGTCGACGACCCGGCGGAGCACGGGGCTGCGGGGACCGGGACCCTGCAGGGGCGAGGAGAACTGCGACTGCCCACCGGCGCGGCGCATGTAGACGACGAGGGATCGCGCGACCTCCCGGGTGAGGTCGCTGCCCGTGTCCTCCTCCAGCAGTGCAAGGGCGAGGTCGATGCCCGCGGTCACGCCGGCGGACGAGTACGTCGGCCCGTCCTTCACGAAGATGGCGTCCGGGAGCACCGAGGTGCTCGGGTGTCGGCGTGCCAGTTCGCGCGCGTGCTTCCAGTGCGTGGTCGCGCTCCGCTCGTCGAGCAGCCCCGCCGAGCCCAGCACGAAGGCCCCGGTGCAGACCGAGGCGATCCGACGGGTCCGGTCGGCGAGCGAGCGCGTTGCGTCGCGGAGCTCGTCCGGAACGGGGTGCGACGGGAACACCTCACCGCCGGCCACGAGCACCGTGTCGTAGCGGTCCGACGACGTCGCAGCGGTGTCGACCGGGATCCGCATCCCGATGGACGTCGAGACGTCCCGGCCGTCGGCGGAGACCATCTCGATCCGGTAGTCCCCGCCGGAGAGGTTCGACTCGGCGAAGACCTCCGCGGGGCCGGAGACGTCGAGCAGCTTCACCCCGTCGAAGACGAGCACACCGATGCGTCGTGTCACGTCAGCTCCTGTCTCCGGCCCGATCCGTGGGGATCACGGCCGGCGGAGGGGGGCCGTCGGCCGGACCCGTGGCGATCCTTGGAGGTATTGAAGCACTCGCACGCGAGCAACAGGAGGAACGGGATGAGCGCACAAGTGATCGCCGGGGTGACGGTGCCGGACAGCAGGATGGCCCAGGAGGTGACGGAGCTGGTGCGGACGTCCGCGCCCGACCTGGTCTTCCACCACTCCCGACGGGTCTTCCTGTTCGGCACCCTGCAAGCAGCCCGGGCGGGCCTGGCGACACCCGACCCGGAGCTGCTGTACACGGCCGCGATGTTCCACGACCTGGGCCTCGTGCCACCCTGGCGCGGCGACGAGCAGCGGTTCGAACTGGACGGCGCGGCCGAGGCTCGCGCGTTCCTGACCTCGTACGGCGTGCCCCAGGACGACGCCGATCTCGTGTGGACGGCGATCGCGCTCCACACCACACCCGAGGTGCCGTGGCAGATGGCCCCCGTCATCGCAGCGACGACGGCCGGGGTGGAGACCGACGTGCTCGGGATGCGCCTCGACCTCCTGACCGGAGCGGAGATCGCGGACGTCGTCGCGGCGCACCCACGGCCCGACTTCAAGCGGCAGATCCTCGACGCCTTCCGGAACGGCTTCGAGCACCGTCCGGCGTCGACCTTCGGCACCGTGAACGCCGACGTCCTCGCGCACTTCACGCCGGGGTTCGTGCGGACGGACTTCGTGGACGTGATCACCGGATCCGACTGGCCGAAGTGAGCCGGTCTGCCGCGGCGGGGTCACCGGACGACGTACACCGTCTTCCCCGGCGCCCGCCCCGGAGCCGCGGCCGCTTCGAAGGCCTCGCGCCCGGCGGTCAACGGGAACGTCGCCGACACCGGCACGTCGACGCGACCGGTCGCGAGCAGGGCATCGAGCTCCTGCAGTCGCTCCTGGTTCGCCTCGACGACGAAGAACGTCGAGCGGATGCCGTACCGCTCGACCAGCTCTGCGTCGGGTGGCACCTGCAGCACGACGAGTCCCCCGGCCGGTCGCACCGCTGCGTAGACCCACTCGGGGAGTTCGTCACCGACGGCGTCGACAGCCAGGTCGAACCCGTCCAGGCCGGCCGGCGCAGAGCCCCGCGGCACGACGACCACGTGGTCGGCACCCAGCTGGACGGCCCGGCGGCCCGCGTCCTCCGAGGACACCGTGACGGTCACCTCGGCGCGGAGCTCGTGGCCGAACCGGGTGAGGAACGATCCGACCGCACCGGTGCCACCCCGGACGAGCAGCCGGTGCCCGGGGCCGAGCTGTGCCCGGTCCACGAGCGCCTCCCACGCCGTGAGTGCCGGCAGCACGGCGGCTGCGGCGACGGTGGACGACACCGTCGGTGAGCGGTGGGCAAGGGACCCGACCGGCACGGCGACGAACTCGGCCGCGGCACCGTCCCGGTCGAACGGGACCAGGCCGAACACCGGGTCACCGACGGCGTAGCCCTCGACGCCCGGACCGACCGCGCTGACCACGCCGGCGAACTCGTGGGACGGGATGATCGGCGTCCGGTCGACGCCGCCCACCTCCCACGTCTCCGGCCACGTCAGCTCCGGCAGGGTGATGGCGGCGGCCTCGACCGCCACCAGCAGCTCGCCGTCCGCGGCGGCGGGACGGGGAGCCTCCTCGACCACCAGTTGCTCGGGGCCTCCGCGTGTGTGTGCGCGCACGGCCGTCATCGTCGTGGCGGCGTCGGTGCGCCCGTCGGTGTCCATGGGTGGTTCCTTCCTCCTGGTGGCGTGACGTCGACCGCTCGGCGGTGCAGACGTCGTCCTGCGAGCATCACCCCGCCGCGCCCTCCGCGCCAGGCTCGTCCGGACAGGTTCCCCTCGGATCCGGCCGTCGCTGCGGGGACGGCCCGATCCGAGGGGAAGCCGGCCGGACGTCGGCGGCGGATCGTGCCGACCACGCCCACGCTGGATCGTGCGCGGGACACCGGTCCCGCCCCGAACCGCGAGAGGAGCACCGACGATGTCCCGAGTCATCGCAGGCGTGACCGTTCCCGAGTCCCACGCCATCAGTGCGGCGACCCGGCTGGTGGAGGAGTCCACCGGACCGCTGCTGTTCCACCATTCCAGCCGGGTGTTCCTCCTGGGGTCACTGCACGCCCGCCTGCGCGGCCTCGATCCCGATCCCGAACTGCTCTACCTCGCGGCGCTCTTCCACGACAGCGGCCTGCTCACCCCGTTCTCCGACGTCGAGCAGCGGTTCGAGCTCGACGGTGCCGACCACGCCAGGGCCTTCCTCAGCGCGCACGGCTTCTCCGACGAGGCGAGCACCACCGTCTGGGAGGCCATCGCGCTGCACACCACTCCGGGGATTCCCGGACGGATGGGCCCGGAGATCGCGGCGATGAACCTCGGCGTCCTGACGGACGCCGTCGGGGTCGGACTCGACGCCCTCGACCCGACCGCCGTCGAGGAGGTCCTCGAGGCGCACCCGCGCGGCGACTTCAAGGAGGCGTTCCTCGGGCTGTTCTTCGAGGGGCTCCGGGACCGCCCCGCCACGGTGTACGGCACGGTGAACGCCGACGTCCTGGCGCACGTCGACCCGACCTACCGTCGGCCGGACATGGTCGAGCGGATCCGGGGTGCCGGCTGGGCGTCGTGACCGTGGGTTCTTAGGGACGGCACAGGAGACTGCTTCGGTCCCCGTATCCCCGCTGTCGAGCATGATCGACATGACGGAGACGAACCAGACCCTCGACATCGACATCGTCGTCCCCTGCTACAACGAGCAGGACACGCTCGCCGCCCACGTCCGACGCCTGCACACGTTCTGCCGCACGTCGCTGAAGAACACGTGGCGGATCACGATCGCGGACAACGCGTCGACGGACGACACCGCTCGGATCGCCGACGACCTCGCCGCGATGCTCTCGGACGTCCAGGCCGTGCACCTGCCCGAGAAGGGCCGGGGTCGTGCGCTGAAGGCCGTCTGGAGCGCATCGCCGGCAGCGGTGGTCGTCTACGTCGACGAGGACCTCTCCACCGACCTGGCCGCCCTCGAACCGCTCGTCGCCCCGCTGTTGTCCGGCCACTCCGACGTCGCGATCGGCACCCGTCTCGCCGACTCGTCGCGGGTCGTCCGTCGGGGGAAGCGGGAGTTCATCTCGCGCTCGTACAACCTGCTGCTCCGCACGACGATGGGGGTGTCGTTCTCCGACGCGCAGTGCGGCTTCAAGGCGATGACCCGCGAGGCGGCGGACCACCTCCTGCCGCTCTGCGAGGACGACGCGTGGTTCTTCGACACCGAGATGCTCGTCCTGGCCGAGCACGCGGGACTCCGCATCCACGAGGTGCCGGTCGACTGGGTGGACGACGTCAACTCGTCCGTGCACATCGCGTCGACCGCCACCGAGGACCTCAAGGGGATGTGGCGCGTCTCCCGCGGCATCGCCACCGGCCGGGTGCCGGTCGCCGAGGTGTACGACGCGATCGGGCGGCGTCCGTTCACTGCGCCGCACGTCGGGATCGTCGGGCAGGTGCTGCGCTTCGGCGCGATCGGGGTGCTGTCGACGGTCGCGTTCGCCGTGCTGTACGCACTGTTCCGGCCGACGATCGGCGCCCAGACCGCCGACTTCCTGGCGCTCCTGGTGACGGCGATCGGGAACACGGCACTGAACCGGCGGTTCACGTTCGGCGTGCGCGGCCGATCGGGGGCGGGGCGGCACCAGGTCCAGGGGCTCGTGGTGTTCGGGATCGCGTGGGCGATCACGTCGGGGTCGCTCGTGGTCCTGCACGCCACGACGCCGGGAGCGTCGCACGGCACGGAGATCGTCGTGCTGACGGCGGCGAACCTCGTCGCGACACTCGTGCGGTTCGTGCTGTTCAAGGCGTGGGTGTTCCGCGCCCGTCGGCGCCCGGAGATCATCCGGCCGGGCACGACCCCGGCGGCGGACGCGAGCACGGCCGTGACCGAGCCGATCACCGCGGTGGACGAGCGCGCGGCGTGACCGACGGCGTCGCGGACGCGTAGTTGCGCGGGCGGTATACCAGGCCGTAGCATCGCCGTACCGCACCACCACCCCACAGGGCCCGACTGCCACCACCGGTCTGCCCGCGGCGAGCGCTCCACTGATGCAGCCTGGCCGTCCGCTGCAGGCATCGCCCCACTGGACCCACCGTGAACCCCTCCCCCTTCGGTCTCTACGACCCTGCCCGCGAATCGAGCGACTGCGGCGTCGGCTTCATCACCCGACTCGACGGCACCCCGAGCCACGACGTCATCCGCAAGGGCGACGAGGCGCTCTGCTCCATCCCCCACCGCGGCGGCAAGTCCGCCGAGGGTGTCGGCGACGGCGCGGGCGTGAGCATCGACCTGTCGGTGGAGTTCTTCAGCGCGATCACGGGCGAGGAGCTCCGCGCCGGCCACTTCGGGGTCGCGAACTGCTTCGTGCCGAAGGGCACGGACCCGGCCGGCGCCGCCGATCGCGCCCGTGCCGAGCAGACCGTCACGCGCGCGATCGAGACCGAGGGCTTCGAGATCCTGCTCGTCCGTGACGTCCCGGTGGACCACTCCGTCGCCCGCCCCGAGGCCGAGCAGTACCAGCTGCCGATCGTGCAGTGGGTCTTCCGCGCGCCGGAGGGCTGGACCCGCCAGGACGTCGACGCCGCAGCGAACCGGGCCCTGCTCGCCATCGAGTCGGTCTCCTACGGGGAGGCCGCCGCCACCCGTGCCGAGCACGCCGCGCTGTACCCGCTGTCGCTCAGCGCGCGGACGCAGATCCTCAAGGGCCGCCTGAACTCGGGCGAGGTCATCGGCTACTTCACCGACCTCCGCGACCCGCGGCACTCCGTCCGGACGCTGTACTTCCACACCCGCTTCTCGACGAACACCGAGCCGCACCCGACGATGGCGCAGCCGTTCCGCCTGATGGCGCACAACGGCGAGCTGAACACCGACCGGAAGAACCGCCTGTCGGACGAGGCACTCGCCCGCGCGCGCACCCGGAGCATCGTCCGGCCGCCCGGGCAGTCCGACTCGAGCCGCCTCGATCAGACCCTGCAGAGCCGGGTGTTCGACGACGGGCTCGAGATCGTCGAGGCCGTGGTGTCGCTCATGCCCCCGGCGTGGGAGAACGACCGCACCCTGACGCCCGACGTGCGGGACATGCTCGAGTACTTCTCGCTCTACGAGGAGAAGAACGACGGCCCCGCCGCCGTGATCTTCAGCGACGGCGACGTCGTCGGCGCGCGCCTCGACCGCCTGGGGCTCCGCCCCTTGCGTTCCGTGCAGACCGCCGAGTACCTCATGGTGTCGTCGGAGGCCGGCCAGGTCGAGTTCGACGCCGACGAGGTCGTGCACCGCGGCCGGATCGAGGCCGGCGGCATGCTCGTCGTCGACCACCGCACCGGCACGCTCATGCGCACGCGCGAGGTGCTCGAGATGCTCGCGGCGCGGAAGCCGTACGGCACGCTGCTCGACGCCGCCCGGGTGAACCTCGACGACGTCCCGGCGCCGGACTACGAGCGCACGACGTCCACGCTCGGCTACGAGGGCGACCTGTCGCTCGCGGGCCGGTACGTGGCGTACTCGCTGAACCAGGAGAGCTTCCGGTTCATGCTCGACCCGATGCTGCAGAACGGCTCGGAGCGGATCTCGGCGATGGGCTACGGCAACGCCATCAACGCGCTCAGCGACACCGAGGGCGGCATGGCGAAGTACTTCTCGCAGCGCTTCGCCCAGGTGACGAACCCGCCGCTCGACTCGATCCGCGAGGCCGACGGCATGAGCATGCGCGTCGCGCTCGGCGCGAAGCCCGACGGGACCGGCACGACCAGCCGGCAGCTCGTCGTGCAGTCCCCGGTCCTCGGGCACCTGGACATGGTCCGGCTGCGCGACCAGGACATCGTGCCCCTGGAGCGCTTCGACATGCTCTACGTGCCGGTCCTCGGTGACGAGCAGGCCAACGCGGACGCCGTCCGCACGGCCACGGAGCAGCTCGCCGACGCGGTGACCGCGTTCGCCGAGCGGTCCGGCGGCATCGCGGTCCTCACCGACCGCGAGGTCTCGTCGACCCATGCACCCCTCCCGGTGATCCTCGCCGTGGCCGCCGTGAACCAGCGGCTCATCGAGACCGGTCTGCGCTTGCGGGTGTCGATCGTCGCGGAGTCCGGTCAGCTGCCATCGTCACACCACGTGGCGACCGCCCTCGGCTTCGGTGCCGCCGCTGTGTACAGCCTGTCGGCTCGGCTGCGTGCGGAGGAGAAGTACCCCGCCGCCCCCGCGCCGGCCGGCGAGCTGACCGCGACCGACCTCGCGCTCAAGCGCTTCCGGAAGGCGGCCGAGAAGGCCCTCGCGAAGACGATGGGCCGTGTCGGCCTCTGCACCGCGGAGAGCTACATCGGCGGCGAGTTCTTCGAGCCGAACTACCTCGACACCCGCGACGACCTGTTCGCCCGGGTCTTCCCGCACATGCAGGCCCCGGTCGGCGGCGTCGGTTTCGCCCGCATCGCCCAGGCGGCGACGGACTGGCACGAGCGCGCCCGCAGCGTCGAGTCCGAGGGCCAGGTGCCCATGCTCGGCCTGTTCAAGGAGCGCTCCGACGGCGCCGGGCACTCGTTCGGCGTGGCGAGCGTGCGCGGCTTCGGCGGCATGACCGAGGAGCGCCCGTCCTTCGAGCGCTCCGGCGACTCCGAGGCGCTGCGGCTCCTCACGCTCGGACAGCTCGACGACGCGTTCGGCATCTCCGACGCCGCGTACCGGAACACCGGGTACGACCGCCTCAGCGACGCTGAAATCGACGCGCACCGGATCACCCCGGGCTACGTGTCGTTCCTGCAGACCACGCACGAGGAGCGCTCGCGCCGTCCCGCCGCGCTCCGCGACGTGCTCGCCCTCCCGGCGGACGTCACGGGCATCGACACGGCGGAGGACTTCGCGCGCGAGCTCGGCCGCTTCTCGACGAACGGCAACGCCAGCGTCACGGTGCGCGGGCTGTCCGGCTCGCGTCCGTCGGACGACCAGGACCTCCCGGGAGGCGCGGCGCGCTTCCGCCTCGAGCTCACGTCGACGGGGACCACGGGTGCACTGCGCCACCAGGCCCTCGCGGACGGGCTCGGCCTGCTGTACCCGGGGCAGGTCGACGTCGACTCCGTCGACGCCGACCAGGTGACGCTCCGCGCCACCGGCTCCGCCGTGGACCTCCTCGCCCTGCTCGAGAGCGCCCCGGCCAGCGTCGACCTCGCCGAGGTCCAGCCGGCGCACGAGATCACCCGGACCCTGGCGTCCGGTGCGATGAGCCACGGCGCACTCGTCGCCACCGCGCACGAGGCGGTGGCGCACGGCACGAACATGGTCGGTGGCATGTCGAACTCCGGCGAGGGCGGCGAGCACCACTCCCGCTACGGCACGATCCGCGGCTCGCGCATCAAGCAGTTCGCCTCCGGTCGGTTCGGCATCTGGGCGGGCTACCTCGCCGACCCGATGCTCGAGGAGCTCGAGATCAAGATCGGCCAGGGCGCCAAGCCCGGCGAGGGCGGCCAGCTGCCCGCGCCGAAGGTCACGGTGGACATCGCCGCGGCCCGTGGCGGCACGCCCGGCGTCGAGCTCATCTCGCCGCCGCCGCACCACGACACGTACTCCATCGAGGACCTCGCGCAGCTCATCCACGACTGCAAGGCCGCCCGCGTCCGGGTGATCGTGAAGCTGGTGTCCTCCGAGGGCATCGGCACGATCGCGGTCGGCGTGGCGAAGGCCGGCGCGGACGTCATCAACGTCGCGGGCAACACCGGCGGCACCGGTGCCGCGGCCGTGACGAGCCTGAAGTACGCGGGCCGCTCCGCGGAGATCGGCGTGGCCGAGGTGCACCAGGCCCTCGTCGCGAACGGCCTCCGGCAGAAGGTCACGCTCCGCTGCTCCGGCGCGCACCAGACCGGCTCGGACGTGGTCACGAGCGCGCTGCTCGGCGGCGACAGCTTCGAGTTCGGCACCACCGCGCTCATGATGCTCGGCTGCGTGATGGCGAAGAACTGCAACGTGAAGTGCCCGGCCGGTCTCACCACGAACGCCGAGGCCTTCGAGGGCGACCCCCGCGCGCTCGCGCAGTACCTCCTCAACATCGCGCACGACGTCCGGCAGATCCTCGCCCGCCTCGGCCTGCGCTCCCTGCGCGAGGCGCGTGGCCGCACCGACCTGCTGCAGCTCCTCGACCACCCGGCGAGCGTCGGACGCCTCGACGTCCGGAACCTGCTCGCCCAGGTGCCCGAGAAGGTCGTGACCGACCCGGAGTACCTCGAGAAGGACTTCCACACCGACGACGCGCTCCTCGAGCGGGTCCGGACGGCCCTGGTCGACCACGAGCAGGCGCACGTGCTCGTGCACGGCGTGCTCCTCGGCAACGCGGACAAGTCCGTCGGCGGCCAGCTCGGCATCGACGTCGAGCGCATGCTCAACCACGAGCTGCAGGGCACCGACCTGTCGGCGCACCCGGCGATCACCACCGACGACCGCGGCCGGCGCCGGCTGGTCGACGGCGCGGTCACGATCCGCACGCTCGGGTCGGCCGGCCAGTCCTACGGGGTGTTCAACAACGACGGCATCGTGCTCGACCACACCGGCACCGCGAACGACGGCGTCGGCAAGAGCCAGTCCGGCGGCCGGATCATCGTCCGTGCACCGGGCGGCGGCAGCACTGCGCGGGGCGGCAACGTCCTCGTCGGCAACTTCGCGCTGTTCGGCGCGACCGGCGGCCGCACGTTCGTCGAGGGCGAGGCGGGCGACCGGTTCGCCGTGCGCAACTCCGGGGCGACCGCGGTCGTCGAGGGCGTCGGCGACTTCGGCTGCGAGTACATGACGGGCGGCGCGGTGTTCAACCTCGGCGCGTTCGGCAAGGGTCTCGGCAACGGCATGTCCGGCGGGTTCCTGTACCAGTACGACCCGTCGGGTGCGGTCGCCGAGCGCGCGAGCACCGACTCGCTCCTCGTCTTCCCCGTCACCGACACCGAGCGCGGTGCGTTCCACGAGGACGCCGCACGGCTGCTGCTCGAGTGGCACTTCGACGCCACCGGCTCGGCGCTCGCGGAACGGCTGCTCGCCGAGTGGGAGACCACCCGGCAGCACGTGTACGTCGGCATGCCGCGTGCGCTCCTGCTCACGCAGGACTCCGACGAGATCCTCGCCGCCGCGACCCGGAACGAGCTCCTCGACGAGCTCGCGTCGTCCGTGGCCACGGACAAGCTCCGCGGGTTCAAGGTGGACTACCGCGACCAGCGCACCGTCCTCGACGGCCGCGCCCCGGCGCTCGGCGACCAGGGCGACGACATGTTCTCGCTGCTGTCGTCGTACACGGTGCTCGGCGTCGCGCAGGACGTCGCGCTGGAGCGCGTCGCTGGTGCTGCGGGCCCGAACGACCCCCGCGTCACCGAGGCCGTGCGGAACCTCATCCTGACCGAGGACTTCTTCGTGAAGCAGCGCGTGGTGAAGTACCTCCGCTCGACGCTCGAGAAGTTCGCGGACGACGAGCTCGCGACCCTCATCGCGATCAAGCGGCTCGACGACTACAAGCGCGCGCTCACGCAGCGGAACAACCGCAGCATGGACGCGCCGGGCACCACCGGGTGGATCATGCACCAGAACGCCAAGAACGACGGCCGCGTCCGCGCTGCCCGCTTCGACGAGCTGCTCGCGAACGCGGCGCTCGAGGACATCGCCGGCCGTGCTCCGCTGGCGCCGACCGAGGCGGTGTCCGCATGAGCCTCCTGCCCCCGACCGGATCGCTGATCCCGGTCGACGCACCGTTCTCGGCCGCCCAGGAGTCCTGGCTCGCCGGGTTCATCGCCGGCATCGCCGCGGCGGGCAAGCGCGCGTCCGGCGGTGCGCCGACGACGACGATCGACGTGCTGTTCGGCACGCAGACCGGCAACGCCGAGTTCCTCGCCGACGAGCTGGTCTCCGGCGCGAAGGCCCGCGGGCTCGGCGGTCGGGCCACCGCGCTCGACGCCGTCACCGCGGAGCAGCTCGCCGGCATGTCGCACGTGCTCGTCGTCACCTCGACGTACGGCGAGGGCGAGATGCCCGACAACGCCGGGCTGTTCTGGGACGCGATCCAGGCGACCACCGTGCCGCGGCTCGAGGGGCTGCAGTACGCCGTCCTCGGGCTCGGTGACACCAGCTACGACGAGTTCTGCCAGGCCGGCAAGCTCCTCGACACCCGCTTCGAACAGCTCGGCGCGGCGCGGATCCACGACCGCGTCGACTGCGACGTGGACTTCGAGGACCCCGCTGCCCTGTGGACGGCCGCGGTCCTCGACCGTCTCGCGGCAGAGGCCGGAGCTGCACCCGGCGCGTCCGGCCCCGCCGGCGACCCGACCACATCGCGGACGGCGACCGGAGGGGCGGGCGCGAGCCGTGCCTCCAGGCCGGGTGCCCAGTGGAACAAGCGCAACCCGTACCCGTCGACGCTCGTCGAGAACCGGCTGCTCTCCTCGCCGCGCAGTGCGAAGGAGATCCGGCACTACGAGTTCGACCTCGGTGACTCCGGGATCGAGTACTCCGCCGGTGACGCGCTCGCCGTCGTGCCCGTCAACGACGAGGTCTTCGTGGGCCAGCTCCTCGAGCAGGTCGGTGCGAACGGATCCGAGTCGCTGGACGGCCGGCCGATCGCCGAGGTCCTGCGCACCGACCGCGAGATCCGGACGCCGTCGAAGGACCTCATCGCCGACCTCGTGCAGCGCGCGCCGTCGAGCGAGCTCGCGGCCGTCGTCTCGCACGGCGACAAGCACGAGCTCGACCGCTGGCTGTGGGGTCGGGACGTCCTCGACCTGCTCCGCGACGCCGGGCCCGCGGCTCCGGGGCTCGACGAGCTGCTGCCGAACCTCCGGCCGCTGCAGGCGCGCCAGTACTCGATCTCGTCGAGCCCGCTCGCGCACCCGGACCGCATCCACCTGACCATCGCGTCCGTCCGGTACGGCGACCCGCACCGGATGTACGCCGGGGTCGCCTCGACGTTCCTGGCCGACCGGGTCTCCCCCGACGGCACCGTGGACGTGTACCTGCAGCCGAACGCCTCGTTCGGGGTGCCGGCCGACCCGTCCGCGCCGATGATCATGATCGGCCCTGGAACCGGCATCGCGCCGTTCCGGGGGTTCCTGCACGAACGTGCGGTCGCGGGCGCGACCGGCCGGAACTGGCTGTTCTTCGGCGACCAGCACCGCGACACCGACTTCGTGTACGAGGACGAGCTCACTGCGCTGCAGGAGCAGGGCGTGCTGGACCGTCTCGACCTGGCGTTCTCGCGCGACCAGGCCGAGAAGGTCTACGTGCAGACCCGCATGCTCGAGCAGGGCGCCGAGCTGTACCGGTGGCTCGAGGACGGCGGCCACGTGTACGTGTGCGGCGACGCGTCACGGATGGCGAAGGACGTCGAAGCTGCGCTCCTGTCGGTCATCGCTTCCGAGCGGGGGCGCGGCGAGGACGATGCGCAGGCGTACCTGGCGGACATGCGCCTGGGCAAGCGGTACGTGCGCGACGTGTACTGAGCGACGTGTCCTGAGCGCTGACCCCGCGGCGATGACCGGCGACGGTTGCGTCGCACTCGTGCGCGCGGAGTCCGTCGCCCCGGTGCGGAACCCGAATCCACGCCGGGGCGACGGCGGAGAGCGGCGTGCGTCGGGAGACACCTGATCCGGGGCTCCCGTGGCGCACCGCGCCGATCCCCCACCGCACCTGCCCGGACGTCGGCTCCCTGTGCCGAGGACGAACGAACGCGGTACAAGCACCGTACGGCGCTGCACCTGTGTGCGGAACCCGTTGACCCGTCGTGCTCGGTTGTGCTACTCACCCGAGGGCGTCGCGGGCGACCGACCCGAGGTGTCGTCCCGGTCCCCCGGCACGACGGCGCGCGACCACGCCGAGTCGTCGCCCGTGCTCGTGTCCGGCGGCTCCGGCGTGAGCACGAGACCCGAACCCGAGGTCGCCGCAGTGTAGAGGTCCTCGAGCCAGCTCCGGTTGATGGACGGCACGCGACTGCCGGAGAACTTGAAGTGCAGGCTCACGTTCGGGTGCAGCCAGATGGTGCTGCGGCCGTCGCCGTGCACGACGTCGTCCTTCCACGAGAACACGAACCGGTGCTCCCGCCGGAGCATGTTCACGATCACGATCTGCAGGTGCGTCAGGGCGCGGTCGTCGATCCGGAGGTCGAGAACCTCGCCGTCGTAGATGAGCTGGCCCATGCGCCCTTCTACTCCGAGGGGCTTGTGCACGGCGGTCAAGCGTCGTAACGTACAACCAAATGGTTGCACGAATCGAACTGAGCGATGCCGAGGTCGACCGGGTCTTCCACGCCCTGGCCGACGCGACCCGGCGTGACATCGTCCGGCGCACCCTCGTCGGGGAAGCCTCCGTGAGCGAACTCGCGGACGCCTACGCGATGTCGTTCGCCGCCGTCCAGAAGCACGTCGCCGTCCTCGAAGGAGCAGGACTCGTGACCAAACGACCCCGCGGTCGGACGCGCATCGTGCGGGCCGAACCGGGACAGATCGATCGGGTCCGTGGGCTGCTCGACGCCTACGCGGACCTCTGGCGCGGGCGGATCGACCGCCTCGACGCACTGCTGGGAGCAGAGCCGGAGCTCGCAGCAGAGCCAGACTTCGCAGCAGAACCGGACCAAGACCGAGAACAAGGGAGCCACTGATGCCGACCACCTCCGTCCACACCGATCCCGAGGAACGCACGATGACCCTCGTGGCCGAGTTCCCCGTCCCCGTCGAACGCCTCTGGGGCGCGTTCGCCGACCCCCGACAGCTCGAGCGCTTCTGGGGCCCGCCCGGGTTCCCCGCCACGTTCACGTCCTTCGACCTCCGCCCCGGTGGGCGTGCCGACTACCGGATGACCTCCGTGCAGGGTGAGCGCTTCCTGTCGCTCTGGCGGATCAGCGAGGTCGACGAACCCCGCCGGATCGTGTTCGAGGACCTGTTCTCCACCGAGGACGGCGCCGTCGACGAGACCATGCCCGCGAGCGAGACCGTCCTGTCGTTCGAGTCGGTGGACGCCGGCTCCCGCGTGACGGTGGTGACGACGTTCCCGTCGACCTCGGACCTCGACCGGATGCTCGAGATGGGCATGCTCGAGGGCTACACCGAGGCCTTCGGGCAGCTCGACACGGTCCTCGCCGACCTCCGCGCGTACGCGCTCGGCGCGGGCACGGTCACCGAGGTCGTCGACGACACGCACGTGCAGATCACCCGGGCGTTCGACGCCCCGCGGCACCTCATCTGGCGCGCGCACACCGAGCCGGACCTGATGCGCCGGTGGCTGCTCGGTCCGGACGGGTGGGAGATGACGGTGTGCGAGAACGACCTCGTCGTCGGCGGCACGTACCGGAACGCCTGGGCGCCGACGGGCGACACCGCGGGCGAGCCGTTCGGGTTCGAGGGCGAGAACCTCGTGATCGAGCCGGAGCGCCGCATCGTCACGACGGAGCTCATGACCGGTGCGCCGTTCCCGGCGAACGTCAACGACCTGCGGTTCGACGAGGCGGACGGGGTCACCCTCATGACGCTGCTCATCACCTACCCGGACCAGGCGCAGCGGGACATGGTCCTCGCCACCGGCATGACCGACGGCATGGAGGCCAGCTACCAGCGTCTGGAGCGCGACGTGCTCACGTCCGCAGCCTGACCGGGCCCCGTCCACTTCCGGGCGTACCTGGTGGGATCGGGCGTACCTGGTCGGACGTTCCGACCAGGTACGCCCGTTTCCGCTTCCTACCGCAGGCGCGATGCGGACCGCGCGCGATCAGGCCTGGGCGGTCCGCTCGTAGTGGCGCGCACCGCTGCGGACGCCCGCGAAGCGGAACGGCCCGGCCGTGACGCGGGGACGCTCGACGTCCTCGCTCGTGGCGGCACCGGCCGCGTGCAGCTCGCGGTACTCCGGGACCGTCAACGGCACGCGCGCCGCCAGCAACTCGCGGACGCGACCCTGCCGACGGTGGTCCTGGTACTCCGGCCGGACGATGCCGGTGATAAGTTCGCCGACACTGCCCGAGCCGTAGCTGAACAGGCCGATGCGCTCCCCACCGAGGTCGTCGTCGAGGTCGAGCAGCGCCGCGAGCCCGATCCAGAGCGACGCCGTGTAGGTGTTGCCGGTCTGCCGGTTGTAGGTGAACCCGAGGGCCAGGTCCGACTCGTCGAAGGGCACGCCGACGTGCTGCGTGAGCTTCCGGTGTGCCTTGATCGCCATCTTCGTGAACGGCTGGTGGTGCACGAAGCGCGCGATGTCGTCGTACGCCGGACCGCCCTGGCCCGCGAGGTCGTCCCAAGCGCCGACGAACGCGTTCACGTAGGCGCTGACCGACAGGCGACCGTCGACGAGGGCGGTCGAGCGGTCGTTCGGGCGCCAGAAGTCGTCGACGTCGGCCGTGAAGACGCCGGCCGCCGGCTCGAGGTCGATGAGGTCGGGGTCCGCCGCGATGAGCATCGCGGCCGCACCGGCACCCTGCGTCGGCTCGGCGGCGGTGTCGACGTCGTAGCGGGCGACGTCCGCGGCGATCACGAGCACACGCTCGTGCGGGGCGCGGGCGACGATGCCGAGGGCGAGCTGCACCGCGGCCGTCCCGCCGTAGCAGGCCTGCTTGAGTTCGACGACGCGGACGTTCTGCGGCAGCCCGAGCAGCCCGTGCACGAACACACCGGCCGCCTTCGACTGGTCGACACCGGACTCGGTGGCGAACAGGACCGTGCGGATCCCCTCGGCACCGTGGCGGTCGATGATCTCCTGCGCCGCGGCGGCACCCATCGTGACGATGTCCTCGTCGGCGGCGGGCACGCTGAAGGCGTCCTGGCCGATGCCGACGTGGTACTTCGCCGGGTCGACGCTCAGCGTCTCGGCGAGGTCGTCGAGCTCGAGGACGTGGTGGCCGGTCGCGATCGCGATGTCGTGGATGCCGACGCGCATCGGCTGCTGCTGGGTCATGCTGCGCCTCCCGCCGGCTTCGCGCCGCGGCGTTCCATCGCGACGTGTGCGGCCATCAGCTCGCCCGGGTTGGTCTGGGCTGCGAGCAGGGAGAGCTCCCCGCACAGCACGGTCGCGGCGCAGAGCGCGGCGAGGCGACGGGCGTTCGCACCGGGCTCGCGGTCCTCGCGGCAGCCGAGTCGCACGAGGGCGTCCTCGACGACGGGCAGGTCGCCGCCCTTGCCGTTGCCGACGGTGCCGACGATGAGGTGCGGGAGCGAGGTCGCGAAGTACAGGTCGCCGTCGCGGTCCTCGGCGCTCGTGATGCCCTGGGACCCCTCGACGATGTTCGCGGCGTCCTGCCCGGTGGCCAGGTAGAAGCCGAGGAGCATGTTCGCGTAGTGCGCGTTCGCCGAGCGGATCGCGCCGGCGATGGTCGAGCCGACGAGGTTCTTCGCGACGTTGAGCTCGGCGATCCGGGCGGCACTGGACCGCAGTCGCTTCTCGACGATCTCGCCCGGGATGACGATCTCGGCGACGGTGTTCCGACCGCGGCCGCGGATCCCGTTCACCGCGGTCGCCTTCTTGTCGGTGCAGAAGTTGCCCGAGACGCTGACGTAGCGCAGGCCGGGCTCCCACGCGAGGATCGCCGGCAGCAGCTTGTCCGCCGCCTGCGTCACCATGTTGTGCCCGGACGCGTCGCCCGTCGTGAACGCGAACCGGAGGAACAGCAGGTCGCCGACGATCTCCGGGTGCACCTCGATGAGCTTCGCGAACCGGCTCTGCCCCGCGACGATCGCTTCGAGCTCGTCCTGGCGGGCGAGGATGCGTCCGGTGGCGAGGTGCGCCGCGGCGGCGTTCTCGGCGCGGACGACGACCGAGCGGGTCATGCGCTCGTCGACGACGGTCGAGACGATGCCGCCCTCGACCATCCGCGACACACGGGCGCCACGGCCGACGGACGGCCACAGCGGCGACTCGTACGTGGCGAGCGGCACCTCGTGCTCGCCCTCCACGGCGTTGCCGCTGATGCGGATCGGCCCCACCCACTTCGTGGGGATCGGGGTCAGCAGGTCAGTCATCGACGCTCCCTTCGGGCGCTTGCACCGCGACGCTGAGGTGTCTGATGTCGTGCGCCTCCCAGGCGCGGTGGATGCCGGCGAGGTCGGTGTCCGCCGGGACGAGCGCGATGCCGCAGTCGCCGCCGCCGGCACCGGACGGCTTCGCCGCCCCGCCGGCCGCTTCGACCACGTCGCACAGGGTGGCGAGCCGCTCGGTCTCGATCTGCGAGCCGACCGACGCGCCGAGGCGCTGCAGGAGCCCGCGGGCCCGGCGGAGCGCGCCGAGCGTGCGGTCGGCGTCACCGGTCTGGAGGCCCGTGGTCAGGTCGTCGACGCAGGCGCGGCTCTCGTCGAGGAACGCCTGGTACCCGCCGTTGCGGTGTCGACGGACGACGCCGACGAGCTTCGTGGTGGACGCCGGCGAACCGGTCCAGCCGACGAGCAGTTCGAGGTTCTCCGGGGCCGGCAGCCGCTGGACGTCGAACCCCTCCCACGCACCCTCGGTGTCGTCGAGGATCTCGGTGACGGAGCGGGTGTCGAGCTGGGCGGCGAGGCGCTCGCGGTCGGGAGCGCTGTAGCGGAGCCACCCGCCGAAGGTGCTCGCGGCGAGGTCACCGCCGGAGGCGCGCGGGTTCACCCGGATGGTGGCGAGCAGGGCGACCTGGAAGCGCTTCCGCTGCGAGAGCCCGAGCCCGTAGAAGCGGTCGAGCGCGCCGACCGTGGCGACCGTGACCGCCGCGGAGGATCCGAGGCCGAACTTCCGGCCGCTCGCGTCGTCGAGCTGGCTGTGGATGCGGAGGTCGTGGAAGCGCGGGGCGATGCCCTGCTCGGCGCGGAGCTTCTCGACGAGGTCGATCGTCGCCATCACGTAGTCGTACGGGTGGTGCTCGGTGTCGAGCGCGATGCCGTCCTCGGCCCGCGTCCAGGTCAGGGGGAGGTGTCCGTACTCCTCCGAGTGCACACTGCCCGAGCCGTGGCCTTCGCTCACGCGCGCGGTGATCGCCCGGTCCAGGGCGATGATCACGGACGGCTGGCCGGGCTCGACCACGGCGTACTCCCCCGCGACGAACAGCTTGCCGTGGGCGCGGAACTCGATCACTCGGTGCTCTCCTGGGTCGCGGGTGCGACGCCCGGGTCGGGCGTCCCCGGTCCTTCGGAGCGGACGAGGCGCGCGCCTGGTCCGGTGCCGGACTCGATGACGTCGCCAAGGCCCGCGAGCGCGGACGCGACGGCGGCGCGGTCGGCCGGCTGCGTGAGCACGACGACGTTCGGGCCGGCGTCGGCCGTGGCGTAGGCTTCGACCCCGGCGGCGCGCAGCTCGGCCACGGCGTCGAACACCGCGACGCTGCGCGCGGTGAGGTAGCGGATCGGGGGGAACGCGCCCTCGATCGTGGCGTGCATGCGGAGCGCGTTGCTCTCGGTGAGTTCGCCGATCCGGGTGAAGTCGCCGGCGGCGCACGCGGCGAGCATGTCCCCGACGGTCTCCGTGGTCGACGTGACCCACGACGGGTAGAACGGCGAGGTCGCGATCGTGCGACGCATCGCCTCGCGCGAACCGATCGGCTTCGGACCGGCGTCGATCGTGACCACGACCATGGCCATCGGCGGCGCGGGGATCGGCTCGGCGTACGAACCGTGGTCGTCACCGGCGTGCCAGACGGCCACCCCGCCGGGGATCGACCGGGTGGCCGACCCGGAACCGCGACGGGCGAGCCGCGAGAGGTCCCGCTGCGACAGGTCGAGCCCGTAGGCCGCCGCGGCCGCCGTGGCGAGCGCGGCGAAGCCCGAGGCGCTGGAGGCCAGCCCGGCGCCGGTCGGCACGGTGTTCTCGGAGACGACGTGCGCGCGTGCGGAGGACCCCGCGAGCGACCGCACCAGGTCGAGGAACTGCTCGACGCGCACCAGCGCACCGTCCTCGACGAGGTGACCGTTCAGCGTGAACGTGTCCCACGCCTCCCGTCCGGCGACCCCGTCGTCGACCGTGACGGTCGTCGTCGTCGGGAACACGTCGAGCCCCATCGAGACGCTGCCGGTCGCGGGGAGCGCGAGCGACGCGTCCGCCTTCCCCCAGTACTTCACGAGGGCGATGTTGGGGTGCGCGACGGCCGTTGCGGTGGTCAAACGCGGTCTCCGATCGATGTGGTCCAGGTGGCTGCGGCACCTGCGCCGCGGAGCGCGGCCGCGATGCGGTCCGCGTGGTCGTCGTCCTCGGCGAGGGTGAGGACGCATCCGCCCCGCCCGCCACCGGTGAGTTTCGCACCGAGCGCGCCCGCAGCGCGTGCGGCCGAGACGAGCCCGTCCAGGTCGTCGCTCGAGACGCCGAGCGAGCTGAGCAGGTCGTGTGCGGCGTCCATGCTGACACCGAGTGCCTGGGCGTCACCACCCTCGAGCGTCCCCCGCGCGTGCCGGGCGAGGGCACCGATGCGCGCGATCGCGGCACCGACCGTCTCCGGGTCGTGCTCGAGGCGTTCGCGGACCGAGGTCACGGCGTCGCGGGTGTGGCCGGGCACGCCGGTGTCGGCGACGACGAAGACGAACCGGGCGCCGAGGGTGACGGGTTCGACCCGTCCGCCGTCGAACCACACCGGGGCGTCCGCGACGACCCCGCGTGCGTCGAGCCCGGACGGCCGGCCGTGGGCGACCCGCTCGCACTCCTGGATGAGCTCGTGGTGGGTCTCGGCGTCGAGGGTCTCACCCAGGGCGTCGGCGACGGCCGCGGTCACGGCGGCGGCGACCGCGGCGCTCGAGCCCATGCCGCGCGCGGTCGGCACCTGGCTGTCGACCCGGACGTGGAACCGGCGGTCGGAGACGCTGAAGTGACGGAGGGTCGCCGTGACGGCGGTGACCGTGGGCATCACGGCCGCGGGGGCGAGGTCGAGCGGGCCGGTGTGCACGGCCGACTCGAGGTGGTGGCCGGGGGCGCGGTGGTCCCCGGCGTCTCCGGCGTCTCCGGCGTCTCCGGCTCCGTCGTCGATCGGCGTGACCGTCGCGACGACCCGTGCGTCGAGGACCGGCAGGACGAGCGCGGGTTCGCCGTGGACCACGGCGTGCTCCCCGATCAGGATGGTCTTGCCGTGGGACGACGCCGTCCCGGTGCGGCGGTCGCCGACTCCAGGGGTCGCGGTGTGGTCGAGGTCGTTGCTGCTCATCGTGGGTCACGTCAGCCTAACCGTCCAGGCCATGCGCGCGCTCGACACTGTCCGTACCCCGGCCGTGCGGGAGCTGCGCGTGGACGGCGCGTGGCCGGTCCGGCCCGCGTGGTGCGGGCTGGGACCACGCACCGGGAGCGCGGCGCACCATCGTGGTCCACCCACCCGGAGACCCACCCAGCCGCAGGAGCCGCAGTGGCCCACGCACTCGACCCGGTCCACCCGCGACCGGTCCCCCTCGCCGACGTGGCGCGCGCCGCAGGTACCGACCAGGGCGCCGGCCAGGCCACCGACCAGGGCACCGGCCAACGCACCGGCACCGTCACCGGTCTCGCCCTCGCCACCGCCGACCTCCGCCCCGGCATGCTGTTCGCCGCACTGCCCGGACGGCACGGGCACGGCGCGGACCACGCGGACGCCGCTCGCCGGGCCGGCGCAGCGGCGGTGCTGACCGATCCGGCCGGTGCCGATCGTGCGCACCGCTCGGGCCTGCCCGTGCTGGTGGTGGACGACCCACGGGCACGGCTCGGCGCGGTCGCACGCACCGTGTACGGCACGGACCGGCTGCCCTTCCCGGTGTTCGGGGTGACGGGCACGAACGGCAAGACCTCGACCGTGCACCTCGTCGACGCGCTGCTCCGACGACTCGGGCGGCGGAGCGGGCGCAGCTCGACGGTCGAGCGGCGGGTGGCCGACCGTGCGGCACCGAGGGTGCTCACGACACCAGAGGCCCCGGAGCTGCACGCGTTCCTCGCGAGCGCCGCGGAAGAACACGTGGGCGGGGTCGCGCTCGAGGTCAGCGCGCAGGGCCTCACCCGGCACCGGATGGACGGTGTCGTCGTCGACGTCGCCGGCTTCACGAACCTGTCCCACGACCACCTCGACGACTACGCCGACATGGACGAGTACCTCCGCGCGAAGGCACTCCTGTTCACCCCCGAGCGGTCGCACGCCGGGGTGGTGTCCCTCGACTCGGCGGCCGGGCGGCGCATCGTCGAGCGGGCGACCGTGCCCGTCACGACGATCAGCACCGACCCGCGCACGCCGGCCGACTGGCGCGTGCGGGTCCTCGACGAAGCGCCGGACGGCACCCGCTCGGTCGTCACCGCCCCCGACGGGACCCAGATCGCCGTTGACTCGCCGTTGATCGGCGCGCACATGGCGGCCAACGCGGGGCTCGCACTCGCGATGCTGGCGACCTCCGGGATCCCGCTGCCCGACCTCGTCGCGGCGACCACCACCCGACTCGACGTCGTCGTGCCCGGTCGGATGTCGGACGCGTCGCTCGCCGACGGGCCCCGCGTGTACGTCGACTTCGCGCACACGCCCGACGCGTTCGCGAAGAGCCTGTCCGCGATCCGGTCCTTCGCCGCGGGACCGGTTGCGATCGTGCTCGGAGCCGACGGTGACCGCGACCCGAGCAAGTGGCAGGCGATGGGGATCGTCGCCGCCACGGCCGCGGACGTCGTGGTCGTCGCCGACCACCACCCCCGGTTCGAGGCGCCCGCACCGATCCGTGCGGCGATCCTGGCGGGGGCCCGGTCGGTCGACGGTCCCGCCCTGGTCGTGGAGGAGCCGGACCCGAGCGTCGCGATCCGCCGCGCCGTCGCCGAGGTCGGTGCCGACGGGATCGTGTACTGGGCCGGCCCGGGTCTGACGGACTAGCGGGACGTGGCCGGACAGCACCTGCCGTACTCGTCGTTCCAGGACGCCCGCGCCGCCCTCGTCGAAGCGGGGTACGGCAGTTTGGTTGTGCACAACTGAGTTGCGTGCAATGCTGGCCGCATGCCGGTGACCGACGAGATGGTGTGCTTCTCGCTCTACGCGGCCGCCCGGGCCACCACCCAGGCGTACCGCACGATGCTCGAACCCTGGGGGCTGACGTACCCCCAGTACCTCGTCCTCGTCACGCTTTGGGTGGAGGGCGACCAGACCGTCTCCGGCCTCGGTGACCACCTGCAGCTCGACTCCGGCACGCTCTCCCCGCTGCTGCGGCGGATGGAGCAGTCCGGGCTGGTGCGTCGGGAACGCCGGAGCACGGACGAGCGCATCGTCACGGTGACGATCGGCGAACGCGGGCGTGCACTCCGTCCGGAGCTCGCCCACATCCCCGCGCGCATCGCCGCGGGCACCGGCCTGCCGGACGAACGATCCGCCGCCGAGCTCATCGCGACGCTGCAGCGCCTCACCGAGACGATGCACGCCGCGGCGCCCGCGGCGCCCCGAGACTCGGCCTGAGCGACACTCCTCGCGCCGCCGGGCCCGAGATCGGTCGCCCAGCCCGAGTCTCGGGCCCGGCCACCCGCCCGGCCGCGCGGACCCCACGACCACTGACCCCACGAAGGAAGGAACACCCATGGAAGCCCTCTACACCGCCGAGGCCCTCTCCACCGGCGCCGGCCGCGACGGCCGCGTCGCCACCAGCGACGGCTCGTTCGCGCTCGACCTCGCGATCCCGAAGGAGATGGGCGGCTCCGGCGCCGGAACGAACCCCGAGCAGCTCTTCGCCGCCGGGTACGCCGCGTGCTTCCACTCCGCACTGCAGGGTGTCGCCCGCAGCCAGAAGGTGAAGATCGAGGACTCGTCCGTCGGCGGCCGCGTGCAGATCGGCCCGAACGGCGAGGGCGGCTACCAGCTCGCCGTCCTGCTCGAGGTCGTCCTGCCCGGCCTCTCGCACGAGGTCGCGCAGGGCCTCGCGGATGCCGCGCACCAGGTCTGCCCGTACTCGAACGCGACCCGCGGCAACATCGACGTCACCATCACCGTCTCGGAGGACTGAGCATGAGCACCACCCCCACCACCATGCGCGCCGTCGTCCACGAGACCTTCGCCGAGCCCGCCGAGGTCCTCGGCGTCCAGGAGCGCCCGGTCCCCACGCCCGGCGCCGGCGAGGTCCTCGTCCGCACGGTCCTCTCCCCGATCCACAACCACGACCTCTGGACCGTCCGGGGCACGTACGGCTTCAAGCCGGAACTCCCCGCACCCTCGGGCACCGAAGCGCTCGGCGTCGTCGAGGCGCTCGGCGAGGGCGTCACGAACCTGCAGGTCGGCCAGCGCGTCGCCGGCGGTGCGTTCGGCGTCTGGGCCGAGTACTACACGGCGAAGGCCGCCGGACTCGTCCCGGTCCCCGACGCCATGCCCGACGAGGCCGCCGCGCAGCTCGTCTCGATGCCGTTCAGCGCGATCAGCCTGCTCCACTCGCTCGACCTGCACGAGGGCGACTGGCTCATCCAGAACGCCGCGAACGGCGCGGTCGGCCGCATGGTCGCCCAGCTCGGTGCGGCGCGGGGCATCAACGTGATCGGGCTCGTCCGTCGGGCGGCCGGTGTCGAGGAGCTCCGCGCACAGGGCATCGAGCGCATCGTCGCCACCGACGCCGACGACTGGCAGGACCAGGTCACGGCGATCACGGGCGGCGCACCGATCGTCGCCGGTGTCGAATCCGTCGGCGGGAAGGCCGCCGGCGACATCGCATCGGTGCTCGGCGACAACGCGACGCTCGTCGTGTTCGGCGCGATGGCCTCCCCCACGCTCGAGATCCCGTCGGGCAAGGTCATCTTCGGCCAGCTCACGGTGAAGGGCTTCTGGGGCAGCGTCGTCAGCAAGACCATGCCGGCCGAGACGAAGGGGCAGCTCTTCGGCGAGCTCATCACGCGTGTGCTGGACGGGTCGCTGACCCTGCCGGTCGCCGAGACGTTCGCCTTCGAGGACGTCCGCGACGCGGTCCGCGCCTCGGACACCGCCGGTCGCGTCGGCAAGGTGCTCCTGCGTCCGTAGACGCGACCACGCGCAGACGGGAGGCGCGGTGCCAGCTGGCACCGCGCCTCCCGTCCGTCCTGGGGTGGGCTCTACCGCCCCGCCTGCTTCGCGGGGACCGTGAAGATGTTGCCGGTGGTGACGCCTTCCTCGACCTCTTCCAGGGTGCGCCCACGGCTCTCCGGGACGAACTTCCAGATGAAGAACAGCGCCAGCAGGCCGACGACACCGAAGCCGAAGAACGTCCCGGTGATGCCCGTCGCGGCGACGATCGTCGGGAAGTACAGGCCGAGGAACGCGTTCGCGATCCAGAGGCAGAACACCGCGATGCCCATGCCGAGCGCCCGGATCTGCGTCGGGAAGATCTCGGACAGGACCACCCACACGGCGATGTTGAGGAAGGTCTGCATCGAGCCGACGAACGCGACGACCAGGAACAGGATCACCCACGGGCGGGCCGGGTTGCCCGCGGGGAGCGCGACCGAGGCGATCCCGATGAGGAAGTGGCAGACCGTCGTCAGCGAGAAGCCGATGATGAGGGTCGTGCGCCGGTTGATCTTCTCCATGTTGTGGATGGCGATGAAGCCACCGATCACGGCGATCACCCCGGGGGCGATGTTGGCGATGAGCGCGGCCGACGCCTTGAAGCCCGACTCGATGAGGACCGTCTGGCCGTAGTACATGATCGAGTTGATGCCGGTGAGCTGCTGCGCGACGCCGAGGCCGGCACCGATGAGCACGATCCGGATCAGCCACTTGTTGCCGAGCAGGACGCGCCAGCCGCTCTCGCGCTGGACCTCGGCCTCGAACGCGTTGGTGCGCTTGATGTCCGCCAGCTCGGCGGTGGCGCGCTCCTTCGACCGGATCTGCCCGAGGACCTCGAGCGCCTCGTCGTTGCGGCCCTTCGAGGCGAGCCAGCGCGGGGACTCCGGCACGCGGAGCATCCCGACGAAGAGGGCGATCGCGGGCAGGGCGCACACCGCGAGCATCACGCGCCAGACCCCGTGGCCTTCACCCCAGACGCTGCCGATGATCGCGTTCACGACGAAGGCGGCGAGCTGCCCGATCACGATCATGAGCTCGTTCCGGCCCGAGAGCGACCCGCGGATCTCGTAGGGGGCGAGTTCGGCGAGGAACACCGGCACGACGGTCGATGCGCCGCCGACCGCCAGGCCGAGGAGCACCCGACCGACGACCATCACGCCGAACACCGGCGCGGAGACGCAGACCAACGTGCCGATGAAGAAGGTGACCGCGAGCAGGATGATCGTCTTCCGGCGCCCCCAGCCGTCGGCGATGCGACCGCCGAGCATGGCGCCGATCGCGGCGCCGAAGAGGAGCGAGCTCGTGACGACGCCCTCGGTGAGGTTCGTCAGGCCGAGCTCGTCCGCCATCGGTCGGAGCGCGCCGTTGATCACACCGGTGTCGTAGCCGAACAGGAGTCCGCCGAAGGTGGCGACGAGGGCGAGGACACCGAGACGCCGGACGTGGGGGCCCTGCCCGACCGGGGGCAGGGCGGTGTTCGGGGCTGGGGGCTTGATGTCGACCATCCGGGTGACTCCTTCGTCAGTGATCAGGCTGCATCGCTTGGAAGGATCGTAACCCGAATCCATGTCCTGTCAATCACACATACAGACATTTGCTGATTGGATCGCTCCACGAAAGCCCTGGTCAGCCGTCAGTCGTCCTCAGGGGTCGGCTCGTCGAGGACGTCCCCCAACGAGGCCATGTCCGCTCCGTGGTCCGTGTACCGCCGGACCGTCCGGCGAGCGGCAGCACTCGCGGCGCCGGAGAGCCTGGGGTTCCGCCGCGCGGCATCGGCGACACGGCCGGCGTGCCCGGCGGTCGAGAGCAGGATGTTCGCCAGGGCCCGGGCATCGCCGGGCTCCGGGACCCCCGTCACCGTCCACGCCGTCCGGACCTGTTCGTCCGGCGTGACACCGCGGCGGGTGCCCATCCGGTGCCAGTCGGAGAGCGAGCCCTCGGTCCGGGAGGCAGCTCGGTCCGCTTCCCCCGCGCGGCGCCGGTCGGCGTCCCGTTCGGCGTCGGCCGCTTCGCTCCGCTCGATCCGGTCGGTCAGGCCGTCGGCACGCTTCCGGACCGCCTCGGCCCGCTCACGTGCTGCTGCATCGTCGCCGCCCGCTTCGGCGATGCGGGCAGCGTGCGCGGCAGCCGCCGCGGCGAGGATCTCCGAACGCTCCATGCACCGACGGTAACGCCTCCGACCGACAGCGGCGCACGGGCCTGTGCCCGAGGACACATCTCGGTCACGACGTCCCCGCAGCGGCGTCCCGTCGGCTACCGTCGGGGTGAGGGGGAATCATGAACAGGACGGCTGCGATCGCCGCCGCGCTGCTGGCCACGCTCGCGCTGTCCGGCTGCTCGTTGCTGCGCGGGTCGGACGGGGCGCTGCCCGCTCCCTCCAGCCCGCCGGCGACGGCCACCCCGACGCCGAGCGACACCGCGACCCCGGACGGCGAGTCGGCCGGGGACCTCCTCGAGGCCTCCGCCCACCCCCGCACTCCGACGCCCGCCCCGACCGAGGCGGCGGCACCAGCTCCGACGCTGACACCGATCCCGGCCGGCACGGTGCTCGCCCAGGGCGACGTGGCATCCCCGAAGGGCAGCATCCACTTCCACTTCCGGGTGGTCGCGAACGGCGACGACACCTTCACGGCGCAGTACTCCGGGATCACCTCGACCCTGCCCGTCCCGATCGCCGTCGGCCTGTTCGACCTGCCCCGGAAGGTCGGCGACGGACTGACCTACCACGGCGTCGGCGACCACACCCTCGGCGGACCGACGAGTGGCGCGATCGCCGCATCCGTGCCGCTCACCGGGTCCGGGGTGGACCCGTCGCACCTCGGCACGCTCGTGACGTACTCGGCAGCGGCGGCGGGGCAGGACGTCCCCGTCGAGATCGGTGCCGACAAGGTCCTCGCCGTGACGACGGTGCGCTGGTCGGTACCGGCCCGGCAGACGAACGTGCACCCGGTGGACGCGGGAGCCCGGGCGAACGCCAACGGGACGGTCCCCGCGAGGACGTCGAGCGGCGCCCCGAAGTCGTACACCGTGGCGCCGGACGACCTCATCGGCGACGTCGCCGCACGGTTCGGGATCAGCGTGCGGGCGCTCGTCTGGCTGAACGAGGGCGTCCAGGTGTTCGGCGACGACCAGCACCTCTACGAGGGCACCACCCTCAACCTCGACCCGCTCGCGCGCTGACGCGCGCCGCTGCGGCGGCTTCCGCGGCCCGAGACTCGGGCTGGGCGACGTTCCTCGGGCTCCGAGCCCCGAGAAGTGTCGCTCGCGCCGAGACTCGGCCCGCGTCGGCCCGCGACCGGCAGACGGACGGGAGGCGCGGTGCCAGCTGGCACCGCGCCTCCCGTCCGTCAGGTGCGCGCGTTACTCGCCGCGCAGCTCCAGGTACTTCGCGATGAGCGCCTTCGTCGAGGAGTCCTGCGACTCGAGCGCGGCACGGTCACCCTCGACCGCCGGGGCGATCTGCAGCGCGAGCTGCTTGCCGAGCTCCACGCCCCACTGGTCGAACGAGTCGATGCCCCAGATCGTGCCCTCGGTGAAGACGATGTGCTCGTAGAGGGCGATGAGCTGGCCGAGCACGCTCGGGGTGAGCTCCGGCGCGAGGATCGACGTCGACGGCTTGTTGCCCGTGAAGGTGCGCGCGGCGACGATCGCCTCATCGGTGGTGCCCTCGGCCCGAACCTCGTCCGCGGTCTTGCCGAACGCGAGCGCCTTCGTCTGGGCGAAGAAGTTCGCGAGGAACAGGTTGTGGACGTCCTGCCCCGGCTGCACGGCCCCGCCGTCGCCGGTCTCGTCCTTGAGCGCGTGCGCGGGCTTCGCGACGGTGATGAAGTCCGTCGGGATGAGCCGCGTGCCCTGGTGGATGAGCTGGTAGAACGCGTGCTGGCCGTTCGTGCCCGGCTCGCCCCAGAAGACCTCGCCGGTCTCGGTGGTGACGGGCGAGCCGTCCCAGCGGACGCGCTTGCCGTTCGACTCCATGGTGAGCTGCTGCAGGTACGCGGCGAAGCGGTGCAGGTACTGCGTGTACGGCAGGACCGCGTGGCTCTGCGCACCGAGGAAGTTCGAGTACCAGACGTTGAGCAGGCCCATCAGGACGGGGACGTTCTGCTCGAGCGGCGTCGTGCGGACGTGCTCGTCGATGGCGTGGAAACCGGCGAGGAACTGCTCCCAGTTCTCCGGACCGATGGCGATGACGACGCTCGTGCCGATGGCGGAGTCGACCGAGTAGCGGCCACCCACCCAGTCCCAGAAGCCGAAGGCGTTCTCCGGGTCGATGCCGAACGCGGCGACCTTGTCGAGCGCGGTCGACACGGCGACGAAGTGCTTCGCGACGGCGTTCGACTTCTCGTCATCGCTGGCGTCGGTGAGGCCGAGCTTCTCCCAGAGCCACTGGCGCGCGAGGCGGGCGTTGGTGAGGGTCTCGAGCGTGCCGAAGGTCTTCGACGCGACGATGAAGAGCGTGGTCTCGGGGTCGAGGTCTGCGGTCTTCTCGTAGATGTCCGCGGGGTCGATGTTCGAGACGAAGCGCGCCGCGAGCCCGGGCTGCACGTACGGCTTGAGGGCTTCGTAGACCATGACCGGGCCGAGGTCCGAGCCACCGATGCCGATGTTCACGACCGTCTCGATGCGCTTGCCGGTGACGCCGGTCCAGGAGCCGTCGCGGACCTTCGTCGCGAAGCCGTAGACCTTGTCGAGCGTGGCGTGCACGTCGGCGTCGACGTCCTGGCCGTCGACGACCAGCGCCGGTGAGGCACCCTTCGGGCGGCGCAGTGCGGTGTGGAGGACGGCGCGGTCCTCGGTGGCGTTGATGTGTTCACCGGCGAGCATCGCCTGGAAGCGCTCGGCGACGCCGGTGTCCTTCGCGACCTGGAGCAGGGCGCCGAGGATCTCGTCGTCGACGAGGCCCTTCGAGAGGTCCACCGTCAGGTCGGCGGCCTGGAACGTGTAGCGCTCGGCGCGACCGGGGTCGCTGTCGAACCACCCTCGCAGGTCCGGGGTGAAGCCGGCGGCGATGCCGTCCAGCTGCTTCCAACCAGCGGTCGACGTGGGGTCGACGGGAGCGGATTCGGTCACTTGGGTCCTCCTGGGTCACCTTCAAGACGTGCGAGTCCGCGGGTCACCGCAGCGCTGCGTCGCGGACCACGTCCGAGCGTAGTGCCGTCTGGACGACCGCGCGCACAGGGCCTGCGCCCCTGTGGACGGGACCCGGGCCCCTGTGGACGGGACCCGGGCCGCTCAGGCGAGCAGGGCCTCCAGGGCGACCCCGACCGGCCCGGTCGGGGCGGCGCGCCAACCCCGACCCGCCCAGAGGTGGAGTCGTTGCGGGTCCCCCGCGGCCGCCGCAGCGGTGCGCATCGGCCGGGTGAGGTGGTGGAGCGCCGGGTACCCGAGCGGCGCGTCCGGGTGGGACCGGACGAAGTCGTTGACCAGCGCCCGGGCCGGCCGCCCGGTGAACGCCCGGGTGACCGCGGTCTCGTCGAACGCCGGGTCGGCGAGGGCGTCGCGGTGTGTCCGGCTCGTGCCCGCTTCGTCGGTGCGCAGCACGTACGTGCCGACCGCCACCGCGGACGCGCCGGCCGCCAGCGCCGCGCGGAGGTCGCCCGGACCGCCGATGCCACCGGCGGCGATCACCGGGAGCGACGTCACGGCACGGACGGCCCGGACGAGTTCGGGCAGTGGCCGGTCCTCGAGGGCACGGGACGGGTCGAGGACGGCGGAGTGGCCGCCGGCGCCGGCCCCCTGCACGAGGAGCACGTCGACGCCACGTTCCTCGGCCGCGATCGCCTCGGACGGGTCCGTGACCGACTGCATCGTGACCGTCCCGCGCTGCCGGAAGGCCTGGACCACCTCGGCCCCGGGGAGGCCGAACGTGAACGAGACGACGGGGACGGGGTCGTCGAGCAGCAGGGCGACCTTGTCGTGCCAAGCGTCGTCGTCGTCGTGCTTCGGCACGTCGCTCCCGAGCGCCGCCCGGTAGCGGTCGTACTCGGCGTCGGTGATCGGGACCGGGTTCGGGACGAAGAGGTTGACCCCGAAGCCGGTCACGCCCGCGTGGCGCACCGCGGCGATGTCCGCCGCGAGGGCGTCCGGCGTCCGGTAGCCGGCGGCGAGCTGGCCGAACGAACCAGCGCGCGCCGCGGCCGTCACGAGGCCCGGCGTGCTCGGCCCACCGGCCATCGGCGCGACGTGCACCGCTCCGGCGGACCCGAGGACTCCTGGCAGCTGCACCACGCCCCCATCCTGCCCCGCGTCAGGACTGCGGTGTGAAGCGGCGGAGGCGCAGGCTGTTCGTCACGACGAACACCGACGAGAACGCCATCGCGGCACCGGCCAGGACCGGGTTGAGGAGACCAGCCATCGCGAGCGGGATCGCCGCGACGTTGTACGCGAACGCCCAGAACAGGTTGCCCTTGATCGTGCGCAAGGTCGCCCGTGACAGCTGGATCGCCTCGGCCACCACGGTGAGCCGGCCGCTGACCACGGTGATGTCGCTCGCCGCGATCGCCGCGTCCGTCCCCGCGCCCATCGCGATGCCGAGGTCCGCCGCCGCGAGGGCCGCGGCGTCGTTGACGCCGTCGCCGACCATCGCGACGCTGCGCCCCTCGGCCTGCAGCCGGCGGACGGTGTCGAGCTTCGACGCCGGGGTGGCGCGGGCGTGCACCTCGTCGATGCCGACCTCGGCCGCCACCGCACGGGCGGCGCCGTCGTTGTCGCCGGTGAGCAGGACGGGGTGCAGGCCCAGCGCGACGAAGCGGCGGACGGCCTCCGCCGCCTCGGGCTTCACCGTGTCACCGACGACGACCACGCCGAGCGCCGCGCCGTTCCGGGCGACCACGACCGCGGTGCCGCCGGCGGCCTCGGCGGTGTCGACGGCCCCGGCCAGGGCGTCGGGGACGGTGATCGACCAGGACTCCGCGAGCCACCGGACCGTGCCGACCAGGACGACGTCGCCGTCGACCACGGCCTGGACGCCCGCGCCAGGGGCCGACGCGAAGTCGGACGCGCTGGACGGGTCGAGGCCGCGCGCCCGCGCGGCCTCGACGACGGCACGGGCGACCGGGTGCTCGGACCCGTCCTCGACCGCGGCGGCGAGCCGGAGCACGGTCGCGTCGTCGGCGTCCGGACTGCCGGTGACCGATCGCAGGGCCATCGCGCCCGTGGTCACGGTGCCGGTCTTGTCGAGCACGATGGTGTCGACGCCGCGGGTGCTCTCGAGGACCTGGGGGCCGCCGATGAGGATGCCGAGCTGCGAGCCTCGACCGGTGCCGACGAGGAGCGCGGTCGGCGTCGCGAGCCCGAGGGCACACGGGCACGCGATGATGAGCGTCGCGACGGCGGCCGTGAACGCGGCGGTCACGGTGCCGCCGGACACGATCCACCCGACGAACGCCAGCACGGCGAGCCCGATGACGATCGGCACGAACACCCCGGAGACCCGGTCGGCGAGGCGCTGGACCGCGGCCTTGCCGGTCTGGGCGTCCTCGATGAGCCGACCCATCCGGGCGAGTTCGGTGTCGGCGCCCACGCGTGTGACGGTCACGACGAGCCGGCCGCCGACGTTGACGGTCGCACCGGTGACGTCGTCGCCGGGACGCACCTCGACCGGGACGGACTCGCCGGTGAGCATGCTGAGGTCGACGGCGGACGACCCGTCGCGGACGGTGCCGTCGCTCGGGATCCGCTCCCCCGGTCGGACGACGACCAGGTCACCGACGACGAGCGAAGCAGCGGGCACGCGGGTCTCGGTCGCCCCGCGCAGCACGGTCGCGTCCTTCGCCCCGAGCTCGAGCAGGGCACGGAGGGCCGCACCGGACTGCTGCTTCGCCCGGGCCTCCATGTACCGGCCGGCGAGGATGAACACCGTCACGGCGGACGCGACCTCGAGGTACAGGTCGCTCGCCTCAGGGTCGGTCGCGAACCACGAGAACGTCATGTGCATGCCGGTCGTGCCGGCGTCGCCGAGGAACAGCGCGTAGAGCGACCAGCCGAACGCGGCGAGGACGCCGACGCTCACGAGCGTGTCCATCGTCGCGGCACCGTGCCGGGCGTTCACCCACGCGGCACGGTGGAACGGCAGCGCTCCCCACACCGCGACGGGGGCAGCGAGCGCGAGGGCCAGCCACTGCCAGTCCGGGAACTGCAGGACGGGCACCATCGACAGCACGACGACGGGGACCGCGAGGACGGCCGAGACGACCAGGCGCTGCCGGAGCGGCGCAGCGGGGTCGTCGACGGGCGCGTCCGCGCCGTCGGGACCGGTCGGGGTCGGCGCCTGCGGCACCGTGGCGCCGTACCCGGCGGCCTCGACCGCGGCGATGAGCGTGGCGGTGTCGTCGGAGCCGGCGACCGTCGCCTTCTCGGTGGCGTAGTTGACCGTCGCCGTGACGCCGGGGAGCTTGCCGAGCTTCCGTTCGATGCGGTTCGCGCAGGACGCGCACGTCATCCCGGTGATGTCGAGCTCGACGACGTCCGTCACGACCGCACGACCTCGTACCCGGCCTCGGACACCGCGGCGTCGAGCGCAGCGGGTGCCACCGGGGCTGCCGACGTCACGGTGACCGAGGAGCGTCCGCCCGGCACGAGCTGGACGGCCACGTCGGAGACGTCGGCGAGCTCGCTGAGTTCCTCGGTGACGCTCATCACGCAGTGGTCGCAGGTCATGCCCTCGACGAGCAGGAGTTCGGTGTGCACGGTGGTTCCCTTCAGGATGCGGATGGACGTTCGTCAGGAGCGGACGAGCCGGGCGATGGCGTCGCTCGCCTCGCGCACCTTGGCGTTCGCGGCGTCGCCACCCTCGGCGACGGCCTCGGCGACGCAGTGCCGCAGGTGGTCCTCGAGCAGGGACAGCGCCACGCGCTCGAGCGCCCGGTTCGCTGCGGAGATCTGGGTGAGGACGTCGATGCAGTACGTCTCGTCCTCGACCATCCGGGCGATCCCGCGCACCTGCCCCTCGGCACGGCGGAGCCGCTTGAGCAGGTCGTCCTTGTCGCCGATGTAGCCGACGTGTTCGTGCACGCTGTCCTCCGTCGCGGTCGAGTACGGTACCCCCCTAGGGTATCGCTTCCGGACCAGGACGCAAGCGTGGCAGGATGCCCGGCATGAGCGCCTCGTCGTCGAACGGATTCCGCCGACTGCGGTTCACCGACGGCGACGGCTCCGCCTACTCGGACATCTTCGAGGCCGAGTACCACGGCTCCGAGTTCGCCTCGGACACGTTCGCCACCCAGGACGCCCGGTACGAGTACACCGTCGTGGGCGACGACGACCTGACCCTCCGGACCATGCGCGCCGAGGGCGGCAAGCGCGGTGGGGTGATCGGTCCGCGGGACGACCACGTGGTGTTCTGGCTCACCCGGGGACGCCTCGAGATGCACTTCGCCGACCGGACCAGGGTCGTCGAGCCCGGCAGCCCCTACATCGCCTCCTCGACCGAGGCGTACCGCTTCGAGTCGTCGGGCACGGTCTACAACGGGATCCACGTCGCCGACCGGTTCCTCCGCGAGGTCGGCCGGGACCTCGGCTTCCGACTCCCCGAGGGGCCACTCCTGTTCGACCAGCAGGACGAGGTCGTCGCCCGCCAGCAACCGCTCCGGCACCTCGTCCGGGAACTCGGGCCGGTGCTCGTCGACGACCGCGTGCTCGGACCGATGCGCACCGCGATCAACCGACGGCTCGCGACCGTCGTCCTCGACACGTTCCCGATCCGCAACCGCGGCACGGACGTCCCGGTCGCGAACCGGCTGCGCGACGCCATCCGCTTCATCGAGGACCACGCTGCCGAACGCCCCGCCGTGTGCGCGATCGCCGCCGCGTGCGGCCTCAGCCAGCGCGGGCTGCAGGACGTGTTCGCGCGCACCCTCGACACGACCCCGCACCGGTTCCTCCGGGACCACCGGCTCGACCGGGTCCGTCGCGAGCTCCTGCACGCGGACGGCGACGAGAGCGTCACCGAGGTCGGCCGCCGGTGGGGGTTCACGAACCACGGCCGCCTCGCCGCCGCCTACCGCGACCGGTTCGGGGAGGACCCGGCCACGACGCTGCGCGCCTCGCTCGCCGCCCGGCCGGGACGCGCCTCCTGGCGGCTCCGACGGGCCGTCGCGTTCATCGAGGAGCACCCGGACGACACCCTGACCCTGCAGGCGATCGCCGACGCGGCCGGCGTGCGACCGCGACGGCTCCAGCAGCTCTTCCTGGAGGAACGGGGCGAGTCCCCGATGGCGGCCGTGCGTTCGATCCGGGCCGGCACAGCGCGCAACCGAGCGGACGGATCCGGCGCTCGGCGCTGAGCGCCTCGACAGGTGGGGGACGAGAACCCGCTTCCCTGCCCGTGTCACTGGAACTTCGCTGAATCCGTCGCAGCCCGTGTGACGAACCTCTGGTGTGCCCCGTCTCATCCGTGAACAGCAACCGCTGGGAACGCCCGGCGGGACAACGGAAGGAACGACAATGGCTGACACCACCATCACCCCGGCCACCACCACCACGGCGGCAGCGCGCACCACCGGGACCCCCACCGGCTCGGCCGGCGTCACCGGCAAGACCGTCATCGACGACACCGTCGTGTCGAAGGTCGCCGGCATCGCAGCCCGCGAGGTGAACGGCGTCCACTCGCTCGGCAACGGTGCAGCCCGTGCCATCGGCGCCCTCCGCGACGCGATCGGCCAGCGCGACTTCGGCCAGGGCGTCAAGGTCGAGGTCGGCGAGAAGCAGGTCGCCGCGGACATCGTGATCGTCGCCGAGTACCCGGTCGCGCTGCAGCAGGTCGCCGACGGCGTCCGTGCCGGCGTCGCCCGTGCGCTCGAGCAGATCGTCGGCATGGAGGTCGCCGAGGTCAACGTCACCGTCCAGGACGTCTTCATCCCGGGCGACGACGACGACAGCAGCAAGGACGACGAGAAGAAGGAAGCGCGAGTCGCATGAGCAACACCCTGATCGGAGCCCTCATCGGGGCGATCCTCGCCGTCGTGGCACTCCAGTTCGGCTTCTGGGGCTTCGTGCTCGTGGTCGTGTTCGGCGCGGTCGGGGCCCTCGTGGCCGCGCTCGTGACGGGACGCATCGACCGCGGTGCCCTCGCCGACGTGCTGACCGGGCGCCGGAGCTCCCGGTGAGCGCGGGCCCGGACGTCCCGGGCCGCGTCGAGATCACCGCCCGCGCACTGACCTCGCTGGCGCGGGCCGTCGCGGCCGAACGGCTCGGCGCCCCCGCCAAGCGGGTGCGGGTCGGACTCGGCGACGCGTCCGGCGCACTCGCCCTCGACATCACCGGGCCGATCGCGGCGGGCGACGACGTCGTCGGCCGCTCGGCCCGGATCGCCGAGGAGGTCAAGGGGCGCGTCGGCGACCTCACCGGCCGCCGCGTCGGCAGCGCCCACATCGAACTCACCGGGATCGTGCGTCCGCGCGGTACCCGCACCGCCTAGGAGGCCACCATGAGCAACGGTTCCGTCGAACGACGCATCCGTCGTCGGAGCGTCCACCGCTCCCGCTCGACCGCCGTCGCGGTGACGCTCGTGGTGCTCGCGCTCGTCGCCGCCTGGGTCGGCACCGAGTCGGTCCTCGCGGGCATCGGACGCCCGCCGCTCATCGCCGACCCGCAGACGGTGGTGAGTGCAGCGCTCCGTCCGGACGCCGCGTTCGTCACCATCGCCGAGATCGTCGCCGTCGTGCTCGTCGTCCTCGGCATCGTGCTGATCGTCCTGGCCCTGGGGCCCGGCCGCCAGCACCGCTCCGTCGTCGAACACGACCGCGGTGCCGTCATCATCGACACCCGCATCGTCGCCTCGACCGCCGCGAACGCCGCCGGAGCAGCCGCCGGGGTCCCGGAGGGCAACGCCTCCGCGACCGCACGCGGCCGCCGGACCGAGGTCCGAGTGGTCCCGGTCACGGGGATCCCGGTGGACGAAGCCGTCGTGCGCGACGCGGTCCGCGACCGCCTCAGCGGGCTCGACGAACGGTTCGGCCGCAGCGTCCGCGTGCGCGTCGAGGAGAAGGGAACCCTGGCATGACCAAGAGCAACCGGACCCTCAACCGGATCATCCTCCTCGTCCTCGGACTCGTCGCCGTCGTGGTCGGCCTCGTCGTCGGCGCGGGCGTCCTGCCCGCCGTCCGCGACGCGATCGCACCGTACGTCGAGCTCCCGCGCAGCCTGGACGTGCCCACGTCCTCGCTGTGGATCGTCGTCGCCGTCTGCGCCGTGGTCGTCGTGCTCGCCCTCGTGTGGGTGTTCACCCGCGGTGGTGGCGGCACGTCCGTCGCCGTCCGAGAGCGCTCCGGCGACGACGCCGTCACGGTCAACGTCGCACTCGTCCGGGACGTCGTCGACCACGAGCTCGAGGGCGTCCGCGACGTCGTCGGGTCCCGCGTCGACACCTACCTCGTCCGACGGCAGCGCGCCGCCCGGATCCGTGTCGCGGTCCGCCGAGGCGGGGACGCGGTCACCGTGCTCGACGCCGTCGACCGCGCGGTCGCCGTCCTCGACCGGACCCTCGGTCGCCAGGTGCCGGTGCTCGTGCACCTCACCGGCGGGACCCGTTCCGCCCTGGCGAAGTCGACCCGCGTCCGCTGACAGCCGTCTGACGGACGCACCCCGAGCCTCCCGGCTCACCCACTCCAGCACCACCCACCGGGCACCCGCCCGACCGAAGGAAGGAACCCTCATGGGACTCGACGACAAGATCAAGAACGCTGCCCAGGACCTCGCCGGCAAGGCGAAGGAAGCCGTCGGCAAGGCCACCCACGACGACTCGAAGGTCGCCGAGGGCAAGAAGGACCAGGCCTCCGCCAGCGTCAAGCAGACCGGTGAGGACGTCAAGGACGTCTTCGAGAAGTAGGTCGCACGAACCGTGTCGGGGCACTCGCGAGTCGGGTGCCCCGACGCGTTCCGGCGGAACCGAACGAGGAGGAACCATGCAGCACGACCCGAACGCGCACACCCAGGTCACCGAGGTGGTCCTGCCCGCCGAACTGACGGAGCCGCTCCCCGACGACGCCACCACCGCGACGCTCGTGGCACGCACCGTCGCCGAGACGGCGCTGGGTGTCCCCGGGGTGCACCACCTCGGCGGCATCGCCTCCCGTGCCGCGGACCAGCTCCGCGAGCGGCTCGGCCGGAGTGCCGGCACCGCCGGTGTGCAGGTCGACGAGGGGGACGGCACGCTCGACGTGCAGGTCTCCGTGGTCGTCACCTACCCGCAGCCCGTGGTCGCCGTGGCCGACGAGGTCCGCGAGCAGGTCACGGCCGCGGCGCAGCAGGTGTCCGGCCTCCCGACGAGCGTCGACGTGCGCGTGCTCGACGTGCACGGTCCGTTCGACGACGAGCCGTCGCCCCTGGGCGGTGCCGCCGCGGCGTCCGCCGGCACGGAGGCCGCATCCCGTCCGGCCGACGCAGCCGCCGAGGCCGCGGCCCGCCCATGACCACCGCGTGGTCGGGCAACCGCCGGACGCGACCCCGGCGCCCCCGACCCCGCGGGGTCTGGGTGGCGAGCGGCATCGGCGTCGTCCTCGTGCTCGCCACCGCGCTCGGGGCCTTCCTCCCCCTGGTCGGGTTCCTCGGCGGCGTCACCGCGACGACGTCCGGGCTCGTGCCGTTCCCGTTCGTCCGGGTCACCGTCGTGGCGCTGCTCGGTGCCGTCGTGGTCCTCGCGCTCCTCGTCCTCGCGGCCACCCGCCGGCACACAACCACGGCGACGATCGCCGTCGTGCTCGCGGTCCTCGTCGCCCTGGCCGTCACGGTCGTGCCGGTGGTCCTCGTCGCCGTCGGGTCCGCCGACCGCGCCGGTGACGTCTGGCCGATCATCACCGAGCTCTGGGAGCGCTTCACCGGCTGACCGCGTCGCGGTCGCCAGGCCGGAGCGGCGCCCTGGGAATCCGTTAGCCTCGGCCCGTGCATCGTCTCTCCCCCGGGCAACGCTGGGTCATCGGTCTCGGCGCGTTCGCGCTCACCTGCTGCGTCGTCGGGATCGTCGCGGTCGGGGTCAGCGTGGCGCACGGCGGGACCGCGAGCGGCGCGTGGGGTGGCATCCTCGCCGTCGTCGGGCT
The DNA here is from genome assembly GCF_007680845.1 of Curtobacterium pusillum. Taxonomy (GTDB): domain Bacteria; phylum Actinomycetota; class Actinomycetes; order Actinomycetales; family Microbacteriaceae; genus Curtobacterium; species Curtobacterium pusillum_B. The sequence continues at coordinate 105,586 of NZ_VEIY01000004.1, read as the reverse complement.
CCTCCACCTCGGACTCACCGGGGTGGCCGGTGCGATCGTCTGGACCTCGACGCCGACCATCGCACCCGCGCGCCCACGGCGACCGGCGCCCACCCACGGCGACGTCCACCGCGTCTTCTCCTCCGGCACGCTCCGCCAGTCCGACGTGCAGGACGCCCTGTTCGGCCGCGTCGTGCGGACCGTGGAGGACGCGCTCCCCGGCTGGCGCCTCGACTGGGTGACGATCACCGACCCCGCGGTCATCCGGACGAGCGGCTCCGACCGGCACCCGATCCTGCGGCGCGGGACGCCCGAGGACCGGGTCGAGGGCGCGTACCTCGTGCTCGGGTACGAGTGGCAGCTCCGCGAGGTGGACCGCTACGAGGTCGCCGACTACCAGCGGATCGAGGTCACGCTCGAGTCCGGCACGACCGCCTGGGTCTACGTCGCCGCGGACGAGGTCTGACCGGCGGGCAGGCCCGCGTCAGACGGACGCGCAGCCGCCAGGCGCTCCAGACCCTCGTCGATCGACACCGCCGGCGCCCACTGCAGGTCCCGCCGGGTCCGGCGCTGGTCGAACCAGTGCGCCGTTGACAGCTGCTCCGCCAGGAACCGCGTCATCGGCGGCTCGTCCTGCCCGGGGCGGATCCGCCACACGGCCTCGACGAGCGACCCGGCGGCCCGGGCCACCCCGGCCGGCACGTGCCACCGCGGCGCGGGCACACCGGACGCGGTGCAGATCCCGGCGAGCAGGTCGGCGACCGGCCGGGGCTCCCCGTTCGTGACGACGTACGCGTTCCCGTGCACGCCCTCGTCGGCCGCGTGCGACAAGGCGGCGACCATCGCGGACGCCGCGTTGTCGATGTAGAGCGTGTCGATGAGCGCCGCTCCGGAGTCGAGGAGCGGCAGCCGCCCGGACCGGGCACGGTCGACGATCCGTCCGACGAGCTGCGTGTCACCCGGTCCCCACACCAGGTGCGGGCGGACGGCGACGACCGCGAACCCGGGGGCGTCCGCACCGATCGCGACGAGCTCCGCGGCGGCCTTCGTCCGGGCGTAGTCGCCGCGCGCACGCGACGGCTCGGCTGGTCCGGCGTCGACACCGACGAGCGACGAGCCGGTGTGCGCGACCGACGGCGAGGAGACGAAGACGAACCGCTCGACCCCGGCGGCGCGGGCGGCGTCGACGATCGTCCGGGTGCCGTCGACGTTCACGCGGACGAAGTCGGCCGGGTCGCCGGCGAGCGACACCTTCGCGGCGAGGTGCACGACGGCGTCCGTGCCCGTCACCGCACGGACGACGGCGGCACCGTCGGTCATCGTGCCGAGGACGTCGGACACCCCGGGCACTCCCGAGGGACGACGCTGGAACGTCCGGACCTCGTGCCCGGCATCCCGCACGGCCGCAGCCGTCGCCCGCCCGAGGAAGCCACTGGCACCGGTGACGAGGACCCTCACGGCCGGACCATCCGCCCACCGGCGAGCACGGCGGTCGCCCACCGGGACAGGCGAGCACGGTCGACCTTCGAGTTGTGCCGGATGTCGGTCGGCAGCTCGGGCACGGTCAGCACGGCGGCGACGGGGACGCCGGCGGCCGCCCGGACCGCTGCGGCGAGGCCGGGCTCGGCGAGCGCGGGACGTCGAGCGCGCCGCTGACCGGTCGTCTCCACGACGGCGACGACCTGTTGCGTGCCGCGCGGCCCGGTGCCCGCGAGTCCGGCACGGCCGACACCGTCGACGCGCTCGATCCGCTGCTCGGGACCGACCGGGGTCACCACCCCGCCCGGCGTCGTGATGACGTGCTGCAGCCGACCCTCGACCCAGAGTCGCCCGGCGGCGTCGAGGTGTCCGACGTCACCGGTGCGGTGTCCGCGCGGGTCGGCCACGCCGAGGCGCGACACCCGGTTCTGCCGCCACAGCCGGTCGTAGCGATCCCGGACGTGCGGCGCGGCGACGACGATCTCGCCGGTGACGCCGGGGTCGTCCGTCAGGGCGCCCGTCGGCTCGCCGTCGTCGTCGAGCGGCGCGATCCGCACGCGGACGTTCGCGGCCGGGACCCCGACGCAGATCCCGTCCTGGTCGGCACCGGCCGCGGCGCGCACCCCGTCGAGGTCGACGTCGGTCATGAGCAGCCCCTCGGTCATCCCGTAGGGCGTGTGGGCGCTCGCGTTCGGCATGAGTGCGGTCGCGGCGGTCAGCAGCGCCGCCGACACTGGAGCACCCGCGGACAGGAACAGCCGCACGCGGCCGAGCGCCGCACGGTCGGCATCGGTGAGCGCGGACGCCGTCGCGACGACGTTCGCGAGCGCCGCCGGCGACAGGAACACCACGGTCGCGTCGGCGGCCGCCACGGAGTCGGCGACAGCGCGAGCCGTCAGCGTCCGCGGGGCGGTGACGTCCATGTCCGGCGCGACCGACCGGGCACCGAGCGCGGGTCCGAGCAGCGCGAACGGAGCGAACCCGGCGACGAGGCCGGTCCCGACCCCGATGTCGTACTGGGTCGCGAGGGCGTCCCGCACGGCTCCGAGCTGCCCGTGCGTGTAGACGACGCCCTTCGCCGGGCCGGTCGACCCCGACGTGAAGAGCACGGCCGCGGGTGCGTCGGACGACGGCGCCTCCGGCAGCGCGACACCGGCGGCGAGACGCACGGCACCGCGCCGAGCGACGTCGACGAGTGAGTGCTCGACGCGGAGCGCAAGACGAGCGGGCGCGGGGAGCGCCAGGGTCGCGATGCGTCGCCCGGGCCAGCCGAGCGCGCGAGCGGCACCGAGGCCCGGCAGCGCGCCGATGATCCAGTCGGGACGGGCTCCGCGGACGGCTCGGGTCAGTCCGCGGAGTCCCAGGCCGGCATCGGCCACGACGACGACCGCTCCGATCCGCACGCAGGCGTAGAGGACGGCGGTCAGGTCGGCGCCCGGGGTGACGAGCAGCGACACGCGGTCGCCGGGTCGGACGCCGAGGTCGACGAGTCCGGCGGCGATCTCGTCCACACGGCGGGCGAGCAGTCGCCACGACACGGTGCGGGGGCCGCCGGCGACGGCCATCTCGACGAGGGCCGCGTCGTCGCTGTCGCGCAGGTCGTCCAACGCCGCCCACAGCGGGCGGCTCGCGTCGGTGCCGGTGTCGCTCCCACGGTCGTCGGACGGGAGGCGCGGCTCGGCCCCGGCGGGCACGTGGCCCTCCGGCAGGCGGTTGCCGAGCCAGTCGAACACCGTCCCGGCGACGTCGGCGTCGTCCGGCAGCAGGTGCCCGGCGCCCTCGAAGCGGTGGACGTCGGCCTGCGGGAGCCGCTCGGTCAGGTCGTCGAGGTACCGCTCGAGGAACACCGGGTCGCGCGGCCCCCAGAGCAGGAGCGCGGGGACGTCGAGCGCAGCGACCCCCGCGGCGATCCGGTCGAGCTCCGGCGCGCTCGGGTGGGCGGCGTCGACGGGGATGTCGGCCACGAAGCCGCCGATGCCTCCGCGCCGAGCAGCCCCGCGGTACGGCGCCCGGTAGGCGTCGGCGACGCCACGGTCGAGCCTCGGGTGCGCGATCGCCAGGGTCGTCTCGAGGAACGCCGGCGTGAGGACCGTCGCCCGGCCGAGCAGCTGCGGGCGCAGGGCCAACCGCAGCGGTGCGGGGATCGGAGCGTCGTCGGGCTGGTGCACGGCGGTGTTGCACGTCGCGACGGCCACCACGAGGTCCGGGTGGTCGACCGCCCAGCCGAGCGAGACCACACCGCCCCAGTCGTGGCCGAGGGTGGCGACGGGCCCGGTCAGTCCGAGTTCGTCGGTCAGGGCGCCCAGGTCGGCGACGCGCTGCGGCAGCGCCCGCTGGACCCCGGTGCGCTCCGAGAAGCCCATGTCGAGCTGGTCGACCGCGACGACCCGCCACGCGGGTCCGCCGGCGGCGGCGACCTCGAGCGAGGTGCGGAGCACCGAGCGCCACAGGTACGACCACGTCGGGTTGCCGTGCACGCACAGCAGCGTGCCGACGGGTTCCACGCCGAGCGCCGCCAGGGAGCCGGCCGTGTCGAGGAGGTGCCAGGTCCGGGCGGGGCGATCCGCGCCTCCCGGGACCGACGACGGGACCGACGACGGAACCGTCACGAGCCGGGACCACGCCGGGTCGAGTCCGGGCAGGGGCGGCGGGAGCGTCGCCGGAGCCGGAGCGGAGGCGACGCGTGGGAGGCCGGACCTCACCAGCGCAGCTCCATCATCGCCGTGTTGATGCCCGAGCCGACGCCACCGAGGAACACCCGGTCGCCGGGACGGATCGAGCCGCGGGCAACCTCGTCGGCCAGGGTGATCGGGATCGACGCCGGACCGACGTTGCCGAACCGCTCGTAGGTCGTGGGGACCTTGTCGCGCGGGACGCCGATCGCCTCGACGAACGCGTTCGTGTGCACGTCGGAGACCTGGTGCAGCACGTACCGGTCCATGTCGGCCCAGTCGAAGTGGGAGCGCGCTTCGTTCCAGGCGGCGACGACGAGCTCCATGCCGCCCTTGAGCAGCATCTTCGCGTCGGTGAACATGCCGTCGACGCTGCCGACGCAGAGGTCGTACCACTGGGTCGCCGCGCGGGTGACGCCGCCGACGATCCGGTGCCCGCCCGGGTGCATGTCCGCCGGGCCGAGCACGGCAGCGGCCGCACCGGAGCCGAGCGTCAGGCTGGCGAACTCGCTCATGAAGTCCTTGCGGTTCCGGCCGCCCTGGTTGAGGCGCTCGATCGTGTTGAGCTGCACCTGGTCGGCGTCCTCGCCGTCCACCACGAGCGCGTACTTGATCTGCCCGGAGTCGATCATGCCCGCGGCGACGCTCATCGCGTTGACGAACCCGAGGCATGCGTTCGCGATGTCGAAGTTGATCGCCGACGACGGCAGCCCGAGGCCGTGGTGCAGCCGGACGGCGACCGACGGCTCGAGGTGCGGTCGGGTCACGGAGGTGTTGATGAGGAGCCCGACGTCCTCGGGGCGGATGCCCGCCTCGGCCATGGCACGGCGGCCGGCGTCGATCGCGGCGTCCTGGAAGGACTGACCCTCGCCCCAGTTCCGGCGTTCCTTCACGCCTGCCACGCGTTCGAGCAGCCCCATCGGCAGGCGCAGTCGGCGGAGCACGCCGCGGAGCTTCTCCTCGATGTCGGCCGAGGTCGTCACGCGTTCGGCCACGGTCGTCGCGACCGAGAGCAGCGCGACGTTGTCGTGCTTGGCCGTCGCGTTGCCCGGCCGCTCGGTTTCGCTGCTCGTCGCCTGGTCGATCGGCCGTTCCGTCATGATCGTCACCGACACATACTTCCGCATCTGGCCTGGGTACGCGATCCGGATGCGCTGAACGGCGGCGGACAGCGCTCGTTCAGGGCCCTCAGACCTCGGTCGGGCGCGGCTCCTTGGGCAGCTTCCGGAGCTTCGCGCGACGCTTCCGCCGCTCGGGGATCATCGACCGCATCTCCTCGAGCTTGCCGAAGCAGAGCAGTCGGTCGCCGGGCTCGAGGGCGACGCCGCTGCGCGGGTTCGGGATCACGCTCGACCCGCGGTGCAGCGTCAGGACGGTGATGTCCCGGTCCCACAGCCCCGACTCCTTGATGGTCTTCCCGACCAGGTCGGCGTTGGTGTGCACGAGGAGTTCGGCCACGCCGTAGCCGGTCGACACCGAGAGTCGCTGGCGGACGTCGATCTCCGGGAACGCGACCTGGTTCGCGATGAAGTCGATGATCGCGCCGGCGATGTCGAGGCCCGTGGCGCGCTCGATGCCCTCGAGGCCCGGCGACGAGTTGACCTCCATCACGAGCGGTCCGTCGTTCCCCTCGAGCATGTCGACCCCGGCGACGCGCAGGCCCATGATCTGCGCCGAGCGGACCGCGGCTTCCTCGTACTCCGGGGTGAGCGTGACCTGCTCGACCGTCCCACCACGGTGCACGTTCGACCGGAACTCGTCGCCGGACGCACTCCGGCGCATCGCCGCGACCACCCGGTCGCCGACGACGAGCGCGCGGATGTCCTTGCCGCGGCTCTCCGAGATGAACGACTGGATGAGGACGTTCTGCTTCGTCGAGTGGAGCGTCTCGACGATCGACTCGGCGACCTTCGCCTCCGGTGCGAGGATCACGCCGATGCCCTGCGTGCCCTCGAGCAGCTTGATCACGACCGGAGCGCCCCCGACCCGCTCGATCGCCCCGCGGACGTCCGCGCGGCCCGCCACGAACGTGGTCGCCGGCATGCCGATGTCGTGCCGGGAGAGGATCTGGTTCGCCCGGAGCTTGTCGCGCGAGTTCGTGATGCCGTTCGCGGTGTTCGGCGTGTAGACGTCCATCTGCTCGAACTGCCGGACCACCGCGGTGCCGTAGTAGGTGATCGAGTTCCCGATGCGCGGCAGGACGGCGTCGTAGTCGGACAGGAGCTTGCCGCGGTACTGCAGGTCGGGGTCGTCCCCGGTCAGGTCGATCGAGAACCGCAGGGTGTTGAGCACCTTGACCTCGTGCCCGCGGTCGATCGCTGCGGCCTTGAGGCGCTCGGTCGAGTACGCGTGCGGGGCACGCGACAGGATGGCGAGTTTCATCGGGGGTGCTCCGAGGGGTCCGGGATCGACGGCGACGCCCCATCCAAGCATGCGTGTGCTCGGCCCCGCATGCGACAGGATGAGCACATGGCCCGAGAACCGAAGTCCCCGAACGGCGGACTCGTCGTCGCCGGGTGGCGGGAGTGGGCGGGGCTGCCGGGCCTCGGCATCCCGTGGATCAAGGTCAAGCTGGACACCGGCGCCCGGAGCTCGGCGCTGCACGCATTCGACCTCGAGGAGCTCCCCGGCGACCGGGTGCGCTTCTCGGTGCACCCGTGGCAGGACACCGACGCCGATGCGGTCACGATCGAGTGCGACGTGCACGACCGGCGCGTCGTCCGCAGCTCGACGGGGCACACGCAGGAGCGGATCGTCGTGCTCACCGAGATCACCCTCGCTGGGCGCGTCTTCCAGGCCGAGGTCACGCTGAGCAACCGCGACCAGATGGGCTTCCGGATGCTCGTCGGCCGTGAGGCGCTGCGCCAGGGCTTCCTCGTCGACCCCGCGCGGTCGTTCATGGCCGGGCGGGCGCCGAGGGAGATCCGCCGCCGCAACCGCGGTCGCGCCTAGGTCGCCGGGTCCTTCCGGGCGTACCTGGTCTTTTCGGGCGTACCCGGTCGTTTCGTTCGGCCCGGTACGCCCGATTCGACTTGGTACGCCCGAAAAGACCAGGCATGCGGACGGCGGACGGGAGGCGCGGCGCAGGTGCGCAGGCAGGCGGACGTGGGTCGCGCCTGAAGTCCAGCGCCCGGGTCAGGACCGCAGGTGCCGCGCAAGGAACGCGATCTGCTGCGGCGCCATGCGCCGCCAGTAGGCGTGCGTGTGGCCGCCGGGCTCGAAGCCGCCGGCCGGGCGCTCCGCGAAGCCGTTGACGTAGGTGCGGACCGCGGGCTCGAAGCCGTCGCCGGTGCCGCAGTCGACGCGGACCGCGACCCCGTCGAGGGAGCGCTGGCGTCCGAGCGCGGTGCTCGCGCGGAAGTCGGCGGCGTCGTCGAACGCGCCGCGAGCGGTGTCGCCAGCCGACGTCCAGAGCGCCGGGCTGATCGCGGAGACCGCCCGGACCCGTGCCGACCCGAGCACCCCGCCGAGGTGCAGTGCGCCGTACCCGCCCATCGAGTACCCGGTGAACGCGAGCCGGGCGGTGTCGGTGAGCAGGGGGAGGAACTCGTCCACGACCATCGCGGCGGGGTCGTCGCCGTCAGCCCGCCGGTGCCAGTAGCGGTTGCCGCCGTCGACCGAGGCGATCGCGAAGGGTGCGCCCCCGGCGGCGACGTGCGCGGCGAGGAACCGGTCGTACCCGAGGTGGGAGCCGAAGAAGTCGGTGTGGTCGTCGCCGTAGCCGTGCAGGGCGACCGCGACGGGCAGGGGTCCGTCGACCTCGGGCGCGGCGATCGTCCAGCCGACGGTCTCGCCCTTCCGCGCTGACGACACGAACGAGCCCGAGGTGGAGGGCACCGGGTCGACGTCGGGGATGGTTCCCGCCGGGCCGTCCAGCCCGAGCACCCGGTACATCGTCGACCGGCCGGGCAGGAGGCGGAGGTTGACGGCCTCGGCGGTGGCACCCGCGGCGACGACGGCCGCCCCACCGACGAGCAGGGACCGGCGGGTGATCCGCGCGGCACGCGAGCCGCTCATGCGAGGGGCACCGTCCCGTCGGAGGTGACGCGCTTCATCACGAGCGTGGAGGAGATCCGCTGCACACCGGGCAAGGTACCGAGTTCGGTGTCGTAGAACTCCTGGTAGGCGGCGAGGTCACGTGTGAGGACACGCAGGAGGTAGTCCGGGTCGCCGAACAGCCGCTGCGCCTCGACGACGTTCGGCATCGCCCGGACCCGCTCCTCGAAGCCGCCGATCGTCTCGAGGTCGGTGCGGCCGAGGGTCGCGAACACGATCGCCTCGAAGTGCAAACCGACCGCCTCGGGTGAGACCACCGCCCGGTACCGCTCGATGGCCCCGGACTGCTCGAGTGCCTTCAGCCGACGGTGACACGAGGAGAGGCTCAGCCCGACCTCGGCGGCCAGGTCGGTGGCGCTCATCCGGCCGTCGTGCTGCAGCAACGAGAGGATCTCCCGGTCGAGTGCGTCCATGGCGGCAATCATTGCAGGACATCCGGGTGTCGCGCGGGAGAACCGGAGCACATCCCGCCCGATCTTCCGTAGCGTCTCGGGCTGTGGACCTGACCCTCGTGCTGCAGTTCTGGACCGTCGCGCTCCTGCTCGCACTCACCCCCGGAGCGGACTGGGCGTACGCGATCGCCGCCGGGCTGCAGCCGCGCTCCGTGCTGCCGTCGATCGCGGGGATGGTGGCCGGGTACGTCGTCGTCGTGGTCGTCGTGGCGCTCGGCATCGGGGCGCTCGTGACCGAGTACCCGGCGGCCCTGGCCGTGCTGACGTTCGCCGGGGCGGCGTACCTGCTGTACCTCGGGGTGAGCACGCTCCGCGCGCGGAGCGCGCCTGCGGTCTCGGCCGACGCGGCGGTCCCGGCTGACGCGGCTGACGCGGCTGACGCGGCTGACGCGGCGAGCGCGCGGACCCGGTTCCTCCGGGGCGCCGGCGTGAGCGGCATCAACCCGAAGGGGGTCCTCCTGCTGCTGGCGCTCCTGCCGCAGTTCGTGTCCCCGCACGGCTGGCCCGCGCCCGTGCAGATGGGCGTGCTCGGCAGCCTGCACCTGCTCGACTGCGCGGTGGTCTACCTGCTCGTCGCGCTCGCGGCACGGCGGATCCTCGGGTCCAGGCCGCGGGCGAGCATCGTCGTGACGAAGGTGTCCGGCGTGCTCATGGTGCTCATCGGGCTCGGGCTGCTGGCCGAACAGGTCGTCCCGCTGCCGCGCTGAGCAGGGCGGCAGCGATCGTCCGCGCCGTGTCGGTGCCGAGCGCCGGGTTACGCAGGCGCATCGCGAGGTAGCCCGAGACGACGAGGAGGAGCTGGTCGGCGAGCTCCGCGGCTCCGGACGGCACCAGGGGTCCGGCGAACGCGGTCAGACGTCGGCGGAGCGTGCCGGTCTCGAGCCCGAGGACCTCGTGCACGCCCTCCGGGGCCTCGGCGTACTCGGCGGCGGTGCCGAGGAAGGCGCACCAGCGGGAACCCCGCTCGGTGGTGCGGTAGGCGTCGAGCGCGTCGAACACCGCGAGCAGCCGCCCCCGGTCGTCCGGCGCGGCGGCGACGGCAGCGTCCCAGACGACGAGCCAGTCGTCGTGCCGACGCTCGAGGACGGCGGCGACGAGGGACTCCTTGCTCGGGTACCCGCGGTAGAGCGTCGCGCTGGAGACACCGGCTCGTGCGAGGACGGCGTCTATCGGGGTCGCGACGATGCCCCGCGTGAAGAAGAGTTCCTCCGCGGCGTCGAGGAGCTTCTGCTCGGTCCCTGGACGCATCGCCATGAGAGCACCCTAGGCTCTCCAATGTGAAACGATCGTTTTCGAACCGGCAGCGGCTGTTCCTCGCGAGCGGCCTCGGCCTCATCGCGGCCACCTACGGGCTCGTGCGGTTGGCCTACGGCTTGTTCCTGCCCGACGTGCAGCACGACCTCGGCCTCGGCGCCGACGTCGCGGGCGGGATCTCGGCGGGCGCATCGGCGGTGTACTGCGTCGGCGCGGTGATCGGGTTCCTGTTCGCCCGACGGCTCCCCCGGGTGCTCGTGTCCGCCGCGGCGCTGGTCGCGGGCGCCGGGGCGCTCGGGATGGCGGCGGCGTCGGGGCCGCTCTGGTTCGGCGCAGCGTCGGTGCTCGGGTCGGCCGGCGCGGGGCTCGCGTCGCCCGCGCTGGTGCAGCTCGTCGCCCGGCTGGTTCCCGACGCCGAGCAGGACCGGGCACAGTCGATCGTCAACGCGGGCACCGGGCCGGGGCTGGTCGGCGCCGGGGTGCTCGCGCTCGTGCTCCTGCCGGACTGGCGCACCGCGTGGGGGTGGTCGGGGGTCTTCGCCCTGGTCGTCGGCGGCGTGCTCCTGGTCGCGTCGGGCGGCGACCGCCCGCGTCCCCCGGCGCCAGCGCGCCCCCGGGCCACGCCGGCAGGGTGGCTCCGCGCCCACGCCTCCCCCATCGCCGTCGCGCTCCTCTTCGGCGCCGGATCGGCCGCCGTCTGGACCTACGGCCGCTCGGTCCTCGTCGACGCCGGCGCCCCGGTCGTCGTGTCGGTGTCGGCGTGGATCGCGCTCGGGGCCGGCGGCGCGGCCGTCGTCGTGACCGCCCGCTGGACGAGCCGGCTCGGCGCCCGCACGCTCTGGGCGGTCACCGCCGGATCGGTCGCGCTCGCCGTCCTCGCCCTGGGGACCCTGCCCGCGTGGACCGTCCTCGCACTGTTGTCCTGCGCGGTGTTCGGCTGGGGGTACACCGCCGCGACGGGTTCCCTCATCGCGTGGAGCACCGAGATCGATCCCGAGCGGGCCGCGGCCGGGACGTCGATGCTCTTCGTGGCACTCGTGCTCGGGCAGGCGGGCGGAGCGGCCGGCGCCGGCGCGGTCGTCGCGGCGTGCGGGTACCCGGCGGCGTTCGTCGCGGGGGCCGCGGTCACTGCGGCGAGCGCCCTCGCCGTCCTGGTGCGGAGCCGGGTCAGAGGAGCGGGCGCAGCTCGATCTTCCGGTTGCACGCCGCCGACGCCTCGCCCGCGACGCGCAACGCGGTCTCGGCGTCCGGCAGGTCCATGACCCAGAACCCGGCGACGAACTCGGCGGGAGCGCCGACCAGCCCGGGCGTCGTCGAGGTCGCTCCGCCCCGGGCGTCGACGACCACGGCGTCCGACGGCGCGGACACCCCGGCGGCGATGACGATCGCGGCCCCCAACCGCTCGTTGAACGCGTCGACCGCGTCCATCTCGGCGCGGGTCGCCGACTCGGTCCGACCGGTGGCCTCCGCCTGCCCGTCGTCGATCACGTTGACGAGGAACTGCATGGCCCGGACGCTACTCCTGCGGTAGCGTGACGGCGGGCTCCCCGGAGCACCCCGAACACCCGAGCACCCCGAACACCCCGACGACAGCGGAGTCATGGCAACGAAGCGCTGAGCCGGCACCAGAGCCGGCTCCCCCTCCACGCGGACCACCCGTCCGCGCGCTTCCAGTACGCCCGCGCGGCACCGACGCCGCGCGACGACTCCGAGGGATTCCCCGTGTTCTCCATCCGCGCCCGCTCCCGGGCCACGTTCGCCACGTTCACCGAGCACCGCTGGGTCACCTCCGCGGTGCTCGTCGACACCATCGGCGCCGGCCTCACGCTGCCGCTGACGATCGTCTACTTCACCCTCACCACCGACCTCTCCCTCGCGCTCATCGGCGTGCTCTCGACGGCGGCGTCGCTGCTCGCGCTGCCCGTGGGCCTGCTGGGCGGGGTGCTCACCGACCGGTTCGGCGCGAAGGCGTCGATGATCACGAACAACCTCACGTCCGCGGCCGGCTTCGCGCTGTACCTCGTGGCGCACGACCCGGTGGTCGTGTTCGCCGCGATCTTCCTCGCGAACGCGTCCGAGCGGCTCTACTGGACGTCGTGGACGGCGTACGTCCACGACCTGTCCGACGGTCGACCGTTCGAGCGGTGGTTCGCCTTCCTCGAGGCCACCAAGGCAGCGGCGCTCGGCGCGGGAGCCGTCGTGGCCGCCGTGACGCTCGCCGGCGGCGGGCACGAGGGGCTCCGGTGGCTGGTCCTCGCGAACGTCGTGACGAGCGTCGCGGCCGCGGTCGTGTTCGCCACACGGCCCACGGGCGGTGCGCGCACGTCCGAGCCGGGAGGACGCGACGTCGACGACCACCGGACGGGCTCGCTCCGGGAGTTCGCCGCCGACCGGTCGATGCGCCTCATCACCCTCGGGCAGTTCCTCATCGGCCCGGCGATGGTCCTGCCCAACGTCGCACTCAGCGTCCTGTTCGTCGAGCGCTGGCACATGCCGGCGGCGGTCGCTCCGGTGCAGTTCGCCGTCGCGACGGGGCTGGCGGCGTGCCTGCAGACCTCCGTGACCCGGTGGGTCGCCGGCTTCGACCGCGGCGTGCTCGTCGCCGTCGGCGCCGGGCTGACGGCGCTGGCCGTGGTGCCGCTCGTCGTCCTGCCCCCGCTGTCGGGAGCGGCGGCCTGGTCGTACGTGGTGGCCGTCGCGGTGCTCATCGCCGCAGCGGACATGGTCGCCCTGCCCGCTGCGAACGCCGTGATGGCGGAGGCGCCGCACCCCGCGGTCCGCGGTCGGGCGATCGGCGTGTTCCAGACGGCGGGTTCGGTCGGCATGGCGGTCTTCCCGCTGTCCCTCGCCCTCCTCGACACCGACGTGCCGTGGCTCCTCTGGGCGGTCACGGCGCTGGTCTTCGCGGGTGCGGCCTGGGCCTGGCGTGCCGCCGTCGCGGAGCTCCCGGCCCGGGTGCGCGTCGCGACGGCTGCGGATGCCGACGGCTGACGCCACCACGGGCTCTGGACGGGAGGCGCGGTGCACGTGACCGACGTCGGTCACCCGCACCGCGCCTCCAGGCCGACATCCCGGTCCGGTGCGCGCACCGGCTACCGTGGTCCGCATGGGGACGACGGCGGAGTGGTCGCGGCTGCCGGTGGGGCGCCGGGAGCTCCGCCAGGACGTACTGCTCGCGGTGGTCCTCGGTGCCGGGCTCGCGGTCACGACGACGCTCTACGCCGCCGCCGGCACGTACGGTGACGACCAGGCCGCGTGGTGGGTGTCGGCGCTGATGATCATCGCGAACGCCGCCCCGATCGCGTTCCGCCGACGCTGGCCGATGAGCATGGCCGTCGTGTCGGCCCTGGCGTTCGCGGCGCTGCAGCTCCTGCACGTGCCCGAGGTCTTCCTCGTCAACTTCACCCTGTTCATCGCGCTGTACACGGTCGGGGCGTGGTGCTCCGACCGCGTCCGCGCCGAAGTCGTCCGGTGGGTCGTCATCGGCGGGATGTTCGCCTGGCTGTTCCTCGCGATCGCGTTCGGGTGGGCGGTGCCGAACGCGCTGCCCAATGACGACGGCGGGCTCCTCCCGCCGTACATCGCGTACTCGCTGCTCAACATCGTGATCAACGTCATCTACTTCGGCGCTGCCTGGTACGCGGGCAACCGGGCGTGGGCCTCGGCCGTCGCGAAGCACGAGCTCGACGTCCGGACGGCCGAGCTGGCTGCGGAGCGCGAACGGAGCGCCGCCCAGGCCGTGACGATCGAACGCGTGCGGATCGCCCGCGAACTGCACGACGTCGTGGCCCACCACGTGTCGCTGATGGGCGTGCAGGCCGGAGCGGCGCGACGCGTGATCGACCGGGACCCCGAGCAGGCCGCGGTGTCGCTCGGCGTCGTCGAGGGCAGCGCGCGGACCGCGGTCGAGGAGCTCCGCCGGATGCTCGGCACCCTGCGGTCGGACGAGGACGGCCACGCCGGTGACGACCACCGCGACGCACCGAGCACGGAGGGTCTCGGGCGCATCGGCGAACTCGCCGACGCCGCACGCACGGCCGGTCACCCCACCGAGTTCGTCGTCGTCGGCGACGCCCGAGCAGTGCCGCCGACCGTGTCCGCGGTGGCCTACCGGATCGCGCAGGAGGCCGTGACGAACATCCTCAAGCACGCCGGACCGACCGCCCGGGCCGACGTCCGGGTGCGCTACCTGGCCGACTGCGTCGAGGTCGAGGTCACCGACGACGGACTCGGCGACCGCGCCCCGCGGAACACCGCGGGCAGCGGGCTCGGGCACGTGGGGATGCGCGAACGGGTCGCCGCGGTGGGCGGACGGATCGAGATCGGGCCGCGCGCCCGGGGAGGCTGGCTGGTGCGGGCATGGCTGCCGACGACCTGACCATCGTGCTCGCGGACGACCAGGACCTCGTCCGGGCCGGGTTCCGCGTCATCCTCGAATCCGAGCCCGGTTTCCGGGTGGTCGGCGAGGCATCGGACGGCGCCGAGGCGGTCGAGGCCGTGCGCGCCCACCGGCCGGACGTGGTCTGCCTCGACGTGCAGATGCCGAACGTCGACGGGCTCGAGGCGGCACGGCGGATCGCGGCGCTCCCGGACCCGCCCGCCGTGCTCGTCCTGACGACGTTCGACCACGACGACGCACTGTTCCAGGCGCTCGAGGCGGGGGCGAGCGGCTTCCTGCTCAAGAACGCCTCCCCCGAACGGCTGATCGACGCGGTCCGGACGGTGGCCGGCGGCGACGCCCTGCTCGCCCCGGACGTGACCCGCCGGGTGATCAGCCGCGCGACCGCCGGCCCGACGGCACCCTCGTCCGCGGCCGGCGACGCGGCGGTGGCGGCCGCCGGGCTCACCGAGCGCGAGGCCGAGGTCCTGCGCCTGCTCGCCCGCGGGTCGAGCAACGCCGAGATCGCCGCCGAGCTCTTCGTCGGCGAGGCCACCGTGAAGACGCACGTGTCGAACCTGCTGCAGAAGCTCGGCCTCCGCGACCGCATCCAGGCCGTCGTCTGGGCGTTCGAGCACGGCGTCGCCGGTACCACGGGCTGACCCGACGCACGCCCGCTCCCCCGTGCGGCGGAGACGCAGGACCCGTCCCCGGCCGGAGGCGGCCCGACCCGGTCGCGCAATAGCGTCGACGCAGGCGGTTCGGACCGCCGCGAGAGGGGAACGGGATGCTCACCATCGACGGGGTGACCAAGCAGTACGGCGACCGGCGCGTGCTCGACGACGTGACGTTCACGGTCGGCGACGGACGCCTGACCGGGTTCGTCGGCGGCAACGGTGCCGGCAAGACCACGACCATGCGGATCCTGCTCGGCGTGCTGCAGGCGGACGCCGGGACCGTGTCCATCGACGGGACGCCGATCGGCCCGGCCGACCGCCGCCGGTTCGGCTACATGCCCGAGGAACGCGGGCTGTACCCGAAGATGCCGGTCGCGGAGCAGATCACCTACTTCGCCCGGCTGCACGGCGTCGAGAAGCGCACGGCCGCCACCCGCACCGCGGACCTGCTCGACCGGCTCGGGCTCACGGCGCACGCGGCGGACCCGGTCGAGAAGCTGTCGCTCGGCAACCAGCAGCGGGTGCAGGTCGCCGCGGCGCTCGCCCACGGCCCCGAGGTCCTCGTGCTCGACGAACCGTTCTCCGGCCTCGACCCGATGGCGGTCGACGTCGTGCTGGCCGTCCTCCGCGAGGCCGCGGCCGGCGGGGTCCCCGTCCTCTTCTCCAGCCACCAGTTGGACGTCGTCGAGCGCCTCTGCGACGACGTGGTCGTGATCGCCGACGGCACCATCCGTGCCGCCGGTCCGCAGGAGGAACTGCGGAAGCTGGCCGGGCCGCCGGCGTGGGAGCTGCTGGTCGACGGCGACGTCGCCTGGCTCCGCGACGAACCGGGCGTCACCGTGCGCGAGTTCGACGGCGGGTACGCCGTGTTCGAGGCGTCCGACGCGGTCGCCCAGTCCGTCCTGCAGCGGGCCGTCCAGCACGGCACCGTCGGGTCGTTCGCCCCGCGGGTCCCGCGGCTCAGCGAGGTCTTCCGGGAGGTCGTCCGGTGAACGGCTCGTTCGTCCAGTCCGTGCGGCTCGTCGCCGTGCGCGAGGTCCAGGCGCGCGTCCGCAGCAAGGCCTTCGTCGTGTCCGCGTGCATCCTCGTCCTCATGGTCGTCGCCTCGATCGTCGTCGGCGGCATCGTCGGCAAGGCGACCGCCGGGGACACCACCCCGGTCGCGGTCGTCGACGGTGTCAGCCTTCCGACGAGCAAGGGGCTCGACGTCAGGCAGGCGCCGACGGCGGCGGCCGCGGAGCGCCTGGTCGAGCGGGGCGACGTCGACGCGGCGATCATCCCCTCGGACGACCCGCTCGGCTACAAGGTCGTCGGACTCGACGACGCCCCGACCGACGTCGTGCAGGCGCTCAGCGTCTCGCCGCGCATCGAGCTGCTCGACCCGAACGCGATCCCGGGCGGGCTGATCTACATCGTCGCACTGGCGTTCGGCGTCGTCTACTTCGCGTCCGCCGTGACCTTCGGGCAGTCGATCGCGCAGAGCGTCGTCGAGGAGAAGTCGACCCGCGTGGTCGAGATCCTCATGGCGGCGATCCCGGCGCGGGCGCTGCTCGCCGGGAAGGTCCTCGGCAACAGCGTCATGGCGTTCGCGCAGATCGTCGGGGTGGCGGTCGCGGCAGCGGTCACGCTGGCGGTGACCGGGCAGGACAACATGTTCACCGTGCTCGGGCCGAGCATGCTCTGGTTCGTCGGGTTCTTCGCGGTCGGGTTCGTGCTCATCGCGTCCCTGTTCGCGGCGGCCGCGGTGCTCGTCTCGCGCCAGGAGGACGTCGGCAGCGTCACCACCCCGGTGATGATGCTCGTGATGATCCCGTACATCCTGATCATCGTCGCGTACGACAACCCGACGGTCCTCGGCGTGATGTCCTACGTGCCGTTCAGTGCCCCGATCGGGATGCCGATGCGGATCTTCCTCGGGACGGCCGAGTGGTGGGAGCCGGTCCTCTCCCTGGTCATCGTCGCGGTCTCGGTCGTGCTGGTCGTCCTGGTCGGTGCGCGCATCTACGAGAACGCACTGCTCCGCACCGGCGGCCGGGTGAAGCTGGCGGAGGCACTGCGCGGCTGAGGTCAGGCGGGGAAGGCGCGGAGCGCGCGTTCGACGACGGCGGCCAGCTGCTGTCGGCTCGCGCCGCTGCTCGCCTGCACCGCCAGCCCGGCGGACACCGTCACGACGTAGCGTGCGAGCTCGTCGGGGTCCTCGTCAGCGGCGAGGTCCCCGGCGTCGTGCGCTGCCCGGAACCGCTCGGCGATGCGCTGCTCGCCACCCGCACGGCTCTCCTCGAGGAACTCCACGATCCGGCGGTCGTCGTCGCCGGCGGCGAGTCCGCCCTGGATCGACAGGCACCCGGTCGGGCGGCCCGGACACGTGACCGCGGCGACGTTGCTGCGCAGGTAGTGCTCCGCGACGGCACGGGCGGTGGGTTCCGCGAGGGCCTCCCCCACGTAGGCCATCTCGACCTCCGCGTACCGCTCGAGTGCCTTCCGGAAGGTGGACTCCTTGTTGCCGAACGCCGCGTAGAGACTCGGGCGGTTGATGCCCATCGCAGTGGTCAGGTCCTCCAGGCTCGTGCCTGAGTAGCCCTGCCGCCAGAACACGTCGACGGCCCGGTCGAGGGCTTCGTCCGTGTCGAACCCACGCGGCCGTCCTCGTGTCGCCATCACGCGCCTCCTGATCTGTACCGTCCGGACCAGAATAGCGCCTTCGCCTTTTGAGTACCAGTCGGTACAGATTTGACATCAACGCGCGGAGGGTCTACGTTCCACATCTGTACCGAACGGTACGCAACTGCTCCTGCGGGAGCCGGAGAGAGGAACGACCATGGGTGACTTCACCGGGACCACAGCACTCGTCACGGGCGGGACGTCGGGCATCGGCCTGACCGTCGTGCGCCGACTCGTCGCGGAGGGGGCGCACGTCGTGGTGACCGGACGCAGGCAGCACGCGCTCGACGCCGTCACCGAGGAGTTCGGCGACGCCGTGACGGCCGTGCAGGGCGACGTGGCGGTCGCGGCCGACGTCGAGCGCGTGTTCGACGCGGTCGCAGCACGGGGCGACGGGCTCGCCCTCGTGTTCGCCAACGCCGGCGGCGGCGAGTTCGCACCGCTCGGCCAGATCAGCTGGGACCACTACGCGTCGACCTTCAACGCCAACGTCGGCGGTGTGATCAACACCGTGCAGGGCGCGCTCCCGCACCTGGCGTCCGGTTCCGCGATCGTGCTCACCGGCTCCAACATCGACGTCAAGGGCAACCCGGCGTTCAGCGTCTACGCCGCGACGAAGGCCGCGGTCCGGTCGCTCGCACGGAGCTGGGCGGCCGAGCTCGTCGAGCGGGGCGTCCGGGTCAACGTCGTGGCGCCGGGGCCGATCGGCACGCCGGGGCTCTCCGGCCTCGCGAACAGCCCCGAGGACGCCGAGGCACTGCTCGGCGGGCTCGCCTCCGGTGTCCCGATGCAGCGGCTGGGGACCGAGGACGAGGTGGCCGACGCCGTGCTGTTCCTCGGTTCGCCGCGGAGCAGCTACGTCACCGGCGCCGAGCTCTACGTCGACGGGGGCGCGAGCCAGGTCTGAGCGCAGCGGGCGGCGGGCGTCGGGCGCGGGCGCCGGTCGGCCCTAGCCGACCGGCGGCACGTCGCCCGTCATGTCGACCCGCCCGGTCGTCTCGTCCCACGTGAACGTCGCGTTCGTCCGGCCACTCGCGTCCGCGGTCGACTCGTCGGGCTCCGCGTAGTGGTAGGTCACCGCGATGCTCGACGGGCCGGTGCGCGTCACGTCCGGCACGAAGGAGTACGCCAGCTTCGTCGCGGTGCCGAGGTACCGGCCCTCGTGGAAGAGCAGGATCGCGACCGGTGAGCTCCCCGTGGCGTGGTCGAGGCTCACGACAGCCCAGGACAGCGGAGCGCAGGGGTCGTACCCGGCGAAGTCCGATGTCGACGTGTCCCAGCGCGCGTCCTCGAGTCCGACGGGCAGCGGGAGCTCCGCGATCGCCCGGGCCGAGGCGGCCGCCCCGCTCGTCGGCCCGCACGTCGGCGTCGGCGTCGGCGTCGGTGCGACGGTCGGGGCCGCGACCGGTGTCCCTGCCGGTGTGCTGGGCGCGGCACTCGCCGTGACGGTCCGGGTCACGGTCGGCGCCGCGGTGCTCCCACCGCTGCACCCGGCCAGGCCCACGGCGATCGCCACGACGACCAGGATCGTGCCCGAGCTGTACAGGGTGCGCATGCACCGAGCATCCTCCTCCCGCTCGTGGAGCACACGGCGTACTCTTGGGAACGGAAGCAACGACGATTCCGGCCAAGCCTCGTCGAGCGCGTTCCCTCGCACGACGAGGACGACTCCCCGACCAAGAGCCTCTCGTGTCAGAACACCTCATCGAGTACGTCGCCCGTGACCGTACGGGCATCACGGCCGTCGTGACGCCCACGAGCGTCATCGACGTCGACACCGTGATCAAGCACATCCGTTCCGGGCACACCGGGTACTACGTCGCCGCCGACTCGTGGAAGCGGACCCCGGTCCGGAGCCTGTCGTTCCTCGGCGGGGCGTACCTCTTCGCGAACTGGGACGGCTCGAAGCGGAACATGCTGCACGACCTCGCCTTCCGCTCGCCCACCCAGGCCATCGAGACGAAGCCACTCCAGCAGTCCCGGTTCAGCCGACTGCTGGCCGCGGTCTTCGGCGGGAGCCCCGCGCGCCGCTGACCGCGCACACGACGGACGCCCCCGTTCGTCCTGGTCCAGGATGGGCCCGTGGAGGACGCGGCCGACCTGTGGGTGCAACGACTGCGCGACGGCGTGGTGCCGAGGCCCTGGCCCGTCGTCGTCGCCGCGGCGCTCCTGGCACTCGGCGCGGCTGCCGCCCTGGTCGCGGAGTTCTCCGGCCCGGCGGTCTTCGACCACGTGACGGGATCACGCGGGCGGTTCTGGCTCGTGGTGTTCCCGCTGTTCCTCGTCGTGCTCGGCATCAGCATCGTGATCGGCACGTGGTGGAGCGGACGGCGGGACCGCCGGATCCTCGCCCGCGTCCGGGAGACCGGCCGGACGCCGGCCTTCTTCCTTCCCGTGACCACGACGAGCCTCCGCACGACCGAGGAACTCCCCCGCCCGCGGCCCGAGGTCTGGACGGTCGACGCGGCCGGCCTGCACGGGTGGGCACCGCGGCGGGACGCGCCGGTGATGGACCTGCCGTGGTCGCGGATCCGCAGGATCGACCTCGCCACGAAGGACTCCCGTGGCACGCGGGTCGACTACGCACTCTGGTTCGACTTGACGGACGGCAGCAGTCTGGTCCTGCCGCCGCGGACGACGCTCGGACGACCGTTCGAGGCCGGGCCGACGAAGCTCGACGTCCTCATGCGCGTCCTGCGGTCGCTCCGTCGCGAGCTGGCGCACGGAACAGCTCGACAGGACGCGGTGGACGGGACCACCTGACGGACTGGGGGCGCGGTGCCAGCCCGCACCGCGCCTCCCGTCCGCGCGCCGCCGCGGTGCGTTTTCTTCCCATGACGCGCGCGATGGAATGCTGAATCGGGCGTAGCGGGCGAAACCAACAAACCAGGTACGCCCGAAACCGCACGGTACGCCCGAATCCACTCCGACCCGCACCACACCGCACCCGTCTCACCCGGCCGGGTCGTCCGGGCGACCCGATCCGTCCGACCGGGACCGTGTCCGCCGGAACCGCTTCCCGGTCTCCTCGTCGACCGCGACGCTGCCGGTCGGCAGGTTCGAGAAGTCCGGCGCGATGACCGTCGGCTCCGGACCGGACGCGGCCGCATCGAGCACCAGGATGCCGGTCCGGGCGTTGAGCGTGCGCCCGGCGAAGAAGTCCGGCGAGCGGACCCACCAGACCACCATGAGCACCACCCCGATGAGGATCGAGCCGACCCCGACCACGGCGACCGCCCCGATGCCGAGGATCGTCACGTCCTTCCCGTCGTCGCCCTGCAACCAGTCCGGCTGCGCGAACTGCACGAGCCCGTAGACGAAGGTGACCGCCAGCGTCAGGCCGCCGAGCAGGGGGACGACACCGCGCATGACCAGGTTCCGGACGCTGGTGAACAGGGTGCGCCGGTAGACCCAGACACACGCGAAGCCGGTGAGACCGTAGTAGAAGGCGATCATCAGCCCGACGGAGCCGATGAGCGCGGTGAGCAGGTTCGTCGAGATGACGGTGAAGAGCACGTAGAACCCGATCGAGGCGACCCCCATGCCGATCGTCGACCAGGTCGGGGTGAGAAAGCGCCTGTGGATGCGGGCGAACTGCGACGGCAGCGCCTTGTACACGGCCATCGACAGCGAGGTCCGGGCCGTCGGCATGATCGTCGTCTGGGTCGACGCCGACGCGGACGTGAGGATCGAGAACGACAGCAGCGCCATGGCGGCGTGCCCGAGGAACGACGTGCCGAACAGCGCCGGGCCGATGGCGGAGAACACGTCGTCCGCGTTGCCCTGCGACCCGAGCCCGATCCCCTTCGTCCCGACGCCGGCGAACGCGATCGCGGCGATCGAGACCAGCGCGTAGATCACGAGCAGCAGGACGGTGCTGATGACGGCGGCGCGACCGGGCGTCTTCTCGGGGTCCTTCGTCTCCTCGTTGAGCGAGACCGCGGTGTCCCAGCCCCAGTAGATGAAGATCGCGGTGAGCATCGCCGGGGCGATCACCGAACCGAAGTCCATCCCGCTCGGCCACAACCAGGACCACGACGGCGTGAGCGACCCGTCGACGCCGTTGCCCGTCGCGACCCGCACGAGCGCGACGACGGCGAACATGACGAGCACGAGCACCTCGATGCCCAGCAGGACGTACTGCATGCGGGCCGAGACCTCGACCCCGACGTAGCAGATGAAGGTCATGACGGCGATCCACGCGACCCCGGCCACCGTCGACCAGAGCGTGCTGTCGGCGAGCGCACTGATCGCCGGGTCGTTCGTGACGACCCCGACGAAGGCGTACCCGTACGACCCGGCGATCTGCGCCAGGTTCGCCATCACGATCACGTCGGCGGCGATGATCCCCCAGCCGCCGAGCCACCCGGTCACCGCACCGAACGCCCGGGTCGCCCAGGTGAAGGTCGTGCCGCAGTCCGGGTCCTCGCGGTTCAGCTCCTGGTACGCCACGGCGATCATCCACATCGGGATGAACGCGAGCAGCATGATCGCGGGCGCCTTCACCCCGGCGAGCAGTGCACCGCCGCTCGCCACGACGAGGCCGAGGCTCGCGGCCAGGCTGTAGGCCGGCGCCGTGGACGAGATGCCCATGACGACGCTGCCGACCAGCCCGATGGCACCGGTCCGCAGTCCCTTCTCCGTCCCGACCGTCTCGGTCGACACCGTCACGACGCGTTCGTCTCGCATGACCACCACACCTCTCCGGATGGCGAGCGACGGATACCGTCGCCGTCGCACCACAACACTGTGGATACGAGCACTGAAACTAGCCCTCAACGACGCTTTCCGCACCCTGCTGTGTCAATCTTGGCGCATGCAGGTCGTCGTGATCGGGGCCGGTGTCGCCGGGCTCACCGCCGCCAGGCTCCTCGCGGGGGCCGGGTACAACGTCGTCGTGCTCGAGGCCCGGGACCGCATCGGCGGGCGGGTGCACACCGACCGGAGCGACGGCCACGTCACCGACCTCGGGGCGTCGTGGATCCACGGGGTCGAGCACAGCGCCGTGGCCGCCGCGGTCGCCGCGTTCGGGATCCGCACGACCGAGTTCACGGTGGGCGGCTACCAGGTCGACGGCCGACCGATCGCGTACCACGGCCCCGACGGGACACGTCTCGACGCCGAGGCCGCGAGCCGGTTCGCCGCGGACGTGCACACCGCGGATCGCGCGCTCGTCGACGCGATCGGACGATCAGGCCCCACGGACACCTACCGCGACGTCGTCGAACGGGCCCTCGCGGCGCAGGAGTGGGACGCCGACCGGACCGAACGGGTCCGAGAGCACCTGGAGCACCGGAGCGAGGAGCAGTACGGGGTGCCGAGCGACGAACTGGCGGCGCACGGCCTGGACGACGACGCGATCGCCGGCGACGAGGTCGTGTTCCCGGACGGCTACGACGCGCTGCCCGCCCGCCTCGCCGAGGGCCTCGACATCAGGCTCGGGCAGGTCGTGACCGGCGTCCACCACGGTGACGACGGGGTGGACGTGACGAGCACGGCGGGCACGATCCACGCCGACGTCGCGGTGGTCACGGTCCCCGTCGGCGTCCTGCAGTCCGACGGGTTCGTGATCGACCCGCCCCTGCCCGAGCGGCACCGGCTCGCACTCGGCCGGCTCCGGATGAACGCGTTCGAGAAGGTCGTCCTCCGGTTCCCGGAGCGGTTCTGGGACGAGGACGTCTACGTCGTCCGCCAGCTCGGGCCCGAGGGGCGGTGGTGGCACTCCTGGTACGACCTCACCCGGCTCGACGGCACCCCGACCCTGCTCACGTTCGCGGCCGGTCCGGCGGCGCGGGCGATCCGCGGGTGGAGCACCGACCAGGTCGCCGACTCCGTCCTCGAGCAGCTCCGCCGGTTGTTCGGGGACCGCGTCGTCGCCCCGGTCTCGGTGCAGGTGACGGCGTGGCAGGACGACCCGTTCGCCGGGGGTTCCTACGCGCACATGCTGCCCGGCTCGACGACGACCGACCACGACGACCTGGCGGAGCCGATCGACGGCCGGCTGCACCTGGCGGGCGAGGCGACGTGGACGGACGACCCCGCGACGGTCTCGGCGGCCCTGTACTCCGGGCACCGTGCGGCGGTCGCGGTGCTCGGGCACGACGTCCCCGTGGTGCGGCTCTGGTCGACCGACGGCCCGTGGGAGGATGGCTGAGCACGCAAGCACGAGGGGGAGCACATGCTCGCAGCAGAGGTGTCGAACGCACGGTTCCAGCGGACGAGGTGGCGCGAGGGGTACGACCAGGACCAGGTCGACGACTTCCTGGACCGGGTCCACGCGACGCTCGCCGGGTACGAGGCCGGTCGGCCGGTCGACCCGCTCACGCCCGAGGACGTCACGGCCGTGCGGTTCCAGCCCACGATGTTCCGCGAGGGCTACCGGCAGGACCAGGTCGACGACTTCATCGACCTGGTGGTCGTCGCGCTCCGCGAGCACACCCGACGCTGAGGCCCGGCGCGGCGGCGCGGCCGGCGCGGCTCACCCCGGCGCGCGATCGCGCGCGCCCGCCGTCGCGCGCGCGGCTCAGGCGATCGCGCCCGCGCCCGCGGCGGACGCCGCCGTCACGTCCCCGATCCGCAGCCCCGTCGCGACCAACCGGTCGACCGCCGGCGTCCGCCGACCAGCCGGCCACCCGAGCACCGTCGTCGCCAGGGGCGCGTCGAGCACCGGCACCGCGACGTGCTCCGGCCACTGCCACGCCCGGCTCGACCGCGGGATGACGAGCAGCGTCCGGCCGAGGGCCACGAGCTGCGCGAGCTGGGACTGCGAGTGCACCTCGGGGCCCGGGCCGTCGGGGTAGGTCCCGTCGACGAGCGGCCAGCGCGCCATCGGCAGGTCCGGCACAGCGGTGACCTCGGCCATCGTCAGCGATCGGCGGCCGGCGAGCGCGTGCGACGCCGGCACGATCGCGACCTGCGCCTCGGAGTACAGGTCGACGGACTCGATCCCGGCGAAGTCGTCGAACGGACGGTGCATCACCGCGACGTCGGCGGTGCCGTCGAGCAGCAGCCCGGCCTGTTCGCCGATCTCGCACAGCACGACGTCGACCGGGGCGCCGTCCGCGTCGGCAGCGTGGGCGTCGAGGAGCGCCTGCAGGAACTCGTGCGACGACCCGGCCTTCGTCGCGAGCACGAGTCGCTGCTCGACCGCACCGGCACGACGCGCACGGCGGACCGCGGCCCGCACGCCGTCGAGCGCGGCCGGCGCCTCACGGAGGAGCGCCGCTCCGGCGGCCGTCAGGCGGACACCGCGACGGTCCCGGTCGAACAGCTGCACGCCGATCCGCCCCTCGAGCTGCCGGATCGCCCGCGACAACGGCGGCTGGGCCATCCCGAGGCGGAGCGCTGCCCGGCCGAAGTGCAGTTCCTCGGCGACGGCGAGGAAGTACCGGAGTTCACGCGTCTCGACATCGTCCACGCTCGGAGCCTACGACCGTCCGGTCCGTGGTGATGCCGTCCCGGTACCACCACGGACCGGATCGGTGTTGGACGCCGCCGCCGGCACGGACCGACGATCGACCCATGGAGAACGACGTGACGACCGCGCTGGTGACCGGCGCGAACAAGGGCATCGGGTACGCGATCGCGGAGGGCCTGGGCCAGCAGGGACTCCGCGTCATCGTGGGAGCCCGGCAGGACGCGGACCGGGACGAGGCGGTGGACCGGCTCCGCGCGCAGGGCATCGATGCGCACGGCGTCCGGCTCGACGTGACGGACGACGAGGGCGTCCTCGCCGCCGCCACAGAGATCGAGGAGCGCTTCGGCCGCCTCGACGTGCTCGTGAACAACGCCGGCATCTCGGGTCCGTTCGACCCGGTGACGTGGACGCAGGACCCGACGACGCTCGACCTCGACGTCGTCCGCCAGGTCGTCGACGTCAACGTGTACGGCGTGGTGCGGGTGACGAACGCGCTGCTGCCGCTCCTCGGCCGGTCCCCCGCGCCCCGCATCGTGAACGCGTCCAGCAGCATGGGGTCGCTCGGCCGCCAGCCGGGGCCGGTGATGGCGGCGTACTCGCCGTCGAAGACGTTCCTCAACGGGATCACGACGCAGTACGCGCGGGCCTTCGCGGACACGCCGATCATCGTGAACGCGGCGTGCCCGGGGCTCGTCGCGACGGACTTCAACGGCTTCGCCGGTGACCGCACCGCCGTGCAGGGCGCCGCGACCGCCGTGCGGCTCGCGACGCTCCCGGACGACGGGCCGCGGGGCGGCTTCTTCGAGGACGCGGGCGTCGTGCCGTGGTGACCACCGCTGTCGGACTGGAGGCGCGGCGCACGTTCCGCACGCGGCGGACGTCCGCCGCGCCTCCAGTCGCGGTTCGTCGTGTCGCCGTGATGGCCGGGGTGCTAGGTTCGCGGTGATCGTGATCCGACGACAGGAGGTGGGACCCATGCACGCAGCATCGACAGTGGGCGCTCCCTCGCCGTCCACGATCGCGCGACACCACTAGTCGCCGCACCGGGAGCGCCGAACCGCGTTCGCGAAAGGCGACTCCCATGCAGAACACCCTGCAACAGCACCACCGCGCCCTCGTCCTCGGTGGCGGCGGCTCGACCGGCAACGCCTGGCTGATCGGCGTCGTCGCCGGTCTGTCCGACGCCGGCGTCGACGTGACCGACGCCGACCGCACCATCGGCACCTCGGCCGGGTCCACGGCCGCCGTCCAGTTCGCCGGCGCGGAACCGGCCGAGCTCCTCGCGCAGGCGTCGACGCCTCCGGGGCCACGACTGGCACCCCCGGGTCGCCCGACGACCACGCACCTCGACCGGTTCCGCGCGGTCATCGCGGCCTCGGCGGACGCCGCCGAGATGCGCCGACGGATGGGCGCGGCAGCGCTCGAACTCGAAGCCGCGTCCGACGGCTCGTGGCCTGCCCGGTGGCGGGCGATGGTCTCGGCACGGCTGCCGATCTCGGCGTGGCCGGACCGCGACGTCGCGATCACCGCGGTCGACGCCACGACCGGGGAGCCGGTCGTCTTCGACCGGACGAGCGGCGTCGAGGTCGTCGACGCCGTCGCGGCGAGCTGCTCGAGCGGCCTGCCGTTCCCGATCGGCTCCGGCCGGTACATCGACGGTGGGTACCGACGGAACGAGAACGCCGATCTGGCGGCCGGAGCGGAGCGGGTGCTCGTCCTGTCGCCGTTCGGTGGGCGGACGATGCACCCGCTCGCCTGGGGCATGCAGCTCCAGGCCCAGGTCGAGGAGCTCCGCGCTGCCGACAGCCTCGTCGAGACGGTGGCGCCTCCAGCCGCGGACGAGCACCTGTTCGGGCCGAACGCGATGGACCCGGCGCTCCGCCCGGAGGCCGCGAGGGCCGGTCACCGGCTCGGGACCGACCTGGCGGACCGTGTCGGCGCGTTCTGGCGCTGAACCCGGGCACCCAGGCGCCCAGGCCGCCAGGCGGCCAGGCGGCCAGGCGCGCAGGCGGCCAGGCGCGCAGGCGGCCAGGCGCAGGCGGCCGGTCACTCCGTCCCGTCGTCCTCCTCCGGGTTGAAGTGCGACTCGTCCCCGACGTGTCCGGCGGCGAGACCGTCGGGCTCGTTGGGGATCGTGCCGTCGTCGCCGAGGCCGTCCGGCTTCGGCGTGCCCTCGGGGTCGTTCTTCGGTGCGGTGCCGTCGGTGTCCGTCATGGTCTGCTCCCGTGCAGTGATCGGTCCGGGCCGCCGTGACCCGGAGGTGTGGCGTCAGACGGTACGTGTCCGTGCTCGGAGAACCCCGCGTCCCGTCGGTCCGGCGACGCGTTCCGGATGTCCGGGCAGCGCCTAGGCTGACGACGTGAACTCGGCGCGCCAGCAGCTCTCCGCGCTCGTCGGGTCCGGGGCGGCGCCGCTGGTGACGGGGATGCCCGTCGCCGAGCACTCCCGCCGGGCGGCGGTCCTCATCCTCTTCGGCGCTCTCGACCGCGTCCCGAGTGACCGACCGGCGCGGGACGGCGCCGTGTCGCAGGACCTCGACGTGCTCCTCCTCGCCCGCGCCGCCACCCTCCGGTCGCACGCCGGCGAGATCGCGTTCCCCGGTGGCCGCGTCGACCCCGAGGACTCCGACACCGTCGCGGCCGCCCTCCGTGAAGCACGGGAGGAGACCGGGATCGACACCGACGGCGTGGACGTCCTCGGGACGATCGCCCCGGTGCCGCTGGCGTTCTCGCGGCACCTCGTCACGCCGGTGCTCGGCTGGTGGCGCGAGCCGTCGCCGATCCGGGTCGTGGACGAGGCCGAGTCCGCTGCGGTCTTCCGCACCCCGGTCGCCGACCTGCTCGACCCCGCCCACCGCGGCGTGACGGTGATCCGCCGGGAGGGGCGGGAGTGGCGCGGGCCGGCGTTCACGATCGACACCGGCTCGGGCACCGGGCCGCTCGTGGTCTGGGGCTTCACGGCGATGCTGCTCGACGCACTGTTCGACCGCCTCGGCTGGGCGGAGCCGTGGGACCACGACCGCGTGGTCCGGCTCCCGGGCCGCCGCGCCTGACCGCCGAGCAGGGCCGCCGCGCCTGACCGCCGAGCAGGGCGCCGCGCCTGACCGCAGAGCGACCACCCGGAACCTGCGACGCGGCCGTCCCGTACTGTTCGACTGTGCGTACCGAGCCGCGTGACTGGTTCCTCGCCCGCGACGAACGCGGCAACACCGCCACGAGCGTGCACGCGGGCCACCCCGACGGCGAGGACGGCGCCGGTGCCTGGTCCGAGGGCAACCTCGTCCGCCCGCTCGTCCACGGCGCGCCCTACTTCGAGCGCATCCACGCCGAACTGTCCGCGCTCGAGCCCGGCGACCGTGTGTGGTTCACCGACTGGCGTGGCGACGCCGACGAACGGCTCCTGCCGGACGGTCCGACGATCGGAGACCTGCTCGCCGACCGGGCCCGCGACGGCATCGAGGTCCGTGGACTCATCTGGCGCTCCCACGGCGAACGGGTCTCCGCGTCGATCAGCGCCCGGTCGAACGAGCTGCTCGGTCGGAAGATCAACGACGCCGGCGGCGAGGTCCTGCTCGACCAGCGCGTCCGCGTGTTCGGCTCGCACCACCAGAAGTTCTTCGTGATCCAGCACCGGGCGGACCCGTCCCGGGACGTCGCGTTCGTCGGCGGCATCGACCTGTGCCACAGCCGCCGCGACGACGCCGCGCACGAGGGCGACCCGCAGCCCGTGTCGATCGACGCCCGCTACGGCGAGCGCCCGGCCTGGCACGACGCGTCGATGGAGCTCCGCGGGCCGGTGGTGGCCGACGTCCTCGCGGTGTTCGCCGAGCGGTGGGACGACCCGCACCCGCTCGACCGCAGCCTGCCGTACCGGATGCTCCTGCAGCGTCTCGTGCACATGCCCCGTCGCCCGGAGCCCCTGCCCGAGCGCACGGCACCGCCGCCGCACGCCGGCCACCACGCCGTCCAACTGCTCCGCACGTACGGGGTGAAGCACCCGCCGTTCCCGTTCGCTCCCGAAGGAGAGCGGAGCATCGCACGCGCCTACGGCAAGGCGTTCGCCCGCGCACGGTCGCTGCTCTACATCGAGGACCAGTACCTCTGGTCCCGCGAGGTCGCCACCGGCATCGCGGAGGCACTCGAGCGGAACGAGGACCTCCGGGTGATCGTCCTCGTGCCGCGGTACCCGAACTCGGACGGGGTGCTCGGCGGTCCCCCGGCCCGGCTCGGCCAGATCGACGCGCTGCGGACCCTCCGCCGGACCGCCCCCGACCGGGTCGGCGTGTTCGACCTCGAGCACGAGTCCGGCCGGCCGATCTACATCCACGCGAAGGTCTGCATCGTCGACGACGAGTGGTTCACGATCGGGTCGGACAACTTCAACCGGCGCTCGTGGACGTCCGACAGCGAGCTCACGTGCGCCGTCGTGGACAGCGCCGACGACGGGAGCTCCCTCGCACGGGACCTCCGGCACGAGCTCTGGGCCGAACACCTCGCCACCACGCCCGACGACGACCGGTTCGCCGGGTCGGGCGCCGAACTCCTCGCGCTCTGGCGCGCTCACGCTCGCGCGGTCGACCACTGGGACGAGGACGGCCGGTCCGGCCCACGCCCGCCGGGCCGCATCCGGCAGCACGAGCCGGAGCCGGTCTCGGCGCTGCAGCGCCTCTGGGCGCGCCCCGCCGCGCGCCTCGCCGTCGACCCCGACGGCCGGCCTCGCCGGTTGCGCGGCTCGACCCGGTTCTGACGGGAGGCGCGGTGCCGGCCCGCACCGCGCCTCCCGTCCGACAGCGGTGCCCGTCCACCGCCGTCGGCTCCGGTGGACGCGTGGGGGCACGCGGGGACTGGTGGGACGACCCGGGCGACGACCTGGACCTGCACCCGACGAGCGCGCTCACCCCTCGCTCGCAGCACGTGCCCGGCGCCGCTGTCGCGCTCCAGATCGCCAGCGCTGGACACTTGTTCTAGCGCCCCCGCCGACCGGTCCGGTGTGGGAAGTCCGTCGTCGGGATGACGTCAGGCGCGAGCACCGCCCGTATCGTTGGTGCCGCTCGCGGTGGGAGGCTCCCGCTCGCGACGAGGGGAGAACGACATGGTGGGCAACGTCAGCGGCGCGCACGTCCTGGTGATCCTGGTGGTCCTGGCGCTGGAGGTGCTCGCGCTCGTGCAGGTCTGGCGCGACCGGCGGCGCAGCGACGTGGTCAAGGTCGTCTGGACGGTGGTCATCATCGCCCTGCCCGTCATCGGCGTCGTCGGCTGGGCCGTGAACTGGCTGCTCGGCCGCGCCGCCGACCGGCTGAACCGGTCGAGCGGGCCGACCGCGTAGCTCAGACCCGGGCCAGCTCAGACCGTCGCTTCGGTGCCCCGCACCTTCCCGACGACGACGTCGACGATGCCCGCGAGCAGCGCCGCCCCGACGAACCCGAGGGACACCCCGAGTCCGAGCGGCAGGCCCTGCGTGTAGTCCCCCTTCGAGTTCGCCAGCACCGAGTAGAAGACACTCCCGACGGCGGCGATCCCGATCGCCGAGCCCACGCGGGCACCGACCTGGATGAGGCCGCCGGCCGAACCGCCCTGCTCGACCGGCACCTCGGACAGCGTGAGCGTCTGGTTCGGCGAGATCGTCAGACCGGACCCGATGCCCGCGACGAGCAGCGGGACGACGAGCCACCATCCGAGGTCCGAGCGGTAGTGGTTCGCGACGACCCACACCACCGCGCCGAGGCCGATGAGCACCAGGATCGTCCCGATGACGATGAGCTGGCGCCCGAACCGGTGCACGATCCGTCCGCCGATCGTCGACGCGATGCCGGAGCCGACCGCGAACGAGACCGAGGACAGGCCGGCGAGCAGTGCCGAGTAGTGCAACCCGGACTGCAGTGCGAGCGTCAGCACGAAGAACAGCGGCGTGAACCCGGCGAAGTACAGCGTCGCGAGGCCGACCCCGAGCGAGAACGACCGGCGGCGGAACAGCCCGAGGTCGATGACCGGCTCCTTCGTCCGCCCGTACCGACGCTCCCACAGCACGAACAGCACGGCGAGCACGACGGCGACGACCACGAGCCACCACTTCGTGTTCCCCTTCCACTCCTGCGACTGCACGAAGGGCAGGAGCAGCGCGACCACGGCAGCGCCGAGCAGCACGATGCCGACCGGGTCGAAGTCGTGCTTGCGGCCGCGTTCCGCCCGGCTCGCCCCCGGCAGGTACCGGAAGGCCAGGAGGATCGTGACGAGTCCGACGGGCAGGTTCACGAAGAAGACGAACCGCCACCCGTTCTCGGTGCCGAACGCCGTGATGAGGAGGCCGCCGACGAGCGGGCCGATCGCGGTGGCGATGCCGACCGTGGCACCGAAGAGCCCGAAGGCCGTGCCGCGTTCCTTGCCGCGGAACAGCTGCTGGATGAGCGCGGTGACCTGCGGCGTGAGCAACCCGCCGGCGAGGCCCTGCACCAGGCGGGCGAGCACCAGGACGATGCCGTTCGGGGCGAAGCCACAGAGCGCGCTCGCCAGGGTGAAGAGCCCGACGCCGACGACGAACATCCGCCGGCGTCCGGTGGCGTCCCCGAGCCGTCCACCGGGGACGAGCAGCAGACCGAACGACAGCGCGTACCCGGAGAGGATCCACTGGACGGCCTCGGGGGTCGCTCCGGGCAGCCCCGTGGAGATCGACTGCAGGGCGACGTTGACGATGGAGACGTCGAGCAGCACGATGCCGCCGCCGAGCAGGCAGATGACGAGCGCCTTCCAGCGGTTCGGATCGGGCTGGTCGCCGCCATCCCCGCCGCCACCGGCCGCGTCGGCCTCCGGCGGGGCCGCGTGGTGTGCTGCGTGGTGCTCGACGAGGGGAGCCGCATCGGGCTCGACGGGTTTGCGGTGTTCAGCTGCCATGACGATGCCACGCTAGGCCGCGGTCCCTGTCCGGTGCGGCCAGCACGGACGGTGCGCTGTACCCCACCGGTGAGCATGCGCACAGCCCGGCGGGGCACGGCCGGCGCACTCCGAGCCCGGCCGGACCACTAGAGTGGCGCCGAAGGAAAAACGCGGCCGATCCGGTCGTGGCGACACGTGGGCCGGTCGGTCCGCCACTTCTGAGCAGTCAGGAGTGCGCGATGCACGACACCCGTCCCCCCTTCGACCCCGAGCTGGCCGGTTTCCTCGAGACGCTGCAGGCCAGGGGGCCCTTCCGGTTCGACCCGTCGATGCTGCCCCGGATGCGCCAGCTCGACTGCAGCGAGGCGGAGCTCGACGCCCGACTCGACGCTCGCGGCCTCGAACGCCAGGAGCGGACGATCCCGGGCCACCTCGGCGCCCCGATCACGGTCGCCGTCATCCGGAGGAGCGGTCAGGCCGGCCGGACCGCCGGGACCGGCACCGCACCGTGCTTCCTCGCGATGCACGGCGGCGGGATGATGTTCGGCCACCACCTCGGCAACCTCGAGTCGTACGACCCGTTGCTCGCGCACGACGCCGTCCTCATCAGCGTGGACTACCGACTGGCCCCCGAGCACCCGGACCCGACACCCGTGGAGGACTGCTACGCGGCCCTGGTGTGGACCGCCGCGCACGCGGACGGACTCGGCATCGACCCGGACCGGATCGTCCTCGTCGGCCAGAGCGCCGGCGGTGGCCTCGCCGCCGGCACGGCACTGCTCGCCCGGGACCGCCAGGGGCCGTCGGTGTCCGCGCAGATCCTGGTGTCGCCCATGCTGGACGACCGCGACGCCACGGTGTCGACGCAGCAGATCGACGGCGTCGGGGTCGCGGACCGCGACTTCGTCCGCACTGGATGGACGGCCTACCTGGGCGACCGTCGCGCGACGGACGCGGTCTCCCCCTACGCCGCGCCGGCTCGGGCGACCGACCTCCGAGGGCTCCCGGCGACCTACATCGACTGCGGGAGCGCCGAGGTGTTCCGCGACGAGACCGTCGCCTTCGCCAGCCGGCTCTGGGCAGCCGGGGGCGACGCTGAGCTCCACGTCTGGCCCGGAGCCTTCCACGGCTTCACGAGCATGCAGCCGGAGGCGTCGATCTCACGCGCTGCGGTCAGCGCGTTGGCGGGCTGGACGACACGGTTCCTGGAGCGTCAGGTCGCACCCGCTCCGGCGGTCTGACGCGGGGACGGCGGACTGGAGGCGCGGGGCGAGCCCAACCCGCGCCTCCAGTCCGACGGCCACCGCCGGTTTCAGTGCCCTGTCGGCTCGTCCACGTCGTCGACGTCCCGCCAGTTCCCGATGACCGGGAACTCGGTGACCCGCAGCCGGGCGGAGCCGTACGGCACGAGGCGGAGGTCGTCGTCCGGACCGTGGTCGAGCACCGGGCTGGGCGGCGGCACGTCCGCCTGCGCCCCGGCCGTCCGCCACTCGGTCGCGCGTGCACCGGGGGCGTGCAGCACGACCGCGGCGCGCTTCCGGTCCCGCAACGACCACGGGGCATCCGGCACCGGGCCGCGGGTGACCCGCCACTCCGCCGCGTCCCGCAGGTCGGACAGCGCCCAGTTCCAGGACCCGCGGGGGTGCACCTCCCACTCACCGATGCCGGGAGCGCCGTCGTGCGACACCCACCGCTCGCCGGGCGAGTACACCATCGTCAGGGGGCCGAGCCGCACCGCTGCCGCCTGGCGTTCCCGCCGGACCACCCGGGCCCGCATCGGCAGGACGAGGACGACGTCGCCGGCCGACGACCAGTCCCGCGTCAGCGTCACGTACCCGTCCTCGGCGACGATCGCGACCGGTTCACCACCGACGGACAGCGTCGCTTCCGTGGCCCACGTGGGGATCCGGAGCCGGAGCGCGAACGGGACCGTCCGATCCGTCGTCACCCGGATCGTCACC
The DNA here is from genome assembly GCF_007680845.1 of Curtobacterium pusillum. Lineage (GTDB taxonomy): Bacteria > Actinomycetota > Actinomycetes > Actinomycetales > Microbacteriaceae > Curtobacterium > Curtobacterium pusillum_B. Next base: position 71,731 of record NZ_VEIY01000004.1, on the reverse strand, counting down.
GTCTCGTCGAACGGGTACTCGGTGTCGACCACGATCGACAGGGCGTCGTCCCCGACCGAGGTAGCGACCGCCGACGGCGCGTACGCGACCACCCGCAGTCCGTCGTCGTCGCGCAACCACAGGTGGGACACGAACTTCGGCCACCCCTGGTGCAGGTTCGCCGTGCAGCACCCGAAGTGCGGCTCGAGTCCGAAGATCCCGGCGTCGTCGGAGGAGAAACTCCACTCCCGTCGGGCGACGGACACCTCGACCTGGTTCGCCTGCTGGTGGTACTGGTGCCCGCGCATCTCGGCGTCGCTCGACGCCGGCAGCAGGTTGTACGCGAGCGACTCGAGCCGGTCACCGTCGACGGCCCGTCCGTAGACCTGGGCGTGCACGGCCGCGGTGAACATCATCTCGACGACCTGGCACGTCTCGATGCCGGCGGTGGCCTCGCGTCCACCGAGCCACTCGTCGCCCGAGAACCACCCGCTCGCCTGGCCGTGCCAGCGGTCGAGGGCGGCGAACGATGCTTCCGTCCGCGCCACGTGCCCACCGAGGTCACGGTCGCGGAGCGCGTCGACCGCGCCCGTCTTCAGCCCCATCGCGACGTTCGGCCCGTGCGTCCGGTGCGAGAAGACCCGTGCGGGTCCGGTGATGAGCTCGTCCGCCAGGTAGTCGTCCCAGCGGGTCGTCTGCTCGGCCAGCAGGTCGACGAGGTCGAGCAGCCAGGCGTCACCGGTCCGCTCGTGGAGCCACCAGACCGACAGCGCGTTGTCGGCGCCGCGGGCACGTCCCCACGACGTCAACGGGCGACCGGGCAGCGCACCGAGCTGGTGGCGGAAGTACCGCTGGAGGAACGGCGCGACCCGGTCGTCGCCGGTCGCGTCGGCGTGCTGCGTGAGCACCTTGAGCGCAACCATCCGCGGCCACCAGTCGTCGTTGCCCGCCGGCCCGAAGAACCCGTCCTCGCGCTGCGACCCGAGGATCCACTCGATCCACGGTCCGGCCAGCGCGAGCAACCGCGAGTCCTGCAGCACGTGGGCGAGCGGGACGAGTCCGTCGAGGTAGTACGGCCCGCGTTCCCAGTTCTCGCCCGGGCCGCCGCGCCAGCCGCTGTCCGGACCGACGTCGGGCCAGATCGCCTCGAGCTGCCCGGTGATGTTGTCGGCCTGCAGCCGGAGCTGGTCGAGCAGCCAGCCCCGCGGCGTGATGCTCCCGAGCGCGAGGGGCCGGTGCGGTCGACCGGCGTCGGTGGTGGTCGGCGTGGCGGTGCCGGTGTCCTTGCCGGTGTCCTTGCCGGTGTCCGTGATGGTCATTTGATGGATCCTCCGATGAGACCTCTGGTGTAGTACCGCTGCAGGGCGAGGAACAGCACGACGACCGGTACGGTCGCGACGCACGCGACGGCCGTGAGGAGCCCCGGGTCGATCACCGGGACACCCGGGATCTTGAAGGACGTGCTGATGCTCGAGAGTGCGAGCGGAAGGGTGTACTTGCTGTCGGTCGACAGGAACGTCACCGAGCTGAGCAGGTCGTTCCAGCCGGCCATGAAGCCGAACAGGGCGACGGTGACGAGCCCCGGCCAGGCCAGCGGGAGCATCACGGAGCGGAGGATCCGCCCCGTGCCCGCGCCGTCGATGGCCGCCGCGTCCTCGAGCTCCGGCGGGATGCCGTCGAACGTGTTCCGCATCACGAACACCGAGAACGGCAGCTGCAGCGTCACGAGGACGAGCACCACCCCGGCGAGCGAGTCGAGCAGCCCGAGCTTGCCGAGCACGATCGACAACGGCGTGAGCAGCCCCTGGAACGGCACGACGAGCGGCGCCAGCAGGAGCACGAAGACGATCGACGAGCCGCGGAACCGGATCTTCGACAGCGCGTAGGCGGCGAGCGTCGACACGACGGCGACGAGCACGGCGACCGCGATGGCGACGATGAACGAGTTGACGATGTTCTGCCGGAGGTCCACCGAGGGGTCGAAGACCTTCGTGTAGTTCCGGAGCGTCAGCGTCGCGAGCGACTCGAACCCGATCCCCCGCGCATCCGCATCCGCCGGCAGGAACGACCGGAACAGGATGTAGACGATCGGTGCGATGAAGAGCAGCGCGAGCACCGTGCCGACGACGAAGTAGGCGACGTCACCGGCGCGCGGTGCGCGACGACGCCGACCAGGGGTCGCACCCGGCACGTCGGTGCGGCCCGTCGTCTCCGGCCTGGAGGCGCGGCTCGCCTCCCGTCGGGAGGCTGCGGTCGTCCGCCGGGTCACGTCGGTGGCGCTCATCGCTCGTCCTCCACGCCCGTCGACCGGAGCGCGCGGAGCTGCACCACTGCGATGACCAGGATGATCACCGTGAGGATCATCGACAGGGCGGCTCCGTAGCCGAGGTCGTACCGGACGAACGACTGCTGGTACGTGTACATCACGGTCGTCGTGGTGGAGCCGCTCGGCCCGCCCTTCGTGAGCACGTAGAACTGGTCGAACACGAGGATCGAACCGGACACCGCGAGCAGGAGGCAGAGCGCGAACTGCCGGCGGACGAGCGGGAAGACCACCGAGCCCTCCCGCCGCCACCAGCCGGCGCCGTCGATCTTCGCCGCTTCGATCACCTCGGTCGGCACCGCCTGCATGCCGGCCATGAGCAGGATCATCGCGACGCCCATCGACTTCCAGACGGTCAGGACGACGACCGCCCAGAAGGCCGAGCCCGGTGCCGTGAACCAGGCCGTGTTGCCGTCGGTGAGTCCGACCGACCGCAGGAGCACGTTGATCACCCCGGTCCCGGGCACGAGCAGCACGTTGGCCATGTACGCCGCCGCGGTGAACCCGATGACGACCGGCATGAAGAACGCCGTGCGGACGAAGGACACCATCCGACCCTCGCCGCGGACCATCGTCGCGGCCGCGTAGCTCGTGGCCATCCCGAGCGGCACCGACACGACGGTGAAGAGCAGCGAGAAGCCGAGGGAGCGCCAGAACGCCGCGTCCTGGAACGCCTGCGTGTAGTTCGCGACGCCCGCCACGCTCACCTTGCCGAGCAGCGGCCAGTTCGAGAAGGACATCCCGACGAGCAGCACCATCGGGACGACGAAGAACACGACCGCGAGGACCAGCGCCGGGGCGAGCAGCACCCACGCGAGCGTCTGGCGGCGCCGGCTCCCGGGGCGCGGACGGGAGCGGGTGCCCCCGTCCGCGACCCCGGCGAGCGCCGAGGTGGTGACGGCCGTCACTGCCCGACCTGGCTGTAGGCCTGCTCGATGAGCGAGTTCGCCTGCTTCTCGGCGCTGGCGAGGGCGGTCTTCGCGTCGGCGCCCTGGAAGATGACCTTCTGGGACTGCTGCGCCCACGGGCCGTTCGGGTCGTTGATCACGGCGTTGTAGGCGATGCTCTTCGGGAGCTTGCCGATCGCGAGCGTGTCGACGATGTCCTTCGACCAGTCGTCCGTCGCCAGGCTCTTCGCCACCGTGAGGTCCGGGGCGATCCAGCCCTGCGACAGGTCGATCTTCGCGGCCTGCTTGGAGCTGACCAGCCACTTCATGAGCGACCACGCACCGGTCGTGTTCTTCGCGCCGGCGGTCATGCCGATCTCGTCACCGCCGAGGAACGAGCCCGACCCGCCGTCCACCCCGGGGATCCCGACCGCGCTGCCGAAGTCGGCCTTCTTCGCCGTCAGGGTGTTCGCGCCGCCGAAGACGATGCCGACCTTGCCGTTGAGGGCGTTCTCCTGCCCGACGTTGCCGGGGTCCTGGTTGGGCTGGTCGGTCTTCTGCATGAGCCCGGACTTCCACATGTCCTGGTACCAGTCGACCATCCCGACCAGTTCGGGGCTGGTGAACTCGGCCTTCTGGTTCTTGCCCGCCGCCGTGAGCACGCTGCCGCTCTTCGCCCACGAGCTCGGGAAGCCCGTCCACGCCTGCCCCACGCCGCCGAGGGTCGAGAAGCCGGAGACCCCACCGCCGAGCGCCTGGATCTTCTGGGCCGCCGCCTTCACCTCGGCGAGGGAGGTCGGCGGCTTGTCCGGGTCGAGTCCCGCCTTGGTGAAGAGCGACTTGTTCCAGAACATCTGCGAGCCGGTGAGGGCCACCGGCAGCGCGAAGTTCTTGCCGTCCAGCGTGCCGATCTCGACACCGGCCGGGGCGAGGTCGCCCTTGTTCGACAGGCCCTTCACCTTGTCCGTGACGTCTGCGAGCAGCCCCTGCGTCGCGAGGAGCGGCGTGTTGACGATGTCGTAGCTGACGAGGTCCGGCACCGAACCGGCCCGGGCGGAGTTCGCGAGCTTCGTGAGGTACTGGTCGGCCTGGATCGTGGAGAGCTTCACCGTGACGCCGGGGTTCGCCTTCTCGTACGCCTTGACCTGGTCCGTCAGGTCGACGCCGCCGTCGCGCTGCCAGAGCGTGACGGTGCCCTTCGCCGCACCGCCGCTGTCGGCCGTGCCGCTCGAGGAGCACCCGGCCAACGCCAGTGCCGCGACCGTCAGGGCGGCCGCCGCGACCGCGGTCCGCCGGATCGTGGATGTCTTCATCGTCATCTCCGCATCTCTCCTTGCCGCATCGTTGCCGCAAGCTTTGCTGTGTTTGCCGACGCTAGAGTGCGCTTGCTGGCGTGTCAATGCTTGACGTCCGAATCGTGATGCGGCAAGGTTTGCCGAGTGCCGTACGTTCGCAACGCAAGGAGGACGCCGTGGTCAACCGACGGGAGGTGACGCTCGCCGACGTCGCCGCACAGACCGGCGTCTCCGTCGGGACGGTGTCGAAGGTCCTCAACGGCCGCGGGCAGATCGCCGAAGCAACGCGGCAACGCGTGGCCGCAGCGGCGACCCAGCTGGGACTGCACGTCCGCGCCGAGACACCAGCCGCGCCTCCCGACCGGTCGTTCCTGGTCGGCGTGCTCTCCACCGACGCCTACGGACGGTTCACCATCCCGATCCTCACCGGAGCCGAGGACACCTTCGGGCCGGGTGAGGTGTCGATGCTGCTCGCCGAGAGCCGCGGCGACCCGATCCGCGAAGCGCACTACGTGCAGACGTTCCTCAACCAGCGCGTCGACGGCATCGTCGTGGCCGGTCGCTCGAGCGATCCGCGCCCCTCGATCACCGGACTGCTCGGCGTGCCAGCGGTCTACGCGCTCTCGCCGTCGCTCGATCCCGACGACGTCTCGATCGTGCCCGACGACGAAGCCGGCGCCGCGCGCGCGATCGACCACCTGATCGGCTCCGGCCGACGGTCCATCGCCGTGATCTCCGGCGCCCGGCGGCACACCGCGAGCTCCCACCGCGTCGAGAGCGCGAAGCGTGCGATCGCAGCTGCCGGGGCAACGCTCGCCGGCGGCGACGCCCTGTACGGCGAGTGGAGCGAGCGCTGGGGCTACGAAGCCGCCACGCGGTTGCTCGGCACCGAGTTCGACGGGGTGTTCTGCACGAGCGACCAGATCGCACGCGGGGTCGTCGACTGCCTGCGCGAAGCGGGGATCGCCGTGCCGACCGCGGTCGGGGTCGTCGGGGTCGACAACTGGAGCGTCATCACCGACGCGGCGCGGCCCTCGATCACGTCGGTCGACCTCAACCTGCGCGAGGTCGGACGGCAGGCGGCGGACCTGCTCATGCGGAAGATCGCCGGTGAAGCCGTCGAGGGTGGGGTCCGGACGGCGGAGTGCTTCCTCGTGCCGCGGCAGTCGACGTGAGCGAGCTCTCCGCGATCCTCGCTGCTGCCGGCTTACCGACTGATGGTCCCTACGAGATCAAGGGCGGGTGGGTCAGTCGGGCGTGGGTCGGGGACTCGTACGTCGTCCGGGTCGGCGACCAGGCGGCCGGGAGCGCGTACGAGCACGAGGCCGGGGTCGTCCCACTGCTCGCCGGCACCGACGTCCCGCACGCCCGGCACATCGCACACGGGTCCTCTCCCGATGGCGCGTGGTCCGTGTCCGCCCGGCTGCCCGGTCGGACGCTGCACGACGCGTGGCCGTCGGCCTCGGTGGGCGAACGTCGGTCGATGATCCTGTCGTTGGGGCGGGCGCTGCGCGCGCTGCACCGTGTCCCGGTGCCGTCCGGGCTCCGGCCGCCGTGGCTCGTCTCGGCACTCGCCGGCGGGTCGTGGCCGGCGTACCACCCGCCGGTCGTCGAGGCGGCACCGTCGCTGGTCGACGATGCGGCTCGGGTCGGGCTCGACCCGCACCTGGTCGCGGACGTCCGCGCCTGGGTGTCATCGCGCTCGTCGCTGTTCGCCACCGATCACCACGTGCTCGTCCACGGGGACCTGCACGGCTCGAACATCATGGTCGACGGTGGGCGGGTCACGGGGTTGATCGACTTCGCCGAGGCCGTGGCGCAACCGGCGGACGTCGAACTCGACACGATCCTGCGGTGGTGTGCGCGCCCGGAGGAGTTCCCGCCGACGCCGTCGTCGCGGGGGCTCGATGCTGCTTCGCTGGCGCCGGTGCCGGGGTGGTTGGAGGAGGCGTACCCGGAGTTGTTCGCGCGGCCTGGGTTGCGGGCGCGGCTGGAGTACTACGACCTGTGGGTGGAGTTGGCGATCCTCGGGCACCATCCAGATGCTGCGGTGCGGGAGCTCGCGGAACGGCGCATCGGGCGGACGGTCAGTGGGCCGGGCTGGTAGGACACTCCCGGGTGTCAGCCGGCCTTCTCGCTCTCCCGCCGCGACCACGATCGCAGACTCGAGGAAGCCACCAGCGCGGCGCCGATCATCGCGGGGTACCCGCTCACCGCTCCGAAGCCGACGGCATCGAACGGGTTGAAGGGGCGCGTCGTCCCGGTCGACCAGGTGACCCCCTGGACCACGGCGAACACGACGATCAGGAGCGCGACCACGCCCGCGGTCGCACCGACAGCGGGCCAGCGCCACCCGCACCCGACCGCCAGCGCAGCGAGGACCGCCAGGAGCAGCAGGACCAGCGGGTGGGTCGTGAACGGCCCGGGCACGTCCAGCGTCGCGACGAGGAACGTGGCGAACTCGAAGACCAGACCAGTCACGAATCCGACCAGCAGTGCAGCCGTAGTGCGTTTCGTCGTGGCCATGGTGATCCTTCCCCCCAGCGACTCGCGTCAGCGGACTGATGTTCCAGTCGGTTACCGGTCATGTTCGCGATGAAACGTACCAACGCTCCTACCCATCGTCTGCCTCTCATCCTCGCAGGAATCGCAGTGGCTAGCACGGCCGCCGCTCCCACGCCGACCGGCGTGACGAGGAGCGCGGGACGACCTTCTCCGCGGAGGAAGCCGACGGCGATGCGATCGCCGCCGAGACGGGCGCCGCGGGCTGACCCAGCCGGGTTGCGCCCCCGAGTCGGGACCCATCGGACGGGAGGCGCGGTGCCAGCTGGCACCGCGCCTCCCGTCCGGTGGTCGGTTGCGTCAAGGACGCGTCGTGCCCCGCAGCGTCGCGGACGGCAGCTCGCCGAAGCGTTCGGCGTACGCGCTGGCGAACCGGCTGACGTGCAGGAAGCCCCAGCGGGCGGCGACCTCGGACACGGTGACGCTGCCCGCGCAAGCGGTGATGAGGTCCTCGCGGGCCCGCTCCAGCCGGAGTCGTCGCAGGTAGGCCATCGGCGTCGTGTCGAGTGACCGTCGGAAGCTCTCCTGGAGGCTGCGGACGCTCGTCGAGACGGCGGACGCGAGCTCTCCGACCGTCCACGGCCGCACCGGGTCGTGGCGGAGGAGCTCGACAGCGCGGGAGACCGACCGGGACCCGGATCCTCCTCCGGGCGTCTCGAGCGCAGCCGAGTAGTTGTGCGGGTGCCCGAGCAGCAGGCTGTGCAGGAACACCTGCTCGAGGCTGCGGACCGCGAGTGGGTGTTCGAGGAGGCCCGGCGTCAGCCGGGAGGCCTCGTCGACGAGCCGGACGGCCTGCGACACGGCCCGGCCGCCGTCGGTCGTGAGGTCGAACTCGGCATCGAAGTCGAGCGGTGTCGAGGCCGGCGCGTCCAACAACAGCTCCAGCTCGGTCTGCAGGTCGCGGTGCGGGATCATGATCGCGACCTGCGCGAACCAGTCGCTGCAGTCGAGCTCCACCGATCGCCCCGGCATGAAGACCCCGGCGGTCTGCTCGGTCCCCCGGAACCGCCTCCCCGGGGCAGTCCGCATGGTCGTCTCCGACCGGACGGGGATGTCGAGGTGGTAGTTGACCGGCTCCGCCGTGCGCATCCGGACGGCCTCGCGGAAGTGCATGTACCCAAAGGTGATCCGCCCCGCCGTGAGCGCGTTGAGGTGCATGCGCAGGCCCGGGGCGGGCTCGGACGGGGTGATCTGCACCGGGAGGAACACCTCGCCGAGCACGGCGGCGGCCTCGTCCACGGTCGTGCTGGCGGCGACTCGATGGGAGGCGAACATCTCCACTGCACTCCCGGTCATGGCGCGACTCTACCGGCCGCGTCCACGTCCACCGGGCACGATCCCGCGCTCACCGACGGTGACTCCGCGCGCAGCGGATGGCGCGTGTCCTCGGGGCCTGTCTACCGTCGATTCCCACCGTCGAAGTCCACGAGCAGCTGCCTCGGACAGGGAGGATGAAGATGACCGTGCTGGAAGCCCCACCGCTGTTCGACCGTCCGCTCCCGCCGCGTGTCGTGACCGCGTCGGCGAGCGGCCAGGACGCGGACCGGATCCTCGTGTTCGGCGACGCGGTGTTCGCGCCCGGAGAGTCCCTGCACCATGCCTCGCGGACGATGGCGGTCGCGTTGGCTGCACGCTCCGGACGTGGTGCCGACGTGACCGCGGTGCCCTGGTCGAGCTGGTCCGGCCAGACGCTGGTCTCGGCCGGGAGCGGGATCCACGTCACCAACTACGACGTCGTGGTGGTCTGCCTGTCCGGCAGCGTCGTCCACAGCCGCACGACGACCACCGCGGTCGTCGGCGCAGCCGAGGAAGCGCTCGTCCTGGTCGATCAGCTCCGACCGCAGCTGGCGCCGACCGCGGAGATCGTGCTCGCGCTGGCGCACAAGGAGGACCAGGCCGCCCTCGTGACCGCGTTGCAGCAGGCGCGACGAGACCTGGTCGTGCTCGGCGTGGACACCGACGCGACCACGTGCACCCCGCCGCTCTTCCTCGAGGTCACGCACCTGCTGCTCGAGCAGCAGCGCGCCCGCGCCGGGAGCCCGCAGTGGCTCCGCTCGGGGCCGCAGCCGATCGAGCACCGCTACGAAGCCATCCGTCGCCTGGGCATCGTGGACGCCCCGGCCGATGCGGCCCTCGACCGGATGGTGCAGCACATGACCGAGCTCTTCCGCACGAACGGGGCCGCCATCACCTTCCTGCCGGCGGGACGGCAGTGGTCCGCCGCGAGTCTGGGGATCCCTCGCGGAACCGGAGCGCTGCAGGACTCCTTCTGCCGCACGACGGTGCTGCGCTCAGGACCGACGGTCGTCGGGGACGCATGGGACAGGAGCCGTCCGCAACTCGCGCGACGAGGGCGGATCCGCTTCTACGCGGGCCATCCGTTGGAGGACCTGGACGGGACCCGGGTCGGCGCGGTCTGCGTGTTCGACCCGGCTCCACGTGGGGAGGACGCCGTCGAGCTCGACCTCCTGCGCGACTTCGCCGTCCTGGCACGCAACGCCCTGTACGGGCTCTGAACTTCACCAGCTTCGGGTCTGGTGAAGCGCCCCGTGCCGGACGGCGCGGGCGCGACGAAGACGGGAGGGGCGGGATCGGGTACCCCGCCCTCCCGTCCGTCCTGATCGGGTGGCGATCGGCTACCGGTCCGCTGCTGCCCAGCCGAGCCGCGCACCGAGCCCGGCCGCGAGGACATGTGCGTCCCGGAGCGGCATCCACCAGCAGGTCCAGCTGACCTCCTCCCCTCCGTCCGCTCGGGAGCGTTCCCCGGCTCGCCACCGCTCGGTGACGTCCGCCTGTTGGAGGGACATGAGGAAGAAGTGACGGACAGCGATCTCGTCCCGGGCAGGTCGCACGTCGTACCGCTCCGTACCCAGCGACCGCACCACACTGCCTGAGCGGCCGGTCTCCTCGAACAGCTCTCGCTCCGCAGCGCGCTCGGGCGTCTCGCCGCACTCGATGGTCCCGGCGGGCACCCGCACCCCAGTCCGTGTCAACGCAACGGTGTCGTGGGTGAAGACGAGGATGTGTCCGTCGTGGATCACGTAGCAGACGACCTTGTCGACTTCGAGTGGCACGAGTCCACGGTACGACTCGGAGCCAGGCCTGCGCTCACCCGAGCGGCTCGACGCCGTAGCTCGTGACCACTGCCCGCAGCTCGTCCAGGTACGTCTGCGCCTGCACGGTGAGCGGCACCGAGGCGTGCGCGATCCACCCGATCTCGATGCGCTCGTCGACGTCGAGCGGGATCGCGACGATCTCGGGGTCGAGGTCGTCGCTGATCAACCCCGTCGAGATCGTGTACCCGCCGAGCCCGATCATGAGGTTGAAGATCGTCGCCCGGTCCGACACCCGGATCTCCCGCTTGCTCGACATCGTCGACAGGATCTCCTCCGCCAGGTAGAAGGAGTTGTTCGCGCCCTGGTCGAACGTGAGCCGAGGCAGGTCGGCGAGATCGGCGAGGGTCGCCCGTTCCCGCGACGCGATCGGGTTCCGCCGGGCCACGAAGATGTGTGGCTCCGCGACGAACAGCGGCGTGAACACGACCCCGGCGTCCCGCAGCAGCTTCCCGAGGACCTGACGGTTGAAGTCGTTGCGGTAGAGGATGCCCACCTCGCTCCGCAGCGTTCGGACGTCCTCGATGATGTCCCAGGTGCGCGTCTCACGGAGCGAGAACTCGTACTCGTCCGCAGCCGCCGCTTCGACCATCCGGACGAACGCCTCGACGGCGAACGAGTAGTGCTGTGCGGACACCCCGAGCAGCCGACGCGACGGCTGCCCTCCGACGTAGCGCTGCTCGAGGAGGGAGACCTGCTCGACGACCTGCCGGGCGTACCCGAGGAACTCGACCCCGTCGACGGTGAGCACGACCCCTCGGGCCGAGCGTGTGAACAAGGGGCGCCCGATCCGCGTCTCGAGGTCCTTCATGGCAGCCGACATGGTCGGCTGCGCGACGTAGAGCAGATCGGCCGCTGCGCTGATCGAACCCTCCGACGCGACCTCGATGAAGTACCTGAGCTGCTGGAGCGTGATGTCGTTCGAGACGCGAGCCATAGCCTGAGGCTATACCTGCGCATAGTGATTCCGGATTACCTGATGACCCGCGCCTCCCGTCATGATCGAGGGACACCTCCAACAGCGCCCTCGGGCGCTCGACGTACGGACTGCCGACATGGCGAACGACCTCACCTTCAGCATCACCAGGACCCGCTTCGACGAGGACTACTCCCCCGCCGACAGCTCCCGGCTGACCACGAACTTCGCCAACCTGGCGCGCGGCGAGCACCGTCAGCAGAACCTCCGGAACGCCCTGGCCATGATCGACGAGCGCGCCAACGACCTGGCATCAGGGGCTGACGCCGACCGCTACAGCGTCGAGCTCGACATCGTCTCGGTCACCGCACACTTCGTCGACGGGAGCGCGGACGGTGAGTTCCCCTTGATCGAGGTGCTCGACGTCACGATCGTCGACCAGCACACCGGCGAACGCCACCAGGGGATCCTGGGCAACAACTTCTCCTCGTACCTGCGTGACTACGACTTCGCGGTGCTGCTGCCGTCCGCTGGGGGCGTTCCGGACGACTTCGGCCAGCTCCACGGGGCGCTCTTCCAGCGCTTCCTGGAGTCGGATGCCTTCCGCTCGCAGTTCGATGCCGAGCCCGTCGTCTGCATCAGCGTCTCGACGAGCCAGACCTACCAGCAGACGGAGACCGTCCACCCGGTCCTCGGCGCGGAGTACCACCACGAGCACTCCTCGCTCACCGACGACTACTTCGGCCGGATGGGCATGCAGGTGCGCTACTTCATGCCCCCGGGCGGGAAGGCGCCGCTCGCGTTCTACTCCCGCGGCGACGTCGCCAACGACTACTCGGACCTGCAGCTCGTCGGCACGATCGCCACCATGGAGACGTTCCAGAAGATCTACCGGCCGGAGATCTACAACGCGAACACCGCCGCACCGAGCACCTACCGCCCGAGCCTCGAGCACACGGACTTCTCGACGCCGCCCGTCACCTACGACCGCGAGGAGCGCAGCCGCCTCGCCATCACCCAGGGCCGGTACACCGAGGAGCACCTCGTGAAGCCGCACCGAGCACTCCTCGAGCGGTGGGCTGAATCAGCCCTCGCCCGCTGACTTCCTCTGCCCTCTGACTGACTGGACCATCACTTCCATGAGCTCTCTCCTTCCCACTTCGATCGTCGGCAGCCTGCCGAAGCCGTCCTGGCTCGCCGAGCCCGAGCGGCTCTGGTCCCCCTGGCTCCTCGACGGCGCAGCGCTGACCGAGGGCAAGCACGACGCACTCCGGGCTGCCGTCCACGAGCAGGAGCGCCACGGCATCGACATCGTGAGTGACGGCGAGCAGACCCGCCAGCACTTCGTCACGACGTTCATCGAGCACCTCGACGGTGTCGACCTCGAGCGCAAGGAGACCGTCCGGATCCGTGACCGGTACGACGCCGCCGTCCCGACCGTCGTCGGTGCCGTCAGCCGTCGCCAGCCCGTGTTCGTCGAGGACGCGAAGTTCCTGCGTGCCCAGACCGACCGTCCGATCAAGTGGGCGCTCCCCGGCCCGATGACGATGATCGACACGCTCTCCGATCAGCACTACAAGAGCCGCGAGAAGCTGGCGTGGGAGTTCGCCACGATCCTCAACCAAGAGGCTCGGGAGCTCGAGTCCGCCGGCGTCGACATCATCCAGTTCGACGAGCCCGCCTTCACCGTCTTCCACGACGAGGTGCAGGACTGGGGCGTCGCCGCACTCGAGCGCGCTGCCGAGGGCCTCCGCGCCGAGACCGCCGTGCACATCTGTTACGGCTACGGCATCGAGGCAAACAACAAGTGGAAGGAGACACTCGGGGCCGAGTGGCGGCAGTACGAGCAGTCCTTCCCGCTCCTGCAGCAGTCCTCGATCGACATCGTCTCCCTCGAGAGCATCCACTCGCACGTACCGATCGACCTCGTGGAGCTCATCCGTGGGAAGAAGGTCATGCTCGGAGCGATCGACGTCGCGACCGAGACCGTCGAGACCCCGGAGGAGGTCGCGGAGGTGCTCCGTCGGGCTCTGGAGTTCGTCGATGCGGACAAGCTCATCCCGAGCTCGAACTGCGGGATGGCTCCGCTGGCGCGGGGCGCGGCGCTCGCGAAGCTCAGCGCGCTGTCCGCTGGCGCGGACATCGTGCGGGCCGAGCTCGTCGGCGCTGCCGTCCCGGCGGGACGCTAGTCGCCCCTGCTCGTTGCGCCGGGCGGATGCTCGGCTCTCGATCCTGCCTGGAGGCGCGGCTGCCGTCCGACCGACAGGTCGCGTCGGTGCGGGCGTCACCTTCGTACTCGAGCACGATCCCGGATTCGACGTGCGCTCGCCATGACGATCGTCGCGAACACTGCTGCGACGATCCAGGTCCCGACGCCGAGCGGGCCCGCGAGGGCGAGGTCGGGCGGGTACTCCGCCGATGAGAACAGCAGCACCACGCCGCCCGATGCGTTGAACGCACCGTGCCCCGAGGACGGCGGGCCACAGGGAGCCGCTCCAGATCCGGAGCCAGCCGAGGAACGTCCCGACGGCCGTGGATCCGACGATCATCAGGCAGACCCCGAACAAGTCCGGACGATCGAAGTCGTAGCCCAACAGGATGATCGGGCTGTGCCAGACGTCCCAGACCACACCGGTGATCAGTACGGACGGCCAGTCCCCGAGCGGCCGGAGCGCCGGCTGCAGGAGCCCGCGCCACCCGACTTCCTCCCCGAATGCGAGCACCCCGTTCGGCACCGCAGCGATCGGGATCGCCACGACCTGCACGAGCACGAGCAGACCGATCGGCGAGACGTCCCGCGCTTCCTCGGGAAGCATCGCGGCGTACCCGCTGAACGTGTCGAGGTCGAGGCGAACGAGACGCAGGAGTGCGGCGACGGCGATGCCGGCGAGGACGACGAGCGAGAGCAGGACGATCGCGCCGAGCGAGAAGCGCACCAGCCTTCCGACAGGTCGCATCGGTACGATCCCGAGCCGCCGGAGCGCCTGACGCACGGGAACACGTTGCTGCAGCAGCACCACGATCGCCGCTGCTCCGCAGGGTGTGAACATCATCGCCGGCAGAACCCACAACGCGTGTGCCGACGCCAAGCCTGCCGGATCGATCCAGAGGGGGGAGGCAGACGAGCCACGCGAGAGCACAAGCCAGGACCGTGAAGACCAGGACCGGCGTCCAGCGGACCGTCCCACCGTCAACGCGCGGCATCAGGCGCCTTCCGGACTGCTCGGTGCGCGGCTGCCACGCTCCACAGACCGCCGGCCAGCAGCACGGCAGCGCAGAGGACCACCGCGAACACGCTGCTCGCCCGCTCTGTCAGAGCTGCGGTCGTCCCGAGAACGATCACGCCAGCCGCGGCAACGCTGGTCGGGAGCACAGCAGCTTGGTGTCCCCGGCGCCATGCTGCCGGGTCCTGCATCGTCGTTCGCGTGCGGACACCGACGAACGCGTTCCGGCCGACGACACCGCGCGCCGGCAGGACGACGGAGACCACGGTCAACACGGCGGCAGCCATCTCGACGAAGATCAATCTCTCTCCCTTTCTCAGTCGGGCCGGGCGAGCGCCCGGCTGGAGGATCAGTCGTCGCACGACTGCCGCACCTCCTGCTCGATCAGCGCCGTGGCGATCGCATCGGCCGCATGCGGAGCCTTCGCGAGCGTGTGGACGACAGCAGTGACTCCGGCCGCGTCGGCGATGACCGCTCCTGCCGCTCGGACCTCTCCGTTGATCCAGGTCGATGCCCCCTCGCGCTGCCAGCTCACGGTGCGCGCGGACCGAGCTCCCGGCTCGAGCGCCCAGTCGGCATAGCGACAGAGATCGTCGAACGTGGACCAGACGCCCCCCTGCCGACGCGAAGGACGACGCCCCGAGCGCCCACGGCGTGATCGCGCGACCGAAGAGCTTCGGCACCACGCGCTCTCCCTCGGCAGGCACGAGTGCCGCCGAGGTGATGCCCGCCGGCTCGAGGACCTGCTCGCGCACGGCGTCGAACCAGTCACCGTGCACCTCGTCGAGCACTGCACCGAGGAGCGCGTACCCGAGGTTCGAGTACACGAACCGGCCACAGGGTGTGACCGGCACCGCGGTTGCCGGGTCGAGGGGAACGCCGACGGCCTCCCGGTACGGATCGCCGAACACGCTGTCACGCATCGTGGGCGGAAGTCGCGGCAGCCCGGAGGTGTGGTGGACCAGGTCCGCGACGGTCATCTCGGCGTCGGACACGCCGGGGAGGTAGTGCGCGACCGGCCGATCGACCTCGAGGGTGAGCCAGGCCGTGGTGCCCACGATCCCCTTCGTGATGCTCCCCCATTCGAGCAGTGGGGCGGTGGCGTACGGGCCGCGGGGCTCACGGACGGTTCGCCAGCCGTCGGCCGCACGAACGCTCGCGCGCCAGTGGCCGGATATCGTCCGCGGATCTCGCACAACGGCTCCGACCACTACGAGCCGAAGCCGTCATCGTCGGGTTCGGTCGACCGCTCGCGGTGCCGTGCCACGAACCACGTTGCCGGCCCGATGATCGGGACGAAGAGGACGACGACAGTCCATGCGAGCAAACGGCGGCCAGAAGTCGAACCCGATCGGATCAGCGACAAGAACGCTGCGAGTGCGAGCAACAGCGCAACAACGGACACGGTCATCAGCACTCCGTCGAGCGCCGTCGGAACGAGTGGACTCATCGTGTGCTTCTCCGCCCGGGCATCATCTCGTTCACTCCCAGCGGTTGTACGTGATCGCGCCGTTTCCCTTGGCGCTGAGGCGCTGCACCGCGGAGTAGGTGCTCCACGCAATCGTTCCCCATGGGGTCGGCACGCCTCGCTTCACGACGACCTTGCACTTCGCGGTGGCCTGTCCGCCACTGATGTAGCCGCTGCTCTTGGAGGTCGTCACCTGAGTGAACGGCTGGACGTTCCTGACCACCGTGCACGAGTAACCGAGCATCTTCCTCGCGGCAGTACCGCTGTACTCGTACGACATCGAGACCTTCGTCTCGGTGAGCCTGATTCCAGCGAAGGAGAACCACTGCGTACCCCAGGACGACCGCGATGCCGCCCTCGTCCCGATCCCGACGCCATCTTCGTTCTGCACGGCCTCCGACGGCTCCACCTCTCCCCACTCGAAGTCCCCGTTCGCGCGAACGGTCTCAGGGCCAAGCACCCTCTCGTCGGAGGCGGCAGTTGCGGCAGACGCAACAGCCGGATCCAAGAAGTACGAGGCGAGCTCGTGCCGCTGTTCAGCGCTGAGGTGGTCGAAGGCCGCGACGTCCGACGAAGCTCCGGAAGCAACGAGGTCGGCGCGGATGGCCGACAACACTGCGGACGGCGTTCGCGGAGCGGCAACGTCGCTGGCGGCGGCTGGCGCGGCACACATGATGGAGGTGGCGACGACGGCGCACACCGCGCCGATCGAGGCGATCCGTCCGCAAGTCGGCTGCTTCATGAAGCTTTCCCCTCACTTTCCGGCCCCAACGCCAGGTCTCGTCGTCGGCAGCGTTGCCGACAGTGAGCAGTCAAGTCATTGATACATCAGATACGCAACTTCAGACGCGGACCGGGCGTGTCGCTTCCGGACTCGGGGAGAGAGCATGCGGTCGTGCGCCGGGCGTCGCCCGAGGGATGACAATGCTCGACATGCTCCAGCGCGAGGTACGTTCCCCGCAGTCAGCCAGCCGCGTACAGTCCCAGCCAACGCACCACTGGCGGAAGATCGGGGAACGCGATGCGACTGATCACGGGGACGACACTGGTCGTTGCACTGGCCGTCGGAGCGCTGATCGGCCTCGCGCCGCCAGCGACCGCGGCCGGATCGGGAACGATCACCGTGCAGCTCACGACGCCGGACGGCACCGCGATCCGATTGGCGGACGTCGAACTCGCAGCGATCGGCACCGACGCCGTCGTCGGGAACGCCACCACCGACGATGACGGCACCGCGACGTTCACCGGCATCTCCGCACCGGACACCGTCACTGTGGGTACGCGGCAACTCCCACAGCACGGTGCCGAGACCTACGCCCCCGGTCTCCGCTCGGACATCGAGGTCCGCAGTGGTTCGACGGTCCCGGTCACCTTGCCGCTCGTGATCGGTGCCACCGTCCAGGGCGAGGTTGTCGGCCCCACCGGACCCGCCGCCGGACGCCTCATGTACGCATGGAACGACGACACATCGCAGGTGTTCCGGACGACCTCCGACAGCGCGGGCAAGTACCAGTTCGTCGGACTCAGCACCGGGAAGTACCGCATCGAGGCGTACGCCAGCGGGACTGCGTCGCCCGCGGTCTGGAAGACCCGGGTGTACCAGCAGCGCGGGACGCTCCCGGCGTCGCAGGTCACGCTGTCGCGGCACTACGCGCACAGCGACTACGACCTGATCGTCTACGCCGCCTCGGCGTCCCGCGACCCGTCGGCGCAACTCAGCGGCGCGAGTGTCACGGTGACGAAGGCGACGACCGGAGCGTCGTTCTCCACCAGGTTCTCCACGCTGCTCGACAACGAACAGACGGCGCAGTTCCAGATCCCGTCCGGGCAGTACCTGGTGGAACTGCGCACGACGGCGACACCCGCAACGCCCGCTCAGGTGCTGTGGCTCGCACGTCCCGGTGGTGTGTACCGGTACGTCACCGACCGGGCACAGGCAGTCCCGGTGAAGGCCGTGTTCGGCGGTCACAACTTCTGGGGCGGGTCGTTCTCCGAGACAGCCACGCGCTGAGTACCCCGTGAAGCCCCCGGGCTCGCCTCACGACCCCTGACACTGACGGGTCAGGCCTGGAGCGTTGACTGCACACATGATCACCAAGAACGAGATCCACGAGGTCGAGAACGCGCCCGTCCGAGACCGCGACGGCGCATCGGTCGGCAAGGTCGCACAGGTGTTCCCCTCCGACGAGGACGGCAGCGCCGCGTTCGTCAGCGTCGCGACAGGGCTGCTCGGGAGTCACCACACGCTCGTCCCGGTCGAGGACGCCACCTTCGACGGCACAGTCCTGCACGTCGGGTGCACGAAGAGCGCGATCAAGGACGCGCCCTCCCCCGGAGACGGGAACACCATGTCCGTCACCGAGGCGAACGCCGTCCGCAAGCACTTCGGGCTCTCCCCCGCAGGCAAGGCGACCGGCGACATGGGCGACTCGCACGAGAACCTCGACCAGGCCGGTACCGGCCCGGCGGGCGCAGACGACACCGAGGGTGCGGGCACGACGCCACCGGCCTGAGCAGCGCTGGGGCGACGACGTCCGCGAGAGCGGTGGCGCGGATCCGACGCTCGACCGCGAGGTGTCGGTGGCCCGATGAGGAGCATCGACTGAGTCGCCGACGAACGCGAGTACAGACTGGAAGCTTCTCATGCTCGGGGCGATCGACGTCGCGACCGAGACCGTCGAGACGCCGGAGGAAGTCGCGGAGGTGCTGCGGAGGGCGCTCGAGTTCGTCGACGTCGACAAGCTCATCCCGAGCTCCAACTGCGGCATGGCTCCGCTGGCAAGGGGCGCTGCGCTGAACAAGCTCGGCGCGCTGTCCGCGGGTGCGGACAGCGCGCGGGCCGAGCTCGTCGGTGCCGGCGTCCCGTCGGGACGCTGGAGACCCCGGTTCGTTGCGTCGGCCGTCGGGACTCGCGGCTGCCGTCCGACCGACAGATCGGTCACACCTGCTACCGGTACATCGTTAACGAAGGCGCGCTCACGCTCCCCAGTGCTGCTGGCATCCGAGGAGCGATGGAGGAAGCGGCAGGATCCGAGGCAGCCGTCGGCACGATCGCTCCATTCCTCGAAGCGCGCTTCTCTGGCATCACGATGGCGATCAGTTGCAACACGGTCGATCAGCACTGATCGTCATCGCTGTACTTGCGGAACTTCTCACGCGGCGCTGGACAAGCCCGGCGCGCAGCCGGCGCGGCGAACCTCCCGGAGCGAGCTCGCTGGTGACTGCTGAGGTCACCAGGGAGGACCTCACCGGTCGCGAACGCGACCAGGTCCGGACGGGAGGCGCGGTTCCAGCAGGCATCGCGCCTCCCGTCCGCCCTGTGGGTGCGTCCGCTACCCGCCGACGGTGACCGGAGCTGCGGAGGGCTTGCGGCTTTGCTGCATCCAGACGAAGAACCCGGTGAGGGTGAACACCCCGTAGAAGACGTACATCAGGCCGGAGGCGTAGTACCCCGCCGAGAACAACAGCGGCACACCGACCAGGTCGACCGCGACCCAGATCAGCCAGAACTCCACCCACCTCTTCGCCATCCCGTACGTCGCCAACAGCGACCCGACGAAGATCCACGCGTCGCTCCACACCGGCTCGTACGACCCCAGCGCACGGAACACCGGCGTCAGGACCGCGGTCCCACCCACCAGCGCCAGCACCAACAGCCCGCGGGTCTTCCAGGAGGCCCAGCGCGGCTCCACGACGGTCGTCGCATGATCGGGGCGGTGCGTCCACCGGTACCAGCCGTACACACTGACGATCACGAACATCACCTGCCGGCCCGCCTGACCGAGCAGGTTCACCGGGTTCGGGGTGTCGAAGAGCGCCCCCATGAACACGGTGAAGAGGAGCACGTTGCCGACGATCCCCACCGGCCACGCCCACACCTTCCGACGCATCCCGCCGAGGGCACTCAGCAGCCCGAACACGTTGCCGATCACCTCACGCCACAACACCGTCTGGTCACCGATGACGAGCTGCGCGTCGAACAACCAGTCGAGCACGTGCATCAGCGCGGATGACTGCCGGCCAGGGACGCCGTGATCGCCGACCCCCAGCGCCCCAACCACGGAGCGAGCGCATCCGGTTCCGCGAAGCCGCGGTCGGAGAGGTACAGCCCCTGCACGGGGACGACCGCTCCGAGTTCGACGAGCACCGGCTTGAGGAGCAGCTCGGGCGCGAGGTGGTGGGTCGGCCCGGCCCCGAGCATGAGGGGCACGGCGGTCACACCCGCCATACCGTCGCCGGTGGCGAACTGGTCGAGGAACAGCTTGAGCACCCCGGAGTACGTCGCCTTGAACGTCGGTGAAGCCACCACCACCAGATCCGAGGCCGCGACGGCCCTGACCGCCTCCGTCACTGCTGGATCGCCCCAACCGAGCAGTGCCGGGCCGAGGTCGATCACGTCGATCACCGTGGTCGGCGGAGACCCCGTGACGGCCTGGGCGACGAGGCGAGCGGCCTCGAGCGTCCGGGACGCCGGCTTCGGGTTCCCCGCGACGACGGTCACCGCGGGGCTGCTCATGCGGTGAGCTTCGCGAACGAGGACCGGTGCCACACGAGGGGGCTGTGCGTGAAGTCGGACATCAGGCCGTTCACCCGGAGCACCACGATGTCGTGGTCGCCGGCCGGGTAGGTGTGCTCGACCGCGCAGTCCAGCCAGATCGGCGCTCCTTCCAGGAACACGGACCCGGTGTCGGACACCATCGTGTCCACTCCGATGAACCGGACGGACTTGTCCCGGGACGCGAGCTGCCGCGTGACCGTCTCGTGCCGCTCCCCGAGGATCGACACCCCGATGGACGGTGCTCCGGCGAGCGTCGGCCACGTGGTGGAGGTGTGTTGCACCGCGAACATGACGAGGGGCGGGTCCTGCGAGACGCCGACCGTGAACGAGGACGCGACGAGGACGGTCGGCTCGTCGTCGACGACGGCGGACAGCGCGGCGACACCGCACGGGAAGCCGGAGAACGCCTGACGGAGCAGAGCAGGGTCGGCGGTGGACGGAGAGGTGAACATCGGTGCTCCTCGGGGTCGGACGGATCGGGAACGTGCAGCGGTGTCAGGCGGCGGCGATCGGGGCAACCAGACCCGACCGGTGCAGTGCACCGGTCACGGCGTCGACGAACGCGCTCGTGGCGAGGGTCGGGAACTGCCCGGTGGTGGGCATCGGCAGGACGTGCGTCCCGGGAACGACGCCGAAGACGATGGGGTCGTGGTCCGTGAACTGCGCGGTCGGAGGCTCGAGCACCGTGAGGTGCACGCCAGCGGCGACGAGGGTGTGCATGTCGTCCCAGGTCTGCCGGTGTCCACGGAAGACCGCCGGGTAGACGGACGCGTAGCGGTCCGCGTTGCTGATCGCGTCGGCGACCGCTTCGTAGAGGACCCTCGGGTGCTCGGTCCCGTACAGACCGACGTTCTTCGCGTACAGCTTCGTCAGGGTCGAGCCATCAGCCGGGAACGTGATCGGCGGAGCCCAGTCCGTCGCCCAGCGTTCGAATGCGTCGTCGTCGGGCTCCTCCTGCGCGTACAGCACGGCCCCTGGCACCCGGTCTGCCCCCGCCTCGACCGCCATCGCCGTGACGAGTGCGGAACCGGTCTTCATGCCGACGGGCAGGAACCGGTCGACCCCGAGTGCGTCGAGCGCCTGGAGCAACACCGATGCGTAGTCGGCGAGGGGTCGGTCGGCCGGTGCGTCGTCCGACTGGCCGAAGCCGGGGGTGTCGAAGGCGAGCACTGCGACGTCGTCGGCGAAGGCGTCGAGGACGGGTTGGTAGACCGCTGAGGTCCGGGGTGACTCGTGGTACATCGCGACGACGCAGCTCGCGTCCGCTGGAGCCGGCCCTCCGGCCCGGTAGTGCACCTGGCCCCACTCGGTGTCGACGTATCCGCGCATGGTCGTTCCTCTCTCGGTCGTCAGAACGCCCGCAGGTTGTCCCGCAGGTGCTCGTGGTCGTACTCGGTCCGTGTCAGACCGCGCGCTTGGAGCTCCGGCACGAGTCCGTCGCAGATCTCGGCGATGAACCGACGGGTGACGCCGTTGGTTCCGATGAGGAATCCGTCGCCGCCCGACACGTCGGCGAACGCCTCGAGCTGGTCGGCGACCTGTTCGACCGATCCGACGAGTGCCGGGCCGGCTCCCCCGGCCTCCCGGGCCACCGCTTCCCGCAGGGTGAGGGCGGCGTTCCGCTCCCGGTACAGCGCGAAGTTCTGCGTGCCGTTCGTCGCGAGCTCGAGCTCGCCGAGCGGCGTGTCGAGTGGAACGGTCGAGAAGTCGATGTCCGTCGACTTGGACATCGTCGCGAGGGGGATGTCGATGTTGTCCATCGCGAGCTGCACGCGCTCGTCGGCACGCTGCCGGGCCTCCGCCTCGCTCGAGCCGACGATCGGCCAGACACCGAACAGCACCTTCACGTCGTCGGGATCACGGCCCGCTGCGGCCGCGGCCTCGCGCACTCGGTCCCGGTAGTCGCGTGCCTTCTCGGGCGAGGAGTGGATGGCGACGATCGTGTCGGCGTGCTGCGCCGCGAACGCGATGCCACGGGGCGACCCCCCGGCTTGCGAGATCACCGGCCGACCCTGCGGCACGGGTCCGGAGTTCAGCGGGCCACGGGTGGAGTAGAAGGGTCCGCGGTGATCGGCGTACCGCACTCTCGTGTGGTCGGCGAACGTCTCGGTCCGACGGTCCGCGACGACGGCGCCCGGCTCCCACGTGTCGAACAGGGCGGTCATGGCCCGGACGAAGTCCTCGGCGGTCTCGTAGCGCGCGTCGTGTTCGTCCATGCCGGCGTGGCCGTAGTTCTGCAGCGCACGGTCGCTGGTGCCGGTCACGACGTTCACGCCGAAGCGCCCCTTCGAGAGCTGGTCGAGGGTGCCAGCCATCCGGGCGAGCAGGTACGGGTGGTAGGCGAAGGTCCCAGCGGTCGCGATGATGCCGAGCCGTTCGGTGGCCTGGGCGAGGAGCGTCGCCACGATCATCGGGTCCTGGCGGGGGGCCTGCATCGCGTACTTCAGGTACACCTCCATCGAGTCGCCGTAGCGGTCCCCGACGAAGGTGTTGTCCTCGATGAGCACGTAGTCGAACTTCGCGCGTTCCATGGCACGGGCCAGATCGACGAAGATCTGCGCGTCCTGCCAGTCGTCACCGATCGAACCGGAGAACGGCTGCGCCCATGCGGGCACCGACGTCCCGTTGCAGAACCACCCGAGGTGGAACGGAGATGCGGTCACGATGGTCTCCCTCAGAAGGCGGCGAGGTTCGCCTTGAACGTGGACTCGGGGTAGTCGGAGCGGATCAACCCGCGCTTGCGGAGCTCCGGTGCCAGACCCGATGCGATCTCGTCGATGTAGCGCCGGGAGTGCGTGCGCACGGGTTCGCCGCGGATGAGGAACCCGTCACCGCCGACTGCCTCCATGACCTCGTCCATCTGCGCCGCGACCGACGCGGGCGTGCCGACGAGCTCGACGGCTTCGGTCTGCTGTCCCATGAGCGCCTCGCGGATGGTCTTGCCCTGCGTGCGCTTGCGGAACTGTTCGAGCCCCGACTGGTGGCCGTTGGTCGTCACGTCGTCGGGCAGCGGCGCGTCGAGGTCGAACTGCTTGAAGTCGACCTCGGTGGTGATCGACATGATCCCGAGGATCGTCTCGATCTGGTCCTGCGTCAGCTCGTTGCGGCGGCGGGCGATCTCGTCCGCGTCCGCCTGCGTCTCACCCAGCACGGGCTGGACGATGTACATGACCTTCACGTCGTCGGCGTCCCGTCCGTGCTCCACGGCGCGGGCGCGGATGTCGTCGCGGTACTCCCGCATCTGGTCGACGCCCTTGGGAGCCGAGAGCAGCACGTTGGCGTGTCGCGATGCGAAGTCCCGGCCCTTCGGGGATCCGCCGGCCTGGCAGATGACCGGGTGCCCCTGGGGGCCGGACGGCAGGTTCAGTGGGCCGCGGACCTTGAAGTACTTGCCCTCGTGGTGGATCGGGTGCACCTTGGTGTGGTCGGCGAGGTACCCCGTCTCGCGGTCCGCGACGATGGCGCCCGGCTCCCACGAGTCCCAGAGCGCCTTCACCACGCTGATGAACTCGTCGGCCATCTCGTACCGCTCGTCGTGCTGCAGCAAGTGGTCGAGGCCGTAGTTCTTGCCGGCCAGGTCCTCCGAGCTCGTGACGACGTTCCAGCCGACGCGACCCTTCGTGAGGTGGTCCATGGTCGCCATGACGCGGGCGAGAATGAAGGGCGAGTAGAACGAGGTCGACATCGTCGCGATGAAGCCCATGTGCTCCGTGACCTGCGCCAGCATCGGCAGCAGCGGTACCGGGTCCCCCTTCGGGGAGTGCAGGCCGTGCTTCAGGTCGTTCTCGGTGGTGCCGCCGTACGTGTCGCTGACGAGGGTCGAGTCCTCGAACATCATGAAGTCGAACCCGGCCCGCTCGAGCGAGCGCGCCATGTCCATGTAGTACTCGCCGTTGAGCCATGTGAACGGGGTGTCGGCCGCCCACGGGGACTTCCACGCGGGGGTCTTGAACGGGGTGAACCACGCGAGGTGGAACGGGTCGGCGGCCATGCGTACTCCTGGTGGGAACGGGTGGGACGTGGGGACGGGTGCTGCTGCGGTCAATTCGAGCAGTGCGCGATTTCGCCTCGCGGTCGCCGTGGTGAGGATTCGATTACGCGGACCACCGCACCCGGCGAGGCACTGCTGACCTGGGATTTCAGGTCGTCGACCGGATATCCGCCTCGACTTCCGGGACCCCGGTGGTGCGATCCGCGACTGCTCCTGCCAATACGCCGGAGCGGTACCCGGCGAGCACGTCCTCCGCCGCGGGCACCGGGATCCGGTACGCCGAGGTGACCGTCGTGTAGAGCGCGCCACCGAGACGTCCGACCGGCCGGTAGCGCTCGATGTCGATGCGACCGCGGTCATCGAGGACCCCGTCGTCGGTGTGCACGCCCAAGACCTCGGCGAACACGAGGGTCGCGCCGGGCATCTCCTTCTCCTCGGTCGCTCGGCACTCCAACGCCACCTTCGCGCCCGCGAGTCGGGGCGGCACCACCTCGGTGCTCGGCGTCGTGGCCAGTCCGAGCAGCGCGGCTTCGTCGACCGTCGCGTCGAACAGTGCGGCGGTGTCCGTCTGGTCCGCCTCGAAGCCCTCGGTGACGAGGTTCACCACGAAGTCTCCGGTGTGCCGGATGTTGTCGAGGGTGTCCTTGGAGCCCGTGAAGGAGACCATGAGCATCGGCGGGTCCATGGTCACGAGCTGGAAGTAGCTGTACGGCGCGAGGTTGTAGCCGCCCTGCGGGGACACCGACCCGATCCAAGCGATGGGCCGTGGGACGACCGCGTTCTTGATCATCCAGATGAAGTCGATGTGCTCGGACGAGGTGTCGAGGTACATGCGTTGAGCTCCTGCGTTGAGGGATGGTCTTCCGCCGGTCAGGCCGCGCGGTCGTCGTCCAGGAGGCGCGACCCCGGGATGGCGGCGAGGAGGGTGCGGGTGTACGCGTCCTGGGGGTCACCGAAGATCTGTTCCGGCGTGCCGGACTCCACGATCCGACCGTGGTCCATCACGTGCACCCGGTGCGACACCATCCGCACGACGGCCAGGTCGTGGCTGATGAACAGGTAGGCCAGGCCGAGCTCTTGCTGCAGCGCGACGAGCAGCTCGAGGATCTGCTCCTGGACGACGACGTCGAGGGCGGAGACCGCCTCGTCGAGGACGACCAGGTCGGTCTGCAACGCCAGTGCTCGGGCGATCGCGACACGCTGCAGCTGGCCGCCGGACATCTCGTTGGGCAGCTTGTCGGCGGTCGCGGCCGGCAGGGAGACCCGGTCGAGGAGGTCGAGCGCCCGGGCACGTCGCGAGGCGGCATCGCCGATGCCGTGCAGGACCATCGGTTCCTCGATGCTCCGGCGGACGGTCCAACGGGCGTCGAGGGATCCGTACGGGTTCTGGAACACGGGCTGGACTCGACTCCGGAACCGCATCAGTTCGGCGCCGCGGAGCCCGGCGACCTCGGCCCCGTCGAACGTGATCGATCCGCTGGTCGGTCGTTCGAGACCGAGCACCATCTTCGCGGTCGTCGACTTCCCTGACCCGGAGCCGCCGACGACCGCGACGGTCTCGCCACGGGCGATCTCGAACGACGACCCGGCGACCGCGACGAACGGCTCCTCCCGGCGCCAGCCGGCAGACCGGACGGGGTACTCCTTGCGGACCTCGGTGAGTCGGACGAGGGGCTCCGGAAGCGCGGGGACGCCCCCGTCCGACGCGGAGGCGGACGTGGTCACCGGCCCGTCGCCGACGAGGCGGACGGACCCGAAGTCGGGCGCGGCCGCGAGGAGACGCTGCGTGTACTCGTGCTGGGGCCTCGCGAGGAGCGCACCGGCGGACCCCTGCTCGACGACGTCGCCCCGGTACATCACGAGGACGGTGTCGGCACGTTCGGCGGCGAGCGGGAGGTCGTGCGTGATGAGGAGGACCGCGGTGCCGAGCTCGCTCGTGAGCCGGTCGAGCTCGTCCAGGATCGTCCGCTGCACGGTGACGTCGAGGGCGCTCGTCGGTTCGTCCGCGATGAGGAGCTTCGGGCGGCACGCGAGGCCCATCGCGATGAGCACGCGCTGCCGCATGCCACCGGAGAGTTCGTGGGGGTACTGCCGTGCTCGGCGCGCCGCCTCCGGGATGCCGACCATCTCGAGCAGCTCGACCACCCGGGTGCGTGCGGCGGCCCCCTTCGCGAGCCCGTGGACCTCGAGTGCCTCGCGGATCTGCGTGCCGATGCGGTGGATCGGGTCGAGGTTCGACATCGGGTCCTGCGGCACGAGGCCGATGCCCTTCCCGCGGATCCCGACCATGGTGCGCTCCGGCGCGTGGTGGATCGGCGTGCCGTCGAACACGATGCTCCCGGCGGAGATGTGCCCGTTGTCCGCCAGGAGTCGGTTCACGCTCGCGGCGGTGGTCGACTTCCCCGAGCCGGACTCGCCCACGATCGCGAGCGTCTCACCCGCGGTCAGGTCGAACGACACGTCCCTGATCGCCTCGAAGTCGCCGGACGGGGTCTGGAACGTGACTGCGAGGTCGCGGACGGACAGGAGCGGCTGCGAGGTCATTGGTCTGCCTTCGGGAGGGAGGTACCGGGGTGGGTTGAGGGGAGCGCGGGTCGGCCGGTGGACGACCGACCCGCGCGGGGAGCTGCCTAGACGGCGACGGTCGGGAGCGGTGTCTCGACGCGCGGTTGCGGGGTACCGGCGAAGGACGGAGTGCCTCCCCACGACGTCTCGACGTCGGCGAGTTCGACCACCTCGCCGAACGACCAGCCCATGCCGAAGAGCGCGAAGTGGTTCCGCTCCGGCGTGAACTCGGCGACCGCGTCACGCACCACGTAGGTGGCGTAGTCGCGCTGCCCGGCGTCCCGCACGGTGGTCTCGACGCAGATGTTGGTCGTGACACCGCAGACCACGAGGTTGCGGATGCCCATGCTCGTCAAGACCGGCTCCAGTCGCGTGCCGTAGAACGCGCTGGGGCGCGACTTGTCGATGACGACCTCGTCGGGACGGGCGCCGAGTTCCGGGATGAGCTCGATCTCGTCGGTGCCGTACCCGAGGGAGTTCGCCGCCGCCCGGTCGGTCGCCTTCGCGCCCTTCGTCACCCCGAAGTCGACCATGCCCGGCATGTAGACGTAGCGGGTGAAGATCACCGGGACTCCAGCGGCCCGGGCCGCGTCCACGAGTGCGACGGTGCCGGGGATGGCGTGTCGGAGCGGGGTCACGTCGATGCCGGCGCGGCCGAGCGAGTCGTCGTTGTCGAAGAACGCGCGCTGCATGTCGACGACGATGACGGCGGTGTTCTCGGTGGGGATGGTGGTGGTCATCGTGCGACTCCTAGTTGAAGAGGATCATGCCGTTGGGACGAGGGGTCCAGTCGAGCCCCTTGGTGACGCCGTACGTGTAGGTGTCGGCGATGAGTGGCGCGTAGTACGTGTTGTCGTTCACGATCTTCGAGATCTGTGCAATGTCGGCATCCCGCGCGTCCTCGTCGGGCTCCGCGAGCTCCTTCGCGAGCAGGGAGTCGATCTGCGCGTTCTTGGCGTAGCCCTGACCGCCCGACTTCGTGAGCATCGTCAGCGGCAGGTCGGCGTCGAGCACCGACGGCGCGAACGCGTAGATGTAGAGCCCGGCGAACTTGCTCGCGAACCAGTTCGCCGAGAAGGTCGAGAACTCCTGCCCGTCGAGCTTGACCGTGATGCCGACCGCCTTGAGGTACTGCTGCACCGACTGCGCCAACTGCTGGATCTGCGGAAGGGTGGTGGTCGGGTAGCTCAGCGTGATCGTGGAACCGTCGTACCCGGATGCCTTGACGAGCCGCTTGGCCTCCTTCACGTCCTGCTCGGTCGGCTTGATGGAGGAGTCGTACCCCTGCGTGACCGACGCGACGAGCTGGCTCGCCGGCTCGGTCGTGCCGGCCATCAACTCCTTCGAGATCGCCTTCCGGTCGATCGCCAGGCTGACGGCCTTCCGGAAGTCGGCGTCGTCGAGCCACTTCGCGGTCGCGTTGAAGCCGGTGTAGATCACGCGGTTCGACTTCGTGTCCACGACGTCGATCGCGTCCGACGACTTCGCGGTGCTGACGCTCGCCGGTCCGAGGAGTGCGATGTCGAGGTCGCCGGAGCGAACCGAGTTGGCTCGGGTGGTCTCGTCCGGCACGAACTGGAACACGACGTTCTCGTAGGTGCCCTGCTTCCCCCAGTAGTCCGGGTTCCGCTTCAGCGTGATGGAGTCGCCGTGGGTCCACTTGACGACCTCGTACGGACCGGAGCCGACCGGCTTCTGTCCGAAGGCCTCGGCGCCCTTCGAGTAGATCGCCTTCGGCAGGATCGACACGAGGGTCACCTGACGGTCGAAGGGCGCGTAGGCCGTGTTGAGGTGGAAGACGACGGTGTGGTCGTCCGTGGCGTCGAGGGACTTGATCGCGGTCATGTACCCGCCGAGGTTCGACTTCGGGTCCTTCATCGCGGTCTCGTACGTGTAGACGACGTCCTCGGCGGTGACCGGCGACCCGTCGGAGAACTCGGCGTCGTCGCGCAGGTCGAACGTCCACGTGGTCAGGGAGTCGTCGTGGGACCACTTCGTCGCGAGACCCGGACCGACACTGCCGTCCGTGGAGATGGTGGTGAGCTGGTCGAAGACGTTCTCGAACACGTTGAGGGACTGGAGGTTCGTGTCGAAGACCGGGTCGAGCGTCGACGGCTCGGCGGTGAGGGCAGCGGTCACGGTGCTCTTGGTGCCGCCGTCGGCGGAGTCGCCTGAGTCAGCGGAGGAGAAGCCCGCGCAGCCGGTCAGCACGAGGGCTGCGGCACTGGTGAGGCCGACAGCGAGGAGCAGTCGGTGGATCCGGGGTGTTGCCATGAGGGAGGTTCCCTTCCGGGTGAGGGTACGGGGGCGGGACGAACGGGCGGAGCGGGGAGGGCAGGAGCGGTGGGACGCACTGGACGCGTGGTCCGTGACGGAGGCGTGTCGTGCCTCCAGGCCGTGTCAGCGCCGCGCGCGGCGGGCGGACATGCCCTGCGAGACGAACTGGACCCCGCCGATGACCATGAGGATCATCAGCGCGGGCAGGACGACGAGCGCAGGGTTGGTCTGCAGGTAGTTCTGTCCGTCGGCGATGAGTCCGCCGAGGCTCGGGGTCGGCGGTTGGATGCCGAGGCCGATGAAGGACAGCGACGACTCGATCGTGATCACCGTCCCGATCTCGAACGCCGCCAGGATCGCGATCTGCGGGAGCACGTTCGGCAGGAGGTGCCTGCTGATCACCCACCAGCTGGAGCCGCCCGCGGCGGTGACCGCGGTGACGAACTCGCGCTCCCTGAGGGACACCGCGATGGATCGGGACACGCGGCCGTAGCCGACCCAGTTCGTCAGGCCGAGCATGACCACGAGCAGGGTCGTGCTGGAGCCGAGCGCCGCGACGAGCACGATGAGGAGCAGCACGACGGGGATCGAGAGCTGCACGTCCGCGACGCCCATCAGGAATGCGTCGAGCCGCCCTCGGCGCCAACCGGCGACGAGGCCGATCGCGAGACCGAGCACCATCGAGATGAGCACGGCGCCGAACGCCACGACCAGCGAGGTCCGCGTCGCCACCGACAGCCGGCTGAGCAGGTCGCGGCCGAGCGCGTCCGTCCCGAGCACGTGCGCGCCCGTCGTGAACGGTGTCTGTTGCGCGCTCGCCAGGTCCTGCGAGTAGGGGTCGAAGGTCGGCAGGAACGGCACGACCACGACCACGAGCGCGACGATCGCGAGCATGACGGTCGCGACGACGAGCGACGGGGCGGCGGCGACCAGTCCGGCCGTGAGGGAACGAGCCTGCGTCCGACTGCGGAGTCGCGTCGTTGCCTGTGTCATGAGAGCCTCACCCGCGGGTCGAGTACCGCGTAGAGCATGTCGACGATGAAGTTGATGGCGACGAAGAGCATCGCGATGAGCACGACACCCGCCTGCACGATCGGGTAGTCCCGCTCGGTGACGCCCTGCACGATCAGACGTCCGAGGCCCGGCCAGTTGAAGACCATCTCGAGCACGACCGTGCCCCCCATCAGCACCCCGAGGTTGATGCCGGCGATCGTGATCACCGGCAGCAACGCGTTGGGGAGCATGTGGCGGACGACGATCCGCCCATGGGACACGCCCTTGGCACGGGCCGTGCGCACGTAGTCGAGCGACCGTGACTCGTCGAAGGACGAGGAGATGAGCCGCAGATAGAGCGCGACCTCGAAGGTCGCCATCGTCGCCACCGGGAGCACGAAGCTCGCGTAGCTCGTCCGTCCGATCGCGGGGAGCAACCCGAGGGAGACCGAGAAGACGAGGACCAGGAGGATCCCGAACAGGTACGGCGGGATCGCCTGGCGGACCGTCGCGAGCCACATCAGCGTCGACCGGAGTCGACGACTCCCGGTCGTCTCCGCGACCACCGCGAGAGCGACCGCGAGGACGAACCCGATGACGAACGACGTCAGCGCGAGTTCGACCGTGTTCGGGAGCCGCTCGAGCACCAACCCGAGCGCCGACTGTCCCTGCCGGATGGACTGGCCCAGGTCGCCCCGGAGCGCCCCGGCCATGAAGTCGACGTACTGCACCAGGAGCGGTCGGTCGAGACCGAGACTGTGCCGGGCTGCGTCCACGTCGGCCTGGGTGGCCTGGTCGGGGAGCATGAGCCGGACGGGGTCGCCGGTGAGCCGGGCGAGGATGAACGCGAACGTGAGCACCGCGAGGACCGTGACGACGATCCGCGCGATGCGTGAGCCGATGAAGCGCACCATGTCGAGGCCCTTCCTCTCAGCCAGTCGCGGGGAGGGGTCCCCGCGTGGAGATGACGCTAGGTGCCGATTGATTCCGCCCCGTGACCTCGCGGTAACGCTTGATTGCGCGCCGCCGATCCGCATGGGTACGGGGATCCACGGGGTTTCCGCCGACCAGCGACCGCTGCCGGTCAGCGGCCGGGATCGTGCGTGTGGAGCATCGCGGGCACGTCGTCGTGCTTTGCCCAGAGCGCGACGCGGTCCCCCCGGTAGTGACCGTAGGCGAGCATGGTCGGTCGACCGTCGGCACCGTGCACGACCGTCTCCCGGACGAGGATCGCCGCGCCCACCGCCACCTTCAGGACCTTCGCGGTGCGCTCGTCACAGTTGACCGCTTCGACGGTCGCCTCGACGTGGGAGAGCGCCACCTGCCGCATCGCGTTCAGTTGGGCATCGCGGTCGTCGTCGCCGACGAGGAGGTCCGGTGCGCTGATCGGGTAGTACCCGACCAGGACGCCGAGCGGCTCACCTCCGCGGGTCACGAGGTCCTCACGCATCAGGACGCGCTCGTCGTCGA
This sequence comes from Curtobacterium pusillum, assembly GCF_007680845.1. Classification (GTDB taxonomy): domain Bacteria; phylum Actinomycetota; class Actinomycetes; order Actinomycetales; family Microbacteriaceae; genus Curtobacterium; species Curtobacterium pusillum_B. Next base: position 40,110 of record NZ_VEIY01000004.1, on the reverse strand, counting down.
TGTCGAGGCGCGAGCGGATGTGTTCGTCCGCGAAGACGGTGCCGCGCTCCAGCTCCGAGATCTCCAGCGCGACCGACGGGCGCTCGGGGTCCTCCTCAGCTCGGGTCCACCCGCCGACGGGCAGCAGTTCGAGCAGCGGCAGCTCCGAGATCGAGGCGACGACGCTCGTCCCGACCTTCTGGCGACGCTCGATGAGTCCCTCGGCGCCGAGCATCGTGAGGGCGGATCGGATGCTGTTGCGGCTCATCATCATCGACATGATGAGGTTCTGTTCCTCGACCGGACGGCCAGCCGTCAGCAGGCCACGACGGATGCTGGCGCGGAGCAGGACGTGGGCGCGCCGAGGCGAGGACTGCAGGAGCTCGCGGATGCGTTGGCCGCTGCCCGCCCTCGCCCGTCCGATGGCCTCGATGAGTTCGGGTTGCGTGTCCACGACGGGTCTCCTGCCCGGGCCGTCAGAGTGCGGCCCTCAGATGCAGGCGAGCATATGGACGACGGGTGTCGCCGATGGTCACCGGGGTGTTACAGGATCGTTTCGCGGGTCGTCAGGGTTGCGCTCCTCGAGCTGTGGCGGCATCGTTCCCAGATGATCCGCACGATCGCGAGCAGCAGCATCCGCTTCGTGGAGCACGGGGCCGGTCGTCCGGTCGTGGTGCTGCACGGTGCCGGCGTCGATCACCGCGAAGCCGAGGTCGGCTTCGAACCCGCGCTCGACCGCCCCGGAGTGCGACGCATCTACCTCGACCTGCCAGGCATGGGTCAGTCACCCGCCGACGGATCCGTCCGCAGTGCCGCCGACGTGGTGACGGTCCTCGTCGAGTTCGTCGAGGCGATCGCGCGGGAGCCCGTACTCCTGGTCGGACATTCTGCGGGCGGGTACCTGGCGCAGGCCGTCGCGCGGAGCGCCGGGAGTCGAGTGGCCGGCTTGGCGCTCGTGTGTCCGCTGCTCGCGTCCGCCCACGACGTCCCTGCGCACCAGCCGGTCGTGGCGGCCCCGGAACTCGGGGACGAGGGCTTCCGGGACTACTTCGTGGTGCAGACGCCCGAGCTGCTCGAGCGGTACGAACGGTACGTCGCACCGGCACTGCCGCTCGCGGACGGCGCGTTCCTGGAGCGGACCGGTGCGACGTGGGAAGTGGACAGCTCCGGTGTCTTCCACGGCCCGATGCTCGTGGTCGCGGGGAGGCAGGACTCGACCGCCGGCTTCGCCGCAGCTGCCGAGCTCGTCCACCAGCACCCGCACGCGACGCTCGCCGTCCTCGACGGAGCCGGGCACGCACTACCGCACGAGCAGCCCGCGATCCTCAAGGCGTTGCTCGGAGAATGGCTGACCCGAGCAACGCAGCCCTGACGTTCCGCAGACCACGACAGGCGATTCAGACCAGCGGGGCGCCCGACGACGGACGCCCCGCCGGCCGATGCTGAGCGGCATCGGGGCGATCAGGCCGGGGTTGACCGCTGCGATACCGCTGCTGCTGGGGCCCGATGCACGACCCGTGGCATGCCGCAGCTGGTGGAAGTGGCCGAGAAGTATCCGACCGTCAACGTTCACCAGGGCGTCAGCGAGCTCCTCCGAGGTCAACCCCGGGTGTCCATCGTGAAGCTCGCCGGCGTCGCGTGCGCCGCCGGTGCTGAGTTCGTCGTGGCTGCAGACATGACTCTCGCCGCGGCCGAGACCGTGAAGCTCGCGCAGAACGAAGCGCTGCTGGGGATCATGCCCGGTGGCGACGGCACGCAGGACCTGCGCGAGTGGATGGGCCGCGCCCGCGCGCTGGGGGCCGTCGTGGGCGCGGATCTGGTCGATGCCGCGACAGTCGCGCAGCACGGCTGGATCAACCGGGCGCTGAGAGCCGCTGAGCTCGACAGTTTCGTCGACACCATCGCCCACAACATCGCATCAATCGGCGCGCACGTCGTGGCCGGCGTCAAGAAGGCGCTGCCGTCCGCGGACCTGACCGAGGGTCTCCGGGTCGAGAACGACGCGCGGTGGGCACTGGTGCAGCACGAGCGCGCGCAGAAGAACATGGGCGCCACCGCCGAACTTGACGTGCAGACCCGTGTGAGCGAACGCGACATCGAAGGACTGCTCCGCCGGGTCGCGTCCCAGCTCTGAGCCACCGATCAGCAGGCGCGATCATCCGCGCCCGACGGGGACGCTCCGCCGTGGCGGATTTCGAGTCGACTCGAGAGCCCGGGACACCACCGAGAGGTGCATGGCTACTCGGCGAGCGTGACCAGGCGGCCGAGAGGTACACTCTGCCCGTCGGCGGGTCGTGTGCCCGCCGACCAGCCTCTCATCGCGTCGCTCGCCAGCGGCGCCTTCCTCTCAGCGCAACGTAGGGAACGCCCGATCAGGGCACGACGCAAGGGCCGCCAAGATGAGTTCAACAGGCAATCCGCTCATCGTGTTCATGAAGGACGGGTCGTTCATCACGGCTCACGACAGCGACGACGAGTGCGCTGATGACATGAGGGCTTACCAGGACGCCCTCCGGACGTGGCAGGACGCCGTTTCGACGCAGTCAGCGGCCATTCGCGAGCATCAACAGGCGGTCGACCGCCAGTGGTCCCCGGCCACCGCCACCGCCGAGCTGATCGGCTGCTACATGCACCACCCGAGCAAGGGCGGGATGGCGGAATGCGACCGGCAGGTCAATTCGACCGTCAACGAACAGCAGGACGACGTTGACCGGGCATGGGGCTACGTGGAGAAAGCCACTGCGGCAGCCAAGCACGCCGAAGAGGAGAAGAACGCGGCGAGGGATGCTTGGGAGGCTTGTCAGCAAGACAAGAAGCACTCGGAGGCGGGATGCGGCTCTCGCGGTGGCCCCGGCTACATGACGAGTCGAGGCAAGTGCGCCAGCTGGTCGGACGTGGCCTGAGGGTGTCCGCTCAGGGGGACCTCGCCACTGGGCAGTGACGGGTGATGCCCACCCGGATACGAACTCCAGGTGAGCATCAACAGGTACTGCTCACGCGGAACACGCCAACTCAGGCAGCGCCACGCCGACGAGGTCCGTGTCCGCGCCCGACGACGGACGCCCCGCCGGCCGAAGCCAGCGGGGCGTCCCCGCGGATCAGACCAGACTCAGAAGTCCCAGTCCTCGTCCTCCGTGTTCACGGCCTTCCCGATCACGTACGACGACCCCGACCCCGAGAAGAAGTCGTGGTTCTCGTCAGCGTTCGGCGACAGGGCGGACAGGATCGCCGGGTTCACGTCCGTGATGTTCTTCGGGAACATTGGCTCGTACCCGAGGTTCATCAGCGCCTTGTTCGCGTTGTAGTGCAGGAACTTCTTGACGTCCTCCGTCAGCCCGACCTCGTCGTAGAGGTCCTGTGTGTACTGCACCTCGTTGTCGTACAGCTCGTACATGAGCGAGAACGTGTAGTCCTTGAGCTCGTCACGCTCGGCCTGCGTCGCCTGCTCGAGCCCCTTCTGGAACTTGTACCCGATGTAGTACCCGTGGACGGCTTCGTCGCGGATGATCAGGCGGATGAGGTCGGCGGTGTTCGTGAGCTTGGCGCGCGACGACCAGTGCATCGGCAGGTAGAACCCGGAGTAGAACAGGAACGACTCGAGCAGCGTCGACGCGACCTTGCGCTTCAGCGGGTTGTCGCCCTGGTAGTAGTCCATCACGATGGACGCCTTCTTCTGCAGGTTCGGGTTCTCCTCCGACCAACGGAAGGCTTCGTCGATCTCGGGCGTCGACGCGAGGGTCGAGAAGATCGACGAGTAGCTCTTGGCGTGCACCGACTCCATGAACGCGATGTTCGTGTACACGGCTTCTTCGTGCGGGGTGATCGCGTCGGGGATGAGCGACACGGCGCCGACGGTGCCCTGGATGGTGTCCAGCAGGGTCAGGCCGGTGAAGACGCGCATGGTCAGCTTCTGCTCGGCCGGGGTCAGCGTGTTCCACGACTGCACGTCGTTCGACAGCGGCACCTTCTCGGGCAGCCAGAAGTTGTTGACGAGGCGGTTCCAGACCTCGACGTCCTTGTCGTCCTGGATGCGGTTCCAGTTGATGGCCTGGACCCGATCAATGAGCTTCAGCTTCTCGACCAACGCACGTTTCCTTCAAGAGATGGTGACTGAGTGACGGACTGGAGGCGCGGTGCGGGCTGGCACCGCGCCTCCAGGAAAAGAGAGCGGCAGGCTCTACAGCATGCAGCTGACGCAGCCCTCGACCTCGGTGCCTTCGAGGGCGAGCTGGCGCAGACGGATGTAGTAGATCGTCTTGATGCCCTTGCGCCATGCGTAGATCTGCGCCTTGTTGATGTCGCGCGTGGTGGCGGTGTCCTTGAAGAACAGCGTCAGGGACAGACCCTGGTCGACGTGCTGCGTCGCCGCGGCGTACGTGTCGATGATCTTCTCCGGGCCGATCTCGTACGCGTCCTGGTAGTAGTCCAGGTTGTCGTTCGTCATGAACGGCGCCGGGTAGTAGACGCGACCGAGCTTGCCTTCCTTGCGGATCTCGATCTTCGACGCGATCGGGTGGATCGACGACGTGGAGTGGTTGATGTACGAGATCGAACCGGTCGGCGGGACGGCCTGCAGGTTCTGGTTGTAGATGCCGTGCTCCTGGATGGACGCCTTCAGCGCCTTCCAGTCGTCCTGCGTCGGGATCGTGATGTTCGCGTTGTCGAAGAGCGACGCGACACGGGCGGTCGCGGGGGTCCACGCCTGGTCCGTGTACTTGTCGAAGAACTCGCCCGACGCGTACTTGGAGTCGCGGAACCCGTCGAAGGTCTCGCCGGTCTCGATCGCGATCTTGTTCGACGCGCGCAGGGCGTGGAACAGCACCGTGTAGAAGTAGATGTTCGTGAAGTCGATGCCCTCTTCGGAGCCGTAGTGGACGCGCTCACGAGCGAGGTAGCCGTGCAGGTTCATCTGGCCGAGGCCGATGGCGTGCGACTTGTCGTTGCCGTCCTCGACGGAGCGGACCGACGTGATGTGCGACATCTGCGACACCGAGGTGAGGCCGCGGATGGCGGTCTCGATGGTGCGGCCGAAGTCCGGCGAGTCCATCGTCAGCGCGATGTTCAGCGAGCCGAGGTTGCAGGAGATGTCCTTGCCGATCGCGTTGTACGAGAGGTCCTCGTTGAACGTGGTCGGGGTGTTGACCTGCAGGATCTCCGAGCACAGGTTGGACATGTTGATCCGACCCTTGATCGGGTTGGCCTTGTTCACCGTGTCCTCGAACACGATGTACGGGTAGCCGGACTCGAACTGGATCTCGGCGATGGTCGTGAAGAAGTCACGCGCCTTGATCTTCGTCTTCTTGATGCGCGAGTCGTCGACCATCGCGCGGTAGTTCTCGGAGATCGGGACGTCGCCGAACGGGACGCCGTAGACCTTCTCGACGTCGTACGGCGAGAACAGGTACATGTCCTCGTTGTTCTTCGCGAGCTCGAACGTGATGTCCGGCACGACGACGCCGAGCGACAGCGTCTTGATGCGGATCTTCTCGTCGGCGTTCTCGCGCTTGGTGTCGAGGAACTTCATGATGTCCGGGTGGTGCGCCGACAGGTAGACGGCACCGGCACCCTGACGCGCACCGAGCTGGTTCGCGTAGGAGAAGGAGTCCTCCAGCAGCTTCATCACGGGGATGATCCCGGAGGACTGGTTCTCGATCTGCTTGATCGGGGCGCCGGCCTCACGGATGTTGGAGAGGAGCAAGGCCACGCCGCCGCCGCGCTTCGAGAGCTGCAGCGAGGAGTTGATGCCGCGCGAGATCGACTCCATGTTGTCCTCGATGCGGAGGAGGAAGCAGGAGACGAGTTCGCCGCGCTGGGCCTTCGCGGTGTTGAGGAACGTCGGGGTCGCAGGCTGGAAGCGGCCGGCGATGATCTCCTCGACGAGGTCGATCGCGAGCTGTTCGTTGCCCTGTGCCAGGCCGAGGGCGGTCATCACGACGCGGTCCTCGAAGCGTTCGAGGTAGCGCTTGCCGTCGAACGTCTTGAGCGTGTAGCTCGTGTAGTACTTGAACGCGCCGAGGAACGTCTGGAACCGGAACTTCTTCGAGTACGCCAGGTCGTTCAGCCGCTGGATGAACTCCAGCGAGTACTGGTCGATCGTGGCCTTTTCGTAGTACTCGTTCTCGACCAGGTAGTCGAGCCGCTCCTTCAGGTTGTGGAAGAAGACGGTGTTCTGGTTGACGTGCTGCAGGAAGAACTGCTTGGCGGCCTCACGATCCTTGTCGAACTGGATGTTCCCGTCCGCGTCGTAGAGGTTGAGCATCGCGTTGAGGGAGTGGTAGTCCATCCCCGTCTGCGGCGACGTCAGATCGACGTCTGCAACTGCTGCGTCCAAAATGCATCCAATCCTGTGGTGACCGCCTGCACATCGTCAGGCGTGCCGAAGAGTTCGAATCTGTAGAGGACGGGGACGTGGCACTTCCGTGCGATGACGTCCCCTGCGAGCCCGTAGGCCTCGCCGAAGTTCGTGTTGCCCCCGACGATCACACCGCGGATGAGTGAGCGGTTGCGTTCGTCGTTGAGGAACTTGATGACCTGCTTGGGGACCGCGCCATCCCCGTTGCCGCCGCCGTAGGTGGGCAGGACGAGCACGTACGGCTCGTCCGCGTGGAGGAACGGGTCGTTCGGGTAGAGCGGGATCCGGTCCGCGTCGAGGCCGAGCTTCTCGACGAAGCGCGCGGTGTACCCGGACACGCTCGAGAAGTAGACCAATCGGCTCATGGTGCCCTCCTGGGAAGAAGGTCGATCCACGCCTGACCGGCGCGGGGGCGCCCTACGCCAGTTCGGCGCTGAGCGTCGCGATCTTGTCGGGGCGGAAGCCCGACCAGTGGTCGTCGTCGGTCACGACGACGGGGGCCTGCAGGTAGCCGAGGCTCTTGACGTGCTCGAGCGCGGCTTCGTCGGTGGAGACGTCGTGCACCTCGTACTGGATGCCCTTGTTGTCGAGTGCCCGGTACGTCGCGGTGCACTGGACGCAGGACGGCTTGGTGTAGACGGTGACGGCCATGATCTCCCCTGGTGGTTGCGCTGTGTGTGGGTGGTGCTGGTGCATGTGGACCGGTGTTCCGACCCCTGTTCGGGGCGGGTGCGTTCCGGTGACTCGATACTACATCTAGTGGCCGACACCGGGACCGACCACAAGAGAAAGTGTTACAGCCGTGTAGTTCTCCACAACGCCCTCCACAGTGTGAACAGCTCGGAGAGGCCCGTGATTCCGCCACTCTTGCATCGCCCACCGACACTCCTCCACACCTTGTGGAGTGATCTCTCCACGGGTGTGCACACCTCCGGATCGGCGTGTCGCGCGGGTCCCGCGGCGACCGCTCGTCCACACCTCCCCCGGACGGGTGACAGGCCTTCCCGTCCGGTCCGTACACTCGTCACGTGAGCACGTACGGCCCCCTGCTGAAGACCCCCGGCGTCGGTCGGGTCATCGCCGCGCAGCTCACCGCACGCTTCCCGTTCGGCATGCTCTCGCTCGCGTACCTGCTGCACGTCGAGCACGTCTTCCACTCCTACGGGGCGGCCGGCCTCGTCCTCGCGACCACGAGCGTCGGGCAGGCGATCGCCGGCCCGCTCACCAGTCGGTGGATGGGCAGCTGGGGCATGCGTCCGGTGCTCGTCCTCACGAGTCTCGTCGCGCTCGCGAGCATGGGCGTGATCGCCTTCGTCCTCATGCCGCTGTGGGCGTACGTGGTGGTCGGGTTCCTCGGCGGCCTCGCGGTCCCGCCCGTGCAGCCCGCGGTCCGCACCATCTACCCCAAGATGGTGACGTCGGCACAGCTCACCCCCCTGTTCTCCCTCGACGCGAGCGCGCAGGAGCTCATCTGGGTCGCCGGCCCCGTCATCACGACGTTCGTCGCGACGCAGATCGGCACGGTGCAGGCGATCGTCGTCGCGATGGCGTTCCTCGTGGTCGGCGGCGCGTGGTTCATCGCCTCCCCCGAGCTCGGTCGTGTCCGCATCCCTCGGTCGAAGCGCGCGTTCGGCGTCGTGCTGCGGCGACCGTCGGTCGTCGTGGCCACCCTCACCGGCCTCCTCCTCATCGGGGCGTGCGCCGCGGTCGAGGCCAGCGTCACCAGCGTCTTCGGCGAGGGCAGCCCGAACGCCGGCATCGTCCTCGCCGTGTTCGCGGTCGGATCGCTCGTCGGCGGGCTGGCGTTCGGCCACCGTCCGATCTCCCCGAACACGCTGTGGACGCGGATGGCGATCGTGTTCGTCGGACTCGCCCTGGCCGTGGGTGGCACCGACTTCTGGTGGCTCTGCCTCGCGCTCGTCATCGCCGGCGGGGGCATCGCGCCGGCGTTGGCCGTCATGTTCGGCTCGGTCTCGGCGACGGTGAAGTTCTCCGACACGGCAGAGGCCTACGGCTGGATGGGCACCGGTCAGCTCATCGGCGCCGCTGGTGGCTCGGCCGTGGCCGGCTTCCTCATCGACGGGCACGGACCGACGGGTGGACTCATGGTGGGCGCGGTCGCGGCCTTCCTCGGCGTGCTCCTCCCGCTCGTGACCAAGCGGTGGCTGCCCGACCTGCGCGGTCGCGACGCCAGCCCCATCCCCGACACCGAGCCGGTGGACCTCCCCACCTGACGGACGGCCTGGAGGCGCGGCGCACCCCCGTCGGGATCGGCAGGATGGGTGCATGGTCACCTCAGTCCCCCTCCGCGACGGCGCGTCGATCCCTGCCATCGGCTTCGGCGTCTACAAGGTCGACGACACCGCAGCCGAGGCCGCCGTCGGTCTCGCGCTCGAGGCCGGGTACCGGCACGTCGACACAGCCGAGATGTACGGCAACGAGACCGGCGTCGGGAAGGCGATCCGCGCCTCCAGGCTGGACCGTGACGACCTCTTCGTGACGACCAAGGTGTGGAACGACCACCAGGGGCGCGACGCGACCCTGCGGGCGTTCGACCAGAGCCTCGAGCGGCTCGGGCTCGACGCGGTCGACCTCTACCTCATCCACTGGCCGGCGGCGGCGAACGACCGGTACGTCGAGACCTGGCGCGCCCTCGTCGAGCTGCGGGCGTCCGGCCGGGCGCGGAGCGTCGGGGTGTCGAACTTCCAGGTCCCGCACCTCGAACGGATCATCGACGAGACGGGCGAGGTCCCCGCCGTCAACCAGGTCGAACGGCACCCGTGGCTGCCGCAGCGGGAGCTCATCGCCTTCCACGAGCAGCACGGCATCGTGACCGAGGCCTGGTCGCCGCTCGGCCGCGGGCGGCTCATCGAGGACCCGGTGCTCACGCGCATCGCGGACGCCCACGGGGTGAGTGTCGCGCAGGTGCTCGTGCGGTGGAACGTGCAGCAGGGGGTGGTGGTGCTACCGAAGTCGGTGACGCCGTCGCGGATCCGGTCCAACCTCGACGTCGACGGGTTCGTGCTGTCCGATGAGGACCTCGCCGCGATCGCGTCGCTCGAGTCAGGGCAGCGGACCGGGTCGCACCCGGACTCCGTCGCCTGACGGCGTAGTCGCTACTTCGCCGGCAGCAAGCCGCTGAAGGCGACGATCGCCATCGCCGTTCCAGCGATGGCGAGGAAGACGCCGATCCCGCGGACGAAGGTCGGTGTGAGTGGTCGGCCGTTCATGAGCTCGTCCCCGCCGATTGACTGCGCCCATCGGTTGAAGACGGCGATGATGATGCCCCAGAGCGCCACGACGATCGCGCCGATCCCGAACCACGTCGACCCGTTCACTGCCCACGCCGCCGTTCGATCTGCTGGCGGAGGTTCCGGACGAAGACCACCTCGAGCGTGACCGCGATGGCCGTGAGGAAGACCGCGAACGCGATTTGGGTCAGGTCATGGCTCCGGATCAACGTGATCGTCGGCAGGGCGATCACGAGGGCCGCACACACGACGACGTTGAACCAGGCGCCGACGACCCCTCCCGGGGTCCGGCCCGAGCGCTCCATCCAGGGAACCGGCATGCCGCGGACACTACACGGCAGGGATGGCGCTCGGAGGGACGGCTAGCCCTGGCGGTCCTCCTCGGACTGCCACGGCAGGTGGAGGTCACCCGGCTCGGGCTCGACGTCGCCCGCGTCGTCGGCGCCGCCCGTCCCGGGTGCGGCGACCACGCGCGAGGGATCGATGCCGTCGGCCTCCAGGTCGGCGCGGTCGCGCTGCTTGGTCTGCGACGCGTCCATCTCCCGCTCGCTCGACGGGCTGTACGAGGTGTCGGCCGCGCGCTGCTCGCGCTCCCCCGACCCCTGCTCGTCGTCGTGCTGCGTCCGGTCACGCAGGGCGTCGGTGCGTGCCCGGTCGTCGGACGGTTCCGGGCCTGGTGCGTTCGGGATGTTGTCGCTCATGCGTTGGACGGTAGTCCGTGGGTCCCGGGTACCAGTTCGATCACGGGGTTCAACCACGGTCGGCGGCCCCGCTACGATCTCGGCGAGGGGGGAACGATGCGAGGGCGAACGACGCGAGAGCGGACGATCCGACGAGGACGACCACGGACGCGAGCGGGGCGCGCTGCGGCGACCGCGGTCGTCGGGACGGCCGCGGCAGTACTGCTGCTCACCGGCTGCTCCGCGTTCGGCGGGGACGACGCCCTGCCGGAGCCGACACGGCAGACTTCCGTGGACGGCAGCGCGCAGACACCGCAGCCCGACCCGACGCTGAGCACGGAGCAGGTGCAGTCCGACCCGGTCGTCCCGGAGGGCACGGTCGTGGCCGAGACGGACGCGGTGTCGAAGAGCGGGGAGACGAGCATCCACGTGCGTGTCGTGGCACGCGACGACGGCCGGTTCGACGCGGAGCTCTCCGACTTCCGGACGACGAACCCGCAGCCGTTGACCATCGAGTTCCGCCGGACCGCCGAGTACGGCGACTACTGGGACAACGCCGCGGTCGGATCGACCACGTGGGAACCGCCCGCCGATGCCCCGACCAGCGTCAGCCTGTACTCGGCCGGCAACCGCCCGGACTGGCTGCGTGACGTCGTCCTCGTCGTCGCGCCGAAGCAGGGCGGCGACTCCGACACGCGCCCCTCGGTGGGGTCGGTCCTCGCGGTGGGTGCGCTCGACTGGAAGATCCCGAACCCGTACCCGGACATCCACATCACCGTCGGCAAGGACCGTCCCGGCGCCTACGGGTACGTGTTCGACGAGCACGGGACGCACTTCGACGGGCACGGCACACCGTCGACCTACCAGGTGGCGCACGGCGACGACCAGACCACCGTGGCGAAGCGGTTCGGGATCACGATCGCCGAGCTCCGCTGGCTCAACCCGACCATGCAGGTGCAGGACAACGGGTGGATCTACGAGGACACCACCCTCAACCTCGACCCGGCCGCGCGCTGAGCGACCGGGGTCGGTGCGGTCCGTTACGGTTGACCAGCACTCGCACCAGCAGGAGGTCCACCGTGACGATCGTCGCCGCCGCAGACGGCTCAGCCCTCGGCAACCCCGGCCCCGCCGGCTGGGCCTGGTACGTCGACGACGACCGCTGGGCCGCGGGCGGCTGGCCTCGCGGGACGAACAACCAGGGCGAGCTCACCGCCGTGCTGCAGCTGCTGCGCGCCACGAAGGACACCGGCGAGCCGCTGCACATCCTCTGCGACAGCCAGTACGCGATCAAGGCGTGCACCGAGTGGCTCGCAGGATGGAAGCGGAAGGGCTGGCGGAAGGCTGACGGCAAGCCGGTCCTCAACGTCGAGATCATCAAGGAACTCGACGCCGAGCTGCAGGGCCGCAAGGTCACGTTCGAGTGGGTCCGCGGCCACATGGGGCACGAGATGAACGAGGCAGCCGACGTCCGTGCCCGGGGTGCGGCGACCGCCTACCAGCAGGGCACCGACGTCCCGCACGGGCCGGGTTGGCCCGGGGTCGAGGTCGCGGAGCCGGCTGCGCTGCCCGAGGCGACCCCGCCCGCAACCCTCTTCTGACCGGCGGGGCCGGAGAACGCGGCCCGTCCCGGACACCTGGTCAGGGCGGGAGAACCGGCCAGGGCCGGTCACCCGGCCAGGCCCGCAGGCCTGCGCGCGTCAGTACGTCCCGTCGCGCCGGTCCTGGCGCGTGATCTGCTCACCCGATGCCGGGTCGACCCCCGAGCGCGTGGTGGTCGTGGTGCGGCGTCCGCCGAAGGCCACGGCGAGGCTGATGATGAGCAGCACGACCCCGGCGGCCATGAGGATGTAGCCGATCAGCCGAAGGTCGACGCCCGCCAGCTGGATGTCCAGGGCGAACGCCACGATGGCGCCGATGACGATCAGGGCGATGCTCGATCCGATGCGCACGGTCGGGGTCCTCTCGATGCGGTCCCCGGTCCGGTCGGCCGAGGGCTGGCGCCGAACCTACCCGTTCGGCTGGCTCACTGTTCGAGCCGGCGTTCCCAGAGCGCGACGGTGCTCTCGAGGTGGTCGTACCGGTAGGGCCCGCGTTCCCCGGTCGGCTCGTACCCGAGGGCGCGCCAGAACGGCTCTGCGACCTCGGCGTTGGTCGCGACGACGCCCAGCCGGAGTCGCTCGACCCCGGACACCGTGCGCACCCGCTCGACGACCGCGTCGTGCATCGCTCGGCCGACCCCGGCGCCCTGTCGTCCACCCCGCACGACCAACAGGCCGATGTACGCCACCGACGGATCCGGGTACCCGAGGAGCACGTCCGCGAACGCCACGAGCTCGTCGTCGCTCCACAGCCCGATGCCGAGCTTGCCGACCGGGTCGTACCCGTCGGGTACCGAGAGCAAGGCACTGAGGCCGTCGGACGGACCCGGCGGGTAGCCGGTGATCCGCCGGGCGTAGTCCGGCACGGTCTCGAGGAGCGCCTGCAGCGCCTCGACGTCACCCGCGTCGAGCGCCCGCACGGTGGACGGCGACATCAGTCGACGTCCACCTCGGACCACCCGTCGAACCGCCCGATCTCCGTCACCCGCACGACCGCTTCGCCGGCGTCGTCGGACGCGTCGAGGTCGATCGTCGCCGAGAACCCGAAGTCCTTGTCGCCCTCCGGGTCCGCGAAGATCTGCCGGGCACGCCAGGTCCTCCCCTGCTCGTCGAGCACGAGGTACTGCATCGACCGGGCGTCCGCGTCGGTGCCGATCGCGTCGTGCTCCTCGTAGTACTCCTCGAGCACGTTGTCCCACGCCGAGTGGTCGAACCCACTGGTCGCGTCGAGCTCGCCGAGCCCCGACGGGTCGTCTGCCGCGGCGAGCAGCACCCGCTGGAACAGGGCGTTCCGCACGAGCACCCGGAACGCCCGCGGGTTCCCGGTGAGCCGTGCCGGTTGCGGCGGCGCGATCTCCTCGTGCTCGGTCGACGCGAGCAGCACGTCCCCGTTCATCAGCGCCTCCCACTCGTCGACGAGCGACGAGTCGGTCTGCTTGACGACCTCGCCGAGCCACTCGATGAGGTCGTCGAGCTCGGGGGTCCGCTGCTCGTCCGTGATCGTCTGCCGCATGGTGCGGTAGGCGTCGGAGAGGTACCGCAGCACGAGGCCCTCGGAGCGGGTGAGCTGGTAGAACCGCACGAAGTCGCCGAAGGTCATCGCCCGCTCGTACATGTCCCGGACGACGGCCTTCGGTGACAGCGCGAAGTCGAGCACCCAGGGCTGCTCGGCGGCGTAGGCCTCGTACGCCGCTTCCAAGAGCTCGGACAGCGGCTTGGGCCAGGTGACCTCCTCGAGCAGCTCCATCCGCTCCTCGTACTCGATCCCCTCCTGCTTCATCCGGGCGACGGCCTCGCCGCGCTCCTTGAACTGCTGCTGCGAGAGGATCGCCCGCGGGTCGTCGAGGGTCGCTTCGACGACGGACACCATGTCGAGCGCGTACGTGGGCGACGACGGGTCGAGCAGCTCGAACGCGGCGAGCGCGAACGGCGACAGGGGCTGGTTGAGCGCGAAGTTCGGTGCGAGGTCGACCGTCAGGCGGTAGGTGACCGGCGGCCCGGGGACCCGCTCGATCACCTGGGCGTTGATGAGCGTCCGCGCGATGACGAGCGCCCGCCGGGCCATGGCGAGCTGCCGAGCGCGGGGCTCGTGGTTCTCGAACACCAGCGCCCGCACCTCTTCGAAGGGCGAACCGCCCCGCGCCACGACCGACAGCACCATCGCGTGCGTGATCCGCATCCGCGAGCCCATCGGCTCCGGTTCCGCGGCGATGAGACGCTCGAACGACGCCTGCCCCCACGACACGAAGCCCTCGGGCGCCTTCTTCCGCTTGATCTTGCTCTTCTTCTTCGGGTCGTCCCCGGCCTTGGCGAGCGACCGCGCGTTCTCGATGTCGTGCTCGGGCGCCTCGGCGACGACGTCCCCTTCGGTGTCGTACCCGGCACGGCCGGCACGTCCGGCGATCTGGTGGAACTCGCGCGCGGACAGCTGCCGCATCTTGGTGCCGTCGAACTTCGTCAGTCCGGTGAACAGCACCGAGCGGATCGGCACGTTGATCCCGACGCCGAGGGTGTCGGTGCCGCAGATGACGGGCAGGAGTCCGCGCTGGGCGAGCTGTTCGACGAGCCGCCGGTACTTCGGCAGCATCCCGGCGTGGTGCACGCCGATGCCGGCACGGATCAGCCGCGACAGGACCTGGCCGAACCCGGCGCTGAACCGGAACCCGGCGATGGCCTCGGCGATGCGGTCCCGGCGTTCCCGCGACGCGACCTTCGCCGACATCAGCGCCTGCGCCCGTTCGAGCGCTGCCGCCTGGGCGAAGTGCACGATGTAGATCGGCGCCTTGCCCTCCTCCAGCAGCCGTTCGACGGTCTCCTGCACGGGCGTCATGACGTAGTCGTACTCGAGCGGGACGGGACGGGAGACCCCGGTCACGCGCGCCGTGGGCCGTCCGGTCCGGCGGGAGAGGTCGTCGGCGATGGTGGTGACGTCGCCGAGCGTGGCGGACATGAGCAGGAACTGCGCGCGCTCGAGCACCAGCAGCGGCACCTGCCACGCCCACCCGCGGTCCGGGTCGCCGTAGAAGTGGAACTCGTCCATCACCACGACGTCGACGTCGGCGTCCGGCCCCTGCCGGAGAGCGAGGTTCGCGAGGATCTCCGCCGTGCAGCACACGATCGGGGCGTCCGCGTTGACGCTGGAGTCACCCGTGACCATGCCGACGTTCTGCGCGCCGAACAGGTCGACGAGCTGGAAGAACTTCTCGGAGACGAGCGCCTTGATCGGCGCGGTGTAGTAACTCCGCTTCCCCTCGGCGAGCGCGGCGAAGTGCGCTCCGGCGGCCACGAGGGACTTGCCGGTGCCGGTCGGGGTGCTCAGGACGACGTTGGCGCCGGAGACGAGTTCGATGACCGCCTCGTCCTGCGCCGGGTACAGCGGACGCCCGCCCTCGGCCGCCCAGTCGGCGAACGCCTCGTAGACCTCGTCGGGATCGACGGCGCCTCCGGTGGTCGCGGGGATGGCCGCGACGAGCGGTGGCAGGGAGGTGACGTCCGTCATGCGTCCATCCTCCCAGGTGGGCGGTCGGACGGGAGGCGCGGCTCGATACGCGCGCATAGACTCGCGTCGTGCGCGAACTCGGCTTCCTCTCCTTCGTCCCGAACCACGGCGGCACGGCCGGCGCGGCCGCCGCCCTCGAGGACGGCCTGCGGCTCTTCGAGGCCGCCGAGTCCCTCGGGTACGGCACCGGTTGGGTCCGGGGTCGCCACTTCGAACCGTTCCTCACGAGCCCGATGACGTTCTTCGCCGCGGCCGCGCAGCGCACCAGCACGATCGGCTTCGGCACCGCGGTGCTCGGCATGCGGTACGAGGACCCGGTGCGCCTCGCCGAGGACGCCAGCACCGTCGACCTGTTGAGCGGTGGCCGCGTGCAGCTCGGCATCAGCACCGGGATCGCGGGCTACGGACCGATCCTCGACCCGGTGTTCGGCGGGTCGGAACGCAGCTTCCGCGACGAGGCCGAGGCGCGTGCCGCCCGCCTGCTCGAGGTCCTGCAGGGCGACCCGCTCGGCAGCGCCGGCAAGGGCTACGAGAGCATCCCGGCCGGGGCTGACCTCACACTGCAGCCGCTCAGCCCGGAGCTCCGCAGCCGGGTCTGGTGGGGCGGCGGCAGCATGGGCACAGCGGTGCGCACGGCCGAGAAGGGGCTCCTGCTGCACTGCTCGACCCTCAACACCGAGGACACCGGTGCGCCGTTCGCCCAGGCGCAGGCGGACCAGATCGCGGCGTACCGGGAGCGGTTCGCGGCACTGCACCCCGATCGCACGCCGAAGGTCGCGGTCGGCCGGATCGTCGTACCGCTCCTCGACGACCACGACCGCGCCGTGCACGAGGAGTTCCTCACCGGGTACGCGAGCGGGATGGACGACGAGGGCCGCCCGCTCTCCGGGACGCCGCCCTTCCGGTTCAGCAAGGTGGTCTCCGGCTCGGTCGGGCAGATCACCGAGGCACTGCTCGCCGACCCGGCGGTGGCGTCGACGGACGAGCTCGTGATCACCCTGCCGGCCAACGGCGACGCGGCGTCCCACGAACGGATCCTGCGCATCGTCGCCGAGGAGATCGCCCCGTCGGTGCGGAGCGGGAGCTAGGGCATCCGGCGGGCCCGCACCAGGAGGTGGTGAGGCTCCCGGGAGCCCAGCCGGATGACCATCTCGTCCCTGATCCGTACGGGATGGTGCAACCATCGTTCCACCTACCGACCGGTTTGTCACACGAACTCGCGGTTAGTGGACGCAAAAGCTGACGATCGGTCACAGGTTTCTGCCGCCGTGGAGGAAGTCAAAGGGTGTTGCCGCCGCCCGGACGTGCGAATGCGCCCCCGCGCGGACGCGGGGACGCATTCTGGACGCACCAGGGCCACCAGGGCTCCATCGGCCGGATCAGGAGACCGTGTCGCACGCGTGGCGACCCAGTACTCGGTGCGCGCGCCGACGGTAACCAGCCGCCTGGCACAGGTAGATGTTACTGAATGAACCCTGCGCGAGCGCGGAAACCGGACGGCGGATCGTCACTCCAGTTCGAGGGTCGCCGTTCCTGACTCGTCCGCGACCGACGCTCCGACGTGCAGGGCGAAGGTGCCGGGCTCGTACCGCCATGCTCCGTCCCAGTGCGCGAACGCCCGTGCTGGCACCTCGATCGACACCTCGGTGGACGCTCCGGCGTCGAGCCGGACCGGGCGGAACCCGACGAGCCAGCGCACCGGACGGTCGACCAACGAGGACTGCCGCGACGCGTAGACCTGCACGACGTGCTTGCCCGCGCGCGAGCCGGTGTTGGCGACCGTCGCCGTCACGATGACCGCGTCGCCCTCGCGCACGGTCGGCGTCGCCGTGACGCCGTCGATCGTCCAGGTCGTGTAGCCGAGACCGTGCCCGAACGGGTACGCGGGCTCGGTGCCCGCGCGGAGCCACGCGCGGTACCCGACGTGCACGCCCTCGTCGTACGTCACCTTGCCGTCGACCGGGGTGACGTCGAGCACGGGCACGTCGGCCATGGCGGCCGGCCAGGTGGTGGGCAGACGCCCGCCCGGCTCCCGCGCGCCGGTGAGCACGTCGGCGAGCGCGTTGCCGTACTCCTGCCCGCCGAACCAGGTCAGGAGCACCGCGGCGACGTCGTCCCGCCACGGCATCTCGACCGGGGAGCCGGCGTTCACGACGACGACCGTGTTCGGGTTGGCGGCCGCGACCGCGCGGACGAGGTCGTCCTGGTGCCCGGGCAGCGCGAGCGAGGTCCGGTCGTAGCCCTCGGACTCGACCTTCGAGTTCGTGCCGACGACGACCACGGCGACGTCGGCCCCGGTCGCGGCGGCCACGGCGGCGTCGATGAGCACCGACGGGTCCTCGTCGGACGGCTCGGTGCCGAACTGGTACGCGAGCACCCCGCCGAGGGCCTCGTCCTGCACGATGTCGTGCTCGATCCGGATCGCGAGCTGCTGCCCGGCCGTCGCCGACACCGGCACCGAGCGTGCCGGTGGGTTGAGGAACGCGGCGCCGAGCTGGTCGCCCTCGAACGGGACGTCCTCGTCGAGCACGAGCGCGCCGTCGATCCACATGCGGGACCGTCCGGCGGCACCGATGCCGATCCGGGTCGTGCCGGTGGACGGTGCCGTCCAGGTCGTCGTGATGTCGAGGCGGTCGGCCTCGCGCGTCGGGGCGTCCCCGCCGAACCAGAACAACGCGGTGGCGCGACGGTCCTCGACGAAGAGCTCCTCGCCGTCCTTGACGAAGGCGACCCGGGCGCCGGGCTCGCCGGTCGCGGGGTTGGTGATGCTGGACAGCGGGAACTCGGCGATGCCCTCCTGCACGACGGCACCGATCGCGTACTCGACCGTCGCGCCGGGGAACGCCGTCCGGATGCCGTCGAGCGGCGAGACCACGGACGACGGCACGACCGTGGCCGAGCCCCCGCCCTGCGTGCGTGCCTGGTCGGCGTTGTGCCCGATGACGGCGATGCGGGACACCGCGGCGGCGTCGAGCGGCAGGACGCCGGTGTTCCGGACGAGGACGGTACCCTCCGCCTCGGCTTCGCGGACGAACGCGATGCCGTCCTCGACCAGCACGGGTTCGGCGACGGCCGCGGGGACGTCCGCCAGGGCACCGACGCGGGCGGCCAGCGTCAGGATGCGGCGGACCTTCCGGTCGACGGCCTCCATCGGGACCGAGCCGTCACGCACGGCGGCGAGCAGTGGCCCCTCGCTCCACCACGGGTTCGGCCCGGGCATCGCGACGTCCTGCGACGCCTTCGCCGAGTCGACCGAGCGGACGCCCGTCCAGTCGGACACGACGGTGCCGTCGAAGCCCCACTCGTCGTTCAGGGGTGTCTCGAGCAGCGCGTTCTCCGAGGCCGTGACGCCGTTGATCGCGTTGTAGGACGACATGACCGCCCAGGCGTGCGCCTCGGTGACGGCCTTCTCGAACGCGAGGAGGTAGAGCTCGCGGAGCGCCCGGTCGGACACCTCGGTCGACGCGGTGAAGCGGTCGGTCTCGTAGTCGTTCGCGACGTAGTGCTTCGGGGTGGCGGCGACGCCGTTCTCCTGGACACCGGCGACGTAGGACGCTGCGAGGTCACCCGTGAGCACGGGGTCCTCGCTGAACGCCTCGAAGTGCCGGCCGCCGAGCGGGGAGCGGTGCAGGTTGATGGTCGGGCCGAGGACGACGTCGACGCCCTTGCGCCGCGCCTCCACCGCCGCCGCCGCGCCGTAGCGCTTCGCGAGCGCGCGGTCCCAGCTCGCGGACAGGGCGGTGGCCGACGGGAAGTTCAGCGACGGGTCACGCTCGTCCCACACCTCCCCGCGGACGCCGGACGGGCCGTCGGACATCAGGATGCGGCGGAGCCCGATCTTCTCGATCGGCCAGGTGGTCCAGAAGTCGCGGCCGGTGAGCAGCTGCACCTTCTCGTCGACGGTCAGCTTCTCGAGGAGCGCCTCGATGTGCACGATGGTCACGGTGTTCGGTCCTTCCTGCGGACGCGTCCTCGGTGACGTGCCCGGTTCGTTGCGACACTGCGACGCTACCAGGAAAACCAACCAGCACTCGGTTTCCTCGGCGGACTCCGAGCGGTACAGTCTCGCCATGGCACGTCGGGGTTCGTACGCGAAGGGCATCGCGAAGCGCGAGGAGATCCTGACGACCGCGCTCGACCTCGTCGCGCGCCAGGGCTTCCGTCGGACGAGCATCAAGGACATCGCCGACGCCGTCGACCTCACCCAGGCCGGGCTCCTGCACTACTTCGACTCGAAGGACGAGCTCTGGGTCGACATCCTCCGCCGACGCGACGAGCAGGACCTCGCGCACGAGTGGAACGCGACCGACCCCGCAGCACTCCTCGCCGCCATCGTCCGCCACAACACCGAGGTCCCCGGCCTGGTGCAGATGTTCGTGAACCTCTCCGCCGCAGCGGCCACGGACCCCGAGCACCCGGCGCACGAGTACTTCCGGAACCGCTACGACAGCAACCGCCGTTCGATGGCCGCCGACTTCCGCGCCATGCAGCAGGACGGCCGGCTCCGGCCCGACGTCGACGCCGAACAGCTGACGAGCGTGCTGCTCGCGGTGTCGGACGGCATGCAGATCCAGTGGCTCTACGATCCGACGCGCGACATGGCCGAGCACGTCGAGCTCGTCGCCCGCCTCGCGATCGCGCAGACGGCACCCGCCGCTCCGTGAGCGACTGAGCCTCAGCGCTCCGCGAGCATCTCCTCGACGAACGCCCGCGCCTCCGCGAGCGGCGCGAGGTCGTCGAGCACCTGCGCACGCGTGGCGGCACCGTCCCAGAGCAACGAGACGATGGTCCCGACGCGCGCCGGGTCGTCGACGCCGGCCGCCGCGCACAGTTCCTGCAGCCGTCGCTCGAACCGGCGCTTGTGATCGGCCGCGGCGACGTGCGCGGCGAGGTGCGGTGCCGGGAACTCGGTGGACGCGGCGACGAACGGGCACGAGGCGACCGGGCGGCCCGCCACCCGGACGTCGAACAGGCCGAGGATCCGAGCGCGCGCGTCGACGTCCGACCCGAGCTGGTCGACGAGCACCCGGCGGTCCCGGTCCTGCAGGAACGCGTCGATCAACTCGGACTTGTCCGGGAAGTGCTTGTAGAGCGTCCGCTTCGACACCGGTGCCGCAGCGGCGATCGCCTCCATTCGGGTGCCGGCGAGGCCCTCCGCCCGGAAGAGTTGCGTGGCCGCCTCGAGGATCCGCTCGCGCGCACTGCGGGGGACGGCCCGTTCCGCACCGGTCTGCATCGCCATGCCAGGAGTGTACGCCAGCGTTTACCTCCCCCGCTCGGAGTGCTAGCGTTCGGTAAACGCCATCGTTTACACATCTTGGAGGCTCCCGTGCCGCTCTCGTCCGGACAGACCGCTCACCCGCTCCGGGTCCTCGTGACGGGCGCGTCCCGCGGCATCGGTCGTGCGATCGCGTCGGAGCTCGCAGCACGCGGGCACGCCGTGATCGCCACCGCCCGCGACCCGCGGTCCCTGGCCGACCTCGACGCGACGGAGCGCCTGCAGCTCGACGTCACCGACGCGACGTCGGCCCGAACGGCCGTGACGGCTGCGGGTCGCATCGACGCCCTGGTCTCCAACGCCGGGATGACGACGCGTGGGCCGGTCGAGACCATGCCCCTCGACGAGGTCCGGGCGGTGTTCGACCTCAACTACTTCGGCGCGCTCACCATCACGCAGGCGGTCCTGCCGCAGATGCGCGAGCGGGGCTCGGGGCACCTCGTCTACGTCTCGAGCCAGATGGGCCGGGTCACCGCACCGCTGATGAGCACCTACTCGGGCTCCAAGTGGGCGCTCGAGGCGATGGTCGAGGCGCTCGCACTCGAGGTCCGCGACTTCGGCCTCCGGGTCACGAGCCTGCAGCCGGGTGGCGTGGTCTCCCCCGATTCCGCCGGGGCGGCAGCAGCGCGCGTGCACCTGGGCGAGGACGACCCGTACGCACCCCTCCTCGACGCGGTCGCCCGGGCGCGCGGCACCGCCATCACCGCAGCCGAGGTGGCCGCAGCCGTCGCGGAGACGCTCGACGACCCGGAGCCGCCGCTGCGCCGCGCGCTCGGTGAGAGCGCCGAGCAGGTCCTCGCACGACACCACGCCGCCCCCGTCGACCAGCCCTTCGTCATCTGACTCCCGGCGGACAGGTACCGACAGGGCCTGGGAACGCCCGGCGACGGCACGGCAGTATGGGTCGTGCCGACGCCAGACGCCGGCTCGACGACGATGTGGAGTGACGCGATGACGCGTGTAGTGGTGACCGGCGGCAGCGGCAAGCTCGGACGAGCGGTGGTGCGCGACCTCGACGAGCACGGGTACGACGTGGTCCTACTCGACCGCGTGCCCTCCCCCGACAAGCCCGAACGGGTGCAGTTCGTCCGCACCGACCTCGGCGACTACGGCCAGGTGCTCGGTGCCTTCACCGGCGTGGACGACCGATACGACCACGTCGACGCCGTGGTGCACCTCGGCGCGATCCCGGCCCCCGGCCAGGTGCCCGACGTGGCCCTCATCACGAACAACGTGACCGCGTCGATCAACGTCTTCCACGCCGCACGAGCCGCGAAGATCAAGAACCTCGTGTGGGCATCGAGCGAGACCCTCCTCGGCATCCCGATGGGCGAGCACCACCCGCCCTACCTCCCGGTGGACGAGGACTTCGCCGTGCGCCCGAAGTCCTCGTACTCGCTCGGCAAGGCCGTGGAGGAGGAGATGGCCCGCCACTTCACCCACTGGGACCCGGAGCTGAAGATGATCGGGCTGCGGTTCTCGAACGTCATGGACGAGACCGACTACCCCGCCTTCCCGTGGGACGCGACCCCCGAGGCGAAGACCTTCAACCTCTGGTCGTACATCGACTCCCGTGACGGCGCCCAGGCCGTCCGCAAGGCGGTCGAGGCGGAGCTCACCGGGTTCGAGGCGTTCGTCATCGCGAGCCCCGACACCGTCATGGACACCCCGACGATCGAGCTCGTCGAACGCTACGTGCCGGACATCGAGCGCCGGGCCGACATCGACGGCGTCAGCTCACTGCTGTCGAGCGAGAAGGCGCGCGAGCTCCTGGGCTACGCCCCCGAGCACACCTGGCGCGACCACCGCGCCTGAGCACGCCTCCCGCGGGTCGGCGGGGCGGACGGGAGGCGCGGCTCGCCTCACGCGGGCAGCAACAGCCCGTCGAGCACCAGGTCACGGGCACGGGGCAGCAGGTCCGCGGCCAGCGCGGCCTCCTCGACGCCCGTGATCTGCGCGAGGGCGCCGACGATGGCGGCCACGGAGAGATCGCCGTCGCAGGCGCCGACGAACGCGGCGAGCGCGGTGTCGGCGTCCACCCGGCGTCCGAACCCGCCGCCCTGCACCAGGGTCATCACCGTCGGGTCGTCGTTGCCCGGCCAGTAGTAGCGCTCCTCGGTGACGTCCCCGGCGACGCGGAGGTGTGCCGCGGCGAGCGCAGTGTCGTCGTGCTCGGCGAGCCATGCGGCCGCGTCGAGGACGCGCGCGACGGTGGCACCCAGCCCCGCGGGGTTGGACCCGAGCGTCTCGGGGACGCGCTCGAAGCGGCGGAGGTGCGCCGCGCCTCCCGTCCGACCGCGACCGCGACCGCGACGGAGCACGACGTAGCCGAAACCGACCGCGGTCACTCGGCGCGACGCGAAGTCGTCGAGCCACGCGTCGACGAGCTCGTCGAACTCGGCCGTGCCGGGCTTCGTGCCGCCGTCCCGGATCCACGTCTCGGCGTAGGCGGGCGGGTCCTGCCGTTCGCGTTCGACGACCCACACGTCCAGTTCGGCGTCGGCGAGCCAGGAGCGGACGCGGTCGAGGCCGTCCGACCCCCAGCGGCACTCCCAGTTGCCGAGCAGCTGTGCCGTCCCGCCCGGTTCGAGGTGGTCCGCGATGCCGCGCAGGACGGTCTCGACGAGCGCGTCCCCGACCATCCCGCCGTCGCGGTACTCGTACGAGGGGACGCCCTCGCGGCGGGGTGTGATGACGAAGGGCGGGTTCGAGACGATCCGGTCGAACCGCTCCCCCGCGACCGGTTCGAACAGCGAGCCGAGCCGGAACTCGATGCCGTCGACGCCGTTGAGCGCCGCGTTGAACCGGGCGATGTCGAGGGCGCGCTGGGAGATGTCGGTGGCGACCACCTCGTCGGCGAAGCGCCGGGCGTGCAGTGCCTGGATGCCGCAGCCGGTACCGAGGTCGAGCACACGGGCGACGGGCACGGGGACCTGCAGGCCCGACAGCGTCGTGGACGCACCGCCGATGCCGAGGACGTGCTCCTCGCCGAGGGCCGTGCCGAGCGCGAGCTCCCCGAGGTCCGAGACGATCCACCAGCTGCCCGCGCCGAGGTCGTCGACGAACGCGTAGGGGCGGAGGTCGACCTGCGGCACGACGTCCGGCTCGGTCGGCGCGTCCTCGAGCCGGACCAGACCTGCACGCACGAGTGCTTCGACGCCCACCGTCGGCAGGGCGGTCTCCACGGCGCTGCGGGACTGCCGGAACCCGAGCAGGAAGAGGCCGGCGAGCGTGTACCGGGGCACGAGCTGGTCCGTCAGACGACCGCGCGCCGCTCGGACGGCGGCCATCCGGTTCCCCCGGTGCAGCGCAGCGGCGGCTTCGGCACCCCACAGCGCCTCGACCCCGTCGACCGTGAAGCCGGCCGCCGACAGGTCCGCGGCGAGCGCCCCGATGGTCTCGGGCTCGGTGACGATCGTCGGGAGGGTGTGGCCCGCGCTCACGCCGTGACGCCCTCGTCGCGGAGGTCGGCGCGCATCAACGCCGCCGGGACCTCCCACGCGAACACGAGGTCGAGGAGGCCCGGGAACCGCTGCTGCACGTCGTCGATCCGCGCGCGGCTGGAGCGGGTGAGCCCCTCCTGGTGCTGTTCGAGCAGCCCAGCCTCGCGCAGCACGCGGAAGTGGTGCGTCAGCGTGGACTTCGGGCGGTCGATGCCGACCCATCCGCAACTGCGGATCCCCCCGGCGGCGTCGACGAGGTAGCGGTGCATGATCGCGAGCCGGATGGGATCGCTCAGCGCGTCCATCACGACGGGGAGCTCCATCTCCGCCACGGACGGCTGCGGCAGGTGTTCGGGTGCTTCCACGGTCGCGGGCATGCAGGGGACGGTACCACTGTTCGCTCCTTAGTACGAGTTGCGTCGTACAGTGAAGTGCTGTACGAATGCAGTCGTACAGCTGCGTCGCTCGACGCACGGACGGAAGGGGCGCTCATGGCGCAGTCAGCTCGCTCGGTCGCGGGGTTCTGGATCCTCGCGGCGATGCTCCTCGTGTCGGTCGCCTCGTCGGCGGTGCCGTCGCCGATCTACCCCGTGTACGCCGCGGAGTGGCACCTCACCCCGCTCATGCTCACTGGTGTGTTCGCGATCTACGTCGCCGGACTCCTCGCGAGCCTGCTCGTCGCCGGACGGCTCTCCGACCACGTCGGCCGGAAGCCCGTGCTCGTCGTCGGCGGCCTCGGCGTCGCCCTCTCGCTCGGCCTCTTCGCGGTCGCGGACGGCGTCGGTGCGCTCATCGTCGACCGCATCGTGCAGGGCGTTTCCGTCGGCCTGCTCATCGGGGCCCTCGGCGCCGCGCTCATCGACAACTCGCTCGAGCGGCACCCCGCCCTCGCCGGCGTCCTCAACGGGGTCATCCCGCCGATCGCCCTCGCCACCGGGGCCCTGTCGAGCGGTGCCCTGGTGGAGTGGGGTCCCGCGCCGGAGCAGCTCGTGTACGTGCTGTTCGGCTCGCTGCTCGTCCTCATGGTGATCGCGCTCGTCGTCGTCCCCGAGCGCGTCACCCCGCGTCCCGGCGCCCTCCGCTCCCTCGCCCCGCGCATCAGCGTGCCCCGGACCTCGCGTCGCCTGTTCCGCAGCGTCGCCGGCTCCCTCGTCGCGAGCTGGGCGCTCGGCGGCATGTTCCTGTCGCTCGTCCCCTCGGCGCTCGGCGCGGTGTTCGGCATCACGAACCACTTCGCCGCCGGCGCCCTCATCGCCGTCGTGACCGGCGTCGGAGCGCTGACCGGACTCGCGATCCAGCGCGTCGACGCCCGCCGGGCGGTCCTGGTCGGACTCGTCGCCCTCGTGCTCGGCCCGATCGTCACCGTCGCGTTCGTGATGGCGCACTCCCTGCCCGGCCTCGTGGTCGGGAGCGCGATCGCCGGCGTCGGCTTCGGCGCCGGGTTCCAGGCACCGCTGCGGATGCTCCTCGCCACCGCGGCGCCCACGCACCGCGCCGGACTCCTGTCCACGATCTACGTCGTCAGCTACC
Source organism: Curtobacterium pusillum (assembly GCF_007680845.1). Taxonomy (GTDB): domain Bacteria; phylum Actinomycetota; class Actinomycetes; order Actinomycetales; family Microbacteriaceae; genus Curtobacterium; species Curtobacterium pusillum_B. Next base: position 14,497 of record NZ_VEIY01000004.1, on the reverse strand, counting down.
TGGCCTTCGGCGTCCCCGCGGTCGTCGGCGGGCTGCTCGAGCCGTCGATCGGTCTCGTGCCGGTCATCGCCGGGTACGGGGCGTTCATCGTCCTCGCCGCGGCCGTCGCCCTCGTGCTGCAGCTCGTCTCACGGGACGCCGCCGAGGTCGAGGAGCAGGCCGCCGAGGTCGTCGAGCGCACCGCCACCGGCTCGATCCGGGTCGCCTCCGCCGAGTAGGACGGACCCGACCCGAGGTCGCTCAGTGCCCGGGTCGCGCCGGCTTCGCCCGCCGCCGACGCACGCCGACCGTCCGGGCAGCACCGGTGTGCGCCGCGTCGACGTCAGCCTTGCCGCGGTCGGCCGCGTTCCGGAGCCACTGCGGCCCGTGCGCCTTCGCCCAGTCCCAGAAGCGGTGCAGCTGCGCCCGGAGCCACGTGATGATCCGGTGGAAGAAGTGGAACTCGCTCGCGAGGATCGTCAGCCCGATGAACACCACCAGCCACCCGGGACCGGGCAGCGGGACGAGGATCAGTCCGATCACGACGACCAGCCCGCCGACGATCCCGACGAGCACCTTGTAGAAGAGGTGCACGTGCGGGCGTGCGTGGATCCAGGCGCGCACGTCGTGGAACCACTGGAACCGACGGTGCGGCAGTTCGGCGCGTTCGACCGCGTCCGTCCGCTCGTTCGGGTCGCCGTCCATGTGCGCCAAATTAGGGCGCGCGGCTGGGAATCCGCGGCGGACGCGGTGGACGTGTGGTGCGTTCATCACGGGAGGCGCGGGGCGGCGTCGACCCGCGCCTCCCGTCCGTCACGTGGTGGCCGTCTGGAGGCGCGTCACGCGTGGGCGACGCACGTCTCGGCCCACGGGACGGCGGCGAGTCGTGCCTCCGGGATCGGTTCCCCGCCGACGGCGCACCGACCGTAGGTCCCCGAGTCGAGCCGCGCGAGCGCGGCGTCCACGAGCCGGAGCCGGTCGCGGGCGGCGTCCCGGACCGCGCCGAGCGAGCCGCGCTCCCACGCCAGGGTCGCCCCCTCCGGGTCGTGCTCGTCGTCCGAGTTCGCGTCGAGTCGGGCGTCGCTGACGTCCTGCATGCTCCGCTCGACGTCGGCGAGGAGCCGCTCGTTGCGGGCTCGTTCGGCGACGAGCGCCACGCGGGGGTCCTCCATGCCGGACACCGTAGTCCGGTCGGAATGGCCACGGCTGCGGATGCGTTCGTATCGACATGACGAAGATCGGGTTCCTGTCCTTCGGGCACTGGCGAGACGTGCCCGGGTCGAAGGTGCGCAGCGGCCGCGAGGCCCTCGTGCAGGCGATCGACCTCGCCGTCGGCGCCGAGGAAGCGGGCGTCGACGGCGCGTACTTCCGCGTGCACCACTTCGCGCCGCAGCAGGCCGCGCCCTTCCCGCTGCTCTCCGCGATCGCCGCCCGGACCAGCCGCATCGAGATCGGCACCGGCGTGATCGACATGCGGTACGAGAACCCGCTCTACATGGCCGAGGAGGCGGCAGCGGCCGACCTCATCTCCGGCGGCCGACTGCAGCTCGGCGTCTCGCGGGGATCACCCGAGACCGCCCTCGCCGGTTACCAGCAGTTCGGCTACGTGCCGGACGCCTCCGACGAGAACGGCGGCGACATGGCGCGGGCGCACACGAACGTGTTCCGCCGCGCGATCGCCGGCGAACCGATGGCGAACGCCAACCCCCAGATGACCGGATCAGCCGGGTCGCTGCCGGTGTTCCCGCTCTCCGACGGTCTCGGCGACCGGATCTGGTGGGGTGCCGGCACCCGTGCCACCGCCGAGTGGACCGCCGAGCAGGGCATGAACCTCATGTCGTCGACCCTCCTCACCGAGGACACCGGTGTGCCCTTCGACGAGCTGCAGGCCGAGCAGATCGAGCGCTTCCGCCGGGTCTGGGCCGAGTCGGGCTGGGAGCGCACGCCGCGCGTCTCCGTGTCGCGCAGCATCATCCCGATCATCGACGACGAGTCCCGGCACTACTTCGGCGTGCGCGCGCAGGTCGAGGGGCAGGACCAGGTCGGGCACCTCGACGGCGGCCTCGCCCGGTTCGGCCGCTCGTACATCGGGTCGCCCGAGGACCTCGTCGCCGAGCTCGCCGCCGACCAGGCCGTCCGGGCCGCCGACACCGTGCTCGTCACCGTGCCGAACCAGCTCGGGGTCGACTTCAACGTCCGGCTGCTCGCCGCGGTGAAGGACGTGTTCGCGGAGGTGGACGCGGCGCCGGTCCCGGCCTGACCCGCTACCGTTCCCGGGGTGTCCGGGTGTCCGCACTTGTGCCGACACCCGGGATGGGACTGTGGGCGGGCGCGCCGCTCCCGTAGCGTCGAGTGCGATCTACCCCCGCACCTCGAGGAGCACACCGTGACGCTGCCGGCCGCCGGCTGGTTCCCGGACCCGCAGGACGCCAGTCGCCTGCGCTGGTGGGACGGGCGTACCTGGGGTGCCGCGACCCGGGCGCTCCCGAGCCGAGCGGAGCCGGTGTCACCGGTCGTCGTCGCTCCCGTGGGCCCGTCGTTCTCGGTGCAGCCCACCGTCATCCGGAGCCGCTCGTGGGCGTCCGGCGGGAGCGTGCACCGGCTCAGCGCCTTCGCTTCCCTGGCCGTCCTCTTCGCCGCAGTCTCCGTCGTGGCGAACCCGTGGGGTGTCTGCAGTGCGGTCGGCGCGCTCGTCGGGGTGCTCGGCGTCGTGAAGCCCGGAGCGACCGGCGGCTGGCGGGTCCTCGCCCGCAGCGCTTCGGCGAGCGCCGTGGTCCTCGCGGTGGCGACGGGCGCGGTGGCCGCGTCCGCGCAGTTCCACTTGTTCTGACCGGAAGTACTTGACGTTCTAAAATACCAGAGGCAGAGTTTCCCGCACGAGGCGATGGTCGCCTCGGGTTGGGAACGCAATGAAGCACCTCCTCCTGGACCGTCGCCCTGCGTGGGTCGTCGGCGTCGTCAGCATCGCCGTCCTCGGCTCGACCTTGGTCGCTGCACCGGCTGGGGCTAGCTCGGATCCGTCGGCCGCAGTCCGAGCAGTCGCAGCCGCGGAGGTGGCGATGGGGTTGCAAGACGACGCGGTGCCGTACGACGTCGACGTTCTGCGCGCAGGTCAGGAGGTCACGGTCGGGGCCGGCACGACAGCGATGCTGGTCGTCGCAGGTCCCGGCGAAGCGCGTCGGTCGACGACTCACCGAACGACCTACACGGCAGACCGGCTCGACGGCACGACCACCCGACTCGCCGCAGTGCTCCCGTCAGCGGATGCAAACCCACCAGAATGGGAGCTTCCTCCACGCTCGGAGCTTGTCCTGCTGCCCGACGGGCGGGTGAGTGTCGGAGATCCGAACGGCGAGTTGCTCGCCGGCATCGACGCCCCGTGGGCGGTGGACTCTACGGGCCGTGCGCTCCCGACTCGGTACGAAATCCACGGCACGGTGCTCCGCCAGATCGTCGAGGCGACGCCGGAGACCCAGTTCCCCGTGGTCGCTGACCCCACCTTCACGCAGTTCCCCGGTTACTGGACGGCAACACTGAACCGCACCGAGAGCGCGAGCGCCGTCGGCACGGTCGCCTCCTGCGCGGCGGTGTTCCAGAAGGCGCCCCACCCTGGACTCCGCGCCTTGACGATCACGTGCGCCTCACTCGCAGCATTCAGTGCCGCACAACTCGCCGGTGGGAAGTGCGTCAAGGTCCACGTCGCCGGGATTCCTCCAGTCGTTGCGACGTGGTGGCCGACCTTCCCCAAGTGCTGACGGTCGTGATCGTCCTGATCGGTCTCGGTACGGGCCTGCTGTTCGGCGTCGCAGGCGTCCTCACGGGGCGGGTTCTCGGAACGGTCCTCAACGTGGTGCCGATCGTCGCCTGGCTCGTCGCGGTCGCCATCCTGTCCCGCGACGGCTTCGACCCAGCAGAAGCGCGGAACACGGCGCTCGCACTCCTGGCTGCGCTCATCGGGCTGTGGTGCGCGCAAGCCATCCGCCGGCGCGAACGCGCGCGCCATTGATCGAGGACCCGGGCGGCGCATCGGCATCCAGCCGGTGCGCCGCCCTTACCGCCGCGCCCTCGGGTGCGCCGTCTGGTACACGTCCCGGAGCATGTCCGCCGTGACCATCGTGTAGATCTGCGTCGTCGCCACGCTCGCGTGCCCGAGCAACTCCTGCACGACCCGGACGTCAGCGCCGCCCTCGAGCAGGTGCGTCGCGAACGAGTGCCGGAACGTGTGCGGCGACACGTGCTCGGCGAGGTCTGCCCGCTCTGCCGCCGCTTGGATCACGAGCCAGGCGCTCTGCCGGGACAGCCGAGCGCCCCGAGCCCCGAGGAACAGCGCCGGCGTCGATGCTCCACGTGCCGCGAACACCGGCCGCGCCCGCACGAGGTACGCGTCGATCGCCGTCCGGGCGTAGCTGCCGAGCGGCACGATCCGCTGCTTGTTCCCCTTGCCCGTGACCTTCACCACGGCGAGATCCTCACCGGTGTCGGACAGCGTCGTGACGTCGTCCACTGACAGCCCGACCGCCTCGGAGATCCGCGCCCCCGTGGCGTAGAGCAGCTCGAGGAGCGCCCGGTCCCGCAGCTGCACGGGGTCGTCGGCGTCGGTCCCACCGCTGGCGGCGAGCAACCGTTCCATGTCGTGCACCGAGATCGCCTTCGGCAGCCGCATCGGTGCCTTCGGCGGACGGACGGACGCCCCCGGATCGAGCTGCAGCCAGCCCTCCCCCGCCGCGAAGGCGGTGAACGAACGCACCGAGCTGAGCATCCGCGCGACGGACCGCGGCGCGAGGGCACCCTCAGCGCGGGTGGTCAGGTGGTCGACGAAACCGGCGAGGTCCGCACGTGCGATCCGCCCGACGTCGTCGAGCACCGCCGATCCACCGGCACGGTCAGCGCCGTCGGAGTCGACCGCCGGCGCCGTCGCCAACCAGGACGCGAAGGTCCCGAGGTCGCGTCGGTAGGCGGAGAGCGTGTGCTGCGAGAACCCCCGCTCGATCGCGATGTGCCGCAGGTACGTCTCCGTGGCACGGTCGAGCGGGATCACCCCACGAGGCTAGCGCCGCGCGCGTGCTTCGGCTGCGTCGGCCGCCTCGGCGGCGAGGACCGCGACGATGAGCCCGGAGTTGTGCAGCCGCCCGTCGAGGATCGCCGCCACCAGGTCGGACCGCGGCACCCACCGCTTCACGATGTCGGCTTCCTCGGCCTCACGCTCGAACGCGGAGGAGGTCGCCCGCACCCCCCGCGCCCGGTAGACCTGCAGGAACTCGTCGCTCCCGCCGGAGGAGGTGTTGTACCGCACGAGCGGCTCCCACTCGTCGGCCTCGAGGTCGGCTTCCTCGCCCAGCTCGCGCTTCGCGGCGGTGAGGTGGTCTTCGCCCTCCATGTCGAGCAGCCCTGCGGGGAGCTCCCAGTCGCGCACCCGGACCGGGTGCCGGTACTGCTGGATGACGAGCACGCGGCCCTCGTCGTCCTCGGCGTACACGGCGACGGCGCCGGTGTGGTCGATGTACTCGCGGACCATCGAGCTGTCGCCGTACGCGATGGTGTCGCGCCGGACGTCCCAGACCGCTCCCTCGTAGACGACGGTGGAGTCGGTGACCTCGAAGGAGGCGGGTTCGTCGGCAAGAGGCGCGTCAGTCACGCGTCCATCCAAGCACGCGCCCCGACGCGACCGCAGAGGGACGGGAGGCGCGGTGCCAGCTGGCACCGCGCCTCCCGTCCGTCACGTGGTGACGCTGCGCTTACGCGACCTGCTCCTCGGTCTGCGGGTCGAAGAGGCTGGACGCCTCGTGCCGCGTGATCGCGGCCTCGACCAGCCCGGCGAACAGCGGGTGCGCGTTCGTCGGACGCGACCGGAGCTCGGGGTGCGCCTGCGTGGCGATGTAGAACGGGTGCACGTCCCGCGGCAGCTCGACGTACTCGACGAGCGTGCCGTCGGGCGAGGTGCCGGAGAACACCAGGCCGGCGTCCGCGATCTGCTGCCGGTACGTGTTGTTGACCTCGTAGCGGTGACGGTGGCGCTCCGACGCCTCGGACGCGCCGTACAGCTCGGCCGCGAGCGACCCGTCCGAGAAGTGCGCCGGGTAGAGGCCGAGCCGCATCGTGCCGCCGAGGTCCCCGCCCGCGATGATGTCGACCTGCTCGGCCATGGTGGCGATGACCGGCGTGGTGGTCTCCGGGTCGAACTCGGTGCTCGACGCGTCGGCGAGGCCGGCCTCGTGCCGTGCGTACTCGATGACCATGCACTGCAGGCCGAGGCAGAGCCCGAGCGTGGGGATGCCCTGCTCCCGGGCGAAGCGCAGCGCGCCGAGCTTGCCCTCGATGCCCCGCACGCCGAAGCCGCCGGGGATGCAGATGCCGTCCACGTCGCCGAGGTGCTTCGCAGCGCCCTCGGGCGTGGTGCAGTCGTCGGAGACGACCCACTTCAGCTTGACCTTGGCGTTGTGCGCGAACCCGCCGGCGCGGAGCGCTTCGGTCACCGACAGGTACGCGTCCGGCAGGTCGATGTACTTGCCGACCAGGCCGATCGTGACCTCCTTCTTCGGCTCGTGCACCGCGCGGAGGACACCGTCCCACCGCGACCAGTCGACACCGTCGGCCTCGAGCCGGAGCGCGTCGATGATGACCTGGTCGAGTCCCTGGTCGTGCAGCATCGTCGGGATGTCGTAGATCGACGGCACGTCGACCGCGTTCACCACGGCGTTCTCGTCGACGTCGCACATCAGCGCGATCTTGCGCTTGTTCGAGTCGGACACCGGGCGGTCGCTGCGGAGCACCAGCGCGTCCGGCTGGATGCCGATCGAGCGGAGCTGCGCAACCGAGTGCTGCGTCGGCTTCGTCTTCTGCTCGCCGGACGCCGCCATGAACGGCACCAGGGAGACGTGCACGAAGAACACGTTGTTGCGGCCGAGCTCGTGCCGCACCTGCCGCGCCGACTCGATGAACGGCTGCGACTCGATGTCACCGACCGTGCCACCGACCTCGGTGATGATCACGTCGGGCTGCGGGTCGTTCTCCGACTGCTCACGCATCCGCCGCTTGATCTCGTCGGTGATGTGCGGGATGACCTGCACCGTGTCGCCGAGGTACTCGCCGCGACGTTCCTTGGCGATCACCGTCGAGTACACCTGGCCGGTCGTGACGTTCGCCGACTGCGACAGGTTGATGTCGAGGAAGCGCTCGTAGTGCCCGATGTCGAGGTCCGTCTCGGCGCCGTCGTCGGTGACGAAGACCTCGCCGTGCTGGAACGGGTTCATGGTGCCCGGGTCCACGTTGAGGTACGGGTCGAGCTTCTGCATGACGACCTTGAGGCCGCGTGCCGTCAGGAGGTTGCCGAGGCTGGCCGCCGTGAGGCCCTTGCCGAGAGACGAGACGACCCCGCCGGTCACGAAGATCTGCTTCGTCACCTTCGGGGTCGAGGTGTTGTTCTGGGTACCGCCGCTGAGAGTGTCCGCCACGGGATTCCATCGTACGTCAGAACTGCCGGGAGGCGCGACCTCGGTTCGCCGTGGGCGTTGCGTCCGGCGTGTGGCCGGGCCCTCGGGCCCCACCCGCGACCGCGGTCAGGCCGTCTGCCCGGCGACGTCGAGCAGCTCTCGGGCGTGCTCGATGCCGCTCGCGCTGTCGCCGAGGCCGGAGAGCAGGCGCGCCATCTCCTGCAGGCGTTCGTCGCCTTCGAGCCGGCGCACGCTCGAGGACGTCACCGCACCGCTGGCGTCCTTCACGACGTTGAGGTGGTTGTTCGCGAACGCCGCGACCTGCGCCAGGTGCGTGACGACGATCACCTGGGTCCGCTCCGCGAGCTTCGCCAGCCGCCGGCCGATCTCGATCGCCGCGGCGCCGCCGACGCCGGCGTCGACCTCGTCGAAGACGAACGTCGGCACCGTGGTGCTCCCGGCCATCACGACCTCGATCGCGAGCATCACGCGCGAGAGTTCGCCGCCGGAGGCGCCCTTGCCGATCGGACGCGGATCCGTGCCGGAGTGCGGCTGGAGCAGGATCGACACCTGGTCGCGGCCGTGGCGTCGGGGTTCACCGGCGTCCGTGACCTCGACCACGAGGGTCGCTCCGGCCATCGCCAGGGTCTTCAGCTCGGCCGTCACGCGCTTCGCGAGGTCCGTCGCGGCCTTCGTCCGTGCCGTCGTCAGGGCCCGAGCGGCGACTTCGAGCGCCTGCTCGTCCTGCTCGACGGCGGACTGCAGCGCGGCGATCCGGTCGTCGTCGCCGTCGAGTTCGAGCAGTCGGTCGCTGGCGCGCTGCCCGTAGGCGATGACGTCGTCGACGGTCTCGCCGTACTTCCGGGTGAGCCCGGAGAGGAGCGCGCGGCGCTCGTTGATGCGTTCGAGGTCGTGGCCGGCGTCGGGCTCGAGTGAGCCGAGGTAGCTGGACAGGCTCGCGGAGGCTTCGGACGCCTGGATCCCGAGCTCGGTGAGCTGCTCGAGCACGGGCTGGAGCTCGGCGTCGGAGGCAGCGACCCGCTCGATCGCCCGACGAGCCGCTTCCACCAGACCGACGACGTCCGCCACACCGTCGAGGGACTCGCTCGAGAGCGCCTCGTGCGCGAGGCCGGCCGACAGCCGGAGTTCCTCGAGGTTGCCGAGGCGCTCCGCGCGTTCGGCGAGTTCGACGTCCTCGCCCGGCTGCGGGTCCGCCGCCTCGATCTCGTCGGACGCGGCTCGGATCCGTTCCGCCTCGGCGACGCGGTCGTCCCGGTCACGGGTCAGGGTCTCGAGCTCGCCGACGTGCTGCTGCCACGTGTCGTACACCGCGACGTACGCCGCGAGGGCCTTCTCGACCGCCCGACCCCCGAAGCCGTCGAGTGCCGCGCGCTGCGCGGTCGACGAGGTCAGCCGGATCTGGTCGGACTGTCCGTGCACCGTCACGAGCTGTTCCGCGAGCTCGCCGAGCACCGCGACCGGTGCACTGCGGCCGCCCACCGTCGCGCGGCTGCGACCCTCGGCCGACACGGTGCGCGTCAGGATGAGTTCGCCGTCCTCGACGGTGCCGCCGGCGTCCTCGACGCGTTCGGCGACCGTGGCGTGGTCCGGGACGTGCCAACGGCCCTCGACCACCGCGTTCGCAGCGCCCCTGCGCACCGAGCCGGCGTCGGCACGCGCGCCGAGCAGGAGGCCGAGCGCGGTGACGATCATCGTCTTGCCCGCACCGGTCTCGCCGGTCACCACGGTGAAGCCGGGCCCGAGCTCGAGGGTCGTCTCACCGATGACTCCGAGATCGGAGATCTGGATCTCCTCGATCACTTCGTCGCTCCGGTCACAGGTCGTCCTCGTCGTCGGACTGCGGCCCGCGCCATCCGGCGACGGGCAGCTGGAACTTCGCCACCAGACGGTCGGCGAAGGGGGCGTCCTTCAGTCGTGCGACGCGGACCGGGTCGGGCGACCGACGCACCTCGACGCGAGCCCCTGGCGGGAGGTCGTGCGTCCGCCGCCCGTCGCACCAGAGCACGCCGACGCCGCTCGTCCGCCGCAGCACCTCGACCGCGAGGGTGCAGTCCGGACCGACCACGATCGGCCGGGCGAACAGCGCGTGCGCGCTCAGCGGCACCATGAGGAGCGCGTCGACGTCCGGCCAGACGATCGGGCCGCCGCCGGAGAACGAGTAGGCCGTGGAACCGGTCGGCGTGGAGATGACGACACCGTCGCAGCCGAAGGACGAGAGCGGACGACCGTCCACCTCGGTGACGACCTCGAGCATGCGCTCCCGGGAGGCCTTCTCGATCGTGGCCTCGTTGAGGGCCCAGGAGGTGTAGACGACTTCGTGCCCGACGACCACGTCGACCTGCAGGGTGACGCGTTCCTCGACGTGGTAGTCGCCGGAGAGCGCCCGCTCGACCGTCGACCGCAGTCCGTCGCGCTCGCTCTCGGCCAGGAACCCGACGTGGCCGAGGTTCACGCCGACGATCGGGGCGCCCGTGCCGCGGACGAGTTCGGCCGCGCGGAGGATCGTGCCGTCGCCGCCGAGCACGATGACGATCTCGAGCTGGTCCGGCTGGGTGTCCACGCCGAGGATGTCGACCTGCCCGACGGACGCTTCGGCCCGGCGGATGTCGGCGTACTCGTCGAAGGGCATCACGGGGACGAGACCCGCGGCGTGCAGGAGGTCGCAGACCTCGACCGCAGCGTCGATGGAGTCCCGGCGGCCCGTGTGGGACACCAGGAGGATGTGCCGCTCGTCGCTCATGCCGCCCCTTCCGTCAGTTCGGTCGCCCGGACTGTCCATTCTGTCGGGTTGGTACCGACATCCCGCTGGAAACGCGCCAGGTACTCGTGGTTGCCGTGGGTCCCGACGATCGGGGACGCGGCGAGCCCCGAGGTACCGAGACCGAGGTCCCAGGCGGCCCAGAGCACGTTCATGAGGGCGTCGTACCGCAATCCCGGGTTGCGCACGATGCCTTCGCGGACACCACCGCGCCCCACCTCGAACTGCGGCTTCACGAGCAGGACGAACTCGTCGGCGGGGACCGACTCGACCAACGCCGGCAGCACGAGCCGGAGCGAGATGAACGACAGGTCGCCCACCACCAGGCTGGTCTCGGAGGCCTCGGGGTCGAGCGCCGCGAAGTCCTCGGGGGTGAGGGCGCGCGCGTTGACGCCCTCGACGACGGCGACCCGCGGATCGAGTGCGACGAGGGGGTCGAGCTGGCCGTGCCCGACGTCGAGCGCCACGACCCGGCGGGCACCGCGGCTGAGGAGCACCTGCGTGAACCCGCCCGTGCTCGCACCGACGTCGAGCGCGACGCGGCCGCTCGGGTCCACCCCGAACGTGTCGAGCGCGCCGACGAGCTTGCGGGCCGCCCGCGACACCCACTCGTCCGCACTGTCCACGTGGATGGGTGCTGACGGGGCGGTCGGCGCCGACGGCTTGACGACCGCCGAGCCGGCCACCGTCACCCGTCCGGCCTGGATCAGCTTCGCAGCTGCGGTGCGGGACTTCGCGAGCCCGCGTGCGGCCAGGAGCGCGTCGAGTCGGACGAGCGCGGTGTCCTGTCCGACGCCGTGCTCGTCAGGCACTCGCGCTGCCGCCGGTCTCGAGCCGGGTGCGCAGCTCGTCGTGCAGTGCGGAGAACGCGTCGGCGCGGTCGGTCAGCGGGAGCTGCTCGACCGCGGCGGTCCGTCCGGCGAAGTCGTCGGTCGGCGCTTCGTCGATCTGCGTCGGCTCCTGCTCGTCGTTCGGCACGTCTGCCACGCTACTCGCCGCCGTACAGCTTCGGGTCGACGTCGAGTCCGTAGATCGCCAGGCCGGACTCCCAGATGAGCGCCGTGCCCGCACGCAGCCGGTCGATGGCGTCGCCGTCGTCCAGGACGCGCACGACGTGACCGCGCATGGCCACCGTCGCAGCTCCGACGGTCGCGTAGCGGGTGCCGTCCTCGTCCTCACGCCGGGAGGTCACCGGGTAGGGCTCGGACAGCCCGCGGAGGTCGGCGAGGATGTACGTGGGACGCGAGCGCTGGTCGGCCGCGAGCACCTGCTTCGCCGTGTCGATGCCGGTCAGGACGAGGACGCTCGGGATCCCGACGTCGTTCGCGCCCTTGATGTCGGTGTCGAGCCGGTCGCCGATGAACAGCGGGTGCTCGCCGCCGAACCGGGCCAGAGCGGCGTCGAAGATCGGGCGCTCGGGCTTGCCCGCGACGACCGGCATCCGCCCGACGGCCTGGTGCACGGCGGACACGAGCGTCCCGTTGCCCGGAGCGATCCCGCGCTCGACCGGGATCGACCAGTCCATGTTCGTCGCGACCCACGGGACGTCGGGGTCGGCGAGGGCGAACGACGCTTCCGCCAGGTGCGTCCACCCGAGGTCCGGGGAGAACCCCTGGATGACCGCCGCCGGCGAGTCCTCGGCGCTGGTCGTCACCGTGAAGCCCGCGGCCTCGACGATGCTGGTCAGCCCGAGCCCGCCGGTGACGAGCACGGTCGACCCGGCCGGCACGAGGGTCTCGAGCAGGCGGACGCCGGCCTGGGACGAGGTCACGACGTCGTCCTCGGACACCTCGAGCCCGTAGCGCTCCAGGTGTTCGGCCACGTCGACCGGACGACGCGAGGCGTTGTTCGTGATGTAGCCGACGCGGGCGCTCAGTGACGCCCGCGTCAGGGCTTCCACCGCGTGCGGGATGGCGTTCCGGCCGCGGTACACGACGCCGTCGAGGTCGGTGAGGACGAGGTCCACACCGGCCGTCGGCGGCTTCGGCGTGTCAGTCGGCTGCGGACCCGTCGACGTCGGTGGGGTTGTCGTCGTCGATCTCGCCGGGCTCGTCGCCTGCTGGCTCGTCGTCGGGTTCGTCGTCGATCTCGTCGAGTTCGCCGACGGGTTCGTCGTCGAGTTCGGCGTCCCGATCGTCGTCGACGGCTCCGTCGATCCCGTCGTCATCGGGTCCTTCGACTTCGAGCGTTTCCTCGACCACATCAACTGTCTCCCAAGCGTTCTCGTCGGCGATCTCGGCCAGTGCCTCGGTCGCACGATCGACACGGGCCCACCACTCGTCGGCCTCGTCCTGGCGACCGAGCTCCTCGAGCGTGGCCGCGTAAGCACTGTAGAGCGCCGGCGACCAGCTGTACGCCGTGGAGGGGTCGAGCTGTGGAATCTCCAGCTCGCCGAGCGCGGCTGTGGGATTCCCGAGGTCGAGGCGGGCGCCGGACATCGCGATCGCGAGTTCGACCTGCACCGCGGTGTCGAGCGCCGCGCGGTCGACGGACCGACCGAGCTCGAGCGCGCGCTCCGGACGACCGAGGCCGCGCTCGCAGTCGACCATCATCGGCAGCTGGTCGTTCCGGCCCGAGATGCGCCGGTACGTCCGGAGCTCCCGCAGCGCCGTCGCGAAGTCGCCGAGGCGGTACGCGGTGATCGCAGCGGTCTCGCGGACGACACCGACACGGCCGGCACGACGGGCAGCGCTCAGGGCGTGCTGGTTCGCGGTCTCCGGGTCCTCGTCGACGAGGAGTGCAGCCGCCACGAGGTGACGAGCCACCCAGTCGGCGTTGTCCTTGCTCAGGGTCTTCAGCTCGGCGCGGGCGACCTTGTCGAGGTCGCGGGCATCGATCTCGTCCGGGATCTCGGGGTCTTCGTGGCGCGGGCGGATCGACTTGGTGCCGTAGGGGTCGCGGTCCTCCCAGTCGTCACGGGCTGCCTCGCCGAAGCGGGCGCCGGCGTGACGGCTGCCGTCGCCGAACCGCTGACGGTCGCCGTCCCGAGCCGGGCGGTCGGAGCGGAACGGACGGTCACCATCACGACGGGGGCGGTCACCGTCCCGAGCCGGGCGGTCCGACCGGAAGGGCCGGTCCCCGTCGCGGCGCGGACGATCGCCGTCACGAGCCGGGCGGTCACTGCCACCGCGGAACGGACGATCTCCGTCACGAGCGGGACGGTCGGAGCGGAAGGGGCGGTCGCCGTCGCGGCGCGGACGGTCGTCCCCGCCACGGAACGGACGGTCACCATCACGACGCGGACGGTCGCCGTCCCGTGCAGGACGGTCGGACCGGAAGGGCTGGTCGCCGTCGCGGCGCGGACGGTCGCTGCCGCCGCGGAAGGGCCGGTCGCCATCACGGGTCGGACGGTCGGAGCGGAACGGACGGTCACCATCCCGACGCGGACGGTCGCTCCCACCACGGAACGGCCGATCCCCATCACGGGCAGGACGGTCAGAGCGGAACGGACGGTCACCATCCCGACGCGGACGGTCGTCCCCACCACGGAACGGCCGATCCCCATCACGGGCAGGACGGTCAGAGCGGAACGGACGGTCACCGTCACGACGGGGACGGTCGCTCCCACCACGGAACGGCCGATCCCCATCCCGAGCAGGACGATCAGACCGGAAGGGACGATCGCCATCACGAGCAGGACGATCAGACCGGAAAGGACGATCCCCATCGCGACGGGGACGGTCATCGCCACCACGCGGGCCATCCCCACGCGGCGGCCGACTCGAGTCGTCACGGTCGCCGCGCCATGCCGGACGCCGGCCACCATCGCGGAACGACCGGTCGCCGTCACGGAAGGGACGACCACCATCGCGCGAGGAGTCCCCGCTCCGGGCCGGACGATCACCATCGCGGCGGGGAGCATCACGACGCTCACCCTCACGACGCTCGAAGTCTCGGGGCCCGGACGACCACCGGCTCCCACCGTCCCGACGAGGACCCCGGTCGCCGTCTCGACGGGGACGATCTCCGCGATCCCCGTCGTTCCGCTGCTGGTCGTCGTCGTTCGCCACCGTTGCTCCTCGTTGCGTGCCCGAGCTCGTGCCCGGGCGATCGTCCGCTGTGTCGTTGTGTGTTGGCGTCGCACCAGTCGCCCGGTGCTCGTCGCCCAGTCCATCACGAACCAGGGCACGAGTCGAGCGACGTGCGGCAGAAACAGATGTAGCCACCGGCCTCCCGAGAACGAGGGTCTCCCCTGCGAGTTCTCGATGGAGGGCCGATGGCCACATCTTCTTACGTTGAGTCCGGCGGCGTCCTACTCTCCCACAAGGTCCCCCTTGCAGTACCATCGGCGCTGAGAGGCTTAGCTTCC
>NZ_VEIY01000003.1 GCF_007680845.1 Curtobacterium pusillum | reverse complement strand
ATTTCCGTGACCTTTGGGTCACGGGCTCGCGTCCACTTTGTGGTTCCCGACAGACGATCGGGAACTGAGAAACTGAATAACTCAGCTACGGCTGGGACAGCTTTCTTGACCCGGTAACGGTCAAGTCGAAGGTGTTCCGGTGGTCATAGCGAGAGGGAAACGCCCGGTCACATTCCGAACCCGGAAGCTAAGCCTCTCAGCGCCGATGGTACTGCAAGGGGGACCTTGTGGGAGAGTAGGACGCCGCCGGACTCAACGTTGCAACACCAGGGAACCCCTGACCATGTACTGGTCAGGGGTTTTCTGCGTTCCCGGGCCGGTAGGATCGACGAGTCATGACTGCGCCATTCACCACCGCCTCCGGTTCCGATGTCCGTGTCCGCTTCTGCCCGAGCCCGACGGGCACGCCGCACGTCGGACTGATCCGCACCGCGCTCTTCAACTGGGCGTACGCGCGGCACACGGGCGGCAAGCTCGTGTTCCGCATCGAGGACACCGACGCCGCCCGGGACAGCGAAGAGTCGTACCAGCAAATCCTCGAGGCGCTGCGGTGGCTCCGGCTCGACTGGGACGAGGGTGTCGAGGCGGGTGGCCCGCACGGCCCGTACCGGCAGTCCGAGCGCTCGGACGTCTACGACGACGTCATCGCGAAGCTCAAGGCGTCCGGCCACATCTACGAGTCGTTCGTGACACCGGAGGAGATGGAGGCCCGCAACAAGGCCGCCGGTCGTGACCCGAAGCAGGGCTACGACAACCACGAGCGCGACCTCACCGAGTCGGAGCGTCAGGCCTTCCGCGACCAGGGCCGTGAGCCGGCGCTCCGGTTGCGGGTGCCGGACCGTGACCTCAGCTTCGACGACCTCGTGCGCGGGGAGATCACGTTCAAGCAGGGCACGTTCCCGGATTTCGTCGTGGTCCGGCCGAACGGCAAGCCGCTCTACACGTTCACGAACCCGGTGGACGACGCCCTGATGGGGATCACGCACGTCCTCCGTGGTGAGGACCTCCTGTCGTCGACGCCGCGCCAGATCGCCCTGTACGACGCCCTCTACGAGGTCGGGATCGCCGAGTTCACGCCGCTCTTCGGCCACTTGCCGTACGTGATGGGGGAGGGCAACAAGAAGCTCTCCAAGCGTGACCCCGAGTCGAACCTCTTCCACCACCGGGCCGCCGGCATGATCCCCGAGGGGCTCGTGAACTACCTCGCGCTGCTCGGCTGGTCGATCGGGGCCGACCGGGACGTTTTCTCGATCGACGAGATGGTCGAGGCGTTCGACGTCGCCGACGTCAACCCCAACCCCGCCCGGTTCGACCACAAGAAGGCGGAGGCGATCAACGGCGACCACATCCGCCTGCTCGACGCCGACGACTTCCGCGACCGACTCGTCCCGTACCTCACGGGCGTGGTCTCCGACCCGGTGACGCCGGCGGAGCTCGAGGTCCTCACCGCTGCCGCGCCCCTCGTGCAGGAGCGCATGCAGCTCCTCAGCGAGGCGCCCGCGATGCTCGGGTTCCTGTTCACGGCGGACGACGAGCTGGTGGTGGAGGACGACGCCCTCGCCACGCTCAAGCCGGACGCCGGCGACGTCCTCCGTGCGTCCACGACCGCGCTCGAGCCCCTGGAGGACTGGACCACGGAGGCGATCGAGGGCGCACTGCGCACCGCGCTCATCGACGGGCTCGGGCTCAAGCCGCGGCTGGCGTTCGGACCCCTGCGCGTCGCGATCTCCGGCCGCCGGATCAGCCCGCCGCTGTTCGAGTCGATGGAGATCCTCGGCAAGAACTCCACCCTGGCGCGCCTGCGCCGACTCGCGGACCGTTGACGCGGGTCGTCGTCGTGAGCGGACCGCAGCCGTGACCGTCCCGGACCGTCTGACGGTCGACGTCGTGGTCGTCGGTGCCGGGCCGGCGGGGCTGAGCGCTGCGCTGAACCTCGTCCGGGCGAGACGGACGGTGCTCCTCGTCGACGCCAACCGCCCGCGGAACGCCGCGACCCTGCGGTCGCACGGGTTCCTGACCCGCGACGGCATCTCCCCGCTCGAGCTGCGGAAGCTCGGGCGGGCCGAGGTCGAGGGCTACGCCGAGGCGACGGTCGTCCAGGCCGTCGTGGACCGGGTGTCCCGCGACGGCGACGGCTGGGCCGTGCACGGATCCTGGCGCGGGACCGAGATCGAGGCGACCGCCCGCGCGGTGGTGATCGCGACCGGCCTCCGCGAGGAGTTCCCGGCGCTGCCGATGCTGCGCGCGTTCTACGGCACGGCGGTGCACAGCTGCGTGGAGTGCGACGGGTACGAGAAGGCCGGGGAAGCCCTGGCGTTCATCTGCGAGACGGACGACGTGGTCGACAGGGCGCTGCTCGTCGCCGCGTGGGCCGACGACCTCGTGGTGTACACGAACGGCGTCGCCCGGCTGGACGACGCGGGGCGGGCGCGGCTGCTGCACGCGGGCGTCCGCGTCGACGAGCGGCCCGTGGAGGACCTGGAGGGGGACCGCTCCGGGATGACCGGCGTCCGCCTCGCAGACGGGCACGTGGAGCCGCGCACGGGCGGGTTCGTCCGCCCGAGGTGGTTCGCCGACCTGGACTGGGTCGACGCCGACCTCGAACGCGATGCGGACGGGCTCCTCGTGGTGGACCGCTCGGGCCGGACGAGCGTCGGGGGTGTGTACGCGGTGGGGGACGTGACGCCGCCCGGGCCGGAACAGCTCATCGTCGCCGCCGGGCATGGAGCCGTGACGGCCGCCGCCGTGCACCGGGACCTCGTGGGTGGTCTCACGGACCTCCGGGATGCTGTACAGTAGTTGATCGTGCCCCGGGCAACCGGGACCGAGGCCTTCGGGCCTTTGGGGTATGGTGTAATTGGCAACACAGCGGTTTCTGGTACCGTCGTTCTTGGTTCGAGTCCAGGTACCCCAGCACTCGACGAACAAGCCCCCGGGAGATCCCGGGGGCTTGTTCTCGTTGGTGGACCCACGCGACACGCGGACGGTCGACCGCGGGAGCTGGCGCCCGGCCTCAGGAGCGGGCGGACGGCCTCAGGAACTCGAGCGGCCCTGCCGGTAGGCGACGACCCAGTCCACGAGCACGTGCCCGGAGGCGCTCGTCGGCACGGCGTCGTCGTGGATGATCGTCTCCGCCTGCAGCGTCACCCGCATCGGCGTCGTCGGCACGGCGTCGGTGACGGTCTCGAGCAGCTCGTCGTCCCAGTAGAACCGGATCGCGTCGGCGGTCCACTCGACGGTCGCGACGTGCCAGTCGGACTGTCCGCCGGGGACGACGGTCGGGTCCTCGGGGAGGAAGGTCATCGCCTCCTTCTCCGCGTCGTAGCTGCCCGGGATCGCCGACACCGGGCGGACGTCGCCGGTGAGGTCGCCCTCGGGCCAGTCGATCTCGCCTTCGTTCCAGTCGCCGGACAGCGGCCACAGGATCATCACGAACTTGTAGCCGGGGACCTCGTCCGCGCGGTACCGGATGGACACGCGCTGGTGCGTGTACGACCGGTAGCCCGCGGGCAGGACGGTCGCGACGAGCGGCTGCGACCCCTTGCTGTGCAGGTGGAAGTCGAGCACGGAGTCGTGCACGGACACGACCTGGTCCGGCGCGTAGAGGCCCTTCCCGGACGTGTCACGCATCCCGCTGTACTCCGACATGCGCGGGTAGACGGCGAGGAGCTCACCGAGTGCCGCGATGCGGTCGAAGTCCTCGGCGAGGTAGGGGATCCACCGCATGCCCTCGGATTCGAGCGACCCGGTGGGCATCTGCTCCGCACGGGCGTCCGCCCCGCCGCTGCGCATCGGCAGGACGACGGCAGTGGTGCCGGCGACGGCCGCGACCCCGAGCACGCCGGCGATGGTCGCACCACGCCGGAGGAACGAGCGTCGGGTCGTCATCAGGTGCCGTGCACCGGGCTCATGCTGCATCGTCCACCTCGTAGATCAGGACGCCGTCGCGGTCGTAGCGGAGCGTCGACTCGGCGGCCACCGACCGCTGGATCGCGTCGATCTGTGCGGCGGTGAGGATGCCGCGCGCGATGGCGTCGGCGCGTTGCGACGAGGAGAACACGATCCAGGCGCGACCGCCGTAGTCGCGGTCCTGCAGGACCCCGGTGAGGTCCTTCGCGGTGATGCCGTCCGGGAACCACGCGGACTCGCTCTCGAGCGAGTCGACCTGGCCCCAGTGCCGGGTGTAGTTGTCGTAGTTCCCGCTGATGATCGACGGGAACGTCCCGACGGTCGTCAGGCTGTCGTCCGACGCGAACCGTCCGTCGAGCCACCGCGCCGCGGCCACGTCGGCGGACGCGGTCTGGTTCGCCTGCTCGGCCTGGAAGGTCGCCCCGACGAACAGGCCGGTGACGACGGTGAGCACGAGGGCCATCGCGCCGAGTCGGCGCCCGCGTCCGTGGAACGCGTGGACGGCGGCGATCGCGAGGAACGGTGCCGACAACAGCACGACGCGGAACTTCGCCTCGCCGCCGTAGCTCTGTCCGAACACGAGGACGATCGGGCACGCGGCGAGCCAGAGGACGACGAGCGCTCGACGTGCGTGCCCGGAACGGATCATGCGCACCAGCCCGACGACCGCGCACACGGCGACGAGCGCGGTGATCGCCAGCACCGCACGACTCTGCAGGGTCGTGGCGAGGGAGGGGATGGCGATGGAGGTCGCTTCGGCGGTGACGTTGCTCACCGGGTCGAACCCGGTGGTCAGTCCGAAGTGCTCCTGGATGTAGCCGAGGTTCGGCAGGAGGTACAGGACGGGCAGCAGCGTCAGGGGGACCGCGAGCCACCAGGGCCGGAGGTAGCCGAGGACGAGCAGCGGGACGAACGCGGCGACGACCACGAACGGGGTGAGTTGGTGCGACGCGGTGATCACGAACTGCAGGACGACCACGACCACCGCCGCGGTGGTCACCGCCGCGCGCGAGCGGGGGAGGACCGCCGTGGCGACGGCCGACCGTCGTGCCCGGAACAGCCTGCCGGTCACCGTGGCCGTCCAGACGCCGATGCGGTTCGGCGTCCCGCGCAGCACGGTCAGGGCGATCAGGACGGCGGCGAGGAACAGGAAGAACGCGAACGCCTGGGGGGAGTAGTAGTCCTGCCCGACCCAGTTCGCGGCGCTGAACAGGACCGCGGCGACGGTCGCCCAGCGTCCCTTCACGCCCAGCGCCCGGGCGATTCCGAGGACGAGTGCGCCGTCGGCGAGGGCGAACGCGATCTCCGCCCAGCGGACGGGAGCCGCCGCGTCGAGGGTGCCGGTCGCCGCGCCCAGGAAGGCGCTGAACCCGAAGAAGCCGGGCCACCGGTTGTAGATGTCGATGGACGGATCGACGCCGCCGTGCTCCATGATGTACGCCGTCACCGCGATGTGCTTGAAGACCCACGGCGGGCGCGGCTCCGCGGAGACGAGGTTCGTCGTGCCGTACATGACCAGGACGAGGGCGACGGAGGCCACGCCTCGGACCAGCACGTGGTGGCGACGGTCGACGAGGGTGACGAGCGTCACCGCGAACACCAGGGCCGCACCGATCCACCAGGTCACGGGCAGTGCGGTCAGGAGGCCCCACTCGCCCAGGCCGGTCGAGCTGCTCTGGGAGGTGCCGACAGCCCACAGCGCGAGTCCCGTGACGAGCACGCCGGACGCGGTGACGGCGCGGACGAGCACGGCCGTCGGGAGGGCCGTCCGGACGAACTGCGGACGGGGGACGGTGCGGACGGTCTGCACGCCCTGGCCGAGCGACACCCACCCGCCGACGAGCAGGAGGAGGCCGGCGGCGGGCAGCGGGACCCACTGGTGGGTCCAGACCATCGCGAGACCGATGACGGCGTCGATCGCGGCGCTGACGGCGACCACGAGGGCGGCTCGACCGATCGGGTCCCGGAGCCCGAGAGCACGGACGACCGGCAGACCCGGCACGACGAGGAGCGCCACGAGCACGACGGCCGTGCGGAGCGGGCCGGTCGCGTCGGCGGCGATGAGGACGGCACCGGCGAACCCGAGGCCCGCGGCGAGGAGTGGCGGCACCGGGGAGTTCACGAGTGCACGGCTTGCGAGGACGAGCGACATCCTGGTCTGGGTCGTGGTGGCGGTCACTGCTCGACCACCGCGATCGGCTGACGCATCGAGCGTCCCTTCAGGTCGGGCCGAACAGAGGCAGCGCCCGGCGGATGTCACGACGGTATCCGCGGCCGACCGTGCCGCGGGAGAGCGGCCGTCGGGAAGTGCGGAGGGCCTGCGGCATTGCGGGTTCACGCACGCGTGAGCACCCTCGTGCGGCAGGAACCGCACGGATCCGGATGCTCGTTGACGCTCGTCGCGCACCCGGCGACCGTGGATCTGCCGGCCCCGACCGTGCACGTCCCCGACACGAGACAGGCTCACCCCATGACCGACACCCTCCCGCGTTCCCTTCCGTCCCGCGTGGTGCTCGAGCGACCCATGTCGAGTGCCGAGACCCCGACGTGGAGCGGCGCCGTGTGGGTGGGCGCGATCGACCTCGCGGACGTCCCCGGGCACGATGTCGGAGCGGTCACGCTGCTCGAGGCCGACGGTCACCGTTCGGCGCGGCTCCTGGTGCGCGACGGCGTGGCACCCCTCGGCTTCGTCGACGTGCCGATGACCGGGGACGTCGTCGACGGCGCGACACTCCGCGCCGCGGTCTCCGCGCTGCCGGCAGTGCCGCAGCCGCCGATCCCCGTGCGCCTGCCGAGCACGAGCGTCGTGCTGTGCACCCGCGACCGCGCCGACCAGCTGCGCGGCGCCCTCGACTCGCTCCTCGCGCTCGACCACCCGGACTTCGAGGTCGTCATCGTCGACAACGCGCCGTCCGACGAGTCCACCCGGGAGCTCGTCGAGGCGATCGCCGCGACGGACCCGCGTGTCCGGTACGTCCGGGAGCCCGTTCCCGGTCTCTCGAGCGCCCGCAACGCCGGTGTCCGCGCGGCACAGCACGAGATCGTCGCGTTCACCGACGACGACGTCGTGGTCGACCGGTCGTGGCTCCGCGCGGTCGCCTCCGGGTTCTCGCGCGGTGACGACGTCGTCTGTGTCAGCGGACTCGTCGCGAGCGGCGAGCTCCGGACGCCGACGCAGCGGTGGTTCGACGAGCGGGTGACGTGGTCCCGGAACCTCGTGCCGCGCGTGCACCGGCTGTCGGCGCCCCCGGCGGACCGTCCACTCTTCCCGTTCGCGGTGGGGGACTACGGCACCGGTGCGAACTTCGCGATGCGCCGCGAGGCCGTCCTCGAGCTCGGCGGCTTCGACGAGGCGCTCGGCGTCGGCACGGTGACCGGCGGCGGCGAGGACATCGACATGTTCTCCCGCGTCGTCCTCTCCGGCGCCGCCCTCGTCGTCGAGCCCGCTGCGCTCGTGTGGCACCGGCACCGCGCGGACCTCGCAGCGCTCCGGCTCCAGGCGCGCGGGTACGGCACGGGACTCGGCGCGTGGCTCACGAAGATCGCGCTGCGGCCGCACACGCTCGGGATGGCGCTGCAGCGCGGCCCGCGGGCGGTCCGGCACCTCGTGGCCGGCAACCCGACGACCGCGGCGACCTCGGAGGCGCCCGGCCCGGACGCGCCTCGGCCGGACGCGGACGCGCTCCACGACGACCCCGCGTTCCTCCGCGAGGTCGGTCGGGTGCGGTGGATCGAACTCGCCTCGGTCGCCCGCGGCGTGGTGCGCTACGCCCGTTCCCGCCGCACCGTCCGCGCGCGGGAACGCACAGCGGTTCGATAGCACCGTCATCGGGGATCCACGGCAGATCGCGAGGATGCGCCAAACCGCAGGATCACCGCACCGCACCCGCAGGGCCCTCGATCGGGGGCCCTCCGCCGCTTACGGTCCTGGGAAGCGCACCACCGACACGCACGACCAGGGGAGTACCCATGCGTTCGACACACCCGACCGCGCAGCAGCGCCCGGCCGAGCCGGTGATCCCGGTGGCCGGCGACCACTCGATCCTCGACCGCTGGAACCGTGTCGTCGAGGCGGTGCCCGAGGCTCCGGCGCTCGCCGGAGCCGGGGTCGCCCGGACGTTCCGCGAGACGGACCGGACGGTGCGCACGCTCGCCCACCGGCTGGCGGGGCTCCTCCGTCCGGACGACCGGTCCGGTGCCGGGGTCGGGCCGGAGGGCACCGGGGCGTCGGTCCCGGTCGGCATCATGGCCGGGCACACCACCGAGACGGTCGTCGGGATGCTCGCGCTCGTCGCCGCGGGACGGACCGTCGTCGTGCTCGACGACCACCTGCCCGAAGCGCGCCTGCAGCACGTGGTCACGCTCGCGGGCATCGCCGAGGTGCTCGCGGACCGGACCCGGACCGACCTCGCGGCCGCCGTGCTCGGCGCCGCGGGCAGCGTCCACGACCTCGACGCACTGATCGCCGAGACAACGGAGACAGCCGCGACAGCCGCGACTGCCACGACCGCCGGGACCGCCGCGGCCGCCGCGGCCGGCGACACCACGGCCCCCGCGCACCACCCCGGCGGCGCCGACCCTGCCGCCATCGTCTTCACCTCCGGCTCGACGGGCCTCCCGAAGGGCGTCGCGATGACGCACCGGCAGCTCCTCCGGAACGCCGAGCAGAGCAGCGCGAGCGCGGCCTACCGCCCCGGCGACCGGGTGGGTGTCGTCCTGCCGCTGTCCTTCGCCGCAGGCATCCTCACCACGCTCGACAGCCTGCTCAACGGCGCCGCCGCGGTGCTCCTCGACGCGCGTGACCTCGGCACCGAGCGCCTCCTCGACGGCATGACCGCCGAGCAGGTCACGGCGGTGGTCTGCACGCCGCACCTCCTGCGCTCGATCGTCGCGACCGTGCGCGACCGTGCGGACGGCGACCTGCACCCCGCACTCGCCCCGCTCCGCTTCGTGATGACCGTCGGCGAGCCGATCACCGGCACGGACGTGCACGCCGCGCGTCCGGTCCTCGGCGCCCGCACCGTGCTGTGGAACGGGTTCGGCTCGAGCGAGATGGGCGCCGTCACGTACTTCCCCGTGGGCCCCGAGGACGACGTCCCCGCCGGGGTCGTCCCGGCCGGGTACACGCCGCCGGGCAAGACCGCGAAGGTCCTCCGCGAGGACGGCACCGCCGCCGCCGTGGGCGAGACCGGCCAGCTCGTCGTCGTCTCCGACGGCATGACCGCCGGCTACTGGGGTGCGCCCGAGAAGACGGCCGAGCACCTCGGCGTCGACGAGGACGGCACCCCGCTCTGGCGTCAGGGCGACCTCGCCCGCATCGAGGAGGACGGCTGCCTCGTCCTGCTCGGTCGCGACGACGACGCCGTGAAGGTGCGCGGGTACCTCGTCGAGCCGAGCGAGGTCGAGGCCGCGCTCCGTGCCGTCCCGGACGTGCACGACGTGGTCGTCACCGCGCTCGTCGAACCGCCGGCCATGACCCGGCTCGTCGCGTACGTTGTCGGGCGTCCCGGTCGCCGGACACCAGCACCGGCCGCCCTCCGCCGCGCCCTGCGCGACCGCCTCCCGGAGTACATGGTCCCCGCGGCGATCGTCCCGATGCCCGAACTGCCCCGCAACGAACGCGGCAAGGTCGACCGGTCGAAGCTGCCCGGTGCGCCCTCGCTCGAGGTCGAGATGGTCGAGGGCGAGTACGACCAGTGGGAGCTCGTCGTCGGGCAGATCTGGGCCGAGGTGCTCGGGCTCCGCGGCGTCCACCTCGACGAGGACTTCACCGCGCTCGGCGGCGACTCGCTCTCGGCCGAGGAGATGCTCGCGATCGTGCACACGCGGCTCGGAGTCGACCTCCGCGCCTCGGAGCTCCTCGAGCAGCCCACGCTCCGTGCCTTCGCCCGCCGCGTCCGGATCGGGGCGAAGTCGCTGCCGAGCCACCCCGACGTGGTGAAGGTCGCCGAGGCGCGGGAGACCGGCCGACCGCCGGTGTTCTGCCTGAGCGGCGCCGGCGCACTCGGGCTGACGTTCCTCCCGCTGTCCCGCTACCTGCCCGAGCACGACGTGTACGCGTTCCAGCAGCACGGCCTCGAGCGACGGGCGATCCCGGACTGGAGCATCCAGCGCACCGCGAAGCGCACCGTCGAGCTGATGCGCATCGTGCAGCCCCGCGGACCGTACCTCCTGGTCGGACACTCACTGGGCGGCCTCGTCGCGCTCGAGGTCGCGAAGCTCCTCACCGAGGGCGGCGAGCGGGTCGAGCACGTCGCGATCCTGGACACCTACCTGCCACGCAGCAGTGCCGAGCAGGCGCAGCTGCACTTCGGTCGGATGGAGCCGGCACCGATCCGCAACACCGCGCTCCGTGCGGCCAAGCGTGCCCTGGACCGTGCCGCGCGGCGGATCCTCCCGGCCGGCGTCCCGGTCGGCGAGGAGTTCGCCAAGCGCGTGCGTGCCTACGGCGCCGGCGTCATCCGCTACGGCGGCCAGAAGGACTTCGACGCGCTCTTCGACCAGGCGAGCATCGTGACGAGGCGGCACACGCCGTCGCCGTACGCCGGCCCAGCGACGTTCGTGCTCGCCGACGGCAACCCGGACGTCGACGGCTGGGGTGACGTGCTCCGCGGCGACACCACGATGGTGCGGATCGAGAGCGAGCACAGCTCGCTGCTCCGCGAGCCGCACGTCGCCGAGCTCGCCGCCGCGCTGCGGTCCGCCTTCACGACGCAGGATCCGCGTCCGTGACCGGCGCGGGGCGGACGGGAGGCGCGGGGCGGGCCCGCACCGCGCCTCCCGTCCGCCCCGCGCACCGACACGCCCACCGGCTGCGGCTTGCGGGTTTCCGTATCCGCGCTCGGGGCCCCGCAACCAGTGCCCGACCGCATTGACCAGCACCGATGCCCGGACGATGGTTGGAGCCAGCCCAGGGAACGGTGTCCCCCCGTTCCGGCGCCCACCCAGCGCCGGGTCCGTCCCGCGACCACTCCCGTATGCGACCCTGAACCCGACAGGAGCACCATGTCCGCCAGCACCGTCCGACCACGAGACCCCCGCGTCTCGGTCGTCATCCCCGCGAGGAACGAGGCCCGAAACCTCGAGATCATCCTCCCGATGCTCCCGCCCGTGTACGAGGTGATCCTGGTCGACGGCAACTCGGTGGACGACACCATCGCGACCGCGCAGCGGCTCATGCCGACCATCAAGGTCGTGCAGCAGACCCGCAAGGGCAAGGGCAACGCGCTCGCCTGCGGCTTCGAGGCCGTCACCGGCGACGTCGTCGTCATGTTCGACGCGGACTGCTCCGCGGACGCCGCGGAGATCCCGCGCTTCGTCCAGGCGCTCACCGACGGCGCGGACGTCGCCAAGGGCACCCGGTACGCCCACGGCGGCGGCAGCGACGACATCACGATCATCCGCGGCCTCGGCAACAAGGGCCTGAACATGGTCTCGAACTTCCTGCTCGGCGCGAAGTACACGGACCTCTGCTACGGCTACAACGCCTTCTGGGCGGACACGCTGCCGACGATCGGTCTGCTGTCGTCCACGCTCCCGCAGCCGACCGACGGTTCGATGCGCTGGGGCGACGGCTTCGAGATCGAGACGATCCTGACCTGCCGCTGGTCCGCAGCGGAGTTCGCGATCACCGAGGTGGGGAGCCACGAGAAGCTCCGCGTGCACGGGACCAGCAACCTCAACGCCGTCAGCGACGGCATCCGCGTCCTGAAGTCGATCATGCACGAGCGTCGCCGCGCCCGCGAGGCGAAGGCCCGCATGCGCCTCATGCCGACCCACGTGCAGGGTCTCGTCGTCCCGGCGGCCGTCCCGGCACTGGACGAGGAAGCGGCGTGAGCCACCCCACGGTCGCCGTCGTCATCTGCGCGTACACGCAGCAGCGCTGGGGCGACCTGCAGGACGCGGTCGAGTCGGCCAAGCGGCAGCCCGACGCGACCGAGGTGATCGTCGTCATCGACCACGAGCCCGAGCTGTTCCGCCGCGCGGCGGCACGGTGGCCCGAGCTCCGGGTCGTCGAGAACACCGAGGACCGCGGCCTGTCCGGGGCCCGCAACACCGGTGTCGCCCTGGCCGACGCGGACGTCGTCGCGTTCCTCGACGACGACGCGACCGCCGACCCGGACTGGCTCGTGCACCTCGTCGACGCGCTCGACGAGCCCGACGTCGTCGGTGTCGGCGGCCGCGCGACCCCGTCGTGGCCGACCGCGACCGGCGCCGGGCCGTACCCGGACGAGCTCCTCTGGATCGTCGGCTGCAGCTACACGGGGCTGCCGACCGCACCAGCCGACGTCCGCAACGTCATCGGCTCGAGCATGGCCTTCCACCGGGACGTCGTCCTCGCCGCCGGCGGGTTCCGTTCCGGCATCGGTCGGGTCGGCAACCACCCGCTCGGCTGCGAGGAGACCGAGCTCTGCATCCGCATCGCCCGGATCCGTCCGGGCGCCCGCATCCGCTTCGAGCCGCGCTCGAACGTCTCGCACCGGGTCTCCCCGGACCGCGTCACGATGCGGTACCTGCGCCGACGCAGCTACTACGAGGGCATCTCGAAGGCGGTCCTCAGCCGCCGGGTCGGTGCACGCGACTCGCTCTCCAGCGAGTCGACGTACCTCACCCGGGTCCTCCCCGGCGCGGTGCTCCGCGAACTCGGCGCCCTCGGCCGCGGGGGCGGCCTCCGTGCCCTGGCCATCGTGACCTCGGCGGTCTCCACCGTCGTCGGCTACGGGGTCGGACGCGTCTTCGGCACCATGGTCGTGCGCGCACCGGCGCCGGCCCCGGTCGCGGTGAAGACCACGGCGGGCGTGAGCTGACGGCCATGGCACCCGCACCCCGGTCAGGGCCCGCAGAGCGGGTCCTGACCGTCGTCGCCCACGCGGACGACGACCTGCTCTTCTCGGGGACCCGACTCCAGCAGCTCGTCGAAGGCGGCCACGCCGTCCGCTCGGTCGTCGTGACGGCCGGAGACGCCGGGCGGTCCGCGTCGTACTGGAAGCGTCGGGAGACCGGCCTGGAGGCGTCGTACGCACTGCTCGCCGGCGTGCCGTCGACCTGGTCGACGAGCGTCGCGCAGGTCGCAGGCAAGACGATCCGTACGCGGACACTCGTCGGCGACCCACGGATCAGCATCGTCTTCCTCCAGCTGCCGGACGGGAACATGGACGGTTCCGGGTTCTGGCGCACCGGCCGCCGAAGCCTGCAGCGGCTCCGCACCGGCTCGCTCCGGCGCATCCGGACCGTCCGCGGCGCTGAGCACCCCGAGGCCTTCACGATCGACGAACTCCGTGCCGTCCTGACCGGACTCTTCGAGGAGTTCGCCCCGACCATCGTGCACACGCTCGACCACGTCGGCGACTACGGGGACGGTGACCACAGCGACCACCACACGGTGGCGTACCTCACCGACGAGGTGCAGCGTCGCTCCGCAGGACCGCACCGCTTCAGCGGGTACCTCGGGTACCCGGTGGCGGAGCGGCCGAGCAACCTGACGCCCGAGCAGGTCGCTGCGAAGCAGGCGGCGTTCTTCGCCTACGCCGCCTACGACGGCGAGACGTGCTCGACCGAGGAGACCTGTGCGCTGCGGCCCGAGGGCGCCTGGTTGCGTCGGGAGTACACCGTCGTGTGAACGAGTACACCGTCGCGTGAACGACGAAGGGGGCCCGCCGGAGCGGGCCCCCTTCGTCGTCTCCGCTCGCCGGTCCACGGGTCGTGGGTCCCGGTGTCGGTCGGCTCAGTGCCCCGTGTGCCGGTACAGGGCGGCGAGCAGGCGGGCGACGTGCACGTCGCGCCCGTACCGGTCGTGGACGTACGCGCGGGCCCGGTCCCCGATCGACGGTTCGTGGCGCACACGGTCCAGCCCCTCGACGAGCTTGTCGGCGAGGGCCACCCGGTCGGCAGGGTCGACCGTCGCCCACGACCACTCGTCGCCGAGGATCTCCGCGGTGCCGCCGTTGTCGGTCGCGATCACCGGGCGGCCGGCGGCCATCGACTCGACCACGACTCGTCCGAAGCCTTCCGGCAGCATCGACGGCATCACGACGAGATCGGCCGCGTGCAGCAAGGGCAGGACGTCGTCACGCGGTGGCAGGACAACGACCGAGCCCTCGGGCATCGCGTCGACGGTGCGCTGGACGAGCTCGGCGTCTTCCCGCACGCTCAGTCCCGCGAGGACGAGCACTGGCGAGCGGTCCGACGCCGGAGCATCCGATCCGGAGCCCGGACGCTCGTGGAGGGCGGCGCCGAGCGCGACCCGACGCCAGGCGCCGAGGAGTGCGGGGACACCCTTCGCCACGGACAGCCGACCGTAGTAGAGCACCGTCGGTCGGTGCTCGTCGAGTCCGAGCACCCGACGTGCCCGAGCTTGTCCGTCCACCGTCGTGACGGGGAACGCCGACGTGTCGATCCCGTTGGGCACCACGGTGATGCGGTCGCGCGGGACCCCGACCGCCGCCCAGGCTCGCGCCATGGTGTGCGAGACGGCGAGGAAGTGTGTGCGGCCCCCGGAGAAGGGGCGCAGATGCCTGTAGTTCGGAGCGTGGTGCAGGTGGACGACGAGCGGGACGCCGGCGACCATCGACACGATCCGGCCCCAGACGATGTGTTCGGGACGGTTGAGCCAGAGAACGTCGAGTCGGGACCGGCGGACCTGCAGCCCGTCGCGCACGAAGCGCCGCAGGTCTGACACCATGGTCCGCGGGCTGAACGAGCGGTCCTCGGTCCGGAACCGCGGCACCCTCAGGCGGTCGTACGGTTCGTCGCCGTTCGCGAGCTCCGCCGACCCTGCATCCGTGATGCCGGGACGAGAGTCGCGGTACCAGACCTCGACGTGGTGACCCGCGGAGACGAGTTCGCGGGTGTCCTCGAGGACGCATCGCTCGACGCCGCCCGTGAGCTGGAGTTCGTTCGTCACGACTCCGATGCGGAGCGGGACCGTCTCGACCCCGTTCCCGGTCACGACCCGGCTCCTCGAGCGAGTCGGAGCCGCCGGATGAACCAGGGCAGGCACGCGAGGGCGAGGACGAAGCGGACGATGTTCCAGGTCAGGTCCTGCGGGAGGAGGAGCGACGCGGCGGCGAGCACGGTCGACAGCAGCGCGATGAGGACGATCCGTGTTCGCGGCCCGCGCCATTCGCGGCGGTCGCTGAGGGCAGCCTGCTGGAGGCCGGCCAGGAGCGCGTAGGCGATCACCGTCGAAGCAGCCGCCCCGACGATGCCCAGCCACGGAACGAGCAGGACGTTCGCCGCGATGTTGACCACACCGGCGATCGCGGCGACGGTCCCGATGGCGACGCCGCGACGTTCGACGGTGAGCAGGTGGCTGGTCGCGCCGCCGGCGATGACGGGGAAGGCGGTGAGTGCCACCACGAAGACGACGAGCGAGAGTGATTCGATGCGGTAGGACGCGGGCGCGAGGATCGGCAGCGCCACGGGTGCGACGAGCGTGACGGCCAGGAGCACGGGGGCGAGCAGCAGGTAGAGCTGGTCACGCGTGTGCATCGCGAGCTGTCGTCGGGCCACGGCGTCCCGCACCGCGGCGAAGTGCGGGGCCCAGGCCTGGTTCGTGAAGGTCAGCAGCAGGATGACCGCCGAGCCGACGACGTAGGCGATCTGGTAGCGGGCGACCTCGTCCGGGCCGAGCACCCGTTGCACGACGATCCGGTCACCGGCGTTCAGCACGAAGTAGGACAGGTTCCCGAGTGCGATGGGGATGCCGAGCTTGAACGCCCGCCCCATGGTCCGTCCATCGACGAGCCCGCGCACTCGAGGACGGACGGCGATGACACCGATCACCATCGCGATGCCCTGGGCGACCACGCCACCCCACGCGTAGGTCGTCGCGTCGGCGTGCACGAACTCGAGCAGTCCGAGTCCGATGATCGAGCCGCCGACGCTCGACAGGAGACTCGTGACGGCGAAGACCCGGATCCGGTCCTGCGCGACGAGCAGGGCCAGCGACAGCTGGACGACCCCCGCCGGGAAGATCCAGAGGACGGTGACGAGGAGGATCGGGTGTTCGCCGACGAAGCCCGCAGCGTCGCCCCAGAGCGGGATCGTGACGAGTGCCAGCACGGTCACCACGGCGGCGAGCACGATCCCGACCGCCACGAGGCCGCGGGTCTTCCGGTCGTCGCCGTCCTCGGCACGCTGCAGGACCGATGCCTGGTCGAGCCCGGCGACCGCGAAGACCACGAGTGCCTGGTACAGGGCGATGGCCGAAGCGAGCACGCCGAACTCGGACAGCGGCATGACGTGCGCGAGGACGGGGGAGATGAGCGAGCTCACGAGGAGCTGCATCGACCAGACGACGACGTACAGGAGGCCGCGCCCGAAGAGGACTCCGGAGCGGTCCTCGGTGGTCTTGGTGCTGCCGGTGTCCGCGCTCGAGCGACGGGTCGGCCGCTGCACCGCGGTCCGCTCGTCCTCGGGACTCGACCGCTCGGCGAAATCGTCGACCGTCTTCGTCACGTCGGCGTGCCGGCCTTCGCGGCGGGTCTCCGGGGGCGTGGTCACGAGACTCCGACCTCGGTGGTGGAGTCCGAGCTCACGGCGGTCGGGAACGTGCGGGCAAACAGGTGCGGTGCAGCGGTCGGGTCGAGTGCCTCGACGAGTCGGCGGACGTGGGCGGGGTCCTCATGGGCGAGGACGACGCACGCGAGCACCGCAGGGGAGTTGGCCATGACTCCGAGTGAACAGGCCGGTCCGGCGAGCGACAAGGCGGCTCGGGGGTGGGTGCGGGGAAGCGGCGGTTTCCCGCACCCGTCAGCGTCTGCGTCGGTACCGGGGGCAGTCGCAGAGCGCGCAGTCCTTGCCGCGCCGGTAGTGCTCGTGGGCGTCCCGCCCGTGTCCGCAGACGCAGACCGCGGTCTCCGTGGCGACGACGAGCAGCGGCTCGACCAGGTCGAGCACGCCGACGTGGACCTCGCGCTCGCCGGCGTCGAGCAGGTCCGGTGCTGCGTCGAGCACGGTGGTTGTCCCCGCGGGCATACGTCCTCCTCGGACCCGTCCGGCACGGGTCGTCGGATGCGATCCTACGGGTGCGGGGCGCGCCCGTCCGCCTCGCTCGCGTCCCCAGTCCGAGCGTCGTCCGGGCTACCCGGCCTGGGAGTGCTGAGCCTCCACGGCACGCCACCGACGGCGGCTCCGGAGCCAGGCGGCGGGACCGGCCGGGAAGCCACGGAGCTCGTGGTAGGCGAGCGACCGCGGGACCGCCGCACCGGGCACCGCGGGCACCGCGGCATCGACGTCGACGGCCGCGACCGTGGGCGAGCCGCCGCGCAGTCGACCGAGCGTCTCGCGCACCTTCACCATCGCCGCCGTCGGCACGAGTCGCGCCAGCACCGCCACGTGTCGCCGGTCCTTCGCCGCGAGTGCGCACATGAGTGCCGTGAACCCGACCCCGTTGCCGTGGAGCTGCTTGTGCAGGTCCTCGATGCTCCGGCGGTGCCGGTGGTGGACGACCGCGCGGGGCTCGAAGCCGACGCGTCCGCCGCGCCAGAGCGTCTCGATGAACATCGCCAGGTCCTCGCCGCCGCGGGCGGGGGACCCGGCACCGAGGGTGGTGTCGAACCCGCCGACGGCGTCGATGAGCGACCGCCGGAACGCCATGTTCGCGCCGGCACCGTACGCGCCAATGCCGTACACCGCGAAGTGCTTCACGAGCGACCCGTCTGGCCGCAGCGCCCGCACTCGGGCGTGCCGCATGGTGCCGGTGACGTCGTCCGGGACGATCGTGACGGGGTCGAAGGTGCGCTCGCCGCTGAAGCCGCCGTAGTAGGCCTCGTACCAGATCTGCGCCGGGGTGGCGAGCTCGGTCGGCAGGATCACGCCGCTCACGGCGTCGAGGTCCGGCTCCCGGACGAACCGGGCGCCGAGCGCGCGCAGCCACTGCGGGTCGACGCGGACGTCGTCGTCCGTGAACGCGACGACCTCGCCGCGTGCTGCCGCGACCCCGGCGTTCCGACCGGCGGAGAGCCCGGGGCGACGTTCGGTCACGAGCCGCACGTCCCGACCGGCCAGCAGCGCCGGCAGGCGGTCGTCGGCGGGGACGCGGACGCGGTTGTCGACGACGATGACCTCGTGGTCGGGGTAGTCGAGGTGCTCGAGGACGTCGAGCAGGTCGCCGAGGTCGTCGACGCGGTCGACGATGGTGGACACCACGACGGAGATCGTCGGCAGGAGGTCGTCGGCCACCGTGGCGACGTCGGCGAGCACGGTCTCCCGGAGCGAGCCGAGCGCGCGTGCCGCGTCCGCCGGGTCGTCGGTGAGCTCGACGTCGAGCGTGCCGGTCGGGTGACCGCCGCGGTAGCCGATCACCAGCGCGGACGACCCGGTCTCGTCCGCGACGAGTCGGGGGAGCGGGGCATCGAGGTCGACGTCGATCACGCGCCGGGGCGCGGGGACGGTCCGAGCGGTGCTGGTGGTGGCCATGCTGAGGACGGTAGGTCCGGACCGCCGGGCCGACAACGTGCGCCGGGCCCCCTGGCGGTGATCGTGCGGAACCCCGCACCCGCCCCGGGCGGACTCCCACACACCGATGCCGAGGGTGAGCGCTCACCCAGGAAGTCATCGGAAGTCGAGAGGTCACGCTCAGGTCACGGTGTCGATGCAACCGGTTGCGCATCGCCGGGAGCGGGCGTAGCTTCCTCCACCAGCAGGCAGCGTCGCCTGCTCCAGGCAACGACGTCCGGTCCGCCGGACGGCGTCCCCTGGTGATCTCGATGAGGAGACAACGCTGTGAAGACAAGACGCGCCAAGGTGCGGTTCGCATCGGTTGCGGGGGTCGCGGCCATCGGCCTCGTGCTCACCGGTTGCTCGAGCGGGAGCTCGGCATCGAACGACGGCCAGAACGGGCAGGACAGCCGCGGCCCGATCACGTACGTCCAGGGCAAGGACAACTCGAACGTCGTCCGACCGCTCATCGCGAAGTGGAACAAGGCCCACCCCGACGAGAAGGTCACCTTCAAGGAGCAGTCCGACCAGGCGGACCAGCAGCACGACGACCTCGTGCAGCACTTCCAGGCGAAGGACGACAACTACGACGTCGTGGACGTCGACGTCGTGTGGACCGCCGAGTTCGCCGCGAAGGGCTGGCTCACCCCGCTCACCGGCAAGATGAAGCTCGACACCTCGAAGCTCCTGCCCGCCACCGTGAAGACGGCGACGTACAACGACACGCTCTACGCGGCACCGCAGACCTCGGACGGGGCGCTGCTCTACTACCGCAAGGACCTCGTCAAGACGCCGCCGACCACGTGGGCCGACATGATGAAGGACTGCGACATCGCGAAGCAGGCCGGCATCGGCTGCTACGCCGGGCAGTTCGCGAAGTACGAAGGCCTGACCGTGAACGCCTCCGAGGCGATCAACGGTTCGGGCGGCTCGATCCTCGGCAAGAGCGGCACCCCGGACGTCGACACGACGGACGCCAAGGCCGGCCTGCAGAACCTGGTCGACGCGTTCAAGGACGGGAACATCCCGGCCGCCGCGATCACCTACCAGGAGGAGCAGGGCCGCACCGCGTTCGAGGACGGCAAGCTGCTGTTCCTGCGCAACTGGCCCTACGTCTACAGCCTCGCGAAGACCGACGGATCGAGCAAGGTCAAGGACACCTTCGGCATCGCCCCCATCCCGGGCGCGGACGGCACCGGCGCCTCGACGCTCGGCGGCCACAACGCGGCGATCAGCGTGTACTCGAAGCACAAGGCGACGGCGCACGACTTCCTCGAGTTCCTCGAGTCGAACGAGACGCAGAAGTTCTTCGCCACGCAGGGCTCGCTCGCCCCGGTCGTCGGGAGCCTCTACACCGACAGCGAACTGACCGCGAAGCTGCCCTACCTGCCGACGCTGCTCAAGTCGATCCAGTCGGCCGAGCCGCGGCCCGTCACGCCGTACTACCCGGCCGTGACGAAGGCGATCCAAGACAACACCTACGCAGCGCTCAAGGGATCGAAGAGCGTCGACGAAGCCCTGAAGGACATGCAGGCGGCCCTCAAGACGGCCACCAGCAGCGGGAGCTAGCGGACTGGAGGCGCGGTGCCAGCCCGCACCGCGCCTCCCGTCCCACACCCACTTGCGTCCCGACACCCGGCAAGGAGGCCGTCACGTGTCAGCAGCAACCGAGATCCCCGCCGCCATCCCCGAACCGACGGGGATGGAACCGAAGCAACGGCGGCGCAAGGGCGGCCTCAACGCCGAACACGGCCGCTGGGCCGTCTACCTCATCGGCCCGACGATCGCACTCCTCGCGGTCGTCATCGGCTACCCGGTGGTCAGCGCGGTCATCCAGTCGTTCCAGCTCGACCAGGGCCTCGACAAGGCGACCGGCCTGTTCGTGCAGGGCGGCTTCGCGGGCGTCACCAACTACGTGCACTGGCTCGCACAGCAGTGCGGCAACGTCACCTGCCCGCCCGGCAGCATCGGCTCCCAGTTCTGGGTGTCGATGGGGAACACGTTCTTCTTCACCGTCGTCACCGTCGCCCTCGAGACGGTCATCGGCGTGTGGATGGCCATCATCATGAACCGGGACTTCAAGGGCCGCGCGCTCGTCCGGGCCGCGATCCTCGTGCCGTGGGCGATCCCGACCGCCGTCACCGCGAAGCTCTGGTACTTCATCTTCGACGCGAACGGTGTCCTCAACCACGTGCTCGGGCACCAGATCCTCTGGACGAGCGGCGAGTGGGCGTCCCGGTGGGCGGTCATCATCGCCGACACGTGGAAGACCACGCCGTTCATGGCGTTGCTCATCCTCGCGGGGCTGCAGCTCATCCCGGAGGAGGTCTACGAGGCGGGCAAGATGGACGGCGCCTCCACGGTCCAGCGCTTCATGCTCATCACCCTGCCGCTCATCAAGCCGGCGCTCATGGTCGCGGTGCTGTTCCGCGTGCTCGACGCGCTCCGCATGTACGACCTCCCGGCGATCCTCACCGGTGGTGGCGGTGGTTCCGGCAACGCGACGACCACGCTGTCGATCCTCGTCGTCGACCAGATCCGGCAGGGGTTCAACGCCGCGTCGGCGCTCTCCACGATCACGTTCCTCGTGATCTTCATCGTCGCGTTCGTCTTCGTCCGGTTCCTCGGGGCGAACGTCGTGCAGACCCAGGCAGCCCAGCAGAAGGGTGAGCTCAAGTGACCCTCGCAGCAGACCGACCGCGCTCGGCGGCGGCATCCCGCGACCGTGCGACCGACCGCGCCGAGGTGCGCGTCCAGAAGCACACCGGTTCGAAGCTCCGCACCGGCATCCAGGCGACGGTCATCGCCGTCTGGTGCCTGCTGCCGTTCTACTGGATGGTGGTGACCTCGTTCCGCGACGTCGGGTTCACATTCGACGCCACACCCTGGCCGACGCACGTGACGCTCGACAACTACGCGACGGCGTTCTCCACCTCGCTCGGCAACCACCTCGGACGGGCGCTGGCGAACTCGCTGCTCATCGGCGGCGTGGTCACGATCATCGCCCTGCTCGTCGGGACGAGCGCGGCCTACGCCCTGGCGCGGCTCGAGTTCAAGGGCAAGTCGCTCATCGCCGGTGCGATCCTCGCGGCGTCGATGTT
Source organism: Curtobacterium pusillum (assembly GCF_007680845.1). Classification (GTDB taxonomy): domain Bacteria; phylum Actinomycetota; class Actinomycetes; order Actinomycetales; family Microbacteriaceae; genus Curtobacterium; species Curtobacterium pusillum_B. Next base: position 517,399 of record NZ_VEIY01000003.1, on the reverse strand, counting down.
CCCCGGCGTCGCGCTCATCTCGCCGCTGTTCCAGCTGTTCACCGACATCGGTTGGATGGGGACGTACCAGGCGCTGATCCTGCCGAGCATCTCGTTCGTGCTGCCCCTCACCGTCTACACGCTCGCATCGTTCTTCCGCGAGATGCCGTGGGACCTCGAGGAAGCGGCCCGCATCGACGGGTGCACCCGTGTGCAGGCGTTCCGGCGGATCATCCTGCCGCTGGCCGCACCCGCCGTGTTCACGACCGCGATCCTGGCGTTCATCTCGTCCTGGAACGAGTACCTCATCTCATCCCAGCTCTCCAGCGACGCCACGCAGCCGGTCACGGTCGCGATCGCGTCGTTCGCCGGGACGCAGCCGCACCAGGAGCCGTACACCGCGGTGATGGCGGCGGGGACGATCGTCACCATCCCGCTCGTCATCCTTGTGCTCATCTTCCAGCGGCGCATCGTGGCCGGCCTCACCGCCGGCGGCGTGAAGGGCTGACGGCCGTGGCACAGCGTGGACCTGCCCGGCCGACCGCCCGCATCGAGGAGGCCATCGGCTTCGTCGGGACCTTCGGGATCCTGTTCCTCGGCGCGACGGTGTTCTGCGAGCTCACGGGGCGCCCGGCGCTCGGGTGGGCGCTGACCCTGCTGGCGTGCGTGCTCGGGGTCGTCGTGCTCGACCGGTGGCGGGTGTCGGTGCTGCGGCGGACGGCGTCGGGTGACGCGGCCGGCGCTGGGGTCGGCCGGGTCGCTCGGCGGATCGACGCGACGGCGGGTGCGGCGGTTGCTGCGGCTGCGCCGATCGTGCGGGGTCTGCCGGGCGGGCGGGCATCGGACGGTGTGGCAGGGGCCGACGGCCGGGTCCACCGGCACGTCGGGTGGGACGAGCTCGCGCCGGCCGGTCGGCGTCCGGTGCGATCACGTCGGCGCGGCGAGGTGCGTGTCTCCGGTGCTGCCGGTGTTTCCAGTGGTGCCGGTGTCTCCGGTGCTGGCGGTGGCTCCGGTGGCCCTGGTGGGCTCGGTGCGACGGGTGCGCCCGTCGTCGCGATCCACGCGACCCCCGTGGTCCCGCCGGCCGGTGTGGCGAGCGCGGCACGGGTGGCCGGCCCGGCCCAGGGCCGGGGTGTGCCGGACGTGACCCGACCGTCGGACGGCTGACGGGCCTCCAGGCAGTCGGCATGGGCATCCAGGAGATCGCGACCGTCACGGGCCTGTCGAAGTCCACGGTGTCCCGCGCGCTGCGGGGGATGTCGACCGTCGCGGACGCCACCATCGACCAGGTGCGGCGGGTCGCCGACGAACTCGGGTACGTCCCGAGCTCGGCGGCGGCCGGCCTCGCCACCGGACGGCAGCGGGCCGTCGGCGTGGTCGTGCCGGTGATCGACCGCTGGTTCTACGTCAAGGCCCTCGGCGGCGTCGACGCCGAGCTGCGGCGGGCCGGGTACGACCTGGTGCTGTACAACCTCGGCGGGCCGGGAGGGGATCGCGACCGGGCCTTCCGCCGCTCGATGCTGCGGCACCGGGTGGACGCCCTCGTCCTCCTGTCGCTCGTGCTCGACGCGACCGAGCGGGCGGAGCTCGAGCTCAGTCGGCACCCGATGATCGTGATCGGTGGACCGGCGCCGGGTCTCCGGAACGTCGGGGTCGACGACGTGCAGGTCGCCGGGATCGCCGTGGAGCACCTGTGCGGCCTCGGGCACCGGGACGTCGCCTACGTCGGCGGGCAGGACGAGGCGGGCATGAACGTGGCGGTGCCGTGGCTGCGGAGGGACGGGTTCGTGGCCGCGATGGAGGCGCGCGGACTCGCCGTGCGGGACGAGTGGGTGCTCGACGGGAGGTTCTCGTTCGCGGGCGGGGTGGACGCGGGGCGGGCGTTGTTGGGCGGGGGTGCGGGCGCCGCTGGAGCAGGCGCGGCTGGCGCGGGCGCCGGCGGCGCGGGTGCTGGCGGTGCGGCTGGCGCTGGCGGCGCTGGCGCCGCTGACGGCGCGGGCGCTGGCGTCGGCGGTGTCGGTCGGCCGACGGCGGTGTTCTGCGCCTCGGACGAGATGGCGCTCGGGGTGATGCTCGCCGCTCGGCAGGCCGGACTCTCGGTGCCGGAGGACGTCTCCGTCATCGGCATCGACGGCCACGAGTACGGGGAGGTCGTCGGACTGACCACCATCGCGCAGGACCCGGTGGCGCAGGGGAGGGTCGCGGCGCGGGCGGTCCTCGCCGAGGTCGACGGTGGCCAGGCGGTGCCGGTGCCGCCGTCGGCGGCGTCACTCGTGGTGCGGTCGTCGACGGGGCCGCCCCCGCGGTGAGGGGTGCGGCGCGGCGCGCCCACGCGCGGCGCCGGCACGCACGGCGCGAGCGGGGCGGGACGGCGGCCGGGTGCCGCCCCGCCCGGCGCGCGCCGCGGCCCGCCGCCACCGCGGGCGCACCCCGCCCCGACGCGTAGGGTCGCCCGCATGGAGGTCACCAAGCTCGAACACGCCTGCCAGATCGTCACCGAGGGCACCGCCCGCCTCGTGATCGACCCGGGCGGCTTCACCCGCCCCGTCGACACCGAGGGCGTCGTCGCCGTCGTCGTCACGCACGAGCACCCCGACCACGTCACGCCCGAACAGCTCCGTCGCATCCTCGACCGCAACCCCGGCGCCGTGGTCATCGGACCCGCCGGCGTGGCCCGGCTGCTGCAAGCGGACGTCCCCGTGGACGTCGTCACCGACGGCGACCACCGCACGATCGGCCCCTTCGAGCTGAGCTTCCACGGCACCCGCCACAACCTCATCCACTCGAGCGTCCCCGTCGTCGACAACACAGGCGTCCTCGTCAACGGCCGCCTGTTCCACCCCGGCGACTCGTACACGATCCCCGACGTCCCGGTGGAGGTCCTCGCCGCACCCGTCGGTGCCCCGTGGCTCAAGGTCGCCGAGATGATGGACTACGTCCTCGCCGTCGCCCCACGCCGCGCCTACCCCGTCCACGAGGCCACGCTCTCCGACACCGGCTACGGCATGCACACGGCGCGGCTCCGTGAGGCGGTCGAGCCTGATGGTGTCCTCGAGATCCTCCGGCCCGGCGAGTCCCTCACGATCTGACACGCAGCGGCTCCACCGGCCTGGAGGCGCGGCTCACCCCCGCCCGTCGACCCGCGTCCGCAGGCGGTCGCGCACGATCCGGTCGAGCGCGAGTCCGTCCCACGGCGCGTGCCGTTCGGCGTCGTTGTCGAAGTACACGTAGGTGTCGCGCCCGGCGTCGACGTGTTCGACCACCGTCGTTGCCCACCGCCCGAGTGCTTGCGGCGAGTAGCCGTCGTGGTACGTCCAGGGGGCGCCGTGCAGCCGGAGGTAGGCGATCGGCGCTCCCGTGTCGATCCGCAGGCGGGGGAAGTCGCCGGCGTGCGAGTCGACCAGCGCGACCCCGTGCCGGCGGAGCACGTCGACGTGCTCGTCGGTCAGCCCCGTGGAACGGACCTCCAGCGCGTGGTGGATCACCTGGTCGGGGTCCTCGGCCCGGAGCGACGGCTCCGCCACCTTGTCGTCGTGCCGTTCGGCCAGCGTCGCTGCGGCACCGTGGGTCCGGGGGAGCAGCGCGAGGAACCCGTCCAGCACCACGGGCGTCGGCGTCAGCGACTCGGGGAGCTGCCAGAGCACCGGCCCGAGCGTCGCACCGAGCTCGAGCGGCCCCGACGCGAAGAAGTTCGCGAGCGCCGTGTCCACGTTCCGGAGTCGCAGCATGTGCGTGACGTACCGGCCGCCCTTGAGCGCGAACCGGAACGTCGGTGGGACGGCCGCGCGCCAGGCCCGGTACCGTTCCGGCCGCTGCAGCGAGTAGAACGAGCCGTTGACCTCGACCGTCGAGAACCGTTCGGCCGCGTACTCCAGCCACCGGCGCTTGGGCACGCCAGCGGGGTAGAAGTCGCCGCGCCACGAGTCGTACTGCCACCCCGACAGCCCGATGCGCACGACCATCGATCCACCGTATGCCCACCGGGGCATGGCGGCTCACCCGGGCGACACGCCTCGTTTTGGCCGGGCGCGGCGCTTGTGCAATACTTGTCGAGTTGTCGGAACGGCCCCATCGTATAGTGGCCTAGTACGTCGCCCTCTCACGGCGGTAACGCGGGTTCGAATCCCGCTGGGGTCACCACTGGTGGCTAGCCTCCGAGTCCGACAACGCGTGTGTCCCGCTCCTGCAGCGGGATCGCGGCCCCATCGTATAGCGGCCTAGTACGCTGCCCTCTCACGGCGGTAACGCGGGTTCGAATCCCGCTGGGGTCACCATGTGGAACCCCCGCTGAGCTCCGGCTCGGCGGGGGTTCCGTCGTTCTCGGGCCGGTCAGCGGCCGGGCACCGTGACCCTGATCGCGCTGATCCGGCCGGCGCGGGTGCGCTCCGTCGCGGCGGGGTCGTAGCTGTCCGCCGTCGCCAGGTAGAGCGTCCGCCGGTCCGGACCGCCGAGCGCGCAGTCGATCGCGCAACGCCCGGGTGCCGTGATGCGGTCGGTGACCTCGCCGCCCTCCAGGACCCGGAGGAACTCGCCGGTGTCGACCGAGCACACCCAGACCGCGCCCTCGTCGTCGACGGTGCTGCCGTCCGGGGTGACCCCTTCGGGAAGCGGTGCCCACGCGCGACGCCCGCTCAGCGAGCCGTCCGGTTCGATGTCGAACGCGGTCAGCCGGCCGCCCCACGTCTCGCTGACGACCAGGGTCCTGGTACCCGGCAGGACGTTCGCGCTGTTCGGGAAGACCAGGCCGTCGGCTGCGAGCCGAACCGAGCCGTCGGTGTCGATGACGTAGAGCGGTCCGGGACGGAGCTCCTCACCGCCGTAGAGGTCGTAGCCGAACGCGCCCAGGTACGTCCGACCGGTCTCGGCGTCGACGACGAGGTCGTTGATGAGCGACGACTCGACCGCGGACAGGTCGGCGAAGACCGCGGTGGATCCGTCCTCCTGCACGGCGACGACCGCCCGCGACTCCATCGCGCTGACGATGAGTCGTCCGTCCGGCAGCCAACCGAGGCCCGACGACTGGCCGGTGACGGAGGCTTCCAGCCGGGGTTCGGTCTCGGTCGACGGGTCGATCGAGAAGACCTCGCCGGTGTGCATGTCCGAGTACCAGAGCCGGCCGTCGTGCCAGCGGTTGCCCTCGGGGAACCGGATGCCGGTGACGACGTCCGTCGCCTGGTCGAGAGTGGTGTCCACCGACCCAGCCTGCCACCCGGTCCTGGTCGTGCACGCACCGCCCGGGATCAGTCGGCGGTGCGGGTCCGCTCGGCGCCGGTGCCGGTCGTTCCGTCCCGCCGCATGCGCACGAGGCTCGCACCGGTCGCGACGGCCATCGCGGCGACGATCACCAGGAGCGACACCGACGTGCCGATCTCCGGAGCCCAGGAGACGCCCTCGCCGCCGTTGAGGAACGGCAACTCGTTCTCGTGCAGTGCGTGCAGGACGAGCTTCACGCCGATGAACGCGAGGATCACCGCGATGCCGTACTTCAGGTACACGAGTCGTTCGAGCAGTCCACCGAGCAGGAAGTACAGCTGCCGCAGCCCCATCAGCGCGAAGACGTTCGCGGTGAAGACGATGAACGCGCTCTGCGTGATGCCGAACACCGCGGGGATCGAATCGAGCGCGAAGAGGAGGTCGGTCGTCCCGATCGCGATGAGGACGATGAGCAGCGGCGTGAAGTGGCTGACCCCGTCGTGCGTCGTGCGGAGCTTCATGCCGTCGAACGAGTCCGTGATCCGCACCCGACGGCGCAGCAGTCGGACGATGAAGCTGTCCTGCTGCTCGTCGTCGTCGTGGTCGCCCCGGAGCTGCTGGATCGCCGTCCACACCAGCCAGGCGCCGAACAGGTAGAAGATCCAGGAGAAGTCCTCGATGAGCCGCGCGCCGAGCAGGATGAACACCCCGCGCAGCACGAGGGCGATGATGATGCCGAGCATGAGCACCTCTTGCTGCATCCGCTTAGGGACGGCGAACCGGCTCATGATGATGACGAACACGAAGAGGTTGTCGATGCTGAGGCTGTACTCGGTCAGCCACCCCGCGAGGAACTGTCCGGCCGGGTCACCGCCCGCGAACACGAACATCGCCACCGCGAAGACCAGCGCGAGCCCGACGTAGAGGCCGACCCAGAGCGCCGACTCCCGTAGGGTCGGGATGTGCGGCCGACGGGCCACGATGAGCAGGTCCGCGAGCAGGATCCCGACGAGGACGACGATCGAGCCGACTTCGAAGAGGGGCGGGAGCTCAGGCATGCAGGACTTCCTTGCGGCGGTCGGGGAGGAGGGACCCAACCAGTGTGAGGGAAAGTTCAGCCGCCGGTGACCACCGATGGTCGTCGAGCGCCGGATCTGCCAGGCTGACGAGGTGACCAGTGTCGTGCAGCTCATCCGGTCCGACGCCCTCAGCGACGTCGCCCAGTACGCGTACGCCGCGACCGCCCCGGCCGACGCCCGGCTGGTCTTCCTCGCGGGTGCGTGCCCGCTCGACCGGGACGGCGCAACGGTGGCGGTCGGGGATCCCCGCGGTCAGGCGGCGCAGTGCGTGGAGAACCTCCGCACGGCGCTCGCAGCGGCCGGAGCAGGTGTGGAGGACCTCGTGCAGACCCGCGTGCTCGTCGCGTCGTCGCGGCAGGAGGACCTCGTCGCCGCGTGGGAGGTCGTCCGTGCCGCGATGGGGGACCACGACGTCCCCAGCACCCTGCTCGGCGTCACGGTGCTGGGGTACGACGACCAGCTCGTCGAGATCGAGGGCATCGCCGCGACCCGCCGCCCCGAGCAGTAGGAGCACCGTGTCCGACGCTCGTCCACCCCACCTCCGGTGGCGGTACCTCGGCCTCGTCGCGCTCGGCGGGGCGATCGGCACCGCCGTCCGGGCGCTCCTCGCCGAGGCCTTCCCCGCGCACGACGACATCAGCTGGACCATCCTCGGCATCAACGTCGTCGGGGCGTTCTGCCTCGGTCTCCTGCTCGAGGCGCTCGCGCACCGCGGACCCGACCGCGGCCGGCGCCGGACCCTGCGCCTGTTCGTCGGCACGGGTGTCCTCGGCGGGTTCACCACGTACAGCACCCTGGCCGACGACACCGCGCAGCTCCTCGTCGCCGGCAGGTGGGGAGCCGGGACCGGATACGCCCTGCTGACGGTCGCCCTCGGCCTCCTCGCCGTGACCGCCGGTGTCCTGCTCGCCGGGGCCGTCCGGCCGAAGGGCGCGGATCGGTGAGCGGTCTCGAACTGCTCCTCGTCGCGATCGGCGGGGGAGCCGGGGCGGCGCTCCGCTTCGTGCTCGACGGACTCGTCAAGGCGCGTGTGACGGGCTTCCCGCTCGGCACGCTCGTGATCAACGTCTCGGGATCGCTCGTCCTCGGGCTCCTCACCGGGATCGGACAGGCGGGCACGATCCCTGTCTCCGCGGTCGCGGTGCTGGGGACGGGCATGATGGGTGGGTACACGACGTTCTCGACGGCGAGCGTCGAGACCGTCCAGCTCCTCCGATCCGGCAAGCCCCGGCTCGCCGTCCTGAACGGCCTCGGGATGCTCGTCGTCTCGGTCGGCGCAGCCGCGCTCGGCCTCTGGCTCGGAAGGAACACATGACCTCGGAACGCCCCGGCGAACTCGTCCTCGTCCGTCACGGAGAGACGGAGTGGTCGAAGAGCGGTCAGCACACCGGTCGCACGGACATCCCGCTCACCGAGAACGGCATCGAGCAGGCGGAGCGCGCCGGTCGGTACCTGGCGGACCGCTCGTTCGCGCTGGCGCTGTCCAGCCCGCTGCAGCGCGCGCGGGACACCGCCGCGCTGATCGGTGTCGACCCGGAGCTGGACGAGGACCTGTACGAGTGGGACTACGGCGCGTACGAGGGCCTGACGACCCCGCAGATCAAGGTGCTCCGGCACGGCCCGTGGGATCTCTGGACCGACGGCGTGCCGGCGGGGGACACCCCGGGCGAGAACGCCGCCGAGGTCCGTGTCCGCGTCGAGCGGATCCTCAACCGTGCCCGCCCGGTGCTCGCCGAGGGGGACGACGCCGTCGTGGTCGCGCACGGACACGTGCTCCGTGCGCTCGGTGCCGCGTGGATCCGACTCGCTCCGCAGGACGGTGCGGTGCTCAAGCTCGGGACGGCGTCGGTGAGCGTGCTCGGGTACGAGCACGGCCGTCCGGTCATCGACGCTTGGAACATCCAGCCCCGCGACTGACGCGTCGGGAGGTGGAACCGGGCGTACCTGGTCGAACGGAACGACCAGGTACGCCCGGAACGACCGGGTACGCAGCCGCGCGTCAGACGGTGCGGACCGCCCCGGTCGCACCCAGAGCGCGCCCGCGCCGCCGCTCGATCCCGCGGCCGACCAGGAGCAGCGCGACGCTCACGAGCGCGCCGAGCACCGTCTGCGCGATGCGGTCGAGCGCGAGGAGCTCCGGCGCCTCGGGCAAGCTGAGCCACGACACCGCGAGGGCGAGCGGCGTGAGGAACAGCAGGGTGACGGCGTAGTGCCGCGCCACGAAGATCTCCGCGAAGAACTGCCCGATCACCGCGATGACGACGATCCACCACGCCGACGGCTCGAGCAGCAGGATCCCGACGGCGATCACTGTGCCGCCGACCGTGCCGACCACACGCTGGAACGCCCGGAGCACGGTGTGCCGCTGGCGGAGTGCCGGCAGCGTGGACACGACCGCGATGACGGCCCAGTACGGGTGCCCGAGGCCGGGGATCCCCTCCGCGATCGCTCCCGCGACGAGGGCGCCGACGACGTTGAGCCCGACGGTCTCCCAGAGCGCGGGCGTGCCGAGGACCGCGAGCGTCCGGTGCTTCGGCGCGGCGAGTGGGCGGAAGCGGTGCGGCGCCCGCGGGTGGAACACCCGGCGGAGCACCGACCCGGACATCGCCACGAGCCACGCCCACGCCACGGAGCCGATGATGATCGTGGCGACGAGCGGCACGTCCGACGGCTTGACGGGCACGAGCGCGGAGACGGCGAACGCGAACGTCGGGAAGATCGGCTGCGCGGGGATCGTCCGCAGCGTGCTGAGCGTGCACACCGCGAACACGAGCACCAGGACGAGCCCGACGGCCTGCATCCAGAGCTGCGACCCGGCGAGGGCGACGCCGAGTCCGGCGAACATGCAGATCGCCTGCATCGCACCGGCGACGCCGGTCGTCAGGGCGCGCTGCCGGTAGGGCTCGGTCGCGCCGAAGATGGCGGTGAACCCGGCGAACATGGCGAAGGCGGCGTACCCGGGCATCCCGAGCGCGATGAGCAGCGCGAGGGGTGCACCGCCGGCGATCGCGGCGCGTGCTGCGCCCTCGAGGTTGATGGTCCGGGTCGAGTGCGCAGGTGTCGTCATGTCGTGACCATCTTCCCACCGCGACGGGTGTCGCGGAGTCGACCCGCGCCTCCAGACCGAGGCGAACCCGCGCCGACGCCGCGCCGAAGCCGCGCCGGCACCCCGCGACCAGCGTTGGTATACCAACCTGCTAGACTCGCCGGATCACGCCGCGGACGCGGTGTCGTCACGAGGAACGAGAAGGGGTCGGGCACATGGGAAAGACGCTCGCCGAGAAGGTGTGGGACGACCACGTCGTGGTCAAGGGCGAGGACGGGAACCCGGACCTCCTGTACATCGACCTCCACCTCGTGCACGAGGTCACGAGCCCGCAGGCCTTCGACGGCCTGCGCCAGGCCGGTCGTCCGGTCCGCCGCCTCGACCTGACGATCGCGACCGAGGACCACAACACCCCGACCCTCGCGATCGACCGTCCCATCGCGGACCCGACCAGCCGCATCCAGATCGAGACGCTCCGCCGCAACTGCGAGGAGTTCGGCGTCCGCCTGCACTCGCTCGGTGACAAGGAGCAGGGCATCGTCCACGTGGTCGGCCCGCAGCTCGGTCTGACCATGCCGGGCATCACGGTCGTGTGCGGCGACTCGCACACCTCGACGCACGGCGCGTTCGGCGCGATGGCGTTCGGCATCGGCACGAGCGAGGTCGAGCACGTCCTCGCGACGCAGACGCTGCCGCTCAAGCCGTTCAAGACGATGGCCATCACGGTCGAGGGCACCCTGCGTCCCGGCGTCACGGCGAAGGACATCATCCTCGCCGTCATCGCGAAGATCGGCACCGGCGGCGGGCAGGGCTACGTGCTCGAGTACCGCGGCTCGGCGATCCGCGCCCTCTCGATGGAGGGGCGCATGACGATCTGCAACATGTCGATCGAAGCCGGTGCGCGCGCCGGCATGGTCGCCCCCGACCAGACCACCTACGACTACGTGCAGGGCCGCGACCACGCCCCGACCGGTCAGGACTGGGACGACGCGGTGGCGTACTGGGACACCCTGTCGACCGACGACGACGCCGTGTTCGACGCCGAGGTGTTCATCGACGCCGACGAGCTCGAGCCCTTCGTCACCTGGGGCACCAACCCAGGGCAGGGCGTCTCGCTGTCCGAGTCGGTGCCGGACCCCGCCGACTACAGCGACCCGAACGACCAGGCCGCCGCCCAGCGCGCGCTGGAGTACATGGACCTCGCCGCCGGGACCCCGATGAAGGACATCGCGGTCGACGCGGTGTTCATGGGGTCGTGCACGAACTCGCGCATCGAGGACCTCCGGGCCTTCGCGTCGATCATCCAGGGCCGGCAGAAGGCGCCGGGCGTGCGGGTGATGGTCGTGCCGGGGTCCGCCCGGGTGCGGCTCGAGGCCGAGGCCGAGGGGCTCGACGTCGTGATCAAGGAGTTCGGCGCCGAGTGGCGGTTCGCCGGCTGCTCGATGTGCCTCGGGATGAACCCCGACCAGCTCGCGCCGGGGGAGCGTTGCGCCTCCACCTCGAACCGCAACTTCGAGGGTCGGCAGGGCAAGGGCGGACGGACGCACCTGGTGTCCCCGCTCGTCGCCGCCGCGACGGCGATCCGCGGGACGCTGTCGAGCCCGTGGGACCTGCAGACCGACGACGAGATCGCCGCGCTGTCGGCGACGACCACCGAGACGACCACCGAGGGGACCATCTGATGGACAAGATCACCACCGTCACCGGCATCGCCGCGCCCCTGAAGCGCTCGAACGTCGACACCGACCAGATCATCCCCGCGGTCTACCTCAAGCGCGTCACGAAGACCGGCTTCGAGGACGCCCTGTTCTCCGGCTGGCGCCAGGACCCCTCGTTCGTCCTCAACCAGGCTCCGTACGACAACGCGAAGGTGCTCGTCGCCGGCCCCGACTTCGGCACCGGGTCGAGCCGCGAGCACGCCGTCTGGGCGCTCCGCGACTTCGGGTTCCGGGTCGTCATCTCGCCCCGCTTCGCGGACATCTTCAAGGGCAACGCCGGCAAGCAGGGCCTGGTCACCGCGATCGTGACCGAATCGGAAGTCGAGCGCCTCTGGGCTGCGATCGAGGCGAACCCGGGCATCGAGGCGACGGTGGACCTCGTGGCGCAGCGCGTGTCGCTCGGCGATGTGGACGTGCCGTTCGAGATCGACGCTTACACTCGTTGGCGGTTGATGGAAGGGCTCGACGACATCGGGCTCACCCTCCGTGACGAGACCGCGATCACGGAGTTCGAATCCCGCCGCTCCCGTTGGCGGCCGAAGACATTGCCGGTGAAGTAGTGAACTCTCTCGTACAGGACGCAGCAGCCGCAGGGGCGCGCGTGGGCCTCAAGTCGGACGAGATCGTCATCCGCGGGGGCAAGCCGCTCGTGGGGCGCATCGAGGTCCGCGGGGCGAAGAACCTCGCGACGAAGGCCATGGTGGCGTCGCTGCTCGGTGACACCCCGTCGATCCTCAAGGACGTCCCGGACATCTCCGACGTCAAGGTCGTCCGCGGGCTGCTCGAGGTGCACGGCGTGCGCATCACCGATCCTGCACGAGGCGAGCTCATCCTCGACCCGTCGAACGTCGAGTCGGCGCACTTCGCCGAGATCGACGCCCACGCCGGCTCGAGCCGCATCCCGATCCTGTTCTGCGGTCCGCTGCTGCACAAGCTCGGCGAGGCGTTCATCCCCGACCTCGGCGGCTGCCGCATCGGCGACCGGCCGATCGACTTCCACCTCGACGCCCTCCGCGCGATGGGCGCCGTCGTCGACAAGCAGCTCAACGGCATCCACCTGACCGCCCCGAACGGGCTGAAGGGCGCCGAGATCGAGCTGCCCTACCCGAGCGTCGGCGCGACCGAGCAGGTCCTGCTCTCGTCGGTGCTCGCCGAGGGCGTCACGGAACTGCGCAACGCCGCGATCGAGCCCGAGATCATGGACCTCATCGCGATCCTGCAGAAGATGGGCGCGATCGTCACGGTCGAGCCGAACCGCACCATCTTCATCGAGGGCGTCGAGTCGCTCCGGGGCTACACGCACCGTGCGATCAACGACCGCAACGAGGCCGCGAGCTGGGCCTCCGCCGCACTCGCGACGAACGGCGACATCTTCGTCGAGGGCGCGAAGCAGCAGGAGCTCATGACGTTCCTCAACGTCTTCCGCAAGGTCGGCGGCGGCTTCGACGTCCAGGAGGACGGGATCCGCTTCTACCGCGAGCGTGAGGTCCTCCGCCCCGTCGTCATCGAGACCGACGTGCACCCCGGCTTCATGACGGACTGGCAGCAGCCGCTCGTCGTCGCGCTCACGCAGGCCGAGGGCCGCAGCGTCGTGCACGAGACCGTCTACGAGAACCGGTTCGGCTTCACCGATGCCCTCAACGAGATGGGCGCCGACATCGTCGTCCACAAGGAGGGGCTGCCCGGCCACGACCGTCGCGTCGCCCGCCGCCCGTTCGAGCAGGCGGCCGTGATCACCGGCCCGACGAAGCTGCACGGCGCGAACGTCCGCGTCCCGGACCTCCGCGGCGGCTTCAGCCACCTCATCGCGGCGCTCACCGCCGAGGGTGAGTCCCACATCACGAACGTCGGCATCATCAGCCGCGGCTACGAGCACTTCATCCCGAAGCTCCGCAAGCTCGGCGCCGACTTCGACTTCGCAGGTTGAGCGCGGTGTCGTCTCCGCTCGCGGCTGACGGTCCGGAACAGCCCGGTGACGGCCTGGAGGCGCGGCGCACCCCCGCCTCGCAGGTCGCCACGGGCGATCCCGTCCCTGGGCGCCGGTGGCGCCGCGGTGAGCTGAACGCCGCGTTCCGCGTCGTCGCGTCCATCGTCATCCCGACGTTCCGGTTCTCCGCGCGGTACCGCTGGCACGGCCCGAACCGACTGCCGGCGGACGGCGCGTTCGTCCTCGCGCCGAACCACTTCACGAACATCGACCCGCTCGTGGTCGGCACGGCCGTGTGGATCTCGAAGCGGGCCCCGCGGTTCCTCGCGAAGGCGTCCCTGTTCAAGGTGCCCGTCTTCGGCAAGCTCATGTCGGGCATGGGGCAGATCCCCGTCGAGCGGTCCGGGCGCACGCGACTGAGCGACCCGCTCGGCGGCGGCCGTTCGCTCGTCGAGCAGGGCGGCGCGATCATCGTCTACCCCGAGGGCACCCTGACCCGCGACCCCGACCTCTGGCCGATGCGCGGCAAGACGGGTGCGGTGCGGATCGCGCTCGAGAACGACGTGCCGCTCATCCCGATGGCGCACTGGGGCACGCAGAACATCATGGCGCGCTACGGCAAGAAGCTCCGGCTCTTCCCGCCCTCCCGCGTCGACGTGATCGTCGGCGACCCGGTCGACCTGTCGGCCTACCGCGGTCGGCCGATCGACCAGCAGACGCTCGTCGAGGCCACGGCGCTCGTGATGGCCCGCATCACGGCGTTGCTCGAGGAGCTCCGCGGTGAGCAGGCGCCGGCCACCCGCTGGGACCCCGCGGCGAACAACCAGAAGGAGACCGGCAGGTTTGAGTGACCACGGCACGGGCCTCCGCCCGCACGAGGACCACCCGGACCCCGCGGTCGCCGCACCGGGCGCCGTCGACACCGCCGCCATCCGCGTGGTGATGCAGTCGACCGACAAGCCCCGCGTGGCCGTCATCGGGGCCGGGAGCTGGGGGACCACGTTCGCGAAGGTGCTCGCCGAGGGCGGCGCCTCCACGGTCGTCTGGGCACGGCGGCCCGAGGTCGCCCGGGAGATCACCGAGACGAAGCGGAACTCCGAGTACCTGCCCGGCATCAACCTCCCGCGCACGCTCACGGCGTCGACGTCGCTCGAGGCCGTGCTGTCCGGCGCCGAACAGGTGTACGTGTCGGTCCCGTCGCAGACGCTGCGCTCGAACCTCGCCGCGATCCGTGCGCTCCTCCCGGACGGCGTGCCGGTGGTCAGCCTCATGAAGGGCGTCGAGAAGGGCACCGGGCTCCGGATGAGCGAGGTCCTCCTCGACGGCCTCGGCATCGACCAGGACCGCATCGCCGTCGCGAGCGGCCCGAACCTCGCGCTCGAGATCGCCCGTCGGCAGCCGACCGCCGCCGTCGTGTCGTCCACGTCGGCCGAGACGGCGACAGCGGTGGCGGCCGTCGCCACGAACCCGTACTTCCGGTCGTTCATCAACACCGACGTCATCGGGACCGAGTTCGGCGGCGTGCTGAAGAACCTCATCGCCGTCGCGATCGGCATCGTGGACGGCGTCGGCTACGGCGAGAACACGAAGGCGTCGATCATCACCCGCGGCCTCGCCGAGATGACCGACTTCGCGGTGTCGCTCGGGGCGCAGCCGTCGACGCTGTCCGGGCTCGCCGGGCTCGGCGACCTCATCGCCACGTGCCAGTCGCCGCTCTCGCGGAACAACACCGCCGGACGGCTCCTCGGCCAGGGCTACCGCTTCGACGAGGTCGTCCGCCAGATGAACCAGACCGCCGAGGGGCTCGCGTCCGTCGCACCGATCCTCGAGCTCGCCGCGGCGAACGGCGTCGACATGCCCATCGTGGGGCAGGTCGCCGAGGTGCTCGCCGGTAGGCTCGATCCACGCAACATCGCACCGCACCTCACCGAGACCGACGAGCCCCAGGGCGAGTGACGGGTCCGGTCCCGACCAGCAAGGGGACTGCCATGCCCACGATCGCTTCCGCTCCCACGACCGTCGCCGTGCTGTTCGGCGGTCGGTCGAGCGAGCACGAGATCAGCTGCGTGACCGCCGGCGGGATCATGGACGTCGTCGACCGCACCGAGTACGACCTCGTGCCGATCGGGATCACCCGGGACGGCGCGTTCACGCTGCAGGCCGACGACCCGGCACAGTGGACGCTCCGCGACGGCGTGCTGCCGACCGTGCCGGACAACGGCACGCGCGTGGCGTTCCCGACCTCGCCCGCCACGAACGAACTCGTGGTCTCGCACCCGGACGGCTCGATCACGACGATCGCGGTCGACGTGGTGTTCCCGATCCTGCACGGTCCGTTCGGCGAGGACGGCACGGTCCAGGGCCTGCTCGAGATCGCCGGGCTGCCGTACGTCGGCGACGGTGTGCTCGCCAGTGCCCTCGCGATGGACAAGCACGTCGCCAAGGCCGTCCTCGAGCACGCCGGACTCCGGGTCGCCCCGTGGACGACGGTGCTCCGTCGCGAATGGGCCGCGGACCCGGTCGACGTCGCCGAGGCGATCGCCGCGCACGGGTGGCCGCTCTTCGTGAAGCCGGCGCGTGCTGGCTCGAGCATGGGGGTGTCCCGCGTGGACGACCCGGCGGAGCTCGGTGCCGCGATGGACCTGGCGTTCGAACACGACTCCAAGGTGATCGTCGAGCCCCGGGTCATCGGGCGCGAGGTCGAGGTCGCCGTGCTCGAGGGCCGCGACGGTGTGCCGCGCACGAGCCTGCCGGGCGAGATCGTCGTGGCCGAGGACGGCTTCTACGACTTCGCGTCGAAGTACCTCGGCGGGGACGAGTCCCTGCTCTGCCCGGCACCCCTGACCGATGACCAGACCGACGAGATCCGGTCGATCGGTGCCCGTGCCTTCGAGGCCATCGGCGGTTCCGGCCTGGCGCGGGTGGACTGCTTCCTCACCGACGACGGGTTCGTGGTGAACGAGGTGAACACGATGCCCGGGTTCACCCCGCTGTCGATGTACCCGCGCTGCTGGGCGGCGTCCGGGGTCCCCTACGGCGAACTCGTCACCGAGCTGATCGAGCTGGGGCGCGCCGCGGTCCGCTGACCGAGCTCGGGCTCCGGGTCAGCCCTGGACGTCGGACGGGTCCAGGCACTTGTGTCCGTCCTTCGGCAGCGTCGACACCGCGTCCGTGACGTCCTGCACCACCTGGTTCGTGGTCTTCGTCGAGTCGATCACGACCTGCACCGCCGGCGACCGTCCGAACGTCGTGTAGACGATCTGCTTCCCCCGGTCGTCCCGGATCCAGTCCACCCCGCCGAGCGAGAAACACGGCAGGTCCGAGACCGTCGGCACCGCGACACCGCAGTGGTACAGCGCCACCTCGGGGTCGCCCCACGCCGCGGTCGACTGCGCGTTCGTGTTCCGGAGGTCGAACTTCGTGTCCACCGCGGCCGGCAACCGGACCTGCGCGGCAGCACACGCAGCGGCGTCCGCCGAGGGCGCCGGGGACATCGCGACGGCGTTCGTGCAGCCGGTGAGCCCCGCCGCGAGGGCGACCACGAGCCCCACGATCGCGATCTTCCAGGTGGGGCGGCGCACGGTGTCCATCGCCGTCCAGGCTACCGTTCTCGTGTGGACGCGACGGACGAGGCCTGGGCCGGACCGAGGGTGGGGGACCTCGGCGAACTCGCCGTCCTCGACCGGATCGTGCGGCGGCTCCCAGCCGGTTCGCCGGTCGTCGGGCCGGGTGACGACTGCGCGGTCGTCGCCGCCCCGGACGGCCGCTTCGTGGTGACGACGGACATGATGGTGCACGGTCCGGACTTCCGGTGGGCGTGGTCCTCACCCGAGGACGTCGGGTGGAAGGCCGCCGCGACGAACCTCTCCGACGTCGCCGCGATGGGTGCCGTGCCGTCCGGGCTGGTGATCGCCCTCGCCGCGCCGCAGGACACCCCGGTGGCGGTGCTCGAGTCCTTCGCCGACGGGGTGCGGCTCGCCGTGGACGCCCTCGCGCCGGGGTGCGGTGTCGTCGGTGGTGACCTGTCCACCTCGGCCACGTTCACGGTCTCGGTGACCGCGTTCGGTGACCTCGAGGGACGTTCCCCCGTGCTTCGCTCTGGTGCCCGCGTCGGGGACGTCCTCGCGGTGTCGGGGGAGCTCGGCGCTGCTGCTCGCGGGCTCTCGCGGCTCTTCCGCGAGGGCGTCGACCCCGACGGCGAACCCTCCCGCGCGGCGACCATCGCGAGCGGGGCGGACCTCGACCCCGACGTCGCCCGGCAGCGGCGCCCCCGCCCGCCCATCGCCGACGGGCCGGTCGCCGGCCGGGGCGGGGCGACGGCGATGCTCGACCTGTCCGACGGTCTGGCGATCGACGCCGGTCGGCTCGCCCGCGCCAGCCGCGTCACGCTGTCGCTCGAGGCGGACCTCGACGAGGTCGCCCTGCACGGCGGCGAGGACCACGGGCTCCTGGCCACGTTCCCGGCGGGGATCCCGCTGCCCGGTGGCTTCCGGCGCATCGGGGTCGTGCGGGAGCGGGGTGCATCGGACCTCGTGCGCGGCGGCGTGCCCGTCGCGACCACCGGGTGGGACCCGTACGCCGACTGGGACGGCGCCGCGGGCTGACCCGCACGGCGCACGGTGCGCGACGTGCCCGCCGGGCGCGACCCGCGCCTCCCGACGTGCACGCACGGTGCGCGACGGGCCCGCCGGGCGCGACCCGCGCCTCCCGCCGGTGCGCGCGTTCGCGACACCGCACGCGTCGATCGACCGGTGCGGTGTCGGCCCATGCGCACGCATGGGTTCGTGCGCAGGGTGCGACAGGGCACGCGTCGATCGACCGGTGCGGTGTCGGCCCACGCGCGCAACCGACGCCCGCGCCCGCCGCCGCGGCCCGCGCGCGCGTCAGCCGCGCGCGACCACGGCCTCCCACGCCACGGTCTCGCCGTAGCTGCGCTTGCTGAACGGCTCGAGCCCGGCCGGCCACGTCGGCTCGTCCGACCGCTTGCTCCGCTCGACGATGACGACGGCGTGGTCCGTCAGCCGCGGCACGAGGGTCTCGAGCACCTCGGCGATCTCGTGCTCGGTGACGTCGTACGGCGGGTCGATGAACACCAGGTCGAACGTGCGCACGGTGCTGCGCAGGTAGCCGAGCACGGGCTGCGGCTGCACGTCGATCCGCACCCCCGGCACGCGCCGCTGCACGGCCTTCGCGTTCGCCCGGCAGGCCTCGGCCGCAGCGGACGCCCGGTCGACGAGCACGACCTCGACCGCACCGCGGGACGCCGCTTCGAGCCCGAGCGCGCCCGTGCCGGCGTAGAGGTCCGCCACGGACGTGTCGTCCACGAGCCCACGTGCCTCCAACGACGAGAACAGCGCCTCGCGCACGCGGTCGCTCGTCGGTCGGGTGCCGGACTTCGGCACCCGCAGCGTCGTGGAACCGGCGGCGCCGGCGATGATGCGGGTCATGCAGCCACCGTAGCGGCCCGGCGGCCCGCTCCCGGAGTTGTCCACAGGCCGGTCTGGAGGCGCGGGTGACGTCGGTCGCGCCGGGTACCGTTGACGTGTGGCCACGACCGGAACGACAACCGAGCCCGCGGCGCCGGACCTCGGCCCGGCACCGCTCGACGCGCGGCTCGCGAACGTCCTCGGCGGCCGGACGGCCAGTGCGATCGAGAAGGCGTTCGGGTACCGCACGGTCGGCGAGTTCCTCGAGCACGCGCCGCGCCGCTACGCCGAACGGGGCGCCCTGACGGCACTCGACTCCCTCGCGATCGGCGAGAGCGTGACGATCGTGGCCGAAGTCGTCGACGTCCGGGAACGCACGATGCGCGCTCGTCGCGGGTCCATCCTCGAAGCCAAGATCGGCGACGGCAAGGGCCTGCTCACGCTGACGTTCTTCAACCAGGGCTGGCGCACGAAGGACCTCGTGCCCGGTGCCCGCGGCATCTTCTCCGGCAAGGTCGGCGACTACCGCGGCGCCCGGCAACTGGCGCACCCCGACTACGAGCTCTTCGACCGTGACGACCCCCGCGCCACGGCCGACCCGGAATCCGAAGAAGCGATCCGCTGGTCCCGCCAGCCGATCCCGATCTACCCGGCGACCTCGACGCTCACCTCGTGGCAGATCGCCAAGTCGATGGCCATCGTCCTCGACACCCTGCCCGACGTCCCCGACCCGATCCCCGCCCGGGTGCGGTCGCGACTCGACCTCGTGCCGTTCCGACGGGCCCTCGAGCTGCTGCACCGCCCCGAGAAGGTGGCCGACTTCAAGCGTGCGCAGGACGCCCTGCGCTACCGCGAGGCGTTCGTCCTGCAGACCGCACTGGTGCAGCGCCGCATCGCCGCCAGGGCCACGGCCGCCACGCCCCGGACGGCGTCGCCGGGCGGGATCCTCGAACGCTTCGACGCGTCCCTGCCGTTCACGCTCACCGACGACCAGCAGGCGGTCGGCGCCGAGATCGACCACGACCTCGCGGGGGACTGGCCGATGCACCGGCTCGTCCAGGGCGAGGTCGGCTCCGGCAAGACCCTCGTCGCGATCCGGGCGATGCTCACGGTCGCCGAGTCCGGCGGACAGTCCGCCCTCATCGCCCCGACCGAAGTGCTCGCGGCGCAGCACCTGCGCTCGATCGTTAAGTTCCTCGGACCGGACCTCGCGGCCGAACTCCGCCCGGTGATCCTCACCGGTTCCCAGTCGACCGACGAACGTCGTCGGGCGCTCCTCGCCGCGGCGTCGGGCAGTTCCCGGCTCGTCGTGGGGACGCACGCACTGCTCGGCGACCGCGTCGACTTCGCCGAGCTCGGGCTGGTCGTCGTCGACGAACAGCACCGCTTCGGCGTCGAGCAGCGTGAAGCCCTCCGCACGAAGGGCGCGACGCCCCCGCACGTGCTCGTCCTCACCGCCACGCCGATCCCGCGCACCGTCGCGATGACGGTCTTCGGCGACCTGGACGTGTCGACGATCACCGGACTGCCCTCCGGCCGAGCCGGCGTCGAGACCTTCACGGTGGGCTTGGCCGAGCACCCCGGGTGGGAGTCCCGCATTTGGACCCGCATGGCCGAGGAACTCAGCGCCGGTCGACAGGCGTTCGTGGTGTGCCCGGCGATCGACGACGCCCACGCCGAAGACGACGGCGAGTCGGCTCCCGACGGCGATGACGAAGCCCCGAAGCGCGCCCCGGCGACGGTGCTGGCGACCGCCGAACGGATGCGCACCATGCCGGTCCTCGACGGCCGTCGGATCGCGGTGCTGCACGGTCGGATGACGGCGGACGAGAAGGACCGCGTGATGACGTCCTTCGCCGCGGGCGACATCGACGTCCTCGTCGCGACGACCGTGATCGAGGTCGGTGTCGACGTCCCGAACGCCTCGATGATGGCGGTCCTCGACGCCGACCGGTTCGGTGTCTCGCAGCTCCACCAGCTCCGCGGACGCATCGGTCGCGGGCAGTACGCCGGTGTGTGCCTCCTGGTGACCGCCGCCGAGCTCGAGACGACCTCGCGGGAACGCGTCGACGCGGTCGCCGCCTCCGACGACGGCTTCGAGCTCGCGCGGGTGGACCTCGAACTCCGGCGCGAGGGCGACGTCCTCGGCGAACGGCAGTCCGGCGGCCGGTCGTCGCTCAACCTCCTGCGCGTGGTCGAGCACGCCGACCTCATCGTCGACGCGCGCGAGGAAGCGGAGCGCGTCCTCAAGCCGGACCCGCAGCTCGACGGCCACCCGGCCCTGCGGGAAGCCCTCGCGCGGCGACTCGACGAGTCCGACGCCGCGTTCCTCGGCAAGAACTGAGCGCGCGGACTCGGTATCGTCGCTGCCATGGCGCAGATCGCGGTGGTCCCCGGTTCGTTCGATCCCGTGACCCTCGGGCACCTCGACGTGATCGGTCGAGCGGCGGGGCTGTTCGACGAGGTGCACGTCCTCGTCGTGCACAACCCGGACAAGAAGCCGGCGATGTTCGAGGCCGTCGACCGCGTGCGGCTCATCGAGGAGTCCCTCGTCGAGACCGGCGTGCCGGACAACGTGCGGGTCGGGGAGTGGACCGCCGGACTCCTCGTCGACTACTGCCGGCAGGTCGGGGCGACGGTGCTGGTCAAGGGCGTCCGTTCCGGCGAGGACGTGGCGTACGAGACGCCGATGGCGATCATGAACCGGCACCTGGCCGACGTCGAGACGGTGTTCCTCCTGCCGGAGGCCGCTCGGGCGCACGTGTCGAGCTCCCTCATCCGGCAGGTCGCCTCCCTCGGGGGCGACGTGTCCCCTTACGTGCCCCGGGTCGTCGCGGACGCGCTCCACGAGCACACCGGGCGCTGACGCCGCCGAGGGCCCGCTCCGGGCGCTGACGCCGCGAGGGTCCGCCCCGGCGCGCCCGCCTCGACTCGGCGGCCCGATCGCTGTAGGCTCGTCGATCGTGTCTTCCCCCGTGAACAGCCCCTACGCCCTGCGCGTGCGCGACCTCGCGCACCGTCCGGGCGAGATGCGCGAGCACTCGCTCGACATCGAGGTGCCGGACGCGATGGGCGCCGGTGTGATCGCCGTGCGTCCCGGCGCCGAGATGCGCATCGACGTCCGGCTCGAGGGCCTGCACGAGGGTGTCCTGGTGTCCGGGCACGCGTCGGCCGAGGCCGAGGGGGAGTGCTCCCGCTGCCTCATCGAGATCACCGAACCGGTCGAGGTCGATTTCGCCGAGCTCTTCGCGTATGATGCCTCGGAGGATTTCGACTTCTTCGTTCGCGATGACCACGTGGATTGCGAACAGGTCGTTCGAGATGCGGTGGTGCTGGCGCTGCCGTTCCAGCCGGTCTGCCGACCGGACTGCCCAGGCCTCGACCCGGTGACGGGCGAACGACTGGCCGACATCGGTGAGCACCGCGCTTCCGAGGTCGTGGACCCGCGGTGGGCGGCCCTCCAGGGGCTCGCCCTCGCCGACGAAACCAGCACGACCACGCCCCAGACCACCGAGGGTCAGGAGCGGTCCGACGCCGACCAGGCCGACTGACCGCCGCCCTTCGCCACTGACCACCGACCAACCGAAAGAGAACCACCATGGCCGTTCCCAAGCGCAAGCAGTCCCGTGCCAACACGCACGCCCGTCGTTCGCAGTGGAAGGCCGCGCCGGTCCAGCTCGTGAAGACGATCGAGAACGGCAAGGTCACCTACAGCCTCCCGCACCGCGCGAAGGTCGTCGAGGACTCGGCCGGCACCGCCCTGTACATGGAGTACAAGGGCCGCAAGGTCGCCGACGTCTGATCGGACCGAACGCATGACCGCGACGTCCGGCGCCACGGGGTCCCGCCCCGTGGGGCCGGACGTCGTTCGTCTGCGTGACCTCCTCGGGGCGGACATCGACCTCGAACTGCTCGAACTCGCCCTGACGCACCGCTCGTACGCGTACGAGCACGGCGGCATCGGGCACAACGAACGCCTCGAGTTCCTCGGCGACTCGATCCTCGGCCAGGCCGTGACCGTGAAGCTCTACCGGTCCTTCCCCGACCTCGACGAAGGCGACCTGGCCAAGCGTCGGGCGAGCCTCGTGTCGACGGTCGCCCTGGCCGAGATCGCCCGGATGATCGGGCTCGGCGCCTACCTCCGCCTCGGCAAGGGCGAAGAGCAGACCGGCGGCCGCGACAAGTCGTCGATCCTCGCGGACACCGTCGAAGCCGTCATCGGTGCGACCTACCTCTCCGCGGGACCGGACCCGGCGACGGCGCTCGTGCTCCGGCTCGTCGAGCCGCTGCTCATCGACCCGGACCGCTTCGGCGCCGCGATGGACCCGAAGACGAGCCTGCAGGAGCTCGCGTCGAGCCTCGCGCTCGGCAACCCGTCCTACCGCGTGACCGAGGCCGGTCCGGACCACGACAAGACCTTCCACGCGACGGTCGTCCTCCAGGGCGAAGACGTGTCGACGGGCACCGGGTCGAGCAAGAAGACCGCTGAGATGGCCGCCGCGCTGCAGGCGTGGACGCGCCTGTCCGGCCGGGTGGCCTGACCGCGTGCCCGAACTCCCCGAGGTCGAGGTCGTCCGTGCCGGCCTCGAACCCGCCGTCACCGGCGCCCGGATCCTGCACGTGGACGTCGTCGACGACCGCGCCCTCACCCGGCACGACGGCCCGGCGGAGGACTTCGCCGACCGCCTGACGGGTCGGACGATCGCCGCCGCCGTGCGTCGTGGCAAGTTCCTCTGGATGCCGCTCCAGCCCGTGCACGCCGACGATCCGGCCGAGGCGCTCGTCGCGCACCTCGGGATGAGCGGCCAGATCCTGCTCGGTCGCGGGCGCGAGGCCGCGAAGCACCGCCGGATCCTCCTCGACGTGCAGCCAACCGGCACCGACCGCGACGGCGCCGCGGAGCCGCCCGTCGAGCTCGAGTTCGTCGACCAGCGGACGTTCGGCTCGATGGCGATCGACCCGATGGTGCCGACGATCGACGGTGCTCCCGCGGGGTTCGGCGGACACGTCGACGAGACCGACCCGGACGCACCGTGGCGTCGGAGCATCCCGAAGCAGGTGTCCCACATCGCCCGGGACCCCCTCGACCCGGCGTTCGACGACGACCGGTTCGTCGCGATGGCACGGAAGCGCTCGAGCGGCATCAAGCGGGTGCTCCTCGACCAGGGCGTCGTGAGCGGCATCGGCAACATCTACGCCGACGAGTCGCTGTGGGCCGCGAAGCTCCACTACGACCGAGCCGCCGACCGCCTGACCCGTGCCGACCTCCGGACGCTCCTCGTCGAGGTCCGGGCGGTCCTCGGCCGGGCGCTCGAGGACGGCGGCACGAGCTTCGACGCGCAGTACGTCAACGTGAACGGGCAGTCCGGGTACTTCTCGCAGCGGCTCGCCGTGTACGGGCAGCAAGGGAAGCCGTGCCCGCGCTGCGGCGCCACGATCGTGCGCGAGGCCTTCATGAACCGGTCGAGCCACCGTTGTCCCGTGTGCCAGCCACGTCCCCGGGCGCGCACGCGTTAGCCTGACGCGCAACGAGACCTCCCGGAGACCCGCATGTACTTGAAGAGCCTGACCATCAAGGGGTTCAAGTCCTTCGCGCAGCCCACGACGTTCGCGTTCGAGCCCGGTGTCACCTGCATCGTCGGCCCGAACGGCTCGGGCAAGTCCAACGTGGTCGACGCGCTCGCCTGGGTGATGGGGGAGCAGGGGGCGAAGACCCTCCGCGGCGGCAAGATGGAGGACGTCATCTTCGCGGGCACCTCGACCCGCGGACCGCTCGGTCGCGCGCAGGTGCTCCTCACGATCGACAACTCCGACGGCCTGCTGCCGATCGAGTACTCCGAGGTGACGATCTCCCGCACGCTGTTCCGCAACGGCGGCAGCGAGTACGCGATCAACGGCGAGAACTGCCGCCTGCTCGACGTCCAGGAACTCCTGAGCGACACCGGGCTCGGCCGTGAGATGCACGTCATCGTCGGCCAGGGGCAGCTCGACCGGGTCCTGCACGCCACCCCGGAGGACCGCCGCGGCTTCATCGAGGAAGCCGCCGGGATCCTCAAGCACCGCCGACGCAAGGAGAAGACCCTCCGCAAGCTCGAGGCGATGCAGACGAACCTCACGCGCCTGTCCGACCTGGCGGGGGAGATCCGCCGCCAGCTCAAGCCCCTCGGCCGCCAGGCCGAGGTCGCGCGGAAGGCGCAGTCCGTCGCCGCGGTCGCCCGCGACGCCAAGGCCCGGATCCTCGCTGACGACGTCGTCCGCCTGCGCCGCGAGCTCCACGAGCACCAGGAGATCGAGACCGGCCGGAAGTCCGAGCGGATCGTCCTGCAGGAGCGCCTCGACCAGACCCGCGCCCGCCAGCAGCACGTCGAGCAGAGCATGGTCGGCGACGACGTGGACCGCGCCCGGACGGTCGTGCACCGGCTCGAGAGCGTGCAGGAACGGCTCCGCGGACTGTCGAGCCTCGCGACCCAGCGCCTGATGTTCCTCGCGCAGCAGGCCGACGCCCCGCAGCAGGGCCCGACGATCACTCCGGAGCGGGTGCAGGGCGTCCGGAACGAGGCCGACCGGCTCGAAGCCCAGGCGGCCGAGATGACCCGTGGCTCGGCCGGGGTCGCGCAGCGCGTGCAGGACGCCCGCGCCGCCCTCGACGCGCTCGACGAACGGATCGCCGCCCAGGCCGCGCTCGTGTCGCAGCACGACCTCGAGGCGCAGCGGCTCGCGTCCGCGGTCGAGGTCGCCCGGTCCCGACGCGGGTCGGTCGTCGCCGACCGCGAGCGCCGCGAGCGCGCCCTCGCCGAGGCCGGTGAGCGTGCCGAGCGTGCCGCAGCGGCCCTCGCCGAACTCGGCACGGACCCGTCCGAAGGCGTCGACGAGGACGCCCTCGCCGCCGCACTCGTGTCGGCCCGCGACGAGCAGGAGACGGCACAGACCGCCCGCGACGAGCACCGCGACCGCCTGCACGCCCTCGAACGCGAACGGGACGCCCTGGACGCCCGCGTCGCCGCGCTCAGCATGTCGATCGACGTGCGGGACGGCTCGCAGGCGCTCATCGATGCCGGTCGCGCGGGCATCGTCGGCCGGCTCGCGGACAGCCTCACGATCGTGCCGGGGTTCGCGGGCGCGATCGCCACCGCCCTCGACGGACTCGCCGACGCCGTCCTCGCCGACGACCGGACGGTCGCGCTCGATGCCGTCGCGCACGCCCGGTCCGCGGACATCGGCCGGATCGACGTCGTCGTCGCCGACGCCGACCCCGCGACGATCGGGACCACCCCCGCCCTGCCCGACGGGCTGCCCGCCGGCGTGCGCCGCGCGCTCGACCTCGTCCAGGGACCGCCGGCGATCGCCGCGATCCTGCGGGACACGCTGGTCGCGGAGTCGGACGACGTCGACCTGGAGGCGGTGCTCGCGGCCGCCCCGCACGCCACGGTCGTGACGCGGTCCGGTGACCTCGTCCGTGCGGTCCGCGTCACGGGCGGCGGGGAGCGCGTGACGTCGCGCATCGAGCTCGTCGCGGAGCGCGACGACGCGGTGGACCGTCGCGAGTCGGTCGCACGCGACGCGGAGGACGCGGCCACGCGCCTCCAGGCCGCTCGCGCCGCCGTCGAGGACGCACGCCGCCAGGCGGACGAGGCCGACGCTGCATCCCGGGCGCACGCCCGGGCCAAGGCCGAGTACGACCGGAGCAGCGCCTCCACGCGGGCGAAGGCCGAGAACGCGGTCGCCGAGGTCGAACGGCTCCGGGCGGCCCTCGCCGAGACGGACGGTGCCGTCGAGGCGGCTGCGGCGGCCCTCGACGAGGCCGAGCAGACCCACCGTGCCTTCACCGAGCGTCCGCGTCCGGTCGTCGACGCGTCCGAACGGCCCGGGCTGCAGGACGCGCTCGAGGCCGCTCGTGCGGCGGAGATCGAGCAGCGCATCCAGGTCGAGACCGTGCGCGAACGGGTGCGGTCGGAGCGGAACCGTGCCGCCGCGCTGCAGCGACAGCTCGAGTCCGAGCGTGCCGCGGCCGAGGAAGCCGCCCGGCGGGCGGTCGTCCGACGCGGGCAGATCGCCGTCGCCGAGAGCGTGCTGGCGGACCTGCCGGTGCTGCTCGGTGCGGTGGACCGGTCGCTGGCCGAGGCCCGCGTGCGGCTCGCGTCCGAGGAGGCCGAGCGCTCGAAGCGGAACACCGAGCTGCAGACCATCCGGAACGAGGAGCGCGAGCTCCGGGACCGCCTGCAGACCATCACCGACGGGGTGCACTCGCTCGAGATGGAGATCTACGAGAAGAAGCTGCACGTGTCGGGTGTCCTCGACCGGGCGCAGAGCGAGCTCGGGCTGGTCGAGGCCGTGCTCGTCGCCGAGTACGGGCCGCACGTGCCGGTGCCCGTCGACGTGCTCATCGACCCGCGGGTCCTCGCGCGGCGGCACCGTGAGGCGGAGCGCGCCGCGGCCGCCTCCGCAGCCGAGGCAGCGGGCATCCAGTCGACGACGGACGAGACCGATGCCGAGACCGACGCCGACACCGACGTCCCGGAGCTCGTGGACGCGGAGTCCACCCTGCCCGGCGGCCCCGCCCTGCCGGAGTTCGACAGCACCGACGAGGTCGACCCCGCCGACGTCGAGACCGTGCCCTACGACCGTGCGGAGCAGGAGCGTCGGCTCAAGGCGGCCGAGCGTGACCTCGGTCAGCTCGGCAAGGTGAACCCGCTCGCGCTCGAGGAGTTCCAGGCCCTCGAACAACGGCACGCGTTCCTCGCCGAGCAGCTCGAGGACCTCCAGAAGACCCGCACCGACCTCATGACGATCATCGACGAGCTCGACACGAAGATGCAGTCGATCTTCGACTCCGCGTTCTCGGACACCCGCGAGGCCTTCGACGTCATCTTCCCGATCCTGTTCCCCGGCGGCTCGGGGTCGATCACGCTCACGAACCCGGACGACCTCCTGCACACCGGCATCGAGGTGCAGGTCAAGCCCGCCGGGAAGAAGATCGACCGGCTCACGCTGCTGTCCGGCGGGGAGCGGTCCCTGGCCGCGGTGGCGCTGCTCGTGGCGATCTTCACCGCCCGCCCGTCGCCGTTCTACATCATGGACGAGGTCGAGGCGGCGCTGGACGACGCGAACCTCGGGCGCCTGCTCACGGTGTTCGAGCGGCTCCGGGCGTCGTCGCAGCTCATCGTCATCACGCACCAGAAGCGCACGATGGAGATCGCCGACGCGCTGTACGGCGTCTCGATGCGGCAGGACGGGGTCTCCGCCGTGGTCGGCCAGCGCGTGCAGAAGCGCGAGCCGGAGCCGGCCGAGGCCGTCGCGTAGCGCGCCCGCGCGCTCGCTCAGCCCGCGATTCGGCGGGCGTGCTCCGAGTCTCGGCCTGAGCGACACTTCTCGCGCTCCGCATCGCGAGAACTGTCGCTCAGCCCGAGATTCGGCGGGCGTGCCCCGAGACTCGGGCACAGACGGACGGGAGGCGCGGTGCCAGCTGGCACCGCGCCTCCCGTCCGTCAGCAGTCGCGCTACTCCGCGTCCGCCGCCACCGCGTCCCGCGGCTGCCCCGTCGGGGTGAGCCCGCGCTCCGCGCGGCGCTTCGAGACCACGAGCGACGCGACCGTCGCGACGGCGATCGTCAGCGCGATGAAGCTCAGCGAGAACCAGATCGGGATCTCCGGGGCCCACTCGATGTGCTCGCCGCCGTTGATGAACGGCAGCTCGTTGACGTGCATGGCGTGGAAGACGAGCTTCACGCCGATGAACCCGAGGATGACCGCGAGGCCCTGCCCCAGGTAGATGAGCCGCTCGAGCAGCCCGGCGATGAGGAAGTACAGCTGCCGGAGCCCCAGGAGCGAGAACGCGTTCGCGGTGAACACGATGAAGGCGTCCTGCGTGAGGCCGAAGATCGCGGGGATCGAGTCGAGCGCGAAGAGCACGTCGGTGAGGCCGATCGCGACCATGACGAGCAGCATCGGCGTGAAGAGCCGCTTGCCGTCGACCTTCGTGGTGAGGCGGTCGCCGTCGTAGTCCTTCGACGTCGGGATGACGCGGCGGAGCACCCGGATGAGGCGGGAGTCGCCCTCGTCGGCGTCGTGTTCGTTGCCGCCCCGTGCCTGCGACCAGGCGAGCCAGAAGAGCAGCGCACCGAACAGGTAGAACACCCACGAGTAGTTCTCGATGATCGTCACGCCGAGGGCGATGAAGATCCCGCGGGCGACCAGGGCGATCGCGACGCCGACGAGGAGCACCTTCTGCTGGAACTCCTTCGGCACGGCGAAGCTCGACATGATGATGAGGAAGACGAAGAGGTTGTCGACCGAGAGCGCCTTCTCGGTGAGCCACCCCGCGAAGTACTCACCGCCGGCCTGGTGTCCGCCGAACACCCAGATGCCGACGCCGAACAGGACGGCGAGGCCGATGTAGAACGCGGACCAGAACGCCGATTCGCGGATGTGCGGCACGTGGGGTGTCCGCACGTGCGAGTAGAAGTCGAAGACCAGCAGCGCGAGGATGCCGGCGATGGTGAGCAACCAGACGAAGAGTGGGACGTCCAACGGGTTCCTTCAGGTGAGGGCGCGACCAGCTGGTGGGTACGCCGAGGCCTGAAGGTCTCTTCCGTCACGGCCCGTCCGATGTCCGGGTCACGACCGGCGCCCCGGAGCCGGATCGTTCCGGCCCGTACTGACGGGGACACCGAGGAGGAATACTCCCCTTCGTGTCCACCAGCCTACCGGGCACAGCGGACATGTGGTGCGCTCTAAGCTGGGAGCATGGCGAGTTCCTGGTCACTGTCCTCCCGGCTGCGCGGGCTGTTCCAGCGCAAGACGATCGACGAGACCACGTGGGACGACCTCGAGACGGCGCTCATCGGCGCGGACTTCGGGCCGGACATCTCCGAGGAGATCATCGAGGACCTGCACGCGCGGGTCGACCGGTACGGCACGACGGACCCCGCCGACCTGCAGCGCATGCTCCGCGAGGTCCTCGAAGAACGGCTCTCGAAGCTCGACACCACCCTCAAGCTCAGCGCACGGCCGGCCGTCGTGCTCGTCGTCGGCGTGAACGGCGTCGGCAAGACCACCACGATCGGCAAGTTCGCGAAGTTCCTGAAGACCTACGACCGCACGGTGCTGGTCGGGGCGGCGGACACCTTCCGCGCCGCAGCCGTCGAGCAGGTCGCCACGTGGGCCGAGCGCGCCGGCGTCGACGTCGTCCGGCCGTCCCAGCCCGGGCAGGACCCGGCATCGGTGGCGTACCAGACCGTCGAGCAGGCCATCCGCACCGGCACCGAGATCGTGGTCATCGACACCGCGGGCCGGCTGCACACCAAGGCCGGGCTGATGGACGAGCTGTCGAAGATCAAGCGCGTGGTGGAGAAGCAGACCGAGATCGCCGAGGTCTTGCTCGTCCTCGACGCCACCACCGGTCAGAACGGCCTCGCACAGGCGCAGGCGTTCATCGAGGGTGCCGGCGTCACCGGGCTCGTCATCACGAAGCTCGACGGGTCCGCCAAGGCCGGGTTCGTGCTCAGCGTGCAGGAGAAGACCGGCATCCCGATCAAGCTCATCGGGCAGGGCGAGGGGATCAACGACCTCACCGGCTTCACGCCGCACGTGTTCGTGCAGAACCTGGTCGGCTGAGCGCTCGTCCGGGGGCGAACGCGGACGCCGTTCCGCGTGTACCGTCTCGCTACGGCCCGGGCATCCGTCCGGTCTCGTTCCAGGGATTGGAGACCCTCATGCCCGCTCTGCTGATCATCGCGATCATCGTCGGCCTCGTCCTGCTCTTCAGCGGCATCTTCGTCGGTGCGCTGAAGTTCCTGCTCTGGGTGGGCATCGTGCTCATCCTGCTGGCGGTCATCGGCTGGCTCCTCCGGAGCATCCGCGGCCGCGCGTAGCGACCAGGCGCCCTGTCCCAGGGCAACGTCGGACGGGAGGCGGCTTCAGACCGCCTGGCGGCCCGGCGTGGCGTCCAGCAGGTGGGACACGTGCTCCGGCACCGTGCCCCCGCGCGCCACCGTCGCGCGCGCCCAGAGCCGACCCGCGCGGTACGACGAGCGGACGAGGGGCCCGGCGAGCACACCGGCGAAGCCCATCTGTTCCGCGACCTCGCGCAGCTCGACGAACTCCTCCGGGCGGACCCACCGGGCGACCGGCAGGTGTCGAGGTGACGGGCGGAGGTACTGCGTCAGCGTGATGATGTCCGTGCCGGCGTCGTGCAAGCGCTGCAGGGCGTCCTCGACCTCGGTGCGCTCCTCGCCCATGCCGAGGATGAGGTTCGACTTCGTCACGAGCCCGGCGTCGCGGCCCTGCGTGATGACGTCGAGGGAGCGCTCGAACGTGAAGGCGGGCCGGATGCGCTTGAAGATGCGCGGCACGGTCTCGACGTTGTGCGCGAAGACCTCCGGCCGGGCGTCGAACACCTGGCCGAGCTGGTCCGGGCGGCCGTTGAAGTCCGGTACGAGGATCTCCACGCCGGTGCCGGGGGAGTGCTCGTGGATCTGGCGGATGGTCTCGGCGTAGAGCCAGGCGCCGCCGTCGTCGAGGTCGTCCCGAGCGACGCCGGTCACCGTGGCGTACTTGAGTCCCATCGACACGACGGAGTCGGCGACCCGGCGGGGTTCGTCGCGGTCGAGCGGCTCGGGCTTGCCGGTGTCGATCTGGCAGAAGTCGCAGCGGCGGGTGCACTGGGAGCCGCCGATGAGGAAGGTGGCCTCGCGGTCCTCCCAGCACTCGAAGATGTTCGGGCAGCCGGCCTCCTGGCAGACGGTGTGCAGCTGCTTGTCCTTGACCAGGGCGGAGAGCTCGCGGAACTCGGGGCCCTGGGTGGCGCGGGTCTTGATCCACGCCGGCTTCGTCTCGATCGGCGTCTGGGCGTTGCGTGCCTCGACGCGGAGCATGCGGCGGCCTTCGGGGGCGAGGGTCATGCGAGGGTCTCCTGTCGAGCGGTGCTGCTGATCCGGTTCCTGGTGTGCATGCCGTCGACCGCGGCCTGCGTGCGCTCGGCGACCACCGCCGCGACCTCGTCCACGGTGATCGTGCGGCCGGCGGCGGCGCTGAGGGTCGTGACGCCGGCGTCGGCGATGCCGCACGGGACGATCGCCGCGTAGGCGTCGAGGGCGTTCGTGCAGTTGATCGCGATGCCGTGGCTGGTGACGCCCTCGGCGACGTGCAGGCCGATGGCGCCGACCTTCGCGGTGCTGCCGGGTCGAGTGCCGTCGGTCCCGGTCGTGGTGTCGTCGTGCACCCACGCGCCGCTCCGGCCGTCGACCCGCTCGGCTGTGACACCGAACGCGGCCGCGGCGTCGATGATCACCTGCTCGAGGTCGCGCACCCACGCCACGACGTCGAGCGGCTCGGCGAGCCGGACGATCGGGTAGGCGACGAGCTGCCCCGGCCCGTGCCAGGTGATCCGGCCGCCACGGTCGACCTCGACCACGGGGAAGCCGTCCGTCGGCAGGTCGGAGGGTTCGGTGCGGCGACCCGCCGTGTACACGGACGGGTGCTCGCAGAGGACGAGCGCGCCGGGGGAGCGACCTGCGACGACCTCGGCGCGGAGGTGCCGCTGCAGCGCGAGTCCCTCGGCGTAGTCGGTGGGACCCGGGCGTCGGAGGATGTCGAGGGCCGGCATGACGACCAGGCTACGACGGTTCCTGGACTCCGTCCAACAACCCGTTCAGAGCGGTGGGAGATCCGTCCACGATGCGGTCTGGAGCTCCTCCTCGTAGAGCGCCTTCGCCCGCGGCCGCCAACGGCGCTCGATCACCAGCGCGTTGATCGCGTTCCCGGCCCAGATCGTCGCGGGGAGCAGCGCGAGCAGGACGGCGCGCCAGTCGGAACGTCCGGCGAGCTGGAGGAGGCCGTCGACGGTGAAGATCGCGGCGGCGGCGACAGCCAGCCAGCCGTACCAGCCGGTGCGGTCGATGAACTGCGACAGCGCCCGGACCCGCTTCGCCGCCGGCACGCCCACCGGCTCGGGACCGCCCCGGATCCACCGCTGCACGGCCCGGTGCACCTGGTACCCGCCGTACCGCGCCCAGCTGACCACGACGACGACCGCGATGAGCAGGCCGAACCCGATCGCCGCGGGCGCCACGACGGCGAGGGGCCCGCCCGCCAGGGTGGACCCGAACACCCAGGCGAGGGCGGTGCACAGGACGACGGCACCGACGAGTCGCGCCCACCCACCGAGGTCTATCTCACCGAGACGCATGCTCCGGACCGTAGTCCCGTGCTTGACCTCGAGTGCGGTTGAGGGAGTGCGATGGGGGCATGCAGATCCAGCAGGTACAGCTCGCCACCCGGTCGCTCGACGACACGGCGCGGTTCTACGAACGCCTCGGGTGCGACGTCCGGGCGGACGAGGGTGCCGTCCGGGTGGTCCTCGGCACCACGGGCCTCGTGTTCCGCCCGCTCGACCAGATGACCGGCGCGCACCACCTCGCGTTCACGATCCCGACCGGGTCCTTCGCCGCCGCCAAGTCCTGGATCGCGGGCATCGCGACGGTCCTCGGCACGGACGACGCCGACGAGTTCGAGGGGCCGCCGAACTGGGACTCGCGGTCGGTGTACTTCGAAGGGCCGGACCGGCAGGTCCTCGAACTCATCGAG
Organism: Curtobacterium pusillum; assembly: GCF_007680845.1. Lineage (GTDB taxonomy): Bacteria > Actinomycetota > Actinomycetes > Actinomycetales > Microbacteriaceae > Curtobacterium > Curtobacterium pusillum_B. The sequence goes on along the minus strand of NZ_VEIY01000003.1, from coordinate 484,449 downwards.
CGTCGGGCGCTGCCTGCGCCCTCGTCCCACACGGACGGCCACGCGTTCCTCCTGTCGGTCAGCGAGGTCGGCATCGCGGTCCCCGACGTCCTCGGGGCGGTCGAGGTCCTCGGTCGGCACGGTCTCGAGCCGTACGCCAACCCGCCCGTGCCGGACTTCGCGCCGGTCGGCGACGTGCGCGGGCTGCTCGTCCTCGTGTCGCCCGGACGACGGTGGTTCCCGACCCTCGACCGCACGCCGTCGACCGCTCCCGTGGTCGTCGACGTCGGGCTCGGGGAGGCCGTCGCGCTCGCCGACGGGGTCCTCCTGCGGTGAACTGTCCGAGGCCCTTGTAGAATCGACGGATCATGGCGCAATTCGGTTCACTCTCCGATCGGCTGACCGAGACCTTCCGCAACCTGCGGAGCAAGGGTCGGCTGACTCCGTCCGACGTCGACGGCACCGTCCGCGAGATCCGACGGGCGCTCCTCGACGCCGACGTCGCGCTCGAGGTCGTCAAGGCGTTCACCGCAGCAGTGCGGGAACGCGCCCTCTCCGACGAGGTCAACAAGGCGCTGAACCCGGCGCAGCAGGTCGTCCAGATCGTCAACGAGGAACTCGTCGGCATCCTCGGCGGGCAGCAGCGTCGGCTCGAGTTCGCCAAGCGGCCGCCGACGGTCATCATGCTCGCGGGCCTGCAGGGCGCCGGCAAGACGACCCTCGCCGGCAAGCTCGGCAAGTGGCTCAAGAAGGACGGCCACACGCCGATGCTCGTCGCGGCGGACCTCCAGCGTCCGAACGCCGTCCAGCAGCTGCAGGTCGTCGGCGAGCAGGCTGGCGTGCACGTCTTCGCTCCCGAGCCCGGCAACGGCGTCGGCGACCCGGTCAAGGTCGCCAAGAACGCGATCAAGGCCGCCGTCGACCAGCAGTACGACACCGTCATCGTCGACACCGCCGGTCGCCTCGGTGTCGACGCCGAGCTGATGAAGCAGGCCGCGAACATCCGCAAGGCCGTCGACCCGGACGAGGTCCTCTTCGTCATCGACGCGATGATCGGTCAGGACGCCGTCGCGACCGCCCGTGCCTTCCAGGAAGGCGTCGACTTCACCGGCGTCGTCCTCTCGAAGCTCGACGGCGACGCCCGCGGTGGTGCAGCCCTGTCGGTCGCGAGCGTGACCGGTCGTCCGATCATGTTCGCCTCCACGGGTGAAGGCCTCGACGACTTCGAGCCGTTCCACCCGGACCGCATGGCGAGCCGCATCCTCGACCTCGGCGACATCCTCTCCCTCATCGAGCAGGCGCAGGGTGCCTTCGACGAGGAAGAAGCACGCAAGGTCGCCGAGAAGATCGCGACCGACTCGTTCACGCTGAACGACTTCCTGCAGCAGATGCAGCAGCTCCGCAAGGCCGGCTCGATCAAGGGCATGCTCGGCATGCTCCCCGGGGCGAAGGGCATGCGCGAGGCGCTCGACAACTTCGACGAGCGCGAGATCGTGCGCACCGAGGCGATCATCCAGTCGATGACCCCCCAGGAGCGCGAGCTCCCGAAGCTCCTCAACGGCTCCCGGCGCCTCCGCATCGCCCGCGGTGCCGGTTCGACCGTGACCGAGGTCAACGCCCTCGTGAACCGGTTCGAGCAGGCCGCGAAGATGATGAAGACCGTCGCCCGTGGCGGTGTCCCGCAGATGCCCGGCATGGGCCCGATCCCCGGGATGCACGGCGGCAAGAAGCAGCAGCAGGGCGGCGGCAAGAAGAAGTCGAAGGTCGGCAACCCCGCGAAGCGTGCCGCACTCGCCTCGGGTGCTGCGGCAGCGCCCCAGCCGGCGGCGAAGGGGTCCGGGCTCGGGCTCGGCGGCGGCGCCAAGGGCGGCAAGGCGCCGACCGAGGAAGAGCTCGCGAGCCTGCAGAAGTTCCTGGGTCGGTAGACCCGACCACCTGACGGACGGGAGGCGCGGCGCCGGCTGGCACCGCGCCTCCCGTCCGTCCGTCTGTCAGCGCTTCGCGACGTTCCTTCCCAGAACGGCCGCGATGGAAAGCGGGATCGGGCGTACCTGGTCGAAACGAACGACCAGGTACGCCCGGAACGACCAGGTACGCCCGGAACAGCCGGGGAGTCGCGCGGCTCAGAGCGACTCGCGGAACTCCGTCACCAGGTGCCGGACCACCGCGCGCAGGTCCCCGCCGCTCTCCTGCGCGACCTTGAGCTGCCGCTGGTACGAGGCGCCGTCCGCGATCATCGTGTCGAGGTGGTGCAGCTCCTGCTGGCAACCCAAGCGCTCCGCGACCGGATCGAGCCGCTGCACCAGGTCGTGCACCTCGTCGGTCACGAGCCGTTCGTCACCCGCCGCGTTCGTGATGATCTCGGCCTCCATGCCGTACCGGGCGGCGCGCCACTTGTTCTCGCGGATGAACCACGGCTGCATGCTCGGCAGGGTCTCGCCGGCGTCCAGCCGATCCGACATCGCGGTGACCAGGCACTGGACGAGCGCGGTGACGGCACCGACCTCGTGCAGGGTCGAGATGCCGTCGGAGACACGGTTCTCGAGCGTGCCCCAGCCGGGCGAGGGCCGGATGTCCCAGCGGAGGTCCTTGAAGCCCTCGATGACACCGGTGCGGGTGAGGTCGTCGACGACCGCCTCGAAGTCCGGCCACGCGGCGAGCTGCGGCGGGAGCCCGCCCGTCGGGAGCTGCTGGAACATGAGCGCCCGGTTCGAGGCGTAGCCCGTGTCCGTCCCGCCCCAGAACGGACTGGAGGCGGTGAAGGCCTGCAGGTGCGGCACGTAGGCGAGCATCGCGTTCATGATCGGGACGGCCTTGTCGCGGTCGTCGATGCCGACGTGGACATGGACGCCCCAGATGAGCATCTGCCGCCCCCACCAGCGCGTCCGGTCGATGAGCGTCGTGTAGTGCTCGCTGTCCGGCGTGATCTCCTGCTGGTCCCACTGCGCGAACGGGTGCGTGCCGGAGCACATCACCTGCGCGTCGAGCGGTTCGGCCGCGTCGATGACCTCGGTGATGATCCCGGACAGCTCGCTCGTGGCGTCCCGCACGCGCGTGTGGACGCCGGTGACGACCTCCACGGTGTTCGTGAGGAGCTCCTCGGTGACACGGTCGGGGTCACCGAGCCGTTCCTGCACCGCGGCGATGACGGCGGGTGCGCGCGGGCTGAGGTCGCCCGTGTCCCGGTCGACCAGGGGGAGCTCCCACTCGACGCCGATGGTCGACGGGCGGGACTCGCTGAAACGGATCTCCATGCTGTACATCCTGCCCGGGTCCTTGTCGGACACGCACAACGAACCACGCCGCTGGTCGTGCACATCCGATTCCCAGGTTGGTTCGAGCAGGCGTAGCGTGGTCGTGCGTCGCAACAGGGAAGAGGTACGCATGCAGCTGGTCGTGCGCGGGACATCCGCACCGCTCGTCGGGGAACTCGACATCCCGGTCTCGAAGTACCACGCACACCGCGCGCTGGTGCTCGCCTCGCTCGCGAAGGGGACGAGCATCGTCTCCGGCATCAGCGCGACCCGGCAGGTCGAGTGGACCGTCGGCACGCTCCGGGCGCTCGGCGTCGACGTGAAGCGCCGCGGGAACGAGTACCACGTGACCGGCCTCGGCGGCCGCTACGAGGCGACCGACGTCGTCGACCACGGCTCCCGCGGAGCGGACGGCATCCTCAACATGGGGTCCTCCGGCACCACGCTCTACTTCATGACCGGCCTGGCGTCCCTCGCGGACAAGCCGATGACGCTCTCCGGGATGAAGTACTTCCAGCGCCGACCGATCAAGGCGCTGCTCACCTCGCTCCAGCAGATGGGCGTCGAGCTCGAGGCGACGAACGACTGCCCGCCGGTCACCGTCCAGCCGAAGCGCCCGCGCGGCGGCGACGTGTCGATCGCCGGCACCCTGTCGCAGTGGATCTCCGGACTGCTCCTCGTGGCGCCGTTCGCCGAGCAGGAGACCCGCGTCCACATCACCGGCGGCCGGCTCAACGAGCAGCCCTACGTCGAGCTGACCGTCCGCATGATGCGGCAGTTCGGCCTCACGGTGGAGGTGTCCGACGACTGGCTCGAGTACCGGATCCCGGCGAACCAGCAGGCCACCCCGCACGACTACGTCATCCCGCCGGACATCGGCTCGGCCGCGTTCGGCATCGCGGCGGCCGGCATCCGCGAGTCGAACGTGCTCCTCCGCGGCATGACGGCGTTCACCACGGCCGAGACCGACCACCCGGAGAGCGAGTTCCTCGACCTCGCGACGGCGATGGGCGTCCCGATGCGGATCGACGAGGAGACCGGCTTCGTGCGCATCGAGCACGACGGTTCGCCGCTCCGCCCCCTCGACATCGACTGCCAGCCCATCCCGGACCTCCTGCCGGTGCTGTCGACCATGGCGACCTTCGCCGAGGGCACGACCCGGCTCTGGAACGTGGCGCACATCCGGCTCAAGGAGTCCGACCGGGTGTCGGCGATGCTCCAGCTCAACCGACTCGGCGGCCGCGCCGAGCAGGGCGCCGACGAGCTCCGCGTCACCGGCGTCCGTCCGGGCGACCTGCACGGTTCACCGATGTCCTCGTTCAACGACCACCGCGTGCTCATGTCGCTCGCGGTCGCCGCGTCGAAGGCCGACGGCGTCTCGACGCTCACCTACCCGCGGGCGTACCGCATCTCGTACCCGACGTTCCTCGAGGCGATGGACTCCGTCGGCCTCGACATGTCCGTCGGCGACGGGCTCGCCGCCCAGGTCGCGCGCGACGACCGGATCGACGCGGCCGAGGCGGCGTCCGAGGCGACCGACCTGGGCGAGACCGGCGGTGCCGGCGAGCGCGAGGAGACCGGCGACGCCACGGCACGGCAGCTCTCGACGACGCCGGAGCTCGCCGGGGTGGACGCCGACCCACTGGTGCTCAGCGAGAAGGTCCGCGCGCTCTCCGAGACCGACCCCGACGGCCTCGCCGTGATCGAGGTCGGCGGCCCCGAGCCCGTGAACACCACGTGGCGGGAGCTCCAGGACGAGGCCGACCGGGTCTCCGCCCTGCTCCTCGAGCTCGGCGTCCGTCGGGGCGAATCCGTGGCGATGCAGCTGCCGAACTGGCGCGAGTTCGTCTCGATCACCCTCGGCGCGATCCAGATCGGTGCGGTCGCCACGCCGATCATGCCGGTGTTCGGTCCTCGTGAGACGACGATGACCCTCGCCCGGTCGCGGGCCCGGGTCGTGTTCCTGCCGAACGTGTTCCGGAAGCGGCGGCCGGCGCTCGAGCTGCTCGACGTCATCGACGAGGCCAAGGCCCAGAAGCGCCGGCTGTCGGTCGAGCACGTCGTGGTGCTCCGCGCCGAGGCCCGTGGCCACGCGGACGCCCCGACGAACCAGCCGCCGTTGCCCGCCGACGCCGCCGACCGCGTCGCCGCGAGCGAGTGGAACTGGCGCTGGTTCGACACCGCGCTCGACTCCGTGCAGGTGGACGTCGACCAGATCCGGTCGCACGCGCCGGGCCCGGACGACATCTGCCAGCTCCTGTTCACGTCGGGGACGACGGGGGAGCCGAAGGGCGTCCAGCACCCGCACCGCACGCTCGGCCTCGCGACCGCGATGCACGTCGCGCAGTCCGGCCTCACGAGCGCGGACCGGATCTACATCCCGTCGCCGCTCGCGCACCAGACCGGGTTCCTGTACGGCATGCTCCTGGCGTTCCGCCTCGGCGCGCCGCAGGTCATCCAGCCGGTGTGGGACGGCACCGTCGCCCTCGAGCAGGCGTTCGGCGCGGCCGGGGCGACGTTCGTGCAGTGCGCGACGCCGTTCCTGACCGACCTGGTCGACCTGGTCGAAGCGGGAGCACAGCAGCCGGAGTCGCTGCGGATCTTCGTGCCGACCGGTGCCGCCGTTCCGCGTGCCCTCGCGCAGCGGGCCAGCACGGTCCTCGGCAGCGCGATCCTCGGGGCCTTCGGCACGAGCGAGACCTGCCTCGGCGCGCTGTCGAGCCCGTCCGACGACCCGGCGCAGGCGTACGGACACGACGGTCGTGCGCTGCCCGGCATCACGATCCGCATCGTCGACGACGAGGGCCACGAGCTCCCGGCGGACACCGAGGGCAACTTCGAGCTGTTCTCGCCGACGATGTTCGACGGGTACCTCGACCGACCCGACCTCACCGACGACGTCTTCACCGAGGACGGCTGGTACCGCACCGGTGACCTCGCGAAGGTGTCGGAACAGGGCTTCCTGTCCATCACCGGCCGTGTGAAGGACGTCATCAACCGCGGTGGCGAGAAGATCCCCGTGGTGGAGATCGAGAACCTGCTCTACCAGCACCCGCTCGTCACCGACGTCGCGATCGTCGCGATGCCCGACGCCCGGCTCGGGGAGCGCGCGTGCGCGTTCGTCGTCCCGGCCGCCGGCGGGGAGCGGCTCGACTTCGTCGGGATGCAGCGGGCACTCGACAAGGCCGGCGTGAGCAAGTACTACTGGCCGGAGCGGCTCGAGTACATCGACGAACTGCCGCGCAACGCGGTGGGCAAGGTCCAGAAGAACGTCCTGCGGGACCAGGCAGCCGCACTCGTCGCGAGTGCCACGAAGGAGAACGAGACACGATGACCCTGGTCACCGAGACGGCCACCGAACAGGACTTCCAGCAGCTCAAGGCCGAGGTCACCAAGTGGGTCCGAGGCCCGGGCGAGGACTGGGCGAACGAGATCGAGCGCACCGGTCAGGTCGCGCCCGAGCTCTTCCAGGAGCTCAAGGACAAGGGGTGGCTGAGCCTCGCCGCACCGCCGGAGCTCGGTGGCGCCGGCATCCCGTTCTCGCGCTACCTCGAGATCATGGAGGTCGTCTCCCGCTCGCACGCCTCCATCCGGATGCTCGTGCACGTCATCAACGGCACCTGGCGCGCCATGCAGCCGTACGCGACGCCGGAGCAGATCGAGCAGGTCGTCAAGCCGAGCGTCGCGGGTGACAAGCTCGTCGCGTTCACGCTGACCGAGGCGACGGCGGGCACCGGCGCGGACATCCGCACGACGGTCCGCCGCGAAGGCGACACCTACGTGATGAACGGCGAGAAGCACCTCATCACCTTCGGCGTGAAGGCCGACTACTGGCTCATCGCCGCCCGCCTCGAGGGCACCACCGGCCAGGACGGCACGGTCGCGTTCCTCATGCCCAACACGGGCCTCCCCGGCGCCGAGGTGATCGACGACTCCGACACCATGGGCATCCGTGGCACCGACCACGCGATCCTCCGCTTCACGGACGTGCCGGTCCCCGCGAGCGCGCTCCTCGGCGAGGAGGGCCAGGGCCTCGAGGTCGCCCTCGGCGGCTTCCTGCTGCCGAGCCGCGTGTCCGTCGCGATGAGCGCGGTGGGCCTCGCCGAGCGCGCGAACGAGCTCGCCGTCGAGTACGCGAACACGCGGGAGACGTTCGGCAAGAAGCTCTCCAGCCGGCAGGCGATCCAGTTCTACATCGCCGAGAACTACGCCGACATCGCAGCAGCACGGGCCCTGGTCCTCGAGGCCGCCCGCGCGTACGAGGAGGGCCGCCCGGACGCCGGCACGCTCTCCAGCGCCTCGAAGATGGTCGCCGTCGACATGCTCGCCCGCGTGACCGACAAGGCGCTCCAGGTGCACGGCGGACAGGGCTACTGGAAGCGCAACGCGATCGAGCGCGTCTACCGCGACGCACGCGCGCAGCGCTTCGAAGAGGGAACCAACGAGATCCAGAAGCTGGTCGTCGGCCGTGCCGTCGTGACCGGCCAGGCCGGGTTCTAGACCGCAACCCACCAGCGGACTGGAGGCGCGGTGCGGGCCCGCCCCGCGCCTCCCGTCCGTCCCCACGCACGCACGCAAAGGACTGAAGTGACCGACTCCACCACCGCACCCATCGCCCTGATCACGGGCGCGTCCCGCGGCATCGGCCGCCTGCTCGCGCAGAAGCTCGGCCAGCGCGGCGTCACCGTCGTCGTGACGTACAAGGGCAACGCCGACCTGGCCGAGGAGTCGCTCGCCGACGTCAAGGCCGCCGGCGGCGACGGGATCACGGCGCAGGTCGACATCGAGCAGCCGGAGTCGATCGACGCGCTGTTCGACGTGGTCCGCGACACCTACGGTCGCCTCGACTACTTCGTCGCGAACGCGGCGGCCAGCGCCTTCAAGCCCGTCGCGGACCTGAAGCTGCACCACCTCGACCGCAGCTACGCCACGAACGCCCGCTCGTTCGTGCTCGGCGCGCAGCGTGCCGCGCAGCTCATGGACGCGGGTGGCCGGATCGTCGTCGTCACCTCGTACGGGTCGCTCCGGGCGTTCCCGACCTACGCGGCCCTCGGTGCGGCGAAGGCGATGACCGAGGCGTACACGAAGTACATGGCGGTCGAGTTCGGCCCGCGCCAGATCACGGTGAACGCGGTCAACGGCGGCCTGATCGACACCGACTCGCTCGACTACTTCTACAACTCCGTGCCGGGCATGGCGCCGATGCAGTCCGTGATCGAGAAGCTCCCGCTGCAGCGCCCCGGCACCGCGGACGACATGGCCGACGCGGTCGACTTCCTGCTCTCCGACAAGGCGTCGTACATCACGGGGCAGACCCTGTCCGTGGACGGCGGCCTCACCGTCATCGCGCCGCCGTTCTGGGCCGACACGACGTCGCCGCTGCGCGACGCGGTGCTGCCTCCGGCAGAGTAGGCGCATGAGCAGCGTCGCTTCCGCCCCCGTCGTGCCGGACTCGCTCCGGACCGTCGCCTCGCCCTGGACCCTCGGCCCCCTCCACCTGGCGAACCGCGTGGTCATGGGCTCGATGCACACCGGGCTCGAGGTGCACGACGACGGCGGGGCCGGGATGGCGGCGTTCTACCGCGAGCGTGCGGCCGGCGGTGCCGCGTGCATCATCACGGGCGGCATCGCGGTGAACGACGAGGCCCGTGGCGGACCGGACTTCGCGGTGTTCGGCGTCGGGGGAGCGGACGAGCGCTTCCGGGTGGCGGTCGAGGCCGTGCACGAGTCCGGGTCGACCATCCTCGCGCAGCTCTTCCACGCCGGCCGGTACGCGCTCGCCGCAGGGCTGGTCGACCGGCACGGGGCCCCGCAGCGGGTCGTGGCACCGTCGGCACTGCCGTGGGCTGCTGCCCGGGGTGTCGTGCCGGAGGCGCTGACCTCGGCGGAGATCGAGCGGACCATCGAGGACTTCGCGGCGGCGGCGCGTTCGGCGCGGGGAATCGGGTTCGACGGCGTCGAGATCATGGCGTCCGAGGGCTACCTCATCAACCAGTTCCAGTCGCCGCTGACGAACCTCCGCGACGACGAGTGGGGCGGCGACGCGCCCCGTCGCCGGCGCTTCACGCTCGAGGTCGTCCGCGCCGTCCGCGCTGCGGTGCCCGACCTCGCCGTGACGATCCGGCTCTCCGGCGCCGACCTGATGCCGGGCTCGTCGACCGACGACGACGTCGACGCCCTCGTGCACGATCTCCTGCCCCTCGGGCTCGACGGCATCTCGGTGGGCATCGGCTGGCACGAGTCCCGGACCCCGACCGTGCAGGCCGCCGTGCCGCACGGGGCGTGGTTGGACTACGCGGCACGGATCGCCGGCGTCGTGCGGGCATCGGCGTACCCGGACGTCCGGGTGATCGCGTCGAACCGGATGACCGACCTCCGCGACGGCGAGGCCGTCCTGGCCGACGGGCTGATCGACGCGGTCGCCCTCGCGCGGCCGTTCCTCGCCGACCCCGCGATCGTGGACCGGTCCCTCGCGGGTGCGTTCGAGCTCGTGAACACCTGCATCGGCTGCAACCAGGCCTGCCTCGACCGCTCGATCGTCGGCGCACCGGTCTCGTGCCTCGTGAACCCCCGCGCCGGACGGGAGGTCGCGTTCCCCGCGCGGCCGACCACCGACCCGAAGCGCGTCGACGTCGTCGGCGGCGGGCCGGCCGGACTCGCCGCCGCGGTCGACGCCGCACGTCGCGGACACACCGTCACCCTCTGGGAGGCGTCCGACCGGCTCGGCGGCCAGTTCGAGCTCGCCGCGCTCGTGCCCGGCAAGGAGGACTACGCCGCGACCGTCCGGGCCTCCCGCGCCGAGCTCGAGGCCCGCGGGGCGACGATCCACCTCGGCCGCGCCGCGACGGCCGCCGACCTCACGACGAGCGACGCCGTCGTGCTCGCCCCAGGGGTCGTCCCGCGCACGATCGACATCCCCGGCGCGACGCTGCCGCACGTCCGGTCCTACGAGCAGGCGCTCCGCGAGGGCGTACCGGCCGGCACCGTCGCGATCATCGGCGGCGGCGGCATCGGCGTCGACACCGCAGCGTTCCTGACCGAGTCGCCCGACGAGGCTCGGCGCGCCGCGGAGTTCGCCGCCCGCTGGGACGTCGACGTGTCCGAAGCCGTCGTCGGTGACGTGCCGCAGCGGCTCCCGGCGGCCACCAGGACGCTCCGGCCCGGCCACGACGTCACGGTCCTCCGGCGCTCGGGCAAGTTCGGCCAGGGGATCGGCATCACCTCCCGGTGGGTGGCGATCGGCCGCCTCCGGGACGCCGGCGTGCACATGGTCGGCGGCGTGCAGGAGTACCTGCGCATCGAGCCTGGTGTGCTCTGGATCCGCGACGATCACGGCGAGGAGCGGGCCGTCCCCGCGGACCACGTGGTGGTCTGCGCCGGGCAGGAGCGCGCGCTCGGGACCGGTGACGAGGCGGACGGGCGGCCGACGGACGGACTCGAGCCGGGCCTCCAGGCAGCCGGCGTGCCGTACGCCGTCGTCGGTGGAGCCCGCGACGCGCGGAGCGTGGACGCGGTCCGCGCGACCTCCGAGGCCCTCGAAGCGGTGCGGCGACTCGCGCCGTAGCGCGTCGGCTCGCATCCCGGCCGGGAATCTGCAAGAATGAACGGTCGAATCGCCGCAGCTCGACCCTCTATCCAGCTGTGAGCGATCTCTCTCGAGCTTTCACCGTGTGTGCCCCCACGCCCGCGGTTCCGGTTCAACCACAACGTAAGCAAACAGGAGCAATTGTGGCTGTCAAGATCCGTCTGAAGCGTCTCGGTAAGATCCGTGCGCCGTACTACCGCATCGTCGTCGCCGACTCGCGCACCAAGCGCGACGGTCGTGTGATCGAGGAGATCGGTCAGTACCACCCGACCGAGGAGCCCTCGGTCATCAAGGTCGAGTCCGAGCGTGCGCTCTACTGGCTCGGCGTCGGCGCGCAGCCGACCGAGCAGGTCGCTGCCCTGCTCAAGCTGACCGGTGACTGGGCCAAGTTCAAGGGCGAGAAGGACACCGAGTCCAAGGTCAAGGTCGCCGAGCCGAAGCACCCGTTCACGGTCGACGCTTCCAAGAAGGCCGTCCTCAAGCCGAAGTCGGAGAAGACGGCTCCCGCCGCTCCGGCCGCGTCGGCTGACGAGACCGCCGAGACGACCGAGGCGTAATTCCTTGCTCGAATCCGCGCTGACGCACCTCGTCAAGGGGATCGTCGATCACCCCGACGACGTGCGCGTCGCCAGTTCCACCTCCGCGCGGGGCGAGGTCCTCGAGGTGCGCGTGCACCCCGAGGACCTCGGCCGCGTGATCGGTCGCGCCGGACGGACCGCAAAGGCGCTGCGCACCCTCGTCTCGGCTCTCGCCGACGGCAAGCGGGTGCGTGTCGACGTGGTCGACACCGATTCCTAGGGAGACGACCCAGCTCCGGGTGGGTCGCATCACGAAGGCGCACGGGCTCAAGGGCGGCATCAAGCTCGAGCTCTACACCGACGACCCGGATCGTCGCTTCACGCCAGGAGCCGTCTTCACGCTCCAGGTCCCGGACGACTCGCCCTGGGCCGGCAAGACCATCGCGCTCGACGAGCTGCGCTGGTACAACGGCCACCCGGTCGCCTTCTTCGAGGGCATCGGGGACCGGTCCGCCGCCGAGACCCTCGCCCGCGCGATCCTCTGGGTCGAACAGGACGCCGACGCCGAGACCGGCGAGGACGACGCCTGGTACGACCACCAGCTGGTCGGGCTCGACGTCCTCCGCGACGGCGTGTCCGTCGGGACGGTCGCCCGCGTCGACCACCTCCCCGCGCAGGACCTCCTCGCCGTCGCGACCGCCGACCGCGGCGAAGTCCTCGTGCCGTTCGTCTCGGCGATCGTCCCGGCCGTCGACATCGAGGCGGGCACCGTCACGGTGACGCCGCCGCAGGGTCTCTTCGAGGACCCCGAGGACACCTCCCGACCCGAGACGGTCACGGACTAGCGCGTGCGCATCGACATCGTCACGATCTTCCCCGAGTTCTTCTCGGTGCTGGACGTCTCGCTGCTCGGCAAGGCCCGCACCGACGGCCTGCTCGACGTGCACGTGCACGACCTCCGGTCCTGGACGACCGACCGGCACCGCACCGTCGACGACACCCCGTACGGCGGGGGAGCGGGCATGGTCATGAAGCCCGAACCGTGGGCGCAGGCGCTGTCCTCGATCCTGCGGCCCGACGGGTCGTCCACCCTCGTGGTGCCGACCCCCGCCGGGACCCCGTTCACGCAGTCGATCGCGCGGTCGCTCGCGGCGACGGCGGACCACCTCGTGTTCGCCTGCGGGCGGTACGAGGGCATCGACGCGCGGGTCTTCGAGTGGGCGTCGACGCGCTGTTCGGTCGTCGAGCTCTCGCTGGGCGACTACGTCCTGAACGGCGGCGAGGTCGCGGCGATGGCGATGATCGAAGCCGTCGGACGCCTCGTCCCGGGGGTCGTCGGCAATCCGGAGTCCCTGGTGGAGGAGTCCCACGAGGACGGCCTCCTCGAGTACCCCTCGTACACGAAGCCCGCGTCCTGGAGGGACCTCGACGTGCCGGAGGTCCTGCTCAGCGGGCACCACGGCCGCGTCGCCGCGTGGCGGCACGAGCAGCAGGTGGAGCGGACGCGGCGCGTCCGGCCGGACTTGCTGCCCGACGCGTAGGCGCGCGGCGCGCCGCGCGCCGCGCGCCGCGCGCCGCGCGCCGCGCGCGCGGTCTGCCCGAGTCTCGGGCTGGGCGACGGTTCTCGGGCGTGCGAGCGCGAGAAGTGTCGCTGAGCCCGAGACTCGGCTCCGCGCTGTCGGACGGGAGGCGCGGGGCGGGCCCGCACCGCGCCTCCCCCCACCGGCACGGCCGGCCCGCCGCTGGCGCGTCGGTCCGGGACCGGCGGTGTGGGCCCAGTCCGTCAGGCGGGTGCGTCGGCGCGCTGGGCGCGGCGGAGGGTGAGGACCTCGGGACCCGCCTCCGTCACCGCGACGGTGTGCTCGACGTGCGCGGCACGCGAACCGTCGACGCTCTTGAGCGTCCAGCCGTCGTCGTCCTGCACGAGCTCCGCCGTGCCCTGCATGAGCCACGGCTCGATCGCGACCACGAGGCCCGGGCGGAGCTTCAGCCCACGCCCCGGTCGACCGTCGTTCGGCACGTGCGGGTCGCCGTGCATCGTCCGACCGACCCCGTGGCCGCCGAACTGCAGGTTCACGTCGTAGCCGGCGTCGTGCGCCACGCGGCCGATGGCGTACGAGACGTCACCGAGCTTGTTGCCGACACGGAACTGGTCGATCCCGGCGACCAGGGCGCGCTCGACCGTGTCGATGAGTCGCTGGTCCTCGTCCCGAGGGGTGCCGACCTGCACCGACACGGCGGAGTCCGCGACCCAGCCGTCGACGCTGGCCGCGAAGTCCAGGCTCACCAGGTCGCCGTCGGCGAGGGTGTAGTCGTGGGGGAGGCCGTGCAGCGCCGCGTCGTTCACCGAGGTGCAGAGGTTCTTGCCGAACGGCGAGTTGCCGAACGACGGGTGGTAGTCGACGTAGCAGCTCTCGGCGCCGCGGTCGGCGATCATCCGTGCAGCCACTCGGTCGAGGTCGAGCAGGTTCACACCGACGTCGACCGTGGCGAGCAGCTCGTCGAGGACGTCGGCCACGAACCGACCAGCGACGCGCAGGCCGTCCAGCTCGGCGGGGGTGCGGAGTTCGATCATGGGTCCATCCTCGCGTGTTTCCCGACCCGTGCGTTTTGCGACGGTCGCCGACTGTGGCAGGATGGGTAGCCGTGCCCTGGCTGGACTCTGCCACGGGGGAGTCGCCGACACCGGGCACACACCAATCCTCACCGACATCGATCCGCGGCGACCCGTGCGCGTCCGCAGAGAGTGACCCAATCATGAGCCAGCTCCTCGACCACGTCGACGCAGCATCGCTGCGCACCGACGTCCCGGACTTCCGTCCCGGCGACACCATCAAGGTGCACGTCAACATCATCGAAGGCACGCGCTCGCGTGTCCAGGTGTTCCAGGGCGTCGTCATCGGCCGCCAGGGCCACGGCCTCGGCGAGACCTTCAAGGTCCGCAAAGTGAGCTTCCAGGTCGGTGTCGAGCGCTGGTTCCCGGTGCACTCGCCGATCATCGACCACATCGAGATCGTCACCAAGGGTGACGTCCGTCGCGCGAAGCTCTACTACCTGCGCGAACTCCGTGGCAAGGCGGCCCGCCGCAAGATCAAGGAGAAGCGCGACGCCTGATCGCCTTCACAGTGAGCGTCCGCGAGCCGGACGCCGCTGCCGGCCCCTCGTCCATGTACGGTTGTGCATCGACGGGGGGCTTTCCCTTTGCCCGGACCCGTGGCAGTGAACGAGAGCGGAAATGACGGACACGACTGACGAAACCGGGCGCCGGCCCCGTGTCGAGAAGAAGCGCAACGGGGTCCTCACGTTCCTCCGCGACCTCGTCATCATCTTCATCGCGGCGCTGCTGGTCTCGTTCCTCGTCAAGACCTTCCTCATCCGGTCGTTCTACATCCCGTCGGCGTCGATGGAGAACACCCTGCAGATCAACGACCGGGTGATCGTCAACGAACTCGTGCCGGGCGTCGTGTCGCTGAAGCGCGGAGACGTCGTCGTCTTCAAGGACCCGGGCGGGTGGCTCACCGGGTCCGAGGTGCCGAGCGTCACGCCGGACACCCAGCCCGCGAAGGCCATCGACTGGCTCCTCACCCAGGTCGGACTCGGCACCGGTGACAGTGACGACCACCTCATCAAGCGCGTCATCGGCCTGCCCGGTGACAAGGTCTCCTGCTGCAACGACCTCGGACAGATGTCCGTCAACGGCGTGCCGATCAAGGAGCCGTACCTCAAGCTGCCGACCGCCGAGACCCGGGCCTCCGGGACGGACTTCTCGGTGACCGTGCCGAAGGGCACCATCTGGGTGATGGGCGACAACCGGTACGACTCGAAGGACTCCCGGTACAACGGCGACACCCCCTCGAAGGGCTTCGTGCCGCTGTCGGACGTGACCGGTCGCGCCTTCGTGATCTCCTGGCCGTCGAGCCGGTGGACCTGGCTCGACGACTACCCCGACGTGTTCGCGGGCGTGGAGGAGAAGGACAAGTGACCGTCGTCCGCCCGTCCCTCCGCGTCGAGAAGAAGCTCCTCGGCGAGGGACGGGTGACGGTGATCGGCATGGACGAGGTCGGACGCGGCGCGATCGCCGGACCGGTCGCCGTCGGCGTCGCCGCCGTGACCGTCGACGTCGGCCGCGTGCCGCAGGGACTCGCGGACTCCAAGCTGCTCAGCGCCGCCCGCCGGGAAGCGCTGGACCCGGTCGTCCGACGCTGGACCCGGACCGCCGTCGGCATGACGTCCGCGTCGATCGTGGACGAGCAGGGCATCGTCCCGGCGCTCGGGCAGGCCGGCGCTGCGGCGCTCGGTGCGCTCGTGGCGAAGGGGCTCTCGCTCGACGGAGCGGTCGTCGTGCTCGACGGTTCGTTCGACTGGCTCACGCGCGCGGTCCCGGCGGCGCTGCGGATGCCGTCCGACCCGCTCGAGGTCGTCGTGCGGATCAAGGCCGACCGGGACTGCGCGTCGGTCGCGGCGGCCTCGGTGGTGGCCAAGGTCGCCAGGGACGCACTGATGGTGGCGGCGCACGACGAGGCGCCGCACTACGCGTGGGCGTCGAACAAGGGGTACGGGTCGACGGCGCACTACGACGCGATCCGGGCGGTGGGGGCGCACGCGCTACACCGGAAGAGCTGGTTGCACCAGGCGTCGAGCGTGGCGCTGGACGGGTTCGCGGAGTTGGACGCGCTGGCGGGCTGAGCCGGTGGGCCGGTCGGCGGGTGTGCCGCGGGTGCTCCGGTCGGCTGGTGCTGGGGGTGGTTCGGTCGGCTGGTGCTGGGGGTGGTTCGGTCGGCGGGTGTGCCGGGGGTGGTTCGGTCGGCGGGTGTGCCGGGGGTGCTCCGGTCGGCTGGTGTGCCGCGGGTGCTCCGGTCGCCGTAGACTGTGGCCGCGATGGATGACGACGAATTCGACGACTACGACCGCGAGGTCGAACTGGCCCTGTACCGCGAGTACCGCGACGTCGTGGCGCAGTTCCGCTACGTGGTCGAGACCGAGCGGCGTTTCTACCTGGCCAACGAGGTGGAACTCGCCCGCCGGGACACCGAACACGATTTCTACTTCGAATTGACGATGAACGACGTCTGGGTGTGGGACGTCTACCGTTCCGACCGGTTCGTCAAATCGGTCCGCGTGCTCACGTTCAAGGACGTGAACGTCGAAGAACTCACCTCGCGTGAACTCGAGTTGCCGAAGGAACTCGCACTCGACGAGTGATCTTCAGTTTCAATGCGGATGCTGAGAAACGCCGAGTCATTTGTGCCGGAATGAATGGCACCCGCTAATGTGGTGGGGAATTCCGTCCCCGATTGCAGGAGCGCGCCATGGCACAGAAGGTCACAGTCCAGCTCGTCGACGACCTCGACGATTCGCCCATCACCCCGGGTGAAGGGCGCACCGTCGAATTCGCCTTCGACGGCTCGAACTACGAGATCGACCTGACCGACGACAACGTCGACAAGTTCCGCGAAGCGATCTCCGACTACGTGGCCGCGGCGCGCAAGGTCTCCGGTCGCCGGACCGGCGGCAGCGGCACTGCGCCGAAGTCCGCACCGAAGCGTGGCAATTCGGAAGAGCTCGGCAAGATCCGCGAATGGGCGAAGGAGAACGGGTACGAGGTCTCGACCCGCGGCCGTATCTCAACCCAGGTGCAGGAAGCGTACGCAGCCGCACACTGAGCGTGATGTGCGAAGGCCCGGACGACGTGGAGTCGTCCGGGCCTTCGCTTTGTCCTCCACAGCTGCCCGTTGCGCGTTGATCCTCCACAGATGTCCGCGTGGGCATCCTCGGCGACCGTCGCTGGCGAAAAGGTCGTTCCGGAGGCAACGACATGGAACGAACACCGCTGCAGAACAGCAGTCTCGGACGATTCGGCGAAGACCGGGCCGCAGAATGGTTGGAAGCCCACGGGTTCCGGGTGATCGAGCGCAATTGGCGATGTGCGCGCGGCGAGATCGACATCATCGCCTGGCAGTCCTGCACGCTCGTCTTCGTCGAGGTGAAGACGCGTGCCGGAGCGACGGCCGGCCACCCGTTCGAGGCGATCACGGCGTCGAAGGTCACGCGGCTGCGGCGGCTCGTGCCCGCGTGGTTCCAGGACCACCCCGAGGTGACGGCGCGGCTGATCCGCATCGACGCGGTGGCGGTGCACGTCGAGGGTGACCGGGTCGGCGTCGAGCACGTCGAGGGCGTGCTGTGACGACCGACATCGGGCGGGCATCCGCGATCGCGCTGGTCGGCGTGCAGGGTCGGGTGATCGAGGTCGAGGCGCACCTGACCAGTCAGCTGCCCGGGTTCAGCATCATCGGACTCCCGGATGCCGCCCTGGGCGAAGCGCGCGAGCGGGTCCGCTCCGCCAGTGCCGTGGCCGACTGCCCGCTCCCGGCGCGACGGATCACCGTCAACCTGACGCCGGCGTCCATCCCGAAGCGCGGGTCCGGCTTCGACCTGGCGATCGCCATGGCGATCCTCGGCGCCGAAGGAGTCGCACCCGGGGTCTCGCGCAGCGTGGCGTACATCGGCGAGCTCGGGCTCGACGGCCGCGTGCGTCCGGTCCCGGGCGTCATCCCGATGGTCATCGCCGCACGGGACGCCGGTGTCCGGACGGCCGTGGTGCCCGTCGGCAACCTGGAAGAAGCCCGCATCGTCCCCGGGATCGACGTGGTCGGCACGCCGTCCCTCCGTGCGACGGCGATCACGGCCGGTGCGCTGTTGCCGCCCGTCGAGACCGAACCGGTCCTCCAGCCGGCCGTGCTCGAACCGGCCCCCGAGGCACACGACCTGGCGGACGTGATCGGGAACGCGGTGGGGGTGCGCGCCGTGATCGCTGCCGCGGCGGGCGGTCACCACATGTTCCTCCTCGGACCGCCGGGTGCCGGCAAGACGATGCTCGCCGAACGACTCCCCGGGCTGCTGCCCGACCTCGAGCCCGACGCGGCACTCGAGGTGGCCGCGGTCAGGTCCGTGAGCGGCCTCGGCAACCAGTCGTGGTGCACGCGTCCGCCGTGGGAAGCGCCGCACCACTCGTCCTCGGCGACGGCCCTCATCGGAGGCGGGTCGGGACTCCTCCGACCCGGAGCGGTCTCCCGGGCGACCCGCGGAGTGCTGTTCCTCGACGAGGCGACCGAGTTCCCGCGGGCCGTCCTCGACGCGCTCCGGCAACCGCTCGAGTCCGGTCGGATCACGATCCACCGGAGCGTGGGCAGCGCGGAGTTCCCTGCCCGGTGCCAGGTGGTGCTGGCAGCCAACCCGTGCCCGTGCGGGAACGCCGGCTCGCGGGGCGGACCGCTCTGCTCGTGCAGCCCGAGCACGGTGCGCAAGTACCTCGGACGCATCTCCGGGCCGCTGCTCGACCGGATCGACATCCGTGTCGCGGTGCCGCGCGTGACCACCGGGACCATCCGCGCGGCCGAAGGGACGGCGCCGACGACCGCTGCCGCGGCCGAAAGAGTGCGGGCCGCGCGGCAGCGGATGCGCGAGCGGTTGCGGGGGACCGGCTGGACGTGCAACGCCGAGGTCACCGGTCCGTGGCTCCGGGCGGAGGGGCGTGCGGCGGCGGGAGCGACCTCGAGCCTGGACCGGGCGCTCGACTTCGGGACGCTCACGATGCGGGGGTGGGACCGGGTGATGCGGTTGGCGTGGACCATGGCGGACCTCGGCGACGTCGCGCGGCCGGGCCAGGACGAGGTCCGGCGGGCTCTCGCGCTGCGGAGTGCCCTGTGAACGCCGCGCCGTCCGAGGGAGCACTGGCACGGGTGTCGTGGAGCGTCCTCGCCGAGCCGGGTGACTCCGTCGCGGGGGAACTCGTCGGCCGCCTCGGTGCAGCCGAGGCCCTCGTGCTCGTCGAGCGTGCGATGCACACCGGGCCGGACGAGCTGGTCGAGCGGCTCGGCGGGGGCGTCTCGTTCGCCGACGGTCCGGATCGCGTCCGGGTCGAGGTGGAGCGGGGGCTCGACCGGTGGCGTCCCCGCCTGCAAGGCACGGGTGTCGAGGCAGGGACGGCGACCGCTGTGGCCGCCGGGGCCGCCGTGGGTGCGCGGCTGGTCGTCCCGGGGGAGCGCGGGTGGCCGATTGCGCTCGACGACCTCGGGCCGCACGCACCGTTCGTCCTGTGGAGCCGTTCGGAGCTGGACGACCCTGTCGGGTCGGCCGGTTGCGTCGCCGCCCTGGCGGTCGTCGGATGCCGGGCGAACACCGTCGCGGGAGCCGAAGCCGCCGCCGAGATCACGTCGATCGCCGCGGACGTCGGCATCGAGATCGTCTCCGGGGGCGCGTACGGCATCGACGCCGTGGCGCACCGGGTGGCCGTCGCCGCCGGGACCCCGACCACGGCCGTGCTCGCGGGCGGGGTCGACCAGTTCTACCCGGCGGGCAACACCGACCTCCTCCGGAACGTCCTCGGTCGCGGTCGGGTGCTCTCCGAGTCACCCCCGGGGACCCGTCCGACCCGGTGGCGGTTCCTCTCCCGGAACCGACTCATCGCAGCGCTGTCCGGAGCCACCGTGGTGGTCGAGGCGGCCGCCCGCTCGGGGGCGCTCAACACCGCGCACCACGCGCTGCACCTCGGACGCCCCGTGTTCGCCGTTCCCGGGGCGTTCACGTCGGCGGCGTCGGTCGGGTGCCACCGGCTCATCGCGGACGGGAACGCGCAGATCGTCGTCGGGCCGAGCGATCCGGTCACCGCGCTGCTGGCCGACACGAGCGTCCCGGGCGACGCGACCGGACCATCGCCGGAGAGCGGCACCGTCGTCCTCGCCACGGGTGCCGATCCGCACGTGCAGCGGGCGCTCGACGCACTCGACCGGCGGCCGCTCCCGGTGGAGGAGATCGCTCGTCGCAGCGGTCTCTCGGTGGACGACGCAATGGACGCGCTCGCACTCGCGCAGCTCGAAGGGCTGGCGGTTCCCCTGGCCGACGGGTGGTGTCGCCGCTGACCGCGGAGTCGGTGGCGGGACCTACGCTGAGGGCGTGACGGATCACGAGCGGCTCACGGTGGCGGTGGACGCCTTCCTCGGCCACGCCCGCCACGCGCGTGGTCTCAGCGAGCAGACGGTGCGTGCGTACGCGAACGACCTCGAACAGTTCGTCGCCTTCGCCACGGAACGAGGGGTCGAGCTGCTCCCGGACGTCGGGCTCGAGCTCCTCCGTGACTGGCTCTGGGACGCCGACCACCGCGGTCTCGCGCGGAGCACCATCGCCCGTCGGTCCTCCTCGGTCCGGGCCTTCACCCGGTGGGCGAGCGAGGCCGGGCGCATCTCGAACGATCCGGGCGTCCGGCTCCGTGCCCCGAAGGGAGCGGCACACCTGCCGCGGGTGGTGTCGTCCGAACAGGTCCGGACGATGCTCGACGGCCTGGCTGCGCGGGCCTCGAGCGACGACCCGGGAGCGCTCCGGGACCTGGCGGTGGTGGAGCTCCTGTACGCGGCGGCGATCCGTGTCAGCGAGCTCGTGGGCATCGACGTCCGCCACCTCGATCGCGAGCGGCTCACCGTCCGGGTGCTCGGGAAGGGCGGACGCGAACGTGTCGTGCCGTTCGGGGTCCCGGCGCGTGATGCGCTGGAGGCGTGGCTCGAGCGTGGGCGGCCGGTCATCGCCGCGCGGACCGAGGCTGCGGACCCGGACGCGCTGTTCCTCGGCGACCGCGGAGCCCGTCTCGGCGTTCGCGGGGCGTACCGGATCGTCGCCAGGCTGCTCGCGGACCTGCCGGGCGAGGGGCCGAGCGGGCCGCACACCTTCCGACACACCGCGGCGACGCACCTGCTCGACGGGGGAGCGGACCTCCGTGCCGTGCAGGAGCTCCTCGGGCACGCCAGCCTCGGGACGACCCAGATCTACACGCACGTCTCGTCCGCTCGACTCCGCGAGGTCTACCGCACCGCCCATCCCCGCGCCTGACGAGCCGCCCGCGCCTGACGAGCCGCCCGCGCCCGCGCCTGACGAGCCGCCCGCGCCTGACGAGCCGCCCGCGCCCGCGCCTGACGAGCCGCCCGCGCCCGCGCCTGACGAGCCGCCCACCCCCGCGCCTGACGAGCACAGCCCTCATCCGGGCAGCGGGGCATCGGGCAGCCGGACGGGCCACGCGGCGTCGGGCAGCAGGACGGGCCACTCCGCCGGCGGCAGGTACGGCGTCGGGTCCACGTACCGCTCGTCGAGTCGGGCGCCGAGGTGCAAGCACGGATCCGACGCGGGGCAGTGCCCCACCGACACCGTGCCCAGTTCTTCGCCCTGCACGACGGTGTCGCCGACCGTGACCGCCGGCGCGACGGAGTCGAGCGTGCTCACGAGCCCACCTCCGTGGTCGATGGTCACGACACCGCGCCCACCGACCTGGCCCGCGAAGGTCACCGTGCCGTCGGCCACCGCGACCGCCGCCGTCCCGATCGGCGCCGGGACGTCGAGGCCGCGGTGGCCGGCGGAGTAGTCGTCCGCCGGGGCCTGCCACGGGCGGACCACCACGCGGGTCCCGGTCGGCCACACCCACGGCAACGATGCCGGAGCGGGAGCGGGAGCCGAAGCCGTAGCCGGAGCGCGGTACGGCTCGGACGGCGCCATCGGCCGGACGCCGCAGCCCGGCACGAGCAGGAGCAGCAGCAGCGCGGCCACGAACGCGGCGATGGGAGCGGCGGCGAGGAGTGGGCGGTGCACGGAACCGAGCCTCGCGGGTGCGGGCGCGGGCCGCTGCCGAGGCGGGCCGATCTGTGGAGGGTGGGTCGCGCCTCCAGGCCGGTGGAGGAGGGACGCCCGCGAGCCGGGCGGAACCAGTGCGTGCGCATGGTGCGACGTCGCACGCGTCGATCGCCGGGCGCGGTGTCGAACTCGGCGTGCCACCGACGGGCGCGGTGTCGAACTCGGCGTGCCAGCCGCTCGGGGAGTACAGTCGAGGCCGCTCCGGAACACGCAACGCCGCTCGGACGGCGAACCAGCCGACCGTCGGAGCACCGTGCAGCATCCCGCACGGCGGCGGGGAACCTGGAGCATCGTGTCGAACACGTCCACCCAGCACGGCGAAGACCGTGCCTTCAAGGGGAAGGTCACCGCGTTCGCGGTCGCAGCAGCGGTCGGCGGTTTCCTCTTCGGCTTCGACTCGTCCGTCATCAACGGTGCGGTCGAGGCGATCAAGGGCGAGTTCGACCTGTCCGAGGGGGCAAGCGGGTTCGCCGTCGCGTCGGCGCTCATCGGCTGCGCCTTCGGTGCCTACTTCGCCGGTCGTCTGGCTGACCGCTGGGGTCGCACCCGCGTGATGTTCTGGGCGGCCGTGCTCTTCCTGGTCAGCTCGATCGGGGCGGGTTTCGCCTTCGCGACCTGGGACTTCGTGATCTGGCGCCTCGTCGGCGGTCTCGGCATCGGCACCGCGTCGGTGATCGCGCCGGCGTACATCTCCGAGGTCGCCCCGAAGCAGATCCGCGGTCGTCTGGCCTCGTTCCAGCAGCTGGCGATCACGCTCGGCATCTTCGCCGCGCTGCTGTCCGACCAGTTCTTCGCGGTGACCGCCGGCGGCGCGTCCGAGGTCATCCTCGGGCTGCCGGCCTGGCGCTGGATGTTCCTCGTCGGTGTGATCCCGTCGGTCGTCTACGGCGTCCTCGCGATCACCCTGCCGGAGTCCCCGCGCTTCCTGCTGGCGCAGGGCCGGAAGGACGACGCCCGCGACGTGATGACGAAGATCGTCCCGCGGGACACCGTCAACACCAGCCTGGAGGAGATCCAGGACGGCATCGACAAGGAAGCCACCGAGAAGAAGGGCTCGATCCGCGGCAAGCGGTTCGGCCTGCAGCCGATCGTCTGGGTCGGCATCATCCTCGCCGTGCTCCAGCAGTTCGTCGGCATCAACGTGATCTTCTACTACTCGACGACGCTCTGGCAGGCCGTCGGCTTCAAGGAGAGCGACTCCTTCCTCATCTCGACGATCACCTCGGTCGTGAACGTCGCGGTGACCTTCATCGCGATCTTCCTCGTCGACAAGGTCGGCCGAAAGCCGCTCCTGGTGAGCGGTTCGGCGGGCATGTTCGTCTCGCTGGCGATGGTCGCGATCGCGTTCTCACAGGCCGAGATCGTGAACGGCAACCCGAGCCTCCCCGGCGCGTGGGGCATCATCGCCCTCATCTTCGCGAACCTCTTCGTGGTGTCGTTCGGCGCCACGTGGGGTCCGCTGATGTGGGTGCTGCTCGGCGAGATGTTCCCGAACCGGATCCGCGCGACGGCGCTCGGCATCGGTTCCTCGGCGAACTGGATCGCCAACTTCCTCGTCACGATCACGTTCCCGGTCCTGTCCGGCTTCAACCTCACCGTGACGTACGGCATCTACGCGCTGTTCGCCCTCATCTCGTTCTTCTTCGTCATCGCGAAGATCCCGGAGACGAAGGGCCGCTCGCTCGAGGAGATGGGCATCTCGGCCGAGGGCGGCACGGTGGGCGCCAAGGCCTGACGCGTCGTCACCACTGCTCGGGAGGCGCGGTGCGGGTCCGTCCCGCACCGCGCCTCCAGTCTGTTAGCATCTACCCAGCAGCGCTCTGCGCTGACTTCGCGCGCCTACCAAGGCATCCCCTCCACCGGTCCCGCCCCGCACGGCGCGGGCGGAGGGGGACCGAGGCGCCAGGGGCCACGACCACCGGTCGCGACCGACACAACCGCAAGCGACGCTCTGCTGTGCAGTGCGTCCAGATCCAAGGAGGGACGGCACATGGCCGTCGTCACCATCCGCCAGCTGCTCGACAGCGGCGTTCACTTCGGACACCAGACCCGTCGGTGGAACCCGAAGGTGAAGCGATTCATCCTCGCCGAGCGCTCCGGCATCCACATCATCGACCTGCAGCAGTCGCTGGCCTTCATCGACCGCGCGTACGACTTCGTCAAGGAGACGGTCGCGCACGGTGGCACGATCCTCTTCGTGGGCACCAAGAAGCAGGCGCAGGGCTCCATCGCCGAGCAGGCGACCCGCGTCGGCCAGCCGTACGTCAACCAGCGTTGGCTCGGCGGTCTGCTGACGAACTTCCAGACGGTCTCCAAGCGCCTCGCGCGCATGAAGGAGCTCGAGGAGATCGACTTCGACGACACGACGAAGGGCTTCACCAAGAAGGAGCTCCTCATCAAGAAGCGCGAGCTGGACAAGCTCCACAAGACCCTCGGCGGCATCCGCAACCTCACGCGGACCCCGAGCGCGCTCTGGATCGTCGACACCAAGAAGGAGCACCTCGCCGTCGACGAGGCGCAGAAGCTCGGGATCCCGATCATCGGCATCCTCGACACCAACTGCGACCCGGACGAGATCACGTACCCGATCCCGGGCAACGACGACGCGATCCGCTCCGTCGGTCTCCTCACGCGCATCGTCGCCGACGCTGCCGCCGAGGGCCTGAAGACCCGCCACAACGGTGGCGACGACGACGAGGCCACCGAGCCCCTCGCCGAGTGGGAGCAGGAGCTCCTCGGTGGCGACGCCGCCGCGACCCCCGCCGAGACGGCTCCGGCCGCCGCGTCGGCCCCGGCCGCCACGGAAGAGGGCGCCACCACCGAAGAGAACGACGCTGACGCGCAGGTCGCCGCGAAGGGGATCGGCGAGCCGATCGCCGACGACGCGAAGAACGCGGAGCCCACGGCCGAGGCCGAGGCCGCCGCGGAGACCACCCCCGCCGAGTGACCACCGGGGGCGCTGGGCCGATCGGCTCGGCGCCCCTTCTCTCTCTCCACAAACGCACAGTCCAGAAAGGACTCCAGTCAATGGCCAACTACAGCCTTGCTGACGTGAAGAAGCTCCGTGAGGACCTCGGGGCCGGCATGATGGACGCCAAGAACGCCCTCGTCGAGGCGGACGGCGACTACGACCGTGCCGTCGAGCTCCTCCGCATCAAGGGCGCGAAGGCCGTCGCCAAGCGCGACGACCGTGCGACCTCCGAGGGCGTCGTCGTGGCGAGCACCGAGAACGGCGCCGCCACGGTCGTCGAGCTCGCGAGCGAGACCGACTTCGTCGCGAAGAACGAGCGCTTCACCTCCCTCGCCGACAAGGTCGTCGCCGCGGTCGCCGCCGCCGGTGCTGCCGACGTCGCGGCCGGCAACGCCGCCCCGCTGGACGGCAAGACCGTCGCCGAGGTCATCGACGAGAACGCCGCCGCGCTCGGCGAGAAGCTCGAGCTCCGCACGGTCACCCGTGTCGAGGGCGACGAGTTCGAGGTCTACCTGCACAAGACCAGCCAGGACCTCCCGCCGCAGATCGCCGTCGTCATCGCCTACTCGGGCTCCGACGCGGCCGAGGCCCGTTCGATCGCGCAGCACGTCGCGTTCGCCAACCCGACGTACCTCAACCGCGACGAGGTCCCGGCCGAGGCCATCGAGAAGGAGCGCGCGACCGTCGAGGCGATCACGCGCGAGGAGGGCAAGCCCGAGGCCGCCCTCCCGAAGATCGTCGAGGGTCGCCTCAACGCCTTCATCAAGCAGGTGTCGCTGCTCGACCAGGACTACGCGAAGGACAACAAGATCTCCGTCGCGAAGGCCGCGGCCAACGCCGGCATCACGATCCAGGGCTTCGCCCGCGTCAAGGTCGGCGCGTAACGAACCCGTGACGGGGCTCGGAACCACATCGGTTCCGGGCCCCGTTTTTCGCGGCCGGGGCGCGGCCCGGTAGATTCCCACGAGACATTCGACGAAGGGTGCGACCACATGACGAACGAGAAGACCGGACGCCGACGCGTTCTGCTGAAGCTGTCCGGAGAGGCCTTCGGTGCCGGCTCCCTCGGTGTGAACCCGGACGTCATCAGCACCATCGCGAAGGAGATCGCCGCCGCGGCGCAGGACGTCGAGGTCGCGATCGTGGTCGGCGGCGGGAACTTCTTCCGCGGCGCCGAGCTCTCGCAGCGCGGCATGGACCGCGGGCGTGCTGACTACATGGGCATGCTCGGCACCGTGATGAACGCGCTCGCCCTGCAGGACTTCCTGGAGCAGGCCGGTGCGGCCACGCGCGTGCAGTCGGCGATCAGCATGACCCAGGTGGCCGAGCCGTACATCCCGCGGCGCGCCGAGCGGCACCTCGAGAAGGGGCGCATCGTCATCTTCGGCGCCGGTGCCGGCCTGCCCTACTTCTCGACGGACACCGTCGCGGCACAGCGCGCCCTCGAGATCGACGCGCACGAGGTCCTCGTCGCCAAGAACGGCGTCGACGGCGTGTACACGGCCGACCCCAAGAAGGACGCCACCGCCGAGAAGCTGCACCACGTGACCTACCAGGACGCGCTCCTCAAGGGGCTCAAGGTGGTCGACGCCACGGCGTTCTCGCTCTGCATGGACAACGGCATGCCGATGCACGTGTTCGGCATGGAGGGCGAGGGGAACGTCGCCGCAGCCATCCGGGGTGAGCGCATCGGCACGGTGGTCAGCAACTGACCTCCGCCGCTGACTAGACTCGACGCCAGTACCGAAGGAGAACCACCGTGATCAGTGATGTCCTGACCGAAGCCACCGAGAAGATGGCGAAGGCCGTGGAGGTCGCCAAGGACGACTTCTCGACCGTCCGCACCGGCCGCATCAACGCGGCGCTCTTCCAGAAGATCCCCGTCGACTACTACGGCACGCCGACCCCGCTCGCGCAGCTCGCGTCCCTCCAGACGCCGGAAGCCCGCACGCTCATCGTCACGCCGTACGACAAGTCGGCGCTCAAGGAGATCGAGCGCTCGATCGCGACGTTCCCGAACCTCGGCGCGAGCCCGACGAACGACGGCGAGATCGTGCGCGTCACGATCCCCGAGCTCACCCAGGACCGCCGCAAGGAGTTCGTCAAGCTCGTCCGCGGCAAGGGCGAGGACCACAAGGTCGTCGTCCGCAACATCCGCCGCAAGGCGAAGGACGACCTCGACGCGCTGAAGGGCGAGATCTCCGACGACGAGATCACGCGCGGCGACAAGGACCTCGAGGCCCTGACGAAGAAGCACGTCGATCAGATCGACGACGCGCTGAAGAAGAAGGAAGCCGAACTCCTCGAGGTCTGATGCCCCGCTCCGACCAGGGCGGTGACCGCCCCACAGCACAGAAGCGTTCCGCCAAGGGGCTGCGCCAGGACTTCGACGCGCGGGCACGAGCCGCCCGCACCGACTTCGAGGCGCAGCTCCGGCAGCGGAAGGCCGACTTCGGCGCCCGCAACGAAGCGCTGACGGCGCGGACCGGCCGCAACCTGCCGGCCGCGATCGGCATCGCCCTGGCGTTCGCGGTGGTCATGCTCGCCTCGCTGCTGCTCTGGAAGCCGTCCTTCATGGTCGTGGGCGCGTTCCTGCTCGGCGTGGGCGTGTACGAGCTCACGAGCGCCATGCGGTTCGCCGGACGGGACGTCCCGCGGATCCCGAGCGTGGCCGTCGCGATCGCCGTCGTGCCGGCAGCGTTCCTCGGCGGCCAGATCCCGGCGCTGTTCACCCTGCTCGGCGGCATCGTGTTCATCAGCCTGTGGCGCCTGGTCGAGGTGGCGTTCGCGCGCCCGAGACCGACACCGGGCAACGTGTTCCGCGACCTGACGAACGGGTTGTTCGCGCAGGCGTACATCTCGCTCCTCGGCGCCTGCGTGGTCCTGCTCTCGGCACAGCCGCGCGGAGAGCTCTGGGTGATCGCGTTCATCCTCGTCGTCGTGGCGGTCGACACGGGCGCGTACGCCACCGGGCTCAACCTCGGCAAGCATCCGATGGCGCCGCGGATCAGCCCGAAGAAGACCTGGGAAGGCTTCGCGGGGTCGGTCGCGGCGAGCATCCTCGTCGGCATCATCGTCAGCTGGCTCATGCTCGGGCTGCCGTGGTGGACCGGCATCATCCTCGGGGTGCTCATCTCCGGGTCGGCGACCCTGGGTGACCTCACGGAGTCGATGATCAAGCGCGACCTGGGCATCAAGGACATCTCGTCGTTCCTGCCCGGGCACGGCGGCCTCCTCGACCGGATCGACAGCATCCTGCCGTCGGCCGCGGTCGCCTACGTGCTGTACCTCGTCGTCAACCACTGACAGCGCGTCCAGGTGGCACCAGGCTCCGGTCCTGGCAGAATGTGGCCGTGGCCACCACCTTCCCGAACGCAGACCGCTCCGCCCTCGGATACGACGTCGACGAGGTCGAGCGTTTCCTCGAGGACGCCCGTCGTGCGTACACCGCGAACGACACGGCGCCGTCGATCGAGGCCGCCAAGATCCGAGCGACCGCGTTCTCGATGCGGAAGGGCGGGTACTCGACCGCGCACGTGGACGCCGCGCTCGAACGGCTGGAGGACGCGTTCGCCGCTCGTGAGCGGGAGCGGGAGATCGCCGACATCGGGCAGAAGGCCTGGTACGCCGAGGCCCGCACCAAGGCCTCGGACGTCGTCGAACGGCTGGAACGGCCGGACGGGCAGCGGTTCAGCCGTGTCAGCTTCCTCGGCACCGGCTACCACCCGAAGGACGTCGACGCGTTCGCCAAGCGCCTGGGCGGCTACTTCCGCGACGGCAAGCCGCTGAGCCTCACCGAGGTCCGGTCGGTCGTGTTCCGGCCCAAGCACGGCGGGTACCGCGAATCCCAGGTCGACGCACTCCTGGACGCCGTCGTCGAGGTCATGCTCGCTGTCCGCTGACGACGCGCTGGTCGCGGGTGCTTCGCTTTCCGTGATCGTTCCGTTATCCTGGTCGAACTCATGGGCAGGCACACGGCAGACTCCAGCTCCGACCGCGATACCCGCGAGCACCTCGGCCTCTCGGCCGCGGGTGAGCGCCGCGCGGCACTGAACCGAACCCGCACTGCGGAGAACTCGGTCCTCCCGGCGAACCCGCAGGTCGCGGTCGGCTCCGTGCCGAGCGCACCCGCCAGCGCCCCGCGACCACACAGTGCCCCGAAGTCCGTCGCGGCGAACCGCGTCTCGGACACGCACGTCGCGCAGGCCTCCGTCGCGCACGCGGTCCCGGCCACCCCGTCGGACCCCCGCAACGTCAAGCAGCGTCGTGCCCGTGCCGTGGCCGCGCCGACGAAGCCGACCACCACACGCGGCGTGAACTCGTTCATGCGCAAGCGTGCAACCGTCCCGACGCTGTCGTTCCTCGCGGTCTCCGGCATCGTCGTCGGCTCGCTCTTCAACCCGATGCAGCCGGACGTCGCGCAGGCCGCGGTGTCCGCCCCGGTGCTCGTCAAGGCCCCGGCGGCGCCGCAGGAGTACACGGCCCACGGGACCTACGCGGCGTTCGACGTCTCGCGTGACGCCTACGGCGTGACGGTGCCGAAGCCGAAGGTCGTCGAGAAGCCGAAGACCGAGACCACCGACACGACCACCGCGACCGACTCGACCGCGGCCGTCAGCGCGTCCAACACGCTCGCCGCCACCGCTGCCACACCGGACCCGGGCAGCGCCCAGGCCATCGCCCAGCAGCTCGTCGCGGCCCGCGGCTGGGGCTCGGGCGAGTACAACTGCCTCGTCTCCCTGTGGAACAAGGAGTCCGGCTGGCGCGTCAACGCGTACAACCCGAGCGGTGCCTACGGCATCCCGCAGGCCCTCCCGGGCAGCAAGATGGCCTCGGCCGGCGCCGACTGGCAGACGAACCCGGCGACGCAGATCACCTGGGGTCTCAACTACATCGCCGGCGTGTACGGCACGCCGTGCGGCGCCTGGGGACACAGCCAGTCGTTCAACTGGTACTGATCGGCGGGTCGGGGTGCCGCGTAGCAACCGGCCGCGGCGTCCGAACGGTCGTGGTCCGGAGCACGATGACGAACCGGTCGGCCTCGACCGGCTGATGAGCGGGTGGAAACGGACCGAGGTCCGGCACGGGCGCGAGTTCCTCGTGCAGCCGATCTCGGCCGCCTCGGCGCAGAAGGAGTACGTCTGCCCGGGCTGCGGCGGCACGGTCCTGCCCGGCGTCGCGCACGTGGTCGTCTGGCGCGCCGACGGTGTGCTGGGCGACGCCGCCGACCTCGCGTCCCGCCGTCACTGGCACAACCACTGCTGGAGCATCGCATGAGCGCGGAGGAGATCCGCTCGAACACCGAGCTGCCGGCGCGACGCACCGACGTCGAGCTCGTCACGGACGACCACCTGACGCTCGTGGGCGAGCTCGCCGAACCCCTGGACCGGCCGGCCCGCGGCACCATCGTGACGCTGCACCCCCTGCCGACGGCGCACGGGTTCATGGACTCCCACGTGCTCAAGAAGGCCGCTGCACGGCTGCCGGCCCTCGCCGACATCGCGGTGCTCCGCTTCAACTTCCGCTCCGTGACGTCGCCCCGAGGCACGTCCGAGGGGACCTTCGGGGACGGCGTCTCCGAGGGCTTCGACCTCCGCGCGGCCGTCACCGAGGTCGTCGGTCGCGGGTTGCCCACGCCGTGGCTCGTCGGGTGGTCCTTCGGCACCGAAGTGGTCCTCAAGCACGCGCTCGAGCACGTCGAGGCCGGCCGCGTCGCCGGTGTGGTGCTGCTGTCGCCGCCGCTGCACCGGACGACCGACGACGAGCTCGCCCGGTGGGCATCAGCGCCCGTCCCCGTCGTGGCGCTCGTGCCCGAGCACGACGACTTCCTGCAGCCGGACGAGGCAGCACGCCGCTTCTCGCTGGCACCGAACGTCCGTGTCGTGCCGGTCGAGGGTGCGAAGCACCTGTGGGTGGGGGAGCGGTACGTCCGGACCGTGCTCGATGCGATCGCCGACCTCGTCGTCCCGGGCAGCGCGCCGCTGCCGACGCACGTCGCGGTCTGACCAGCGGCCCACGTCGCGGACGTGAGCCGTCCTGGAGGCGCGGGTCGCGCCTCCAGGCCGTGTCGCGTCAGCGGGTGGTCGCGTCCTCGTCGTCCGCCGCGTCGACGTCGACCGCACCGGCGACCGCCGGGTCCACGTCGGACGCTGCCGGCGCCGTGCCGAGCAGGCCGGTGGCGTGGGTGAGCACGCCGCGGAGGTTCTCGAGGTAACCGGCGACGGCGTCACGCTCGGTGCGGATCGCTGCGAGGCGGTCCTCGGACTCGGCGATGATCGCTGCGGTGCGCTCCTCGGCGTCGGCGATCATGCGGTGCACGCGGTCCTGCGCGTCGCTGATGATCGTCCGGGCGTGCTCCTGGGCGTCCGAGGTGCTGGAGCGCTCGAGGTCGTCGGCTTCCTGCTGCAGTCGCTCGGCACGCTCCCGTGCCTCGGTCGCTCGGCGGGTGGCCTCGGCGAGCTGGAGGTTCGCTTCGTCGAGGTACTTCTGCGTCTCGGTGACGGTCTCGTGGTGCTTCTGCAGGTAGTCCTGCTCGGCGTCGTCGCGGCGGGCCGCGAGCTCCGACTCGAGCGTCGTGCGGGCTTCGTCGCGTTCCCGGGCGATCTCGGCGCGGACCTCGTCGCGCTCCCGCACCAGGTCCGCGCGAGCGGTGTCGATCTCCTGACGCAGGGCGGTGCGTTCCGTCTCGAGCGCGCCGAGCTCGGCCGTCCGGCGGTCGGCGATCTCGGTGTCCACCTCGGCGTGCTCACGCTCACGGCGTGCGGCGAGGTCGTTCTCGTGCTCGCGGACCGCACGCTCGGCGGCCGCAGCGGCTTCGGCGCGTTCGCGTTCGATGCGGGTGGCGTGCTCGTCGAGCTCGCGGGCGATGCGGTCCGCGGTCTCCTGGACGAGGCGGGCGTTCTCGATGCGGGTCTGCTCCTCGTCGACGCGGAGCTGGGCCCTGGCGGCCTCGATCTCCTGCTCGAGGGCGGTGCGGCCGGCCGCGACCTCGCGCTCCCACTCGGCGCGCTCGGCGGCGAGCTCCTCGTCGAGGACGCGGCGACGGTCGGCGAGCTCGGTGTCGATCTCGGCACGGCGGCGGTCGACCTCGGCCGCGAGGTCCGCACGACAGCTCTCGAGCTCCAGCGCGTGCGCCTGCTGCTGCTCGTCCCGCTCGCGGTGCCAGGCGGCACGGCCCTCGGTGACCTCGCGCTCGAGCGCGGCTCGACGGGTCGACTCGTCGCGGTCGAGGTCTTCGATGCGGCGGGTCATGTCCGCCTCGAACACGGTGCGGCGGTGCTCGGTCTCGCGGGTGAGGTCGGCGGCGGCCTGGCGGGCGTCGGCGGACTCGCGCTGGGCGATCTCGCGGAGCTCGGCGACCTCGTGCTCGACCTGGGCGCGGAGGGCGTTCGTCTCGCGGATGGCGACCGACCGGACCTCGGCCGCCTCGGTCACGGCGGCACCGCGGATGGCAGCGGCCTCGTTCTGGGCGTCCTGCACGAGGAGCCCGGCCTCGGCGCGGGCGCGCTCGACGGTGTCGGCGGATTCGGCGCGAGCGCGGGTGAGTTCGTTGGTGGAGCGGGTCCGAGCGTCCTCGAGGGTGTCGCGGGCTTCTTCCTGGGCCTCGCGCAGGACACGCTCGGCGTCGGCGCGGCTCGAGGCGCGGAGTCGCTGCGCGTCGATGTCGGCCTGGCTGATGAGCCTGGTGGACTGTTCCTCGGCGACGCGGAGAGTGGACTCGAGGCGGGTGCCGAGCCCGCTGTACGTCGGGGTCCCGGCTTCGTCGAGCTCGCCCTGCAGCTCGGAGACGCGGGACTGCAGGAGACGGATCTCCTTCGCGGCGTCCGCACGGTCGTTGTTCGACTTGATGAGCTCGCGGCGCAGGTCGTTCAGAGCACGGTCCACGTCGTCGCGGCGGTAACCGCGCAGCTCGGACCCGAACTCTGCCTCGTCGTTCGCCACGTGTTCGCTCCTGGGTGCTCGGCGGAGGGCACAGGGAAGGCCCGGCCACGATTGTAGTGGCGAGCCGGTGCGGGCGGCTGAGTCCGCGGACAGCGGCGGGGGATGCGCCGTCCAGACTCCCTCGCTATCCTGGACCGCTGA
Source organism: Curtobacterium pusillum (assembly GCF_007680845.1). GTDB lineage: Bacteria > Actinomycetota > Actinomycetes > Actinomycetales > Microbacteriaceae > Curtobacterium > Curtobacterium pusillum_B. Next base: position 451,389 of record NZ_VEIY01000003.1, on the reverse strand, counting down.
TTCGCGCGCCGACACCCCCACCCCGGCGCGGTAGGGAGAAGATCCGTGCGATTCGTCCTGGCGATCGTCAGTTTCGTCATCGGGCTGCTGCTCGTCGCCCTCGCGGTCGGCCAGCGCACCGTGTTCGAGCCACCGTCGTCGCTCGTCGCCTCGTCGACCTCCAGGAGCTCCGCTCCGGTGACCGTCATCCCGGGGTCGACGCTCAACGCGAACCCCGGCTACCAGCGCATCAACGTGTCCGGGTCCGGCAAGGTGTTCGCCGCCTACGGCAAGACCACCGACGTCGACGCCTGGATCGGCGACGCGAAGCACACGACCATGCGCTTCGACGCCGACCAGGCGAAGCTCGTCGGCCGGACCACCGGGAGCGAGTCGACCGTCCCGGACCCCGCCGGCAGCGACCTCTGGTACCAGGAGTACGACGGCGCCGGGCAGTTCACCGTCCGCCTGCCGAAGGACGTCTCCGTGATCATCGTCGGCGACGGCACGTCCGCTGCACCGAGCGACGTGTCCGTGACCTGGCCGCGCGACACCGCGACGCCGTCCGTCGGCCCGCTGCTCGTCGCCGGAGGGGTGTTCCTCCTCGGCGGGATCGCCCTGCTGATCTGGGCGTTCGTGCACCAGCGCCGCGGGCGTGGCCCGCGTCGCCGCAGCGGGGGTTCCCGGCCGCCGCGCGTCCGCGCGTCCCGCCGTGCCGCGGCCGCCGGAGCCCAGGTGCCCGCGCGCGGGCGTCGCGGACGCCGCGCGTTCGTGGCGATCCCGGTCGTCCTCGTCGGGGCGCTCGGCCTGGCCGGCTGCTCGTCCGACTACTGGCCGCAGGGCGGGTCGGCAGCCAGCCCGACGCCCACCGCGACCGCCACGGGCACCGCGACCGAGAGCGAACCGACCGCCGCCACCAAGCAGCAGATCAGCCGCATCGTCGAGCGGGTGGCCGAGGTCGCGAAGACGGCCGACGGGTCCCGCGACGCCAAGGTCGCCGCCGGGCGCTTCACCGGCGCCGCGCTCGACCTGCGCGAGGCGAACTACACGATCCGCGGGAAGGACTCGGACGTCGACGCGCCGCCCGCCATCTCGGCCGACCAGGTCTGCGTGGCGCTGCCGCAGCAGACCGACTCGTGGCCGCGCACCGTGTTCGCGGTCGTCGCCCAGGACTGCGACGCGAAGTCGGCGCCGCAGGCCCTGACACTCGTGCAGGACTCCGCGCGTGACGACTACAAGGTCGCGTACGACGTCTCGCTCGAGGCCGCCGCGAAGATCCCGAGCCTGGCGCCCACGTCGCTCGGGGCCGCGCTGCTCGCGCCGAACTCGAAGTTGCTCGCGATCGCCCCGGACGAGATCGCGAAGGCGTACGGCGACATCCTCGCGAAGGACGACGACAGCTCGTACGCGTCGCTGTTCCAGTCCGACGGCGACGGCCTCCGTTCGACGATCGGCAAGGACTACAAGGACAAGAAGTCGAAGGCGCTCCCCGACACCGCGAAGATCGAGTACTCCTCCGAGGTGCCCGACGACAGCGCCGTGGCGATTGCGACGGACGGTGCCGGAGCGCTCGTCTCGGCCGACCTGAACGAGATCGAGAAGGTCACGCCCACGGCGGCCGGCGCCGAGGTCAACACCGAGGGCGCGGTCAAGGCGCTCTCCGGGGTCGACTCCAGCACGAAGGGCATCAGCGCCACCTACGGCGTGCAGCTGCTCTTCTACGTGCCCCCGGTGGGCACGGATGACAAAGTGGTCCTGCTCGGGTTCACGCAGGGCCTGACCGCAGCGAGTGAGGTGCAATGACCAACGTCCCCCCGACACCGTCCGGTCTCCGCGGAGCGGTCGACCTGTCGTCCCTCGTCGACCGCGCACAGCGGCCGCCCCAGCCCACCGGTGGCGCGGTCGCCGGCCCCGGATCCGCTGCTCCCGGCGGTGGCCCGGTGGCACCGGGCAGCGAGGCCGGCGGTGACCTGACCGTCCCGTCGCTCGTCCTCGACGTGACCGACCAGACCTTCCAGGACGTCCTGCAGCTGTCCACGGTCGTGCCGGTGATCGTCGACATCTGGGCAGAGTGGTGCGGGCCGTGCAAGCAGCTCTCACCGATCCTCGAACAGCTCACCGCCGAGTACGACGGCCGCGTGCTGCTCGCCAAGGTGGACGCCGACACGAACCCGCAGCTCGTGCAGGCGTTCCAGGCGCAGTCGATCCCGACCGTGGCCGCGCTCATCGGCGGCCGTCCGCTCGGGCTCTTCGTCGGTGCACTCCCCGAAGCGCAGGTCCGTGACGTCTACGAGCAGGTCCTCGCCGCTGCCGCCGAGAACGGCGTCTCCGGACGCGTCACGGTCGACGGAGCGGCCCCGGCCGACGCCGCCGAACAGGGCGAGCCCGAGCCGGAGCCCCTGCCCCCGCACCACCAGGCCGCGTACGACGCGATCGAGCAGGGCGACTACGCCACCGCGATCCAGGAGTACAAGACCGCCATCGCGCAGGACCCGCACGACCAGATGGCCGTCGCGGGGCTCGCACAGGTGTCGTTGCTCGACCGCCTGAACGGGCACACCGCGGACGACATCCGTGCTGCTGCCGCTGCTGGCCCGACGGACGTGACGGCGCAGCTCGCCGTCGCGGACCTCGACATCTCCGGTGGACACGTGGAGGACGCCTTCGGTCGGCTCCTCGACCTCGTGCCGACGGTGTTCGGGGACGAGCGAGAGGCACTGCGCGTCCGACTCGTCGAGTACTTCGAGCTCATCGGTGGTGACGACCCGCGCGTGGTGGCTGCCCGCCGGCGGTTGGCGAGCGCGCTGTACTGAGCGGCGCGCGCGGGTGCGCGCGGTGCGCGGCAGCTGCCGCGTCGAACCACGGGAACGACGTCGAACCAGGGCTCACGCTCGGTTCGACGTCGTTTCCGTGGTTTATCACCTCCGGCGCGCCTGCACACGGCGCGGTGCGCCTGCGTGCGCGCGGCGGTGGACGCACGCGCACGACGGACGGGAGGCCCGGTGCCAGCTGGCACCGGGCCTCCCGTCCGTCTCCCGGCCGTGTCGCGGGCTGCGGACGCCTAGCGCGCCAGCTTCAGCCAGACCGCGCCGAGCGGCGGCACCACGACGTGGGCCGACGCGGGGCGCCCCGCCCACGGGGTGTCGTCCGCGGTGACCACGCCGAGGTTGCCCACGCCGGACCCGCCGTACTCCGCGGCGTCCGTGTTGAGCACCTCGTGCCACGCCCCGGCGGCGGGCAGCCCGAAGCGACGTTCCACCGGCACGCCGGAGAAGTTCACGAACACCGCGAGCCGGTCGTCGCCGTCCTTCCGGAGGAACCCGAGCGTCGAGTGCGGGGCGTCCCCACCCTCGATCCACTCGAAGCCGTCGGCGCTGGCGTCGTGCGTCCACAGCGCCGGCGTCTCGCGGTACACGCGGTTGAGCGAGGACACGAGGTCCTGCACGCCTCGGTGGCCCGGGTCGTCGAGGAGCCACCAGTCGAGCCCGCGTGCCTCGGACCACTCCGACGGCTGGGCGAACTCCTGCCCCATGAAGAGCAGCTGCTTGCCGGGGTGCGCCCACATGAACGCCAGGTAGGCGCGCACGTTCGCGAGCTTCTGCCACTCGTCGCCGGGCATCTTGCCGTAGAGCGAGCCCTTGCCGTGCACGACCTCGTCGTGGCTGATCGGCAGCGTGAACTGCTCACTGAACGCGTAGACGAACGAGAAGGTGATCTCGTCGTGGTGGTAGCTGCGGTACACGGGCTCACGCTCGATGTACTGCAGGGTGTCGTGCATCCACCCCATGTTCCACTTCTGGCCGAAGCCGAGACCACCGGCGCTCGTGGGCTGGGTGACGCCCGGCCACGAGGTGCTCTCCTCGGCGATCATCACGATGCCGGGGTAGCGCTTGTACGCGGTGGCGTTCGTCTCCTGCAGGAACGAGATCGCCTCGAGGTTCTCGCGTCCGCCGTGGATGTTCGGCAGCCACTCGGTCCGGGAGTAGTCGAGGTAGAGCATCGAGGCCACGGCGTCGACCCGGAGGCCGTCGATGTGGAACTCCTCGAGCCAGTACAGCGCGTTCGCGACGAGGAAGTTCCGGACTTGGGGCTGCCCGAAGTCGAACACGTAGGTGCCCCAGTCGAGCTGCTCGCCGCGGCGGGGGTCCGGGTGCTCGTAGAGCGCGTAACCGTCGAACTTCGCGAGTGCCCACTCGTCCTTCGGGAAGTGCCCGGGGACCCAGTCCATGATCACGCCGATGCCCGCGGAGTGCAGGCGGTCGACGAGGTACCGGAGGTCGTCCGGGGTGCCGAAGCGCGCCGTCGGTGCGTAGTAACCGGTGACCTGGTAGCCCCACGAGCCGCCGAACGGGTGCTCGGCGAGCGGCAGGAACTGCACGTGGGTGAAGCCCGTGTACTGCACGTGCCCGATGAGCTGGTCGGCGATCTCGCGGTACGACAGTCCGGGCCGCCACGAGCCGAGGTGCACCTCGTAGACGCTCATCGGCCGGTCGTGCGTGGTCGTCCGCGCGCGGTGTTCCATCCACTGCGCATCGCCCTCGGACCACTCGTGGTGCGACTCGTCGATGACGGACGCGGTGAGTGGCGGGACCTCGGTGCGACGGGCCATCGGGTCGGCACGCTCGACCCACCCCGAGTCGGTGAGGAGCTGGAACTTGTACCGCTGACCGATGAGGGCTCCGGGCCAGAACAGCTCCCAGATGCCGAGGTCGGTGAGCCGGCGCATCGCGGTGGTGCGGCCTTCCCAGCCCTCGAAGTCGCCGATCACGCGGACGGCGGTCGCGCGGGGTGCCCAGAGGGTGAAGGAGACCCCGTCGACGCCGTCGACGGTCGTCAGGTGCGCACCGAGGTGGTGCCAGAGCTGCTCGTCGCGGCCTTCGCCGAAGAGGTGCAGGTCGAGTTCACCGATGGTCGGCGGGAAGCGGTACGCGTCGTCCGTCGTCCACGTGATGTCGTCGCCGTCGGTCGACGGGTCCGGGTCGTAGTCGGCTTCGACCCGGTAGCGGCCGAGCTCGCCGGGGGTCGCGCCGGCCCACAGACCGTCACCCTCGTGCGTGAGTTCGATGTCGTCGCCGTCGGGGCGGACGAGGCGCACGGCGGTCGCGAGGTGGCGCACCACACGGACGCTGGTGCCGCCGTCGACCGGGTGCGGGCCGAGGACGTCGTGCGGCTGGGACCAGCGGGCTTCGGCGACCTGCTGGCGGAGCCACTCCTCGAGCGGGACCGGACGCGGACTGGAGGCGCGGGTCGACTCCGCAGCGTCCGTCGCGGCGAGGGGGCTCCCGCCTTCGCTCGTCGGGGCGTCGGCGCCGTCGTCCGGTGCGGTGCTCGACGCGGTCGACGAGGCAGGGGTCGCCGGGACAGGGGCCGCCGGGTCGGCCGTCGACTCCGGGTCGGCCGTCGACTCCGGCGCGGCCGTGGACTCCGGCGCGGCCGTCGACTCCGGCGTACGCGCGGGCGTCGACGGGGGCGTGGCCGCTGCCGCCTCCGCTGCGATGTGCCGAGGATGCGCCGCGTCGGAGACATGACCGGCCAGGGTCGCGGACTCGGGCACGTCGCGGTCCGGTGACTCGCGGTGCGCCGGGGGAGCGCCGGGGAGGTCCTCTCCCGGAGCCGAGACGCGCGGCTCGTACCGCGGCGTCACGGCCCCGGACGCCGTGTCGTCCTCGGGTGCGCCGGGAGCGACGTGCTGCGCCGGGTGCGTCGGACGAGGTGTGTCGGACGGCATGCGACGCGGGAGCACGGGCGGCGGGGGCGGGGGCACGGGCGGCACGCTGGGGCTCTGGCCCCGTGCCTTCCGCGCGTCGTCCTCGGAGTGGGTGTCGGTCATCGGTGGGGTCCCTCCACGACGAGCAGGTGCACGGGTTCCTGGAACGCGTCCAGTCGGACGTAGTTCGACGACCCCCAGACCCAGCGCTGCCCGGTGACCACGTCGCGGACGTCGAACGTCTGCTCCGGGTCGAGGCCGAGCGCGGCGAGGTCGAGGTGGACCGTGGTCTCACGGGCCGAGTGCGGGTCGACGTTCGCGACGACGATCACGGTGTCGTCGCGTCCGGAGCGGATGAACCGGCCCGGCAGGTGCTTGGAGTACACGACGATCGCCGGGTCCTCGGCGTCGTGCACGTGCAGGTTCCGGAGCTGGCGGAGCGCGGGGTGCGCCTGCCGGAACCGGTTGAGCATCGTGACGTACGGCGCGAGGCTCGCACCTTCGGCCTCGGCGAGGGCGAAGTCACGGGGCTTGTACTCGTACTTCTCGTTGTCGATGTTCTCTTCGGAGCCCGGTCGTGCGACGTCCTCGAACAGCTCGTAGCCCGAGTACATGCCCCACGTCGGCGCACCGGTCGCGGCGAGCGCGGCGCGGATCTTGTAGCCCGCACGGCCGCCGAACTGGAGGAACTCCGTGAGGATGTCCGGGGTGTTCACGAAGAGGTTCGGGCGCAGGTACGCGCTCGTCTCGTGGGACAGCTCGTCGAAGTAGTCGGCGATCTCGTCCTTGGTGTTCCGCCACGTGAAGTACGAGTACGACTGCTGGAACCCGACCTCCGCCAGGGCCCGCATCATCGCCGGGCGGGTGAACGCCTCGGCCAGGAACACGGTGTCCGGGTGCTCGTCGCGGATCTCACGGATCACGCGTTCCCAGAACCAGAGCGGCTTCGTGTGGGGGTTGTCCACGCGGAAGATGCGGATGCCGAACGCGATCCAGTGGCGGAGGACCCGGAGGACCTCGGCGACGAGTCCCTCGGGATCGGTGTCGAACTGGATCGGGTAGATGTCCTGGTAGCGCTTCGGCGGGTTCTCCGCCGTGGCAATGGAACCGTCCGCCCGCTGCGTGAACCACTCCGGGTGCTCGGTGACCCACGGGTGGTCGGGGGAGCACTGCAGCGCGAAGTCGAGCGCGACTTCCATCCCGGTGTTCTTCGCCGTCTCGACGAAGTCGCGGAAGTCGTCCTCGGTGCCGAGGTCCGGGTGGATGGCGTCGTGGCCGCCTTCGGGCCCGCCGATCGCCCACGGGCTGCCGGGATCGTGCGGCCCCGGAGTGAGCGTGTTGTTCGGTCCCTTGCGCGCCGTCGTGCCGATCGGGTGGATCGGGGGCAGGTAGACCACGTCGAAGCCCATCCGGGCCACGGCGGGCAGACGACGGGCCGCGGTGCGGAAGTCCCCGCTCTTCCAGGAGCCGTCGGCGTTCTTCTTCGCCCCTTCGCTGCGGGGGAAGAACTCGTACCAGGCGCCGACGCCCGCACGGGTGCGCTCGACGTCGAGCAGCTGCGTGGGGGAGTGCGTGCGGAGCGAGGTCAGCGGCGCTTCTTCGACCTCCCCGGTGATGCGCGGGTCGTCGACCGCGGCCAGCCGTTCCGCCGGGTCGAGATCGGTGTCGCGCACCCGTGCGGCCGCGCGGGTGGCGGCGGGGGAGTCGGTCTCGTCGGCGAGCCGGTCGAGCAGTGCCGCTCCGTCGAGCAACGTCGCCTCGGTGTCGACACCGGCGGCGATCTTCAGCCGGGCGGCGTGCAGCCAGGTGGCCCAGTCGTCGGAGTAGGACTCGACGTGCCACGTCCAGACACCGACGTGGTCCACCTGCACGGTCGCTTCGTAGCGGTCCGTGCCGGCAGCGACGAGAGTGAGCGGCACGGTGCGGGTGCCGCCGTCCGGTCGTTCGAGGACGAGGTCGGCGCCGATGACGCCGTGCCCTTCCCGGAAGACGGTCGCCCCGAACGTGATCACCTCGCCGTCGAACGCCTTGCCGGGGAACCCGTTGGGCGTCGTGGGGGCGAGTTCGGTGATCGGGATGCGCCCGATCTTCGGTCGGCGGGGTCGGTCTGCAGTGGCCACGGAGCCGACGCTACCCGGCGAGCGCCTCCGCGTTCCCCGGAACGTGACCTCTGTGGACGGTCCGGGCGTGCCGTGGACTTGTGGAGGACCGGCCGCGGGAGGTCTGACGGAGCCGTGCCGCGCCTCCCGGCTGCTCGTTCGTTCCCAGAACGCGCGCGATGGAATGTGGATCCGGGCGTACCGGGCCGATCTGGACGACCAGGTACGCCCGATCCCGTCAGGTACGCCCGATTCGACCAGGTACGCCCGATGCGACCAGGTCGCCCCGGCCCCGGCTCCCTACGCGACCTCGAACACGTGGATGCCCGGCCCGTACGCCGTGAACACCTGCCCGGCGGGCCGGAGCCGCTCGTGGTCCCGGTGCTTCTCGCTCGACCAGGCCAGCCGGTAGCCGAGCACGTCGTCCCGCACCGGCAACGTCAGGTCGCGCGTCCGCCCGCTGCCGTGCACGACCACGAGGACGCGGTCGAACGGCTCGTGTTCCGGCGTGGACTCCGCGAAGTACTGCAGCGCACGGTGGATCGGTCGGTCCCACCCCTCGAGCGTCATCGGTTGCCCGTCGGGGCCGTACCAGGACATCTTCGATGCACCGGGCGTCTCCTGCCCCTCAATGCCGAAGCGCGTGGGCCGGAGTGCCGGGTGCGCGGCCCGGAGCCGGGAGAGCGCCGCCAGCGACACCGTCATGGCCTCGGCGTCATCGTCGTCGGACCACTCCACCGGGGTGAGGTCGTCCGACACCACGTACGCGTTGTTGTTGCCGTGCTGGGTGCGGCTCCGCTCGTCGCCGGCGGTGATCATCGGGACGCCGGCCGACAGCATCAGGGTCGCCAGGAGGTTCCGCATCGAACGGCCCCGGGCGGCGCGCACCCCGCGGTCGGCGGTCTCGCCCTCAATGCCGTGGTTGAACGAGCGGTTGTCGTTCGAGCCGTCGCGGTTGGCCTCGCCGTTCGCCTCGTTGTGCTTGCCGTCGTAGGAGACGAGGTCGAGCAGGGTGAACCCGTCGTGCGCCGTCACGAAGTTGATCCCGGCGAGGGGCCCGCGCGTGGTGTCGAAGAGCTGGCGGGACCCGGTCAGCGCCCCGGCGAGCGCGCCGATCCCGGTCGTCGGTGTGCCGTGCCGGCGTTCCTCGGCGATGTCGGTGAGCCAGAACTGCCGCACGGTGTTCCGGAAGCCGTCGTTCCACTCGCTCGTGCCCGGTCCGAAGGAGCCCGTCTTCCACCCGTCCGGCCCGACGTCCCAAGGTTCGGCGATGACGAGGACGTCCTGCAGGTCGGGGTGGTTCCGGATCCGTTCGAGCAGCGGGTGGGCGGGATCGAAGACGTGGTGGGCGTCGCGGGCGAGCGCTGCCATCAGGTCGAAGCGGAAGCCGTCGACCTGCACCTCGCGCGCCCAGTACACGAGGCTGTCGACGATGAGTTCGGCCGTCGCCTCGACCGACGTGTCGAGGGTGTTCCCGCAGCCGGTGGTGTCGTAGTAGGAAGCCGCCGAGTCCGACCAGCGGTAGCGGTGGGCGCCGTCGATGCCGCGGAGCGAGGTGGTCGGTCCGCCGAGGCCCTCTTCCGCGGTGTGGTTGTAGACGACGTCGAGCACGACCTGGATCCCGGCCGCGTGCAGCAGCCGCACCATGCCCTTGAACTCGCGGAGGACCGCGGACGCGCCCTCGGCCCGGGCGCCCGGCGATGCGTGCGCGGCGTGCGGGGCGAAGAACCCGAGGGTGTTGTAGCCCCACGCGTTCTCCCGGCCGGCGTCGCGGAGCCACTGCTCGGTGTCGAAGGCGTGCACGGGGAGCAGCTCGAGCGTGGTGACGCCGATGCGGTGCAGGTGGGCGATGGTGCTCTCGTGGGCGATGCCGGCGTAGGTGCCGCGCAGGTGCTCGGGGACGGCCGGGTTCGCGGCCGTGAGCGTCCGGACGTTCGCCTCGTACACGACGGTCCGGTCGACCGGCACGACCGGCTTGACCACGCCGCCCCAGTCGAAGGCGTCGTCCACGACGACGCTGGTCCAGCGGGCGCGCGCGTCTGCCGGGTCGGCGCGGACGATGCCGCGGGCGTAGGGGTCGAGGAGCGGGCGCTCGGGGTCGAACTCGTGCCGGGGGCCGGTCGGGCCGTCGACGAGCAGGTGGTACGTGTCGCCCGGTTCGACACCGGGGACGTCGCCCGCCCAGACGTCGCCCGCCCAGACGTCGGACGCGCGCGTATCGCCCGCCCGCGCATCGCCGACGGGCGGTGCGTCGTCGTCCGTGGCGGCCCCGCCGACCCGGGTCAACGGGAACGTCCCGCGGCCGTCCACCACCACCGAGACGGCCGTCGCCGAGGCTGATCGCACCGAGAACCGCGGCACACCGGTACCGAGGGTGAAGCCCGGGGTCTCGTCGATGGCCGTCTCGTGCATGCCCACCAGGGTACGAGGACGCGCGGGTATCCTGAAAACGTTCGTTCAGGGGGTGCAGTTTGTCGGTCTACCTCGACCACGCCGCGACGACGCCGATCCTGCCGGAGGCGCTCGCCGCGTTCACCGCTGCGCTCGGCACGGTCGGCAACCCGTCGTCCATCCACAGCGCCGGGCAGCAGGCGAAGATGCTGCTCGAGGACGGCCGCGCCGCCGTCGCCGCCTCGCTCGACGCGGAACCGGTCGAGGTCGTCTTCACCTCGGGCGGCACGGAGAGCATCAACCTCGCCGTCAAGGGCCTCTTCTGGGCCCGGCAGCAGGACCGGCCGCGTCCCCGCATCGTGGTCCCGGCCGGTGAGCACCACGCCACCGTCGACACGGTCGACTGGCTCGAGCGGCACGAGGGGGCCGTCGTCGACGTGGTCCCGTTGGACCCGCGGGGTCGCGTCGACCTCGCCGGACTGGAGGCGCGACTCGCCGACGCCTCGGACGTCGCCCTGGTCACGTTCCTGTGGGCGAACAACGAGGTCGGCACCATCCAGCCGGTCACGCGGATCGTCGAACTGGCGCACGCCGCCGGCGTGCCGGTGCACAGCGACGCGGTCGCCGCGTACGGCCAGGTGCCGGTGTCGTTCCGTGAGTCGGGGCTCGACGCCCTGAGCGTGTCCGCGCACAAGATCGGTGGCCCGGTGGGGATCGGCGCGCTCGTCCTCGGACGCCGGGCCACCGTCGAGCCGCTCATCCACGGTGGGGGCCAGCAGCGCCAGGTCCGGAGCGGCACCCAGGACGCCCCGGCCGCCGCTGCGTTCGGGGTCGCCGCGCGGTCCACTCACGCGGACGTGCGGGAGCTGCGTGACCGTCTCGTCGCCGGCGTCCGGGCAGCGGTGCCGTCCGCCGTCCTCATGGGGGACCCGGTCGACCGCCTGCCGGGCAACGCGCACTTCACGTTCCCCGGCTGCGAGGGCGACTCGCTGCTCTTCCTCCTCGACGCGGCCGGGGTCGCCGTGTCGACCGGCTCGGCGTGCCAGGCCGGCGTCCCCGAGGCGTCGCACGTGCTGCTCGCGATGGGGCTGTCCGAGCAGGACGCCCGGGGCGCCCTCCGGATCACGCTCGGGCACACCACGACCGAGGCCGACGTCGACGCGTTCCTGGCGGCGCTGCCGGATGCGGTGGCGCGCGCCGGGGCCGCGGGGATGGCGTCGCGGGAGCCGCTGCTCGGGCGGTAGGCCTGCACCGGAACCCCACACACGACGAAAGGCAGGACCCATGGCAACGTGGCTCATCACCGGATGCTCGACCGGACTCGGCCGGGCGCTCGCCGAAGCCGTCCTCGACCACGGGGACAACGCGGTCGTGACCGCTCGTGACGTGTCGGCGGTGCAGGACATCGCCGACCGTCACCCGGACAGCGCACTCGCCGTCGCACTCGACGTTACGGACGACGACGCGGTGCGAGCAGCCGTCACCGCGGCGGACCAGCGCTTCGGCGGCGTCGACGTCCTCGTCAACAACGCCGGGTACGGCTACCGCGCCGCCGTCGAGGAAGGCGAGGACGACGCCGTCGCCCGGCTCTTCGACACCCACGTCTTCGGCACCGTCCGCACGATCAAGGCCGTCCTGCCGGGCATGCGTGCACGTCGCAGCGGCACCATCGTGAATCTGTCCTCGATCGGCGCACGCATCTCGCCGGAGGGCTCCGGGTACTACGCCGCGGTCAAGGCCGCGATCGAGGCACTCACCCTGTCCTTGCGGAAGGAGGTCGCACCACTCGGTATCACCGCGCTCGCTGTCGAGCCCGGCGGCTTCCGGACCGACTTCGCCGGTCGGTCCCTGACACAGTCGGCGGAACCGATCGCGGACTACGCCGACACGGCGGGGAAGCGGCGCAAGGAACACGACACCGTCGACGGCAAGCAGCCGGGCGACCCGGCCAAGGCCGCGGCGGCGATCATCGAGGCGGTCGAGTCCGAGCACCCGCCGTTCATGCTGCTGCTCGGCAACGACGCGTCCGACGGGTTCCGCGGCGCGCTCCGTTCCCTGCTCGCCGAGGTGGACGAATGGGAGTCGCTCAGCCGGAGCACCGACATCGACGAGTGACGGAGCCCAGCCGGTGGTCGGCAGCGGCCAGAGCGGACCCGCGTGGCGGGGCCGCAGCGCGCCTCCCGGTCGGCCGCGTCGGACCGACGCCGGTAGGATCGGTGACCATGGTCGAACTGGACTTCACCGAGCAGATCTCCGCCCTCCGCGAGACCTTCGGCAACATCCGCTCGGTGGTCGACGTCGACCGCCTGCAGCGCGAGATCGCCGAACTCAGCGAGCAGGCCGGGGCCCAGGACCTCTGGGACGACGTCGAGCACGCGCAGCAGGTGACGAGCGCGCTCTCGCACCGGCAGGCCGAACTGCGGAAGATCACGGACACCGAGCGGCGCATCGACGACCTCGAGGTGCTCATCGAGATGGCGAACGAGGGCGACGACCAGGAGTCCGCCGACGAAGCCGCTGCCGAGCTCAAGGCGATCCAGAAGACCATGGGCGAACTCGAGGTGCAGACGCTCCTCGACGGCGAGTACGACGAGCGCCCGGCAGTGATCACGATCCGGTCCGGCGCCGGCGGGGTCGACGCGGCGGACTTCGCCGAGATGCTCCTCCGGATGTACCTGCGCTACGCCGAGCAGCACGGCTTCAAGACCACCGTGATGGACACGTCCTACGCGGAAGAAGCGGGCATCAAGTCCGCCACGTTCGAGGTCGACGCCCCGTACGCGTTCGGCACGCTCTCGGTCGAGGCCGGCACGCACCGGCTGGTCCGGATGTCGCCGTTCGGCGCCGCGGGCAAGCGTCAGACGTCCTTCGCCGCGGTCGAGGTCATCCCGCTCATGCCCGAGACGATGGTCATCGACATCCCGGAGAACGACATCCGCGTCGACGTGTTCCGGTCGTCCGGCCCCGGTGGTCAGTCGGTCAACACCACCGACTCGGCGGTCCGGCTCACCCACATCCCGACCGGCACCGTCGTGTCGATGCAGAACGAGAAGTCGCAGATCCAGAACCGGGCCGCGGCCATGCGCGTGCTGCAGTCGCGCCTCCTGCTCCTCAAGAAGGAGGAGGAGAACGCGAAGAAGAAGGAACTCGCCGGCAACATCACGGCGAGCTGGGGCGACCAGATCCGCTCCTACGTGCTGGCGCCGTACCAGATGGTCAAGGACCTCCGGAGCGAGCACGAGGTGAACAACCCGTCAGCCGTGTTCGACGGTGACCTGGACGGGTTCATCAACGCCGGCATCCGGTGGCGCAAGCAAAAGGACGACTGAGCCGGTTCGTGAGCCGCGCGCCTGAGTTGCGTTCCGGGCCGGGCGACCTACCCTGATCCGGTCATGATCAAATTCGACCAGGTCACCAAGGTGTACTCGGGCAACCCGAGCCCCGCCCTCGACGCCATCTCCCTCGAGATCCTCAAGGGGGAGTTCGTCTTCCTCGTGGGTGCCTCCGGATCCGGCAAGTCCAGCTTCCTCCGGCTCGTGCTGAAGGAGGAGAAGCCCTCGCGTGGCCAGATCCACGTCCTCGGGCAGCGCCTGGGCGCCCTGTCGTCGCGGAAGGTGCCGTACTTCCGGCGCAACCTCGGCGTGGTCTTCCAGGACTTCCGGCTCCTGCCGAACAAGAACGTGTTCGACAACGTGGCGTTCTCGCTGCAGGTGATCGGCAAGAGCAAGGGCTTCATCAGCGAAGCCGTCACCGACGTGCTGAAGCTCGTCGGACTCGCCGGCAAGGCGACCCGCATGCCGCACGAGCTCTCGGGCGGTGAGCAGCAGCGCGTGGCGATCGCCCGCGCGGTCGTCAACAAGCCGGCGATCCTGCTCGCGGACGAGCCGACGGGCAACCTCGACCCGACGACCTCGGCGGGCATCATGGCGCTCCTCGAACGCATCAACCAGGGAGGCACCACCGTGCTCATGGCGACCCACGACGCCAGCATCGTCAACCAGATGCAGCGCCGCGTCATCGAGCTCTCGAACGGGACCATCCTCCGCGACGAACAGTCCGGCGGGTACCAGACCCAGGCGGTCCCGATCCAGCGCCCCGCCGTCTCGAACACGACCGGCATCCAGACCATCCCGGGGATCATCCGATGAGGCTCGGGCTCGTCATGTCCGAGGTCGGCTCGGGCCTGCGGCGCAACGCGTCCATGGTCGTGTCCGTCGTCCTCGTGACCTTCATCTCCCTCACGTTCGTCGGCACGGCGATCCTGCTCCAGATGCAGATCAACCAGATGAAGGGGTACTGGTACGACCGGGCGCAGGTCGCGGTCTACCTCTGCACCGACACCGACACCACCGGCAACTGCACCGGCGCCAAGGCCACGGACGACCAGCGCAAGCAGGTGCAGGCGCAGCTCGACTCCTCGACCCTCAAGCCGTACATCGAGAAGACGTACTACGAGGACCAGGACCAGGCGTACGACCGGTTCAAGCAGCAGTTCAAGGACTCGCCCGCCACCGAGTTCGTCAAGCCCGAGTACCTCAACGAGACCTTCTGGGTGAACCTGAAGAACCCGTCGCAGGCGGACGTCCTGGTCGAGAGCCTGTCGAAGGTGGCTGGCGTGCAGAGCGTCGTCGACCAGCGCGGGTACCTGCAACCGATCTTCAACCTGCTGAACGCGTCGTCGTACACGGCGATCGGCATCGCGTCGCTCATGCTCATCGCCGCCGTGCTCCTCATCGCGACCACGATCCGGTTGTCGGCGTTCAGTCGACGGCGGGAGCTCGGCATCATGCGGCTGGTCGGGGCGTCGAACCGGTTCATCCAGACACCGTTCGTGCTCGAGGGGGTGATCGCCGCGGCCATCGGGGCGGTCCTCGCGGGTGGGGCGATCGTCGCGGTCGTCTGGTTCTTCGTCCGGAACTACCTGTCGCAGCGGTTCACCGGGACGGCGTTCATCGGCATGGGTGACGCGGCCGTCGTGGTGCCGTCGGTGATCGTCATCGGCATCGTGCTGGCGGGGCTGTCGGCGCTCATCGCGATCAGGCGGTACTTGAAGGTCTGACGCGCGGCCGAGACTCGGCGGTGGCGGCGCGAGTCTCGGGGTGAGCGACCGATCTCGCGGCCCGACGCCCGAGCAGTGTCGCTCGGGGCGAGTCTCGGGGTGGGGGACGCCCACGCGCACCACGCGCGGCGCGCCGGGAAGGTGCGCCGCGCCTCCCGCGTTGGGTAGTCTGTAAGGCTGCACACCCGCAGCGACCGCATGGAAGGGGACACGCATGGCGAAGGAACGCGGCGAGAAGATCGTGGCGACGAACCGTCGTGCGCGCCACGACTACCTCATCGAGGACACGTACGAGGCGGGCATGGTCCTCTCCGGGACCGAGGTGAAGTCCCTCCGCGAAGGGCGTGCCTCGCTCATCGACGGGTACGCCTTCATCGACGGTGGGGAAGCGTGGCTCGACGCCGTGCACATCCCCGAGTACACCGAGGGCACGTGGAACAACCACTCGCCCCGGCGCAAGCGGAAGCTGCTCCTCCACAAGCAGCAGATCGTGAAGATCTCGCACAAGACGGCACAGGGCGGCTACACGCTCGTGCCGCTGCAGATCTACTTCCACGACGGCCGGGCCAAGGTGGAGATCGCGGTCGCGAAGGGCAAGCGCGAGTTCGACAAGCGTCAGGCCATGCGCGAGAAGACCGACAAGCGTGAGGCCGAGCGGGCCATGCGCACCCGGAACCGCGTCGGCGAGTGACGCTGGCGTGTCCGACCCTGGTCGACTAGACTGAGGGACTGCTCCTCGCAGAGCAGTACGACAAGCACCATCGCAACTCAACAGCGTGACAGCGGCTCGCACGTCCGGCCCGCATGGGGATGATCGGTTTCGACATTGCCTGTGTGCCGACGGGAAGCGGGCCGAGGACCCACGGTCATCTCGTCAACGATCCGTGGAAAACAACAAGTGCCAATTCCAAGCGCACTGACTTCGCTCTCGCTGCGTAAGCAGCCCAGCACATGAAGTCCGTCGGCCAGGTGACCGTCCCCTAACCTGATCCCGGCGTCATCCAGAGGACTTGCTGCACGGTTGCGCCTCAGGGCCGTGCGGGACTTGCACTGAGACTGGGCCCGTCGTCCTAGAAGCCGGTAGCAAAGGACGGGGCCGAGCAGAACGAATCATCCGGATACGCCCGTAGAAGACGTCGAATTGCAGCGATGGACGGGGGTTCGATTCCCCCCATCTCCACCATTCGCCGGACACCGAGCCGCTGTCACCCGTTGATCGTCACACCGCAGTACCCGAACGCCCCGTCGCCGTCCACCCGGACACCGACGGGGCGTTCGTCGTGGTGCGACGGGTGTTCGTCGTCACGTCATGTCCGAGGACTACGCTCCGCACCAGGCGCGGGGATCCGCCCGCGTCGGCCGTCGAGTCGAGAGGTCCACACGTGGTGCAGGAGATCGCGATCCGTGTCCGTCTGCGGGAGCAGGAGCGAGTGGGACTCGCCGAGTACGAGCGGGCGGTGAGTTCGGTCGCGACCGTCGCCGCACTGGCCGCGTGGCTCCCGACGCCGGAAGCCCGACTCGTCGTCCGCGGGCGTGGGGCCGAGCCGGTCCGCCTCGAGACCGTCACGTACGGCTCGGTGATCGAGATGCTCGTCGTGCTCGACCAGCGC
Source organism: Curtobacterium pusillum (assembly GCF_007680845.1). Classification (GTDB taxonomy): domain Bacteria; phylum Actinomycetota; class Actinomycetes; order Actinomycetales; family Microbacteriaceae; genus Curtobacterium; species Curtobacterium pusillum_B. The sequence goes on along the minus strand of NZ_VEIY01000003.1, from coordinate 434,544 downwards.
TCGACCGCCGTGGAGCGGGGAGCGGCGGCGATCGCCGCGCTCATCGAGTCCGTCCGCCACGAGCACGTCGAGGACGACGTCACCGGGGTGGCGGGAGAGCTCGACCGCCTCGACCGTTCGGCGCCGCGGGGCCGGTCGGTGGTCGAGCGGGCACTGCGCGCGTTCCTCGAGGGCGCCCGCGCCGATGTGCTCGCCAGGAAGACCACGACCCGGGTCCGGGCAGCGCAGGCGCTCCTGCGTCTCGCGGAGGACGGGGCGTCGCTCGTCGTCGAGCGGGTGGACGACGCGCTCGCGCCGGTGGTCGAGGTGCACTCGGTGGACGTCATCGCCGACACGGGCAGCGCGGTGGTGGTGGAGCCGGTGGACGGCGTGGAATCGCCGGGGCCGGAGCCGTCGCCGGAGCCGGAACCGGAGTCCGCTCCGTCGCCGAAGGAGCAGCCCGACGAGAAGAAGTCCGACAAGAAGAAGTCCGACAAGAAGGCCGGCAAGAAGAAGAAGTCCGGCGGCAAGAAGGACGACGGCGGGAAGAAGGACGACTCGAAGAAGAAGTCCAAGAAGGACGACGCCAAGAAGGGCAAGAAGTCCAAGAAGTAGTCTGAGTGCCTGTACAGCACCATTGTTTCCATCGTGTTAAAGAATCCGGCCAAGTTGCTGTCACAGTGCCAGAGTCGATGAGCGCGATCCCTGCTCGCGGGTTCGCGCTCACTCGACAGGAGCAACAGTGGCTACAACGACATCGGCGCTGCCGGACTCCGGCCTCAAGCGCAACGTCGGCTTCATCGGGCTCATCTGGGCCTCGACGGGGTCGATCATCGGCTCCGGCTGGCTCTTCGGCTCGCAGGAGGCGCTGAAGACCGCCGGACCCGCCGCGATCATCTCGTGGCTCATCGGTGGCGTGGCGATCCTCGTCCTCGCCCTCGTGCACGCCGAGCTCGGCGGCATGTTCCCGATCGCGGGCGGGACAGCGCGCTTCCCCCACATCGCGTTCGGCGGCGTCGCGGGGGCGTCCTTCGGCTGGTTCTCGTGGCTGCAGTCCGTGACCGTCGCCCCGATCGAGGTCGAGGCCATGATCAAGTACGCGCAGCACTGGCAGTTCGCCCACCCGTGGTTGCACACCACGACGGTGGACGGTGAGACCCAGCAGCTGCTGACCGGCGCCGGCATCGCCGTGGCCGTGGTGCTGATGGCGGTCGTCACGGTCGTCAACCTGCTGAGCGTGAAGATCCTCGCGAACACGAACTCGGCGGCGACCTGGTGGAAGGTCGCCATCCCCCTGCTCGTCATCATCGTGCTGGCCTTCAGCGGCTTCCACGGCTCGAACTTCACCGCGGCCGACGGCTTCATGCCCGAGGGCGCGAAGGGCATCCTCGCCGCCGTCTCGACGTCGGGCATCATCTTCGCGTTCCTCGGGTTCGAGCAGGCGGACCAGCTCGCCGGTGAGGCGAAGAACCCGCGGCGCGACATCCCGCGCGCCGTCATCGGCTCGGTGCTCATCGGTCTCGTGATCTACCTGCTCCTCCAGGTCGTCTTCCTCGGCGTCCTGCGCTCCGACGCGATCCAGGGAGCGTGGGCGACGGCAGACTTCACGAAGTACACGGGTCCGTTCGCCGACATCGCGATGGCCGCCGGCATCACCTGGCTGGCCGTGATCATCTTCATCGACGCGATCATCTCGCCCGCGGGCACCGGCCTGATCTACGTCACCGCGACGAGCCGCATCTCCTACGGTCTCAGCCGCAACGGCTACTTCCCGAAGGCGTTCGAGTGGACGACGAAGCAGGGCGTGCCGTGGGTCGGCCTCATCGTGGCGTTCGTGGTCGGGTGCGCGTGCTTCGCGCCGTTCCCGTCCTGGCAGGGCCTCGTGAGCCTCATCACGAGCGCGTCGGTGCTCATGTACGCGGGCGCTCCGCTCGCGCTCGGTGCCTTCCGGAAGCGGATCCCCGAGATCGAGCGGCCGTACCGGATGCCCGCCGCGACGGTGCTCTCGCCGATCGCCTTCATCGTCGCGAACCTCATCATCCTCTGGACCGGGTGGGACACCGACTGGAAGCTCGGCGTCGCGATCCTCATCGGTGCCGTGGTGATCATCCTCAACAACGTGTTCCGCGGCGCCTCCAGCGTCCGGCCGCGCTGGGACTGGAAGGCGGCACAGTGGCTGCTGCCCTACCTGATCGGCATGGGGCTCATCGTGTTCCTCAGTGACTTCGGTCCGCTGACGCACCCGGTGTTCCCGCTGTGGATCGACATCGTCGTCGTCGCCGTGTTCTCGCTGATCATCTACTACTGGGCGATCAACTCGGCGTCGGATCGTGACGAGATCCTCCGCACCGCCGATGACGTCCGTGAGGTCGAGGAGTCGGGCGTCGTCGAGCCCGTGCACCACTGACGGTCCGTCCTGGCGGACCTGCGATGACGGGAGGCGCGGTGCCGGTCGGCACCGCGCCTCCCGTCTCCGTCCGGCGCGTCAGAAGTCGAACAGGTTCGCCCGGATGCCGCCGGCACCGTACTCGCGTCGCAGGAGCCCCCGGCGCCGGAGGACCGGCACGAGGTCCCCGAACATCCGGTAGATCTGCGCCGGGTGCAGGTCGCCCGAGAAGATGATGCCGTCGTTGTCGGCGTCCGCCCCGAGCTCCTCGATGAAGTCGGCGAACTCGTCCGCGGTGCCGACGAAGCCCTCGCGTGCGGACACCCGGCCCTTGCGCGCCTTGCGCTCGAGGAGCGTCCGCAGGGGAGCGTCCGGGGTGTCCCCGAGCAGTCCGCGGATCGTCCCGGCGGACACGTGGTCACCGAAGGTCCCGGCGGGGATCGGTGCGTCGAGGTCGAGCGCCAGCAGGTCGGTCTCGGAGTCGCTCGACCACGCGATCGCCGCGGTGCGCAGATCGTCGTCGGACGGGTGTCGGGACGCCGACACGATCCGGTCGGCCTCTTCCGGGGACGACACGATCTCCGGCTTGAGGACGAACAGGATCCGCAGGTCCGTGGCGGCGCGCCCGGAGTCCGCAGCGGCGGAGACCACCCGCGCGCGGTAGTCCCGCACGGCCGAGGCGGACAACGGCGCGAGCGCGAGCTGGACGTCCGAGTGCGTCCCGGCGAACCCCAGCCCGCGACCGGAGCCACCGGGGGAGACCACCACCGGGTCGGAGTCGAGCGGCAGCGCGTTGAGCGGCCCGTCGGCGGTGAAGTACGCACCCTCGTGATGGAACGCGTCGAGGGCGTCGCCGTCCGCGAAGTGCCAGTCATCGGCGGAGCCGACGTACCCGTCGGAGCCCCACGAGTGCCACAGGCGCCGCAGCAGGGTGATCCACTCCTCGGCGCGGTCGTACGCGGCGTCGTGGGGGAGCGGGGCGAGTCCGGCGTGCCGGGCGCTGCCGGTGTCCGTCACGACGTTGATGCCGAGCCGCGACCCCGACAGGTGCGCCAGCGTGGCGAACTGCCGCGCGGCGAGGTACGGCGGTGTGAAGCCGGCGTTCACCGTCGGGGCGATCCCGATGTGCGAGGTCGCGGCGAACAGGTACGGCGCCAGCAGCAGCGGGTCGTGCTTCGGTCCGCCGTACGCCTGCCGGATGCGCAGGTCGAGCGTGGACGGGTTGCCGAGCGAGATCGCGTCCTCGGCGATCACGAGGTCCATCCCGGCCTGCTCGAGCGCGCGGACGGACTGCTGGTACAACTCGGGCTTCGTCCAGTCGTGGCCCCAGTCCCAGTCGGAGCGGCCCCATGCCTGCGGGCCGAACCCGCGCGAGAAGAAGTACCCGAAGTGCTGCAGTTCCGCCACCGTCAGAGTTCCTCAGCGATGACGTGGTTGCCGGGAACGGCGTGTTCCAAGGAGGCGAGCTCCGAGTCGGAGCCGACCCGCGCCTCCAGACCGTCAGCGCCGACGGCGACGGTGCCCGCGCGCGCACCCCGCAACGCGGCGAACCCGCGCTCCAGGTCGCGGACCAGGTCCGCGACGTCCTCGATGCCGACCGACAGCCGGATGAGGCCGTCGTGGATGCCCTGGTCGGCGCGCTCCTCCGGCGTCTTGCCGGCGTGCGTCGTCGTGGCGGGGTGCAGGATCAGCGACCGTACGTCCCCGAGGTGGGTCATCCGGCTGAACAGCTGGACGCTGTCGATGAAGGTGTGCGCTGCGGCTTCGCCGCCCGCCAGCGTGAACGCGAACACGGACCCGGCACCGCGCGGCAGGTAGCGCTCGGCGAGGTCGTGGAACGGACTGGAGGCCAGACCCGCGTAGTCGACGCTCGTCACCTCGGCCTGCTCCTCCAGGAAGGACGCGACGGCCAGCGCGTTCTGGCTGTGGCGTTCGACGCGCAGCGACAGCGTCTCGATGCCCTGGCGGAGCAGGAACGAGTTGAACGGCGACGGGGTCGGGCCGAGGCGGGAGGCGACGACGTCGCGCGCGAACACGATGAAGGCGCGGCTGCCGTACCGGTCGACGTAGCTCTCGCCGCCCAGGGAGCGCTCCGGGCTCGTCAGGTGCACCCAGCGCTCGGGGGAGGCGGACCAGTCGAACGTCCCACCGTCGACGACCACGCCGCCGAGCCCGGCACCGTGGCCGGAGAGGAACTTCGACGCCGAGTGCACGATGATGTCCGCGCCGTGCTCGACCGGACGGACCAGGTAGGGGGTCGCCAGCGTGTTGTCGACGATGAGCGGGACACCGGCACGGTGCGCGGTGTCGGCGACACCGGTGATGTCGAGCACGTCGTTCTTCGGGTTCGGGATCGTCTCGGCGAAGAACGCCTTGGTGTTCGGACGGACGGCCGCTGCCCACTGGTCGAGGTCGCGCTGGTCGGCGACGAAGTCGACCTCGATGCCGAGCCGGCCGAGGTTCTGCACGAGCAGGCCCTTCGTGCCCTCGTAGATGCTGCGCGCCGCGACGACGTGGTCGCCGGCCTGCAGGATGCCGAGGAACGCGATCGTCGCCGCCGCCTGGCCGCTGCCGACGAGGATCGACTCGACCCCGCGTTCGAGCAGAGCGACCCGGCGTTCGACGTCGGCGTTCGTCGGGTTGCCGAGCCGGGTGTAGGTGTACCCGTCGTCGGTGCCGGCGAAGCGGTCGCGGGCCTGGTCGAAGTCGTCGAACAGGAAGCCGGAGGACATGTGGATCGCGGGGACCCTCGCGCCGTGCCCCTGGTCGGGCTGGAACCCGCCGTGCACCTGCTCGGTCGCGAAACCGTGCTCCTCGTCCGTCATGGGTCGTCCTCCTGCCGTGGTCGTTCCGGTACTCTCGCAGGCTTCGCCCTGTCGAGCCTGTTTGCGGCGTCCGGTTACGGATCGGGCGGCCCCGCGGTTGCGACACGGCGCACGTCGTTCGACAGGTGCGGCGTCGCATCGTGCCCACACATCGGACTGGAGGCGCGGGTCGGCGCCGCCCCGCGCCTCCCGGCCGCCCACCCGTGCGTCAGACCAGCGCGCGCACGCCCGCGACCACCGTCGCCCACACCTCGAGCAACGGCCCGCGCGCGCACCACACGGCCACCGCGTTCACCGCCACGAACAGCACGAACCAGACGATCGCCGGCACCCGCATCTCGGCCGCCGCGATGTGGAAGTCCGTCTGCACCCGCGCCCCGGTGACGAGCCACCGTGCGACCTGCACGACCGACCGCAGTCCGTCCACCACGAAGAACGCCCCGACCGCGGCGACGACGAGCACCGTGGTCTCCGAGGGGCGGAGCGCGACCCAGAGCGCGAGCGCGTCGAACCCGGCCACGACGAGCAGTCCGAACCAGTTCCGCACGAACGCCAGCGCGACGAGCCCGACGACGCCGAGGACGGCGACCGGCAGCCACCGCGAGCCGTGCAGCACCCCGGTGACGAGGAGCACGCCGGCCCAGACCGGTGCGCTGTAGCCGGCGAAGAGGTTGAGGATCCGCACCAGCCACCGCACCGCTCCCGGCACCCGGCCGAGTTGGACCCAGGCCTCGCCGGACCCGTCCGGGTGCAGCTCGATGCGCTGGATGCGTCCGCCGAACGGCACGACGACGACCGCGTGCCCGACCTCGTGCGCGATGGTCGCGGCGATGCGGGCCACCCGGCCGACGACCGGCACGAACGGCAGGACGGCGCCGACGAGGAGCGCGACGAAGACGAGGGAGGGGGCTGCGGTGGTCAAGGCACCAGGATGGCAGCCCGGACCCGGGAACCACCGTGGAGGCGCCTCAGGACATCCAGGTCGGCAGCACCGCCGCGGCGATCACGATGATCGTCGCGACGATGGCGAGTGCGGTGAGGACGGCGAGGAACACCGTCAACCGGTTCATGCGCGTGTGCCTGGCTATTCGACCGTCACCGACTTGGCGAGGTTCCTCGGCTTGTCCACGTCGCACCCGAACTGGAGCGCGAGTTCGCGGGCGAGCATCTGCAGGGGGACGACGGCCTCGAGCGGACCCCACGGGGCGGTCGCCCGACCCCACGCGAGGTCCCCGGCGACCCGACGGCCGAGCGCCGGGATGTCCGAGCCCTCGCCGCCGATGGTGATGACGAAGCCGCCGCGGGCACGGACCTCGGCGATGTTCGCCTGCAGCCGCGGTTCGCCGTGGTCGACGACGACGACCGGGGTGCCCTCGTCGACGAGTGCGAGCGGGCCGTGCTTGAGCTCCCCGGCCGGGTAGGCCTCGGCCCACCGGTAGCTGAGCTCCTTGAGCTTCAGGGCGCCCTCGGCGGCGTACGGCAGACCGGCTCCGCGGCCGAGGAACAGGAACCCGGTGGCGTCCTTCACGCTCGACACCAGCAGGGGAATCCGGGCGGCGGCGACCGTCGCGGCGTGCTCGATCCGTGCGGGCAGGTCGGTGAGCTCGGCGACGAGGGCGAAGGCCCGCGCGGTGTCGATCCGCCCGGAGGCGACGAGGGCGGAGATCATCGCGGCGACCCCGACGAGGACCTGCGCCGTGAAGGTCTTCGTCGCCGCGACGCCGATCTCCGGTCCGGCGTGGCAGTCCAGGACGGCGTCGGCGCGACGGGCGAGCGAGGAGTGCACGTTGTTCGTCAACGCGAGCACCGGGTGGCGGTCCTCGAAGCGGTCGAGGGCGCGGAGCACGTCCGCGGTCTCCCCGGACTGGCTGATCGCGACGACGAGCGTCCCCGGCCCGAGCACGGCCTGCTCGGCCTCGCTCGCGACGACGATGTCGGTGGGGACGCCGCCGATGCCGCGGAGGGCGGTGGCGATGACCTGGCCGGCGTTGAGCGAGGTCCCGCACGCGACGATCGCGAGCCGGTGGAACCCGGGCAGGCCGAGGCCGACCCACATGCTGCCGTCGGCGGCGCGGCGGGCGACCCGGTCGAGGATCGAGGCGACGACGGCCGGCTGCTCCTCGATTTCCTTCGCCATGTGGTCCGGGTGGTCGCCGAGCTCCAGCGCCGTGGCGGCGAAGGGCGACGGGGTCGGGAACGGCACGGGCACGGTCACGCCGGCGGAGGACCAGGTCCACGCCTCGCCGAGCTCGACGACGTCGCCGTCGCGGAGCGCCACGAAGGTCTCGCACCACTCGGCGATCGCCCCGATGTCGCTGGCCACGAAGTCGCCCCGGGCGGAGCGCGCGACCACGAGCGGGGAGCGCTCGGCCGCGACGACCATGCGGCCGTCCCGCGCGTCGAGGACGACGATCGCCCACGACCCCTCGAGCTGGGCGGCCGCGATCTGCACCGCGAGCATGAGGTCCGGGTCCACGGCGAGGGCGCGCTCGACGAGGTGCGCGATGACCTCGGAGTCGACGTCCGAGCGGAACACGTGGCCCTGCGCCTCGAGCATGGTGCGGAGCCGCTCGGCGTTCTCGATGATGCCGTTGTGCACGATGCTGATGCGGCCGGAGCAGTCGGCGTGCGGGTGGGCGTTCGCCTCACGCACGACGCCGTGGGTGGCCCAGCGGGTGTGGCCGATGCCGACACCGGTCAGCGCGTCCCCCGACCGCGCTGCGACCAGCGTCCGCAGGTCGCCGACCCGGGACACGGAGCGGATGGTCTCGGTCCCGCCGGCGGCGGTCCGCACGGCGATGCCGGCGGAGTCGTACCCCCGGTACTCCAGCCGTTCGAGGCCGTCGAGCAGGTAGGGCGTCGCGTCGTCGGTGACGCGGGCCGCGATGATGCCGCACATCTGGGGTCCCTTCGGGGAGATCGGGGGTGGTGGTGCGGCACCGACCGCCGTCGGGTCTGCCGTGCGTCCGGTCCGCCGGCCCGTACCGCCGCCCGTCCTCGGATCAGGCGAGGACGGACGACGGCGTACGTGGGCCGACGGTTCGGGTACCGGACGGGGTACCACGGGCTGGCTCCCGGGGGAGCACGGCGGTCGGTGCACCAGAAGCCTCACCCGCGGTCGGTGACACGGCAACGGTCGTCGCCCGCTCTTGCGGTTCACCGCGCGCTGCGGTGCGCGGCGGTGCGGGACGTGCGGAGTCCCGCAAAGGGGGGACACGGCCCACGGACGCACGGAACGGACTGGAGGCGCGGTGCCAGCTGGCACCGCGCCTCCAGTCCGTCAGGAGATCGCGTCAGGTCACGTCAGGAGCGCGACCAGGTGCGAGCGCGAACGCGCCCCCACCTTCCGGTAGATCTGCGTCAGACGCAGCTCCACCGTCCGCTGCGACATGAACAGCGACGAGGCGATCTCGCGGTTGCGGTACCCCTCCGTCACCTTCTGCACGACGGCGCGCTCCTCCGCGGTGAGCGAGGTGAGCACGGCCGACGCGTCCGGAGCGCTCCGCGGCGTCCCGGGCACCGGTGCGGACAGCACCGGGGCGGACCGCAGCGACGACGGGGCACCGAACGACGGCATCGCGACCGTCGCAGCGGGCGTGGCGAGCGGACGCCGGAGCCCCGCCGCCTCGTACGCGGCCGCTGCGGCCGCACCCAGGCGCGGCCGGTCCGTCGCGTTCCCCACGGCGGCGAGCGCCGCGAAGGTCCGCGCCCGCTCGAACTGCGAGTCGTGCGGCTGGAACAGCTCCAGCGCGCGTCGACGGGCGGTGTCGCGGGTGGTGTCGTCGGCGATCAGCGCGAGGCTGCGCGCCAGCACGAGCGCACCCCAGCGGGACGGACGTGCGTGGTGGTCCGCTGCCAACCGGGCCGCGATGTTCCGGGCGTCGTCGATCCGGCCGAGGCGCGTGTACGCCTCCACCAGGTCGCCGAGGTGCCGGAGCACCGCCGGGTTCCGCAGGGACCGACCGATGGCGTCGGCGGCTTCGAGTGCCGCCGCGGCCTCGTCGATCCGGCCGTCGAGGAGCAGGACCCGACCGCGCAGCGCGTGCAGCTTGGCGGTCGCACCCCACAGGCGACTCGTGGAACGCTGCGCGAGGCACCGGTCGACGACCTCGAGCGCCTCGGTGGAGCGCCCCTCGGCGAAGTGCCGCCAGGCGATCGCGATCGCACGGGACGGCTCGCGGAGCCGTTCGACGACGGACGAACCGGCCTCCCAGACGTCGATCGCGCGGAGCGCCTGCCGGAAGTTCCCGGAGCGCACCTCGTTCTCGGCGGACAGGTAGCGGGCCGCCTCGGTCCACACCGGCATCGCCTCCTGGCCCCGTGCGAGGACGAGGGCGAAGACGCGCCGTGCACTGCGGTACCGCTCGGCGATGCTCAGCGCGTGGGCGAGGAGCAGCAGGGACGGGTCGGACATGCCGAGGAGCGTCGTGGTGGACAGTCCGTCGTGCAGTTCCGTGTCGGCCGGGAGGGTCCCGTCGACGGCGGCGATGAGCTCGCGTGCCGTCGTCGTGATCTCGACGGTGTGCGGGGACGCCGACCGCCGGAGCGGTTCGGTCCGGGCCAGCAGGTCGCGGGCCTGGTCGAGTTCCCAGGCCTCGGCCCGGAAGGACGCCACCATCGCGAGGAGACCCGCCACCGAGTCGGCGTCGGCTGCGTTCTCCGGGTCCACCGGCACGAGGAGTTCGTCCGCGTGCACGGCGTCGCCGCTGAGGTACTGCACCGAGTACTGCAGGCGGAGCCGACGGATCTCGTCCGCCATCGCCCGGAACGGACGGATCGCGGCGAGGTACCGCGCGGCGAAGCCGAGCAGCCGGTTCGTCAGGAGCGCCTCGGCGACCCCGAGCAGGGCCGCGTGCTCGTCCTCGGTGCCGCCCCCGATGTGGAGGGCACGTTCGGTGAGCACCACGGCGGCCTGCGCGTTGCCGTCGGTCACGTACGACCGCGCGGCCCGGAGCAGCGCGACCACGTCGGGGACGTCGTCGACGAAGCTGCGGTGCCAGGCGGCGGCACGCGGATCGGACTCCGCGCTCGCCGCAGCCATCTCGGTGTGTGCCGAGCGCCGGTCTCGGGCCGGCATCCGCCAGTAGAGCGCGGAGCGGACGAGGGGGTCGCGGACGGTGACGGTCTGGCCCTTGACGGACGTGAGTCCGGCGGAGGCGAGGTCGTCGAGCTCGTCGCGGTCCCACCCGGCGGTCTTCGCCACGGGGACGAGCGCCAACCGTGCCAGGACGTCCAGATCTCGTCCTGCAACGGTGCCGAGCGCCAGGGCCGCGATGGCCTCGGTGGTCGGCGTGGGGCGGAGCGGCAGCACGAGCGGCTCGGAGCCGTTCAGCTGTTCGCGACTGAGCACGGCGAGCTGCTCGCGCAGCGCGCCGGGGTTGCCACCGGTCTCCTCGGCGAGGACCGCGAGGACGCCGTCGTTCGCCTCCTCCGGCGCCATCGAACGGGCGAGCACGAGTGCTTCGTCCGCCGGCAGCGGTTCGATCCGGAGGGTCGGCAGGGCCGCGAGCGGACCGTCCGACGGCACGGTGCGGACCGTGGCGACGACGCGGAGTGCGGTGCCGGCGAGCCGGGACGCGAGGAACGCGATGAGCTCCTGGCTCTCCACGTCCATCCGGTCGAGGTCGTCGATCAGCACGAGCGTCGGCGGCAGGGTGAGGGCGTGCACCGCGTCGAGGAAGTCGTGCGCCGCAGCGAGGCCCGGCGTCTGCCGGTCCTCCGGCGCGTTCCCCTGGAGGAGGTGCGCGATGTGTGCCGTCGCACGGGGGTCGTCGAGTGCGGTGAAGAGCGAGGTCACGCCGGCCAGTGGCCAGTGGGACTCGCTCCCGTTCACACCGACGCGGACGACGGGGAGGGAGACGCGGTTGGACACCGCGTCGAGGACGCTGCTGCGTCCGGAACCAGGGTCGCCGACGACGACCATCGCTGACTCACGAGGGAGTACAGCGAGGGTCGCGATCCGGTCGACCTCGAGACGGCGACCGGTGAGTCCCATGACTCACCGGCCTCCGGGCCCGGAAGCGGATGCAGCGGAGGAGGAGAGCCGGACTGCGGCGCGGCCGTTGGGCACGCGGAGGACCGGACGAGAAGCGGCGAGGGTACGCGCGCCAGAACGGGTTTCGGATTCGGAATGCGGATGACGAGTGAGGGTGCACTCGGTTCCGCTCGGGAACGATGAAGTCATCGTCTGTATCACCCCTCGGGTTAGGGTCTTCGGACGAACACGACCGGTCCGGTACGCCGTTCCGGATCTAGGGAATCCGAGTCGGCTCGTGACCTGTCGCACTAGCAAGATAACTCAGGTTCCGCCCGTGATGGCCGGTCCCCGCAATCGGATCTCGCGGTGGCTGCCCCCAGTCCGGGGGGCCAGTGCCCCCCTCGGGGGGTCCAGTGCCCCCGGCGGGGGTCAGGTGCCCCCGGCGGGGGTCAGGTGCTTCCGGCGGGGGTCAGGGGGCTCGGATCGTTGGGCTGTCAGCGGCGGATGACCTCGACGACGGCGTCGTGCACGAGGCCGTTCGTGGCGAGGGCGCTGCCGTGCCACGGACCCGGGTCGCCGTCGAGCGAGGTGAAGCGGCCCCCGGCCTCCTCGACGATGGGCACGAGGGCGGCGATGTCCCACGGCTTGAGGTCGGGCTCACCGGCGACGTCAAGGACGCCCTCGGCGACCATCATGTACGGCCACATGTCCCCGTAGGCCCGGGTGCGCCAGACCTTGCGGGACAGGTCGATGAGCGGCTGGAGGCGGTCGTCGTCGTCCCACTGCTGGATGCTGTTGTAGCTGAGGCTGGCGTCGGCGAGGGTCTCCACGCCTGATACCCGGAGCGGCCCGTCGAACGAGTGCGCGCCGAGGCCCTCCGCCGCCCACCAGCGCTTGCCCAGGGCCGGGGCGCTCACCACGCCGAGCACCGGGCGGCCGTCGACCGCGAGGGCGATCAGCGTCGCCCACACCGGGACGCCGCGGAGGTAGTTCGCGGTCCCGTCGATCGGGTCGACCACCCACTGCCGGTGTCCTTCGCTGACGGCCTCGGCGCCGGTGTCCGCCGTGGTCTCCTCGCCGAGGAACGAGTCGTCCGGGCGCTCGGCTGCGAGGCGTTCGCGCAGCGCCCGTTCCACCGCCTGGTCGGCGTCGGTGACGTGGGTGCTGTCGGCCTTCTTCGACACGTGCAGGTCGGCGGCGCGGAAGCGCTCGAGGCTGATCGCGTCCGCGGTGTCGGCGAGGGAGCGGGCGAAGTCCAGGTCGGCGCTGAGGTCCACGCCCCGAGCGTACCGGCCGGGTGGTGCCTAGGCGGCCACCACCTCTTCCTCCTCGAGGCGGGTGACCTCGCGCTCGCGGACGATGCGGGCGCGCCGGGCGGCGGCACCGTGCACGACGACGCAGAGCAGCACGGCGGCGGCCAACCAGAGGGCCAGGACGAGGGAGGACCGGCCGAGCGAGGCGCCGGGGAAGTACTGCAGGTCCTGGGCGGCCTGCAGCCACGCGGCGCCGCTCCAGAACGTGTTGAGGCCGGCGAAGAACCCGGGCTGGAACGCCGGCTGGAAGATGCCGCCGGAAGACGTGAAGTTGAGCATCACGAAGAGCATCGTGAGGATCGGGGTCGTCCACCGTCCGAGCAGCGGGTGCAGGCCGACGCCGAGCGCGATGATGATCGCGTCGTACATCCACGCGAACAGGAAGATCTCCCACCGGTGCGTGGTGATGATGCCGTACAGGGGACCGGCGACGAGGATCCCGATGCCGGCGACAACCCCGGCGGTCGCGAGACCGATCACCGCCGTCCAGAGGGCCCGGAGCCGGGTCGCGAACGCGGCGACCGCGATGGCCGAGGCGTAGCCGCCGACGCTCAGGGCGACGAGCAGGAAGAACAGTCCCTGACCGGTGGTGTCCTCGTCGCCGGAGGGCACCACGTCCTGCACGGTGAACGGCAGGTGTGCCCGGTAGGCGATCGGCATGAAGATCTTCTGCGCGGCCGTCGCCGTGGTCTCCGACGCTGCCGTGGACACGTAGAGGGTCGCCCCCGTGGTGGTCGGGGCGTACACGGCGGCGAGGTCGCGGTCCCGGACCTGGCGCTCGGCCTCGGCGGTCGAGGCGACGACGTGCGTCACGAGGGCGCCGTCGGACTCGTCGGTCACGGTCTGGGCGAACACCTGCGTCGCCGCACCCTGGCCGACGATGCCGACCGGGAGGTCGTGCGGCGTGGGGGCGTGGAAGGCGCCGAGGTACGCCAGGCCCATGCCGACCGCGAGGAACAGCGGCACGAGGATGTGCGAGCCGAAGCTGAGGAGGAGGCGGCCGAGGCCCGGCGGGCGGAGGGTGGAGGGGTCGTTCGGCTGCCGTGTCGTCCGGGTCGGGCGCGGTGCGACGTGCGAGTGCGGGGCGGACGGGGTGCTGTGCACGTGCGACGTCGTCGTCGGCATGGGGGAGGACGGGGCGTCGACGGCGGGGGTCGGCGCAAAGTTGTACTTTGCAACTTCAGACACGTGGCCCAACTGTACAACCCCGGTGCGTACCTGTCGAGCGGCGCCCGGGCGCCCGTCCGCTGAGCGCCCGCCAGCCGAGCGGGCGAAATCCGTCCCGCTCGGCGCCGCGGGCCGGCCGGTTCCGCCCGTTCGGCGAACGCGAGCGGCGTGTTCCGCCCGCTCGGGCCCCGCGGCCGGGCGGCATGCCGCGCGCCGGACACCCGGCTCGGGCAGAGCGGACCCGGCCCGAGCGGGCGAAATGTGTCCCGGTCGGCGCCGCCGAACGATGGGTTCCGCCCGTTCGGCGAACGCGAGCGGCGTGTTCTGCCCGCTCGGCGAAGGGGAAGGCGCCGCGGGCGGCTACTCCGTCCCCGGGTCCTCCGCGCCCATGCCGGTCAGGAGCGCCCGGAACGAGTCGAGCCGCTCCACCCCGGTCGGCCCGAGCTCCCCGGCGGCGACCCGGTCGACGATCTCCCAGTCGTGGGCCTGCGCCAGCGGGATGCCGTCCCGAGCGGGGAGCACCGGGATCGCGTGCGAGGCGAACGCCCGGAAGACGTTCGCGGGGTCGACGTGCCCGAGGCCGAACGACCGGACGCCCGGCGTGTCGATGATCCACCCGCCGTCCCGCACCTGCAGCGCGATCGACGACGACGAGGTGTGCCGCCCTCGCCCGGTCACCGCGTTCACGACCCCGGTCGCCCGCGAGGACCCGGTCAGCGCGTTCACGAGCGTGGACTTGCCGACGCCGGAGTGCCCGACGGTGACCGTGACCTTGTCGTCGAGGACCTCGTGCAGGGCCTCGAACGGCACGTCGTCGGCACGGCTCGTCACAATCCGGAGGTCCAGGCAGGCGAAGTGCGCCAGGAACGGCGTCGGATCGGCGAGGTCGGTCTTCGTGATGCAGAGCACCGGATCGAGCCCGGCGTCGAACGCCGCCACGAGGTACCGATCGATCAGCCTCGTGCGGGGCGCAGGATCGGCGGCGGCCACCACGATGAGCATCTGGTCGGCGTTCGCCACGATCACGCGCTCGACGTCGTCGGAGTCGTCGGCGCTCCGGCGCAGCAGGGTGGTGCGCTCGGCGACCTTCACGATGCGCGCGAGGGACCCGGGCTCGCCTGACACGTCACCGGCGAGGAACACCGTGTCGCCCGTGACGACGGATTTCTTGCCGAGCTCCCTGGCCTTCGTGGCGGTGATGACGGCATCCCCGACCAGGACCCCGAACCGCCCGCGGTCGACGTTCGTCACCCAGCCGGTCGGGGCGTCGTCGTACGTCGGCCGGACCTTCGTGCGCGGCCGGTTGCCCTTCGGGTTCGGCCGGAGCCGCACGCTCGACTCGTCGTACTGCCCGTACGGCTCGTCCTCGTCGGAGTCGTCGCCACCGTCGTCCCACCAGCTCATCGCGTCACACTCCCGAGTCGTCGGCCCCGGCGGTCGCCACGAGCTCGGCCCACAGCTCCGGGAACTGCGGCAGGGTCTTCGCCGTCGACCCGATGTCGTCGACGGCGACGCCGTCGACGACGAGGCCCACGATGGCGCCGGCGGTCGCCATCCGGTGGTCCTCGTACGCGGCCCAGGGACCGCCGTGGAGCACGGCAGGCTCGATCCGGAGGCCGTCGTCGAGTTCGTGCACCGCGCCTCCAGACAGGTTGACGTCCGCAGCCAGCGCGGCGAGCCGGTCCGTCTCGTGCCCACGCAGGTGGCCGATCCCGGTGATCTCGCTCGGCCCGTCGGTCAGTGCGGCCAGCGCGACGAGCGCCGGTGCCAGTTCGCCGCCGCGGCTGAGGTCCAGGTCCACACCCGGAAGGGAGGCCCCACCTCGGATCCCGACGCCGCCGTCGACGACCAGGTCCGCACCGTCTCGGGCCACGGTCGCGCCCCACAGGGGCAGGAGCGTCTCGAGGTCGGCGCCGACCTGCGTCGTCTCGGTCGGCCAGGTGCGGATGCGGACGGTGCCGCCCGCGACGAGCGCGGCGACCGCGAACGGAGCGGCGTTCGACAGGTCGGGCTCGATGGTGACGTCCCGCGCACCGATCGGCCCGGGGTGCACGACCCACTCACCGACGGCCGGCTCGTCGACACGGACCCCGCGGGCGCGGAGGGCGGCCACGGTCATCTCGATGTGCGGCAGGCTCGGCAGGCGCTCGCCGGCGTGGGTGAGGTGCAGCCCCTCGTCGAAGCGCGGCGCCGACAGCAGCAGCCCGGAGACGAACTGGGACGACGCCGACGCGTCGATCGTGAGGGCACCGCCGCGGACCGACCCGGTGCCGGTGAACGTGAACGGCATCGAGCCGCCGCCGTCGTCCGTCACGTCGACGCCGAGGTCGACGAGGGCCTGGATGATCGCGTGCATCGGGCGCTTCCGCGCGTACGGGTCGCCGTCGATCGTGACCGGGCCGACGGCGAGGGCGGCGAGCGGCGGGAGGAACCGCATGACGGTGCCGGCGAGGCCGCAGTCGACGCGCTCGTCGCCGTGCATCGGCGCAGGGGTGATCCGGAGGTCCGGTCCGTAGGGGTTCAGGGTCGCGTCGTCGTCCGGGACGACCTCCTCGATCCCGACCCCGAGCTGCCGGAGCGCCGCGATCATCAGCGCCGAGTCGCGGGAGTGCAGCGGCAGCCGGATCGTGGACGGGCCGTCGGCGAGGGCGGCGAGCACGAGCTCCCGGTTCGTCAGCGACTTCGACCCGGGCAGCGAGACGTCGCCGTGGAGCGGACCGCGCGCGAGCGGGGCGGTCCAGGGGGCGGGACGGGACTCGGTCCCGCTGTGGGAATGCGTCGTGGCAGCCATCGGTTCACAAGGGTACTGAACGCACCGGGAGGATCAGTGGCGACAGCAACACTCGCACGACCGCGGACGGCTCTGCCGACCGTGCCGACGACGCTCGGTGGCCCCCGCGGCCTAGACTCGACGGCGATGACGACCGACGAACCGCACGCCGCACCGCACGACCTGGTCGAGGAGACCGAGGCGCAGCTCGACGCGGTCTCGGAAGAGGCCGAACTGCGTGAGGACGCAGCGGACGACGGGGACCGGGACGACGCTGCCGAGGCCGACACCCCGGACGTCGTCGACGCGAAGACCGTGTCCGAGTCCGAGCTGCGCTCCCTCTTCGAGGACCAGGCACTCCCGTTCATGGACCAGCTCTACGGCGCCGCGATGCGGATGACCCGCAACCCCGCCGACGCGTCCGACCTCGTGCAGGAGACCTTCGTCAAGGCGTTCGCCGCCTTCCGGCAGTTCAAGCAGGGCACGAACCTCAAGGCCTGGCTGTACCGGATCCTCACGAACACGTTCATCAACACGTACCGCAAGAACCAGCGGAACCCGTACCAGGGCACCATCGACGAGCTCGAGGACTGGCAGCTCGGCGGCGCGGAGAGCGTCACGCAGTCGATCTCGGCACGCTCCGCCGAGGCCGACGCCATCGACCACCTGCCGTCCTCCGCCGTGAAGGACGCGCTCCAGGCCATCCCGGAGGACTTCCGGATGGCCGTCTACTTCGCCGATGTCGAGGGGTTCTCGTACCAGGAGATCGCCGACATCATGAAGACCCCAGTGGGGACGGTCATGAGCCGCCTCCACCGTGGTCGCCGGCTCCTCCGGGGGCTCCTGGCGGACCACGCACGTGAGACCGGCATCGTCCCGGACGCAGCGTCGACGGCGACGATGCGCGGACGAGGCCGGAAGGCCCACGCGACCGCTGGTCGCGTCGACGGGAAGGAAGCACGATGAGCGGCTGCGACTGCTCCAAGGCGAAGGCCGAGCTCGAGGAGTTCCTGCACGGGGAGCTCCGTGGCGAAGACGCCGCGGACATCCGTGAGCACATGGACGGCTGCGTGGACTGCACGACCGAGCACCGCGTCGGCGTCGTCCTCATCGAGACGGTCCGTCGTGCGTGCAAGGAGACCGCGCCCGAGGAGCTCCGCACGGAGATCCTGGCGCGCATCCGGCTGGAGCAGGCGACCCACTGAGGGTTCGTGCAGCGCCGAACCGCACCGTCGTCACACGGCGGGAGCGGTCGGTAGTGTCACGGGCATGACCCTCCTCGTCGAGTCGATCACCACCTGGTCCGACACGGACGTCGCCGACGTCACCGCCCTGGTCCGCCTGCTCGGTCACGTCGTCGACGAGCCCGACATGCGCGCCCGGCTCGAACGGCTCACCCCCGAGGCCGGTCACCGCACCTGGTTGGTGCGGGGCGAGGACGGACGCGCGGTGGCCGTCGCGGGAGCGCAGGTCACGTGGTCCTACGCCAGCGACGAGCCGACCGCGCAGCTGCTGCTGCTCGTGGTCGACCCGTCGGCCAGGAGGGACGGCACCGGTTCAGCGCTCATCGGCACGTTCGAGACGTGGGCCGTCGAGCAGGGCGCACACCGCCTCAGCGCCGTGAGTGCGGCCGCGACGGACAGCGCGCACCGGTTCTACCAGAAGCGCGGCTACCACGACGCGGGCGTGCGCTACACGAAGATCGCGTAGCGCACGCCCGACGTGCTGGTCAGCGTCAGCTGAGCGCTGCGGTGATGACCTCGGACGCCTCCTGTGCGGAGCGCTTCGACGAACCGGTGGCCGGAGCCGCACTGGCCGGGCGGGACGCCACGGACAGCGGACGCCCGTCGAGGTGCGGCGAGAGGTTCATGCAGACGAACGGCCAGGCACCCTGGTTCTCGGGTTCCTCCTGTGCCCAGACGACCTCGGCGTCCGGGTAGCCGGCGAGCACCTCGAGGATGCGATCGAGGGGCAGCGGTGCGAGCTGCTCCAACCGCACGAGCGCGACGTCGGTGATGCCCCGCTTGTCCGCCTCGGCACGGAGGTCGTGGTGCACCTTGCCCGAGTGCAGGACGACGCGGCGCACGGCCGACCGGTCCGCCACGCGGTCGTCGTCGAGCACTTCCTGGAACCCGCCGCTCGTGAACGCGTCGACCGAGCTCGTCGCCTGCCGGAGCCGCAGCATGGCCTTCGGCGAGAACACGACGAGCGGCTTCTGCGGGCGCTCCCACGCCTGACGACGGAGCAGGTGGAAGTACGACGCCGGGGTCGACGGTCGCGCCACCACCATGTTGTCCTCGGCGCAGAGCTGCAGGTAGCGCTCGATCCGGGCGGACGAGTGGTCCGGTCCCTGGCCCTCGTAGCCGTGGGGGAGCAGGAGCACGAGACCGGAACGCTGCCCCCACTTCTGCTCGGCGGACGAGATGAACTCGTCGATGATCGTCTGGGCGCCGTTCGCGAAGTCGCCGAACTGCGCCTCCCAGAGCACGAGTGCCTCGGGACGCTCGACCGAGTAGCCGTACTCGAAGCCCATCGCCGCGTACTCGCTGAGGAGCGAGTCGTAGATGTAGAAGCGGGCCTGGTCCTCGGTGAGGTTCGCGATCGGCAGCCACTCCTGGCCGTTCACCCGGTCGTGGAACACCGCCTGGCGCTGCACGAAGGTGCCGCGTCTGGCGTCCTGCCCGGCGAGCCGGACGGGCTTGCCCTCGACGAGGAGCGAGCCGATCGCCATGAGCTCGGCCATCGCCCAGTCGATCCCGCCGTTGCGCGTCATGTCGGTGCGCTTCGACAGCAGCTGCTGCAGCTTCGGGTGGACCTGGAAGCCCGCCGGCGGGTTGCTGTGCGCGTCGCCGATCGCCCGGACGAGCTCCTCGGACACCGCGGTGTCGTGGACCTCGTGCTCGGAGTCGTCGCGCTGCGAAGCCGGACGTTCGAGCCCCTGCACGGCGCCGTCGTCGTCGACCGTGATCACCGGGATGGTGCCGGTCTGCGCCTCGTGCGTCTCGGCGAACGCGCGCTCCAGGCGGTCCTGGAAGTCGCGGTGCGCCTCGTCGTACTCCTCCTGCGTGATGTCGCCGCGGCCGACGAGGGCCTCGGTGTACAGGGTCCGGACGGAGCGCTTCGCCTCGATGAGGTTGTACATCATCGGCTGCGTCATCGAGGGGTCGTCGCCCTCGTTGTGGCCGCGTCGGCGGTAGCAGATGAGGTCGATGACGACGTCGCGGTGGAACTCCTCGCGGTAGGCGAACGCGAGCTCCGCGACCCGGGCCACGGCCTCGGGGTCGTCGCCGTTGACGTGGAAGATCGGCGCCTGGATCGTCTTCGCGACGTCGGTGGAGTACACCGAGCTGCGTGCCGACTCCGGCGGGGTGGTGAACCCGACCTGGTTGTTGATGACGAGGTGCACGGTGCCGCCGGTGCGGTAGCCGCGCAGCTGCGACATCTGCAGGGTCTCGACCACGACGCCCTGGCCCGCCATCGCCGCGTCGCCGTGCACGAGCACGGGGAGCACGCCGAAGGTGCCGGGGGCTTCCCGGTCCTGCTTCGCGCGGACGATGCCCTCGAGCACGCCGTCGACGGCTTCGAGGTGCGAGGGGTTCGCGGCGATCGTCACCGGGATCGCGGTGCCGTCGCTGGCGCGGAAGACGCCCTCGGTGCCGACGTGGTACTTCACGTCGCCGGAGCCCTGTCCGGACACGGCGCCGGGGAGCGACGACCCCTCGAACTCGCGGAAGATCTGGCCGTACGTCTTGCCGGCGATGTTCGTCAGCACGTTGAGGCGGCCGCGGTGCGCCATGCCGATCGCGACCTCGGCCAGGCCGGCGGTCGCGGCGTGCTGGATGAGGGTGTCGAGGAACGCGATGGTCGACTCGCCGCCCTCGAGCGAGAAGCGCTTCTGGCCGACGTACTTCGTCTGCAGGAAGGTCTCGAACGCCTCGGCCTCGTTGAGCTTGCCGAGGACGCGGAGCTGTTCGTCCTTCGACGGCTTCGCGTAGGGGACCTCGATGTGGGCCTGCACCCAGCGCCGCTGTTCCGGGTCCTGGATGTGCATGTACTCGATGCCCGTGGTGCGGCAGTACGCGTCGCGCAGGATGCCGAGGATGTCGCGCAGCGGAGCGTTCGTCGTGCCCGCGAGGCCGCCGGTGACGAACTCGCGGTCGAGGTCCCAGAAGGTCAGGCCGTGGTTCTCGATCTCGAGGTCGGGGTGGGTGCGCTGGCGGTACTCGAGCGGGTCGATGTCGGCCATCAGGTGCCCGCGGACCCGGAAGCTGTTGATGAGCTCCTGCACGCGCGAGGTCTTGTTCACGCGGTGCGCGAGGTCGACGTTGATGTCGGTCGCCCACTGGATCGGCTTGTACGGGATCCGGAGCGCCGAGAAGATGCCCTCGTAGAAGCCGTGGCCACCGGTGAGCCGCTCGTGCACCTTCTTCAGGTACTCGCCCGAGCCGGCACCCTGGATGACCCGGTGGTCGTACGTGCTCGTGAGCGTGATCGTCTTGCCGATCCCGAGCTCGACGAGGGTCTTCTCCGCCGAGCCCTGGAACTGCGCGGGGTACTCGAGGGCGCCGGCGCCGATGATCGCGCCCTGCCCCTTCGTCAGACGGGGGACCGAGTGCACGGTGCCGATGCCGCCCGGGTTCGTCAGCGAGATCGTCGTGCCCTGGAAGTCGGCCGGCGTGAGCTTGTTGTCCCGGGCGCGCTTGACGAGGTCCTCGTAGGCGGAGAGGAACTGGCCGAACGTCAGGGTCTCGGCACGCTTGATGCTCGGGACGAGCAGCGACCGCGAGCCGTCCTTCTTCGGGACGTCGATCGCGATCCCGAGGTTCACGTGCGCGGGCTGGACGACGAACGGCTTGCCGTCCCGTTCCTCGTAGAAGACGTTCTGGCTCGGGAACTCCTGCAGCGCCTGGACCATCGCCCAGCCGATGAGGTGCGTGAACGAGATCTTGCCGCCGCGGGCGCGGCGCAGGTGGTTGTTGATGACGATCCGGTTGTCGATCATCAGCTTCGCCGGGATCGTCCGGACGCTCGTCGCGGTCGGGACGGTCAGCGAGGCGTCCATGTTCGACGCCAGGGTCTTGGCCATGCCCCGGAGCGGGGTCGCCACGTCCTCGTGGGTCTCCTCGTGGTCGTCGGCCTCGTCGTTGGCCTCGGCCGGGATCGGCTGCGGGGTCGGCTGGCGGGACGTGGTCTTCGCCTGGATCGGGCCCGCCTTCGCCTCACCGGGGGCGTCACCGATGGCCGGCTGCTGGGTCGTGGACTGCTGGGCCGTGGACTGCTGCTGCGCGGGGGTCGACGGCGCCGCGGGAGTTGAATCGGGGGCGGGCGATGCCGGACCACCCTGCGTGCGGTGGTAGCTCTCCAGGACCGGCCACCAGGACTTGTCGACGGACTCCTTGTCGGCGACGAACTGCTCGTAGAGCTCGTCGACGAGCCACTCGTTCGCCCCGAATTCGCCCGCGGTCTCGTCCGTTCCGGTCAGATGGCTCGACACAGCCGATCGCCCACTCTCCGTCGATAGATGCTCGTGTGTGTCGTACGCGGCAACCCTGCCCCGCACAAGTGCCCAGCCTAGCCGCTCGCAGATGACCGTCCGGTGTCCGTCGGAGGCGGGTCGCGCCTCCCGTCGGTCGTCGCGCGTGTCGCGTCGGACCGGCGCCCGGACGCCCGGACCGGCCACCCTCCTTCCGCCGTACAGTGGGGCGCATGAGGTTCTACGAGACGCGGCCGACGCACGACCTGACCTACTCCGACGTCTTCCTCGTCCCCAGCCGTTCGGCGGTGACGAGCCGCTTCGACGTGGACCTGTCCAGCAACGACGGCAGCGGGGCGACCATCCCCGTCGTCAGCGCCAACATGAACTCGGTCACGGGCCCGCGCCTCGCCGCCACCCTCGCCCGACGGGGTGGCCTCGGCGTGCTGCCGCAGGACATGCACCTGCAGGACCTCGACGCCGCGATCCGGTGGGTCAAGGACCAGCCGGTCGACTTCGACACCGCCTACGACCTGGCCGCGGACACCACGGTCGCCGCCGCGCTCGAGCAGCTGCTGCCGGTCGCCGGCCGCGGGGTCGTCGTGCGCGACGCGGCGGGGGAGTACCTCGGCTGCGTCCCCGCGACCCGACTCGGCACCGCCGGCCCGGACGCCACCGTCGGCGACCTGCTGCACGGCCCGTCGACCGCGATCGATGCCGAGGACGCCGGCACCCCCCGCCACGTGTACGACGTGCTGAGCGCGGCCGAGGTCGACTTCGCGCCGGTCACCCGGCACGGTCGCGTGGTCGGCACCACCAGCCCGACGAGCGCGATCCGCTCCGACATCTACCGGCCCGCCGTCGACGTCGACGGCCGGCTCCGGGTCGCCGCGGCGCTCGGCATCAACGGGGACGTCGCCGCGAAGGCGAAGGCCCTGGTGTCCGCCGGGGTCGACGTGCTCGTGCTCGACACCGCCCACGGGCACCAGGACGGGATGCTCCGCGCGCTCGACACCGTTGCGTCCCTCGACCTCGGCATCCCGCTCGTCGCGGGCAACGTCGTCACCTCCGAGGCCGTCGTCCACCTCGTCGGCGCTGGCGCGTCGATCATCAAGGTCGGTGTCGGCCCGGGTGCGATGTGCACCACGCGGATGATGACCGCCGTCGGGCGTCCGCAGTTCTCCGCCGTGCTCGAGACCGCTGCCGCCGCGAAGGCGCTCGGCGCGCACGTCTGGGCCGACGGGGGCGTGCGGTACCCCCGCGACGTGGCGCTCGCGCTGGCCGCCGGGGCGTCCGCCGTGATGATCGGTTCGTGGTTCGCCGGGACGCTCGAAGCGCCCGGGGTGCTCCGCCGCGACGCCGCGGGCAAGGCGTACAAGGAGAGCTGGGGCATGGCGTCCGCCAAGGCCGTCCGGGAGCGCTTCGAGCGGCTGGACCCCTACGAGCGGGCCCGGAAGGCGCTGTTCGCCGAGGGGATCTCGTCGTCGACGATCTACCTGGACCCGGAGCGGCCGTCGGTGGAGGACCTCCTCGACATGATCACCGCGGGGGTGCGGAGTTCGGCGACGTACGCCGGGGCGGCGTCGCTCGCCGAGTTCTCGGAGCGGGCGCTCGTCGGCATCCAGTCGGCCGCCGGCTACGAGGAGGGCAAGCCGCTCCCCGTGAGCTGGTAGGGCGGGCCACTTCGCGAAAGCGACAGTCTGCCGCCGTACGTTCGCGGAGTTCTGTCGCCTTCGCGGGACCAACCGCGTCGGCCTCCAGCGCGATGTCGCTTCGGCGGGGTGGTCGCCACCACAGACTGGAGGCGCGGTGCCAGCTGGCACCGCGCCTCCAGTCCGTCGACGGTCGCGTCAGCACCTGCGGGCGCGCGGCCTCGCGGTACGGTCGGGGCATGGCGCAGGTGGTGGTGTGGTCGAGCCGGGAGTTCCTCGCGGGGCGACGGGAGCAGATCTCGGACGCCGTGCACGGTGCCGTGATGGCCGCGTGGGATTACCCGGCGGAGAAGCGGTTCCACCGGTTCGTCCCGCTCGACCCCGAGGACTTCGTCCACCCGCCGGACCGCGGCCCTCAGTACACGATCGTCGAGATCTCGGCCTTCGCGGGGCGGACCGAGTCGGCGAAGCGAGCGCTCATCGCCGAGCTGTTCGTGCGGCTCGAGACCGGCGCCGGGATCCCGCCGCACAGTCTGGAGATCACGCTCACCGAGACGCCGAAGGTCAACTGGGGAATCCGGGGCGCGAACGCCGCCGACCTCGAGCTCGGCTACCGCGTCGAGGTCTGAGCGTCAGCGGCGGCGGGTGGCGTCCTCGACGGTGCCGATCAGCTCCTCGAGGATGTCCTCGAGGAACAGCACGCCCAGCGTCCGGCCCTCGGCGTCGAACGCCCGCGCGACGTGACGGCCCGCGGCACGCATCGTGGCGAGAGCGTCCTCGAGGTCCATCTCCGTGTACAGCGAGATGAGCTGCCGGATCCGCTTCGGCGGCACCGGGTCGTCGTACTCGTCCGGCCGCAGGTCGATGACGTCCTTCACGTGCACGTAGCCCGTGGGGTCGCCGTCGTCGCCGACGAGCACGTAGCGGGAGAACCCGCGCTGCGCCACGGCCCGCTCGACGTCGCCCGGGGTGGCGTCGTCGGGGAGCGTGACGAGCTCGGCCATCGGCACGGCGACGTTCTTGACCTTCTTCTCCGTGAACTCGAACGCCATCCGGAGGGTGCCGCCCGCGTCGACGAGGGTGCCCTCACGCCGGGACTGCTCGACGATCGTCTGGACCTCCTCGACCGTGAAGGCGCTCACGGCCTCGTCCTTCGGCTCCACCTTGAACAGCCGGAGCACCGCGTTCGCCGCCTCGTTGAGCCCGACGATGACCCAGTGCAGCCCGTGGCCGATGTACCAGAGCGTCGGGACGAGGAGCAGGGCCGCGCGGTCGGGCATCGAGAAGGAGATGTTCTTCGGCACCATCTCGCCGAACACCACGTGCAGGAACGACACGAGCAGCAGCGTGAACACGAACGCGACGGTGCCGATCACCTCGGCGCTCCAGCCGGTCAGGTGCAGCGGGACCTCGAGGAGGTGGTGGATCGCCGGCTCGGACACGTTGAGGATGAGCAGCGAGCACACCGTGATGCCGAGCTGCGTGGTCGCGAGCATGCGGGTGGCGTGCTCCATCGCCCACAGCGTCATCTGCGCGGCTCGGGAGCCCTCTTCGGCGCGCGGCTCGATCTGGGAGCGGCGGGCGGAGATGACGGCGAACTCGGCCGCGACGAAGAAGGCGTTGCCGAGCAGCAGCACGACGAGCCAGAAGATGCCCCACCAGTCGGAGCTCATCGGGTGCTTCCCTTCGTGCTGGTCCGCTGGACCGGGATGATGATGCCGGTCGCCGCGGTGTCGGTCGACGGTGCCGGAGGTGTCGGCGCTGGCGTCGGGGTCCAGCGGATCCGGTCGATGCGCCGGCCGTCGAGCCGTTCGACCCGGAACACCCCGTCGTCGAGCGCGACCTCGTCGCCGACGACCGGCAACCGGCCGAGCGTCGACATGAGGAACCCGCCGACGGTCTCGTACGGGCCGTCCTCGGGCACCTTCACACCGGCGCGGTCCTCGAGCTCGTCGGGCCGGAGGAGCCCCGGGAACGTCAGCCAGTCGCGCGACCGGACGACGTCGATGCGTGCCCGGTCGTGCTC
This sequence comes from Curtobacterium pusillum, assembly GCF_007680845.1. Taxonomy (GTDB): domain Bacteria; phylum Actinomycetota; class Actinomycetes; order Actinomycetales; family Microbacteriaceae; genus Curtobacterium; species Curtobacterium pusillum_B. Next base: position 408,976 of record NZ_VEIY01000003.1, on the reverse strand, counting down.
GTCGGAGACCTCGCCGACGATCTCCTCGACGAGGTCCTCGAGGGTGACGACGCCCGCGGTCCCGCCGTACTCGTCCACGACGATGACCATCTGGTAGCCGCGACCACGGACCTCGGCGAGCAGGGTGTCGCCGGGCATGGTCTCCGGGACGCGTTCGGCGTCGGTCATGAGCGCACCGACGGGGACCTCGGGTCGCTTCTCGCGCGGGACGGCGACGGCCTGCTTGACGTGCACGATCCCGACGACGTCGTCCGCGTCCTCCTCGATGACCGGGAAGCGGCTGAAGCCGGTCTTCCGGGCGAGGTCGATGACGTCGGCGGCGGATTCGGAGACCCGGATCGTGGAGAGCCTGGGGCGCGGGGTCATCACGTCGCTGGCGCTCAGCTCGGAGAACGAGATCGTCCGTTCGAGCAGGGTCGCGGTGTCCTGTTCGAGGGACCCCTCGGACGCGGACCGGCGGAGGAGCGAGGTCAGCTCCTCGGCGCTGCGGGCACCGGAGAGCTCTTCCTGCGGCTCGATGCCCATCGCGCGGAGCACGGCGTTCGCGGTGCCGTTCAACAGGGCGACGGCGGGCTTGAACACGGTCGTGAAGCCGACCTGCAGGGGCACGACCAGGCGGGCGGTCTGCAACGGCAGCGCGAGCGCGAAGTTCTTCGGGACGAGCTCGCCGAGGATCATCGACAGCAGGGTCGCGATGACGAGCGCCACGATCGACCCGACGGTCTCGACGATGCCCTCCGGGAGCTGCAACGCGAGGAACGGCGTCTCGAGCAGCTTCGCGATCGAGGGTTCGAGCAGGTACCCGGTGAGCAGCGTCGTCAGCGTGATGCCGAGCTGCGCGCTGGAGAGGTGCGTCGAGGTGACCTTCAGCGCGCCGATGACGGGCGCGAGACCGGTCTCACCGCGGTCACGCCGGGCTTCGACGTCGGCGCGGTCGAGGTTGACCAGCGCGAACTCGGACGCGACGAAGACGCCGGTGCCGAGGGTCAGCAGGATGCCGCCGACCAGCATGACGATGTCGATCGGGCTCATGATCCATCACCTCCCGCAGGGCGCGAGGGAGTGCAGCTCACCGAGTGAGCGGCGGATGAGTGAGGCGAAGATGCATTCGGGGGATCGTCCACAGTGGTCAACATCGTAGTGGCCGGCCGTGCGGCCGAGCCGAGAGAACGTACAGAACGCGGGTCGCGCCTCCAGTCTGGTCGTTCCTGGAGGCGCGACCCGCGTCGCGCAGACCGGCCTACGCAGTGACGCGCGCCCGGTGGTACTGCTGCGGCTCGTAGTCGACGGTCACGCCGAGCTCGACGGCGGCGCGCAGCGGGAACGCCGGGTCGCGGAGGAACTCGCGCCCGACCATCACGACGTCCGCCTGCCCGGTCGCGACGATCTGCTCCGCCTGGAACGCCTCGGAGATCATCCCCACCGCGATGGTCCCGATGCCGGCGTCGCGCTTGATCGCCGCGGCGAACGGCACCTGGTAGCCGGGGCCGACCGGGATCGGGGCGCTGGCGACGTTGCCGCCGGTCGAGACGTCGGCGAGGTCCGCACCGTGTTCGGCGGCCCAGCGGGCGACCTCGGTGGTCTCCTCGAGGGTGAGTCCGCCGTCGACCCAGTCGGTCGCGGAGAACCGGACGACGACGGGGAACCCCTCGCCGACCTCGGCCCGAACGGCGTCGACGACCTCGAGCAGGGCGCGGGCGCGGTTCTCCAGCGAGCCGCCGTACGAGTCGGTGCGGTGGTTCGACAGCGGCGACAGGAACTGGTGCAGCAGGTACCCGTGGGCGGCGTGGATCTCGACCAGGTCGAACCCGGCCTCGATCGAGCGGCGTGCGGCGGCGGCGAAGGCGAGGGCGACGACGCGGATGTCCTCGGTCGCGAGCTCGCGCGGCTCGGCGTACCCGTCGAACGCGACGGCGGACGGGGCGACCGTGTTCCAGCCTCCCTGGTCGGCGGGGACGGTCCCGTGGGTCGACTCCCACGGGCGGAAGGTCGACGCCTTCCGACCGGCGTGCGCGAGCTGGACACCGGCTGCGGCGCCCTGCGCGTGGATGAAGTCGACGATCGGCTTGAAGGCGTCGCGCTGCTCGTCGTTCCAGAGTCCGAGGTCCTGCGGGCTGATCCGGCCCTCCGGGACGACGCCCGTCGCCTCGACCACCACCGCACCCGCACCGCCCTTGGCGAAGCCGCCGAGGTGCACGAGGTGCCACGGCGTCGGGACGCCGTCCTGGGCCTCGACGGAGTACTGGCACATCGGGGAGACCCAGATGCGGTTGCGGACCGTCAGGTCGCGGATGGTGATCGGTTCGAACAGGGCGTGCGTCACGCGGGACTCCTCAGGGGGCGGGCGCCGGTGCGGCCTGCGCGGCCAGCTCCGAGAGGAACGAGCGCAGCGCCCCCGGCGACGTGTAGTGGTGGCCGACTGCCCCGATCGCTTGCGCGCCGGCGGCGTTCTCGGCCCTGTTGTCCACGAACACCATCTGACCAGGTGCGATTCCCAGACGCGCACAGGTGTCGCGGTAGATGGACGGGTCGGGCTTGAGGACGTGCTCCTCGGCGCTCACCACGACGGTCTCGAACAGGGAGCCCATCGGCGAGTGGCGGTACGGGTCGCCGAAGTCGAAGCCGGCGTTCGAGAGGAGGGCGAGGCGGGTGCCGGCGTCGTGCAGCTCCTCGACGATCGCGAGGGTCTCCGGCTCGACCTCGAACCAGCCGGTGAAGTCGATCGCCCAGAAGCGGTGGATGTCCGAGACGCTCCAGGTCCGTCCGGTCCGCTCGGCGATCGCCCGCCAGTACGCCACCACCGAGAGGTCGCCGCGGTCCAGGTCGTGCCGGAGCTCCTGGTACACCGGGAACAGCTCGTCGGCCGGGACCCCCGTCGCCGCCACGAGCGCGTCGCGGGAGGCGTGCGGTGTCCGGCTGATCACCTCGCGGTAGTCGAAGACCACCACGCGACCGGGCAGGAACAGGCTCATGCGGTCCACCGTAACGTGGCGGTCGTGACCGACTTCGTCCCCTTCGCCCCGACCGACGCCGCCGCCTGGACCACCGCCCCGCACGGCGAGTCCACCAAGTACCGACGCGGTGTCCTCGGCGTCGCGACCGGCTCCGACCAGTACCCGGGCGCCGCCGTGCTCGGTGTCGACGCCGCCGTGCACACCGGCGTGGGGATGGTCCGCTACGTCGGGCCGACCCGGGCCACCGACCACGTGCTCACCCGGCGGCCCGAGGTCGTCGCCGGTGTCGGGCGCGTCCAGGCCTGGCTCGTGGGTTCCGGCATCTCGGCGCCGTCGCTGGACGCGCTGGACGACGTGACGGCGGAGGGCTTCCGGCACGCCTCCGACGGCGGGGTCCCGGTGGTCGTGGACGCCGGGGCGATCCCGCTCGTCGAGCTCGGGCCGCTCGCCGTGCTCACCCCGCACGCGGGCGAACTCGCCGGCGTGCTGGACGTGTCGCGGGAGTCCATCGAGCAGGACCCGGCGGCCGCGGCGCTCCGTGCGGCCGCGCAGACCGGGAGCGTCGTGCTCCTCAAGGGGTCGTCGACGCACGTGGCGACGCCGGACGGGTCGGTCCGGCTCGTCGCATCGTCCGCGACGCCGTGGCTCGCCGCCGCCGGGGCCGGGGACGTCCTCGGCGGGGTGCTCGGGGCGCTCGTGGCGGCGAGGCAGGGTGCGGCGGAGGCGTCCGGTTCGTCGCTCGGGCCGGCCGACCTGGCGCAGCTGGCGGCGACCGCTGCGGTGGTGCACGGGGTGGCTGCGCGGCGGGCGTCCGGCGGGGGGCCGTTCACGATGGCGGCGCTGGTCGCGGAGCTGCCGGGTGTGGTGCGGGACCTCGTCGTAGAGAGGGACGCGCGCGGGTAGGCGCCGACGCGGGACGCGACGGGCGGGCGGACGGGAGGCGCGGTGCGGGCCCGCACCGCGCCTCCAGGCCGTCAGCGGGGCACGTCGACGACGTGACGCGCGTCGCGGACGTCAGCTCGCGGGCGTCGCGTGGACGAGGAACTCGACCGCGCCGGCGTCGTCCACCTTCACGAACCCGAGGCTCGGCGCCTGCACGTCGTAGTCCGAGAAGGTGATCGGGATCGAGCCGGAGATGTCGACGCCGTCGCCGTTCAGGCCGACCTCGAGCGTCGCGGTCACCGGCTTGGTGACCCCGTGGAGCGTGAGCTCGCCGGTCGCCTGCACCTTCGTCGTGCCGGAGCCGGTCGGGACGGCGTCGGCGATCGGCTCGGAGAGCGCGAAGGTCGCCGTCGGGAACGCCTGGGTGTCCATGGCGGAGTCGCGGAAGTAGGAGTCGCGCTGGGCCGAGTCGGTGGCGATGTCGGCGACCTGCACGGTGATCGTGGCCTTCGTGATGCTCGACCCGGCGACCGTGGCGGTGCCCGAGACCTTGCTCGTGCGTCCGGTGACGGTGACGTCCGAGCCGTTGAGGACCTCGTGCACGCGGTAGCCGGCCTCGGAGTCGCCGCCCACCGTCCACTCGCCGGAGAGGTCGGCGTCGTCGAGCGTCGACGGTGCGCGGCTCGCGGCGACGGAGGGCGTCGCCGATGCCTTCGCGTTCTCGGTGCTCGTGTAGAGGTGCGTGCCGACGACCGCGGCGACGACGCCGATCACGACGACGGCCAGGGCGACGACGGTCCAGATGACGGCCTTGCGGCGCTTGCGCGGGGTCTCGGAGGTCACGAGCAGAACGCTGACACGTCGTGCTCGGGGGAACCTGGGGGCCGGTACGCTCGTCCGGTGCAGAGGACGGATGCCCGGACGTGGTGGCTCGAGCTGGTCGGGTTCGCCGTGGCGTTCGTCGCCGTGCACGCGGTGCTCTGGTTCCTGACCTCGGTGTCGGCCAACCTGCCGCTCGGCGACGTCACCATCACCTACCGCCGGTGGATCGAGACGGGGCACGCCTCCGGGTTCTGGGTCGGGATGGACGGGGACTGGGTGTACCCGATCCTCGCGATCGTGCCGATGGCCGCGGCCGCGCTCGGGGGTGTCGCGTCGATCGGCACGGGGTGGCTCGTGCTCATGGTCGTGCTCGACGCCGTCGCATGCGCGTTCCTCTGGCGTTTCCGCGGACTCGGCGTCCGGGTGGTGTGGTGGTGGCTCGGGTTCCTCCTCGCGCTCGGGCCGATCGCCCTCGGGCGGATCGACACGGTCGCGACCGTCCTCGCCCTGGTCGGCGTGGCGTTCGTCGCGAGCCGGCCGGCGGTGGCGTCGGCGCTGTTCACCGCCGGAGCCTGGACGAAGGTGTGGCCCGCCGCGCTCGTCGGGGTGCTCCTGCTGCTCCGACGAGGACACCGGCGCGGCGTCCTCGCGGGTGCGCTCGTGCTCACGGCGCTCATCGTCCTCGTCGACGTGCTCTACGGCGGAGCCGCCCACCTGCTGTCCTTCGTCGGGCAGCAGACCGGGCGGGCGCTCCAGATCGAGGCGCCGCTCGCGACACCGTTCATGTGGGCGGCTGCGCTCGGGGTGCCCGGTGCTGCCGTGTACTACGACCAGCAGATCCTGACCTTCGAGGTGTCCGGTGCCGGGACGCACGCCGCCGCCGCGGTCTCCACGCCGCTGATGGCCGTGGTCGTCGTCGCCGGGGTCGTCCTCGCGCTCTGGGCCGTCCACCGCGGGGCGCACCGGGTCGAAGCGGCGCCGCTCCTCGCCCTGCTGTTCGTCGCCGCCCTCGTCGCCACGAACAAGGTCGGCTCACCGCAGTACATCGGCTGGTTCGCCGTGCCGATCGTGTGGGGGCTCGTCGCCGGTCGGCCGAGCGCCAGGCGGTTCCTCCCCATCGCCGTCGCCGCGATCCCGATGGCCCTGCTGACGCAGGTGATCTACCCGGGGTTCTACGACCAGGTGCTCACCGTGCAGCCGTGGATCCTCGTCGTGCTGACGCTCCGGAACGCGCTGGAGGTCGGGGTGCTCGTGTGGAGCGTCGTGGCGATCGTGCGGCTGGGGCTCGGTGCTCGACGCGCGCCCGTGCCGGCCGTCCCGGCAGAGGGCAGGATGGGCGCATGATCGTCGCGTTCTCCGTCGCCCCGTCCGGTGGTCCCTCCGCATCGTCGGACGGGTCCGTGCACGATGCCGTCGCCGCGGCCGTGAAGATCGTCCGCGAGAGCGGGCTGCCGAACCGCACCTCGTCGATGTTCACCGAGGTCGAGGGGGAGTGGGACGAGGTCATGGACGTCGTCAAGCGCGCCACCGAGGCCGTCGGGGCGTACGGCACGCGGGTGTCGCTGGTGCTCAAGGCCGACATCCGCCCCGGGCACACGGGCGAGATCGACGGCAAGCTCGAGCGGCTCGAGGCGGCGCTCGGCGACTGAGGGTCGCGGTCGCGCTCGCGTGAGATCGGGAGTTCTGCCGATGCGGACTCGGTGCTGCCTGGCCTGGAATGGAGGTCCGAAGGGCAGCCGGTGAGGACGGATCGTCGTCCCGCCGTCTGGCCACCTGGACTCGACGGCGAGGAGAAGACCATGAAGGCAGTTGTCTACCGGGGCCCCCACGAGGTGCGTGTGGAGGACGTCCCGGACGCGGGGATCGAGCGCCCCACCGATGCCGTGGTACGGATCACGACGACCAACATCTGCGGCTCGGACCTGCACATGTACGAGGGGCGCACCGACTTCGAGCAGGGCCGCTGGTTCGGCCACGAGAACATGGGCGAGGTCGTCGAGGTCGGGGACGGCGTCGACAAGATCAGGGTCGGCGACCGCGTGGTGCTCCCGTTCAACGTCGCGTGCGGCCACTGCAAGAACTGCGAGCGCGGCCTCACGAACTACTGTCTGACGGCCCAGCCCGAACCGGCGATGGCCGGGGCCGCGTACGGCTTCGCGGACATGGGGCCGTGGGCCGGTGGCCAGGCGGAGTTCCTCCGGGTGCCGTGGGCGGACTTCAACTGCCTGCGCCTGGGAGAGGACGCCGACGAGCGGGCGAACGACTACGTGATGCTCGCGGACATCTTCCCCACCGGGTACCACGCCACCGAGTTGGCGGGGGTCCAGCCCGGCGACCAGACCGTGATCTACGGGGCCGGACCCGTGGGCCTGATGGCCGCGCTGTCCGCGACCCTGCGGGGTGCGAGCAAGGTGATGGTCGTGGACAGGCACCCCGACCGCCTCCGTCTGGCCGAGTCGATCGGTGCGATCGCGATCGACGACTCCGCGGTCGACCCGGTCCAGGCTGTGCTCGACGAGACCATGGGGCTCGGGGCGGACAACGGCTGCGAGTGCGTCGGCTACCAGGCGCACGAGCCGGACGGGACGGAGCAGCCGAACCTCACCATGAACCGGCTCGTCGCATCCGTCCGGTTCACCGGCAGGATCGGCAGCGTCGGTGTCTTCGTCCCGCAGGACCCGGGCGGGGCGGACGAGCTGGCGAAGCAGGGCCGGATCGCCTTCGACTACGGCACGTTCTGGTTCAAGGGCCAGCACATCGGCAGCGGTCAGGCCCCGGTGAAGCGGTACAACCGGCAGCTCCGCGACCTCATCGCCGCGGGCAAGGCCACGCCGTCCTTCATCGTCAGCCACGAGCTGTCGCTCGACGAGGCACCGGACGCGTACCAGCACTTCGACGCGCGCGACGACGGGTGGACCAAGGTCGTCCTCAAGCCCGGCAAGGCCGCATGATGTCCGCGGGGTCGGCCCGGAGCGGCCCGGGTCGGACCGGCCGGACCGACCCCGCGCCGGACCGTCAGCGCCGGCTGGAGTACCGCTGGCGGGTCAACAGCCTCTGGCTCGTCCCGGTGCTCTGCATCGCCGCCGGGTGCGGGTTGGTGGCCGTCACGCTGGCGGTCGACGGTGCGGTCGGCTACGACGCCGTGCCGGGGCACCTGCTGGGCACGGCGACGGCGGTGCAGACGATCCTGAGCACGGCCGCGTCCGCGATGCTGACCCTCACGACGGTCGTGCTCACCGTGCTCACGCTCGGCGTGCAGCTCGCGATGCAGCAGTTCTCGCCCCGGATCGTCCGGGCGCTCCTGGCCGACGGCCGGAGTCAGCTCGCGCACGGGTTGTTCGCCGCGACGTTCCTCGTCTGCATGGTCGGTGTCGGAGCGGTGCACGACACGGCCGGACCGGGGCACCAGGTCCCGACCGTGACCGTGGCGGTCTCGTACGTCCTCCTGCTCGCCAGCCTGCTGGTGCTCGTCGGGTACGTGCACCATGCGGGACAGTCGCTGCGGGTCGCCGGCCTCGTCGACCTGGTCGGCGACAACCTGCAGCGCGAGATCGACCGGTCCTTCGCGGTCGAGGCAGCGCCCACGCCGGACCCCGACACGCTGACCGCCGCCGAGTCCGGCGTGGTCGTCATGCTCGACGTCGACCACCTGGTCGACGGTGCGCGGCGATCCCACGAGTGCCTCGAGATGCTCGTCGCCGTGGGGGACTTCGTCCCGCGGGGTGCCCCGCTCGCACGGCGTCGCGGAGGGAGCGGGGAACGCGGGGAGGAGCGCGATCTCCTCCGCGGCATCCTGCTCGACAACGAGCGGACCCACGTCGGCGACGCTCCGTACGGCCTCCGGAAGCTGTCCGAGGTCGCGCAGCGCAGCATCGCCTCGGGGCCGCACGACGATCCGGGGACGGCGGTGCAGGCCATCGACCGCATCCACGACGCCGTGCGCCAGCTCTGCACGCGCCGGATGCCGTCCACCCACCACCACGACGAGGCAGGGGTCCTGCGGCTCGTGACCCGCGAGCTGACGTGGGACGGGTTCGTCGCGGTCGCGTTCGACGAGGTCGTGACGCTCGGCAGTTCGTCCCGGGTCGTCGCACGCCGGCTGCTCGCGGCGCTGGACGACCTCGTCGCCGTCGCTCCGCCGGCACGGCGCGCTGCGGTCGAGGAGCAGCGGGAGCGCCTGCTCGCCGAGGCCGAACGGAACGACATCCGACTGGAGCCGGACCTGCAGGGACTCGGCTCCGGGAACGACGTGGCGCACCCGCCCGTGGTGCCGGACCTCCGTCAGCAGAGCGGTGTGGGAACCGGCGGAACGTAGAGGCCCTCGCGCTGTGCCCGCACCGCCGCGTGGGTCCGGGACGGCGACGAGAGCTTCACCATGATGTGTTCGACGTGGGTCGCCACCGTGCGGGACGTCACCACGAGGTCGCGGGCGATCTGGTCGTTCGACGACCCGTCGAGCATGTGCCCGAGCACCTCGAGTTCCCGCCGCGTCAGTCCTCGGAGGTCCGCGGGCGGCGACAGCAGGACGATGCCCCGGACCCCTGGCGCCGTGGCCCCGCTCAGGGCGAAGTGCGTGACCCGCACGTGGTCGTGCGGCGCGTCGGGTCCGTCCGAGGGCCAGAGGAACGACGTGGGCGACCCCGCGAGCGGTGGTTGGGCGCGGATGACGTCGAGCAGCTCCGACCGCTTGTCGAGGAGGTCGCTGCCGGGCAGGCCGGGCAGCGGTTCGGCACCGCCGTCGTCGCGCAGGAGGACCCCGGCGAAGGCACCGTCGACGAGGCGGATGAGCGCGGTCACCGAGGACATCGGGTCGACGATCCGCGCGAGCAGCTCCGTCGCACGGGCGAGGTCCCGCCGGCGGGCAGCGGTGGGTGGACGCCGGTCCGCGGACAGCACGGCGATGAAGCCGACGTGCCGACCGCCGGGTTCGAACAGGGCGGTGGCGAGCGCCTCGTGGAGCCCCGAGGGGTACAGACACTCCGCCCAGGTGCGCAGGTCGTCCGCCGGGTAGGGCAGGTCGGACGGGCTCAGCGGAGGAGCGTGGCGGTCCGTGCCCGTGAGCTCGATGTCACGAGCCATGACCGGCCCGCTCAGGTACCGCTCGACGTCCGCCCCGATCCCGCTGCTGGCGAGCGAGAGGTACTCCGAACCGACGAGCACCGAGACCCACGCACCGTCGAACGGCACGAGCTGGTGCAGCACGCGCAGCATCTCCTGGGCCCGCTGGTCGGCTGGTCCCGCCGCAGCTGCCAGCCGGGCGAGTTCCGGTCGGATCTCGACCGCCATCGGACACCTCCTGGCGTCATCGTCGGTGTCGACCGGCGGGTCGGGATCACCGGTCGGTGGTCCTGTCGTCCGAATCCCCGCCCGGGTCCGACACTGCTCGGCAGGCGCTGCTCCTCGGACCGAGGATGTCCACGGAACGCGCCCGGACGGCGCCGCGCGACACGCCGGAGGCCTCCCGGCGATGTCGGTGGTCGGGTGTCTCATGGTGTCCATCGAGCCGCACCGGGCGGTTCGACGCCACCCCCGGGTGGCACCCGGACGACGAGGAGCGCGTGATGATGCACGACGGCTGGTGCCCCGACTGCGACCTGCGAACGGTCGTCATCGACACCGACGAACACGGCGAGAACGCCTGGGCGACCTGCAGCGAGTGCGGTGCCGGGTGGGTCCACCGGGACGAGCTCCCCGAGCTGGTCGCCACGTCCGCCGCGCAGCCCGAGCGTCGCGCCGCCTGACGGCGGTCGAATCGATTCGTCCCCGGGCTTCCGTTCGGGGTTTGGAGCGGTCTACACTGCTGAGACCGGTCGTCTGGTACGACCGGTCGTCCCCGTTCGCCGCTGAACCAGGGCCGTCCTCCGTCCGTACCTACCCTCGCGTGAGCGACACGGTGCGACCGCCGGGTCGCGTGAGCGACACGGCAACGGGCCGCGGAGGCACGGTGCGGCCACCACGCGCACCCACGGTCCCAGCCGACCCGGCACACCGCGCGGGTCGACGTCCGGAACCCGCCCCGCTCCTCCCGTCCAGAACAGGCACCATGTCCCGTCTCACGCCTGCGCGTCGCGCGCTCGCGCTCATCGCCCTCGCTCTCGGCGGGTTCGCCATCGGTTCGACCGAGTTCGTCGCGATGGGTCTCCTGCCGAACATCGCGGAAGCGCTCCTGCCGCACCAGTACGACCTCGACCCGGACGCCGGGATCGCCCACGCCGGCTGGCTCGTCAGCGCGTACGCCCTGGGTGTCGTCGTCGGTGCCCCCACGATCGCCGCGATGTCGGCGAAGTTCCCGCGCAAGGGCCTCATCCTGGTGCTGCTCGTCGGGTTCGTCGTCGCCACGGTCGCGAGCGCGGTCCTGCCGTCGTTCGGCCTCGTGCTCGTGGCCCGCTTCGTCGCCGGGCTGCCGCACGGCGCGTACTTCGGCATCGCGTCGATCGTCGCGGGCGACATCATGGGTCCGGGCAAGCGGGGCAAGGGCATCGCCATGGTGCTCCTCGGCCTGTCTGTCGCGAACGTCATCGGCGTCCCCGCGATCACCTGGGTCGGACAGGTCGCCGACTGGCGCATCGCCTACGGCGTCGTCGCCGTGCTGTTCGCGCTGACGTTCCTCGCCGTGTGGGCCTTCGTGCCGCGGAGTGCCCGCGACGAGCACGCCACGATCGGCCGCGAGCTCCGCGCCTTCCGCGTCCCGCAGGTCTGGATGGTCATGGGCCTCGGCGCGGTCGGCTTCGGTGGGTTCTTCGCGGTCTACTCGTACATCTCGCCGCTCGTGCAGAACGTCACGGGATTGCCCGAGTCGTTCGTGCCGCTCGTCCTCGTGGTCGTCGGCATCGGCATGGTCGTCGGTGGGGTCCTCGGCGGACACCTCGCCGACCACAGCGTGAAGCGGACGATCTACGTCGGCATGTTCGCCCTCATCGCCGCGCTGCTCGTGACCGTGCTGACCGCCCAGTGGGTGTGGGGGATGTTCCTCGGGGCGTTCCTGCTCGGAGCGACCTCGTCCGCGATCCCGCCGGCAGTGCAGTCCCGGCTGATGGACGTCGCCGGGGACGCCCGCACCATCGCGGCAGCGCTCAACCACTCGGCGTTCAACATCGGCAACTCGATCGGCGCGGCCCTCGGTGGCGCGGTGATCGCCGCCGGGTTCGGCTTCACGGCGCCGGGGTGGCTCGGCATCGTGCTCGCGCTGCTCGGGGTCGGCATGACGATGGTGAGCTTCGGCGCCGAGCGGCGGAGCAGCCGGCGGGCGTCGCTCCGGTCCTCGTCGCCGAGCACCGGTCCGATCACTGCGCCGATCCCCACGGTCTGACCGCGTGCGGTCGTGAAAGCGACAGTCTGCCGCGGAACGTTCGCGGGAGACTGTCGCTTTCGCGGGCGGGACGGGGTGGCGTCGCGGGCTGTGTCGCTTCGGCGGGCTCGGCGGGGCCAGCGGGCCGGGCGCCCGAGCGCGGCCTACAGGCCCAGCGGGCTGCCGTCCTGCACGATGATGCCGTCCTGGATCGCACGCTTCCGCAGCGCCACCTTCGTGCCGACGTCGAAGCCGGCGACCCGGTACTTCTCGCGGATGCGCTTGAGGTAGCTCTTCGCCGTCTCCTCCGAGATGCCGAGCTGGTACGCCACGCTCTTCACCGGCTCGCCGCCGCCGTACAGCGCCATGACGCGACGCTCCTGGGCGCTGAGCTTCGGCACGCCACCGACGTCCCCGCTGTTGATCGCGAGGTCGAGCTCGGCGGACACGTACTGTTCGCCGCGCTGGGCGGAGCGGATCGCCTCGACGATCATGTCGGCGTCCTCGCTCTTCACGAGGTAGCCGAGGGCGCCGGAGCCGAGGGCCTCGCGGACGACGTTCGGTTCCGAGTAGGTGCTCATCACGACGGTCTTCACGCCGGCGGTCTTCAGCGTCGAGATCTTCAGGGACACCGGGATCGAGTCCTTGAGGTCGAGGTCGAGCAGCACGACGTCGACCGGGAACGCCGGGCTGGTGAGGAGCTCGGGCCAGGTGGTGACCGCGGCGACGAGCGTGATGTCGTCGGCCGCGTTCCGGATCCACTCGGTGAGCGCGCCGAGGAGCATCCTGTGGTCGTCGACGAGTGCGAGTCGGATCGGTTCCTCTGGAGTCGCCATGGTGGCGTCCTTTCTCGGGGGAGTCGTGGCCGATCCTAGGGGGACGGACCACAGGGCACGGGCAGGCTGGTCAGGGTGTCCGGCAGCCGTTGGCCAACCGGGTCCGTGCGACGGACTACATGGACGGATGTCGGTCGACGACGCAGTGCGCGACGACGTGCAGGACGCCGTCCCGCACGGTGTCGGTGTACGGGCCGATGCGCTGGAGGGCGCTCCAGGCGGTCGGGCCGAGTCGGCGCCGGGGGACCCCGCGCGACTCGAAGACGATCGGGACGTCCATGGTCTCGTCGGTGACCGGGTGGCCGTCCGAACCGACCGGGCCGAGGGTCACCGAGACGACCGGCGATCCGGCCTGCGTCGGCTTGCCGTCCCCGACCATCTGCCACAGCGCCTGCAGCAGGCCGTCGCGCTGCGCGGGGGAGAGGTGGCCGGCGAGGGACTGGGGATCGGCCACGCTGACGGACCGGCCGAGGTTGTCCGACTCCGTGATCGCGTGGTACAGCCAGGTCTCGCGGCGGCCCTCGATGAGGTGGAGGCGGAGCTCGGTGGCGAGCGACGCGGCGACCGATGCTGATGCGTCGGAGAGCGGCAACGGGTCGCTGCCGTTGGCGACGGCATCGAGGAGCTTCTCGGCGGCGAGGTCGAGTCGGGCGAGCTCGTCGGAGGCGAGCATGCCGACCGCGAACTGCGGCGCCTGGACGTTGCTCTGCACGAGCACGCGGTCGAGCTCGCGCTGCACGAGCTGGCGGAACCGGTGCACGACGAAGATCGCGATCGACGGGGGGACGGTCACGAGTGAGACCGTCGAGACGATGGCGGGGAGCGTGTCGCTGGTGATCGGGGTGGACGCGATCGCCATGCCCACGAACGCCAGGCCGAGGACGGCGATGGCGGCGGCGACCTCGCGAGCGGGGCGGAGCGTGGCCACGGGCAGCAGGGCGAAGCCGGCGGCGACCGACGCGGACGCGGTGTGGGCGAGGTCGTGTTCGGGCCAGATCCCGACGAAGTCGAGCGTGACGACGCAGCCGAGGACCACGCAGATGAGCGCGAAGGCCAGTCCGGTCAGCCGCTCCCCGTAGGTCAGGAGGCTCAGCCCGACGCCGACCGCCGCGATGAGGTACAGACCCCACGCAGCTGCCGGCAGCCACGGGTCGGTGAACTCGTTCCAGCGGATGAGGAAGAAGACGATGCCGGCGACCGCCTGGATGCCGGTGAGGACGGCGGCGCCGAGACCGAGGTAGCCGGCGCCGAGCGACGCGCCGGGCTTGGCGGCCTGCCGCAGCGACCGTGCACCGGTCGACGTCGAGGGGAGGCCACGCGCCTGCCGACGCTCGCTGCCCCGGTACCGCTCCCGCGCCTCCCGTCGGGTCCGCGGAGCGGGCTGGACCGGTTCGCCGGGGAGTCCGCGGCTGATCGTGTCCTCGGGAACGCGGGTCATCGCCGCACCTCCAGCGTCATCGCGGTGCCTCCAGCACGACCGTGGTGCCGGACCCCGGCGCCGAGAAGAGCTTGGCGTCGCCGCCGACCTCGCGGAGACGGTTCACGACGCTCTCCTTGAAGCCGAGCCGTTCGGCGCTGACGTGGGTGAGGTCGAAGCCGACACCCGAGTCGGTGACCATGGCGCGGACCATCTCGTTGTCGTGCACGATCGTCACGTGCGCCTCGCCGACGCCGGCGTGGCGCCGCACGTTCTCGAGGCACTCGCCGAGCGCGAGGAGGAAGGCGTCGAGCACGTGCGTCGGCAGCAGGACCTGGCCGGTGCCGTGCCAGCTGACCTCGAGGCCCATGCGGCCGAAGCGCTGCTTGACGGACTCGAGGGTCTGGCCGAGCGGCGACTCCTCCTCCCGGGTGAGGGAGTAGTCGCCGGACTGCTGCGGCTGCGGGGTCGCGCCGAGGCGGAGGTGGCGGAGGAGTCGGGCGTCCTCGGCGGCCTGCTCCCGCATCGCCTGCTCGGAGACGCCGACGCCGGAGTGTGCCAGCAGCGTCAGGGTGGCGAGCACGGTGTCGTGGAGGAGCCGTGCGCCCTGGCGACGCTGCGCTTCGGTCTCGCTGGCCTGGCGTTCGGCGCGGTGTGCGGTGCCGATGCTGTAGATCCGGCGCGCGACCCGCGGGATGCTCCGGGAGATCCAGATCGTCACGACCGCGATGAGGACCCAGCCGAGCAGCGCGCCGGTGACCGGGGCGGCGAGGATGCTGCCGCTCGCCCAGACGATCGCGACGACGACGAACGCGCCCGCGGCGATGGTGAGCCCGAGTCCGACAGGGTGACCACGCTGCGCCATCAGCGGTGCGGAGATGCTCCCCGCGGCGAGGGGGACCACGGCGCTGGCGATGATCGGCCGGACAGCCTCGTCGGCGCCGAGGAGCAGGAGCGCGAGCGCGCCGAGCCCCGAGACCAGGATGAGTGCCGTCCACCAGACCGAGCCGTTCCACCCGAAGGCCAGGAACCCGCCGATCATGACCGCGATGCACGCCAGGCCGCCGATCAGCGGGGTGACCGGGACGGCGAGCGCGCAGATGATGGCGATCACCGAGACCAGTGCGCAGACGATGCCCACGACACGGGTAGTCGACCGGAGCAGCCGGTCGCGTTCCTGTGCGATGAAGTCCATCGATGTCCTGGTTGGTGACGATGTGGTCTGGGAAACCGAGCCTCGTTCAGTCCGGGCTCCACGCCATCATTCCACGCGCGACACCCGTTGGGGGGTGTTCGGCGCGCCCGGTCGTGTCGGATGGGCCCGGGATCGTCACCGGGCGCGTCCCGCGGACGAGCGCGCGGTCACGCGGTCGGTCGCGCGGTCGCGCGGTCGCGCGCTCACGCCGTCTCGCGGCCGCGCGTCCCGCGGACGAGCGAGCGCACCGTCACGCGGTCGGGACAGCCGCACCGAGCAGTCGGCCGAGGTGCGCCCCGACCGCCTCGTGCTCGATGAGGAACCCGTCGTGGCCGAACTCGCTCTCGATCACCGCGGCGCGGTCCCCGTCGAGGGTGTCCGGGATCCCCGCGGCGATGCGGTGCTGGTCCTCGATCGGGAACAGCCGGTCGCTGGACACCCCGACCACGAGCGTCCGCGCCGTCACCTGCCCGAGCGCCGCCGCGACCCCG
This sequence comes from Curtobacterium pusillum, assembly GCF_007680845.1. Taxonomy (GTDB): domain Bacteria; phylum Actinomycetota; class Actinomycetes; order Actinomycetales; family Microbacteriaceae; genus Curtobacterium; species Curtobacterium pusillum_B. Next base: position 393,091 of record NZ_VEIY01000003.1, on the reverse strand, counting down.
CCCCGCCCGGCACCGACGTCGTGCGAGTCCATCGCGTGCGTCAGCGTGACGTAGGAGCTCGCGTCGAACCGCCTGGTGAACTTGTTGCCGTGGAAGTCGAGGTAGCTCTCGACCGAGAACCGTCCGTCGTCGCCGAGGGGGGACACGTCACTCTGCCACGACCGGGCGAACCGGCCGTTCAGCTCGTCCGACGCCCGGTAGGTCATCAGTGCCATCCGCCGTGCGAGCGCGAGCCCGCGGTGCGGCCCCTCGCCGGCGTCGGCCTCGTAGTAGTCGCCGCCGGCGAACGCGGGGTCCATCTGGATGGCCGCGCGCTGCAGGGAGTTCGCGGCGATCTGGTCCGCCGTGGTCTGTGCCGTCGAGGCGAGCACCGCCAACCGCTGCACCCGCGACGGGTGCGCGATCGCGAACTCGAGCGCGTGCATCCCGCCCATCGAGCCGCCGACGACGGCCGCGAACACGTCGATCCCGAGGCGGTCGGCGAGCTGCGCCTGCACCGCGACCTGGTCGCGGACGGTCACGAACGGGAACCGGGACCCCCACTCCACCCCGTCGGGAGCGACGGACGACGGCCCGGTCGTGCCCTGGCAGCCGCCGAGCATGTTCGGCGCGACGACGAACCAGCGGTCCGTGTCGATCGCGCGACCCGGACCGACGACGTCGCCCCACCAGCCGGCGGTCCGGTGGCCCGGTCCGGGCAGGCCAGCGACGTGGGAGTCGCCGGTGAGCGCGTGGAAGACCAGGACGGCGTTGTCGCGCTCCGGCGACAGCGTCCCCCAGGTCTCGTAGGCGACACGGACCGCCGGGATCCGCCCGCCGCGGACCCACTGCTCGCCGAGGGCCTCGAAGTGCCGGGCACCGGGATGGTCGCCCGGGCGCCAGGCCCCGGTCACCGGGGGCTTGCCGAGCGTGCCGAGTTCGGTTCCGGGCACGAGGGTGGACGGCACGGAGTCCTCGGGGGTCGTCTGCCAGTCCATCTGGTCCAGTCTGCCGGGAGGCGCGGCGCGGGGCCGCCGTGTTACGTCACGTCCGGCGTGGCGCGGGTCCACGGCGCGTGGTCGGCTCGGCGCGAGCGCGCGGTCATCGACATCGTGCGCGTCGTTCGACGAGTGCGGTGTCGCACCATGTGCACGCACCGGATGCGTTCGCGACGTGCGACGTCCCTCGTGTCGATCGACACGTGGGACGTCGGACCATGCACACGCCGAGCGCCCACCCGGGCGCCGCGCGGCCCCTACGCGCGCAGGCCCTCCTGCGACACCGCACGCGCCGCGGCGAGCCCGGCCTCGAGGTCGGCCTTCAGGTCCTCGATGTTCTCGATCCCCACCGACAGGCGCACCAGCCCCGGCGTGACCCCGGTCGTCAGCTGCTGCTCGGGCGTGAGCTGCGAGTGCGTGGTCGATGCGGGGTGGATCACGAGCGACCGCACGTCACCGATGTTCGCCAGGTGCGAGAACAGCTGCAGGTTGTCCACGAACGCCTTGCCGGCCGGCACCCCGCCCTTGAGCTCGAACGACAGCACCGCCCCGACGCCCTTCGGCGCGTACTTGTTCGCCGCGGCGTACCACGGCGAGGTCGGCAGCCCCGCGTAGGCGACCGTCGCCACGTCGGGGTGACGGTCGAGCCACTCGGCGATCTCCTGCGCGTTCGACACGTGCCGTTCGATGCGGAGGGACAGCGTCTCGATGCCCTGCAGGAGCGCGAACGCCGTGTCCGCCGAGTTCGACGCACCGAGGTCGCGGAGCAGCTGCACCCGCGCCTTGACGATGTAGGCGAGCTCGTTGCCGACCGCCTCGGCGAAGACGGCCCCGTGGTACGAGGGGTCCGGGGTGTTGAACTCCGGGAACTTGTCCGGGTGCTGCGACCAGGCGAACTTGCCCGAGTCGACGATGATGCCGCCGATGACCGTGCCGTGGCCGCCGAGGAACTTCGTCGCCGAGTGCACGACGATGTCCGCTCCGTGCTCGAACGGACGGATGAGGTACGGCGTCGCGATCGTGTTGTCCACGATGAGCGGGACGCCCGCCTCGTGCGCGACGTCGCTGACGCCGGCGATGTCGAGGACGTTGATCTTCGGGTTGCCGATCGTCTCCGCGAAGAACAGCTTCGTGTTCGGGCGGATCGCGCGGCGCCACTCCTCGAGGTCGTCCTGGTCCTCGACGAAGGTCGTCTCGATGCCGAGCTTCGCGAGCGTGTACTTGAACAAGTTGTACGTGCCGCCGTAGATCGACGACGACGAGACGATGTGGTCCCCGGCGCCCGCGATGTTGAGCACCGCGTAGGTCTCAGCGGCCTGGCCGCTCGCGACGAGGAGCGCGGCGCTGCCCCCCTCGAGCGCGGCGATCCGCTGCTCGACGACGTCGTTCGTCGGGTTCATGATGCGCGAGTAGATGTTGCCCGGCTTGGCGAGGGCGAACAGGTCGCGCGCCTCGTCGGAGTTCGCGAAGACGTACGACGTCGTCTTGTAGATCGGCGTGGCCCGGGCTCCGGTGGTCGGGTCGGGCTGCGCGCCGGCGTGGACCTGCGTGGTCTCGAACCGCCAGGCGGCTGCGTCGTTCTCGGTCATGTCGTGCTCCTGTCCGGTGGTGGGCGTCGGGTCGTCGGGTCGTCCAGCGCTTCGCCCAGGAGGCGCGGCGCGGCTGTGCGTCGATCGTCACGGTACGCAGGTGGGCGCGTCGGGACCAGCGCACCCGCCTCGGGACGTAACGCGGGCGCCGGGGACGAGCCGCGCCTCCTGGGTCGGGCCGCTAGGCCGGGTCGCGGCGGAACAGCCAGCCGACGTTCGGTTCGAGCAGCCAGTGCATCCCGCGCCGGACGAACGGCTGCGCCAGGAACAGGCTCACGGCGCAGGCGATCGCGACCATGAGGAGCACGTACGGCCAGGCGGAGTGCGGCCCGGCGAGGACCCCGGACTCGCGGATCGGGTAGAGCAGGAACGTGTGCAGCAGGTAGACGTACATCGTCGCCGCTCCGAACCGGGTGATCCAGACCGTCCGCCGGGGGACGAGGAGCAGGAAGCACGCCGTCAGCAGCGCCGCGAAGAGCATCAGTCCGAACCGGACGGCACCCGCCCACCACGCGTCCTCGCCGAGCCCGGAGTACGAGTCGTCGTAGAAGAACCAGTGGTGCAGGTCGAACTCCTTGAACTGCGGGATCCAGATGGCGCACGCCACCGCCCACGCCGCGAAGACGGCCCCCGCCGCGATGCGCACCCGGACGACCAGGCGCCGTGGTGCCTCGTACCATCGGTCGAAGAGGCCCCACTGCTTGACCTGCCAGCCGACGAGGAAGAACGGCAGCAGGCTGATCGCCCGCGACAGGGAGAGCGTGGAGTCGACGTTGTCGAAGTAGCCGACACCGATGCTGAACACGACCGCCCAGAACAACGGCCACCGCAGCTGCGCGAGGTACGGCAGGATCAGCCGGAAGATCCCGAGCGCGAGCAGGAACCAGAGGGTCCAGGTCGGCTGCGTCGGGTTGAACTTCTTCCCGCCCTCGACCAGCCCCTGCACGACGGTCCAGATCGTCTGCATGATGATGTACGGCACCACGATGTCGGTGATGGTCCGGCGCATCCGCTTGGCGGTCGGGGTGTCCGCGGAGGAGAAGTACCCGCTGATCACACCGAACGCGGGCATGTGGAACGCGTAGATGAACGTGTACAGCGCGAGGGCGTGCTCGCTCGCCGTCGTCTGCCGCTGGATCGCGTGCCCGATGACCACGAGCGTGACCGCGAGGAACCGCGCCGTGTCCCACATCGGGATACGACGCTTCGCACGACCCGGCTCGAGCTGCGTGGCGGGCGCCGAGGGCGCGGGAGGGGCGGCATCCGTCGTCATCGCCCGTCACGTTACCTGATCGTGACCTTCCCTGATCGGTACGGTTGTCGGGACATCCCGTCCGATCCCTGGAGGAACCACATGGCATCTCGTGCCGAAGCCGCACCTCGTCGCGAAGCCGCGCCTCGTCGCGCAGTCGTCACCGGAGCGAGCTCGGGGATCGGAGCCGCCACCGTCCGGCTGTTCCGCGACCACGGGTGGGAGGTGCTCGCGGTCGCCAGGCGTGCGGACAAGCTGGAGGCGCTCGCCGCGTCGACGGGTGCGGCGGTCCTCGTGGCGGACATCACCGACGCCGCGGACGTCCAGGCGATCGCCGACCGTGTCGAGGAGCTCGGCGGCGTCGACGTGCTGGTCAACAACGCCGGGGGAGCGCTCGGGTCGGCGACCGTGGAGGAGTCGGACGTCGAGGACTGGCGCGCCATGTTCGAGGTCAACGTCATCGGCACGAAGCGCGTGATCGCGGCGCTGCTGCCGTCGCTGCGGCGTCGTGCCGGTGCGGCGGGGAGCGCCGACATCGTGACGGTCACGTCGACGGCCGGGTTCGTCTCCTACGAGAACGGCGGCGGGTACAACGCCGCGAAGGCCGCCGAGCACGCCCTCGTCGGCGCGCTCCGGCTCGAGCTGAACGGCGAACCGCTCCGGGTCGTCGAGATCGCCCCCGGACTGGTGAAGACCGACGAGTTCGCGCTCACCCGGTTCCGCGGGGACGAGCAGAAGGCGGCGGCGGTGTACGACAACGTGCCCGAGCCGCTCGTCGCCGAGGACGTGGCCGAGGCGATCGTGCACGCGGTCGAGCTCCCGGCGCACGTCAACCTCGACCTCGTGACGATCCGGCCGGTGGCCCAGTCGGCGCAGCACAAGCTCGCGCGCGGTCCGCTGACGCCGCGGGGCTGACGGCGGCGGCGCGGCAGTCCGGGGTGCGTGCTGCACGCGCCCGGGCGTGATCGCGGGTCGCGGGCGCGGGGTCCGTGCCGGTACCGTGGTCGGATGCCGATCAGCAGCGACTCCGGGTCACCCGCCCAGGCTCCCTCGACCGTGACCGTGACGAGCGGGCCCGAGGTGCTCGGGTGGCTCGAGTTCGGGGACGCGGCCCGCCTGCTCGCGAAGGACGTCCTGTCGTCCGGCTTCGAGCCCGAGGTCGTCGTCGCCGTGGCCCGCGGCGGCCTCATCATCGCCGGTGCCGTGGCCTACGCGCTCGGCACCAAAGAGTGCGGCTCGATCAACGTCGAGTTCTACACCGACGTCGAGCAGCGCCTGGAAGAGCCCGTCATCCTCTCGCCCGCGCTGGACGCACCGAGCCTCGCCGGCAAGCGCGTGCTCGTCGTGGACGACGTGTCCGACTCCGGCCGCACGCTGCGCCTCGTGGTCGACATCATCCGGAACGCCGGGGCCGACGTCCGCAGCGCCTGCCTCTACTCGAAGCCCGGCACCGTGCTCGAGCCCGACCACGTCTGGCGTCGTGTCGACGGGTGGATCACCTTCCCGTGGAGCGCCCTGGCCCCGGTGACGGCCGAGTCGTGAGCATCCACCTCGTCGGCGGCGGACCCTTCGCCGCCTCGGACGCCGCTGCGCCCTTCCTCGCCGAGGCCACCGCACGCTCCGCCGCCGTCGGCCGGACCGTGCCGCGGATCGCGCTGCTCAGCGTGGCGGACGCTCCCGGTGCGCCGTTCTCCGGCTCGACCCGCGACATCGCCGAGGTGCTCGGTGGTGCGCGCCAGGCCGAGGTCCTCGTCACCGAGATCGGCCCCGGTGACGTCTTCAGCACGACCGTCCTCAGCGACGTCGACGCGCTCGTCGTCGGCGGCGGGGTCACCCCGGACTACCTCGACGCCGTCGCGCCCCTCGTCGACCAGATCCGCCTGCTCGTGGCGGACGGCCTGCCGTACCTCGGCTACTCGGCCGGCGCGATGATCGCCGCGGACCGGGCACTCGTCGGCGGTTGGCGCATCGGCGGGGTCGAGATCTGCCCGGAAGAAGCCGCCGAGGGACTGGACGAGGTCGAGCTCCGCGAAGGACTCGGTCTCGTCGACCTGACCATCGACGTGCACGCGGTGCAGGCTGGCACGCTCGCCCGGCTGATCGCGAGCGCCGAGGCCGAGTTCGTCACCGCCGGCCTCGCGATCGACGAGGACACCACCCTCGTCGTCGGTGAGGGCGCGCTCGAGGTCCGTGGCACCGGCAGCGTCTGGCGCGTCGTCGCCGCCGAGGAGTCGGTCTCCGTCGCGACGATGGGCGCCTAGCACCGTGCAGCCCCGGCCGCTCGCCGACCTGGTCGACCCCGGATGGGCTCGGGCGCTCGCCCCGGTCGAGGACGACGTCCACCGGATGGGCGACTGGCTCCGCGGCGAGGTCACCGCCGGACGGCACTACCTGCCCGCGGGCGACAACGTCCTCCGGGCGTTCGCCGACCCGTTCGATGACGTCCGCGTGCTCGTCATCGGCCAGGACCCGTACCCGACCCCCGGGCACCCGATCGGCCTGTCCTTCGCGGTCGACCCGCACGTCCGACCGGTCCCGCGCAGCCTCGCGAACATCTACCGCGAGCTCCAGTCCGACCTCGGCATCGCGCCGCCCGCGCACGGGGACCTCCGCGCGTGGTCGGCGCAGGGCGTCCTGCTGCTCAACCGCGTCCTCACCGTCGAGGCCGGTGCCGCCGGCAGCCACCGCGGCAAGGGCTGGGAAGCCGTCACCGACCAGGCCGTCCGTGCGCTCGTCGCCCGCGAGACCCCGCTCGTCGCCGTGCTCTGGGGTGCGCAGGCCGCATCGGTGCGCCCACTGCTCGGTGACACCCCGGTCGTCGCCTCGCCGCACCCGAGTCCGCTCAGTGCGTCCCGGGGGTTCTTCGGCAGCCGGCCGTTCTCGCAGGTGAACGGACTGCTCGCCGCGCAGGGCGCCGAACCGGTCGACTGGGCGCTGCCCGCCGAATAGGCTCGGACGCGTGCTCGAGGAGGAATACCAGCGACGGCGGGTCCTGCCGCGACACCTGCGTGCCCCCGCGCCGACGGAGCCCGCGTTCGCGTACACGATCCGCGCGGCCGAGCCCTCGGACCTCCCGGACATCCGCGAGATCCACACGCACTACGTCCGCAACTCGTCGGTGACCTTCGACCCGTCGGCGTTCACGTTCGCCGCCTGGAAGCGCCGCTACGACGACATCCGGAAGCGGAAGCTGCCGTTCCTCGTCGCGGTGAACCCGTCCGGGCAGGTCCTCGGGTACGCCCTGGTGGACGCGTGGAACCCCAGGGACCGGTCGAACCACGTCGTCGAGGACTCGATCTACCTCGGAGCGGCGTCCGGCGGCAAGGGGCTCGGCCGGGCCCTCATGGAGGCGCTCCTCGACGAGTGCCGGGCGGCCGGCGTCCGGGAGGTCGTCGCCGTCATCGCCGACCGCCAGGCCGAGGCGTCGATCCGGCTGCACGAGCGGCTCGGCTTCGAGGAGATCGGCCGCATGGGGAAGGTCGGGTACAAGTACGACCGGTGGCTCGGCACGGTGACGATGCGGTTGCGGCTGCGTGGGCCGCGCCTCTTCGCGCGGGGTCGGGCCCCGCGCGAGCCCCGCGCCTGACCGGGGGCGCGCCGCGCTCGGCGCGCGGCCCCGCGAGCGGGCATTATCCGTCACGCTCGCGGCGCCCCGGCAGCACGTCCTGCCCGCTCGGCGACCGCCACGCGGCGTGTCGTGCCCGCTCGGTCCGTCGGTCCGGTGGTCGGACTGGAGGCGCGGTGCCAGCCCGCACCGCGCCTCCAGTCCGTCGGCCGGTCGGGTCGCGGCGCCGCGAGCGGGCACGATCTGTCACGCTCGCGGCGCGCGGACCGCGTGTCGTGCCCGCTCGGCGACCGCCACGTGGCGTGTCGTGCCCGCTCGGGCGACCCCCGCCGCACCCGCACGCGCCGCACCCGCGTCAGGGCCGGGGCGCCTCCGCGATGAACTCGTCGCGCGTCACCCGCACCAACTCGCCGGCCGACGCCGAGGCCCCGCCGGCATCGCCCGCGACGAGCGCCCGCCCCACCGCCACGTGCCGAGCCGCAGCGTCCCGAGTCCACCGGGTGATCGTGTCCCGCGACTCCGACGTCCGGGTGCGGAGGAGCGCCTCGACCGTGCCGGCGAAGTGCGCGAACACGGCGTTGCCGGACGCCTCGAGGAGCGCCCGGTGGAAGCGGACGTCGGCCTCGAGGTAGGCACGGCTGTCGTCCCGGTCGCACGCGTCGGTCATGTCCGAGGCGGCGGCGAGCACGGCCTCCGCACCGGGCGTCCCTGCCGCGAGGGACGCGGCGACGGGTTCGACGCCGAGGCGCAGCTCGAGGAGCTCCCGCTGCTGGTCGAAGTACGACGGCGACGCACCCCGCCACCGGATCACCGTCGGCGCGAGCAACTCCCACGACCCGATCCCGAGCACCTGGGTCCCCACGCGCTGCCGCGGTTCGACGAGCCCGAGCGACTGGAGGACCCGCAGCGCCTCGCGCACCACCGACCGCGACACGCCGAACTCGTCGGCGGCGGTCTCGGGCCGGAGCACCGACCCCGCGGCGAGCTGCCCGTCGACGATCCGCTGCCCGAGGGTGTCGAGCACGTGGGCGTGCAGTCCGCGTCCGGTCGGCATCGTTCCTCCATGCAGTACGTGTCACGCGGGGACGTGACGCCGGACCCATCGAATCGGCAGACTGCCCCGGAAGGCGGATGCCGCGCGGTGGATCGTCGTATAGTCTGATTAATCAGATTATTGACGGTCGGACGCTCCGGCGCCAGACCGTCCTCGACACCAAGGCGACGGAGCCGCGCAGTTGCGGCTCCAGGAAGGGGCCCTGATGCCTCACGCTCTCCCGGCCGGAGCGGCCACGGCCCACGCGGCCACGGCCCACGCGGCCACGGCCCACCCGGCCACGGCCCATGCGGCCACAGCCCACGGGGCACACCCGCTCTCGGTCCTTGCCGCTGACGGCGGCGCGACCCCGACCGTCGACCCGTCCGGCCCCGTCGCACAGCTGGTCATCGCGGCCGTCATCGGCATCGTCGTGATCATCGCGCTGATCACCTGGCTCAAGGTGCACCCGTTCATCGCGCTGACGATCGGGGCGCTCGGCGTCGGCATCGGTGCCGGCCTCGCGCCGGACAAGGCGGTCACGAGCTTCGGCAACGGCTTCGGCGCGACGATGACGAGCGTCGGCATCCTGGTCGGCCTCGGATCGATGTTCGGCAAGATGCTGGTCGACTCCGGCGCCGCGGACCGCGTGGTGGACACGCTCGTCCGGCGGTCCTCGAAGGCGGCTCTGCCGTGGACGATGGCCCTCATCGGCGCGCTCATCGGCCTGCCCATGTTCTTCGAGGTCGGCCTCGTGCTCCTCATCCCGATCATCGTCCTCGTCGCCAAGCGGAGCACCGTCCCGATCATGAAGATCGCCGTGCCGGCCCTCGTCGGCCTGTCGACGATGCACGCCTTCGTCCCGCCGCACCCCGGACCGCTCGTGGCGATCTCGACGGTCGGTGCGAACCTCGGCACCACCCTCGCCTTCGGCATCGTGCTCGCGATCCCCGTGATCGTCCTCGCCGGCCCGGTCTTCGCCCGCTTCGCGGCGCGCTGGGTCGACATCCCCGCACCCGACATGTTCGGCTCGCGCGGGACGGGTTCCGGTCCGGAGGACCCCGCTTCCGGCGGACGGGAGGCGCGGCGCGTCCCCGCCACGCAGGACACCGCCTCCCTGCCCCACGGCAAGAGCGACTTCACACGCGTCATCAGCGAGCCGCGCAGTCCCTCCTTCGCGGTCGCACTCATCGGCATCCTGCTGCCCGTCGTGCTCATGCTCGCCCAGGCGATCCGCGAGGCGTCGGCGCCCGACGCGGCCGGCTCGTGGGTCAGCTTGCTCGACTTCCTCGGGTCGCCGATGATCGCGATCGGGATCGCCGCCGTCTACGCGATGGTCTTCTTCGCCATCGGCGGCGGGATGGACCGAGCGGCCGTCTCGAAGTCCCTCGAGAGCGCGCTGCCGCCGGTCGCGGGTGTCCTGCTCATCGTCGGTGCCGGCGGTGGCTTCAAGCAGGTCCTCATCGACACCGGGATCGGCGGGGTGATCGCCGACGCCGTGAAGGACTCCGGGATCTCGGTGCTCCTCGTGGCTTGGGTCGTGTCGGCGCTCGTCCGGGTCGCCACGGGCTCGGCGACGGTCGCGACCGTGACCGCGGCGGGCATCATGGCCCCGATCGCGCACGACCTGTCCTCGCCGATGACCTCGCTGCTCGTCCTCGCGATCGGTGCCGGCTCGGTGTTCCTGTCGCACGTGAACGACGCCGGTTTCTGGCTGGTGAAGGGCTACCTCGGCACGACGGTCGGGCAGACGTTCAAGACGTGGACCGTGCTCGAGTGCCTCATCTCGGTGTTCGGCCTGCTCGGGGTGCTCCTCGCGGGGGTGTTCATCCATTGAGCGAGTCGACTCCGACCGACGCCGCGCTCGACGCCCGCGTCCTCGTCGTGATGGGCGTCTCCGGCTCCGGCAAGTCCACGGTCGCCGCGATGGTCGCCGAGCAGCTCGGGTGGGACTTCGCCGAGGGCGACTCCATGCACCCGCAGTCCAACGTCGACAAGATGCACGCCGGCACCCCGCTGACCGACGACGACCGCTGGCCGTGGCTCGACGTCGTCGCGTCCTGGATCCGCGGGCACCTCGCCGACGGGACGCCGGGCGTCGTCACCTGCTCGGCGCTCAAGCGCTCCTACCGTGACGTCCTCCGCGCTCCCGGGGTGGTGTTCGTGCACGTAGCGGGGTCGAGCGACCTCATCGGGGACCGCATGTCACAGCGCTCCGGGCACTTCATGCCGGCGTCCCTGCTGGCGTCCCAGCTCGCGACGCTCGAGCTGCCCGAGGACGACGAGGTGCACATCACGGTGGCGGCCGACCGCACCCCGGACGAGGAGAGCGCCGAGGTCGTCGAGCGGCTCGCACTGCAGCCCAACCCGAGAGGCTGATCGGGTGGCCGTCGGCAGCATGGGCCGCATGGCGATCGACGACTCCCTCGCACTGCTCACCCGTGGGTACGGGTTCGGCGCGCACCTCTGGCGCCGGACCCGGGCCGGGGCGCGCGCCGTCCCGTTCCGACTGCTCGGGAAACCCTCGCTGTTCGTGCGGGGCGCCGAGGGCGTCGAGCTGTTCTACGACGGCGACCGCACCGCCCGGCACGGAGCGATGCCCGCGCTCGTCCAGCGCACGCTGTTCGGCGTCGGGTCGGTGCACTCCCTCGACGGTGCCGAGCACCGGCACCGCAAGGCCACGTTCGTCGACGTCGCGTACGAGGACGAGCACGTGCGACGACTCACCCCGCTGCTGGCCGAGGAGTGGGGCCGTGAGCTCGCGGCCTGGACCGCCGGTGGCCACCGGAGCGCGTACGACGCGGGTGTCGGGGCGATCGGCCGCGCGGTGATGCGCTGGGCGGGACTCCCGGGCACACCGGCCGCGAAGACGCGGTGGGCGGCCCGGTTGGCCCAGGTGGTCGACGGGTTCGGCGTCCCGTACTCGCCCGAGTACCTGCCGGCGGTGCGCAACCGGCACTGGTCGGACCGGCACGCCGCTCGCCTGGTCGAGGCCGTCCGCGGCGGTCGGCTCACGCCTGCGGAAGGGTCCGCGCTGTACGAGTGGGCCTGGCACCGCGACCCCGAGGGTGCCCTGCTGCCGCCGCGGACGGCCGGCATCGAGCTGCAGAACAGCTTCCGCCCGGCCATCGCCGTCGCGCGGTTCGTCGCCTTCGCGGCGAAGGAGCTGCACGACCACCCCGAGTGGCGTGCCCGCATCGCTGAGGAGACCCGTACCCGCCGCAGTCTCACGGACGGACCCGCCGCGGTCGCCTTCGCGCAGGAGGTCCGTCGGACCGCGCCGTTCGTCCCGATGCTGCCCGCCTGGGCCACGACCGACGTCGAACTCGACGGTGAGCGGCTGCCGGCTGGCGGACGGGTGGTGCTGGACATCCTCGGCACCGACACCGACGACCGCTCCTGGCCGGACGCCGACCGCTTCGACCCGGGCCGGTTCCTCGGCGTCGACGACTACGAATCGCTCCGGACCTTCGTGCCGCACGGCGGGGCCGACGTCGCCACCGGCCACCGCTGCCCGGGGGAGAAGGTCGCGATCGCCGCCCTCGCGACCGCGGTCGCCGCACTGAGCGACCCCGGGGTCCGCATCCTCGACGAGGGGCTCGAGGTCGACCGCCGTCGACTCCCCACGAAGCCCGCGTCCGGTGGTCGCGTCCGCGCGTCGGGCTCGGGCGGCTGCCCGTTCCACTGACGCAGGGCTCGTCCCGCTGACGCTGGGCTCGTCCCACTGACGCCGGCGTCGCCCTAGACGAACCGGATGGCCGTCCCGACCGGTAGGGCGGCGAGTGTCCGCGTCATCTCGGCGGAGATCCGGACGCAGCCGTGCGAGCTGCCCGTCGGGTCGGGGTAGTAGTGGAACGCGGTCAGCGCCGCGTTCCCGCCGTAGGACGGGATCGACGGGGAGTGCGCCCCGGTGAGGATGATCGGGTTGCCTTCGGTGTACGTGACCCGCGTGTCGACGTACGAGGCCTCGACGTAGGTCGCCGTGTCCGACGGGGTCGGGTCGTCCGGCGTCCCGAGGCGCGCCCGCTCGGACGCCAGGGTCCGGCCCGCCCGGTCGACGACGGACACGGTGCTCGTGGCGACGTCCACCCGGATCGCCCGGTCGACGTCCGCCACGGTGAAGTCGGCGGCCCGGGCCCAGGCGAAGGTCGCGCTCGGCGCCTGGTCCCCGACGCCGCCGGGTGTCCGGTTGCGCGCCGGCGTCGAGACGAGCAGCATGCCGCCGTCGGCCCCGGGGGACCGGCCCCAGACTGCCGTCGCGGCCGGCCGGTCGATGGTCGAGACCAGGTGCGACAGCGTCGCGACCGGCGGGGCGTCCGCCCGCGGGCTGGCGTACAGCGCCACGAGCGGGGCCGTCGGCGTCGCGATCTGCCACGTGTCCTGCGGGTGCACTCGACTGCCGTCGAGCAGCTGCGGCACGACCGCGTCGTGGTACGCGAGCGGGAGTCGGGCGAGGGTCGCCTGCGACGGGGCCGCAGGGACCGCTGCGGGGGTCGGCGTCGGTGTCGGTGTCCGCGTGGGCTCGGCCGCGGAGGCGCGGGTCGGGTCCGGCGCGTCGGGTGCGTTCCCGACGGTGACGGCCACCCCCACGCCGACGGCGACGACGCACGCTGCTGCCACCGCGGTCGCGGTCCAGGTCCTCCGACGCATCGTCCGTCCCCCGGGATCTCGGTGCTCGTCCACGTCGGACCCTACGCGCGTCCGCTACTGCTCGGTGACGGTGCCGCCCTCGACGCGCCACTGCCGGTCGAGCCGGACGGTCTCGAGCATCCGACGGTCGTGCGTGACGAGCAGCAGCGTGCCGTCGTAGGACTCGAGCGCCTGCTCGAGCTGTTCGATGGCGGCGAGATCGAGGTGGTTCGTCGGTTCGTCGAGCACGAGCACGTTCACGCCGCGGGCCTGCAGGAGCGCGAGGCCGGCGCGGGTGCGTTCCCCGGGCGAGAGTGCACCAGCGGATCGTCCGACTTGGTCCGCCTTCAGCCCGAACTTCGCGAGCAGGGTCCGGACGTCGGCGGTGGTGTACTCGGGGACGATCGCCTCGAACGCGTCGGCGAGCGGCTGGTCGCCCGTGAAGGCGGCTCGGGCCTGGTCGATCTCGCCGATCGCGACGCTCGACCCGAGGGACGCCGTCCCGGTGGTGGGAGTCTGCGCGCCGAGCAGCGCCCGGAGGAGCGTGGACTTGCCGGCGCCGTTCGGTCCGGTGATGCCGATGCGGTCGCCGCCGTCGACCTGCAGGGACACCGGACCGAGCGTGAAGTCGCCCTGGGTGAACGTGGCGTCGGAGAGCGTCGCGACCACGGCGGACGACCGCGGGGCGATGCCGATCGTGAACTCGAGCTGCCACTCCTTGCGCGGCTCCTCGACCTCGTCGAGCCGGGCGATCCTGGACTCCATCTGCCGGACCTTCTGCGCCTGCTTCTCGCTCGACTCGGACGCTGCCTTGCGGCGGATCTTGTCGTTGTCCGGCGCCTTCTTCATGGCGTTGCGGACGCCCTGGCTCGACCACTCCCGCTGGGTCCGTGCACGGGAGACGAGGTCGGCCTTCGTCGCGGCGTACTCGTCGTACGCGTCGCGCTTGTGCTGCCGGGCGATCGCGCGTTCCTCGAGGTACGCGTCGTAGCCGCCGCCGAACAGTCGGTTGGACGACTGGGCGAGGTCGAGCTCGAGCACGGCGGTCACCGAGCGCGCCAGGAACTCGCGGTCGTGGCTGACGAGCACGACGCCGCCGCGGAGGCCCCGGACGAACCCTTCGAGCCGGTCCAGACCGTCGAGGTCGAGGTCGTTCGTGGGTTCGTCGAGGAGCACGATGTCGAACCGCGACAGCAGCAGTGCGGCGAGGCCGACGCGGGCGGCCTGCCCGCCGGAGAGTGCCGTCATCAGGGAGTCCGGGCCCACGCCCTCGTCGCCCGCGGACACGACGAGCCCGAGGTCGGCGAGGACGACGGGGATCCGCTCGTCGAGGTCGGCCGCGCCCGAGGCGAGCCACCGGTCGAGAGCCACCGAGTACCGGTCCGCTGCGGCGTCGCCGGCGTCCGGTTCACCCAGTGCCGCGGCCGCCGCGTCCATCACGGCCGTCGCCTCGGCGCACCCGGTCCGACGGCCGATGTAGTCGCCGACCGTCTCACCCGCGACCCGCTCGTGCTCCTGCGGCAGCCAGCCGACGAAGGCGTCGGTCGGCGCGAGGGACACCGTGCCGGCGAGGGGCTCGTCGACCCCGGCGAGGAGGCGCAGCAGCGTCGACTTGCCCGCACCGTTCACGCCGACGACGCCGATCACGTCCCCGGGGGCGACGGTGAGGTCGAGGTTGTCGAACAGCGTGCGAGCGGCGTACCCGCCGGCGAGCCCCTTGGCGACGAGCGTGGCGGTCATGCGCCCATCGTCCCATCCCGCGGAGGCGCCGGCGGACCACCGCGGCGTCGGCTCAGCCGACGATGCGGAATCGGACCGCGTCGCCCGGGCGGAGCTGCGCCGCGCGGTCGACGGACGCGGGGGTGAGCACCGCGACGACCGGGTAGCCGCCGGTGACGGGGTGGTCGGCGAGGAAGAGCACGGGGTGCCCCTCGGGCGGGACCTGGAGCGAGCCGGTCTCGACGCCCTCGCTCGGGAGCTCGCGCGTGATCGTCCGGACGAGCGGGCGGTCGGCGGTGGTCCGGACGCCGACCCGGTCGCTGTCCGGGGTCACCCGGTGCACCTGGTCGGTCAGGACCTCGCGCCAGTCCGCGGTGAACCAGTCGTCGCGGGGACCGGCGACGACGTCCAGCACGGGCGGGGCGCTCGAAAGCAGCGGCGGCGCGACGGCGTCCACCACGGGCCAGGCGTCGGCGTCGTCGCCGATCGGGAGCACGTCGCCGGCGGCCAGGGGCGGCGGACCGAGGCGCGCCAGCGAGTCCCACGAGCGGCTGCCGAGCACCGGCTCGACGGCGATCCCCCCGCGGACCGCGAGGGTGGCGCGGAGCCCTGCCGTGGCGGTGCCGACGCGCAGGGTGTCCCCGGGCGCGAGCGAGAGCACCTCGTACGGGGCCGCGCCGCGGACCCGCCCGTCCGCCTGCTCGACCTCGACCGGGCAGGCCGCACCGGTGATGGCCGCGACCACGTGCGCGTCGGTGCGGAGCGTGACGGAGCCGAGCAGCGCCTCCAGGACGGCCGCCTCCGGACGGTTGCCGACCATGCGGTTCGCCAGCGCGGCGGACCCGCGGTCGGCCGCGCCGGCGGCGCCGAGACCCGCGTCGCTGAACCCGGGGCGGCCGCGGTCCTGGACCGACGTGCCGGGGCCGACCTCGACGAGGGTGAGCATGCTCACGCGGCACCGACGTCGATGAAGCGGATGCGGGTACCGGCGGGGGAGAGGGCCGGTGGGTCGCGGTCGAGCGACCACATCGGGACGTCCGTGCGGCCGATGAGCTGCCAGCCACCGGGCGAGGTGCCGGGGTAGACGGCGCTGAACTCGCCGGCGAGCGCGACGCTGCCGGCCGGGACGGCGGTGCGCGCGGTGCTGCGGCGGGGGAGGTCCAGCGACTCGGCCGTGCCGGTGAGGTAGCTGAACCCCGGGGCGAAGCCGCAGAACGCGCTCGTCCAGACCTGACCGGTGTGCCACGCGACGAGTTCCGGGCGGGTCATCCCGACGGTGACGGCGACGGCGTCGAGGTCCTCGCCGTCGTAGGCGACCGGGATCGTGACCGTGGCGGCGTCCTCGAGGGGCCGACGGTGCGCGGGTCGACGGCCGCGAGCGCGCTGCGGAGTCGGACGGGGTCGGTGCGTCGCGGGTCGAAGCGGACGAGCAGGGTGCGGGCGCCGGAGACGACCTCGGTCACGCCCGGCACGGGTGCCGCGGCCAGTCCGGCGCGGAAGGCGACGACCTCCGTGAGGGAGGCGACGGTCACCAGGAGCGCGGACGTGCCTGCCGGGCGGACGTCGAGGCCGTCGCCGTTCACGCGAACGATCGGATCGTGACCCCGTGGCGCGTGAGGAGCGCACGGATCGCGCGGGCCATCGCCACCGCCCCGGGGGAGTCGCCGTGCACGCACACCGAGTCCGCGCGGACAGCGACCTCCGACCCGTCGACCGCGGTGGCGACGCCGTCGGTCACCATCCGGAGCACGCGTTCCGCGACGGTGTCGGGGTCGTGCAGCACGGACCCCGGCCGGCTCCGCGGGACGAGCGAGCCGTCCGGTTCGTAGGCGCGGTCGGCGAAGGCCTCGGCGACGGCGCGGAGCCCGTGCCGCTCGGCGGCGACGAGGAGCTCCGAGCCCGGGAGCGCCAGGACGGCGAGCGACGGGTCCACGTCGGCGACCGCGCGGGTCACGACGTCGGCCTGCACCGGGTCGGCGCAGGCCGTGTTGTAGAGCGCACCGTGCGGCTTGACGTAGGTCACCGTGGTGCCGGCCACCCGGGCGGCGGCGGCGAGGGCACCGAGCTGGTGGACGACGTCGGCGTACAGCTCGTCCGGGGTGACGTGCACCGGCCGACGGCCGAACCCGGCGAGGTCCCGGTAGGCGACGTGTGCCCCGACGGCGACGCCGCGCTCGGCGGCGGCCCGGCAGGTGGCGAGCATGATCGACGGGTCGCCGGCGTGGGCGCCGCACGCGACGTTGGCGGAGGAGACGACGTCGAGCACCGCCTCGTCGTCACCCGCGGTCCAGGCGCCGAAGCCCTCGCCGAGGTCGCTGTTGAGGTCGATCGTCGTCATCGGCCCAACCTACCGGCCGACCGCGTCAGGACCGGTGCACGATCACCGGGCAGGCCGCGTGCTGCGCGCACTCCTGCGTGACCGACCCGACGAGCAGGCCCCGGAACCCGCCGAGCCCCCGGCTGCCGAGCACGAGGAACGCCGCGTCGTCGCTGGCCTCGAGGAGCACCTCGGCGGGACGGCCCTCGACGAGCTCAGAGGTGACGCTGACGTCGTCGTCGATGACGTCCTCCGCCGCGTCGAGCGCCGAGGAGGCCGTCGCGAGGGCGTCCTGCTCCGGCGACCAGTGGTCGAACGGCGCCTCGTCCCGGTTGAGCGCCTCCGGCCACTGCCACGTCGTGATCGTCCGCACCGGCAGCCCGAGCCGGCGGGCGAGCGTGACCGCGAAGCGGAGGGCCCTGCCGGACTCGGGCGAGCCGTCCACCCCGACGACGATCGTGTCCCCGGCAGCCGCAGCACCGCCGCGGTCGACGAGCACGGGGCAGGTCGCGTGCTGGATGCACGCCGCGCTGACGGACCCGAGGAGGAGCCCGCGGAACCCGCCGCGGCCGCGGCTGCCGACCACCAGCAGGCCCGCGTCCGCCGACGCGTCGAGCAGCACCTGGGCCGCACCGCCCTCGACGCTCCGGGTGGTGACGTCCACGTCCACCGGGCCGTGGCGCTCGAGCAGCTCGGTGGCGTGCTGCCGGATCTCCTCGGCGTCGTGCAGGGGTGACCAGGTGTTCGCCACCGGGAGGGTGCTCCACGTCAGGGGCCACCGCCAGGACGTGACGACGTCGATCGGTGCGCCGAGTCGTTCGGCGAGGGTGAGACTGCGTTCGAGCGCGGCGCTCGCCGGCTCCGATCCGTCGAAGCCGACGA
Source organism: Curtobacterium pusillum (assembly GCF_007680845.1). Lineage (GTDB taxonomy): Bacteria > Actinomycetota > Actinomycetes > Actinomycetales > Microbacteriaceae > Curtobacterium > Curtobacterium pusillum_B. The sequence goes on along the minus strand of NZ_VEIY01000003.1, from coordinate 375,128 downwards.
CGATCCGTCCGGGGTCTTCCGTGCTCATGTGCGTGTCCGTCCTGTTGGTGCTGTTCGTGGTGTGGGCCGTGCTCGTCAGCTCGACGGGGCGGCGCGGAGGGTGATCGTGGCGTCGTGTTGCTCGCCGTCGCGCAGGTACGTCACCCGGACGTCGTCGCCGACGGACCGGGTGGCCTCGAGGAACGCGACCGAGTCGGGGTGCAGGGCGTCGAGGCCCCGCACCGCGGTGAGCACGTCGCCCGGGCGGAGTCCGGCGTCATCGGCGGGCCCGCCGTCGGTGACGGCGGTGAGCTGGAGCCCGACGGCGACGGACCCGTCGGCGTGGTGCAGGGCGACCGGCAGCGTGGTCACCCCGAGGACCGGGTGCGCCACGCTGCCGTCGGTGCGCAACGCCTCGGCGATCGGGCGCGCGACGACCGAGGGCACCGCGAACCCGATCCCGACGCTGCCGCTGCTCGCCCCCGTGGCGCTCGGGACGGTGGCGATGGCCGTGTTGATGCCGACGAGGCGTCCCGAGCAGTCGACGAGCGCCCCGCCCGAGTTGCCCGGGTTGATCGAGGCGTCGGTCTGGATCGCCCCGGTGAGGACGGTGCTCCCGCTGCCGTCGCCGGTCGGGACCGGGACGTCCCGGCCGAGGGCGCTCACGACGCCCGTGGTGACCGTGCCGGACAGCCCGAGGGGTGCCCCGAGCGCGACGACGGGCTCGCCGACGTCGAGTGCGTCGGACCCGCCCCAGGCCAGTGCTGGCAGCCGACGGTCGGTGTCGGCCCGGAGCACGGCGAGGTCTGTCCGTGGGTCGCGGCCGATCACCCGCGCGTCGAGTTCGGTGCCGTCGTCGAGCCGGACGGTCACCGGGCCGTCCGCTCCCGACGCGATCACGTGGTCGTTGGTCAGGACGATCCCGGACGCGTCGATGACCTCGCCCGAACCGGATCCGCCGCCGCCGGAACCGCCGTCACCGGATCCGACCTCGATCGTCACGACACTCGGCAGGACGCTCTGCGCGACGGCGGCCGCGTCGCACGACCCCGCCCCGGACCCGGCCGCCGGGACGGCACCGCCGCCCCCGCCCGCTGCCCCGCGCGACCCGACCCACCCGGCCAGCACGCCGACCCCCACGACCACGACCACGGCCGCACCGAGCGCCGCCCACGATCGCGGTGTCCGACGACGGGCCGCGGCGCGGGGTCGTGTCCCCGAGCCGTCCTCCCCGACGCCCCCGCTCATGCCGGCAGCGGATCACGGAGGAGCGGACAGGTCATGCAGTGCCCACCGCCCCGGCCGCGCCCGAGCTCCGCACCGCGGATCGTCAGCACCTCGATCCCGGCGGCACCGAGCAGGTCGTTCGTCAACGTGTTCCGGTCGTACGCGTACACGACCCCCGGCTCCACCGCGACGACGTTGTTCGCGCTGTCCCACTGCTGCCGTTCGGCCGCGTACTCGTCGCCGCCGGTGTCGACGACCCGGAGCGCGTCGATCCCGAGTGCGTCCGCGACCACCTCGAGGAACGACGACGACTCGTCGGTCACGTCCACGGACCCGGCGCCCGTCCCCGGCCGCAGCGTGAACGGGTGGATGTGGTCCACGATCGCCCGGTAGACCGTCACGACGTCCCGGTCCGCGAAGGTCAGCACCGTGTCGAGGTGCATCGCCGCGCGGAGCCTCGGCATGCCCGCGACGATCACCCGCTCGGCCTCCCCGCGGGCGAACAGCGCCGCCGCCACCTGCGTGATCGCCTGCCTCGACGTCCGCTCGCTCATGCCGATGAGCACCACGCCGTCGCCGACGGGTAGCACGTCGCCGCCCTCGATCGTCGCGAGCCCCCAGTCCTGCTGCGGATCGCCCCACGCGAGCCGGTCCAGGGCCGGGGCGAACGTCGGGTGGAACGTGTACACGGCCTGCATGAGGAGCGTCTCGTCGTGCCGAGCGGGCCAGTACAGCGGGTTGAGCGTGAACGCGCCGTTGATCCAGCACGTGGTGTCCCGCGTGTACAGCATGTTCGGCAGCGGGGGCATGAGGTAGTCGGAAGCCGACGAGTCCCCGTGGAGCCGGAGGAGGTCGGGGCGCTCGCCGGGATCGAGGTCCTCGACGTTGAGCCCGCCGATGAGGACCTCGGCGAGTTCCCGGTCCCCGTACCCGGCGAGGTGGTCGAGCGTCGCGTCGACGAGCAGCGGCCCGACCTCGTTCGGGGTGACCTTGCGGTCGAGCAGCCACTCGCGGGCCCCGGGGACGGCGAGCGTCTCGGCGAGGACCTGGTGGAGCTCGAACACCTCCACGTCCCGGGACCGCATGCTGTCGACGAACGCACGGTGGTCCTCCTGCGCGTTCTCGACCCAGAGCACGTCGTCGAAGAGCAGCGCGTCGTTGTTGCTCGGGGTCAGCCGGCGGTGCGCGAGGCCGGGCTCGCAGACGAGCACCTTCCGGAGCCGGCCCACCTCGGAGTAGGCGCCGAACTCCGTCGGAGCAGGTGTCGGTTCGGTGGGCATGGTGCCTCCTAGAGCGTGATGGATCCGGTGACGAGCCCGACGAGGGCGACGATCGCGCCGGCGACGGCGATGACGCAGAGGACGACCTCCGGTCGGGTGAAGACCTGGAGGCGCCGCTCGCGTCGCGCGATGACGTACAGCACCGTCGCGGGTGCGTAGATGAGGAAGGACAGCAGCAGGTACTTCGGGCCGGCGGCGATGACGAGGAAGACCGTGTAGACCACCGCGACGACCGCGGCGGTCAGCTGCCCCCGGGTGAGGCGCCCACCCTCGGACCGCCGGAGGCCGTACTGCACCGCGTAGAGCGCGGTGAGGAAGTACGGGATGAGCGACAGGGAGCTGCAGAGCTCGAGCATGGACGTCAGCGCGTCGTCCGAGAACATCGTCACGACGAGGAACACCTGGATGAGGCCGCTCGTGAACAGGAGCGCCATCCACGGGGTGCCGTGCCGGTTCACGACGGTGAGGAACCGCGGCGCGTCCTCCTGCCGGGCGGCCTCGTACAGGACCTCGCTCGACATCAGCGTCCACGCCAGGTACGCGCCGAGGACCGAGACCACGAGTCCGACGTTGATGAGCACGGTGCCCCACGTCCCGACGATCTCGCCGAAGACGCCGGCCATCGAGGGCTGTCGGAGTCCGCGGAGGTCCTCGGCGGGGAGCGCCGCGAACGACACGAGGGTCACGAGGGCGAACACCGCGAGGACGCCGAGGAACCCGCTGATCGTCGCGCGTCCGATGTCCTCGCGGCGGCGGGCGTACCGGGAGTACACGGTGGCGCCCTCGACGCCGAGGAACACGAACACCGTGATGAGCATCGTCGAACGGACCTGCGCGAACAGCTCGCCGGCGCTCGGTTCCGCGCCGCCCCAGAGGTTGAGGCGGAAGGTGTCCCAGTGGGTGCCGACGATCGCGCCCACGATGAGGAACAGCAGGATCGGGACGAGCTTCGCGACCGTGACGATGGTGTTGAGCACCGCCGCGTCGCGCGTGCCACGGAGGACGAACAGGTGGAACGCCCAGAGCATCACCGAGGTCACGAGCACCGAGAGCAGCGTGTCGCCCTCGCCGAACGCGGGCAGCACCGAACCGAGGGTCGACCCGATGAGCACCCAGTACGTGACGTTCCCGACGCACGCGCTCGCCCAGTACCCGAACGCCGAGAAGAAGCCGACGTAGTTGCCGAACCCGGCCTTGGCGTACGCGAAGATGCCGGCGTCGAGGTCCGGCCGGTGCGTGGCGAGCGCCTGGAAGACGAAGACGAGCATGAGCATGCCGACGCCGGCGACGACCCACGCGATGACCGTCGCGACGACGCCGGCGCCGCTCGCGAAGTTCCGGGGGAGGGAGAACACCCCGGCGCCGACCATCGAGCCGACGACCATCGCCGCGAGCGCGAACACGGAGAGCGAGCGGTCGCCCTCCTCGGTCGGAGCGGCGTGCTGTTCCTCGACCGTCATCTGAGCCCCCTGTCGGTGCTCGTACGGGTGGTGCGGATGGTGCGCGGTCGTGGTCAGACCGTGGGAGCGTCCCGATCGGGATCGGCCTCGGCATCGTCCTCGTCGTCGCCGACCCGGTTCCACGAGATGGCGACGACGAGTTGGACGATGCCCGAGACGATGAGGACGCTGCTGACGGCGGCGACGGCGAACACCGCGCCGAGGTACGGCAGGTTGATGAGGAGGAGCCCGCTGAGGAAGCTCAGCACCGCCCCGACGACCGCGAGGGCACGGTTGCCCGTGGTCGGCGCGTAGAGCAGCGTGATGCCCTCGAGCAGCCAGGTGAAGCCGATCGTGAGCGAGAGCCACCGGATGCCGACCGGTGGGTGGAACAGGGCGAAGACGCCGCCGACGACGATGAGCACGCCGACCACGACGAGTCCGATCCGTCGCCACGAGGACGTCGGTCCGGCGGAGAACGCCCGGACCAGCAGGGTGGCGCCGGCGACGACCAGGTAGACGCCGAACACCCACGCGACCGCGATGAGCGTCGCGTGCGGGAGCACGAGCGCGGCGAGGCCGGCGAGCAGCGCGACGACACCGAGGACGGCGAAGGCCGTGCGCAACCGACGATCGACGGCGCTCGACCCCTCCGTGGCGTGTTCGACGTCCATGACGTCCACCGACCTTCCCTGAAAGGCTCCGGAACCCACTTCGGCCAGGCCTACACCCGAAAGTGAGCCCCTGTCCGGATCGATGCGTGGGCATCGAGCGGACAGCGGCCCGTCCGGGGTGTAGACGGTGCGGCACGACGCAGACCACGACCACACCGGAGGAGCACCATGGACGACGCAGTGCGGACGCCGAGCTGGTCGGTGCACTCACCCCGGCCCGCTGCACGACGAGCGCGCCAAGCGATGGTGCTCCTCGTCACGGGCGTCGTCGGCTTCCTGGTCGCCGTGCTCATCCTCACCCGGCCGGCGGCCGCACTCGGCGCCGAGGTCCACCTCCTCGGCTCCTACATGGTCGTCGCCGGGCTCCTGCGCATCGGACGCGCGCAGGCCGGTGACCGCATGTCGGTCCTGCGGCGCGGGATCCACGCGGTGCTCGGCACCCTCGTCCTGGTCGCCGGGGTCATCGCCGTCGTCCACCCGCCCGGCGAGCTGAGCATCTGGGTGTTCGTGATCTCCCTCGCCTGGTTCCTCGAAGCCGCGGTCATCCTCACCGGGTCGACGTTCTCGGCCGTGCGTTCCCTCACGCTCGTCGCCGCCGTGCTGTGCATCTGCATCGGCGTCGCCCTGCTCCTGTACCCGGCGATCGGCGTCCGTGCCGCGACGGCCTCGAGCGCGGTGTTCCTCGTCCTGTTCTCCGCCGCCCAGCTGTTCGAGGGGATCCTGACGTGGGTGCCGCCCCGGTACGAGGACGTCGTCGTGGAGGCGCCACCGCGTCGGGCCTGATCGACGGCGGCCCGTATTCTCGGGGAGTGGAATCGACACAGCCCTCCGGCACGACGAAGCGCCGGGTGGAACTCCGGATCACCCGACCGCCCGTGACGTGGTTCGCCCGGCCGACCGTCACCATCGACGGCGTCGGACACCCCGCGCAGTGGGGGACCGGCACGTGGGCCGTGCCCGACGACGGTGGGACCGTCATCGGCGTGTACCTGTACAACCGCGTCTGGCGCTTCGGATCGGCGACCACGCGGGCGACGTCCGTCGACGACGGCGTCCCGTTCGTCTACCGCGCCGGGCTCCTGCCCTTCGGCGGCGGCCGCATCGAGCACGCCCGGGTCTGAACGCGCGCACCTGACCGACGCGGGTCACGGGGGTGGGCGGTCACCGCTGACGGACGGGAGGCGCGGTGCGGGCCCGCACCGCGCCTCCCGTCCGTCGCGGCGCAGCCCCCGGCTACGGGCGGCCGGGTTCGAGCGTGACCCACTCCTCGTCAACGACGTAGCCGACGGCTGCGTTCGCCGACCGGATCGCGGCGTTCTCGGCCGACCCTCCGGTCCGGAAGCGGGTCGTGCCCGCGTCGGCGAGTGCGAGCACGGACCAGGCCTTGACCGCCGGGGCGAGCCCGCGTCCACGCCATGCCGGGTGGACGACGGTGAAGGCCGTCTCGGCGAGCGGCCCGTCGACGTCGACGTACGTCATGGCCACCAGCTCGCCCTGCGCGGTGAGGAGGCCGAACGCGGGCCGCGACGCGGACGGGGTCGCCGTCCCGCGGTCGAGCGGCTCGTGCTGGGTCGCCACGCTGCCCGGGTAGTCCCGCGCCGTCAGGGCGTCGAGCTCGAGCACCGCCGCGACGTCGTCGGAGTCCAGCGCGCGGGGCGTGCCCACCTCGGCGACCCGGTCGACGAGCGCCCGCAACCGCGGACGGTCGATGCGGTCGGCGTCGAGCTGCGCCCCGAAGGACCGAGCCGTCACGGACCACCCCTGTGCCTCGAGCGCGGCGCGCTCCGGAGCGGTCGCCAGCAGCACGATCGTTTCCCCCATGCGCTCGATCCTGGCACAGCGCTCGTCGGCGCTGTCGACCGGGCCGGGCGTACCGAAGTGGCCGAACGGGAGAACACTGGCACCATGACCACGAAGATCACCCTCATCATCGACAACCCCGCCGACCCCGCCGCCTTCGAAGCGGCCTACCCCGCCCTCGAGGAAGCCGCCGGCGCCCTCCCGAAGCTCCGCCGCCTCGAAGCCGGCAAGGTCTGGCCGAAGGAGGACGGCACCCCCACCCCCGCCCACCGCACCCTCGACCTGTACTTCGACTCCTACGACGACGCCTCCGCAGCGGTCGCCGGTGCCGAGGCCGGCGCGTTCTTCGGGCAGCTCGGCGGCACCGGAGCGACCTTCACCGGACTCTTCTCCGACGTCGAGAAGGCGTGACCACCACCGTCCTCGTCGCCGGCGCCACCGGTGACCTCGGCGGCCGCATCGTCCGCGAGCTCCGGGAGCACGACACCCACGTCAAGGTGCTCACCCGCTCCACGAGCGCGAACCGCGGCGGCACGCCCGACCACGACGACCACGTCGAGGTCGTCACCGCCGACTACTCCGACCACGCCGCACTGACCGCGGCGCTCGCCGGGGTCGACGTGGTGGTGTCCGCCGTCAGCGGGACCCGCTCGGTGATCGTCGACACCCAGCGCGCCCTGCTCCGGGCAGCGGTCGAGGCCGGCGTCGACCGGTTCATCCCGTCCGACTACGCGGCCGACTACCGGTCGATCACCCCGGGGACGAACCGGAACTTCGAGCTCCGCCGCGAGTTCGCCGCCGACCTCGACGCCGCGCCGATCCGGGCGACCTCGATCCTCAACGGCGCCTTCACGGACATGCTCACCGGTCAGGCGCCGCTCATCCTGTTCGACCGGCAGCGCGTCCTGTACTGGTCGTCCGCCGACCAGGTGCTCGACTTCACCACGAAGGACGACGTCGCGTGGGTCACCGCACGCGTCGCGCTCGACCCGGCCGCACCCCGTGTGGTCGAGGTCGCCGGTGACCGCGTCACCTCGCGGAGCATCGCCGACACCATGTCGCAGCTGACCGGCACCCCGTTCCGCCTGCAGTGGGCCGGGACCGCCGGCACGCTGTCCGCGATGGCCCGGGTCGGCCGGCGACTCTCGAAGGCCGGCGACGACGAGCCGTTCCCCGCGTGGCAGGGTATGCAGTACTTCGTGAGCATGTTCAGCGGCGAGGCCGAACTCCGGCACGTCGACGACGACCGCTACGGGCACCACGAGTGGACGACCGTGCGCGACGTGCTCGCCGCGCACCTGGGGAACTGAGGAACCGACACGCATGGCCGACACCACCTGCCACATGTCCATCTCGCTCGACGGCTTCGTCGCCGGGCCGGACCAGAGCCTGGACCAGCCGCTCGGCCGCCGCGGCGGTGAACTCCACACGTGGCACATGCCCGGTGCGGACGTCGGAGCGGCCGACCTCCAGGCGGCGGGATGGCTCATGCGGCCGCGCGGCGCCTACGTGATGGGGCGCAACATGTTCGGTCCGGTCCGCGGCGAGTGGGACCAGGACTGGCAGGGCTGGTGGGGCTCGGAACCGCCGTACCACGCACCCGTCTTCGTGCTCACCCACCACGCGCACGAGCCGATCGAGCTCGAGGGCGGCACCACGTTCCACTTCGTCACGGACGGGTTCGACGCCGCCTACGCGCGCGCGGTCGAGGTCGCCGGTGACGAGGGTATCGACATCGCGGGCGGGGCCTCGACCGTGCGGCAGGCCCTCGCCGCCGGGGTGGTCGACGAGCTCACGCTCGACATCGCGCCCGTCCTGCTCGGCTCCGGGGAGCGGATCTTCGCGGACGGCTCCGAGACGTTCGACTTCGAACCGGTCGAGGTGCTGCACTCCCCGCTGACGACGCACGTCCGGTACCGCCGCCGCAGCTAGGCGGTTTCAGCCGTCGACGCCGTCGACGCCGTCCGCGCCGGGGACGGTGACGATCCGGTTCTGGTACGCCCAGACCACGGCTTGCAGGCGTGACCGCACCCCGAGCTTCGGCAACATCCGGGCCAGGTGCGACTTCACGGTGGAGACCTCGACGACGAGCGCGGCCGCGATCTCCTCGTTCGACATCCCCTCGGCGAGGAGCAGCAGCACGTCGCGCTCCCGGGCGGTCAGCACGTCGTCGGCCCGGTCGCCCGACACCGGCTGCAGGCTCCGGCGGGACACGAACTCCCGCAGGACCCGTCGGGTGAGCGCCTGGTCGATGGTCCCGTTCCCGGCGGCGACCTGGCGGACGGCGCCGACGATGACGTCGGGCTCGGCGTCCTTGAGCAGGAAGCCGGACGCCCCGGCCTCGAGCGCGCCGAAGACGAGGTCGTCCATGTCGAAGGTGGTCAGCATGAGCACCGGCACCGCCGGGTCGGCGTCGGGTGCGCAGAGTTCCCGCGCGACCTCGATGCCGTTCCGCACCGGCATCCGGATGTCCAGGCACGCCACGTCCGGCCGGGTGCTCCGGGCGAGGGCGAGCGCCTCGCCGCCGTCGGCGGCGACGCCGACGACCTCGATGTCCGGCTCCGCCGACAGCAGGGCGGAGACGCCCGCACGGACGAGCGGCTGGTCGTCCGCCACCAGCACGCGGATCACGCGCCCACCTCCGGATCGTCGGCCGACGGGTCGGCGGCGGGTCGCGCCTCCCGGCGGAGCACCAGCTCGACCGTCCACCCGCCGGTACCGGTGGGGCCGATCTGGAGGCGCGCCCCGACGAGTTCTGCCCGCTCGCGCATGCCGCGGAGTCCGTTCCCGCCTGAGGGCGTGCTCCCGACGGACGGTGCGGTGGGCACCCCGTTCTCGACGCGCACCGTCAGCTGGGCGGGGTCGCGGTCGTCGACGGTGACGGTGCACGGCGCGCCGGCGGCGTGCATCGCGACGTTGGCGAGCCCCTCCTGCACGGTGCGGTAGGCGACGAGCTGGGCGAGCGGGCCGATACCGTCCGCGAGGGGGTGGTCGCCCTCGTGGACGTCCAGCGCGACGGCGGTCCGCGTGCGGGCGCTCTCGACGAGGTCGACGATCCCGGTCACCGTCTCGACGGCGCGTTCGGCGGGGCCGTCCTCGCGGAGGAGTCCGACCAGGCGGCGGAGGTCCTCGAGCACGGCGGTGCTCTGCTCCCGCACCTGACGGACGCCCTCGTGGGCACGGTCCGGGTCGGAGTCGATCTGGCGGTCGACGACGGCGGACATCAGGGCGATGCCGGACAGGTGGTGCGCGGCGATGTCGTGCAGCTCCCGGGCCATCGCGGCGCGTTCGCGGGACACCGCGGCATCGACGCGGGCGTCCTGCTCGCGGCCGACCGCGGCGGCCTCGGCGGTGCGGGCGTCCGCTTCCGCCGAGCGGGCGTCGGCTTCGGCCGAGCGGGCGTCGGCGGCGGCGGTGCGGGCGTCCGCCTCGGCGGTTCGTGCCGCGGCCTCGGCCGTCCTCGCCGCGCGGAGTTCCCGGCGCGACCGGACGACCAGCGTGACCACGAGCGGCAGCCCGACCGCGCCGACCGCCTGCAGGACCCCTTGTCCGAGCGAGGTCGCGATGCCGGACGCGATGCTGGTGCGGAACGCACCGGAGCCGACCGCGGTCGTGACGGCCGTGCCCACGGCGACCAGGGCGGCTGCCACGGTGACGGCCGGCCAGAGCCGGGGGAGCGGGAGCCGCAGCGCTGCCAGGACGACGGCGACGACCACCGGCAGGGCCGTCAGTCCGTACAGGGCGCTCCACGAGGTCGCGGCGACCAGGACCGGCAGCGCGGCGACGACGACGAGCGTGGCCCGGGGTGCGCGTCGTGCGGCCAGGAGGACGGCGGACTGGGCGAGCAGGGCGACGGCGAGGATCGTCCAGGGGAGTCCGCCGACGGCCGGCGCTGTCGTGCCGGTGCCGAGGCCCGTGCCGTCGGGGTCGAGGGCGTCGAGCGGGGGCACGCCGACGAGGAGTCCGAGGGCGACGACGGCGGTGCCCACGGCGACCAGGCGGTCGACCGTCCTCGTCCTCGTCCGGACCCTCCGGTCGCTTCGGTCGCTCCGGTCGCTTCGGTCGCTCCGGGCCCCGGGCGCGGGGCGCGGCGCGGGCGCGTCAGCGGGTGCCATCGTTCGATCCTACGAGTCGGTCGCGGTCGCGGGCGGCAGCCGTGGTGGTGGCCGGGGTGCTCCCGGTGTACCCGAGCCGCCCCCGGGTCGCGACGAGCAGCACGGCAGCAGCCACGGTGGAGACGATCGCGAGCCCGTGCATCATCGTGCCCGCGGTCATCCCCGGGTACATGTCGGCCCACAGTGTCGAGATCGTGTTGTTGACGCCCACGTGCAGCAGGAGCACGACCGGCAGGCTCTCCCCGGTGCGGTTGAACACCCACGTCATCACGACGTTGAAGGTGATCGTGAACACCGCGAACACGAGCGGCTCCGTCCAGTGCGCGTCCGGCCACCCGCCCCAGTCGCTGAGGTAGAGCGGCATGTGCCAGAGCGCCCACAGCGGGCCGAGCACGGCGGCGGCGCCGAGCGGTCCGAACCGCTCCTGCAGTCGGGGCAGGGCGAAGTCGCGCCAGCCGGGCTCCTCCGACAGCCCCGTCGTGAACAGCTGGACGACGAGTCCCGGGACGAGGGCGACCAGGGCGAGCATGCTCGGTGCCTGCACCACACCGCCGGAGAACGGCAGCCCCGTGGCCACGATGATCGCGGGCACGCCGACCAGTGCGAGGGCGTACCAGTACCAGGCGACCCGCCAGCGCCAGAGCCGACCGACCCAGCGGCGGAGCCCCGGGCGACCGTCGGCGAGGGCGGTCACGAGGAACGCGCCGCCGAGCGGACCGAGGAGCGCGCCGGGCAGGATGCCGGTGAACTGGGCGGTGCCGAGGAACTCGGGGAAGTGCAGGTCCCAGACGCCGAGGCCGTGCGGCGACAGGATGTACGGGATCCAGGCCGCCCAGCTGAGGCCGAGGGCGAGGGCGGCGAACGAGACGAGCGGGTGCCGGGCGACGAGCCCGCGCACCCCCGTCCGGTCCGCTCGGTCGGTGCCGGCGGTGCGCCGGTCTTCGATGGTGTTCGTCATGACGTCGACGCTAGGAACCGCGGCGTCGCGGGACGACCGGCGAACGGACGCACTCCGCGGGGTGCATCCGAAAGGTGCAAGCCGGCGGCCGTAGGCTCGGGAACCGTGTTCGAACTCCACCACCTCGCCGCGCAGGAACTCTGGGACTGGATCCGCCGGGGCGAGGTCACCGCGCGCGAGGCGACCGACCACTACGCCGACCGCATCGCCCGGCTCGACCCGGACCTCGGCGCGTTCGTGACGGTCACGGCGGACGCAGCGCGCGACCGAGCCGACCACCTCGGCGACCTGGTGCCGACGTCGCGGCCGCTGTGGGGCCTCCCGTCCGCCGACAAGGACCTGTACGACCGCGCCGGTGTGTCGACGCGGAACGGGTCGACCGCGCTGCCAGCACGGCCGGCGGCGGCCGACCACCCGCTCGTGGCCGCGCTCGACGCGGCCGGCGCGGTGAGCCTCGGCAAGACCGCGACGCCGGAGTTCGGGATGTCCTCGTCGTCGGAGACCCGCTTCGGCACCACCCGCAACCCCTACGACGCCACCCGGGCGCCGGGCGGGTCGTCGAGCGGCGCCGCGGTGGCGGTGGCGGCCGGCTTGCTCCCCGCAGCCGTGGGGTCGGACGGCGGCGGCTCCGTGCGGATCCCGGCCGCGGCGACCGGGCTGGTCGGGCTGAAGCCGAGCCGGGGTCGGGTGCCGTCGATGCCCGGCCGCTCGGGCGTCGGAGGGCTCTCGGTCGCGGGACCGATCACCCGGAACGTCGCCGACGCCGGGATGCTGCTCGACGCCCTCGTCGCGCCGACCGGGCTCGCCGAACCGTCGCCGTACGCGCTCGTCACGCCGGACGTCGGTGAGGGGCCGTTCACCGCCGCGGCCGTCCGGGGCGAGGGGCGCTTCGTCGTCGGACTCCTCGACGGCTCACCGTGGGACGACACCGTCGACGTGGTCGTCGACCCCGCCGCACGGGCCGCCGTCGAGACCGCGGTGCGGGTGCTCGGCGAGGTCGGCCACGGCGTCGAGGACGTCGCGATGCCCCGGACCCCGTACGCCGACGCGTTCCGGGTCGCGTGGGAGTCGAGCGCCGCCCGGTTGCCGGTCGTGCCAGGGATCGACCTGTCGTCGTTGACGCCGCTGGTGTCCTGGCTGGTGGCACGTGGTCGGGCGCTGACCGGGATGCAGGTGCTCGACGCGATGACGGCGCTCGACACGTTCTCCGCCGCGCTCATCGGCGCGTTCGGCCGGTTCGACGCGGTGCTCACACCGACCCTGGCGCTGACGCCGCGGCCCCTCGGGTGGTACGGCGAGGACCCCGAGGAGGACTTCCGCCGCCAGTGCGCCTACTCCCCGTGGACCTCGATGGCGAACGTCGCGGGGCTGCCGGCGATCACGCTGCCCGTGGGCGTCACGGACGGGGGCCACCCGGACGGCGCGGGGTTGCCGATGGGTGTGCAGCTCATCGGGCGGCCGGGCGGGGAGCGGGTCCTCCTCGCGATCGGCGCGCAGCTCGAGCGGCGGGTGCGGTGGCAGCGGCGGCACCCGCCGATGTGGTGACCGCCGGCTGACGGGAGGCGCGGCGCGGCCTGGGCGGGCTGGCTGCGCGTCGGGCGCGGGGTCGCGCGCTGCGTGCGCCCGCGTGCGCGCGGCGTTGCGCCGGCGGTCCATGCGTGCGCACCGTGCGACTTCCCACGCGTCGATCGACAGGTGCGATGTCGCACGATGCACGCGCACCCGATGCCGGCGCATGAGTCGACACCGCACGCGTCGATCGACGGGTGTGGTGTCGCAGACCGGGGGTCGCGCCGCGCCCGGCCACGCCACCCCGCGCCACGCCCGACCACGCCCCGCCCGGCCACGCCCCGCCCCGGCCGGCCCCCGCGGCGCTCACGGCAGGGTCGGCGCCGCCTCCACCAAGGCCCGCGTCACCGGGTGCTGCGGCGCGTCGAGCAACGACACCGGCCCGTGCTCCACGATCCGCCCCGCCGACATCACCGCCACGGTGTCGCACAGCCGCTGCACCACCCCGATGTCGTGCGACACGAGCACGAGCGTCAGCCCGAGGTCGTCGGCGAGCGACCGGAACAGCTCGATCACGCGCGCACGGACCACCACGTCGAGGGCGCTCATCGGCTCGTCCCCGAACAGGATCCGCGGCGAGTGCACGACGGCCCGGGCGATCGCGATGCGCTGCCGCTGCCCGCCGGAGAACTCGTGCGGGTACCGGTCGACGACGTCCGCAGGGAGGTCCACGCGCTCCAGCACGTCACGGACCAGCTCGGCGTGGGACCCCGGGATCCGCAGCGCCCGGAGCGGCTCCGCGACGATCGACCCGACGCGCATCCGCGGGTCGAGCGAGGCGTACGGGTCCTGGAACACCACCCCGGTCTCGCGACGGAACCAGCGCATCGCGCCCGCGGATCCGGACGTCACCACCGGACGACCGGAGGCGGTGACGGTGCCGGCGGAAGGCGCCTCCAGGCCGGCGAGCAGCCGGACCAACGTGGACTTGCCCGATCCCGACTCCCCGACGATCCCGAGGCGCGCACCTGGTGCGACCGTCAGGTCGACGCCGTCGACCGCGGTGCGGACGGGGCCCGGCTCGAACGGGCCGCGGCGGGGAAGCCGGTACGTGCGGTGCAGGCCGCTGCCGTCCAGGATCGCGGTCACGAAGCACCCCCGGTCCGGCGCGCGGTGGCGCGGGCGGCGTCGACGAGCGCCACCGTCGCGGGGTGCTGCGGCGCGGCGAGGAGTTGCGCCACCGAGCCCTCCTCGACGACGCGCCCGGCGTCGAGGACGACCGCGGTGTCGGCGATCCGGGCGAGCACGGCGAGGTCGTGCGTGACGAACACCATCCCGGCCGTCAGCCCCTCGAAGAGCTCCAGGATCCGGGCCTCGGTCGTCACGTCGAGCGCCGTCGTCGGTTCGTCGGCCACGAGGTACGACGGCTCGCCGGCCATCGCCATCGCGATGCAGATCCGCTGCCGCTGCCCGCCGGACAACTGGTGCGGGTACTGCCGAAGCAGGGACTCGGGGTCGGGCAGCCCGACGGACATCGCGAGGTCGGTGGCGGCTGCGGCGGCCGCGCGCCGGTCGAGCCCCCGGTGCAGCCGCAGCGGCTCGGCGATCTGGGCGCCGACGCGGCGGAGCGGGTCGAGGGCGGTCCCGGGCTCCTGGAACACGATGGCGATGCCGGCCCCCCGGTGGCGGGCGCGCTCCCGGTCGGGCAGGCCGACGAGTTCGGTGCCGTCGAGGCGGATGCTGCCGGTCACCTCCGCGCCGGTCGGCTCCAGTCCCATCAGGGCGAGCGAGGTCATCGACTTCCCGGATCCGGAGGCGCCGATCACACCAACGCGATGGCCTGGAGGCACGGTGAACGTCACGTCGTCGAGGATCGTCCGGCGGTCGATACGGACCGTCAGGCCACGCACCTCGAGGCCGGAGGCTGCGGTCGGCGCGTGGTCGGTGCCGGAGGCTCCGGTCCGGTCCGTGGGTCCGGCCCGGTCCGCGGGTGCGGTCCGGTCCGTGGGTTCGGTCATGCGGTCACCCCCGTGGTGGTCTCGGTCGGGGCGCCGGACGCCGCGCGGTCGCTCGTCGTCAGGCGCGGGTCGGTGGCGTCCCGGACGGCATCGCCGAGCAACGACAGCGCCGCCACGACGAGCGCGATCGCGGCCCCGGGCCACGTCGCACTCCACGGGTGCACCCCGATGTAGGTCTGCAGGTCGGAGAGCAGGCTGCCCCACGACGCGGTGTTCGACCCGGCGCCGTAGCCCAGGTACGAGAGCCCGGCCTCGGCGAGGACCGCCGTCGCCATCGCGAGCGACAGCTGCACGGTGAACAGCGGCGCCGCGTTCGGCACCAGGTGGCGGAACAGCACGCCGGCCCCGCCCACGCCCGACGCCCGCGCTGCCGTCACGTAGTCGCTCCGGGCGATGCGGCGGATCTCCCCGCGCGCGACCCGGGCGATGGTGACGCCGAACGACAGCCCCACGCTGACGATCACGACGCCGAGCGATCCGCCGGCGACCGCGGTGAGGAGCATCGCGGTGAGGAGCGTCGGGAACGCCACGAGGATGTCGAGGAGGACGGCGGTGCCCTCGCGGACCCAGCGCGCGGTGAGCGAGCCGATCGCGGTGAGGACGATGCCGACCACGCTCGCGATCACCCCGGAGCCGACGGCCACGAGCACCGTCGTCCGGGTGCCGGCCAGCAGGTAGCTCGCGATGTCCCGACCCGAGGCGTCGGTGCCGAACCAGTGCGCGGGACTTGGTGGCTCCCACTGGTGGAACGGATCGGTGCGGAACGGGTCCTCCGGCGTCCAGAACAGGGACACCACGGCGAGGACGACGAGCAGGCCGAGCACGACGACGGCGAACACCCCGGTCGGTCGGGCGAGGAGTCGGCGGATCACCCGGACACCTCCCGCTGGCGGGGGTCGAGCGTCCGGTGCACCACGTCGACCGCGAAGCCGACGAGCAGCACCAGGCCGGTCAGCACGAGGAGTTCGGACTGCACCTTCGTGATGTCGCGGCGTCCGACGTCGGTGACGAGCATGCGGCCGACCCCGGGGAGCGAGAACAGCTGTTCGACGACGACCGCCCCGACGAGGAGTCCGGCGATCTGCACGCCGAGCACCGCCAGCACGGTGAGCGCCACCGACGGCAGGCCGTGCCGGACGAGGGCCTGCGTCCGGGTGAGCCCGATCGCCGCCGCGGTCCGGACGTGGTCGGCGTCGAGCACCCCGAGCGTCGCCGACCTGGTGAAGCGGAGGATGACGGCGCCCTCGACCGCGCCGATCGTCAGCGCGGGCAGCACGAGCGCGGCGAACGCCCGGCCGGGCTCGTCCCAGCCGTCGAGCGGGAAGCCCTGCGTCGGCAGCCAGTGCAGCGTGACGGCGAACAGCGCGACGAGGAGCATGCCGGCCCAGACGACCGGGATCGCCGCGACTGCCTGCGCGACGAACGAGATCACCACGCCGCCCGGACGACGGCGGAGCACCGCGGCGAGCACCCCGAGCGGCACCCCGATCACCAGGGCGGCCGCGAGCGACATCCCGGCGAGCGGCAGCGTCACGCTGAGCTTCTGGGCGATCTCCGGCGCCACCTGCCCGTCGGTGACGAGCGAGCGGCCGAGGTCCCCGCGGAACAGCCCACCGATCCAGTCGAGGTACTGCACGACGACGGGTCGGTCGAGCCCGAGCTGCTGCCGGAGCTCGTCCACCTGCGCCGGGGACGCCTGCGTGCCGGCGACGATCTGCGCCACGTCGCCGGGAAGCACCTGGAGCGTGGCGAAGATGATGACGCTCGCCACGAGCAGGCCGACGACGAGCAGGAGCACCCGCCCGATCAGGAACCGGGTCACGACAGCGATGCTACGGGCGCGGGACGCCAGCGGTCTGCGCCGGCCCGGTCACCGGTCACTTGACCGCGAGCTTCGACAGGTCGAGGCGCGAGTTCGTGCCGTTGTACGGGACGCCCGTGACGCCCTTCCGCACGGCCGTGATCGACGTGGCGGTGTACAGCCACTCGCCGGCGGCGTCCTCGCTGACGATCTTCGCCGCCTTCTGCAGGTCGGCGACCTTCTCGGACTCGCTCGTCGCGGCCACCGAGGCGGCGTACAGCGACTGCACCTCGGGGTTGTCGTAGCCGAAGTAGTAGTCCGGGTTCGCCCAGTTGCCGAAGTCGCGCGACTCGACGTGGTTCACCATCGAGAGGTCGAAGTCGCGCTTGCCGCTCTTCGGGGCCTCGAACACCTGCGATAGCCACGTGGCGAAGTCGACGCGCTTGACCGTGAGCGAGATGCCGACGTCGGCCAGCTGGGACTTCAGGACGTCGCCGATCGTCGCCGAGTAGATGTTCGCGTACGTCAGCGTCAGCTTGAGGTTCGTGGCGCCGGCGGCCGCGAGCAGCTTCTTGGCGTTCGACGGGTCGTACGCGTCGATGTCGGTGAGGTCCTGGTAGCCCGGGTCGAGCTCCGGGATCGGGCCGCCCTGCTCGACGCCGGTGCCGCCGATCGCCTTGATGATCGCCTTCGCGTCGATCGCCTGCCGGATCGCCTGGCGCACGCGCTTGTCGGTGAACGGCGCCTTCTGGTCGTTGAACGCGAGCGTGTACTTGTCGGTCGTCTTGCCGGTGTGCAGCGTGATGTCCGAGTTGCCCTGCAGCTGGCTCTTCAGGGTGCCGTCGACGGCGGTCTGCACGTCGAGGTCACCGTTCGCCATCGCGTTCACGGCGGTGGACGGCTGGGTGATGTAGCGGAAGACGACCTTCGCCACCTTCGCCTTGGTGCCCCAGTAGTCGGCGTTCCGCTTGAAGGTCAGGGAGTCGCCCTGCTTCCAGCTCGCGACCTCGTACGGGCCGGTGCCGTTCGCGGTGTCGGACAGATCGTTGCTCGCGGCCTTCTCGAGCACGAGGCCGGCGCGGCCGGTGAGATTCCAGAGGAGGTCCGAGTCGGGCTTGGCGAGCTTGAGGACGACCGTGCTCGACGACGGCGACGTGATCGACGACACGTTCGCGAGCTGCGCCGAGTCGACGTAGGTCGCGTTCGACTTCACCTGCTGCAGCGACCACACGACGTCGGCGGCGGTGACGTCCTTGCCGTCCTGGAAGGTGGTGCACTTCCGGAGCGTGAACGTGTAGGTCAGCCCGTCGGACGAGACCTCGTGCCCCGACGCCAGCACGTCGTGGACGTCGCCGTCCGCTGTGCGGCCGACGAGCCCCTGGTACACGTTGTCGATGAGCACCTGGTCGAGTGCGGCGCCGGACTGCGTGCGGATGTCGAGGCTGGTCGGCTCGAGCACGAGACCGACGCGGACGGTGGCGTCGGCGCCGCCGTCCTCGTTCGAGGATCCGGAGCAGCCGGTGAGCACCAGCGCCGAGGCCACGGCGACCGCGGTGGCGGTCAGGACCGATCGACGCAGGGCCGATCGGCCGGTGCGGGGGGTGCGGCGGGGGAGGAGCGGACTCATGGGTTGTGGGTTCCTTCCGGGCGCGAGGGCGATGGTCGGTGCTCGCGCTTGGACGAGGTTAGCGGCGGCCGGTGTCCTCCGGCGACGGTTGTTCGATGGGGTGCAACAAACCGTTACGTTCCGCCCATGCCCGGATCGCCGCAGCGAGTTCGAGGGGCGCCTGGTTCTGCACCGCGTGCCGTGCCTCGACCGTGACGATCTCGGCATCGGGCAGCCGCTCGGCGAACTGCGCGTGGAGCTTCGGTGAGACGTAGCCGCGGTCGCCGCGGACGAGCAGGATCGGGACGTCGAGGGCCTCGAGGTCCGGCCACGCGTCGGCGAACCGCCCCACCGAGGACGTCCGGCCGGCGGGCAGGTGCGGGAAGTGGTGGCGGCGGACGAGTCGCCCGTCGGCACCGAGTCGGGTGGTGTGCCGGGCTTCCCGGAGGAGCACCGCGCGGTCGTCGCCGACGCGCGCCTCCACCGCACGGTCGACGACCTGCTCGAGGGACGCGAACGGCTCCTCCGCCTCCAGAGCGCGCGCGATCCGGTCCACCGCCCGCTGCGCGAAGTCCGGCGACATGTCCACGAGCACGAGCCCGGTGACCCGCTCGGGCACGAGGGCCGCGAGCCGGGCGGCGAGGATCGCCCCGAGCGAGTGCCCGACCACGATCCCCGGTGGGACGTCGAGCGCGTCGAGTGCCGCGAGGACGCTCGGCGCCGTGGCGTCGGCCGCGTAGTCGGCGTCGTCCCGCCAGCCGGAGCGGCCGTGGCCCGGGAGGTCGACGGCGACCGCCGGCTCGCCGACGGCGAGGGCCGTCTGGTCGAAGCTGTGGGCGTCGATGCCGAGCCCGTGCAGGTAGGTGATCCGCGCCTCCTGGTTCGTCCCACCCCACCGGATCGCAGCGATCTCCTGTCCGTCCGTGGTACGGACCACCTGTCTGGAGGCGCGGAGCGGCTCCGTCACGCCGCTCGCGCGGGCGAGGGTGGGCAGGTCAGCGAATTCGTCGTCAGGAGCATCGGGCACGGGGACGATCCTCGCACCGTCCGGACCCTCGGAGTGGCTCCGGAACCTTGGAGAGGTGAGGTAAGGCATGCCATACTTGGGCCGTGGCAGCCCGGTACCGTGTCTTCTCCGTTCGCGTTGCTGCCGTCATCCCGCTCACCCCGTCGTTCGTGCGGGTGACCCTCACCGGCGACGCCCTCGCCGAGTTCTCCTCGGTCGGCCTCGACCAGCGCATCAAGCTCGTCCTGCCGATCCCCGGGCACGGGTTCACCGACCTGCCCGACGGCGACGACTGGTACGCCGCGTGGCGGGCGCTGCCGGACGCCGTCCGCAACCCGCTCCGCACCTACACGGTCCGGTCGTTCCGTCCCGACGCCCGCGAGCTCGACATCGACTTCGTGGCGCACGGCGACACCGGACCCGCCTCACGCTGGGTCTCGTCGTGCCGCGTCGGCGACGAACTCCGCATCGTCGGTCCCGCCGTGCCGTCCTCGCCCGCCGAGCTACCGTCCGGGGCCGCCGAGTTCGACCCGGGAGCGGCGAACCGCATCCTGCTCGCCGGCGACGAGACCGCCGCGCCCGCCATCTGCGCCATCCTCGAGGCGCTGGACGTCACCGCCGTCGGGCACGTGTTCATCGAGGTCCCGACCGATGCCGACCGGCTGCCCGTGACGGCTCCGGCCGGGGTCGAGGTCCGGTGGATCGCCCGGAACGGCGCCTCGCACGGGGTCCGGATGACCGACCAGGTGCACGCGTGGGCGTCGACCGTGGCGGCTCCCGTCGTGACGTCTCCCTGCGGAGACCCGGTCGAGCTCGCCGACGTCGACGTGGACGAGCAGGTCCTGTGGGACATCCCCGCGCACGACGCCCCGCGTCCCGTCTACGCCTGGATCGCGGGGGAGGCCGGCTGCGTCAAGGAACTCCGCCGCCACCTCGTGCGCGGTGTCGGCCTCGACCGGAAGCAGGTCGCGTTCATGGGGTACTGGCGGCACGGCAAGGCGGAGAATTGACCGATCCCGGTCGTGCGCCCACCACCGCGCTCGGCGCCCGCGGGCTGACGCTCGCGTACGACGACCGGGTCGTCGTGTCCGACCTCGACGTCGACATCCCCGACGGCGAGCTGACGGTGATCGTCGGTCCCAACGCCTGCGGGAAGTCGACGCTGCTGAAGTCCTTCGCGAGGACGCTCAAGCCGACCGCGGGCACCGTGTTCCTCGACGGTGCACCGATCTCGTCCCTCCGCCCCAAGGCCGTCGCGCGGCGGGTCGGCATGCTCCCGCAGACGCCGATCGCTCCCGACGGCATCACCGTGCGCGACCTTGTGTCCCGCGGCCGGTTCCCGCACCAGGACCTGCTGCACCCGTCCTCCGGCACAGACCGGATCGCGGTGCAGGCGGCGCTCGAGCAGACGGAGACCGTGTCGCTCGCTGATCGCAGCGTGGACGAGCTCTCCGGTGGGCAGCGGCAGCGGGTGTGGATCGCGATGGTGCTCGCGCAGGAGACCGACATCGTCCTGCTCGACGAACCCACCACGTTCCTCGACATCGCGCACCAGTACGACGTGCTCGAGCTGGCCTCGGCGTTGCACGCGGCCGGTCGGACGGTCGTCGCCGTGCTGCACGACCTCAACCAGGCCGCGCGGTACGCCACGCACGTGATCGCCATGCGGGCCGGGTCGATCGTGGCGTCCGGGCCGCCGGCCTCGGTGGTGACGGCCGACCTCGTCGAGGAGGTCTTCGGCCTGCCGTGCGTGGTCGTCCCCGACCCCGAGACGGGCACGCCCCTCGTGGTCCCGCGGCGCCGCGCCGCCTGACCCGCCGGGCCGGGCGGGCCGGCCGGGCCGGGCGGCCCGGCCCGCCCGGCCCGCCCCCTCCCCGAGCGGGCGATTTCCGTCCCGCTCGGCCCGCCGCGGCGGCGGGTTCCGCCCGCTCGGCGGGACGCCTGCGGCGGGTTCTGCCCGCTCGGCGGACGGGAGGCGCGGCGCCAGCCCGCCGCGTGCCTCCCGTCCGGGCCGGCGGCGGCTCCCCGGGCGGGCGATATGCGTCCCGCTCGGCCCGCCGCGGCGGCGGGTTCCGCCCGCTCGGCGGGACGCCTGCGGCGTGTCCTGCCCGCTCGGCGGACGGCAAGCGCGGCGCCAGCCCGCCCCGCGCCTCCCGTCCGGGCCGACGGCGGCTCCCCGAGCGGGCGATATCCGTCCCGCTCGGCGCGCCGGTGCGGCGGGTTCCGCCCGCTCGGCGGGACGCCTGCGGCGTGTTCTGCCCGCTCGGGGAGGGGACGGAGGACGGGGGTCGGCGGACGGGAGGCGCGGCGCCCGCCCGCGCCGCGCCTCCCGTCCGGGCGGCCCGGGGCTCCCCGAGCGGGCGGTTTCCGTCACGCTCGGGGTGCCGGAGCGGCGGGTTCCGCCCGCTCGGTGGGACGCCTGCGGCGTGTTCTGCCCGCTCGGCAGGCCGCGCCGCGCGCCGCGCGCGTCAGCGGTAGTTGCCGTCCTCGAGCCCGGCCTCGACCTCGAACCGGTTCCGGAGCGGGTCCCGCCCGGCCAGGGCGTACACGACGGGCATCAGCATGCCGTACCGCCGCCACTGCTCGACGTGCACCCGCTCGTGCCGGAGCACCCGTTCCCCGTCGTTGTCGCGCGTGAGGTAGACCGACCCGACGCACGTGCCACCACGGCGGAACACCCACCGCGGCAGCCCCGTGCACACGATCAGCCCGTCGACCACCCGCACCTTCCCGGTCGACAGCGGCACCCCCACGGCGAGGCCGACCGCCGTCGCGAACAGCCACCCCGCCCGGGAGACGGGGGAGTCGAGCAGCGGGTTCCGCACCGCTACTCCGGTCGGCCGTAGGTCTCGAGCAGTCGCAGCCAGATCTCGTTCATCGTCGGGTAGGCGGGGACCGCGTGCCACAGCCGGTCGACCGGGACCTCGCCGACGACGGCGATCGTCGCGGCGTGCAGCATCTCGGCGACGTCCTGCCCGACGAAGGTGACGCCCACGACGACGTGACGGTCCTCGTCGACGACCATCTTCGCGCGACCGGTGTAGCCGTCGGCCTGCAGTGACGCTCCGGCCACGTTCCCGAGCTCGTACTCGACCGCCCGCACGTTCAGCCCCTGCTGGCGCGCCGCGGACTCGGTGAGCCCGACGCTCGCGACCTCGGGGTCGGTGAAGGTGACCTGGGGGACCGCGGCGTGGTCGGCGGTGGCGACGTGCGCACCCCACGGCTCGGTGTGCAGCGGCGTGCCCTGGTGGCGGGCGGCGATCGCTTCGCCGGCGGCACGGGCCTGGTACTTGCCCTGGTGGGTGAGGAGGACGCGGTGGTTGACGTCGCCGACGGCGTAGAGCCAGTCGGTGCCCTGGACGAGCATCGTGTCGTCGACCTGCAGCCAGTCGCCGGCGGTCAGCCCGACGGACTCGAGGCCGAGGTCCTTCGTGTGGGCCGCGCGGCCGGTGGCGGCGAGGACCTCGCTCGTGACGACGGTCGTGCCGTCGTCAAGGGTTGTGGTGACGAGCCCGTGCTCGTCGCGGTCGACGCGGGTCGGGTTCACGCCGGTGCGGACGTCGACGCCGAGCTCGCGGAGGGAGTCGGCGACGAGTTCGCCCGCGAAGGGCTCCATGCCCCCGAGCAGACCGTGCCGGGCGACGAGGGTGACCTTCGCGCCGAGGGACGCCCACGCGGTCGCGAGCTCCGAGCCGGAGACACCGCCGCCGATGACCAGGAGGCTCTCGGGGACGTGCTGGGCGCTCGTGGCTTCCCGCGTGCCCCACGGCTTCGCCTCGGCCAGGCCGGGCACGGGCGGGAGCGTGTGCAGCGAACCGGTCACGAGGGCGATCGCGGCGGCCGCGGTGTACGTGGTGCCGTCGACCTCGATGGTCTTCTCACCCGTGATCCGGGCGTGGCCGCGGATCAGGGCGATGTCGGCGGACTCGAGCCACGCGACCTGCCCGTCGTCCTTCCAGTCGGACGTGAACGAGTTCCGGCGGGCGAGGACCCGGGCAGCGTCGAGCGAGCCCGTCACGGCCTGCTTCGCGCCGTCGAGCCGCTTCGCCGCGGCGAGCGCGTGACCGCTGCGGAGGAGTGCCTTCGACGGCATGCACGCCCAGTAGGAGCACTCGCCGCCGACGAGCTCGGCCTCCACAATCGCGACCGAGAGGCCGCGCTTCTTGGCGTAGTCCGCCACGTTCTCGCCGACTGCGCCGGCGCCGATCACGATGAGGTCGTAGTCCGTCATGTCGCTGAGCGTACGCGACCGGACGGCGCGCAGGTCGGTCCCGGTGCGGCTCGTGGCCGTCCTGCGGAACGGCCCGGTCGCAGACGCCTGGAGGCGCGGGTCAGCTGGTCCTGGAGGCGCTCGTGAGCGCGCCCACCGCTCGCAGGATCACCCCGAGGTCGTCGACCGCGCGGTCCGGGTCCACGGGGGCGAACCCGGTCAGCGCCGCGCCCGCCAAGCGTCGCCCTCGGGTGGCCGCCTGGATGCGTTCGACGAGGCCGGCCCCGTCGAGCCCGAACGGCACCGGCTCGAGCAGGCCGTCCACCTCGGACGGGTCGAGGACGTCGAGGTCGACGTGCACGAACACCGCGTCGGCCCCGGTGGCGTCGACCGCCCGGGCGATCGCGTCCGGGGTCGCTGCGTCGACGTCGAGGTGCACGATGCCCGCCCGGTCGAGCGCGCTGGTCTCGGCGTCCTCGATGCCCCGGACACCGGCGACCACCACGGACGAGGCAGGGAGGGTGGGGAGTGCGGGGAACAGGTCGTCCGGCCGGTCGACGAGGATCCGCAGCACGGCGGTCTCGGCGGCCACGGGCTGGGCACGGTTGAGCGCGCGGAACCCGCTCGAGCCGGCGATGCGCACGAACGCCGTGTCCGGGCCGAGTCCGACGGTCGCTCCGAGGACGCTCGCACCGTCGCCGCCGACGACGAGCACCGGTTCGCTCGACACGCCGGTCTCCTCCGCCACCCGGTCGGCGACCGAGAGGACCGAGGTGTAGCGCGCGAGCGCCGTCTCGAGCCGGTCGCCGGCACCGGTCGGCACCTCGATCACCGTGGTGGACGCCCGGGGGAGGTCGGCCGCGATGGCCGCGGCGCCGTCCCCGAGCCGCATCGCACGGGACGACGCCGAACCCTGCCACTGACCGACCACGAGGAACTGCATCCTGCCATCCTGTCAGTTGGGGTCCGGCGTCGCCCGAGGAGTGCGTCGCGCGGGACGGGTCAGAGGCTCGACGAGCCGCCGGACTTCAGCGCCGCGAGACGCGCCTCGACCTCGGCGTCCTTGCCGACGTCGTCGAGGCTCTCGAACTGCGCGTCGAGGCTCGACGACTGGAGTTCCTGCTGCCCGAGGACCTTCGCCTCTTCGCGGCGGACCTTCTCCTCGAAGCGGCCGAGGTCGCTCGTCGGGTCCATCACGTCGATGTTGCCGAGGGCGTCGTTGACCTTCGACTGCGCCTCGGCGGTCTTCGAGCGGGCTACGAGGTTGTCCCGCTTGGCGCGGAGTTCCTCGAGCTTCTGCTCCATGCCGGCGAGGCCGGTCTTCAGCTTCTCGACCGCGTCGTTCTGCGAGGCGAGGCTCGGCTCGGCGTCCTTGACCTCTTGTTCGGCGGCGATCTGCTTGCCGATCGCGATCTTCGCGAGGTTGTCGAACTTGTCCGCCTCGGCGGTCTTGCCCTCCGTGCGGTACTTGTCCGCCGCAGCGGACGCGTTCGCGGCCTTCTGGCCCCACTCGACCGCGGCCTTCTTGTCCTCCTCGTGGTCCTGCTCGAGGAGGCGCAGGTTCCCGATGGTCTGCGCGATCGCGGTCTTCGCGTCCGCGATGTTGTTCGTGTAGTCGCGCACGAGCTGGTCGAGCATCTTCTGGGGATCCTCGGCGTTGTCGATGAGCTGGTTGATGTTCGCCCGGACGAGGGTCGAGATCCGCCCGAAGATCGTCTGCTTTGCCATGTGCTGTTCCCTTTCGTGGAGAGTGGTCTGCTGGTCGTCTGGTCGTGGGAGCGGTCAGAAGCGGCCGCCGCCGGAGAACCCGCCGCCTCCGCCGCCTCCGCCACCACCGCCGAAGCCGCCCCCGCCCCCGAAGCCGCCGCCCCCGCCGAAGCCGCCGCCTCCGAACGAGCCGCCGCCGTAGCTGCCGCCGCGACCGCCGAGCAGCCCGCCGAGGACGAGCCCCGTGACGAGGCCGCCGAGCTGCGCGCCGTTGCCGCCACCGCCGCCCTGACCGGGCCAGCCGCCCATGTCGTCGTTGGCGGCGTCCATCGCCGCGGCCGCGTACTGCTCGGCAGCGCGGGCGGCCTGGAGCGCCTGACCGGGGTCGGTCGTGGCGAGCTGGACGGCGTCGTCGAGCGCCCGTTCGGCTTCCGACAGCCGAGTCCGCGCCGTCGACCCGACCCCACCGCGGCGGAGCGAGATGTAGTCCCGGGCCTGGCTGATCCGGGAGCGGGCGTCGCGGAGGGCGGCGTCGAGGGCACGAGCCGCACGCTGGTTCTGTTCGTCGACGCTCCGAGCGGTCGCGAGCGCGGCGTCGATCTCGGTGTTGACCTTCGTCAGCGCGTCCACCGCGGCGATCGGGTCGCGCGGGTCCACCCCCTGGCGGAGCACCCCCTCGGCCCGGGTCACGGCCGCGGCGAGGTTCGGCCCGCCCGTGGTCAGCGATCGGGCAGCGGCGACGTCGCCCTGGATGTCCAGCCGCATCGCGTCCGCGCGCGCGGACGCCTCGGCGAAGGCGGACTCGGCGGTCGTCGCGCTCGTGGTGAGCTGCTGGACCTGGGCCAGGGCGTGCTGGGCGTCACGGACGGCGACGACCGCCTCGCCCTTGTCACCCGAGGCGATGGCCGCGGTCGCCGCAGCCGACCGCTCGCTGGCGAAGGCCAGGACCTGCTTGGCCTGGTCGACGTTGTCCGACACGGTGGCGAGGGTGCGGCCGGTGTACCCGGCGTGCACCCGCACGAGCGCGGCTTCCGCAGCGGCGATCGACGCCGGTGCTTCGGCCACCGCGGCGGCGAGTGCGGTCGCGGCGTCCTCGACGCCGTCCTCGAGCGAGCGGAGCTGGTCGAACGCCTCGGTCTGTTCCTCGATGGAGGCGTGCGCCCGTTCACACGTCGCGATGATCTGGTTCGACCAGTCGGCGCGCTGCTGCGGCGTGTCCGGGATCTCGTCGTCGAGCTGCTGTTGCAGGGCGAAGGCCTGGCGCACCGCCTTCTGGGCGGCGGCGACGGCCTCGGCGAACGGCTTCGCGGCGTCGTCGCCGAACTGGGCGGCGGCGAAACCGACCTCCTGCTCGGCGGTCTTCAGCTCGTCGTCGATCGTGACGAGGGCACCACCGGCGCGGCGTTCGAGCTCGGCGAGCGAGGCTTCCTGTGCGCGGGCGGCGGCGGCCGTGCGGCGCTTGTTCCGGGTACGGATGACGAGGACGACCACGATGACGGCCACCACGACGACGAGCAGCAGGATCCAGAGCCAGGTGAGGTCCGCCGGCGCCTGCGAGTCGACGAGTGCGTTCGCGAACCCGGTCGCCGCGGCGGCCCAGTTGCCGTCGCGCAGTTGCGGCACGGCGTCCTGCTGGTACGCGCGCTCGACGTCGCTCGACGACAGCGCCGTCTCGTTGGTCTGCTGGATGTCCGCGATCTTGTCGTCGACCGCGACGGACAGCACGATGCTGTCGGAGTCGATCTGGTTCGCGGACATGAGGGCGTCGCCCCAGGCCGCGTGGTCGCTCGGGTCGGTGAAGGTCGGGACGAACACGACGAAGAGCTGGGTCTTGGTCTTGTCGTAGACGTCCTGCACGGCCTGTTCGACGTCGGCCTGCTGCGAGGCGGTCAGGGCGTCGGCGTCGTCGAGGACGTAGGCGCCGCCGAGGTCCATCGGGGCCGTCGCGTGGGCCGCCGCCGCGGGTGCGAGCACCACGGTCGCCGAGAGGAGCACCGCCGCGAGGTGAGCGAGCAGCCGTCTGGACCTGCTCGACCTGCTCGACCCGTCGGTGTCCGATCCGCCGTGGACCGTTCGCATCCGTCCTCCATCCGTCGCCGCGACCCGCGTTCACCGGGCCGCCGCAGCGCCCCGGGAGCGCTGTCGCCCGGAGTCTATCCAGGGCACGCAGCCCGGGAACCAGACTCCGGGCGAACGCTCGTGAACGGCGTGGATCCACGGATCGCTGCGTGGTTTGTCCCCCGGACCGGGGTATGCTGGCGGCACTGTTCGAGGAGGAACGGAAGGGGACAGCAATGGAACGAACGCTGAACACCGAGGTCGTCCCGCTCGAGGACGGCTACCACCGCGTGTCGACGCCGGCGAGCGGCGTGATCGGGTTCGTGCGCGAGCACGACGGGCGGTACGAGGTCCTGCGCGGACGTGTCCGCCAGGCCACGCGGTCCGAGGGGGCCTACAGCACGATGAACGTCGCGCTGATCGCGCTGACGCACGCCTGACGGCCCGTACCGGCCACCTTCGCGCCGTAGGCTGCGGGGGTGGGTGAGCCGCGCCTCCAGACCGTCGTCGTGACGGTGCGTCCGTCGGGCGCGACCCGCGATGACGACCGGGAGGCGCTCCGCACCGCCGTCGCGCTGGCTGCGGCCGTCGACGTGACCAGCGTGCGCGCGGGGCGCGTCTGCCCGCACTGCTCCGCCACCGATCACGGTCGGCCCTGGGCGAGCGTCGCCGACCGTGCGGTCGGCGTGAGCCTCGCCCGCACCCCGGGCGTGCTCGCCGTGGCGGTCAGCCCCGAGCTCGTCGGCGTGGACGTCGAGCGCGTCTCGCGCGTCACGGCACACGCCCTCGACGCCTTCACGACCGGGGAGCTCGACCGTGCCGCTGGGGACCCCGCGGCGCTGGCGGCGTGCTGGGCGGCGAAGGAGGCCGTGCTGAAGCGCGACGGCCGGGGGCTGCGCGTGGATCCGTCACGCGTCGACGTCGACCTCGGAGCGGGCGTGGCGGTCCTGGACGGCGTCGCCGAGCCCGTGGTGGTCGCCCGACCCGAGCCCGACGTGGTCGTCGCGGTCGCCGCCGGCGGCGTGCCGGTCACCTGGGGAGCGTGAGGACCTCCGCCCCGTCCTCGGTGATGGCGATGGTGTGCTCGGTGTGTGCCGTCCGGGCTCCCGTCGCGCTCCGGAGGGTCCACCCGTCGGGGTCGGTGACGAGTTCGTCGGTGTCGGCCATCACCCACGGTTCGAGGGCGAGCAGGAGCCCGGGGCGCAGCGTGTAGCCACGGCCGGGCCGACCGGTGTTCGACACGTGCGGGTCCTGGTGCATCGTGGAGCCGATGCCGTGGCCGCCGAACTCGACGTTGACCGGGTACCCGGCGTCCTGCAGCACGGTGCCGATGGCGTGCGAGAGGTCGCCGGTCCGCGCGCCAGGCCGTGCTGCGGCGATCCCGGCGGCGAGGGCTCGTTCGGTGGCGTCGACGAGCGCGAGGTCGGCCGGGTCCGGTGTCCCGACGACGAAGCTGATCGCGGCGTCCGCGGCGATGCCGTCGAGCGACACCGCGAGGTCGAGCGTGAGGAGGTCCCCGTCGGCCAGCGCCTGGTCGCGGGGGAGTCCGTGCAGGACGGCGTCGTTCACGGCGGTGCAGACGTGGTGGCCGAACGGGCCGCGGCCGAACGAGGGTGCGTAGTCGACGTAGCAGGACTCCGCGCCGGCGTCCTCGATCATCGCCTCGGCCCAGCGGTCGATCTCGAGCAGGTTCGTGCCGACCCGGGTCCGCTCGCGCAGGGTGTGCAGGATCGTGCCGACGAGGGCACCGGTCGCGCGGGCGCGGTCGACCTCGGCGGGGGTGAGGATCTCGATCATGGGCCAACAGTACCGGTATTTCTTGACCGGCATTAGTATCGGCACATGGTCCGGCTCCCGCTCACCCCCGTCGACGTCGAACGCGGACGGCGCCTCGGTGCCCTCCTCCGCGGCGCCCGTGGGCAGCGCTCGATGCTCGACGTCGCCCTCGCGGCCGGGGTGTCGCCGGAGACGCTCCGGAAGATCGAGACGGGGCGGATCGCGACGCCGTCCTTCGGCACGGTCGCGGCCGTCGCCGAGGTGGTCGGGCTGTCCCTCGACGCCGTGTGGCGCGAGGTCAGCTGCGTCGGCGACGACGCAGCCGCGGGCGTCGCGTAGCGCCGCGCCCGGCGTGGTCCGCCGTGGCGCCGGGGTGGCTCAGGGGAGTCCGGGCACGCCCGGCTCGTCGATCCACGGACCGGTGACCGCGCGGACCGCCTCCGGTCCGACGCGCGCGCTGCCGGCGAACGCAGCGATGACGTCCTCCGGCGCGACCGAACCGTGCCGGTGTCGACCGGTGATCGTCCGGAGCCCCGCGAAGAACGCGTCGTCCCCGAAGGTCCGACGGACGGCGTGCAGGGCCAGTGCGCCGCGCTTGTAGACCCGGTCGTCGAACATGTCGTCCGCGCCGGGATCGGCGACGACGAGGTCGGTCGGCTGCTCCAGCACGCCGTCGCGGTACTGCCTCGCGAGGACGTCGGCCGACTCGCCACCGCGGTGCTCGGACCAGAGCCACTCGGCGTAGCAGGCGAAGCCCTCGTGCAGCCAGATGTCCCGCCAGCGGGCGACGGTCACCGAGTTGCCGAACCACTGGTGTGCGAGCTCGTGCGCGATGAGCCGGTCGGTTCCGTGCTCGCCGTCCACGTGGTTGCGCCCGAACACCGCGAGGCCGTGGGCCTCGAGCGGGATCTCGAGGTCGTCGTCCGTGACCACGACGCCGTACGCGGGGAACGGGTAGGGGCCGAACCGGTCGGCGTAGAGCGCGAGCATGTCCGGCACCCGGCCGAAGTCCGTGCGCGCGGCGGCGGCGAGGTCGGCGGGGTGGTGCAGCGTGACGGGGACGGCCGAGCCGCGGAGCTTCGTCGTGCGGTACCGCCCGATCTGCACGGTCGCCAGGTACGTCGCCATCGGCTCGGTCGTCGCGTAGGTCCACGCGGTGCCGGAACGGGCCCGCTCCTTGCCGAGCAGCTCGCCGTTCGCGACGACGTCGTACGCGGCCTCGGCGGTGATCTCGATCCGGTAGGTGGCCTTGTCGTCCGGCCGGTCGTTGCAGGGGAACCACGACGGCGCACCGGTCGGCTGCGCGGCGACGATGACGCCGTCGGTGAGTTCCTCCCACCCGATCTGCCCCCACGGGCTCCGGAGCGGGTGCGGCGTGCCGCGGTACCGCACGTGCACGGTGAAGTCCGACCCGGCGGCCACGGGGGCGTCCGGCGTGACGGTGAGCTTGTGCGTGCTCGTGGACGTCTTCTTCGCCCGACGCCCGTCGACGTCCACCCGGTCGACGGTCAGGCCGTGCAGGTCGAGCACGATGCGGTCGAGCGCCTCCACCGCGCGCCCGGTGACGGTGGCGGTGCCGTCGAGGCGGTTCGTCGCGACGCGGTACCCGAGCCGGAGGTCGTAGTGGTGGGCACTCCACCGTCGGTCGCCGCTGTGCGGGGTGTACGGGTCGGCGTCTCGGTTCGTCGGCACGGAGTCCTTCACGGTCATGGGTGCCGGTCAGTCTGCCACGGAGCGATCGGGTTGCCCGCCCAGTGCGTCCCGCCGGGCACTTGCTCGCCGCGCATCACGAGGGAGGCCGGGCCGACCGTCGCCCCGGGTCCGATGCCGGCCGCGGGCAGGACGACGCTGTGCGGGCCGAGGGTCGCACCCGCGTCGAGGCGGACCTCGTCGAGCTGCATCACCCGGTCGTGGAAGAGGTGCGTCTGCACGACGGTGCCGCGTGCCACCGAGGCGCCGGCGCCGATCGTGACGAGGTCGGCCTCCGGGAGCCAGTACGTCTCGAGCCAGGTGCCGCGGCCGATGGTGGCCCCGAGGCTCCGGAGCCAGGCCGCCAGGGCCGGTGTCCCGGTCGCCTGCTCGGCGAACCAGGGCCGCGCGACGGTCTCGACGAAGGTGTCCTGCACCTCGTTCCGCCACACGAAGGACGACCACAG
The DNA here is from genome assembly GCF_007680845.1 of Curtobacterium pusillum. Lineage (GTDB taxonomy): Bacteria > Actinomycetota > Actinomycetes > Actinomycetales > Microbacteriaceae > Curtobacterium > Curtobacterium pusillum_B. The sequence goes on along the minus strand of NZ_VEIY01000003.1, from coordinate 343,809 downwards.
CGGGTGCTCCCGAGCGGCGATCCGGCCGACGAACGCCCACTTGGCGATCGTCGACACCACCGCGGCGACCGCACCGGCGACGATGAGCACCGGCCCGGCCAGCAGCACGGTCCAGCCGATGCCGACGGCCGACCACAGGGCGAGCAGGGCACCGGCGACACCGAGGGCGATCCCGGCGGACACCATCGGGGCGACGAGCCGCAGCAGTTCCCAGCACCCGCGGGCGACCTTGAGGGACCGCGGCGGACGGAAGGTGCGCTCCTCGTCGAACTGCGCCGTGGCACGGCGCAACCGGACGGGCGGCGAGCCCAACCAGGACGACCCCCGCTTGGCCTTCTTCGGCACCGCGGACAGCACCGCCACCAGGGCCTCGCGCGGGACCGAGCGTCCGGCGCCGGTCATGCCGCTGTTGCCGAGGAACGCCCGCCGGCCGACCTTCGAGCGACCGATCCGGACCCGACCGCCGCCGAGTTCGTACGTCGCGACCATGGTGTCGTCCGCGAGGAACGCGCCGGAGGCGATCTGCGTGAGCGCCGGGATGAGGAGCACCGTCGAGATCTCGGTGTTCCGGCCGACCTTCGCCCCGAGCAGCCGGAGCCACACCGGGGTGACGAGCGACGCGTACAGGGGGAAGAGGAGGGTGCGCGCGGCGTCGAGGATCCGCTCGGTGGTCCACACCTGCCAGCCGATCCGGGAACGGACGGGATGCCGGCCCTCCTGCAGGCCGGTCCCGAGCAGCCGGACGGACGCCACGACCAGGCCCGCGTACACGCTGCCGGCGACGATCGTGGCGACGGGGACCCACGCCAAGGCGCTGAGCAGCGCGCTGCCGAGCGTCGGCGCGGGGCCGACCACGAGCCAGACCAGGGCCGTCCCGGCTGCGACACCGATCACCGGCAACCCGGCCACGGCCACCGACCCGGCCCCGTACGCCAGCAGCCAGCGACGTCGGGAGGCGGGCCGCGCCTCCCGGTCGTGTCGGGCCGACCCGACGCGTTCCGCCGGCGAACCCGCCCACCGTTCGCCGTCCGGGACCCGGTCGGCGACCGCCGATCCGGCCTCGACCTCGCTGCCGACGCCGACGTGCGCACCGGGCAGCAGCGTCGTCCGGCTGTGCACCACGGCGTCCTGGTCGACCCGGACGTGGCCGAGCCGGAACACGTCGCCGTCCACCCAGTGCCCGACGAGGTCGACCTCGGGCTCGATCGACGCGCGCTTGCCGATCGTCAGCATCCCGGTCACCGGCGGCAGCGTGTGCAGGTCGACGTCCCGGCCGATCCGCGCCCCGAGTGCCCGGGCGTAGTAGCTGATCCACGGGGCGCCGGCGGTGGAGGGGCCGTCGACCGCGTCGGCGATGCGCTCCGCGAGCCACACCCGCAGGTGCACGGATCCGCCCCGTGGGTGGTCGCCCGGCCGGACCCCGGCGAGGAGCACGCGGGCGAGGACGACCGTCACGGCCATCTTGCCGATCGGCGTCACGAACAGCAGGAGCGCGACCACGAGGGCCGGCCAGGACAGGACCGGCAGGAACGGCAGTGTCGTGGCGTGCAGGACGCTGGCGACGAGGGCCGTCCAGGTGAGGACCCGCAGTCCGCGGAGGACCTGCACCGGCAGCCCGAGCAGCGTCATCGCCAGACCCGTCGCCGGGGGCACCGGTCGGACGTCACGCGGGACGGAGACCACCGGGCCGGAGTCGTCGAGCGCGTCCGCGAGCGCACCGATCCTGGGGTGGTCGTACACGTCGGCGACGGTCGTCGTCGGGAACCGCTCGCGGATCGCGGACACGAGCTGCGCCGCGGTGAGCGAGCCGCCGCCGTGCGCGAAGAAGTCGTCGTCGACGCTCGACACCGGGACCCCGAGGATCGCCGACCACCGCTCGGCGATCCAGGCGACGGTGTCGGGCAGGAGCGCGGAGTCCGTGGCGCCGGGGAGCGGCCACGGCAGCGCAGCGCGGTCGACCTTGCCGCTCGTCCTGGTCGGGAGGGACTCCACCACCGCGAGCAGCGGCACGAGGGCGGCCGGCAGCTCCTCGCGCAACCGGGCGTTGGCGACCGCGGGGTCGATGGCCGCGCCGGCGACCGGGGCGACGTACCCGACGAGCACCTGGTTGCCGGCGGGGGTCCGCTGCACGACCGCGGCACCACCGGCGACGCCGTCGAGCGCCTGCAGCGCCGCGTCGATCTCGCCGAGTTCGATCCGCCGTCCGCCGAGCTTGATCTGGTCGTCGGCCCGGCCCTGGAACACCAGCCCCTCGGGGTCGTACCGGACGACGTCGCCGCTGCGGTAGGCGCGGTCCCAGCCGAGCTCGGGGAAGGGAGCGTACTTCTCGGCGTCCTTCGCGGGGTCGAGGTAGCGGCCGAGGCCGACGCCGCCGATCACGAGCTCGCCGACGCCACCGGGGGCGACCCGCTGCCCCGCCTCGTCGACGACCGCGAGGTCCCACCCGTCGAGCGGCAGCCCGATCCGGACCGGCACCGACCCGTCCATCAGGGACCCGCACGCGACGACGGTCGCCTCGGTCGGCCCGTACGTGTTCCACAGCTCGCGGTCGTGGCTGGCGATGCGGGCGGCGAGCTCGGGCGGGCAGGCCTCGCCGCCGAAGATGACGAGCCGGACCTGCTCGAGGGCGTCGTCCGGCCAGAGCGCCGCGAGGGTCGGCACCGTCGACACGATCGTGATGGTGTGCGCGATGAGCCACGGGCCGAGGTCGACCCCGGTCCGGACGAGGGAGCGCGGCGCCGGCACCAGGCACGCACCGTGGCCCCAGGCCAGCCACATCTCCTCGCACGACGCGTCGAACGCCACGCTCAGCCCGGCGAGCACCCGGTCGCCGGGGCCGATCGGTGCGCGCTGCAGGAACATGCGCGCCTCGGCGTCGACGAACGCCGCGGCGCTCCGGTGCGTGACGGCGACCCCCTTCGGGACCCCGGTCGAACCCGAGGTGAAGATGATCCACGCGTCGTCCGTCAGCCCGGGTGCCTCGGCCGACGCCGACGGGTCCGTCACCGGGAGCGCCTGCCCGTCGCGGTCGCGGTCGCGGTCGCGGTCGCGGAGGACGCCGCCGGCGCCGATCACCCCGGCGACGCGTGCCTCGCCGAACACCAGGGTCGCCCGCTCCTCGGGATCGTCCGCGTCCACCGGCACGTACGCGGCGCCCGCGGCGAGCACGGCGAGGATCGACACGTACAGGTCGCGGCCGCCGGAGGGGATCCGCACGCCGACCCGATCGCCCCGGCGGACACCCCGTCGGGCCAGGTCGTCGGCCTGCTCGTGCACGAGGCGGAGGAGCGTGGCGTAGTCGATCGTGCCGGCCGGGTCCTCGAGCGCGAGGGCGTCGGGGTGTTCCTCCGCGGTGGCGGTGAGGACGTCGAGGAGGGTCCGCGGCGCCGGTGCGTGCTCCCCGCGGGCGAGTTCGTGCTGCGGGTTCCCGGTGGCGTTGGTCATCGAGTCCTCTTCCCGGTCGCGTGCGTGGTCGACCGGCCCGTGATCCTAGGGGGTCGACGTGACGTGTCCGGAAACTCCCGGTGCCGCGGGCCCGGGTCCGGGCTCGAGCGCGGCTCGTGCGGCGTCGAGCGAGGTCGCGAGCCCGATCGAGTCGTCCAGGGTGTGCAGCGGTGACTCGGTGTGGCCGTCGGCGACGTACCGGGCGAGCGCCGCCGCCTGCCAGACGAGGCCCTCGCGACCGTGGAGGCCGCTCGGGTCCGCCCAGTGGTCGACGTCCCGGCCGCGGTGCAGGGCGAACGACGCCGGGAACACGAAGTGGTCGGTCCACCGGACGGTCGCGCGGCTGCCGGCGATCACCGCCAGACCCGGCGTCCACGCCGTCATCGACGTGGTCACCACGGACTGCGCGCCGCCGTCGGCCGTCGACACGGTGACGGACTGGAGGTCCACCCCGCGGTCCGAGACCACCCCCGTCGTCCGACTGGTCACCGGGGCGCCGGTGGCGAACCGTGCGAACCAGTGCCCGTAGACGCCGGCGTCGAGGAGCGCGCCCCCGCCTGCGGCGGGGTCGAACATGCGGTCGGTCGGGTCGGGCTCGTGCGGCCAGCCGACGTCGACCGTGACGAGGTGGACGTCCCCGAGCACGCCGTCCGCGAGGAGCCGGGCGACGACGGTGGTGCCGGGGAGGTACCGGGTCCACAGCGCTTCCATCGCGAACACCCCGGCCTGCCGTGCCGCCGTCGCGAGGGTGCGGGTGTCGGCGGCGGACGTGGTCATCGGCTTCTCGACGAGGACGTGCTTGCCGGCCGCGATCGCGAGGAGGGCGTGCTCGAGGTGCTGCGGGTGCGGGGAGGCGACGTAGACGACGTCGACAGTGGGGTCGGCGACGAGGGCCTCGTACGAGCCGTGCACCCCCGGGACGCCGTGGCGGGCGGCGAAGGCGGCGGCGCGTTCGGGGGAGCGGGAGCCGACGGCGACGACGCGCTGGTCGGAGTGGGCGTGGAGCGTGGCGGTGAAGTCGTTCGCGATCTCGCCGGGGCCGATCACGCCCCACCGGAGCGTCGCGCCGCCGCGCAGTGGTTCGACCTCGACCTCAGGGAACACCGTCGTCATACGGAGACGCTACCGCCGCTGACGGTGCTTGCAGAGTGCCCCCAGGAGGATTCGAACCTCCGCCCCTGCCTCCGGAGGGCAGTGCTCTATCCCCTGAGCTATGGGGGCCCGGGGGTGGAACCAACCGTAGCAGGTCACCGGCCACCTCTCGGCCACCGCGTGTCGTGCCCGGCACGCCCGTTCTTTCCCAGAACGCGCGCGATGGAAAGTGGAATCGGGTGTGCCGGGTCGAACGAACCGACCAGGTACGCCCGATTCCGTCAGGCACTCCGCGCCCGGCCGCCGCCAAGCCCGCGCCGGAGCCGCGCCCGCGCGCCGGAGCCGTGCCGCGCCGCGCCTCCAGGCCGACCGCGCGCGTGTCAGGCGGCCGGGGTGGCGGACGCGCTCGGCTGCACGACGGCCCGGACCGCGTCGATGACCGGCTGCGCCCCGCCCGGCTCGGTGAAAAGCGTGGAGGACGCGGTGATCCAGTACGGGTCGGCGAACGCGTCCGCGCGACCGACGCCGTCGGTGAGGGAGAAGTAGCCCTCGACGCGGTACGTGGGGACGGATCCGCCGCGGTCGTAGAGCGCGTCCTTGAGGTTCGTGAGCGACTTCTCAGGCAGGTCGGCGACGGCCAGCGTGATCGTCGTCGACGCGTCGTCGGTCGCGGCGAACCGGCACACGCGGCCGCGCTGCTCGGCGATCCGGGCGGCGGGCGTGCCCTTCTCGGGTTCGAACGACGGGACCAGCTCGAACGACTTCCCGTAGACCGACAACGCCTCGACGGGGAGGAGGTCCGCGCAGGTCTGCGTGACGCGCTTCCCGATCGGCGCGGCGCTGGCGGACGCGCTCGGTGTCGTGGTGTCCGAGCCGCCGGAACACGCCACGAGGGCGAGGGACGCGGAGGCTGTGAGCACGGCGAGGGTGATCGCCCGGGCACTGCTGCGGGTGGTCATCCGGACATGATGCTGCATCGACCGGGGAGGACCTGTGCGTCCCGGTAGACTCGATCCTCGTGAATCCTGCCGAACTCTCCGCCGCGTACCTGTCGATCCTGACCGGGATCGTCGAGCGACGAGGCGCGTCCGACACCGTGACCGTCGAGGAGTCGCACGCGGCGCTCGAGCGTCCGAAGAACCGGGCGCACGGCGACTGGGCGTCGAACGCGGCGATGCAGCTCGCGAAGCGGCTCGGCACGAATCCGCGCGAGCTCGCGACGGAGATCGCCGGGGAGCTCACCGAGCTGGACGGCGTGGCCTCGGTCGACATCGCCGGTCCGGGGTTCATCAACATCACGCTCGAGGCCGCGGCCGCCGGCGAGGTCGCCCGCACGATCGTCGACCAGGGCACCGCTTTCGGCCACGGCGACCTGTACGACGGCGTCCGGATCAACCTCGAGTTCGTGTCCGCGAACCCCACCGGCCCGATCCACATGGGCGGCGTGCGCTGGGCCGCGGTGGGCGACAGCCTCGCCCGGGTGTTCCAGGCGCAGGGCGGGCTCGTCACCCGCGAGTACTACTTCAACGACCACGGCGCGCAGATCGACCGGTTCGCCCGCTCCCTCGTCGCGTCGGCGCTCGGTGACCCCACCCCGGAGGACGGCTACGGCGGCGCGTACATCGCGGACATCGCGGCGCGGGTGATCGCGACGCTGCCGGCGGACCTCGACGTGAAGGACCTGCCGCGCGACGAAGCGCAGGAGGTCTTCCGGCGCGAGGGCGTCGACTTCATGTTCGCCGACATCAAGTCCTCGCTGCACGACTTCGGCGTCGACTTCGACGTGTACTTCCACGAGAACGCCCTGCACGAGTCGAAGGCCGTCGAGCGCGCGATCGACCGACTGCGTTCGGCCGGCGTGATGTACGAGGCCGAGGGCGCGCTCTGGCTCCGCACGACCGACTTCGGCGACGACCGCGACCGCGTGGTCATCAAGTCCGACGGTGAGCCGGCGTACATCGCGGGCGACCTGGCCTACTACCTCGACAAGCGCGAGCGCGGGTTCGAGCGGAACCTCATCATGCTCGGCGCGGACCACCACGGCTACGTCGGTCGGATGATGGCGATGTGCGCGGCGTTCGGTGACGAGCCGGGCAAGAACCTCGAGATCCTCATCGGGCAGCTGGTCAACCTGCTCAAGGACGGCGAACCGATGCGCATGTCGAAGCGCGCGGGGACGATCGTCACGATGGAGGACCTCGTCGACGCCGTGGGCGTGGACGCCGGCCGGTACTCGCTCGTCCGCTTCGCCAGCGACACCGCGATCGACATCGACCTCGACCTGCTGACCAAGCGCACGAACGACAACCCCGTTTTCTACGTCCAGTACGCCCACGCCCGCACCCAGTCGGTCGCCCGCAACGCCGCCGCCTCCGGGGTGGACCGGTCGGCGTTCGACGCCTCGCTCCTCACGCACGACACCGAGGGGGCCCTGCTCGGCGCCCTCGCCGAGTACCCGCGCGTGGTGCGCCAGGCCGCCGAACTCCGCGAGCCGCACCGCATCGCCCGGTACATCGAGCAGCTCGCCGGGCTCTACCACCGCTGGTACGACGCCTGCCGCGTGACGCCGCTCGGAGACGAGCCCGTGACCGACCTGCACCGCACGCGCCTCTGGGTGAACGACGCCACCGGGCAGGTCGTCCGCAACGGCCTGGGCCTGCTCGGCGTCACCGCGCCCGAGCGCATGTAGCGCGGGGCGCGCGGGGAGCGCCGGGAGCGCCAGCACCCCCTGCCGGAACCAGGTTCCGGACACAGCACCGCGAACTCCCGCGGTGCTGTGTCCGTTCCACAGTGTCGGAGCACTCGGGCGCACCTGGCAGGCTGGGACCCATGCCCACCGCCACCGACACCCCCCGCAAGCGCCGTCGCTGGCCCGTCGTCCTCGTGGTCGTCGTGGTCGTCCTCGCAGCGCTCGTGGTCATCGCCGAGTTCGTCCTCCGCGGTGTCGTCGACCGCATGATCGCCCAGCAGGTCGAGCAGTCCCTGCCGTCCGGCGCCACCGGCGACGTCGACGCGCACGCCACGGGCATCGTCATCCCGCAGCTCATCGCGGGCCGGCTCGACCAGGTGGAGATCTCGTCGCCGAAGCTCACGATCGACGGCATCCCGCTCGCGGCCGACGTGACCGTGCACGACGTGCCGATCAACGGCAAGGGCGACGTGCACGACGTCGACGGTCACGTGACCCTCGCCGCAGCGTCGGTGAAGGACCTGTCGAAGTACAGTCCGCTGTTCGACCGCCTGAGCCTCGCGGACGGCGGAGTGGAGCTCTCCGGCAAGACCGCGGTGCTCGGCTACGACATCACCTACGCGGCGAAGGGTGCCGTCGTCGCGCAGGACGACGGGAAGGGCATCACCATCACGCCGAAGACGGTGCGCATCACGAACTCGGCACTCGGGCTCAAGGTCGACTCGATCCCCGGGGTCACGAACGTGCCCGTGCAGGTCTGCACGGCGCAGTTCCTGCCGTCGCAGCTCCGCGTCCGGTCGCTCGACATCACCGCGGCCCAGGCGTCGGTGCGCGTCACCGCCGACAGCCTGCCGCTCAACGAAGCGGGACTGCAGACGGTCGGCAAGTGTGCGTAGTCCACAGGTCGCGTCACACGGCCGGGAGGCGCGGCTCGGCTCGGTAGGATCGGGTCCCGTGAGCGCGAACCCCCTTGCCCCGCAGCGCCTGCGGTTCCCGACGGATGCGTCCGCGCTGTCCGCGCGCATCTGGCCCGCCTCGGCGACCCGCACCGACGACGGCGAGCTGGCCGTCGGTGGGCTGACGGCGTCGGACTTGGCGGCGCAGTTCGGCACCCCGCTGTACGTGGTCGATGAGCGCGACGTGCAGTCCCGCGCCGTCCGCGTGCGCAACGCGTTCACCGAGGCGTTCGAGCGCATCGGGACCCGGGCGCACGTCTACTACGCGGGCAAGGCGTTCCTCACCACCCAGGTCGCGGCGTGGATGGCCGAGGCCGACCTCCGCGTGGACGTCTGCACCGGCGGTGAGCTCGCGGTGGCCCTGGCCGGGGGAGTCGACCCCGCCCTCCTGGGCTTCCACGGCAACAACAAGTCCGACGGCGAGATCGCCCGCGCGGTCGAGGTCGGCGTCGGGACGATCGTGCTCGACAGCCTCGAAGAAGTCGGCCGCGTCGCCCGGGCCGCCGCGGACGCCGGGGCGGTCCAGCGGGTCCGCATCCGCATCAACAGCGGCGTGCACGCGTCGACGCACGAGTACCTCGCCACGGCGCGGGAAGACCAGAAGTTCGGCATCCCGTTGACCGAGGCGGTCGCCGTCGCCGAGGCCGTCCGCGCCGAGCCCTCGCTCGCGTTCGTGGGCCTGCACTCGCACATCGGTTCGCAGATCTTCGACGAGTTCGGCTTCCGGGAAGCCGCCCGGCGCCTCATGGACGTGCACGCCGAGCTCGTCGCGTCCGGACCCGTCCCGGAGCTCAACCTCGGCGGCGGCTGGGGCATCGACTACACCGAGGCCGACTCGGCCTTCGCGCCGGAGGACGTCGCCGACGCGCTCGCGACCATCGTCGCCGAGGCCTGCGCCGAGCGGGACATCCCGGTGCCGGAGATCGCGGTCGAGCCGGGTCGGTACATCGTCGGTCCGCCCGGGATCACCCTCTACCGGGTCGGCACCATCAAGCCCGTCGCGCTCGAGACCGACAGCGGCGAGCACGCGACCCGCACGTACGTCTCGGTCGACGGCGGCATGAGCGACAACGTCCGTCCGGCGCTGTACAGCGCGGACTACACGGCGCGGCTCGCCCGCACGTCGGACGCGGCGGCGGTCCTCATCCGGGTCGTCGGGAAGCACTGCGAGTCCGGCGACATCGTGGTGAACGACGAGTACCTGCCCGGAGACGTGCAGCGCGGGGACCTGCTCGCGGTGGCCGCGACGGGTGCGTACTGCTGGAGCCTCGCGAGCAACTACAACCACGTCGGCCGTCCGCCGGTCGTCGCGGTGGCGGACGGCCGAGCCCGTATCCTCGTGCGTGGCGAGTCGATCGACGACCTCCTCGCCCGCGACACCGGGGTCGTGCCCGGGGCCTGACCCAGAGGCCACCACCCACGGCGAACGCCGAGGGCCGACCCCCGACCCGACAGGAACCAGAACCAGATGATCGAATACCGCAACGTCCGCGTCGCGCTGCTCGGAGCCGGCTCGGTCGGTTCGCAGGTCGCCCGGCTGCTCCTCGAACACGGCGACGAGCTGGCCTCCCGTGCCGGCGCCGGGCTCGAGCTCGTGGGGATCGCCGTGCGCGACGTCGACGCCCCGCGGGACGTCGACCTGCCGGCGGACCTCTTCACGACGGACGCGGAATCGCTCATCCTCGGTGCGGACATCGTCGTCGAGCTCATCGGCGGGATCGAGCCGGCACGGACGCTGGTCCTGCAGGCGCTGCAGTCCGGCGCCGACGTCGTCACGGGCAACAAGGCGCTCCTGGCGACCCACGGTCCCGAGCTCTTCGCGGCGGCCGAGCAGGTCGGTGCGCAGCTCTACTACGAGGCGGCGGTCGCCGGCGCGATCCCGATCATCCGTCCGCTGCACGACTCGCTCGCGGGGGACCGCATCGAGCGCATCATGGGCATCGTCAACGGGACGACGAACTTCATCCTCGACCTCATGGACCGCGAGGGCTCGACCTTCGAGGACGCCCTGGCGACGGCCACCGAGCTCGGGTACGCCGAAGCCGACCCGACGGCCGACATCGAGGGCTACGACGCCGCGCAGAAGGCCGCGATCCTGGCCTCGCTCGCGTTCCACACCTCGGTGCCCCTCGCCGCCGTGCACCGGGAGGGCATCACCTCGGTCACGATCGAGCAGGTCCGGGCCGCGCGCAAGGCCGGGTACGTCGTGAAGATCCTCGCGACGGCCGAACGCCTGACCGACGAGAACGGCACCGAGGGCGTCAGCGCCCGCGTGTACCCAGCGCTCGTCCCGGAGTCGCACCCGCTCGCGAGCGTGCACGGTGCGAAGAACGCCGTGTTCGTCGAGGCCGAGGCCGCCGGCGACCTCATGTTCTACGGCGCCGGAGCCGGCGGTGTCGAGACGGCGTCCGCGGTCCTCGGTGACCTCGTGTCCGCCGCCCGCCGGCACGTCATCGGCGGCCCGGGCATCGCGGAGTCGACGCAGTCCGAGCTGCCCGTCTTCCCGATCGGCACGGTCCGTACCCGCTACCAGATCACGCTGCACGTCGCGGACGCCCCCGGCGTGCTCTCGACCGTCGCCGGCGTCCTCGCCAAGCACGGCGTGAGCGTCGAGACCGTGGAGCAGACCACCGCGGGGGCCACCCCGGGGACCGCCACGCTCGTCATCGGCACGCACCTGGCGCGCGAAGCCGACCTGGCGGACACCGTCCGGACGCTCCGCGGCGAGGACGTCGTCCTGGACGTCACCAGCGTCCTGCGCGTCGTCGGCGCGTGAACCGGCACCGCGCCTCCAGGCCGACCACCGGCCGACGGCCGACCGCAGGCCGACAGCCGACCACCGGCCGACGGCCGACCCCACCAGACCGACCCACCAGCCCGACCCGGACAGAGAGAGAAGCCTGATGGCCCACCAGTGGCAGGGAGTCCTGCGCGAGTACGCCGACCGTCTCGACGTGACCGAGGCGACGCCCGTCGTCACCCTCGGTGAGGGCGGGACCCCGCTCATCCCGGCGCGCCGCCTGTCCGAGCGGACCGGTGCGAACGTCCACGTCAAGTTCGAGGGCATGAACCCGACCGGTTCCTTCAAGGACCGCGGCATGACGATGGCGATCTCGAAGGCCGTCGAGCACGGCGCGAAGGCCGTGATCTGCGCGTCGACCGGCAACACGAGCGCCTCCGCTGCCGCGTACGCCACGCACGCGGGCATCACCGCCGCCGTGCTCGTGCCGGAGGGCAAGATCGCGATGGGCAAGCTCAGCCAGGCCGTCGCCCACGACGCCCAGCTGCTGCAGGTGCAGGGCAACTTCGACGACTGCCTGGACATCGCGCGCGACCTCGCGGCGAACTACCCGGTGCACCTCGTCAACTCCGTGAACAACGACCGCATCGAGGGGCAGAAGACGGCCGCGTTCGAGGTCGTCGACGTCCTCGGCGACGCGCCGGACTTCCACTTCCTGCCGGTCGGCAACGCGGGCAACTACACCGCGTACTCCCGCGGGTACCGCGAGGACGTCGCCGCCGGACGCTCCTCGAAGCTCCCGCGCATGTTCGGGTTCCAGGCCGCCGGTTCCGCGCCGATCGTCCGCGGCGAGGTCGTCCGTCACCCGGACACCATCGCGTCGGCGATCCGCATCGGCAACCCGGCCTCGTGGCAGTTCGCGCTCGAGGCCCGCGAGGAGACCGACGGCTACTTCGGCGCGATCACGGACGAGGCGATCCTCGCCGCCCACCGGATCCTCTCGGCCGAGGTCGGCGTCTTCGTCGAGCCCGCGTCCGCGATCGGCGTCGCCGGCCTGCTCGAGCGCGCCGACGCGGGCGTGATCCCGAAGGGTGCGACGGTCGTCATCACGGTGACCGGCCACGGCCTCAAGGACCCGCAGTGGGCCCTCCGCACGCAGGACGGCGGCGAGGTCACCCCGACGAGCGTCCCGGTCGACACCAAGTCGGTCGCCGACGTGCTCGGACTGGTCGGCGCCGAGTGAGCCAGGACCGTTCGTCCGGACCGGGGGAGGGCACGACCGCCCACGACGCTGTACCGGCCGGACGGGCGGTCCGCGTGCGGGTACCCGCGACGTCGGCGAACCTCGGACCCGGCTTCGACTCGCTCGGACTCGCGCTCTCGCTCTACGACGAGGTCGTCGTCCGCGTCCGACCGGAACCCGGCGCGACCGTCACGGTCGACGGCGTCGGTGCGGGCGAGGTCGCGACGGACGACACGAACCTGGTCGTCCGCGCCGTCCGCCGCGGCTTCGAGCACGCCGGCGTGCCGCAGCCCGGACTCGACCTGCACGCCGTCAACGCGATCCCGCACGGCCGCGGCATGGGGTCGTCGGCGGCGGCGATCGTCGCCGGGTTGATGGCGGCGCGGGGCCTGCTCGAGGGCGTCGTGGACCTCGACGCGTCGACGCTCCTGCGGCTGGCGACCGAGATGGAGGGGCACCCGGACAACGTGGCGCCCGCGCTCTTCGGTGGCCTGACGATCGCGTGGATGACCGCCGAGGGGCCCGCCTACAAGCGGCTCCTCGTGCACCGCGGGGTCTCGCCGGTCGTCTTCGTGCCGACCTCGACCCTGTCCACGAAGCTCGCGCGCTCCCTGCAGCCGGCGAGCGTCCCGCACGCGGACGCGGCGTTCAACGTCTCCCGTTCGGCCCTGCTCGTCGCCGCGCTCATCCAGAGCCCGGAGCTGCTGCTCGCCGCGACCGAGGACCGCCTGCACCAGGCGTACCGCGCCAGCGCCATGCCGGAGACCGACGCGCTCATCGGTCTGCTGCGGCAGCACGGGCTGGCGGCGGTCGTCTCGGGGGCCGGTCCGAGCCTCCTGGTCCTCGGCAGCGACCCGGCGCAGCGCCTCACCGCAGCGGAACTGGTCGAGCGACACGGCGAATCCGACTGGCGGCCCCTCATGCTGGCCGTCGACCTGGGTGGTGCTACAGTGGTGCCGCACTCGGCGCTCCAAGCCGAACCCGCGTAGGCAGCAGGAACGTTCCTCGCCGCGCAGGGTCCGGTGCGCGGGGGCAATCTCTTTCTGATCACCGAATCCCGGTCCGTCGTCTGAACGGCGGTCGATGCATACCCGTGCATCCGGGACGGTGGAAACTCTCCGCGTTCTGCGGTTCGAAAGGAAACACCGACCTTGACGAACGTCAACGACTCCACTCCCGTGGAGATCCCCAGCGACCTGCGCGCCCTCCGGCTCCCGGAACTCCAGCGCATCGCCTCCGCCCTCGGCATCACGGGGCTCTCGAAGCTCCGCAAGGGCGACCTCATCGCTTCCATCGAGGACAAGCGTCCCGAAGCCCCGGCGGCCGAGGCCCCCGCGGCCGAGGCGCCGGCCGCGCAGCCGACGCTCCCCGAGCCGACGGCAGCGCCCGTCGAGACCCCTGCCGCGGCCCCGGCTGCCGCCGAGGCGCCGGCAGCCCCCGTCGCCGACGACGCGCAGCCCGCATCGCGTGCCCGCCGCTCCCGCCGTGCCTCGTCCGGCGGCACGGTCAGCGCGGCGCCGACCTCGGCCGCCGAGCACACCAACCACGGCCACACCGGCACCGAGGACCTCCTCGCCGGGCTCGACCAGGTCCGCGCCGAGAAGGACGCCCAGGAAGCCGCCCAGGCCGGTGGCCAGCGCCGCGGCCGTGGCGGTCGTGCCGCGCAGGACGTCCAGGAGGCGCGTGGCGAGTCCGCCGGCGCCGTCCAGCAGGAGCAGCACCGGTCCACCGAGTCGGCCGACTCGTCCGAGGCGTCGTCGGCGTCGTCGGCGTCGTCCTCGTCGTCGGACCAGGACGACCGCGGCGACCGCGGCGACCAGAACGAGCAGGGCGACCAGAACGACCAGCAGGGCGAGAACGGTTCGCGTCGCGGCCGTCGCAGCCGTGGTCGTGGTCGTGGCCGCGGTCAGAACGCCGAGAACGGCGAGCAGGGCGGCGACCAGAACGCGTCGCAGGCCCAGGCGAACGGCGGCCAGCAGAACGGTGGTCGTGACAACGGCGGCCGCGACAACGGTCAGAAGAACGGCCAGCAGGGCGAGCAGAAGCAGGCCCAGCAGGACGACAAGGCCGACCAGAAGCAGAACGGCCAGCAGAAGCAGCAGGGCCAGCAGGGTCAGCAGCAGCAGAAGCAGAACGTCGACGACACCGAGGGCGGCCGCAGCCGTCGCCAGCGTGACCGCAAGCGCGGCCGTGGCGGTCAGAACGACGAGTTCGAGCCGGAGGTCACCGAGGACGACGTCCTCATCCCCATCGCGGGCATCCTCGACGTCCTCGACAACTACGCCTTCGTCCGCACGACCGGCTACCTCCCGGGCCCGAACGACGTCTACGTCTCCCTCGGCCAGGTGAAGAAGTACCACCTGCGCAAGGGCGACGCCGTCGTCGGTGCGATCAAGCAGCCGCAGGGTGGCGAGCAGCAGAGCCGCCAGAAGTACAACGCGCTCGTCAAGGTCGACTCGGTGAACGGGCAGACCACCGACGAGGCGGCCGCGCGGGTCGACTTCCAGGACCTCACGCCGCTGTACCCGAACGAGCGCCTGCGCCTCGAGACCGAGCCGTCGAAGCTCTCGACGCGGATCATCGACCTCGTGTCGCCGATCGGCAAGGGCCAGCGCGGCCTCATCGTGTCCCCGCCGAAGGCCGGCAAGACCGTCGTGCTGCAGGCCATCGCGAACGCCGTCGCCAAGAACAACCCCGAGGCGCACCTCATGGTCGTCCTCGTCGACGAGCGCCCCGAAGAGGTCACCGACATGCAGCGCTCGGTGAAGGGCGAGGTCATCGCCTCGACCTTCGACCGACCCGCCGAGGACCACACGACCGTCGCCGAGCTGGCCATCGAGCGTGCGAAGCGCCTCGTCGAGCTCGGCCACGACGTGGTCCTGCTCCTCGACTCGATCACCCGCCTGGGCCGCGCCTACAACCTGTCCACGCCGGCCTCCGGTCGCGTGCTGTCCGGTGGCGTCGACTCGGCGGCCCTGTACCCGCCGAAGCGCTTCTTCGGCGCCGCGCGCAACATCGAGGACGGCGGCTCGCTGACCATCCTCGCGACGGCGCTCGTCGAGACCGGCTCCAAGATGGACGAGGTCATCTTCGAGGAGTTCAAGGGCACCGGCAACATGGAGCTCCGCCTCAACCGGCACCTCGCCGACAAGCGGATCTTCCCGGCCGTCGACGTCAACGCCTCCGGCACCCGTCGCGAGGAGCAGCTGCTCTCCGCCGACGAGGTCAAGATCACGTGGCGTCTGCGTCGTGCCCTCGCCGGGCTCGACCCGCAGCAGGCACTCGAGATCGTGCTGCGGAACCTCAAGGAGACGCAGTCGAACGTCGAGTTCCTGGTCCAGGTGCAGAAGTCGGTCCCCACGACCGGTGGGCACCACAACGGCCACCAGGAGTAACGCGTGTTCGAGTCGGTAGCAGGGCTGCTGGCGGAACACGAGGACCTGACGCAGCAGCTGTCGGACCCCGCGCTCCACGCCGATGCGGCCCGGGCGAAGAAGGTGAACCGGCGGTACGCCGAGCTCAACCAGATCAAGTCCGCGTACGAGGCCTGGAAGGCGGCGGGGGACGACCTCGCCGCCGCCCAGGAGCTCGCGCGTGAGGACTCGGCGTTCGCGGACGAGGTCCCCGGGCTCGAGGAGCAGCTGTCGGAGCGCCAGGAGCGTCTCCGCCGGCTGCTCATCCCGCGCGACCCCGACGACGGGCGCGACGTGATCATGGAGATCAAGGGCGGTGAGGGCGGCGAGGAGTCCGCGCTCTTCGCGGCGGACCTCCTGCGGATGTACTCGCACTACGCCGAGACCAAGGGCTGGAAGGTCGAGCTCCTCGAGCGCACCGAGAGCGACCTCGGCGGCTACAAGGACGTCCAGGTCGCGATCAAGTCGAACGCGACCGACCCGTCCCAGGGCGTCTGGGCGCACCTCAAGTACGAGGGCGGCGTGCACCGCGTGCAGCGTGTGCCGGCGACCGAGTCGCAGGGGCGCATCCACACCTCGACGACCGGCGTGCTGGTCTTCCCCGAGGTCGACGAACCCGAAGAGGTCCAGATCAACCAGAACGACCTCAAGATCGACGTGTACCGGTCGTCCGGTCCCGGCGGTCAGTCGGTGAACACCACGGACTCCGCGGTCCGCATCACCCACCTGCCCACGGGCATCACGGTGGCGATGCAGAACGAGAAGTCCCAGCTGCAGAACCGTGAGGCCGGCATGCGCGTCCTGCGCGCCCGCATCCTCGCGCGCCAGCAGGAGGAGCTCGACGCGATCGCCTCGGACGCGCGCAAGTCGCAGATCCGCGGCATGGACCGTTCGGAGCGCATCCGCACGTACAACTTCCCGGAGAACCGCATCGCGGACCACCGCACCGGGTACAAGGCGTACGACCTGGACCGCGTGATGAACGGTGCGCTCGAGCCCGTCATCCAGTCCGCCATCAGCGCGGACGAAGAGGCACGTCTGGCCGCCATCGGTGACCAGGACGCCTAGGCCTGGAGGCGCGGCTCGCCGTGGGTGGTGACGGAACGTTCGCTGCTGATCGCCTCCTGCGCGAGGCGGCCGCGGCGCTCGACGCTGCCGGCGTCGTCAGCCCGCAGGTCGACGCCGAGCTCCTGCTCGCCTGGGCGACCGACACGTCCCGCGGTGCCGTGCAGGCCCGTGCGCTGACCGGTGGCGCGATCGCGGCCGAGCACGTCGAGCGCTTCCGGCAGGCCGTCGCGCGCCGCATCACCCGCGAGCCCCTGCAGCACATCACGGGGGAGGCGCACTTCCGCTCCCTCACCCTGGCCGTCGGACCCGGCGTCTTCGTGCCCCGCCCCGAGACGGAGGGCGTGGTGCAGTTCGGCATCGACGCGCTCCGGGCGGTGGCGGTGCCGTCGCCGATCGCGGTCGACCTCGGTTCCGGCAGCGGTGCGATCGCGATCGCCATGGACACCGAGGTGCCGAACGCCGTGGTCCACGCGGTCGAGGCGTCGCCCGAAGCGCTGCCGTGGACCCGCCGCAACGTCGACGCGCACGGCGGGACGGTCCGACTCGTCGAGGGCGACCTCGCCGACGCGCTCCCCGAGCTGGACGGCACGGTGTCGGTCGTCGTGTCGAACCCGCCGTACGTGCCGGACGACGCGGTGCCGATCGACCCCGAGGTCCGCGACCACGACCCGGCGATGGCGCTGTACGGCGGTCCGGACGGCCTCGACGCGGTGCGGGCCCTCGCCGAGACCGCGTGGCGGTTGCTCGTGCCCGGGGGAGTCCTCGTCATCGAGCACGCCGAGTCGCAGGGCGCCGGCGTCCGGGAGGTCCTGGCGCGCCGGGGGTTCCGGACCCCGGAGACGCACCAGGACCTGACGGGACGCGACCGCACGACCACCGCGACCCGGTAGTCCCGGCCGCGCCGCGCCTCCCGTCCGGGGTCGCTGGATTGGGGGGGGGGGGGCGTACCTGGTCCTTTCGGGCGTACCCGGCGGTTCCATTCGACCCGGTACGCCCGGTTCCGCTCCCTACCGCGCGTGAGATGGGAAGGATCGTGCGGGGGCGCGGGACTGGAGGCGCGGTTCCGGGCGTACCTGGTCCTTCCGGGCGTACCCGGCGGTTCCATCCGACCCGGTACGCCCGGTTCCGCTCCCTACGCGGCGGGAGCCGCGGCGCGGTCCTGCGCCGCGACGAACGCGCGCACCTCGTCACGGAGGTCCGTGTCGTGCTCGACCAGCACCGCGTGGATGCCGACGCTCCTCGCACCCGCGATGTTCTCGGGCATGTCGTCGGCGAAGAACGTGCGCTCGGCCGGCACGCCGTGGTGCTCGAGCGCACGCTCGAAGACCTCGGGCTCGGGCTTGCGCGCGCCGAAGTTGCTCGACGTGTCGAGGTGCTCGCCGAACAGCGGCGGGAGCGACGGCGCCCACCGGTGGATCCAGCGGCCGGCGAGCGGACCGTTGTTCGTGAGGAGGCCGACCCGGCCGTGCTCGCTGGCGATCCGCACCGCCTCGATCCGTTCGGGCAGCTCGGTCATCGCGGACCCGCGGATCCGGGCCCACTCGGCCTCGGGGACGTCGCACCCCATCGCCTGCTCGAACGCGGCGAGGTACTCGTCGCCGTCGGCGAACCCGCCGGCCTCGGCCCGCTGCTCGTTCCCGCAGTCCCACCAGCGCCGACGGAGCTCCTCGAACTCGTGCCCGGTGAACTCGGAGAGGGCGGCCATCCGCACCTTCCAGTCGTAGCGGACCAGGACGTCGTCCATGTCGAAGAGGAACAGGAGCGGGGGCGCGGAGGTCTCGTTCACGATGTCCTCCATTGTGTCGCACTATCATCGTCGAGTCATGGCATCCCGATACGACTGCACCGACTCCGACGGGCTCCTGACCGGGATGCGGCTCGCACGAGCCGCCCTCGGGCGCGGAGAGCTCGTCGTCGTCCCCACCGACACCGTCTACGGCGTGGCCGCGGACGCCTTCAGCCAGGCCGCCGTCCAGCGCCTGCTCGACGCGAAGGGCCGGACGCGGCAGTCACCGCCGCCGGTGCTCATCCCCGGTCCGCCGACGCTCGAGGCGCTCGCGAGCGACATCCCGGAGCAGGTGCGCGACCTCGTCGACGAGTTCTGGCCCGGCGGCCTGACCGTCATCCTGCGTGCCCAGCCGTCCCTCGACTGGGACCTCGGCGAGACCCGCGGGACCGTCGCGCTCCGGATGCCGGACTCCCGGATCGCGCTCGAGCTGCTGCAGGAGGTCGGGCCGCTCGCGGTGTCCTCCGCGAACTCGACGGGTGACCCGGCCGCGATGGACGCCGACCAGGCCGAGGCGATGCTCGGTGACAGCGTCGCCGTGTACCTGGACGGCGGCCCGATCGAGGCGCACGAGGGGTTCGAGGCCTCCACCGGCTCGACGATCGTGGACGCCACCGGACTCTCCGACGGCGGGAAGCTCCTGATCGTCCGCCACGGCGTGATCTCGGACGACGAGATCGCCAGGGTCGTCGGAGCCGACCTCGTCGGATGAAGTACTACCTGCTCGCCGGGGCGATCGCCGCCGTGGTGAGCTTCTGCGTCAGCTGGATCGTGTGGAAGCTGGGGCTGAAGTACAAGTGGTACCCGAAGGTCCGGGAGCGCGACGTGCACCGCACGCCGACGCCCCGCCTCGGCGGCATCGCGATGTACCTCGGCGTCATCGTCTCGCTGCTGGCGGCGTGGTTCCTGTTCCCGTCGATCGCGGGGACCGACTACTTCCGGCTGGTGTTCTCCGAGCCGGGCCGGGTACTCGCCGTGCTCGGGGGAGCGACCATCATCGTCGTCCTCGGGGTCGCGGACGACATCTGGGACCTCGACTGGATGACGAAGCTCGCGGGGCAGATCATCGCCGCGGGGATCCTCGCGTGGCAGGGCGTGGCGATCGTGTCGCTGCCGATCGGCAACACGCTCGGCGTCGGCTCGTCGTACATGAGCCTCATCTTCACCGTGCTGGCGGTGGTGCTCGTGATGAACGCCGTGAACTTCATCGACGGGCTCGACGGGCTCGTGGCCGGCGTCGCGATCATCGCGGGCGGCGTGTTCTTCCTCTACACGTTCTTCATCAACCGCGTGGTCGTGCAGACCGAGTTCTTCTTCAACCTGCCGTCCCTGCTCACGGCGGTGCTCGTCGGGGCGTGCTTCGGCTTCCTCATCCTCAACTGGCACCCGGCGAAGCTCTTCATGGGGGACGCCGGAGCGCTGCTCGTCGGGTTCCTGATGGCGACGAGCGCCGTGTCCGTCACGGGCAACATCGACCCCGCCGCGGTGCAGACCCGCCAGGCGCTGCTGCCGGCGTTCATCCCGATCCTGCTGCCGTTCGCGATCCTCATCGTGCCGATCCTGGACTTCGGCCTGGCGGTCACCCGACGCCTGAGCGCCGGGAAGTCGCCGTTCTCGGCCGACCGGAAGCACCTGCACCACCGCCTGCTCGACATGGGGCACTCGCACTTCCACGCGGTGCTCATCTTCTACGCGTGGACCGCCACGGTCGCCGTCGGCTGCCTGCTGTTCCTCTTCGTGGACTGGTACTGGGTGGTCGTGTTCGTCGCGGTCGGCTTCACCGTCTGCGCCGTCGCGACCTTCGCCCCGCTCGGCCGTAAGCGCGCCGAGTTCGCCGCCCAGGCCGCCACTCGGTCCACCCCCGTGGTGGACGCCAGCCTCGACCCGCTCGACCGGGCCGCCAACGACCGCACCATCCCAGGAGACATCACGTGACCGCACCGAACGCGCTCGACCACGTCCGGCCGGTGTTCCGCCGCATCCTCGTCTGGGCGGCGCTGTTCGCCGTGGGGCTCGCCGTCGTCGGGGGCCTGGTCGGCCTGCTGGTCTCCGGCACGCCGGGCCTCGTCGCCGGTCTGCTCGGTGCGGTGCTCAGCGTCGTGTTCCTCGGGCTGACCGCGCTCTCGGTGCTCGTCGCCCTGCGGGTGTCGAAGGGGCAGATGATCTCCGGCGCGTTCTTCGGCATCGTGATGGGCACGTGGATCCTCAAGTTCATCCTGTTCCTGGTGGTGCTCCTCGCGCTCCGTGACCGGGACTGGGTGGACTTCCCGGTGCTGGCCGTCGTCATCATCGTGGGCGTCGTCGGCTCGCTCGTGATCGACGTGGTGGCCGTGGCCAAGGCGCGGATCCCGATCGGGGTGTCGCTGCGGGGGGACCCGGCGCAGTCTGAGAATCCGCCCACGCGGGACTGAGAGCCCGGGAAGGCTCCAGCACCTGATAGGCTTCTCGGAGTCCGCGTCCGGAGCAATGCTCGGAGCGGACGAGCCTCCACAACGTCCACCATCGCGTGCCTTGCGTGCGCGCGCCGACACAGGAGACAGCGCTGCTATCCCACGCTCTTCCCCTGTCCCTCACCGCTGCGGGTAACCCCGTCGCGGCGGGGAGCAGCCAGGCCGCCGAGTTCCATGGTCCGTCGATCAACGAGTTCTTCCCGGATGCGATCTTCTTCGCGGGGACGCCCTTCGAGATCGACCGACTCGTCATCATCCGGTTCATCGCCGTCGCGGTCCTGCTGCTGATCGGCATCATCGGGACCCGTTCGCTCAAGCTCGTTCCCGGCCGTGGCCAGGCGCTCATCGAGTACGCGTTCGACGTCGTCCGCCGGAACACCTTCGACAACCTGGGCGAGAAGGACGGCAAGCGGTTCCTCCCGCTCCTCGCCACGATCTTCTTCTCCGTGCTGTTCCTGAACCTGACGGGTCTCATCCCGGGGCTCAACCTGCAGGGCACCAGCCGCATCGCGTACCCGATGATCCTCGCGATCGTCGCCTACGTGGCCTTCATCTACGCGGGTCTGCGCAAGCACCCCGGCACCTTCCTCCGGAACTCGCTGTTCCCGCCCGGAGTGCCGTGGTACCTGTACATCATCGTGACGCCGATCGAGCTCGTCTCGACCTTCGTGCTCCGACCGGTGACGCTGACGCTGCGACTCCTGATGAACATGGTCGTCGGCCACCTGCTGCTCGTCCTGTTCTTCGCTGCCACGCAGTTCTTCTTCTTCGACGCCTCGCTCGGTTTCAAGGTGTTCGGAGTCGGGACGCTCGCGTTCGGCATCGCGTTCAGCTTCTTCGAGATCCTGGTCGCGCTGCTGCAGGCGTACGTCTTCATGCTGCTGACCGCTGTGTACATCCAGCTCGCGCTGGCTGACGAGCACTGACCAACGACCTGTACTGACCCCCAATACGGAACGGCACACCGCCGCACCGCATCCTGAAAGGAAAACACGTGGACGCAACGACCGTTCTCGCGGAGATCTCTGGCAACATCGCGACGGTGGGCTACGGCCTCGCGGCGATCGGCCCGGCCATCGGCGTGGGCATCGTCGTCGGCAAGACGATCGAGTCCGTCGCTCGCCAGCCGGAGCTCCAGGGCCGTCTGACGACGCTCATGTACATCGGTATCGCCTTCACCGAGGCCCTCGCCTTCATCGGTATCGCGACGTACTTCATCTTCACCAACTAAGGCCTCTCGATGCAGAACGCACTCATCATCGCGGCGGAGGAGACGCACAATCCCCTCGTACCGCCGCTGTACGACATCGTGTGGTCCGCGGTGGCGTTCGTCGTCATCCTGTTGGTCTTCTGGCGGGTCATCATCCCGCGGATCACGAAGATGCTCGACGAGCGCACCGAGGCCATCGAAGGTGGCATCAAGAAGGCCGAGGCTGCTCAGGAGCAGGCCGCGGCCGCGCTCGAGGAGTACAACAAGCAGCTCGCCGAGGCCCGCGCCGAGGCATCCCGCATCCGTGAGCAGGCTCGCTCCGACGCGAACGCGATCGGCAACGAGCTCCGCGAGCAGGCGCAGGCCGATGCCGCACGCATCACCGCCAACGCGCAGGCGCAGATCGAGGCCGAGCGTCAGAGCGCGGTCCAGTCGCTCCGGGCAGAGGTGGGCACCCTCGCCCTCGACCTCGCGTCCGGCGTGATCGGGGAGTCGCTCAAGGACGACGCGAAGTCGGCCGCGGTCGTGGACCGTTTCCTCGCTGACCTCGAGGCGTCGCAGGGTTCGTCGGCGACGCCGGCCGGGGAGCACTGAGCATGCGCAGTGCCACCAGGACCGCACTGACCTCCACGAGGGGGGTGCTCGCCGACCTCGGCGGTGCAGCCGACCTCGGGGTCGGTGTGGAGATCCTCGCCGCAGGGCGTGCGATCGCCGGTGCGCCGCAGCTGCTCGGTCTGCTGTCCGACCCGACGGCCGACCCGGCCGGCAAGAAGGTCGTCATCGACCGCGTCTTCGCCGGCCAGTCGGTCGCGACGCGTGCGGTCCTGACCGCGGTGGCCGGCTCGCGCTGGTCCTCCCACCAGGACCTCCTCGTCGGCATCGAGGACGCGGGCATCCGCGCGATCGCTGCCTCGGCCTCGTCGGACACCTCGATCGAAGCCGAGCTCTTCGCCTTCGAGACCGCCGTCCGTTCGGACGCCGACCTCGAACTCGCGCTCGGCACCAAGCTCGGGAGCCCGGCCGAGAAGACCGCGCTCGTCGAGCGGCTGCTCGCGGGCAAGGCCTCGGCGCAGACCATCGCGATCCTGTCGCACCTCGTGCAGCAGCCGCGCGGTCGTCGCATCGGTGAGCTCGTCCGCGACGCCTCGGGCATCGTGGCCGACGAGGCGGGCAAGCTCGTCGCGACCGTCATCACCGCCACCCCGCTCTCGGACGGTCAGGCGGCGCGCGTCGCTCGTGGCCTGTCCGCGAAGTACGGCAAGGACATCAGCATCAACCACGTGGTCGACCCCTCGGTCGTCGGCGGGGTCCGGGTGCAGATCGGCGGCGACGTCATCGACGGCACCGTCTCCACGCGTCTCTCGGAGCTGCGGCTCCAGCTCGCCGGCTGAGCGTACGGTCGAAGCCGCCCCTCCCAAGTCCACAACGGGAACTGCCGAGTCAGGCAGCATCACCCTCTCGGAGCCCACCAGCCCCGGAAACCAACAAGGAAAATCCCATGGCAGACATCACCATCAGCCCCGATGAGATCCGTGATGCCCTGAAGGACTTCGTCTCGAACTACGAGCCGACGAAGGCCTCCACGGCCGAGGTCGGGCACGTCACCGACGCGGGCGACGGCATCGCCCACGTCGAGGGCCTCCCCGGCGTCATGGCGAACGAGCTCATCCGCTTCGCGGACGGCACGCTCGGCCTCGCGCAGAACCTGGACGAAGACGAGATCGGCGCCATCGTGCTCGGCGAGTTCGCCGGCGTCGAAGAGGGCCAGGAAGTCACCCGCACCGGCGAGGTCCTCTCGGTCCCCGTCGGCGACGGCTTCCTCGGTCGCGTCGTCGACCCGCTCGGCGCCCCGATCGACGGTCTCGGCGAGATCGTCTCCGAAGGCCGTCGTGCCCTCGAGCTGCAGGCGCCCGGCGTCATGGCCCGCAAGTCGGTCCACGAGCCGCTCCAGACCGGCATCAAGGCCATCGACGCGATGATCCCCGTCGGCCGTGGTCAGCGTCAGCTGATCATCGGCGACCGCCAGACCGGCAAGACGGCCATCGCGATCGACACGATCATCAACCAGAAGGCCAACTGGGAGTCCGGCGACGAGGACAAGCAGGTCCGCTGCATCTACGTCGCGATCGGTCAGAAGGGCTCCACGATCGCCTCCGTCAAGGGTGCGCTCGAGGACGCCGGCGCGATGGAGTACACCACCATCGTCGCCGCTCCGGCCTCCGACCCGGCCGGCTTCAAGTACCTCGCCCCGTACACCGGCTCGGCCATCGGCCAGCACTGGATGTACGCCGGCAAGCACGTCCTGATCATCTTCGACGACCTGTCGAAGCAGGCCGAGGCCTACCGTGCGGTGTCGCTCCTCCTGCGTCGTCCGCCGGGGCGCGAGGCCTACCCGGGCGACGTCTTCTACCTGCACTCCCGTCTGCTGGAGCGTTGCGCGAAGCTGTCCGACGAGCTCGGCGCCGGCTCGATGACGGGTCTCCCGATCATCGAGACCAAGGCGAACGACGTCTCGGCGTACATCCCGACCAACGTGATCTCGATCACCGACGGCCAGATCTTCCTGCAGTCCGACCTCTTCAACGCGAACCAGCGTCCCGCGGTCGACGTGGGCATCTCGGTCTCGCGAGTGGGCGGCGACGCACAGGTCAAGTCGATCAAGAAGGTCTCCGGCACGCTCAAGCTCGAGCTCGCGCAGTACCGCTCGCTCGAGGCGTTCGCGATGTTCGCGTCCGACCTCGACCAGGCGTCGCGTCGCCAGCTCGACCGCGGTGCGCGTCTGACCGAGCTCCTCAAGCAGCCGCAGTACTCGCCGTACCCGGTGGAGGAGCAGGTCGTCTCGATCTGGGCCGGGACCAACGGCAAGCTCGACACGGTCCCCGTGTCCGACGTCCTGCGCTTCGAGTCGGAGCTGCTCGACCACCTGCGTCGCAACTCCGACGTCCTCACGACCCTGCGCGAGACGAACCAGCTCAGCGACGACACCGTCGCCGAGATGTCGAAGCAGATCGACGAGTTCACGAAGAGCTTCCAGACCGGCGACGGCAAGACGCTCGGGTCCGAGAACGTCGAAGCCGCCTCGGCTGACGACGTGGACCAGGAGCAGATCGTCAAGGGTCGTCGCTAGATGGCAGCGCAGGTCCGGGTCTACCGACAGCGGATCAAGTCGGCGAAGACCACGAAGAAGGTCACCCGCGCCATGGAGCTGATCTCCGCGTCGCGGATCCAGAAGGCGCAGGCCCGCATGGCCGCGTCGGGTCCGTACTCGCGGGCCGTGACGCGCGCGGTGTCGGCCGTGGCGACGTTCTCGAACGTCGACCACGTGCTGACCACCGAGCCGGAGTCCTCGACGCGGGCAGCCGTCGTGCTGTTCACGTCGGACCGCGGCCTGAACGGCGCGTTCAGCACGAACGTCCTCAAGCAGGGCGAGGAGCTCGCCTCCCTGCTCCGCAGCGAGGGCAAGGAAGTCGTGTTCTACCTGGTCGGGCGCAAGTCCGTCGGGTACTTCGCTTTCCGTGAGCGTGCGTCCGAGCAGCAGTGGGTCGGCAACACCGACCAGCCGGAGTTCTCGACGGCGAAGGCCATCGGGGACGCCGTCGTGGCGAAGTTCCTGCAGGACACCGCTGAGGGCGGCGTGGACGAGATCCACATCGTCTTCAACCGGTTCCTCAGCCTCGCCACGCAGGAGCCGCAGGTCGTCCGGCTGCTCCCGCTCGAGGTCGTCGACGGGGTCGAGGCTCCGTCGAACGACGAGCCGCTCCCGCTGTACGAGTTCGAGCCGGACGCCGACGCAGTGCTCGACGCACTGCTGCCGGTGTACATCGAGAGCCGCATCTTCAACGCCATGCTGCAGTCGGCTGCTTCCGAGCACGCCGCACGGCAGAAGGCGATGAAGGCTGCGAGCGACAACGCCGACTCGCTCATCCGCGACTTCACGCGTCTCGCGAACAACGCTCGACAGGCCGAGATCACCCAGCAGATCTCCGAGATCGTCGGCGGCGCCGACGCCCTCTCGTCGAAGAAGAAGTAGTCGTCCGCGCAGCTCGCGGACAGAACCCCTCAGGAAGGCACCAGCCATGACCGACACCGCCACCACCGCGGTCGAGACGTCGTCGGCGCCCGGTGTCGGACGGATCGCCCGTGTCACGGGTCCCGTCGTCGACATCGAGTTCCCGCACGACGCCATCCCCGAGATGTACAACCTCCTGTTCACGACCATCACCATCGGTGACTCGTCGCAGGAGATCGGCCTCGAGGTCGCACAGCACCTCGGCGACGACCTCGTCCGCGCCATCTCCCTGAAGCCGACCGACGGTCTGGTCCGTGGCCAGGAGGTCCGTGACTCGGGCGCTCCGATCTCGGTCCCCGTCGGCGACGTCACCAAGGGCAAGGTCTTCGACGTGCTGGGCAACGTGCTCAACACCGACGAGAAGCTCGAGATCACCGAGCGCTGGCCGATCCACCGCAAGGCCCCGGCCTTCGACCAGCTCGAGTCGAAGACCTCCATGTTCGAGACCGGCATCAAGTCGATCGACCTCCTCACCCCGTACGTGCAGGGTGGCAAGATCGGCCTCTTCGGTGGTGCGGGCGTCGGCAAGACCGTCCTCATCCAGGAGATGATCCAGCGCGTCGCGCAGGACCACGGCGGTGTGTCGGTGTTCGCCGGTGTCGGCGAGCGCACCCGTGAGGGCAACGACCTCATCGGTGAGATGGAAGAGGCGGGTGTCTTCGACAAGACGGCCCTCGTGTTCGGCCAGATGGACGAGCCGCCGGGGACGCGCCTCCGCGTGGCCCTGTCGGCGCTGACGATGGCGGAGTACTTCCGCGATGTCCAGAAGCAGGACGTGCTCCTCTTCATCGACAACATCTTCCGCTTCACGCAGGCCGGCTCCGAGGTCTCGACGCTGCTCGGTCGCATGCCGTCCGCGGTGGGCTACCAGCCGAACCTCGCCGACGAGATGGGTGTGCTCCAGGAGCGCATCACCTCGACGCGTGGTCACTCGATCACCTCGCTGCAGGCGATCTACGTGCCGGCCGACGACTACACCGACCCGGCGCCGGCGACCACGTTCGCGCACCTCGACGCCACCACGGAGCTGTCGCGTGAGATCGCGTCGCAGGGTCTGTACCCGGCGATCGACCCGCTGACGTCGACCTCGCGGATCATGGACCCCCGGTACCTGGGTGCTGACCACTACGAGACGGCCACGCGCGTCAAGCAGATCCTCCAGAAGAACAAGGAGCTGCAGGAGATCATCGCCATCCTCGGTGTCGACGAGCTCTCCGAAGAGGACAAGATCACGGTGGAGCGCGCACGTCGCATCCAGCAGTTCCTCTCGCAGAACACCTACATGGCCAAGAAGTTCACGGGCGTCGAGGGTTCGACCGTTCCGCTGAAGGACACCATCGAGTCCTTCCGTGCGATCGCGGACGGCGAGTTCGACCACGTGGCCACGCAGGCCTTCTTCAACGTCGGTGGCATCAACGACGTCGAAGAGAAGTGGGCGCAGATCCAGAAGGAGAACCGCTGACATGGCGGCACTCACCGTGAGCGTCGTCTCGGCCGACCGTGAGGTCTGGTCGGGCGACGCCACCATGGTCGTCGCACGCACGACCGAAGGCCAGATCGGCATCCTCGCGGGGCACGAGCCGCTGCTCGCGACCCTCGCGCAGGGTCAGGTCCGCATCACCCGGGCCGACGGCTCGACGGTGGCCGCGGATGCCGAAGACGGCTTCCTGTCGGTCGAGCACGACACGGTCACGATCGTGGCGCGCCAGGCCGCGCTGGCGTCCTGACCGGACTGACCGTCCTCCTCCCGCCTTCGGAGACGAAGCGGGAGGGCGGGGACACGGACCGCACGCTCGACCTGCGTGCGCTGTCGTTCCCGGAACTGTCCGACGAGCGGGCCGCGGTGATCACCGCGGCCCGCTCCGTCAGTTCCGAGGAGTCCTCGGCGCGGACGGCCCTGAAGCTCGGCCCGAAGTCGATCGCGGAGCGCTTCCGCAACCTCGCGCTCGACACGTCACCGACCTTGCCGGCGATCGACCGGTACACGGGGGTCCTCTACGACCCGCTCGCCACGCTCGGCGCGGACGCTGCGACCCGCGCGTGGTGGTTCGACCACGTGGTCGTCCAGTCCGCGATGTTCGGACCCATCCGCGGCGGTGACCGCATCCCCGCCTACCGTCTGTCGCACGACTCGCGACTCGGTTCGCCCCGGCTCGCATCGCACTGGCCCGCGGCGTCCGCCCGTGTCCTCGCGGCGCTGACGGCGGACGGCCTGGTGCTCGACCTGCGTTCCGAGGGGTACCGGCAGCTCGGTCCTGTTCCGGCCGCCGTCGTGCTGCGTGTGGTGAGCGTCGACGGATCCGGACGGCGGAAGGCGCTCAACCACTGGAACAAGACGGCGAAGGGTCGACTCGTCGGACTGCTCGCCCGCACGGGTGCCGAGGTGGACTCGATGCCCGAGCTGCTCGCTTGGGCAGCATCGCACGGCGTGGTGTTCGAGGAGCACGACGGCACGTGGGACCTCGTCGCGGAGAGTCTCGACCCCGTCGCCGTCTGACGACGGCGCTTCGTCCTCCACAGGAGCGACTGGTCGCCTCCGTTCCACAGATGGTGGCGTCGGCCCGGACTGGAGGCGCGGCGTGCGTTTCGATGTCGTGCATGATCCCCGTCACGACACGCCCCCGGCCAGACGCCCCAGTGCACTACCCGCGCGAGATCGCGGCAGCAGTCACCCTCCCCGCGGCCTGCAGCGCGCTCGTCGCCGCCGGCGACGAGCCGATGCCCAGGACGGCGTCGATCGCCGTGCTGACCGCCTGCGCCGCGCTCGCGACGCGGTTCGCCCTCATCGCGTTCCTCTCGGCTCGGGACTGCCCCGACCCCCGCGCGGTCGCCGCGTTCGATCCGTTCCTCGACCCGACGCCACCGGCGCTCCGTGGGCTCGGGCCGGAACCGGACCGCGCGCGGCTCCGCATCGCCGGGGACCGGTGCGCCGATGCCTGGCGGTGGTGGCGGACCGAGGACCCGTCGGCCGACACGGCGTCGGGCGCCGCCGGTGCCCTGGCGATCGCGTCGTGGTGCTCGTGGGCCCTCGGGTCGGTAGCCCGAGCCCAGACGCGGGCGCAGTACGCGCTCGAGGCCCGTGCCGACGACCCGCTCGCGGGCCTCGTGCTGCGGTCGGTCCGAGCGGGGACCGGCCCCGCGTGGGAGCGGCGGTGACGACCGGCGGACCGGATCGTCTACGGTGGTGTCGACCACGGTTGGAGGGCTCGGTTGCGCGACGACGACATCGACGACACCGTCGTCCGCCGTGCGCGCGCGCCGCGGGCCGCCGACCTCGCGGACCACGTCCTCGGTGACACGGTCATCCGTCCGGTGCCGCCCGACGCGTCGGCGTCGGAGGACACCCTCGTCCGGCCGACCGCCGCGCCGCGGGCGCTCCACGTTCCCGCCGACGACCCGGCGGTCAGCGCCCCCGCCCCGACGACCAGAGTGCCGTCGATCCGGGTCGGCGACCGCACCCTCCGTCTCGACCGCCCCGTGATCGTGGGCCGTCGCCCCGGCCTCCCGCGGATCGTGCAGGGGCCCACGCCGGAACTCGTGACCGTGCCCTCGCCGAGCGGTCAGGTGTCCTCGTCGCACGTGCTCCTCCACGCCGAGGGGGAAGCCGCAGTCGTGGACGACCTCCGGTCGACCAACGGCACGGTCGTCCGGCCGGCGGGTGCCGCGCCCTTCCGGATGCCCGCGGGCGCCTCGAACGTGGTGCTGACGGGTACGGTGGTCGAGATCGGCGACGGCAACGTGATCGAGATCCTCTCGCCGCACCTGCGGATCGCACCAGCGTCGGGAGACCTCCCACCCCGTCCCACGTGGCCGGCAGACCCGCCGACCGGCACGCCCCGAACCCCCAGAGAGCGACCCTGAAACGTGACCGAACTCGGCCGAGCAGCGACTGCGCACGCCATCGACGTCCCCGGTGCCGACGGCACCACCCTGACGCTGTCCTGGGGAGCGGCGACCGACGTCGGCCGCCGCCGCGACCACAACGAGGACAGCTACATCGTCGGTGCACCGTTCTTCGTCGTCGCCGACGGGATGGGCGGGCACCTCGCGGGTGACCGCGCGAGCGACGCGGTGGTCCGGCGGCTCGAGCAGGCGATCGAGAGCCCGTTCACCACCCGCCAGTCGATCCAGCGGGCGCTCCTGCTCGCCACCGCGGACATCGAGCGAGCCGCGGGCGGCAACGCGATCGGCGCCGGGACGACCGTCACCGGGATCGCGCTGGTCGCGTCGCTCGGGCAGCCGGCGGCCCTCGTGTTCAACGTCGGCGACTCCCGGACCTACCGGATCGAGGACGGCGTGCTCCGTCGCGTCACCGTCGACCACTCGGTGGTGCAGGAGATGGTCGACGCCGGCCTCCTCCGTGCCGAAGACGCCGAGCGGCACCCGGACAGCAACGTGATCACGCGTGCCGTGGGCTTCGGTGAGCCGCCGGAGCCGGACTGGTGGACCCTGCCGCTCCGTGCCGGGGACCGCTACATCATCTGCTCGGACGGCCTGACGAAGGAGCTGGGCGACGCCGGCATCGGACGGATCGCCGCGCGCGTGCCGTCGGCGCAGGGCCTCGCGGAGCGTCTCGTCGGCGACGCCGTGGTGGCCGGTGGACGCGACAACGTGACCGTCGTCGTGCTGCAGGTGGACGATGCTCCGGACGACGGCGACGCGGAGGACACGCTCCCACGCCACTGAGTGGCCCCCGAACTGGGGCGCCGACGGACTCCGGGGCAGGACCGCGGGCGGAATGTCGGTCACACGCGGTTCGTACAATGGCATGGCCGTGACGAGAGAGCTGGCCGCTCGGCCGGGGAGGAGGGCACGATGGCGCGACGCCTGCCGTCCACCCCGCCCGTCATCGCGGGCTTCAGCCCGGTGCACGTCCTCGGTTCCGGCGGCTTCGCGGACGTCTTCCTCTACGAGCAGGACATGCCGCGTCGGCAGGTCGCCGTCAAGGTGCTCCTCGACGAGGTGGTCGACGACCGCGTCCGGCAAATGTTCCAGGCCGAGGCGAACCTGATGGCACGCCTCAGCACGCACCCGTCGATCCTCACGGTGTTCCAGGCGAGCGTCGCCTCCGACGGCCGGCCCTACCTCGTCATGGAACTCTGCTCCTCGTCGCTCAGCGAGCGGTACCGGCGCGAACCGATCCCCGTCTCCGAGGTCCTGGCGATCGGGATCCGGATCGGTTCCGCGCTCGAGACGGCGCACCGCGAAGGCGTGCTCCACCGCGACATCAAGCCGTCGAACATCCTCCTCACCGCCTACGGCAACCCGGTCCTGTCCGACTTCGGCATCGCGGCGACGATCGGCGAAGCGGACCCCGACGAACCGATCGGGATGTCGATCCCGTGGTCGGCGCCCGAGGTCCTCATCGACGAGTCCCGCGGCACGATCCAGTCCGAGGTGTACTCCCTCGCCGCGACGGTCTTCTCACTCCTGGCCGGACGGAGTCCGTTCGAGGTGCGCGGCGGCAAGAACGGCGCGGCGGACCTGATGGGGCGCATCGACAAGGGCGGCGTGAAGCCGACCGGCCGCACGGACGTCCCGCCCTCGCTCGAACGGCTGCTCGCCGCGGCGATGTCCCGCAAGGTCGCGGGTCGTCCCTCCACCGTGATGGAGCTCGTCCGGGGCTTCCAGCAGGTCGAGGCCGAGCTCGGCATCCCGCAGACGACGGCGGACGTGGCCGTCGAGGCGTGGGCCATCGCGACCCCGAGCCCGGACGGCGACCGGACGATGGTCCGCGAACTGCAGCCGCCGACCCGCGTCGGTGCACGCCGCCGGACCCGGAAGACCCTGCAGGGGGGAACGTCCGCAGCAGGTGCGCAGAGCGTCGGGACCGTTCACCGGACCGGTTCCGTCACCCGAGCGCGACGACGCTCGCGGTCCACCCTGGTGTGGGTGAGCTCGGTCGCCGTCCTGGTCGTCGCCGCCCTCGCCGTCGCCACGGTCATCGTGGTCGGACGCCTCGGCGCCGGGGCGATCCCCGTGGTCGCCGACGTCCGGGCGTCGTCGTCCGCCGCCTCGGTGACGTTCACCTGGCCGGACCCCGGACTGCGGACGGGGGACACCTACGTCATCTCGTCGAACGGTGCCGCGAGCCAACAGACGGGCACCAGCTTCGTCGTCTCCGGGAAGAAGGGCGACGAACAGTGCATCGCCGTCGCGGTGAACCGTGATGGCAAGACCGGCGTCGCGAGTGCACAGAAGTGCGCGACGATCGGGAGCGGCGGGTGATCCGGGCGTTCCTCGCCAAGCACCGCTCGGCAGCGGTCACGATCGGTGCCTCCGTGGTGGTCGGCGCGGTCGTCGCTGCCGCGGCGATGGCCTCGACGGGGTACCACACCCAGCGCGTCGACCTGGGCGACGGGACCGTCTGGGTCCCCTCCGCCGAGTACGGCGCGGTCGGCCGGGCCAACACCGGGGTCCTGCAGCTCAACACCGCGGTCGAGACCGCGAGCGACAGCCTGTCCGTCCTGCAGCGCGGCTCGACCGTCTACAGCGTCGACGAGACGAAGGGCACGGTGGCCAAGGTCGACGTCGCCGACGCCACCGTCGCCGACCCCGTCACGCTGCCGGCCGGTTCACCCCAGGTCTTCTTCGCGGGGTCGACCGCGGTGATCGGCAACGGCGACACCGGGGAGGTCTGGGCGACCCCCGCGAAGGACCTCGGCGAGTTCGACGCGTCGACCAAGGCCGACCTCACGCTCGGCGCCGACGCGGTCTTCGACGCGTCGGACAGCCACGTCGCCGTGTACTCGCCGAAGACGGGGACGGCCGCGCTCGTCGACGTCGGCAGCACGCTCACCGTCGCGAAGCGCTGGACGGTCAAGACGGACCGCGGCGACGACGTGCAGGTGGCGTCGTTCGGGGACCACCTCGCCGTGCTCGACCGGACCTCGGGGGAGATCTCGGTCGACGGCGACACCGTCGACCTCGGCGCCCGCGTCGGTGCGTCGCCGGCGCTCCAGCGGTCGTCCGACGACTCGTCGGACGTCGTCGTCGCCGGGACCGCCGGTATCGTCCACGTCTCGGCGTCCGGGCAGGTCGAGCGCACCGCGCTCCAGGTGTCCGGGCGGGCTGCACGGCCCACTGTCGTCGGGTCCTGCACCTACGCCGCGTGGGCGGGCGGTCAAGCGATGGACACCTGCGCCGGCCGCGGCCTCCAGCGCCTCGCGAGCACCGCCGGTACCGGGGACCTGCAGATCCTGCACAACGGCCGCACCGTCGTCGCCAACGACCCGCAGAGCGGACGCTCCTGGGCGATCGACCGCAGCGGACAGCTGATCGACAACTGGTCCGACCTCATCAAGAAGGACGAGGACCAGCAGCAGGAGCAGGTGTCCGACGACGATCCGGAGATCGAGAAGGACCAGAAGCCGCCGGTGGCGGTCGACGACGACCTGGGCGCTCGTCCGGGACGCACCACGAGCCTCCCGGTCCTGCTCAACGACTACGACCCGAACGGCGACCCGATCGTCGTGAGCGAGGTCGGAAGCATCGCCGACGCCGTCGGCGACGTGGCCATCGTGGCGGACGGCCAGCGCCTCCAGATCACCCTCGCCGCACGCGCGACGGGCACCGTCACCTTCCCGTACACGATCACCGACGGGAACGGCGGATCGGACACCGCGACGGTGACCGTGACCGTCCGACCGGACTCGGCGAACGACCCGCCGCGTCAGGTGCGCGACACCTCGGCCGACGTCGTGCAGAACGGGCACGTCGTGACGAACGTGCT
Source organism: Curtobacterium pusillum (assembly GCF_007680845.1). GTDB lineage: Bacteria > Actinomycetota > Actinomycetes > Actinomycetales > Microbacteriaceae > Curtobacterium > Curtobacterium pusillum_B. Next base: position 309,917 of record NZ_VEIY01000003.1, on the reverse strand, counting down.
CGGCGACTGGGTCGACCCCGACGGCGATCCGGTGTACCTGCAGTCCGCGACGGCCGCTGACGGCGACCGGGTGTCCACCACCCCGGACGGTCTCCTCGACTACCGCAACGCGAGCGGGCGCACCGGCGACCGTGCCGTGCAGCTCGTGGTGAGCGACGGCCGCGCCGACGGTCGCGGCTCCGTCACCGTGCACGTCGCGAAGCAGGGGAGCGTTCCCCTCTACGCCGACCCGTTCCCGGTGCAGGGCTACGCGGGCAAGGCGTTCAGCGTCGATCCGCTCGACCACGTGCGCGGCGGCAACGGGACGGTCACGTTGACGAGCGTGTCCTCGGCCTCCGAGCTGACCGTCACACCGAGCTACGACTCCGGCACCTTCCGGGTACTGGGGGCCCGAGCCGGCGACCACCAGCTCGAGTACACCGTCACCGACGGCACGAAGACCACGAGCGGCATCGTGCGGATCACGATCCTCGCCCCGCCCGACGCCTCGACCGCACCGATCACCACGCCGAAGACCGTGTTCGTCAACACGCTCTCGACGAAGGACACCGACGTCACAGCGACGGACATCGACCCCGCCGGCGGTGTGCTGCTCGTGACCGCGCTCGACGGACCGGACCGCGGGTCCGGTGTGCAGGCGAGCATCCTCGACCAACACACCGTGCGGGTGACCCTGACGGCGCCGCTCGACGGCCCGGTGTCGTTCCGGTACACCGAGACCAACGGGCTGGCATCGTCGGTCGGCACCGTCACGGTCGTCGAGATCCCCAAGCCGGACCGGATCCAGCCGCCCGTGGCGCAACCCGACACCGCGACGGTCCGGGTCGGTGACGTCGCGAACATCGACGTGCTCGCGAACGACACCCAGCCCGAGGGGGAGCCGCTCACCCTGCAGCCCGACCTCGTGCAGAACGTCCCGGGCGACGGCGGCCTCCTCTTCGTCTCCGGTGACCACCTGCGCTACCTCGCTCCGGACACACCGGGCAACTACACCGCCGTGTACCGCGTCGCCGGACCGGACGGCCAGTACGCGGACGCCACCGTGTCGATCTCGGTGCGCGAGCGGGACGCCGCGACGAACAACCCGCCCGTGCCCCAGACCGTCACGGCCCGCGTGGTCGCCGGCCAGTCGGTCCGGGTGTCGGTCCCGCTGAACGGCATCGACCCCGACGGCGACTCCGTGCAGCTGGTCGGCGTGGCCTCGAACCCCGACAAGGGGTCCGTGACCGACGTCGCGGCGGACGCCCTCACGTACGAGGCCGGCGACTACTCGGCCGGGACCGACGAGTTCACCTACACCGTCGTCGACGCGCTCGGTGCGCGCGCCACCGGGACCGTCAGGGTCGGCATCGCACCGCGCGCCGAACAGGCGTCGAACCCGGTCGCCGAGGCCGACCACGTCACGATCCGTCCCGGCGGATCGGTCACCGTCCGCGTCCTGCAGAACGACTCCGACCCCGAGGGCGGGCAGCTGACCGTCACGAAGGCCGAACCCACCGCGGACGGCGTCACGGCGAAGGTCCTGCAGAAGCAGCAGATCCGGGTGACCCCGCCCAAGACGGCGGAGCGCGGCGACTTCGCCGTGCTCTACACGGTCGCGAACGAGAACGGTGGTGCGAGCACCGCGTTCCTGACCGTCACCGTCGACCCCGACGCGGAGCCACTCCGTCCCGAGGTCGACGACACCACCCTCGACCTGCAGGACATCCTGCACCGGCAGAGCGTCACCGTCGACGTGCTCAAGAACGTGTTCTTCGCCGAGGGGACGGCGGCCGACCTGAAGGTGGGCGTCGTCGACGGCTACGGCGACAACGCCCGCGCCACGGACGACCAGCGGATCGTCGTCCGCCTGACCGACGACTCGCAGGTCATCCCGTTCTCGGTGGCCCGGATCGACCACCCCGACATCGTGTCCTACGGGTTCATCCACGTGCCCGGCTTCGATGACGCCCTGCCGCAGATCAACCGCACCGCCGGGGCCATCACCGTCAAGAGCGAGGCCACCGTGCGGATCCCGCTGTCGAAGTACGTCGTGACGGCGAACGGGCAGACCGCGAAGATCACCGACGACGGCACCGTGAAGGCGACACACGCGAACGGCCAGGACCTGGTGGTGGACTCCTCGACGCTGCAGTTCACCTCGTCGAAGCTGTACTACGGCAACGCCTCGATCTCGTTCGAGGTCACAGACGGGTCGAACGCGAACGGCGGCAAGGGGCGGGTGGCCACGCTCGTCCTGCCGGTGAAGGTCACGCCGCGGTCCAACCAGCCGCCGGCGTTCACCGGCTCCTCGGTGGACATGCAGCCCGGCGAGTCGCGCACGATCGACCTGACGAAGCTCACCGACTACCCGTACCCGAAGGACCTCCCGGAGCTCCGGTACTCGGTCGTCAGCAAGCCGAGCGACGGCACCACCGCGACGATCTCGGGCCAGTCGGTCGTCATCAAGGTGGCGGACACCGCGCAGAAGAACACCACGGCCTCGATCGGAATCGGCGTCGCGGACTCCGCGAACGCCGGGCGCTCCGGTGTGATCGCCGTGGACGTCGTCGCCTCGACCCGACCGCTCGTGCAGCCCGGCGCCGACTCGTCGGTGACGAAGCGCGGCCAGACCACCACGATCGACGTCCTCCAGAACGACGAGCCGACGAACCCGTTCCCCGGGCAGCGGCTCCGCGTCGTCGACATCCGCGGGCTCGGCGGTGGGCTGCCCAGCGGCGTCACCGTCACGCCCAGCGCGGACAAGTCCCGCCTGCAGGTCAGCGTGTCCGCCAAGGCCAAGCCGGTCGACGCGCACCTGCAGTACCAGGTCGCCGACGCCACCGACGATCCCGACCGGTACGTCTGGGGCGACGTGACGATCTCCGTGCAGGACGTCCCGGACGCACCCGGTGCGCCCAGCCGGACCGGTTCCTACGAAGGTGGTCAGGCGACGCTCACCTGGTCGACCCCGCAGGCGAACAACTCGCCGATCACGCGGTACCGCCTGCAGGGGACCGACGGTGTCTCGAAGGACTGCGGCACCGCGACGGTCTGCACGATCACCGGTCTCGACCCGAAGGGGTCGTACCGGTTCAGCGTCGTCGCGACCAACGCCGTGGGCGACTCGAAGGCCTCCGCCGAGTCGAGCGCCGTCAGTGCCGACTTCGTGCCGGCGCCGCCCAAGGGCATCACGGTCTCGCCGAGCAAGAGCACGCCGAACCAGCTCGACGTCTCCTGGAACGCGGTGAGCGCGCCGAGCAACGGGACCCCGGTCAGCAACTACGTCGTGACGATCGAGGGCCCTGGCCTGTCGTCGTCGCGGAACGTCGGGACGGCCACGAGCACGTCCTTCACCGGCGCGCAGAGCGGTGCGCAGTACACGGTGACGGTGTCCGCCCGGAACGGTGCCGACCGCAACGGAACGGTGGTGCAGTGGAACTCCGCGTCGGCGACGGGTGCCGCGGTCGGCACGCCGGGCAAGGTGCAAGGACTCACCGCGACCGTCGGTGACCGTTCGAACGGCGGCAAGTCCTCCGTGACGCTCACGTGGAGCGGAGCTGACAGCGCCGGCGGATCGGGGATCTCCTACGCGGCGTACCGCGTCGACGGGCAGTTCGACTGCAAGTCGCCGTCCGGCACCTACCTCGGGTCGCAATCCGGCGTCTCCGACGCGGTCGGCTACGGCAGCCCGAGGTACGCCGTCGTCTCCAGCAACGGCACGTTCTGCAACGTCGACTACGCCACCACGCAAACGTACGAGACACCGTCCGGACAGGTCGACGCCCAGACGCGGCTCGACTCCACCGATGCGGACCACTGGCAGGTGATCGTCAGCCGACCCTCCGGGGCCTCCGGCGCCGGCCTGCACTACGAGATCGACCCCGGCAGCGGCTTCCAGACGCTGAACGGCTCGTGGGAGGGCGTGCCCGGTGGAAGCTACAACAGCGAGACCGACGTCGTCGTGCGAGCGTGCGGCGGCCCGACCCTCGGGTCGTTCTGCCAGGACTCCGACGAGTGGAAGCACATCACCGCGGCGGCGATCTCGACGGTGGTGGGTCTCAAGGGAGCCACACCCTCGGCGCTCGACCTGTCGACGCCCCCGGGTACGTTGACGGTGACGTACGACATCGAGTGGTACGCGTCAGGCACGGTGGTCGGCGACACCGGCATCGGTCGTGTCGGTTCGCAGTCGGGGTGGACGCCCGACGACGCGTTGCAGACACCCGCGGGCGGCTACTGGGTGCGGATCCGCGCGAGCGTCGATGCTCCGAACGACTCCTCCGGCGCGCAGCAAGGCTCGTGGACGGATCCCGTCGAACTCGATCCCGCTCCGACCCCCACTGATGCGACTCCACCGTCCGGCAACTGAGCGACGGGCCCGACACGCCCTACGCTTCCGAGTAGCGCGCCCACGACCAACGACGCACCACCGAAGGAACGACACCGCATGAGCATGACCCCGGAGCAGGCCACCTGGTTCGCCGACGTCGCAGGCCGCATCGTGACCAACGTCGAGCAGGTGCTCCTCGGGAAGACCTTCGTGATCCGTCTCGCGGTCACGGCGATGCTCAGCGAGGGCCACCTGCTGCTCGAGGACGTCCCGGGCACGGGCAAGACCAGCCTCGCCCGGGCCATGGCGCAGAGCGTGCAGGGATCGACGAACCGCATCCAGTTCACACCGGACCTGCTGCCGGGCGACATCACGGGCATCAGCGTCTACGACCAGAAGACGCAGGAGTTCGACTTCCACCGCGGCCCGGTGTTCGCGAACATCGTCCTCGCCGACGAGATCAACCGCGCGAGCCCGAAGACCCAGTCCGCACTGCTCGAGGCGATGGAGGAGTCCGCGATCACGGTCGACGGCGTGAACCACCGCTTGGCCGCACCGTTCATGGTGATCGCGACCCAGAACCCGGTCGAGCAGGCCGGCACCTACCGCCTGCCGGAGGCGCAGCTCGACCGCTTCCTCATGAAGGCGTCGATCGGCTACCCGGACCACGCGGCGACGGTGAAGATCCTCGAGACATCGTCGGCACCGTCGAGTTCGGTGCCGCTGGCCAGCGTGGTGCCCGCGGCGACGATCACGGAGATGGCGGCGCTCGCCCGCACGGTGCACGTCGACCCCGTGATCGCGGACTACGTCGCTCGTCTGGTGGACGCCACGCGCGCGGCGAGCGAAGTCCGCCTCGGCGTCAGCGTCCGTGGCGCGATGGGGCTCATGCGCGCATCGCGGGTCTTCGCTGCCCTCGGCGGCCGGCACTACGTCACGCCGGACGACGTGAAGGCCCTCGCCGTCCCGATCCTCGCGCACCGGCTCGTCCTCGACGCCGAGGCCGAGTTCGACGGCGTGAGCGCCACCAGCGTGATCGCCCAGCTGCTCGTCGAGACCCCGCCCCCGGCGGACCGGTCCGCGTCGTGACCGACCGCCGGCCCGTCTCCACGCGGTCGCGCCGCCCGTCCTCGACGCGGTCGCGTCGCTGGGCGACGGCGTACGAGCGCACGGGGACGGTCGCCGGCCTGACGAACGTCCGGACCCGTCTCGTGGGGGACCGGGACGGTGTGGCCGCGGACGCGGTCGTCGGTCTCGCGCGCGCATGGGCGACGGCCTGGAGGCTCGTCAAGCGTGGGTGGGCGGAGGTCTCGTCCGTCGTCACGGGACTGGGTTGGACGGTGGCGGCGCTCACGGTCGTCGCGTTCGCGCTCGGCTACCGGTTCGGCCTGCGGGAGGTCGTCGTCGTCGGGTTCGCGGGAGCGGTCCTGGTCGTCGTCGCCGCGGTCGCCCTCATCGGGCGGTCGCGGCTGCTCATCCGGATGCGGCTGCCGCAACACCGCGTGGCGGTCGGCGACGCCGCCGGTGTGGTGGTGACGGCGGAGAACCCGGTGCGCCTGCCGTCGGTCCCGACGACCGTCGAGGTCCCGGTCGGCGCTGGTCTGGTCGACGTGGCGATCCCGTCGATCGGGCCGCGGGGCACGTTCGAGCGCGAGGTGCCGGTGCCGACGGTGCGCCGCGGCGTGCTCGACGTGGGTCCGGTGACCGGTGTGCGGGCGGACCCGGTCGGCCTGGTCCGCCGCGAGGTCGTCTGGACCGCCCGTGAGCAGGTCATCGTGCACCCGCGGACGATCGCGATCCCGTCGACGAGCACCGGACTCGTGCGTGACCTGGAGGGTCAGGCCACCACCGACCTGTCCCCGGCGGACATCGCCTTCCACGCGATCCGGGAGTACATGCCGGGCGACGACCCGCGCACGATCCACTGGAAGTCGACGGCGAAGTCCGGGGCGCTGATGGTGCGCCAGTTCGAGGACACCCGTCGGTCGCACCTGGTCGTCGCGCTCGGGATCTCCCGGGCCGAGTTCGCCGACGACGAGGAGTTCGAGCTCGCGGTCAGCGCGGCGGCCTCCCTCGGCGCCCGGGCGATCCGGGACGGCCGCGAGGTCTCGGTGGTGGTGTCCGAGCGGACGCCGGAGTTCGCCAAGCGGCCGGTCTACGCCGTGCACCCGCTGCCCACGGTCACCCCGACGCGGTTGCTCGACGAGTTCGCCTCGGTCGGCCTGGCGGACGCGTGCCTGCCGATCGCCGAGGTCGCCCGCATCGTGGGCACGGACACGGCCGGCATCTCGGTCGCGTTCCTCGTGGTCGGGTCGAGCGTCGAGCTCCCCGCCCTCCGACTCGCGGCGACCCGGTTCCCCGTCGGGGTCGAGGTCGTCGCCGTCATCTGCGAGCCGGAGGCACAGCCCCGGTTCCTCCGTGTCGCTGGGCTGACCGTCATGACGATCGGCTACCTCGACGACCTCCGGCACGCGCTGCACCGATCGGCGTCGGCCGCGTGAGCGTCGCAGCGAGCCCGGACACCCGGGCACGGAAGACCGTCCGTCGCGACGCCCGCCGCGACGCCCGCCGTCTCTCACCGTTCCGGCTGGCCGGCGGGACGCTCGTCGTGTGGCTCCTCCTCGCGGTCGCCAGCGTCGCTTGGTGGCCCGTGTACCGCGACGACTCGATGATCGTCGCCGCGGTGACCGCCGTGGTCTTCGGCACCCTGGTGGCACTCGTCGGCACGGTGCTCCGGCTCCCGACGGCCGTCGTCGCGGTCGCGACCGTCGCGGTCTTCACGCTGACCGGGGTCCCGGCGGCCGTGCCGGGGTCCGCCGCCGGGCTCCTCCCGACCGGGCCGGGGCTCGTCGAACTCTTCGCGGGCGTCGCGCTCGGGTGGAAGCGGCTCGTCACGATCAGTCTCCCGGTCGGTTCGTACGAATCGCTCTTGGTCCCGTACTTCGCGACGCTCCTCGTCGCCACGGTGACGGCCGTGAGCGTGGCGACCCGCGCCTCCAGGCAGGAACTGGCCAGCATCCCGGCGCTGGTGGTCTTCGCGGCCGGTGTCGTGGTCGGGCCGAGCCGGCTGGACACGTCGATCGTGACGGCGGTCGCGCTCACCGGCGTCGCGCTGGTGTGGGCACTGACGGTGCGGCACGCGCGGCGCGCGGTCGCCGTGGCGACGACGATCGGCACCCGGGTGCCCGTCGCGCGGTCGGTGCTCCGGCCGGCGCTCGTCGGGACCGGGACGATCGTCGCTGCCGCGGTCGTCGCGACGGGACTCGGACTCATCGCGCCGCCCTCGGTGGGTCGCACGGTGGCCCGGACCGACGTCGTCCGGCCGTTCGACCCGCGCGACTACGTCAGCCCGCTGAGCGGCTTCCGCGCCTACGAGGAGCAGACGCAGTCCGACGCTGCGCAGCTGCGCGTGACGGGGCTGCCGACCAACGGGTTCCTCCGGATCGCGACGCTCGACACCTACGACGGTGTCGTGTACCGCGTCGGCGGGGCGGACGGGTCGACGTCGTCGGGGACGTTCGAGCGCGTCCCCACCTCGGTCGACGTGCGCGGCGTCTCCGGCTCCACGGTCCGCGTGGGCGTGACCGTCGACGGGTACAGCGGCGTCTGGCTGCCGACCGTCGGCGACCTCGAGCACGTCGACTTCACTGGCAGCGACGCGGAGAAGCAGCGCGGGGCGTTCTACTACAACGCCTCGACGGGGACCGGCGCGGTCGTCGGCGGCGTCGCCGACGGGACCCGGTACGACCTGACGGCCGTCGTCCCGGAGCAGCCGACGGACGAGCAACTGGCGTCCGCGCGCCCGGGAACGGCCTCCGTGCCGACGCCACGATCGGTACCGGACGCGGTGCGGGACACGGTGGACGCGTACACGGCGGACGCCGACACCGACGGCGCGAAGCTCGTCGCGATGGTGCAGGCGCTCAAGCGCAACGGCTACGTGAGCCACGGCGTCGGCGACGACCGGGCGAGCCGGTCCGGGCACGGCGCGGACCGGATCGAGGAACTCCTGACGTCGCCGCTCATGATCGGGGACCAGGAGCAGTACGCGGCGGCCGCGGCGCTGATGGCGGACCAGCTCGGGTTCCCCGCTCGTGTCGTGATGGGGTTCACCGCAGGGGGCGACGCCGGGGGGAGTGCGGACTCCGGGTCGACCTCCGGCGCCACGACGACGTTCCGCGGGTCCGACGTCACCGCCCGGATCGAGGTCGACACCGCGCAGTGGGGCTGGGTGATGATCGACCCGAACCCGGCGGTCCGGGAGATCCCCGACGAACAGCAGCAGACGCCACAGCCCGTGACCCGGCCCGAGACCGTGGTGCCGCCGCCGCCGGCCGAACAGCAGGACCAGTCCCAGCAGGCGCCGCCGCAGAGCGACCGGAACACGCCGCCGGTGCAGCCGCTCTGGCTGCAGATCCTGCTCGCCGCGCTCCCGTGGGTGCTCGCGACGCTCGGGTTCGTCGCGCTCGTGCTCCTGCCCTTCGGCGTCATCGTGCTGCTCAAGCGCATCCGGCGTCGGCGTCGGCGACGGGCTCCGACGCCCCGGGGTCGCATCGTCGGCGCCTGGGACGAGTACCGCGACGCCCTCGTGGACCGCGGACACGACGTCGCCCGGGCCGCCACCCGACGCGAGGCGGTCGTCGGCGCTCCTGGCGACGGCGGATCGGGCCTCGCCGCGCTCGCGGACCGCTCGGTGTTCGGACCGAGTGAGGCGGACGTGACCGCAGCGGACCGGATGTGGTCCGCCACGGACGACGCGATCTCGAGCCTGCGGGCCGGCCGGACCCGCAAGGAGCGGATCCGCGCCGCGGTGTCCCTCCGGTCGCTGCGCCGCGCCGAGGTGGGCGGCGCGTCCGGTGCGCGCCGTGGCCGTGACACGGGCGGCGAGGGACCCGGTCGAGGGCGCGACTACGATGGCCTGCAGGCCGGCGAGCGTCGTGGACGGCCGAGTGAGGACGGGCGGAACTCGTGATCAGATGCGAACACTGCGGATCGATGCTCCCCGACGGGGCGATCTTCTGCGGTGAGTGCGGACGAGCCGTGACCGCAGCGGCCGGCCGACGTCCGGCAGCGCCGACCCCCGTCGAGCAGGCGCCGCCGCCTCCGCTGCAACAGCCCGACGTCCACGGGCGCCGTGACGACCCGGCGACCGAGGCCTGGCTGCCGGAGGCGACCCTCGACCCCGCCACCCGCGCCTGGCTGACGGGCGCGGATCGTCGTGACGAGCAGCCGCCGGCACCCGTCCCGGTGCAGCGGCCCGCCGACGTGGCCCCGCGGAGTGCGCCGACGCACGTGCACGGTGGCGGGTCCGGGCTGTCCGGCGTCACCGGCCGGTCCGGTTCGTCGGAGCACGCGTCCCACACCGATACCGACACCGACACCCAGCGGCAGCATCCGGCCGCCGAGCCGCCGCTCGACCCGGGGGCGTACCCGTCGGTCGTCGACGAGTACGAGGACCCCGAGGTCACCCGGATCGCCGAGCGACCGGCGTCCGCCGCAGTCCCTGACACTGCCACCCCCGACGCGGCCACCCCAGACCTTCCCTCTGCCGAGGCCCCGGCACCGGTGTGGACCCCGCCCGCCGCCCAGGAGCCCGCAGCAGCGCCCGCCGGACCCTCGTGGTGGGTCGGTCGCTCCAAGGCGTCGGACGACCAGACGGACGTCGCGTCCGATGCTCCTGCGGTCGCTCCGCCCGCCGGTCCGCCCGCTCCGGCCGACGCCGACGGCTCGGCGGACACCGCGGATGCCGGGAAGACGAGCACGGATCCCGGTGCCGCCGGTAGCGAATCGGCACGGCCCACGGACGAGGACGTCGCACCAGCGATACCCGAGCCCGAGCCCGCCCGGCCCGGCGACACCGCGGTGGTGGAGCCCCTGGTCGACCGTCGACCGTTCCGCCCGGCACCGCTCGTGACCCCGGGGTCGCAGGCGTCGACGTGCCACGTGTGCGGGCACCGCCTCGAGCCCGACGACATCTTCTGCGCCGAGTGCGGTGCGGTGCGCCCCGCGGTCACCGCCGCGTTCACCGGGCCGGTCGTGCCGCTCCCGATGGACCGGCCGGACTGGGCAGCCGACGACTGGTCGGACGATGTGGACGCACAGGACGATGCGGTCGCGCAGGACGACCTGGTCGCGCAGGACGATGCCGAGTCGGACACGGACCCCACACCCGCTGACGAACCGGACCCGCTGCCCGACTGGATCAACGGCGGCGGTGACCCGGTCGAGGACACGCCGCGGACGCCCTCGCGCCCCCGGGGTGTGCACGCAGCGCCGTCCTCGGAGCAGCCCTCCGGCCCCGAGCCGACCGTGCCGCCCGTGCCCGGTTCGGCGACCGCGCCGCCGTCCGTGCCGACTCCGACGGGCTCCGCGGCGTCCGTGGTCCCGACCGCCGCTCCGCTCCCGCCGCTCCCCGACGTGACCCCGACCGCGGCTCCACTCCCGCCGCTGCCCGACGGGGGCCGGACCGCCGTGCCGCTCCCGCCGGCCGACGGTGCTCCCACGAGCGCCGACGCCGACCTCGACGACGACGGCGACCTCGAGGACGACGTCGACGAGACCCGCATCGTCTCGAAGACCCCGACCCGCGCACCGTTCGTCCTGCACTTCAGCACCGGCGAGCGGTTCGGCGTCCACGGCACGGGGCTGGTCGGACGCCTGCCGCGGCCGCAACCCGGCGAGCGGTTCGACGACCTGCTGACCGTCCACGACCCGGGGAAGTCCGTGTCGAAGACCCACCTCGAGCTCGGGCGCGACGGCGACGATCTGTGGGTGTCCGACCGGTTCTCCGGCAACGGCACGGTCGTCCGGCACATCGACGGGTCGATCCGCCGGTGCGAGCCGGGTCGCCGATACCGCGTGGAGCGTGGCGCTCGGGTGGACATCGGGGAGCAGTTCTTCCTCGTCCAGTGACGATCTCGCTTCGTCCTCCACAGCCGGATCTCCGGAGTGCTTCGTCCACGGAGTCGCTCCGGGAACACTGACGCTGCGCGGTTCGGTGGTGTCCTGTTGGCATGAGTCCTCTCGTCGCACGCTGTGTGCTGGTCGGGGCGGCGATCGTGCTGGCCGTGGTCGGTGTCCTCGCGCCGGTCGCTGGGGCTCCGCGGGCCGTGGTGTTCGGCGCGGCGGTGTGTTGCGCTCTGCTGGACGTCCTGCTCGTGCGCGGCGGGGCGCAGGACCGGGGTGACGCGGAGCGGGTCGCGGTGGTCGTCCGGCCGCCGCCGCTGCCGGGGTCACCACTGACGGGGCCACTGCTGCCGGTGCCCACGCTGGTGGGGCCGGGCGCTTCGGGGGTCGTCGTACTCGGTGCGACGCCCGACGGCCGGCCCGCCGAGCTCGGGCTCGACCGTCCGGTGCACGTCGTCGTGGTCGGGTGCGGCGCGCTGGCGGTGGCGGTGTTCCACGCGGTCGGGGAGCAATTGCGGGCGCGTGCGACACCGGCCGGCGCGCACGCCCACGCCCGCGGCCGCACCACTGCCACCGCCGATCTTCCCGACGTCCGCGAAGCCGGCGCCCCCGACGTCGCGAGCCCGCCCGCGCCCGACGCCGGGACCCTGCCCGCGCCCGACGCCGGGACCCTGCCCGCGCCCGACGCCGGGACCCTGCCCGCGCCCGACCCCGGCTCACCACCCACACCGCGCCCGCCGATGCCGCCCGGCACCGCCGTCCTCGCAGCGATCCCGCCGGACGGCTCCGAGCCCACCACGGTCGTGCTCGTCCCCGGAACAGGGACGATCCCGTGCCGGTGGGACGCCGTGGTCGAGGTCACCCGCTACGGGTGCGCCCTCCGCCGACCCGACGACGACCGTGCCACCGCGATCGCCCCGGTGCTCCCGCAGCTGGGGGAGCGCGGATGACCTCAGCGCAGACCGGAACCCGGGCGGAGCGCTCCGACGGGCACGCCGCCGCCGAGGACCTTCTCGCCCGTGGCAGCCATCACGTCGGCCACCCCCGCCGGGTCCACGATCCCGTTCCGTTCGAGCAGTGTCAGTGCAGCGAGCGTCCCGGCGCGCTGCGCCCCGTCGAGCGTCTTGACCGCGACGGCCGCACCGCCGGGCAGCCCCATCACCATGACGCCCTCGGCACCGAGCTTGGCGAGCACACGCAGCCGCTCGATCGTGACCGTGTTCGCGCGCCCGATGCCGTCGATTGCCCAGGGGTGGTCGAGGACCGCGTCGGTGAGCGCGGCGGTGTCCGATTCGGCACGGGCGACGACGCCCGCGAACCCGCGCGCGAGCCCGGCGAGGGTGAGCGGGAAGACCGGTGCCCCGCAACCGTCGGTCCCGACGACGTCGACGGTCTCGTGCGTGAACTCCTCGACCGTCGTCCGGACCTGTTGCTGCAGCGGGTGCGTCATCTCGAGGTAGGTCGCTTCGTCCCACCCGTTCACCCGGCAGGCGGCGAGCATCCCGGCGTGCTTGCCGGAGCAGTTCATGGCGAGACGACGCGGCCCGTCCATGGTGCGGGCGGTGGCGCGGTCGAACGGCATGTCCGGCGGGCACCCGAGGTCGGCCTCGACGTGGTCGTAGGACTCGAGCATGTGCAGCGCGATCGCCTGGTGCGCGGCGGTGCCGGCGTGGCTGGCGGTGCTCAGGACGAGTTCCTCGTCGGAGAACACGGCGCCTGCCCGTCGGACCGCGAGTGCCTGGAACGGCTTCATCGTCGAGCGCGGGTAGATGCTCGCCTGCACGTCGCCGACCGAGTCGATGATGGTGCCGTCCGCGGCGACCACGACGCCGGCCCCGACGTGGCGGCTCTCGTCGAAGCCGTTGCGGTCGAGGACGGCGAGTTCGACCGACCCGTCCGCGGTGAGAGGATGGCGATCAGTGCGGACGTCGGGGCTCACCGTCATGCCGCAATCGTACCGACACCGCACCGACCGGAAGGCGCACCGTGACCGATCACTCCTACGAGGTCTCCGTCCGCTGGACCGGCGACCGGGGCACCGGGACGAGCGGCTACCGCGACTACGGCCGCGACCACGACGTCCTCGCGTCCGGGAAGGCCGACATCGCCGGTTCGGCCGATCCGACGTTCCGCGGCGACCGGGACCGCTGGAACCCCGAGGAGCTCGTCGTGGCGGCCCTCGCGCAGTGCCACATGCTCAGCTACCTCCACGTCGCGGTGACCCAGGGCTTCACGGTCGTCGACTACGAGGACCGGGCGACCGCCAGCCTGAACCTCAACCGGGACGGGTCGGGCGAGCTCACCGAGACGACGCTCCACCCGGTCGTCACGATCCTCGAAGCGGACCGCGTCGCCGACGCCGAGGCAGCCCACGCGACGGCCAACGAACTCTGCTTCATCGCCCGCTCGGTCGCGTTTCCCGTGCACCACGTCCCGCACACCAAGGTGCGTGCGGCAGACTAGGGCCTCGTGAAGCGTCTGCGTCTCCTCCCGATCGCCCTCGTCCCCGCCGTCGTGCTGGGACTCGCCGCGTGCTCCGGATCCGGGTCGAGCGACTCGTCCGCCACCCCGAGCGCGTCCTCGAGCGCGACCGCCGCGGCGATCACGTCCTGCCCCGACCCGGGCAAGGCGTCGAAGGCGATCACCGTCACCGGCTCGTTCGGCGGCACCACCGCTCCCACCGTGAAGTTCGACAAGGGCCTCGACGCTGCGAAGCCGCAGGCCAGCACCGTCGTGCAGGGCAAGGGCAAGGCGCTGAAGGACGGCGACTACGCGCAGGTCTCGTACAGCGTGTACCAGGCGTCCGACGCGAAGAAGCTCGGCACGGTCGGCTTCGACCAGGGCAACCCGCAGGTCCTCTCGGTCGGCGGCACCGGCTTCGGTGCGCTGCTCGCGTGCGCGAACGTCGGTGACCGCATCGCCGCGATCGGCCAGTCGTCCGCGCTCGGGTTCAACACCGGCGGCGAGATCGTCGTCGTCGCGGACGTCGTCGCGCAGACCCCGACGAAGTCGAACGGCGCCGCGCAGCAGCAGGACCCGAAGCTCCCCACCGTCAAGCACAAGGCCGACGGCGAGCCGGAGATCACGATCCCGAAGGGCGTCGCGGCCCCGACGAAGACCACCCCCGAGGTCATCAAGCAGGGCACGGGCGCGGCGATCGCCGACGGAGACACGGCTCTGGTGCAGTACAAGGGCGTCGTCTACTCCACCGGCAAGGAGTTCGACTCGTCATGGTCGAAGGGTGCCCCGACGACGTTCACGATCTCCGAGGGGTCCCTCATCAAGGGCTTCGTGACCGGGCTCGTCGGCCAGAAGGTCGGCTCGCAGGTCCTCATCGTCGTCACGCCGGAGGACGGCTACGGCGCGAACCCGACCGAGGGTTCGGGCATCCCGAAGAACGCGACCCTCGTGTTCGTGGTCGACATCCTCGCCAAGGGCTGACCCGTGCCGGCGAAGCGCCGCATCGTCGTCCTCGGCAGCACCGGCTCGATCGGCACCCAGGCCCTCGACGTCGTCGTCCGGAACCCCGACCGGTTCGAGGTGGTCGGCCTCACCGCCGGCAGCAACCGCGATCTCGTGGCCGAGCAGGCGGCACGTTTCGGCGTCGAGCACACCGCGTTCGGCGCCGAGGACTCCGAACGCCTGGTCCGCACGGTCGAAGCGGACGTCGTGCTCAACGGCATCACCGGCTCGGTCGGGCTCGGTCCGACCCTCGCTGCACTCGAGTCCGGTGCGACCCTGGCCCTCGCCAACAAGGAGAGCCTGATCGTCGGTGGCCCTCTCGTGCAGGCCGCGGCCGCGCCCGGGCAGATCGTCCCCGTCGACAGCGAGCACTCCGCGATCGCCCAGGCGCTGCGGTCCGGGACGGCTGAGGAGGTCCGCCGGCTGGTCCTCACCGCCAGCGGTGGACCGTTCCGCGGACGGTCGCGCGCCGAGCTCACCGACGTCACGCCGGCGCAGGCGCTGGCGCACCCCACGTGGGACATGGGCCTGGTGGTGACGACGAACTCCGCGACGCTCGTCAACAAGGGGCTCGAGGTCATCGAGGCCCACCTGTTGTTCGGCGTCCCGTACAACCGGATCGACGTGACGGTGCACGCGCAGTCGATCGTGCACTCGATGGTCGAGTTCGTGGACGGGTCGACGATCGCGCAGGCGTCGCCGCCGGACATGCGCCTGCCGATCGCGCTCGGCCTGGCGTGGCCGGACCGGGTGCCGGGCGTCGGGGTCCCGCTCGACTGGACGACGGCGAGCACGTGGACGTTCGAGCCCCTCGACGACGAGGCGTTCGGCGCGGTCGCGCTCGCGAAGCAGGTCGGGCAGCTCGGCGGGACGTTCCCGGCGGTCTTCAACGCGGCGAACGAGCAGGCGGTCGCGGCGTTCCACGCCGGCGCGATCGGGTTCCTCGACATCGTCGACACGGTCGAGCGTGTCGTCGGTGAGCACACGCCGGGGGAGCAGTCCCTCGAGGGCGTCCTGGCGGCGGAGCGCTGGGCGCGCACCGCGGCGGACCGAGCGCTGTCGCGCTGACGGACGGGAGGCACGGCGCACCTCCCAGGGGGCCCTCGGCTCCGTCATGGGATGCGTCCCGTACCCTTTCCCGGTGACCGTCGAATCCGTCCTGCTCTTCGTCCTCGGCGTCGTCGTCTTCATCGTCGGCCTGCTGGTCTCGATCGGACTGCACGAGCTCGGGCACCTGTCCTTCGCGAAGCTGTTCAACGTCAAGGTGACGCAGTACTCGCTGGGGTTCGGCAAGGCGATGTGGTCGTTCCGTCGCGGCGAGACCGAGTACGGCATCCGACCGATCCTGCTCGGCGGGTACATCTCGATGGTCGGCATGCTCAAGCCGCGTGCTTCCGGTCGGCCGAGTGCGATCACGAACACCGGCATGTACGGCGCCTTCGTACAGGACGCCCGGCAGGCGAGCGCGGAGCAGATCGCGGACTCGGGCGGCGACGACTCCCGGGCGTTCTACCGCTTGACGCCCTGGAAGCGGATCATCGTGATGGTCGCGGGTCCGGCGATGAACCTCGTGATCGGCATCGTCCTCTTCGGCGTGCTGCTCGTCGGGTTCGGTGCGCCGACGACGACCTTCACGTCGAGCGTGGACTGCGTGCTGCCGACGAGCCAGGCGACGACCTGCACCTCTGGTGACGCGGTGTCCCCGGCGAAGCAGGCCGGCATCCGGTCCGGCGACGTCGTGCTGTCGGTGGACGGCAAGCAGGACCCGACGATCGCCGAGGTTTCCGAGGTCTTCCAGGAGTCCGCAGGCAAGGACGTGACCGTCGTGGTGTCCCGCGACGGCGCCGAGAAGACGCTGCACATCACCCCGACGACCGCGACGCGCGACGTGTACAAGGCGGACGGGACCGTCGCGAAGAACGACGACGGCAGCACCAAGACGCAGCAGGTGGGTGTCGTCGGCGTGAGCATCGGGCAGTCGCTCGTGCGGCAGTCGCCCGCAGCGGTCCTCCCGGCGACCGGCGCGCAGATCGCGGCCTCCGCGCACCTCATCATCGACCTGCCGCAGCGGCTCGTCGCCGTGTGGAACGCGGCGTTCGGCTCCCAGGCGCGGTCGCAGGACAGCCCCGTGTCGGTGGTCGGCGTGGGCCGTGCGATCGGCGAGGTGTCGTCGATGAGCGGCGTCCCCGTGATCGACAAGGCGTACACGATCCTCGGCCTGCTGGCCTCGCTCAACATCGGCCTGTTCGTGCTCAACATGGTCCCGCTGCTGCCGCTCGACGGCGGGCACATCGCCGGGGCGATCTGGGAAGCGGTGAAGCGGCGCTCGTTCGCGCTGGTCGGCAAGGCGGACCCGGGTCCGATCGACCTCGCGAAGACGATGCCGCTGACGATGGTGGTCGTGGTGCTCCTCGCCGGCATGAGCGCGCTGCTCATCTACGCGGACATCGTGCGGCCCGTGAACCTGTTCGGGTAGCGACGGCGCTCGGACGGCGCACTACGCTCTGATCCATGAGCACAGCTCCGGAAGTCCGCGCGGTCGAGCGGCAGGGCATCGACGTCATCGCCGAGTCCGACCGGAAGGGTCGTCCTCGCGGGCTGTTCTGGCCGTGGTTCGCGGCGAACATCTCCGTCCTCGGCATCGCGTACGGGTCCTTCGTCGTCGGCTTCGGCATCTCCTTCTGGCAGGCGACGATCGTCACCGTGGTCGGGGTGGCGTTCTCGTTCCTGCTGTGCGGGATCGTCGCGATCGCCGGCAAGCGGGGGTCGGCGCCGACGATGGTCCTCAGTCGCGCGGCCTTCGGCGTGCGGGGCAACCGGCTGCCGTCGTTCCTCAGCTGGGTCCTCACGGTCGGGTGGGAGACCGCCCTCGCCGCCCTGGCCGTGCTGGCGACGTCGACGGTGTTCCGTGAGCTCGGGTGGGACGACGGCGTCCTGACGAAGCTCGTCGCCCTCGTCGTGGTCGCCGCCCTCGTCGTGGGCGCCGGGGTCGCCGGGTTCGACGTCATCATGCGGCTGCAGACGTGGATCACCGTCATCACCGCGGTGCTGACCGTCGTGTACATCGTGCTGGCGGTGCCGTCGATCGACTTCGACACGATCGCCGCGATGCCGTCCGGGAGCACCCAGCAGGTGATCGGCGCCCTGGTGCTCGTCATGACCGGGTTCGGCCTCGGCTGGGTGAACGCGGCGGCCGACTACTCCCGCTACCTGCCGCGTGCCTCGTCGACGGGCGGGGTCGTCTGGTGGACGACGTTCGGCGGTGCGCTCGCCCCCGCGATCCTCGTGGTGTTCGGCGTGCTGCTCGCCGGTTCGTCGAAGGACCTCAGCGCCGCGATCTCGGCCGACCCGATCGGTGCGCTCACGACGATCCTCCCGGTCTGGTTCCTCGTGCCGTTCGCGCTCGTGGCGATCCTCGGGCTCGTCGGCGGGGCCGTGCTCGACATCTACTCGTCCGGCCTCGCGCTGCTCAGCGCTGGTGTCCGCATCCCGCGGCCGGTCGCCGCCGGCGTCGACGGCGTGTTCATGGTCGCCGGCGCGGTGTACGTGGTGTTCTTCGCGAAGGACTTCCTCGTCCCGTTCCAGGCGTTCCTCATCACCCTCGGCGTGCCGATCGCGGCGTGGGCCGGCGTGTTCGTCGCGGACGTCGTGCTCCGCCGTCGCGACTACGCCGAGACCGAGCTCGACGACCGGCGCGGCCGGTACGGCGACGTCCGCTGGGGTGCCATCGCGCTGGTCGCCGTCGGGACCGCGCTCGGCTGGGGGCTCGTGACGCTGGCGTCGCCGGCGTGGCTCTCCTGGCAGGGGTACCTCCTCGGACCGTTCGGTCTCGGCGGCCGTGCCGGCCCCTGGGCGTACGCGAACCTCGGGGTCCTAGTGGCGCTCGTCGTCGGGTTCCTCGGCACGCTGCTGCTCGCCCGTGGCTCGGTGCGTCGCCAGGAGCGGGTGTGAGCGCCGCGGTCACCGTCCCGGACGACGCCTGGCTCGTCGTCATCGACATGCAGCAGGTGTTCACGGGGGACAGCCCGTGGGCGACGCCGCGCTTCGACCACGCCACGGCGGGCATCGAGCGTCTGCTGCCGCGGTTCACCGGACGCACGGTCTTCACCCGCTTCGTCGCGCCGGAGCGCCCGCGGGGTGCCTGGGTGCCGTACTACCGGGACTGGTCCTTCGCGCTGCGCCCGGAGGGCGACCCGCTCTGGGCGCTGACCGAGCCCTTCGCGTCGGCCGCCGCGGACCGACGCGACCCCGTCGTCACCGTGACGACCTTCGGCAAGTGGGGGACGAGCCTCCAGGCCGTCGTCGGCGACCACCCGCACCTGGTGCTCGCTGGTGTGTCGACCGACTGCTGCGTGCTGTCGACCGCGCTGGCGGCGGCGGACGCCGGCGCGACCGTGACCGTCGTGGCGGAGGCCTGTGCCGGTGCGAGCGACGAGGACCACGAGCGGGCACTCGCCGCGATGCGGCTGTACGCGCCGCTCATCACGGTCGTCGGCTCCGCAGCGGACCTGTCAGCGAGCACCGAGGCGGTCACACCGAGCGCGTAGAGTGCACCTCGTGCCTGCAGTGAACCTCGGTCTGCCGAAAGTCCCCGAAACCCTGAGCCCCCGCCGCAAGTCCCGGCAGATCCGGGTCGGCAAGGTCCTCGTGGGCGGTGATGCGCCGGTGTCCGTCCAGTCGATGACGACGACGCCGACGACGAACATCAACGCGACGCTGCAGCAGATCGCGGAGCTCACCGCCTCGGGCTGCGACATCGTGCGCGTGGCCGTGCCGAGCCAGGACGACGCGGACGCGCTGCCGATCATCGCGAAGAAGTCGCAGATCCCGGTGATCGCCGACATCCACTTCCAGCCGAAGTACGTCTTCCAGGCCATCGACGCCGGGTGCGCCGCGGTGCGCGTGAACCCGGGCAACATCCGCAAGTTCGACGACCAGGTCGGCGCCATCGCCCGGGCCGCGAAGGACGCGGGCGTCTCGCTGCGCATCGGCGTGAACGCGGGGTCGCTCGAGCCGAGCCTGCTGCAGAAGTACGGCAAGGCGACGCCGGAGGCGCTCGTCGAGTCCGCCGTGTGGGAAGCCTCGCTGTTCGAGGAGCACGACTTCCACGACTTCAAGATCTCGGTGAAGCACAACGACCCGATCGTCATGGTGAAGGCGTACCGGCAGCTCGCCGCGGCGGGGGACTGGCCGCTGCACCTCGGCGTGACCGAGGCGGGCCCGGAGTTCCAGGGCACCATCAAGAGCGCCACGGCGTTCGGCATCCTGCTCGCCGAGGGCATCGGCGACACCATCCGCGTGTCCCTCTCCGCCCCGCCCGCTCAGGAGGTGAAGGTGGGCCTGCAGATCCTGCAGTCGCTCAACCTCCGCGAGCGGAAGCTCGAGATCGTCTCCTGCCCGAGCTGCGGCCGCGCCCAGGTGGACGTCTACCAGCTCGCGAACGATGTCACGAAGGGGCTCGAGGGCATGACCGTCCCGCTCCGCGTCGCCGTGATGGGCTGCGTCGTGAACGGCCCCGGTGAAGCCCGGGAAGCCGACCTCGGCGTCGCGTCCGGCAACGGCAAGGGGCAGATCTTCGTGAAGGGCAAGGTCATCGCCACCGTGCCCGAGTCGGAGATCGTCGCCACGCTCATCACCGAGGCGAACCGCATCGCCGACGAGATGGGCCCGGCGGCCGCGACCGGCACGGTCCAGGTCGTCACCGCGCCGTAGCCCCGGCTGTCCACAGGGTGCCGCGACCGTCCCACGCGCGCCGCTAGGCTTGGCCCGTGGTCACACGGCTTTCGCATCTGTTCCTCCGTACGCTCCGCGACGACCCCTCCGACGCCGAGGTGACGAGCGCGAAGCTCCTCGTCCGCGCCGGCTACGTCCGTCGCCAGGCCCCGGGCATCTTCGCCTGGCTGCCGCTCGGGCTCCGCGTCCGCGCGCGCATCGAGGGGATCATCCGTGACGAGATGGTGGCCGCCGGTGCGCAGGAGGTCCTCCTGCCCGCGCTCCTGCCGCGCGAGCCGTACGAGGCCACGAACCGCTGGACCGAGTACGGCGACGGCATGTTCCGTCTGCAGGACCGCAAGGGCGCCGACTACCTCCTCGCCCCGACCCACGAAGAGATGTTCGCCCTCCTCGTGAAGGACCTGTACGGCTCGTACAAGGACCTCCCGGTCACGCTGTTCCAGATCCAGGACAAGTACCGCGACGAAGCACGTCCCCGTGCCGGACTCCTGCGCGGCCGCGAGTTCACCATGAAGGACGCGTACTCGTTCGACCTCACCGACGAGGGGCTCGAGCGCAGCTACCAGGTGATGCGCGACGCGTACGAGAAGATCTTCGCCCGACTGGGCCTCGAGTACGTGATCGTCAAGGCGGACGCCGGGGCGATGGGCGGCTCCAAGTCCGAGGAGTTCCTACACCCGATCGGCGTCGGCGAGGACACCTTCGTCCGGAGCGCGAACGGGTACGCCGCCAACGTCGAGGCCTACGTCACCCCGGTCCCCGACGCCCTCCCGATCGACGGCCAGCCGGACGCCGTGCTGTTGCCCGCGTCGGACACCCCCACGATCGACACGCTCGTGGCGCACGCGAACGAGGTCGCCCCGCGCGACGGCGCGCCCTGGACCGCCGCCGACACGCTGAAGAACGTCGTGCTCGCCCTCACCCACCTCGACGGCACGCGCGAGGTCGTGGTCGTCGGGCTCCCCGGTGACCGCGAGGTCGACCTCAAGCGCGCCGAGGTGGCCTTCGCCCCGGCCGAGGTCGAGCCCGCCGGCGACGACGACTTCCGGAAGTACAAGGGCCTCGTGAAGGGCTACATCGGCCCGCAGGTCCTCGGTGCCGACAGCGCGACCGGCATCCGCTACTTCGTCGACCCGCGTGTGGTCGACGGCACGGCCTGGATCACCGGCGCGAACGAACGTGGCGTCCACGTCTCCGGCCTCGTCGCCGGCCGTGACTTCGTGGCGGACGGTGTCGCCGAGGTCTCCGACGTCCGCGCGGGGGACCCGGCACCCGACGGGTCCGGCCCGCTCGAGACCGCGCGCGGCATGGAGATCGGGCACGTCTTCCAGCTCGGCCGCAAGTACGCCGAGGCGCTCGGCCTCAAGGTGCAGGACGAGAACGGCAAGCTCGTCACCGTGACGATGGGCTCGTACGGCATCGGCGTCACGCGCATCCTGGCGATCCTGGCCGAGGCGCACAACGACGAGAAGGGCCTCGCCTGGCCGAAGAACGTCGCACCGTTCGACGTGCAGGTCGTCGCGACCGGTCGGGACCAGGTCGCCTACGAACTGGCGGAGCAGCTCGTCGCGCAGCTCGAGAGCGAGCGCTTCGACGTCGTCTACGACGACCGACCGAAGGTCTCGCCGGGGGTGAAGCTCCGCGACGCCGAGCTCCTCGGCATGCCGATCGTCGTGGTCGCCGGCCGCGGTGCGGCCGACGGCGTGGTGGAGCTGTGGAACCGGGCGAGCGGAGAGCGTCGCGACGTGCCGGTCGCCGAGCTGCTCGACGCGGTGCGCGCGATCTAGACGCACGGACCCCGGACGGGAGGCGCGGTGCCAGCTGGCACCGTCCCTCCCGTCCATCCGTCAGCCGGGTCCGCGACCCGCAGTGCGGTAGTCTGGTCGCCGACTTCCGCGCAGTTCCATCCGCGGGAGCGACTCATCTGAATACGGAGGCCCTCGGTGAAGATCGATCTCGCAGTCCTGCGACTCATGGAGCGTGAGCGGGAGATCCCGTTCGACGAACTCGTCCAGATCATCGAACAGGCCATCCTCACGGCGTACCAGAAGCACCGCACCGAGAACGAGGAAGAGGTCGACGCCCAGACGCGTGTCGAGCTCGACCGCAAGTCGGGCGAGGTCTCGGTCTTCGTCCCCGAGCGCGACGAAGACGGCACCGTGGTCGGCGAAGCCGTCGACCAGCCGAGCGACTTCGGCCGCATCGCCGCGTTCGCCGCGAAGCAGGTCATCAACCAGCGCCTGCGCGACATCGGCGACGACAAGATCCTCGGCGAGTTCCGCGGCAAGGAAGGCGACATCGTCGCGGGCGTGATCCAGCAGGGTCCGAACCCGAAGATGGTGCACGTCGACCTCGGCACGGTGGAAGCGATCCTCCCGCCCGAGGAGCAGGTGCCCGGTGAGGACTACAAGCACGGCTCGCGCATCCGCGTGTACGTGACGAGCGTCGGTCGCGGCGCCAAGGGCCCGCAGATCATCGTCTCGCGCACGCACCCCGGTCTCGTCCGGAAGCTGTTCGCGCTCGAGGTCCCGGAGATCGCGTCCGGTGTCGTCGAGATCACCTCGCTCGCGCGCGAGGCCGGTCACCGCACGAAGATCGCGGTGAAGGCGAACGAGCCCGGCGTGAACGCGAAGGGCGCGTGCATCGGCGAGCTCGGTGCCCGTGTGCGTGCGGTCACGACGGAACTCGGCGCCGAGAAGATCGACATCGTCGACTACTCGTCCGACCTGGCGTCCTTCGTCGCCAGCGCGCTGTCGCCGGCGAAGGTGACGAGCGCGTTCGTGCTCGACGCCTCGACGAAGGCCGTCCGCGCCCTCGTGCCGGACTACCAGCTGTCGCTCGCGATCGGCAAGGAAGGGCAGAACGCCCGCCTCGCCGCGAAGCTCACGGGCGCGCGGATCGACATCCAGCCAGACTCGATCCTCGACGGCGAGGACTGACGGTTTCGCTGCCGGCACGTCCGGTCCGGGCGTGCCGGATCGCGTCGATCCGAGGCAAGGAGTAAGGTGGTCCCCGTCAGAACGTGCATCGGCAGTCGTCGTCGCGCTCCCCGATCCTCCCTCCTCCGTGTCGTCGCCCTGAGCGATGGGCGAGTCGTGGCGGATCCGAAGGCAGTCATGCCGGGCCGGGGGGCATGGCTCACCCCGACCGTCGAAGCCTACGAACTGGCCGTCAAGCGCCGGGCGTTCCGCCGGGCGCTCCGGCTGGATCGCGAACCCGACACGTCCGCAGTGCTCGACCACCTGCACGGCCTCGAAGCCGCGCAGTCGGGCGGACACCAGGACACGACAGAACAGGCTGAACGGCTTATGGACAACTGATGAGCGGCTCGAAATGAGACCCGTCATCCATTGAGTCCTGCCCCTTCACGGGGTGGGACCCGTGAAGGAGAACAGTGGCAAAACCACGCGTACACGAGATCGCATCCGAACTCGGTGTCGACAGCAAGACCGCAATGGAGAAGCTCAAGGAACTCGGCGAATTCGTCAAGGGCCCGAGCTCGTCCGTCGAACCCCCCGTCGCGCGCAAGCTCCGCGCTGCCCTGCAGGCGGACGGCGCTTCGGCGTCGAAGCCCGCGGCCGCCGCGCCGAGCGCCCCCGCAGGGACGGCAGCGCCGAAGTCCGGCGCACCCAAGCCCGGCGGCCCCCGCCCCGGGCCCGCCCGTCCGGCTCCCACCCCGGAACCGACCCCGGAGCCCGCCGCGCAGGCACCCGCTTCCGACGTGCCCACCCCGGCCGCCCCGAAGTCCGTCGCGCAGCGCCAGGCCGAGGCCGAGGCTGCGCGGAAGGCCGCGGCTGCTGAGAAGGCCGCCGCCGAGAAGGCCGCGTCCCAGCAGACCCCGACCGCCGGTGCCCAGCCCGAGTCGAAGGACGACGCCGTCAAGCCCGGCGGCGCCCCGAAGCCGGGTTCCGCAGCCGGCCCGAAGCCGGGTGGCCCGAAGCCGGGCGCACGTCCCGGCAACAACCCCTACGCGTCCAGCCAGGGCATGGGCTCGCGCCCGCCGCGCCCCGGCAACAACCCGTACTCGTCGAACCAGGGCATGGGCCAGCGTCCCGCGGCCGGTGCCGGTGGTGGCAACGGGATCCCGCGTCCGGCTCCGCCGCGTCCGGGTGTCCCGCGTCCCGGCGCTCCGCGTCCGGGTGGTCCCGGTCAGGCGAACCGCGCCCCCGGCTTCGGGCAGCGCCCGGGCCAGGGTGGCGGCCGAGGCGGCCCCGGTGGCCGTCCGGGTGGTGCCGGTGGTGCCGGTGGCGGCTTCCCGCGTCCGGCCTTCAGCGGCCCGCGTCCCGCCGGTGGCGGCGGCCGTGGTCGTGGACCCGGCGGCGGTACCGCTGGTGCCTTCGGTCGCGGTGGCGGCAAGAGCCGTGCCCGCAAGTCGAAGCGGACGAAGCGCGCCGAGTACGAGATGCGGCAGGCGCCGTCGCTCGGCGGTGTGCAGGTCCCGCGCGGCGACGGCAGCACGATCGTCCGTCTCCGTCGCGGTGCGAGCATCTCGGACTTCGCGGACAAGATCGACGCGAGCCCCGGCAACCTGGTGACGGTGCTGTTCCACCTCGGTGAGATGGCGACCGCGACCGAGTCGCTGGACGAGGCCACGTTCGAGGTCCTCGGCGAGGAACTGGGCTACAAGATCCAGATCGTCTCGCCGGAGGACGAGGACAAGGAGCTCCTCGAGGGCTTCGACATCGACCTCGAAGCCGAGCTCGAGGACGAGGACGACGACGTGCTGCAGCAGCGCCCGCCGGTCGTCACCGTCATGGGCCACGTCGACCACGGCAAGACCCGCCTCCTCGACGCGATCCGCAACTCGAAGGTCGTCGAGGGCGAGGCCGGTGGCATCACCCAGCACATCGGTGCCTACCAGATCGTCGCGCAGCACGAGGGCATCGACCGCCCGATCACCTTCATCGACACCCCGGGTCACGAGGCCTTCACGGCCATGCGTGCCCGTGGTGCCCAGGTGACGGACATCGCGATCCTCGTGGTCGCGGCGGACGACGGCATCATGCCCCAGACGATCGAGGCGCTGAACCACGCGCAGTCGGCCGGTGTGCCGATCGTGGTCGCGGTGAACAAGATCGACAAGGAAGGCGCGAACCCGGCCAAGGTCCGCCAGCAGCTCACCGAGTACAACCTGGTGGCTGAGGAGTACGGCGGCGACGTCATGTTCGTCGACGTGTCCGCGCGGCAGAACATCGGCATCCAGGACCTCCTGGACGCCGTGCTGCTCACGGCCGACGCCGGGCTCGACCTGCGTGCGAACCCCGACAAGGACGCCCGCGGTGTGGCGATCGAAGCCCGTCTCGACAAGGGACGCGGTGCGGTCGCGACCGTGCTCATCCAGTCCGGGACGCTGCACGTCGGTGACGCCATCGTGGCGGGGACGGCCTACGGCCGCGTCCGTGCGATGACCGACGAGAACGGTGTGGCGGTCAAGGCCGCGACGCCGAGCCGCCCGGTCCAGGTGCAGGGTCTGTCCTCGGTGCCCCGCGCCGGTGACACGTTCCTCGTCACCGAAGAGGACCGTACGGCCCGTCAGATCGCTGAGAAGCGTGAAGCCGCCGAGCGCAACGCCCAGCTGGCCAAGGCCCGCAAGCGCATCTCGCTCGAGGACTTCACCCGTGCGCTCGAAGAGGGCAAGGTCGACTCGCTCAACCTCATCATCAAGGGTGACGTCTCTGGTGCCGTCGAGGCACTCGAGCAGTCGCTCCTGGACATCGAGGTCGACGACAGCGTCCAGCTCCGCATCCTGCACCGCGGTGTGGGCGCGATCACCGAGTCGGACATCGACCTGGCCACGATCGACAACGCCATCGTCATCGGCTTCAACGTCCGTCCGGACGTCAAGGCCCGTGAACGTGCGGCGCGCGAAGGCATCGACGTGCGCTTCTACTCGGTCATCTACAACGCACTCGAGGACATCGAGCAGTCCCTCAAGGGCATGCTCAAGCCCGAGTACGAAGAGGTCCAGTCGGGTGTCGCCGAGATCCGCGAGGTGTTCCGCTCCTCGAAGTTCGGCAACATCGCCGGTGTCATCGTCCGGTCCGGCACGATCACGCGCAACGCCAAGGCGCGCGTCATCCGCGAAGGCGTGGTGCTCGCCGATGGTCTCGCCATCGAGTCGCTGCGTCGCTTCAAGGACGACGTGACCGAGGTCCGCACGGACTTCGAAGCCGGTATCGGTCTGGGCAAGTTCAACGACATCCAGATCGGCGACGAGATCGAGACCACCGAGCTCGTCGAGAAGCCGCGCGACTAGTCGCTCGGTACCCTGGGCCCCGGCCTCCTTCACGGGAGGCCGGGGCCCTGCCCCGTTCCACGAAGCAGACATCTCCACAGGAGGCACCCATGGCCGATCCGCAGCGCGCCCGCAAGATGGCGGACCGCATCAAGGAAGTCGTCGCACGTCGGCTCGACAAGGGGCTCCGCGACCCCCGGCTTGGCTTCGTGACCATCACCGACGTCCGGGTCACCGGTGACCTGCAGCACGCCTCGGTCTTCTACACGGTGTACGGCACCGACGAGGAGCGCGCCGACTCGGCCGCTGCACTCAAGGCTGCGACCGGCATGCTCCGCTCCGAGGTCGGCAAGAACATCACCGCGCGGCTCACGCCGTCGCTCGAGTTCATCGCCGACGCCCTCCCGGAGACCTCGGCGCACATGGAGGACCTGCTCGTGCAGGCCCAGCTCCGCGACGAGCAGGTCCGGGCCGCCTCGGCCGGAGCGCAGTACGCCGGCGACGCCGACCCGTACAAGCACGACGAGGACGAGGACGACGCCGACGAGGACGAGGCGCGCGCCTAGCCCTCCGGCAGCCGGTAGCCGCTCGCGTCGTCCCCGACGGCCAGTCCGTCGCCCAGGAGCGACGCGAGCGCCCGGTCGCGCTGCTCGGCGTCCGGCCACACCGGCTCGATCTCGTCGCGCGTGACCGGGACGTCGCTCGCGCGGAGCTCGGCCATGATGAGCCCCCGCACCTGCCGGTCACTGCCGGCGAAGCGAGACTGCTTCGGTGCCCGGGGTCCCTCGTGCTCCGGGTACCCGGCGGCACGCCACGCGCACCGGTCGGCGATCGGACACGCGTCGCACGCGGGGGAGCGGGCGACGCACACGAGCGCTCCGAGCTCCATCACGGCGGCGTTCGTCGTGGCGGCCGCGTCGCGCTCCGCCGGCAGCACCGACTCCATGAGCGGGAGGTCCTGCTTCGCCTTCGCCGGACCCGGCTCGCCCCGGCCGAGGACGGCGCGGGCCAACACCCGGCGGACGTTCACATCGACGACGGGGTGCCGGTCCCCGTACGCGAACACCGCGACGGCTCGGGCGGTGTAGTCGCCGATGCCGGGCAGGGCCAGGAGCGCGTCGACGTCCCGCGGCACGACGTTGCCGTGCTGCTCGGCGATCGCCGTCGCCGCCGCGTGCAGCGCGAGCGCGCGTCTCGGGTAGCCGAGCCGGTCCCACGCACGGACCGCGTCGCCGGGAGGTGACGCCGCGAGGTCCGCAGGTGTCGGCCACCGGGTGAGCCACGCCTCCAGTCGGGGCACGACGCGAGCGACCTGCGTCTGCTGCAGCATGATCTCGCTGACCAGCGTCCCCCACGCGGGGAAGCCGGGGCGACGCCACGGGAGGTCGCGAGCCGACTCGCGGAACCAGGCGATCAACGGCGTCGCGATGTCCGGGACGGATCGGTCCTCCACAGCGCTCGCCTCCGTTGGGTCGTCCACGATCGGTCTGGAGGCGCGGCTCGCGTTCACCACGACAGCCTACGGTGGGTGCATGGCACGTTGGGCACCCCAGGAAACGGACACGATGGCCGCGATCGCGGCCGAGGTGATCGCGCAGGTCGGCACGAACCGCACGGTCGTCGGCGTCGACGGACAGGACGGCACCGACCTCGAGCGGGTCGCCGCCGGGCTCGTCGCCGGCTTCGAACAGCACGGCGTCTCCGCGATGGCCGCTGCAGCACCCTCCGGCGACGTCGACGTCCTCCGCGCCGACCTCGTCACGCCGTTCCGCACGACGGGTGCCGGAGCGGGCGTCCTCGTGGTGCACGGGCACGGCACGCTCGCCCCGGGCGCGCGCGGTCTGTGGCGCTGGTCGCTGTGGGTGGAGCAGGAGACCGGGCGGCTCGAGCGCCGGGCGGACGTCAAGATCGCCGCCTCGGCCGTGCTCGACGTCACCGACCCGGACCACCCCCGACGGGAGTGGAACGACGCCTGCTGACCCGCCAGCGCGCTGGTAATCTCGCCTGGTGCTCGAAACCGCGCCCGACGGCATCCTCCTCGTCGACAAGCCGCAGGGGATCTCCAGCCACCGGGTCGTCTCGATCGCCCGACGTCGGCTGGGTCTCAAGAAGGTCGGCCACGCCGGCACCCTCGACCCGATGGCGACGGGGCTGCTGCTCCTCGGCATCGGCCCGTCGACCCGGCTGCTGACCCACCTCGTCGGGCTCGGGAAGACCTACACCGCGACCATCCGGCTCGGTGTGGCGACCGACTCGGACGATGCGGACGGCGCGCCCACGGCCGCCGTGGGCACCGCCGACGCCGACGTGTCGGACGCCGCCGTCGAGGCAGCGGTCGCCGCCCAGCGTGGCGAGATCGCGCAGGTCCCGTCGACGGTGAGCGCGATCAAGGTCGACGGCCGACGCGCGTACGAGCTCGCCCGCAAGGGCGAGGACGTCGTCCTGCAGTCGCGGGTCGTGACCGTCTCCCGCTTCGACGTGACCGGCCGGAACGACCGCGTCGTGTCGGTCGACGGCAGCGACGTGGCCGTGGTCGACCTCGACGTCGTGGTGACGTGTTCGTCGGGCACCTACGTCCGGGCCCTCGCCCGGGACGTCGGCGCAGCGCTCGGCACCGGCGCCCACCTCACCGCCCTCCGTCGGACCGAGGTCGGCCCCTTCCACGTCGACGACGCGATCGACCTCGAGGACGACGGCGTCGACGTCCGCGCGGCGCTGGCGCGTCCGGTCGACGTCGCCCGCACGCTCTTCCCCGCCGTGGCGCTCGACCGTGCCGCGGCGAAGGACCTCGCGGACGGCAAGCGCGTGGCGGCGGACCACCCGGACACCGACGGGCCCGTGGCGGCCGTCGCGACCGAGGGGGACCGCCTCGTCGGTCTCGTCTCGGTCCGACGCGGGCTGCTCCGCGTCATCACCAACTTCCCGACGGCAGGAGCGAACGCGTGATCGAGTGGTTCATGTGGGTCCAGCTCGTGATCGCCGTCGTCGCCGGACTCTTCGCCGTCGTCGTCGGGTTCATCGGCTGGAAGCCGAACGACTACACGGTCGGGTCACTCGTGCTCGTCGAGCTGCTGCTGATCGCCCAGGGCGTCATCTCCCTCGTGCTCCCCGCGGTCGGCAGCCCGCCGGTGGGCAACGCGCTCGAGTTCGGCGTGTACGCCGTCTCGGTGCTCCTCGTCCCGCCGGCGACGATCGTCTGGGCGCTCATCGACCGGACGAAGTGGAGCACGGTCGTCCTCGGCGCCGGCGCGTTCACCGTCGCGGTCATGGTCTACCGGATGTACCAGATCTGGTTCGCGCTGAACTGACCCGTGGCGTCATGGGACGGCTGCGCCGTCGGTAGGATCGGTGCAATGGCGACCAGATCCTCACTCGCGACCGGCATCGGCCGCGTCCTCATCGCCGTCTACGGCATCCTCGCGCTGGCGGCGACCGGACGCAGCGTCGTGCAGATCATCGAGAAGTTCTCGTTCGCACCGTTCGCGTACACGCTGAGCGCCGTCGCGGCGGTGGTCTACATCGTCGCGATGATCGCCCTCATCGTGCCCGGTCGGTCCTGGTACCGGGTGGCGTGCGTCACGATCGGGTTCGAGATGACGGGCGTGCTCGTCATCGGCACGCTCTCCCTGGTCGATCGCCAGCTGTTCCCCGACGACACCATCTGGTCGTACTACGGCCTCGGGTACGCCTTCGCGCCGCTCGTGCTGCCGATCGCGGGCCTCTGGTGGCTCCGCAAGCACCACCGGGCCGCCGTCACCGCCGACACCACCCCGTCCTCCGTTCCGGCCGGCGAGTAGGGACCCACGTGCAGTTCTACGACGACACCGCCGACGTGGCGCAGGGCTTCGGTCCGAGCGCGGTCACGATCGGGAAGTTCGACGGCGTCCACGTCGGGCACCGCGCCGTGATCGCCCACCTCGAGCGCGCGGCGCACGAGGACGGCCTGGTCTCGACCGTGGTGACGTTCGACCGCCACCCCCTCGACGTCATCGATCCGCAACGGGTCCCGCCGGCGCTGACGAGCATCGCCCAGCGGCGCGAGCTGCTCGAGGCCGTCGGGGTCGACGCGACCCTGCTCCTCCGGTTCGACCACGAGCTGCAATCGAAGACCCCCGAAGCGTTCGTGTCCGAGATCCTCGTCGACACCCTGCACGCCCGGCTCGTCTTCGTCGGCAGCGACTTCCGCTTCGGAGCCAAGGGCGCGGGGGACGTCGCCCTCCTCCGGACGCTCGGCGAGCAGCACGGCTTCCGGGTCGAGCTCATCGACGACGTCGACCTCGTCGACGACGTCCGACCCGATGGCGAGCGGCGCGTGTCGTCCACGTGGATCCGTGAGCTCCTCGGCGACGGCCGGGTCGCCGAGGCCGCGCGGCTCCTCGGACGCGAACACGCCGTGCGCAGCGTCGTGGTGCACGGGAACGAACGCGGCCGGGCGATGGGGTACCCGACGGCGAACCTCGACCCGAAGTGCGAAGGCTTCGTCCCGGCCGACGGCGTCTACGCCGCCCGGGTCCTGCACGACGGCACGGTGTACCCGGCCGCCGTGTCGGTCGGCAACAACCCGACGTTCGAAGGGGTCCCGGCGAAGCAGATCGAGGCGCACCTGCTCGACGTGGACATCGACCTGTACGGCGAGACGATCGCCGTGTTGTTCGTGTCCTACGTGCGGGGCATGGTGAAGTTCGAGTCGATGGACGAGCTGGCCGCCCAGATGCGCCAGGACGACCGCGACATCCGGCTGCTGCTCGGGCTGCCCGCCGTCGTCTGAGGCGGTCCGCCCGGTCCGCCCGGCCCGCCCGGTCCGGGCGTTCGCTCCCCGACGGCGCTCGCTCGCGCACGAGAACGCCCCGCGACCGATCAGGTCGCGGGGCGTTCTCGTCAGGGCCGGTCGGTCGGCCGGCCGGCCGGTCGGCGGGTCAGCCGGTCACTTGATCAGCCGCCGAGGGCGTCGAGCCAGATCTTGCGGGCGTCGAGCGCTTCCTGCGCGTCCTTGATCTTGCGGGCGTCACCGGAGGCCTGCGCCTGCGCGAGCTCGGCCTCGAGCTTGCCGATGGCGTCCTCGAGCTGGCTGGCGAGACCGGTCTGCCGGGCCTTGCGCTCCGGGTTGGACTCCTTCCAGTGCGCGTCCTCGAGGCTGCGGACGTGGTCCTCCACGGCGCGCAGGCGGTCCTCGATGCGTCGGACGTCGCCCCGGGGGACCTTGCCGATCTCGTCCCACCGGCGCTGGATGCCCGTGAGCGTCCGGCGTGCCGAGGCCCGGTCGGTCTCCTGGAGCAGCGGTTCCGCTTCGGTCAGCAGCGCCTGCTTCGCCGCGAGGTTCTCGGAGTACTCCTCGTTCTCGGCAGCGGTCTCGGCGTGGCGCTGCTCGAACAGCACGTCGCCGGCGGCCTTGAACCGTGCCCACAGTGCGTCGTCGTGGCGCTTGCCGGCGCGGCCCGCCTGCTTCCAGTCGTCGAGCAGCTCGCGGTACGCGGGGATGGCGTCCGAGCCACGGGGCGCGAGCGCCTCGGCCTGCTGCACGAGCTCCTGCTTGCGGTTGCGGGCGTCGCGGTGCTGCGAGTCGAGCTCGGAGTAGAACGCGCGCCGGTGCTGGTCCACCGTCGATCGCGCTGCACGGAAGCGCTTCCAGAGCTCGTTCGCCTCGTTCTTGGGGATGCGCGGGCCGTCGTGCTGGTGCGCCTGCCACCGGGCGAAGACGTCGTCGAGCTGCGCGGTGATCTGCTTCCACTGCGCGCGGGCCGGGTCGACCGCTGCCAGGGCCTCGGCTTCCTCGACCAGGGCCGTCCGGTGCGCGAGCGCTTCCGCGAGGGCGACCTGCGCCTGCTCCGCCTGTTCCTTGGTGAGCGAGCCGAGCTGCTCGGAGAGCGCTCCGACACGGGTCTCGAGCGCCTTCAGGTCGCCCACGACGCGGGCGTCGGCCACGAGGGCCTGCAGGTGCTCGACCGTCCGGGCGACGTCGTTCGCCGAGGCGCCGCGCTGGACGCGCTGCTCGGCGATCTTCACCTGCCCCTCGAGGTCGGCGTACTTCCGCGCGAAGTAGGCGAGGGCTTCGTCGGGCGTCGCGTCCGGGTACTCGCCGACGGCCTTCTCGCCGTCGTCGTACCGGACGTACACGGTCCCGTTCTCGTCGACCCGCCCCCAGGTCGTTGCTTCGTCAGATCCCACAGGTCTCGCCTCGATCGTGGTCGTGCATCACCGACGTCGCCGTCGGCACGGTCAGGTCGTCAGCCTATTGCACGGACCGGCTCCGCGGCCCGACCAGCCCTTGGCCTGTGGACTACTTCTCCTCGGCGATGGTCGCGTCGGTGATCTTCGTCGCCACCTTCGGCTCGCCGGTGCCGTCGCTGCCGGCCGACGAGATGCCCTTCGACGTGATCTTCGACACGAGTTCGTCGAGCCCGCTCGTGACCTTCCCGACCACGGTGTAGCCGCCCGTCGAGCCGTCCAGCGTGGTGTCGCCGTAGACGATGAAGAACTGGGTGGACTGCGAGTACGCCGACGAGCCGCGGGCGATCGCGATCGTGCCCTTGGTGTACTCGCCGTCGCTCGGCACGTTCTCGAGCGGGCCGTACTCGAACCCGGCGTCGCCGGTGCCGTCGCCGTTGGCGGAGCCGCACTGCAGGAACTGGAACCCGTCGCTGTCGGCGAGGCGGTGGCACGTGGTGCCGTCGTAGAACTGCTCCTGGATCAGCTTGATCTCGACGCTCGCGGCCTGCGGGGCCTTCGCGCCGTCGAGCTCGATGCCGAGCTTGACGTCCTTGTTCAGCGTGAGGGACCCGGTCCAGGTGGCGCCCTTCGCGATCGACTTGCTCGGCACGTCACCGGTGTTCGCCGCCGTGGCACTGGCCGACGGGGTCGGCGTGGCGCTGGCGCTGGCGCTGGCACTCGCGCTGGCCTTCGTCTCCGAGCCGTGCGAGCCGGCGAACGCGAGCTGCGAACCGGTCGCGAGCGCCGCGACCAGGACGAGCACCCCGACCCCGACCAGGTCGTCCCGACGACGACGGCGTCGCTGCCGGTCGTGCAGACCCTGTCGCGCCTTGTAGAGACGGAGACGCTCGCGCGCCTCCCGGTTGTCACGCGCCTGGTTCTTGGGTGCCACGGTGCTGGTCGTCCCTCTCGTCGAGTGTGCGACGAGCGTACTGTAACCGCCACGGTCGCCGCCCTGGAGGCACGCCCGACGTCGGTGGGTCGGCCTACGATTGGTCGCATGGCAGCGGACCGTTCGGGCATGCGCGCGCCCACCACCGGTGGTCGCGCCGGACTCGCGCAGGGTTCCGTCCCGCTCGCCGTCCGGATGCGACCCACCAGCCTCGACGAGGTCGCCGGTCAGCAGCACCTGCTCGGGCGCGGCAGTCCGCTCGTGCAGCTCGCCACCGGCACGCGGGAGAACCCCGGTGGCGTGTCGGTCATCCTCTGGGGCCCGCCCGGCACGGGGAAGACCACGTTGGCGCAGGCGATCGCGCGGCAGTCCGGCCGCGAGTTCGTCGAACTCTCCGCGGTGACCGCCGGCGTGAAGGACGTGCGCGAGGTCATGGAGAAGGCCCTCACCCACCGGGACCTCTACGGCTCGACGACGGTCCTGTTCCTCGACGAGATCCACCGGTTCAGCAAGGCGCAGCAGGACGCCCTGCTCCCCGGCGTCGAGAACGGTTGGGTGATCCTCATCGCGGCCACCACCGAGAACCCCTCGTTCTCGGTGATCTCCCCGCTGCTCTCCCGGTCGCTGCTCCTCACGCTGCAACCGCTCACCGACGCCGACCTCGGCATGCTCGTCGACCGTGCGGTCGAGGACCCGCGCGGCCTCGGTGGCTCGGTCGTGCTCGGGGACGAAGCCCGGAGCGCGATCGTGCGGCTGTCCTCGGGCGACGCCCGACGCGCCCTCACCGCACTCGAAGCCGCGGCGTCCTCGGCCGTCGCCGCACAGGACGACCCCGACGACGACTCGCTCGACGGCGTGGACACCGTCCCCGTCATCGACGCGGACACCGTCGCGGCCGCCGTCGACCGTGCCCTCCTGC
Source organism: Curtobacterium pusillum (assembly GCF_007680845.1). Classification (GTDB taxonomy): domain Bacteria; phylum Actinomycetota; class Actinomycetes; order Actinomycetales; family Microbacteriaceae; genus Curtobacterium; species Curtobacterium pusillum_B. The sequence goes on along the minus strand of NZ_VEIY01000003.1, from coordinate 275,251 downwards.
GGTACGACCGGCAGGGCGACGAGCACTACGACGTCATCAGCGCCTTCATCAAGTCCGTGCGGGGGAGCGACGTCGACGCCGCGCTCCACTACCTGGCACGGATGATCGAAGCCGGCGAAGACCCGCGCTTCATCGCCAGGCGGATCATCATCTCCGCGTCGGAGGACATCGGCATGGCCGACCCGCAGGCGTTGCCGATCGCGGTCGCAGCGGCCCAGGCCGTCCAGCTCATCGGCATGCCCGAGGGCCGCATCCCGTTGGCCGAGGCCGTGGTCTACCTCGCGACCGCGCCGAAGTCGAACGCCGCGTACAACGGGGTGAACGCGGCGATCGCCGACGTCAAGGCCGGCCGGCTCGGGGTCGTCCCGATGCACCTCCGCGACGCGCACTACCCCGGGGCGAAGCGACTCGGGCACGGCAAGGGCTACGTCTACTCGCACGACGCCGAGCACGGCGTGGCCGAGCAGCAGTACCTCCCGGACGCCCTCGACGGCACCGAGTACTACACCCCGACGACGAACGGCTACGAGCGCGAGGTCGGTCCGCGACTCGAACGACTCCGGAAGATCACGCGCGGCGAGTGACGCGGGTGGTTCACCTGGCGTCCCGATGCTGCTATCGTTGACGGGCCTACGTCCTGGTCCTCGCGCGCGGCTGCGTCGAGGACAGAGTGCCACAGCAGTGGTACGGGGGCAGAGGTTCGGACTGTAGCCGTCCGATCCCACAGGCTCATCCCTCTGGATCCCTTCGTCGGGACCGACCGTGTCCGCTCGCAGAGCGTCCGCGTCCGGTGCCCGTCGAGTGCCCAGTTCAGACAGAGAAAAGGACCCTGTGTCTACCAAGTCACGCACCCGCAGCAAGACCCGCCTCTCGCGCGCGCTCGGCATCCCGCTGACGCCGAAGGCGGCCCGTTACCTCGAGAAGCGCCCCTACGGCCCCGGTGAGCACGGCCGCACCCGCCGTCGTGCGGACAGCGACTACGCCGTCCGCCTCCGTGAGAAGCAGCGTCTGCGCGCCCAGTACGGCATCCGCGAGAAGCAGCTCCGCATCGTCTTCGAAGAGGCCCGCAAGACGAAGGGCCTGACCGGTGAGAACCTGGTCGAGCTCCTCGAGCAGCGCCTCGACGCCCTCGTGCTCCGTGCCGGCTTCGCCCGCACCACCGCGCAGGCCCGTCAGCTGATCGTGCACCGCCACATCCTCGTGGACGGCAAGCTCGTCGACCGTCCTTCCTTCCGCGTCAAGGAGGGCCAGCTCATCCACGTGAAGCAGCGCTCCGAGTCGCTCGAGCCCTTCCAGGTCGCCGCAGCCGGTGGCCACCAGGAAGTCCTCCCGAAGGTCCCGGGCTACCTCGAGGTCGAGATCGACAAGCTCCAGGCCCGCCTGGCCCGTCGCCCGAAGCGCGCCGAGGTCCCCGTGACCTGTGAAGTGCAGCTCGTCGTCGAGTACTACGCAGCTCGCTGATCTCCTGATCACCCCCGACCGGCGGGTCGCCCTCTCCACAGGGCGGCCCGCCGTTCGGCGTTCCGGCCCGGCACCGACAGTAGGATCGTCTGGGCACGCACCCGCTCGCGTGCACTGAGGGAGGGGCACCGTGAAGCAGCTGTTCTTCGTCGCCGTCGGCGTCGTCATCGGGTTCGCCGTCGCGCACCGGGTCGCGAACAGCCCCGGTGGCGCTCGGTTCTTCGCCGACGTGAACGCTCGCACGAAGGCCTTCACCGGTGCCGTCGCCGACGGCTACCGCTCCCGCGAAGCAGAGCTCCGCACCGACGTCTGACGCGTCCTCGCCGTCCCGACCGAGCCGATGCACCCCATCAGCCAGACCTGAAACAGGAAGCACCATGCAGACCGCAGAGATCCGCCGCCGTTGGCTCCAGTTCTTCGGTGACCGCGGCCACACCGTCGTCCCGTCCGCCTCGCTCGTGTCGGACGACCCGTCGTTGCTGTTCACGGTCGCCGGCATGGTGCCGTTCATCCCGTACCTCACCGGGCTGGTGCCGGCGCCGTACCCGCGCGCGACGAGCGTGCAGAAGTGCATCCGCACGAACGACATCGAAGAGGTCGGCAAGACCCCGCGGCACGGCACGTTCTTCCAGATGAACGGCAACTTCTCGTTCGGCGACTACTTCAAGGAACAGGCGATCCAGTACGCCTGGGAGTTTCTGACCAAGCCCGAGGCGGACGGCGGCCTCGGCTTCTCGGCGGACGACCTGTGGGTGACCGTCTACGAAGAGGACGACGAGGCGATCGCGTTCTGGAAGCAGCACTCCTCCCTGCCCGAGGAACGCATCCAGCGGCTCGGCAAGGACACCAACTACTGGTCGACCGGTCAGCCGGGTCCGGCGGGCCCCTGCTCGGAGATCTTCTTCGACCGCGGTCCCGAGTACGGCATCGACGGCGGCCCGGCCACCGACGACGACCGCTACGTCGAGATCTGGAACCTCGTGTTCATGCAGTACCAGATCGCGGACGTGCGCTCGAAGTACGACTTCGAGATCACCGGCGAGCTGCCGAACAAGAACATCGACACCGGCATGGGGCTCGAGCGGGTCGCCTTCATCAAGCAGGGCGTCGACAACATGTACGAGATCGACCAGGTCCGCCCGGTCCTCGACCGCGCCGCCGAGATCTCCGGCCGCCGGTACGGCGCCGTCCACGAGGACGACGTCCGGATGCGCGTCATCGCGGACCACGTCCGCTCGGCGCTCATGCTCATCGCCGACGGCGTCTCCCCGTCGAACGAAGGCCGGGGCTACATCCTCCGACGGCTGCTCCGTCGCACCGTCCGGGCGATGCGTCTGCTCGGCGTCGACGGCGCGACGTTCCCGCAGCTGTTCCCCGCGTCCCGCGACGCCATGCGGGAGGCCTACCCGGAGGTCGCGTCCGACTACGACCGGATCGCCCGGATCGCCTACGCCGAGGAAGAGACCTTCCTCCGCACCCTCGCGCAGGGCACGACCATCCTCGACGTCGCGGTCGAGCGTGCGAAGCAGGACGGCGCGCCCTCGATCGGCGGCGACACGGCGTTCCTGCTGCACGACACCTTCGGCTTCCCCATCGACCTCACGATGGAGATGGCGGAGGAAGCCGGCGTGCAGGTCGACCGCTCCGCGTTCGAGACCCTCATGTCCGAGCAGCGTGCCCGCGCGAAGGCGGACGCCAAGAGCAAGAAGACGGCCCTCGCCGACCTCAGCGTCTACAGCGCCTTCCGCGCGAAGGGCGAGACGGTCTTCCTCGGCTACGACGCGCTCGAGGCCGAGACGAACGTCCTCGGCATCATCGTCGGCGGCGTGAGCGTCGACCGTGCCGTCGCGGGCGACATCGCGGAGGTCATCCTCGGCGAGACCTCGCTCTACGCGGAGTCCGGTGGGCAGGACGCCGACCAGGGCTCGATCATCGGCAACGGCTTCGACCTCGAGGTCCTCGACGTGCAGCGGCCCGTCGCCGGGCTCTGGAGCCACACGGTCCAGGTCCGGTCCGGCGAGGTCGGGGTCGGCGCGCCCGCGACGACCGTGGTGGACGCCGAGTACCGCCGCGGCGCGACCCAGGCGCACTCCGCCACGCACCTCGTGAACGCGGCGCTCCGCGACATCCTCGGTCCCGAGGCGCTCCAGGCCGGGTCGTACAACAAGTCCGGCTACATGCGCCTCGACTTCTCGTGGTCGCAGCCGGTGTCGCTCGAGACCCGCTCCGAGATCGAGGACGTCGTGAACACCGCCATCCGCTCCGACCTCGAGGTCTCGACCCGGGTGCTCCCGCTGGACGAGGCGAAGGCCCTCGGTGCCCAGGCGCTCTTCGGCGAGAAGTACGGTTCCGAGGTCCGCATGGTGGACATCGGCGGCCCCTGGTCCCGCGAGCTCTGCGGTGGCACGCACGTCGCGTCCAGCGCGCAGGTCGGCCTCGTCAACCTCGTCGGCGAGTCGAGCGTCGGCTCGACCAACCGTCGTGTCGAGGCACTCGTCGGGATCGACGGGTTCCGCGACCTCGCCGTCGAGCGGACCATCGTGTCGCAGCTGTCGAGCGCACTGAAGGCGCCGCGGGCCGAGCTCCCGACCCGGGTGCAGTCCCTGATGGAGGACCTCCGGACCGCGCAGAAGCGGATCGCCGAGTTCGAGTCCGCGAACCTCCAGCAGCGCGTGCCGACGATCGCCCGCCAGGCGAGGACCATCGGCGCGACGACCGTGGTGGCCGAGACCGTCCAGGGGCTGCAGTCCGGCGACGACCTGCGAGCCCTCGCGACCGGCGTCCGGACCCAGCTCGGCGACGGGGCGGCCGTCGTGGTGCTCGGCGCGGTCATCAACGACAAGCCCGTGGTCATCGTCGCGACGAACGACGCCGCGCGCGGCGCCGGGGTGCAGGCGGGTCCCCTCGCGAAGGAGGCGGCCGGCGTCCTCGGCGGCGGTGGCGGCGGCAAGCCGGATCTCGCGCAGGGCGGTGGCACCGACGCCTCGGCGCTGCCGGCCGCGCTCCGTGCGGTGACCGACCGGCTCGCGGCCTGACCGTGGCGGTCCGATCCGGGCGCCGGCTCGGCGTCGACGTCGGCCGGGCCCGGATCGGTGTGGCGGTGTGCGACCGCGACGGCCTCCTCGCCACGCCGGTCGAGACGGTCCCGCGTCGGGACGGCGACGACGTCCGGCGGATCGCGGCGATCGCCGACGAGTACGACGTCCTCGAGATCGTCGTCGGGCTGCCCCTGTCGATGTCCGGCGGGGACACCCCGTCGACCGCCGACGCGCGCGCCTTCGCCGAGCTGCTCGCCGAGCACCGACCGGTCCGGCTCGTCGACGAACGGCTCTCCACGGTCACGGCGCAGCGAGGCCTGCACCAGGCGGGGAAGAACACGAAGAAGTCCCGCGCCGTGATCGACCAAGCGGCCGCTGTTATCATTCTGCAACACGCGCTCGACCACGAGCGTGCGTCCGGCGCCCCACCGGGGGCCACGCTTCCCTGACAGTGCTCGTACAGAACAGTGCTCCCACAGAGCTGTGCACGCACCACCGCGGCTGCCACACGGTCGCCAGCACCGTAGCCCAGGCGGAGTTCCCGACCGAGAGACCGAGGACCGTTGGCAGACGACCTGGACTGGAACGCGATCATCGCGCCCGGCAACGACGCCGAGCGTCGGAACACGACTTCCGACGGCACGGCCACCCCCGATGCGCGTGGCGGCGCGATCGACCCGCGGGACGCCCAGAGCACCGCGGGGCGGCCGATGTCCCGTCGCGAGGCCCGAGCCGCACGCGAAGCAGCAGCCGCCCGTGAAGCGGCAGCCGCCCCTGCCGCGGCAGACGCCGCCGGACCGTCAGCAGTCGGACGTGACGCGGACGCCACGGCCCCGCGCGCCTCGGCGGACCTGCCGATCGCGACCGCTCCCGAGGACCTCCACCCCGAGGTGCACGCGCTCCTGACCGGCGAACTGCGCGTCGACGACGACGCCCGTGCCGCGGCGGCATCCGGCGCCGGGGCGGGCACCGCCCCGCACGACGCGGGTGTCCGGTCGGCGGACGACGCGACCGGTCGCGGACACGGTGCGGACGGCACTGGAGGCGCGGGAGACGGCGGACGCGGCGGGCGCGGTGGACGCGGGGGAGCCTCCAGACCGCCCCGCGAGCCGCGCGGACCGCGACAGAAGCGTCGACGCGGCCCGCTCATCGCGGGGATCGTCATCGTCGCGGTGGTGCTCGCGGTCGGGGTCTCGGCGTACACGTTCGCCGCCCCGAAGGTCCAGCAGCTCGTGTCGGCGATCAGCGGCTCGCAGGAGCCCGACGACTACTCGGGCAGCGGGACGAGCAAGGTGACGATCACGATCAAGCAGGGCGACATCGGCGAGGACGTCGCGAAGACCCTGCAGCGCAGCGGCGTCGTGAAGGACTCGAAGGTCTTCTACAAGCTCCTGCTCGCGTCGCCCGACGTCCAGTTCCAGCCGGGCTCGTACTCGCTCAAGAAGAAGATGAGCTCCAAGTCCGCCCTCGCGGCGCTGCAGGACAAGGACAACCGCGTCCAGGCGTCGATCGTCATCCCGGAGGGGACGGCGCTCAAGGACATCGAAGCCGGCATGGTCTCGAAGGCCGGACTGACCGCGGCCGAGGTCTCCGCGGCGGCGAAGGACCTCTCCGCCTACGGGCTGCCGTCGAACGCCACCACGCTCGAGGGCTGGCTCTTCCCCGCGACGTACCCGATCAACCCCGGGTGGACCGCGACGCAGTACTTCAAGTCGATGGTGGACACGATGAAGGAGCACCTCGCCGCGGCGGGTGTCGCCGAAGCGGACCAGGAGCACGTGATCGTCTTCGCGTCGCTCGTGCAGAAGGAAGCCGGTCTCGCCGCCGACTACCCGAAGGTGGCGCGGGTGTTCCAGAACCGTCTCGACAAGGGCATGAAGCTGCAGTCGGACGCCACCGTGGCGTACGGGACGGGCAACACGCACACCGTGACCACGACCGACGCCGAGCGCGCGGACGCGTCGAACAAGTACAACACCTACGTGCACGACGGGCTGCCGCCGGCACCGATCTCGAACCCGGGTGACATCGCGATCAACGCGGTGACGAAGATGGCGACGGGCAACTGGGAGTACTTCGTGACGGTGAACCTGCAGACCGGCGAGACGGTGTTCTCGGACACGTACGCCCAGCACCTGGTGGCGGTCAAGCAGTTCCAGGCGTGGCTGCGCGCGCACCCCGACTACCAGTAGTCGGGCGCGCGTCGCACGGGGCGGCGCTGTGGGAGGATGGACACCATGCTTCGTTGGTTGACTGCTGGTGAGTCCCACGGACCCGAACTCATCGCGATGCTCGAGGGCCTGCCCGCGGGTGTCCCGGTGTCGTTCGAGTCCATCCGTACCGATCTCGCACGCCGGAAGCTCGGGTACGGCCGCGGCTCCCGCATGAAGTTCGAGCAGGACGAGCTGCACGTCTCGGGCGGTGTCCGGCACGGCTACTCGATGGGCAGCCCGATCGCGATCCGGATCGGCAACACCGAGTGGCCGAAGTGGGTCGAGGTGATGAACCCCGAGCCCGTCGAACCGACCGAGATGTCCCGCGGGCGTTCGGCGCCGCTGACCCGGCCGCGTCCGGGCCACGCCGACCTCGTCGGCATGCAGAAGTACGGCTTCGACGAAGCCCGTCCGATCCTCGAGCGCGCTTCGGCCCGCGAGACCGCGGCCCGGGTGGCCCTCGGCGCGGTCGCGAAGTCGTTCCTGGCGGAGCTCGGCATCCGCTCGGTGGCGCACACGCTGCAGGTCGGGACGGTCCGCGTCCCCGACGGCACGGCGCTCCCGCTGCCCGACGACGTCGACCGCCTCGACGACGACCAGCTCCGCTGCTTCGACGCCGAGACCTCCGCGCGCATGGTCACCGAGGTCGAGGCGGCCAAGAAGGACGGCGACACCCTCGGCGGCGTCGTCGAGGTCCTGTTCTACGGCGTCCCGCCAGGGCTCGGTTCCCACGTGCAGTGGGACCGCCGGCTCGACGCCCGGCTCGCAGCGGCGATCATGGGGATCCAGGCCATCAAGGGCGTCGAGGTCGGCGACGGCTTCGCGACCGCAGCACGCCGCGGGTCCGAGGCGCACGACGAGCTCTACCGCGAAGACGGCGAGATCGTCCGCACGACCGACCGCGCCGGCGGCACCGAGGGCGGCATGTCCACGGGCACCGTGCTGCGCGTCCGCGCGGGCATGAAGCCGATCGCGACGGTGCCGCACGCGCTGCACACCATCGACGTCACCACCGGCGAGGACGCCTCCGCGCACCACCAGCGTTCCGACGTCTGCGCCGTCCCCGCGGCCGGCGTGGTCGCCGAGGCCATGGTCGCGCTCGTGCTCGCCGACGCCGTGCTCGAGAAGTTCGGCGGCGACAACGTCGTCGAGACGAAGCGGAACCTCGACGCGTACCTCGCGTCGATCCCGGAGACGCTGCGCAGCCGTCGCACCGAGACCGCCGAGCCGACCGCGGCCTGGTGAGCGGCACCGCGCTGTCCGCACCCGTCGTCATCATCGGACCGATGGGCGCGGGCAAGTCGAGCGTGGGCAAACGCGTCGCGAAGGCGCTCGGCGTCCCGTTCACCGACACCGACCGCGTCATCGTGCGGGAGCACGGGCCGATCCCGGGCATCTTCGCCGACCGCGGCGAACCGACGTTCCGCGCGCTCGAGGCCGAGGCGGTCCGCTCGGCGATGGCGACCGGCGGCGTGATCGCCGTCGGCGGCGGTGCCGTCACGCACGCCGCCACGCGCGAAGCGATGCGCGGCGCGAGCGTCGTGCTCCTCACCGTCTCCCCGGAGGCGGTGGCGGATCGCATCGCGGGCAGCGACCGACCCCTGCTCGCGAACGGCGGCATCGACGCCTGGCAGACCATCATGGACGAGCGCGCGGCCACCTACGCCGAACTCGCCCACGCCGTCTTCGACACCTCCCGACGTCCGATGTCCCACGTCGTCGACGACGTCGTCGCCTGGCTCGGTGCGGACACCCGCCCGGAGACCCGCACCACCACCGAAGGAGCACCGTGACCGAGTCGATCCTGCCGGAGGGCACCACCGAGATCCGCGTCGGCGGGGACGACGGGTACGTCGTCGCCGTCGGGAACGGCCTGCTCGGGTCGCTGCCGGCGCTCCTCGGCCCCCGCGTCGCCAAGGTCCTCATCGTGCACGCACCGACGCTCGGCGCGCGGGCGAACGACCTGCGCGACCTGCTCGCCGACGCCGGGCTCGAAGCGCTCATCGCCGAGGTACCCGACGCCGAGGGCGCGAAGCGCATCGAGGTCGCCGCGTTCTGCTGGCAGATCATGGGGCAGTCCGACTTCACCAGGACCGACGCGGTCGTCGGGCTCGGCGGCGGCGCCGTGACCGACCTCGCCGGGTTCGTCGCGGCCACCTGGCTGCGTGGCGTGCCCTACGTCGCGATCCCCACGAGCGTGCTCGGCATGGTGGACGCCAGCGTCGGTGGCAAGACGGGGATCAACACGAACGAGGGCAAGAACCTCGTCGGTGCCTTCTACCCGCCCCGTGCGGTAGTGGCGGACCTCGACCTCGTCCGGACGCTGCCGCGCAACGAGATCCTCACCGGTTTCGCGGAGATCGTGAAGGCCGGGTTCATCGCCGTCCCCGAGATCCTCGACATCGTCGAAGCCGACGTCGCCCGCGTGACGGACCCGTCCACGCCCGAGTTCCGACGGGTCGTCGAGCTGGCGGTCGCGCTCAAGGCCGAGGTCGTGTCCGACGACTTCCGCGAGCAGGGCCGCCGCGAGATCCTCAACTACGGGCACACGCTCGGACACGCGATCGAGCACGCCGAGCGCTACCAGTGGCGGCACGGCGCAGCGGTGTCGGTCGGCATGGTGTTCGCGGCCGAGCTCGCACGCCTGACCGGTCACCTGGACGACGCGACGGTCGACCGGCACCGGTCGATCCTGGAGTCCCTCGAACTGCCGACCACGTACGGCATCGGCCGGTGGGAAGGACTGCTCGCGACGATGCGGCGGGACAAGAAGGCGCGGGCCGGCATGCTGCGGTTCATCATCCTCGACGGGGTGGGGAAGCCCGTGACGCTCGAGGGGCCCGAGGACCACCTGCTCTTCACCGCCTACCAGGAGGTCGGGGTCTAGCAGCCCCCCCCGTCAGCGCAGGACGCGTCGGGTCCGCCGCCACCACCACTTCACGCGCATCGAGACGGTGACGACGCCCGTGCGCTCGGACTCCAACCATTCTTCGACCGTCGCGCCCTCGACCCACGCGACGAGTACAGCATCGTCGTGGTCGGTCCCATCGATCTTGAACTCCGGACGATCCGGCAGCGGAGCGAAGAGGTGCATCAGTCGTCGTCCTTCTCGGTCGTGGGCGGAGCGTGCCGACGGAGTGCTCGGAGCGCGAGGTTCTGGTCGGCTTTGGAGGCCCACCGTACGGTCATCATCCGCTCGAGCACATTTCTCGAGATGTCGTACTCCGCCTCCGTACTCTTCGCTCGCATCGCCCAGGTCAGACGCGTCCACGCGTGGTCTCGGTCGGGGGTCCGGCGGTTCTGGAACGCGCCGAACCAGCTCACCACCGCGGCGAGCACGGACGCGGCCGCTGCGATGCTCGCGGCGATGAGTGCTGTCTCCATGACCCGATCCTGACGGGGCGGACGCGACCGCATGCCGGGCGAGCGCCGACCTGTGGATGACGAGCCGCGCCTCCAGGCTGTGGAGGACCGGACCACGCAGGGCGGGGGAGCACACTGGACGCGTGCCCACTCCGCCCCGCCTGAGCGACCTGTCCGCCCCGAAGGAAGCCGACCCCGGCACCCTCCGTTCGCGCGGCCGCCGGTTCACCGAGCTGCTCTCGATCGCCCGCCGGCACGGCCTCGTGCCCTTCCGTCGGCTGGACTTCTCCCACGATCCCGCGACGTCCGACCTGCGACGCAGCCAGGCCGAGCACCTCCGCCTCGCCCTCGAGGAAGCCGGCGGCGGCTTCGTGAAGATGGGCCAGCTGCTCTCGACGCGTGACGACCTGCTCCCCGACGAGTGGACCGACGGGCTCGCCCACCTGCAGCGGAGCGTGACCCCGGCCCCCGCGGACGAGGTCGCCGCCCTGCTCGAACGGGAGCTGGGTGCCCCGGTCGACGAGGTGTTCGCAGCCTTCGACCCGGTGCCCGTCGCGGCGGCGTCGATCGCCCAGGTGCACCGCGCGCGGCTCGCCGACGGCACGAGCGTCGCCGTGAAGGTGCAGCGACCCGGGATCGACGTCGCCGTCCGGCGGGACGTCGACATCGCGCTCCGCGTGGTGCGGTTCATGGCGCGGTGGTCGGCCGAGGCACGGCAGGTCGGCGTGCAGGAGGTCGCGCAGCAGTACGCCGACGACCTCGTCCGTCAGGTGGACTTCGGTTCGGAGCTGCGGAACCTCACGACGCTCCGCGCGGCACAGGCCCGGAGCGCGCGCCCCGACGAGGTGCGGTTCCCCGACCCGTACCCCGACCTCTCGGGGCGCCGGGTCCTGGTGATGGAGTTCCTCGAGGGCGACACGCTGAGCGCGATCCGCGCCGAGCGGTCCGACCGTGACCTCGACGAGCCGATGCGGGCGATCCTCCGCGCGTTCCTCCGGCAGGTGGTGTTCGACGGGATCTACCACGCCGACCTGCACCCGGGGAACGTCCTCGTCCAGCCGGACGGCCGCCCGGCGCTCATCGACTTCGGGTCCGTCGGTCGGCTCGACCCCGGGCTCCGGGACACCGTGCAGGAGCTCCTCGCCGCGTACATCCAGGACGACACCTCCCGCATCGCGGACGCCGTGCTGCGGATGGCGCCGGTCCGGGACGCCGAGGACGAGGCGGACTTCCGCCGGGACATCGCGCGCTTCGTGGCCGACGAGCTCGGACCGGGCGCCCGGATCGGTGTCGAGACCGTCGACGACGCGGTCGAGGTGTTCGGCCGCTACCGGCTGACGGCGCCGCCGGACTTCGTCGCTGCGGCGCGGGCACTCGCGATCTTCGAGGGCACGCTCCGCACGCTCACGCCGTCCTTCGACCTCCTCGAGGAGTCCCGCGGACTCGCACGCGAGCAGATCCGTGACCAGCTGCGGCCCGGGAAGCTCCGCGACGTCGCCGTGCGGGAGCTGTTCGGGGCCGTCACCGCGGCGCGCCGGCTCCCGCGCCGCGTCGACCGGATCGGCGAGGCCATCGAGACCGGGAAGCTCTCGGTCAACATCCGGTTGTTCGCGGACCGGCGCGACCGACGCACGCTGAACGGTGTCATCCGACGGGTCCTCCTCGTGCTGCTCGGCTCCGGCGCCGGGATCCTCGCGATCGTCTACCTCGCGGCACCGGCGCGTCCGACCGCCGTGCTCTCCACCGGGGTGGCCGGTGCGCTGCTCGGGGGAGCGGCGGTGGTGCTGCTCGCCTGGGCGGCGATCGACTCCGCCCTGGCGCGGAAGCGCGACTGAGGACGAGTGCGCGGAAGCGCGAGTGAGGACGAGCCCGCGGAAGCGCGACCGACCGCGTCCGGTACACTCGTCCGGGACCCAGCGCGGTCCGCAGACCTTCACAACACGATCGAACGGGACATCGAAGACTCATGGCCAGTACCACTGACATCAAGAACGGCGCCGTTCTCATCATCGACGGGCAGCTCTGGTCGGTCGTCGAGTTCCAGCACGTCAAGCCGGGCAAGGGCGGCGCGTTCGTCCGTACCAAGCTCAAGAACGTCGTGTCGGGCAAGGTCGTCGACCGCACCTTCAACGCCGGTGCGAAGATCGACACCGCGGTCGTCGACCGCCGCGACTACCAGTTCCTCTACGAGGACGGCGACTCCTACGTGTTCATGGACACCGACACGTACGACCAGATCCCGGTCTCGGCGACGGTCGTCGGCGACGCCAAGAACTACCTGCTCGAGTCGGCGATGGTCACCATCGCGATGAACGAGGGCAACCCGCTGTACGTCGAGCTCCCCACCTCGATCGTCACCGAGGTGGAGACCGAGCCGGGCCTGCAGGGCGACCGCTCGTCCGGCGGCACCAAGGACGCGACCATCATCGCGACCGGCCACCGGATCCAGGTCCCGCTGTACCTCGAGAACGGCACCACGGTGAAGATCGACACGCGCGACGGCAGCTTCCTCGGCCGCGTCAACTCCTAGGCGCTGACCGGATGAGTGCTCGCTCCAAGGCCCGCAAGCGCGCCCTCGACATGCTGTACGTGGCGGAGGTGCGCGAGCTGTCGATCTCGGACGTCCTCGCCACCGAGACCGTCCGCCACCTGGACCAGCCGGAGCGCGCCTCCAGCTGGGACTACGCGCGGCAGATCGTCACCGGCGTGGACGACGACCGCGCGCTGCTCGACGACATCATCGTCGAGCACGCGCAGGGCTGGTCGATCGCCCGCATGCCGGTGCTCGACCGGTGCATCCTGCGGATGGGCGTCTGGGAGCTCCGGTTCAACGACGAGGTGCCCGACGCGGTCGCGATCGCCGAGGCGGTCGAGCTCGCGCAGTCGCTCTCGACGGAGGAGTCCGCCGGGTTCGTCAACGGGGTGCTCGGCGCCGTCGCCGGTGGTCGTGCACCGTCCGGTCGGACGGTCGCAGGGGACCAGGAGTCCCGGTAGGGTTGACCACGTCAGCATCCTTTAAGTCCGTCCGGTGAGGCGGGGAAGGAGGTCGGCGTGGGTACCAGAACGGTCCTGCAGCAGCCCGACATCACGCGTGCTCTGACACGCATCGCCCACGAGATCCTCGAGGCCAACCACGGCGCCTCGGACCTCGTCCTCCTCGGCATCCCGACCCGGGGGGCGGTCCTCGCAGAACGCCTCGACCGGGTCCTGGCCGACATCGAACCCGAGTGGACGACCGGCGACGGCCGCGTCGGCACCCTCGACGTGACGATGCACCGGGACGACCTCGGCCACGGCATCGGCCGCGCGCCGCACCGGACGACCATCCCGGCGAGCGGCATCGACGGCAAGGTCGTCGTGCTCGTCGACGACGTGCTGTACTCCGGCCGCACGGTCCGGGCGGCGCTCGACGCGCTGCAGGGGATCGGCCGTCCGCGGGCGGTCCGGCTCGCCGTCCTGGTCGACCGGGGGCACCGCGAACTCCCCATCCGCGCGGACCACGTCGGCAAGAACCTGCCGACGGCCTCCGACGAGCGCGTGACGCTCCGCCTGACCGAGACCGACGGCACCGACGAGGTCGTCATCGAGCAGAGCGAGACGCAGAACGAGACGCAGAGCGAGACACAGATCGATGGGGGGACGGCGTGAAGCACCTCCTCTCCACCGCCGACCTCTCCCGCGCCGAGGCGATCCACATCCTCGACGTCGCCGAGGAGATGGCCGAGGTGAACACCCGCGAGGTCCGGAAGCTCCCGGCACTCCGGGGCAAGACCGTCGTGAACCTCTTCTTCGAGGACTCCACCCGCACCCGGATCTCGTTCGAGGCCGCCGCGAAGCGCCTCTCCGCCGACGTCCTCAACTTCGCCGCGAAGGGCTCGAGCGTCTCCAAGGGCGAGTCCCTCAAGGACACCGTGCAGACCCTCGGCGCGATGGGCATCGACGGCATCGTGATCCGCCACGGCGCGTCCGGGGCGCCGCGGGTCCTCGCCGACGCCGACTGGATCGACGTCCCCGTGGTCAACGCGGGCGACGGCACCCACGAGCACCCCACGCAGGCGCTCCTCGACGCCTTCACGATGCGCCGTCGCCTGCACGGCGCCGGCAGCCGTGGGCAGGCGCTCGACGGCGTCCGCGTCCTCATCGTCGGCGACGTCCTGCACAGCCGCGTCGCCCGGAGCAACGCGTGGCTGCTGCGGACCCTCGGCGCGAGCGTCACCTTCGCCGCTCCGCCGACGCTGCTCCCGGTGTCGGCGAACCCGTTCGGTGCCGCCGTGCACCACGACCTCGACGCCGCCCTCGCCGAGGACCCGGACGTCGTGATGACCCTCCGGATCCAGCAGGAACGGATGAACGACGCGTTCTTCCCGAACCCGCGCGAGTACACCCGGCACTGGGGGCTCACCGCGAGCCGGTACCACCGGCTGTCGCAGCGGACGCTGATCATGCACCCGGGGCCGATGAACCGCGGCCTCGAGATCGCCGGCGTCGCCGCCGACGACCCCCGCTCGACCGTCGTCGAGCAGGTCGAGAACGGCGTGTCGGTCCGGATGGCCGTCCTCTACCTGGCCCTCACGGGGAACGAAGCGAAGGAGACCGTCGCATGACCGCCCACCTCATCCGCGGCGCGCAGCTGGTCGACGGCTCGCGTGCCGACATCCGACTGGAGGCGCGGCGCATCACCGCGGTCGGGTCCGGTCTCGACGCGGCCGGCGCCACGGTCGTCGACGCGGACGGCCTCATCGCCCTGCCCGGTCTCGTGGACCTCCACACCCACCTGCGCGAGCCCGGCTTCGAGGAGTCGGAGACGGTCCTCACCGGCTCGCGTGCCGCGGCCGCGGGCGGCTTCACCGCGGTGAACGCGATGGCGAACTCGTCGCCGGTCGCCGACACCGCCGGGGTGGTCGAGCAGGTCCAGGCGCTCGGGGAGGACGCCGGCTACGTCACGGTGCGCCCGATCGGTGCGGTCTCGCAGGGACTGCAGGGCACGCACCTCTCCGAGATCGGTGCCATGGCGACGAGCCGCGCGAAGGTCCGGGTCTTCTCCGACGACGGCTCGTGCGTGTCGGACCCGCTCCTCATGCGCCGGGCGCTCGAGTACATCAAGGGCTTCGGCGGGGTGCTCGCGCAGCACGCGCAGGAGCCGAGACTGACCATCGGCGCACAGATGAACGAGGGCCGGCTGTCGTCGGAGCTCGGGCTCGCGGGCTGGCCGGCCGTCGCGGAAGAGGCGATCATCGCCCGCGACGTCCTGCTCGCCGACCACGTCGGTGCGCGGCTGCACGTCTGCCACGTCTCGACCGCCGGCAGCGTCGAGGTGATCCGCTGGGCGAAGTCCCGCGGGATCGACGTCACGGCCGAGGTCACGCCGCACCACCTCATCCTCACCGAGGACCTCATCGCCGGGGTCGACGGAGCGGCCGGCTACGACGCGCGGTACAAGGTCAACCCGCCGCTGCGCTCCCGCGAGGACGTCGACGCGCTCCGCGGGGCCCTGGCCGACGGCACGATCGACATCGTCGCGACCGACCACGCGCCGCACACGGCCGAGGCGAAGTGCTGCGAGTGGCCCGCGGCCGCGAACGGCATGGTCGGCCTCGAATCGGCGCTCAGTGTCGTGCACGCGGCCGTCGTCGAGTCCGGTCAGCTCGACTGGGCCGACGTCGCTCGCGTGCTCTCCGAGGCGCCGGCCCGCATCGGGCAGGTCGAGGGTCAGGGGCAGCGGATCGCCGAGGGTGCGTCCGCCGAGATCACGCTGTACGACCCGTCGGCCAGCCGGGACTTCGCGGTCACCGACCTCGCCGGGCAGTCGCAGAACTCGCCGTACCTGGGGATGCGGCTCCCCGGACGCGTCGTGGCGACCTTCCACCACGGCTACGCGACGGTGCTCGACGGCCAGCTCGTCGACGCCGCCACGATCGCGGCGCACGCCGCGGCGCAGCGGACGGGAGCGGACGCATGAGTGGTGACGCCGCACGCTGGCTCCTCGGCGGGATCATCCTGCTGGCGGTCGCCGCGCTGTTCGTCGCCATGGCACGCACCTGGCGGACGCGGACCAGGAAGCAGACGGAAGCCGTGCCTCCCGTCGCCGTCCCGGCCGACCTGTCACCGGCAGCCGGGTCGTGGGACGGCTTCACCGTCGCGACGACCCGCGCCGACCAGCCGCTCGAGCGGGTCACGGCGGGCGGCCTCGGGTTCCGGGGCCGCGGCGGCGTGACCGTCCACGAGACCGGAGTGGTGCTCCACCACGCCGGGACCGCCGACCGCTGGATCGCGCGCGACGCGGTCCGCGGCGCCGACCGCGCCACGTGGGCCATCGACCGTGTGGTCGAGCCCGGGGGACTGGTCCGTCTGCGATGGACGGCGACCGGCGCCGCAGGTGCGACGGACCTCGACACCTACTTCCGGTTCCCGGAGGGCGACGCAGCAGCACTCGTCGCCCTGCAGGGACTGTCGACGAAGCACGAACACCCGCACACCGCGGGCGAAGGGACGAACTGATGACACGCGAACGGGCCGTGCTGGTCCTCGAGGACGGCACCCGGTACGACGGCTGGGCCTACGGCGCCCGCGGGCGCACGCTCGGCGAGGTGGTCTTCGCGACCGGCATGACCGGCTACCAGGAGACGCTCACCGACCCCTCGTACGCCGGGCAGATCGTGGTGCAGACCGCGCCGCACATCGGCAACACGGGTGTGAACGACGAGGACCCCGAGTCCCGCCGCATCTGGGTCGCCGGGTACGTCGTGCGCGACCCCAGCCGCGTGGTGTCGAACCACCGCGCCAACGCGTCGCTCGACGAGCACCTCGTGCGGGACGGCATCGTCGGCATCTCCGGGATCGACACCCGGGCACTCACGCGGCGGATCCGCGACGCCGGTGCCATGAAGGGCGGCGTGTTCAGCGGTGCCGACGCGGCGCTGGACCCTTCCGAGCAGGCGCGTCTGGTCAGTGAGCAGGCGACGATGGCCGGGGCGAGCTTCTCCGCGATCGTCTCCACGCCCGAGACCTACGTCGTCCCCGCGGTGGGCGAGCAGATCGGCCGGCTGGCCGTGCTCGACCTCGGGGTGAAGGCATCGACGACCCGCTACCTCGCCGAGCGCGGGTTCGAGGTGCACGTCGTGCCGCAGGACATCTCCGCCGCGGCGCTCGAGGAACTCGCGCCGGACGCCCTGTTCTACTCGAACGGCCCCGGCGACCCGGCCGCGAGCGACGCCCAGGTGACGCTGCTGCAGGAGAGCCTGAAGACCGGTCGCCCGTTCTTCGGCATCTGCTTCGGCAACCAGCTGCTCGGTCGTGCCCTCGGGTTCGGCACCTACAAGCTGCCCTTCGGTCACCGCGGCATCAACCAGCCCGTGCTCGACACCACGACGGGCAAGGTCGAGATCACGAGCCAGAACCACGGCTTCGCGGTCGACGCTCCGCTCGGCGAGGTCATCGAGTCGCCGGCCGGGTTCGGTCGGGTCGAGGTCTCGCACTACTCCCTGAACGACCAGGTCGTCGAGGGGCTCCGCGCCCTCGACGTCCCCGCGTTCAGCGTGCAGTACCACCCCGAGGCCGCCGCCGGACCGCACGACTCCATGTACCTGTTCGACCGGTTCGCCGACCTGGTCCGCGCGCGCCGCGACGGAGAGCCGCTCGACGCGGCGACCGCCGACGCCACGACCCCCGCAGCAGACGTCACGAAGGAAGGCAACTGATGCCGAAGCGCCAAGACATCAACTCCGTGCTCGTCATCGGCTCCGGCCCGATCGTCATCGGGCAGGCCGCCGAGTTCGACTACTCCGGCACCCAGGCGTGCCGCGTCCTCCGCTCCGAGGGCGTCCGGGTGATCCTCGTGAACCCGAACCCGGCGACGATCATGACGGACCCGGACTTCGCCGACGCGACCTACATCGAGCCGATCACCAGCGCGTCGATCGAGGAGATCATCAAGATCGAGCGCCCGGACGCCGTGCTCCCGACGCTCGGCGGCCAGACCGCCCTGAACGCCGCGATCAAGCTCGACGCCGAGGGCATCCTCGCCAAGTACGACGTCGAGCTCATCGGTGCCAAGGTCGACGCGATCCAGCGCGGCGAGGACCGCCAGCTCTTCAAGGAGCTCGTCCTCGAGTCGGGTGCGGACGTCGCCCGGAGCCACATCGCGCACACCCTCGACGAGGCGAAGGAGTACGCCCAGGACCTCGGCTACCCCCTCGTCGTCCGCCCGTCCTTCACGATGGGTGGCCTCGGTTCGGGCTTCGCGTACAACGAGGAGGAGCTCGTCCGCTTCGTCGGCGACGGCCTGCAGTCGAGCCCGACCACCGAGGTGCTCCTCGAGGAGTCGATCCTCGGCTGGAAGGAGTACGAGCTCGAGCTCATGCGGGACAACTACGACAACACCGTCGTGATCTGCTCGATCGAGAACGTCGACCCGGTGGGCGTCCACACCGGCGACTCGATCACCGTCGCCCCCGCCCTGACGCTGACCGACCGCGAGTACCAGAACATGCGGAACATCGGCATCGACATCATCCGGCGCGTCGGCGTCGACACCGGCGGGTGCAACATCCAGTTCGCCGTCGACCCGTCCAACGGCCGGCTCATCGTCATCGAGATGAACCCGCGCGTCTCCCGCTCGTCGGCGCTCGCGTCGAAGGCCACCGGCTTCCCGATCGCGAAGATCGCGGCGAAGCTCGCCATCGGCTACCGGCTCGACGAGATCGAGAACGACATCACCCGCGTCACCCCGGCGAGCTTCGAGCCGACGCTCGACTACGTGGTCGTGAAGACCCCGCGGTTCGCCTTCGAGAAGTTCCCCGCCGCGGACGCGACGCTCACCACGACGATGAAGAGCGTCGGCGAGGCGATGGCGATCGGCCGCAACTACGCCACCGCGCTGCAGAAGTCGCTCCGGTCGCTCGAGAAGCGGGGGTCGAGCTTCCACTGGGACACCCCGGCGGGCGAGCTCGACAAGGACGCCCTCCTCGCGAAGTCCGCGATCCCGACGGACGGCCGCATCGTCACGGTGCAGCAGGCGCTCGTCGCCGGTGCCACCGCGGACGAGGTCTTCGAGGCCACGAAGATCGACCCGTGGTTCATCGACCAGATCGTGCTCATCAACGAGGTCGCTCTGGAGGTCAGGAACGCCGAGACGCTGGACGCGGACATCCTCCGCTGGGCGAAGGAGCACGGCTTCAGCGACGCCCAGATCGCGTCGCTGCGCGGGATCTCAGAACAGGAGGCCCGTGACCTCCGGCACCAGGAAGGCATCCGCCCGGTCTTCAAGACGGTCGACACCTGCGCCGGCGAGTTCCCGGCCCTCACGCCGTACCACTACTCGTCGTACGACGCCGAGACCGAGGTCGTCCCGAGCGACCGCAAGAAGGTCGTCATCCTCGGTTCCGGCCCGAACCGCATCGGCCAGGGCGTCGAGTTCGACTACTCCTGCGTGCACGCGTCCTTCGCGCTGAGCGACGCCGGGTTCGAGACGATCATGATCAACTGCAACCCGGAGACGGTGTCCACGGACTACGACACGTCCGACCGCCTGTACTTCGAGCCCCTCACGACCGAGGACGTCCTCGAGGTCATCGAGGCCGAAGCTGCCTCCGGCGAGCTCGTCGGCGTCGTCGTGCAGCTCGGTGGCCAGACGGCCCTCGGGCTCGCGAAGCCGCTCGAGGCGGCCGGCATCCCGATCCTCGGCACGTCCCCGTCGGCCATCGACTCCGCCGAGGAGCGCGGCCAGTTCTCGGCGATCCTCGACCAGGCCGGGCTGCTCGCCCCGCGCAACGGCACGGCGCACGACCTCGCGAGCGCCACCTCCGTCGCGGAGGAGATCGGCTACCCGGTCCTCGTCCGCCCGTCCTTCGTGCTCGGCGGCCGCGGCATGGAGATCGTCTACGACTCGACCGCCATGGCCGACTACTTCGACCGGATGGCCGACCAGGCGATCATCGGTCCGGAGCTCCCGCTGCTCGTGGACCGGTTCCTGGACGACGCCGTGGAGATCGACGTCGACGCCCTGTTCGACGGTGAGCGGCTCTACATCGGCGGCATCATGGAGCACCTGGAGGAAGCCGGCATCCACTCCGGCGACTCGGCCTGCACCCTGCCGCCGGTCGGCCTCGGGCGCGCCGAGATCCAGGGCGTGGTCGCCGCGACCGAGAAGATCGCGCGTGGCATCGGCGTCCGGGGGCTCCTCAACGTGCAGTTCGCGATCGCCGCGGGTGTGCTCTACGTCCTCGAGGCGAACCCGCGCGCCAGCCGCACGGTCCCGTTCGTCTCGAAGGCGCTCGGCATCCCGCTCGCGAAGGCCGCCTCGCGCGTGATGACCGGCACATCCGTCGACGCGCTGGTCGCCGAGGGCATCCTGCCCGAGCGGGACGGCTCCTCGGTGCCGCCGCAGGCGCCGGTCGCCGTGAAGGAGGCCGTCCTGCCCTTCCGCCGCTTCCGGACCCACGACGGCCAGGTCGTCGACTCCGTGCTCAGCCCGGAGATGCGCTCCACCGGCGAGGTCATGGGCATCGACCGCGACTTCCCGCGGGCGTTCCTCAAGTCGCAGGAGGCCGCGTACGGCGGCCTGCCGACGGGCGGCACCGTCTTCGTGAGCGTCGCCGACACCGACAAGCGCGCCATCGTGCTGCCGATCCACCGCCTGCAGCAGCTCGGCTTCTCGATCTCGGCCACCGAGGGGACCGCCGAGGTCCTCCGGCGCAACGGCATCGACGTCACGATCGTCGGCAAGTACAGCGAGGGCGGCGAGAGCGTCGTCGACCTGCTCGCGCGCGGTGCGGTCGACATCGTCGTGAACACGCCGTCCGGTGCCGCCGGACGCGCGGACGGCTACGAGATCCGCGCGGCCACGGTCGCCGCGGACAAGCCGATCTTCACGACCATCGCGGAGCTCGGTGCGGCCGTCGCGGCGATCGAGACGATGGGGTCGCCGATGAGCGTCCGCAGCCTGCAGGACTACGCGCTCGAGCGCGCGACCTGGTGACCGACGGGACCACGGGAGGCGCGGCCTCCTTCGGCGTCCGGCTCGCCGCCGCCATCGGGTCGCGTTCCGCCCTCTGCGTCGGGATCGACCCCCACGCCGCCACCCTGGCGGCGTGGGGGCTCGGTCGCGACGAGGAGGGCCTGACGGCCTTCGGCGCGACCCTGGTGGACGCGGCCGCGGGCCGCGCCGCGATCGTGAAGCCGCAGATCGCCTTCTTCGAGGCCGCGGGGGTGGCCGGCTACCGTGCGCTCGACGCGACGATCCGACGGGCACGCGATGCGGGCCTCCTGGTCGTCGCCGACGTCAAGCGGGGCGACATCGGATCGACCGGTGACGACTACGCCCTGGCGTGGCTGGACCGTGACGGGCCGTTCGCAGCCGACGCGATGACCGTGTCGCCGTACCTCGGGTACGGCTCGCTCGCCGGGACCGTCGACGTCGCGCGCCGGAACGGCGCCGGGGTCTTCGTGCTCGCCGCGACGAGCAACCCCGAGGCCCGGGTGCTGCAGACCGCGGTGCTCGCGGAGGGCCCGCGTGCGGGGCGGAGCGTCGCGGCCGGTATCGTCTTGGACGTGGCAGACGACAACCGGGCCGGCGGCGACCAGCCCCTCGGCGACATCGGGCTCGTGCTCGGCGCGACGCTCGCCCTCGACGACTTCGGCATCGACCGGGACTCGATCGGCACGGCGCCGGTCCTCGCCCCGGGCTTCGGCGCCCAGGGTGCGCGCATCGAGGACCTCCGCGCGCTGTACGGCTCCCGTGCCGAGCAGGTGCTCGTGAGCGAGTCCCGCGGCCTGCTGACCGACGGTCCGGACGGCGTCGCCGGGCTCGTGGCCGACCGCGCCGACCGCATCCGCCGCGCGCTGGGGGCGGCCGCGTGACGGCGGACCGCGACGACCTGCCCGCGCACCGGAACCCGCCGGAGGTCGACCGTGTCGCCGCTGCGGCGGCCGCAGTGGCGGCGCGGCGCGCCCGGGCCGCGGTGAAGGCCGCCGTCGCCTCGGGGGAGCGCTCCGCGCTCGAGGTCGCGCGCCTCGCGTGGAGCGATGACGACGCACCGGCCGAGAAGTCCCTGCGCGTCCGCGACCTGCTCACGAGCCTGTCCGGCATCGGTCCGGCGCGTGCGGAGTCGATCATGGGCGAGCTGCGGATCGCACCGTCGAAGCGGCTCGGCGGCCTCGGCACCCGGCAGCGGTCGGAACTCGCGGACTGGCTCGCCGCCCGCGGTCGGAAGCGCGGGACCTCGAAGCTCGTCGTGCTCGCCGGACCCACCGCGGTCGGCAAGGGCACCGTGAGTGCGTTCATCCGCGAGCAGTACCCCGACGTCAACCTCAGCGTCTCGGCGACGACCCGGAAGCCGCGACCCGGCGAGGTCGACGGCGTGCACTACTTCTTCGTGGACGACGACGAGTTCGACCGGATGATCCGCGACCGGGAACTCCTCGAGTGGGCGACCGTGCACAACTCGTACCGGTACGGCACCCCGCGGCCGCCGATCGACCGCGCGCTCGACGCCGGCGACAAGGTGATGCTCGAGATCGACCTGCAGGGTGCCCGCCAGGTGCGCGACGCGATGCCCGAGGCGGTCCTGGTGTTCCTGCTGCCGCCCTCGTGGGAGGAACTCGTGCGGCGGCTCATCGGCCGCGGCACCGAGTCCGCCGAGGAACAGGCACGCCGACTCGACACCGCCAAGGTCGAACTGGCCGCGCAGGACGAGTTCGACGTGCGGATCGTGAACTCCGATGTCGGCACCGCGGCGCGCGAGGTCGTAGACTTGTTCTCTGCGCCCTGACGGGCGCACGCGCGTGCCGGGCCACCGTCCGGGCACCCGCCCCGATCCGTTCCGTCGTCAGGAGACACCATGGCCAACCCCCAGGGCATCATCGACCCGCCCATCGACGACCTGCTCGCCAAGGTGGAGTCGAAGTACGCGCTCGTCATCTTCGCCTCGAAGCGCGCGCGGCAGATCAACGACTACTACGCCGACCTGCACGAGGGGTCGCTCTTCGACAACGTCGGCCCGCTCGTCGACTCGACGATCGACGACAAGCCGCTGTCCGTCGCGCTGCACGAGATCAACGAGGACAAGCTCACCGTCACCAAGCAGCAGCAGCCCACCGACTGATCGCGGTGACGAGCAGCAACCTGCGCCTCTTCACGTCCGAGTCGGTCACCGAGGGGCACCCCGACAAGATCTGCGACCAGATCTCGGACACGATCCTCGACGCGCTGCTCACGGTGGACCCGCACGCGCGCGTCGCCGTCGAGACGATGGTCACCACCGGACTCGTGCACGTCGCGGGTGAGGTCACGACCTCCGGCTACGTCGAGATCCCGAAGCTCGTCCGTGACGTCATCACGGGCATCGGCTACAACTCGTCCGAGGTGTCCTTCGACGGCCACACCTGCGGCGTCGAGGTGTCGATCGGCGCGCAGTCGCCCGACATCGCCCAGGGTGTCGACGAGTCCCTCGACGCGCGCTCCGGCGCCGGCGTGGACCCGCTCGACCGCCAGGGGGCCGGTGACCAGGGCATCATGTTCGGCTTCGCGACGAACGAGACCCCCGAGTACATGCCGGTGGCCATCTGGTTGGCGCACCGCCTGGCCGAGCGTCTCGCCGCCGTCCGCAAGTCCGGCGAGCTGACCTTCCTGCGCCCCGACGGCAAGACCCAGGTCACGGTCGGGTACGACGGCGTCGTCCCGAAGACCGTCGAGACGGTCGTGCTCTCCACGCAGCACTCGCCGTCCGTGACGCTCGACGAACTCACCGCCGCCGTCACCGAGCACGTCATCCGTCCCGTGCTCGACCAGGTCGACCTCGACTCGTCGCACGTCGACGTCATCGTGAACCCGACCGGCCGCTTCGAGATCGGCGGCCCCCAGGGCGACGCCGGGCTCACCGGCCGCAAGGTCATCGTCGACACCTACGGCGGGGCCTCCCGTCACGGTGGCGGTGCGTTCAGCGGCAAGGACCCGTCGAAGGTCGACCGCTCGGCCGCGTACGCACTCCGCTGGGTCGCGAAGAACGCGGTCGCCGCGGGGCTCGCCGACCGGCTCGAGGTGCAGGTCGCCTACGCGATCGGCCGCGCGAAGCCCGTCGGGCTGTACGTGGAGTCCTTCGGGACCGGTCACGTCGACGACGCCACCATCGAAGCCGCGATCACCGAGGTGTTCGACCTGCGTCCGGCCGCGATCATCCGCGACCTCGACCTGCTCCGCCCGATCTACGCGAAGACCGCGACGTACGGTCACTTCGGCCGCGAGCTCCCCGGGTTCACCTGGGAGCAGCTCGACCGCGTCGAGGAACTCCGCACAGCCGCAGGACTCGTCGCCGCCACCGTCTGAGGCACCGCGTGACCACCGTCGCGCGCGTCGTCCTCGACTCGCCGCTCCCGCAGTTGGACCGTCTGTTCGACTACCGGGTGCCGGCCGAGCTCGAGGACGACTGCGTGCCCGGGGTCCGCGTGAAGGTCCCGCTCCGCACCGGCGCACGGATGTCCGACGCCTACGTGGTCGAGATCGTCACCGAAGGGGAGTACCCGGGGGAGCTCAGCCAGATCGAGGCGGTCCTGTCGCCCGTCCCCGTCCTCGCGCCGGAGATCTGGACCCTCGCGCGCGCCGTGGCCGACCGGGCGGCCGGCGTCGCGTCCGACGTGCTCCGGCTCGCCGTGCCCACCCGGCAGGTGCGGGCCGAGAAGGCGTGGCTGGCACGCGACACCTCGTGGTCGCCTCCCGCGGTCGAGGCCCCGCCCGTCACCGGGTACACCGAGGGCGTCCTGGAGGCGCTGGTCGCCGACCACGGTCGGGCTGCGGTCGCAGCCGTCCCCCACCCGGTCGCGCTGGGTGACGCCGACGCGCCGGTCTGGGTCCCCGGATGGGCCGCGACGCTCGCCCAGACGGCAGCGCACACCGTCGCCGGCGAGCGGTCCGCCGTCATCGCCGTG
This sequence comes from Curtobacterium pusillum, assembly GCF_007680845.1. Classification (GTDB taxonomy): domain Bacteria; phylum Actinomycetota; class Actinomycetes; order Actinomycetales; family Microbacteriaceae; genus Curtobacterium; species Curtobacterium pusillum_B. Next base: position 250,257 of record NZ_VEIY01000003.1, on the reverse strand, counting down.
CCCGACTTCCGCGACGTCACCGACCTCGAGCGGGCGCTCCTCGCGGTGCTCCCGGCGGAGCGGGTGGTCCGGTTCGACGCGAAGCAGACGAACGGGCAGCGGGCGAAGGCGTTGCTGCAGGCCCGGACCCACCCGGTCGTCGCGATCGGCAACCGCACGGCGGTGTACGCGCCGGCGACCGAGCTCGGGCTCATCGCGATGTGGGACGACGGCGACGCCTCGTTCGCCGAGCCCCGGGCGCCGTACGTGCACACCCGCGACGTCGCCCTCGTCCGCGCCGCCCAGTCGGGTGCCGCGCTCCTGTTCGTCTCGCACGCGCGGAGCACCGACGTGCAGCGGCTCGTCGAGCTGCACTGGCTGCAGGAGGTCACCCCCTACCGGGCGAAGACCCCGAAGGTCATCCCGACTGTGCAGCAGACCGGTGCCGAGGGGTACGCGGCGCAGGCCCGGATCCCGAGCTCGGCGTGGCGTGCCGCGCGGGAGGCCAGCCAGCACGGCGCCGTCCTCGTGCAGGTCGCGAGCCCGGGCTTCGGCACGGGGCTGGTCTGCGCCGAGTGCGGCGAGCGAGCGCACTGCCGGATCTGCGGCGGCCCGCTCGGGGCTCCGCACCGCGGTGCCACGCCGCAGTGCCGGTTCTGCGGTGCACTCGCGGTGGGGTTCCGTTGCCCGACGTGCGGCAACGGCACCGTCAAGCCCGTCGGGCAGGGGGCCCAGCGCACCGCGGAGGAGCTCGGGCGCGCCTTCCCCGGCACCCGGATCGTGGTCGCCGACGGGTCCCGTCCGCTCGACGAGGTCCCCGCACGACCCTCGGTCGTCGTCGCCACCCGCGGCGCCGAACCGAGCGTGCCCGGCGGGTACGCGTGCGTGCTGCTCCTCGACGGGGAGCGGATGCTCGCGCGCGAGGGGCTGCGCGTGCAGGAGGACGTCCTGCGCTTCTGGACGAACGCGGCCGCGAAGGGCGCTCCCGGGGCCGAGGCCTACCTCGTCGGCATCGGCGGGAAGCTCGCGACCGCGATGGCCCTCTGGCGCCTCGACGGCCCCGCGCACGACGAGCTCGCGGACCGCCGCGAGCTGCACTTCCCGCCCGCGGTCCGGGTCGCGACGCTGACCGGCACGGACGACGCCGTCAGCGCCGCCGTCGAGGCTCTGGACGGGTTGACCGCCGGGACCGTGCTCGGGCCCGTGCCGGTCGAGGACCCCGCACTGCCCGGGGCGGTCCGCGCGATCGTGCGCTTCCCGTACGCGCACGGGGCCGAGGTGGCGGCGACACTCAAGGCCGAGGTGATCCGGCGGTCGTCGACGCGTCGGGTGCTCCCCGGGGGGAACCGGCGTCGTGCGGCGCCGGCGCTCCGGGCGCGCCTCGACGATGCGGAGCCGTTCAACGAGGTCTGACCCGCCGCCCGTGGTGCCGCAGTTGGCGTGGCGGGGCCGAGCCGCGCCTCCAGGCCGCCCGCGCCGCGCTCCGCGCCCCGCCCCGCGTGTTGCCCGCACGCGTGTTCCGACACCGCGCCCGTCGATCGACGCGTGCTCCGTCGAAGTATGCACGCGCACCGTCTGCGTGCGCATCGTCCGACGTTGCACCTGTCGATCGACGCGTGCTCCGTCGGATCATGCACGCGCACCAGGCCGCCCCCGCGCCGCGGACCACGCCGTGCACGTGACATGCGCGGCCGCCGTGCGCCACCTGTGCCAGGGTGGACGACGGCGGTCACGAGCCGCCACCACCACACATCACGCACGACGAGGTGACGCGGATGACGCCGATGAGGGCGCTGTACAAGCCGGACGCTGCTCCGGGGCTGACCATGACCGAGCGGCCGGTCCCGGTCCCCACCGAGGACGAGGTCCTCATCCGGGTGCTCCGCACCGGGATCTGCGGGACCGACCTGCACATCCGGCGGTGGGACGACTGGGCGGCCTCGGCGGTCACGGCCCCGCTGGTCCCCGGACACGAGTTCTTCGGCGAGGTGGTCGAGGTCGGCTCCGCCGTGCGCGACGTCGCCGTGGGGGACCGGGTGTCCGGCGAGGGACACATCGTCTGCGGCACCTGCCGGAACTGCCGCGCCGGCCGGCGGCAGATGTGCATCCGGACGAGGGGCCTCGGGGTGCAGCGCGACGGGGCGTTCGCGGAGTACCTGACCCTCCCGGGTGCGAACGTCTGGGTGCACCACGGCGATGTCGACCCGGACGTCGGCGCCCTGTTCGACCCGCTCGGCAACGCGGTGCACACGGCGCTCGCGTTCCCCGTCGTGGGCGAGGACGTGCTCGTCACCGGCTGCGGCCCGATCGGCCTGATGGCGATCGCCGTCGCCCGGCACGCCGGGGCACGGTTCGTCGTCGGCACGGACGTCAGCGCGGCCCGGCTGGCCATGGCCGAGGCGATGGGCGCCGACCTCGGCATCGACGTCGGGGGCGGCGACGGCGCCGCGGTCCTCCGGGACGCCCAGCAGCGGCTCGGGATGCGCGAGGGCTTCGACGTCGGGTTCGAGATGTCCGGCGCGCCGACGGCCCTGCCGACGATGGTCGACACCATGAACCACGGGGGCCGGATCGCGATGCTCGGGCTACCGACCGGCGAGATCGCGGTGGACTGGGGCAAGGTCGTCACGCACATGCTCACCGTGAAGGGCATCTACGGGCGCGAGATGTTCGAGACGTGGCAGACCATGAGCTCGATGCTGCAGACGAGCGCGGTGCTGCGGGAGCGCATCGGCTCGATCGTCTCGGCGCGGTTCCCCGCACGGGACTGGGAGCAGGCGTTCGCCACGGCGGCGACCGCGGACGGCGGCAAGGTCGTCATCGACTGGACGGAGATCTGATGTACGGCGCGATCAAGGACCACCTGGCCGCGGAGCTCGCGGGGATCGAGGATGCCGGGCTGACGAAGCGGGAGCGCGGGATCGCCGGTCCGCAGCGCGCCGCGATCGAGGCGGACGGCGTCGACCTGCTCAACTTCTGCGCGAACAACTACCTCGGGCTCGCCGACTCCACGGTGCTCGTGGACGCCGCGAAGGACGCCCTCGACCGCTGGGGGTACGGGATGGCGAGCGTGCGGTTCATCTGCGGCACGCAGGACCTGCACCTCGACCTCGAGCGTCGCGTCTCGGCGTTCCTCGGCACCGAGGCGACGATCCTGTACTCGTCGTGCTTCGACGCGAACGGCGGCCTGTTCGAGGTGCTCCTCGGGCCGGAGGACGCGATCATCTCCGACGAGCTCAACCACGCGTCGATCATCGACGGCGTGCGGCTGTCGAAGGCGCAGCGGTACCGCTACCGGAACCGCGACGTGCAGGACCTCGAAGCCCAGCTGGTCGCCGCCGGCGACGCGAGGTTCCGGGCGATCGTCACCGACGGGGTGTTCTCGATGGACGGCTCGATCGCGCCGCTGGCGGAGATCTGCGACCTCGCCGACCGGTACGACGCGCTCGTCATCGTCGACGACTCGCACGCCGTCGGCTTCGTCGGCGAGCACGGCCGGGGCACCCCGGAGCTCTGCGGCGTCGCGGACCGGGTCGACGTGTACACAGGGACGTTCGGCAAGGCGCTCGGCGGTGCGAGCGGGGGCTACGTCGCGAGCCGGCGGGAGATCGTCGACCTGCTCCGCCAGCGGTCCCGTCCGTACCTGTTCTCGAACTCGCTCGCACCCGTGATCGCCGCGGGGACGGTCGCCGCCCTCGACCTCATCGAGCGCTCGGACGACGCCCGTGCACGGCTCCGGGCGAACGCCGCGCTGTTCCGCTCCCTGATGAGCGAGGCCGGGTTCGAGCTGCTGCCGGGGGAGCACCCGATCGTCCCGGTGATGTTCCACGACGCCGCGCTCACGGCCCGGATCGCGGACGAGATCCAGGCACGCGGGATCTACGTCACGGCGTTCAGCTACCCGGTGGTGCCGAAGGGGCGCGCGCGGATCCGCGTCCAGCTGTCAGCGGCGCACACCGAGGAGCAGGTCGGGCGGTGCGTCGCCGCCTTCAGCGAAGCGCGGGCGGCGGCCGAGCCGGTCAGGCCGCGCTGACGGGCCGGTGGCGCTCGCGCGGGAAGACCACGCCGAGCGCCACCATCCCGATCGAGAGCACGAGGTGCAGCCAGTTGTCCGGCCAGTTCAGCGGGACGAAGTTCGCCCCGAAGTCGTGTCCCGCGGTGAACAGCCCGTAGACCCAGAGCACGAAGTAGACGACGCCGCCGATCACCAGGTACATCCGCGAGCCGGTCGCGTAGCGGGCGGCCAGCAGCCCGACGACGCCGAACAGCAGGTGCACGATGTTGTGCAGGACCGACACCTGGAAGAGCCCGAGCAGCATCGCCATCGAACCGTGCCCCGCGCCGCCCAGGTCGCCGGTGGTGAGGCCGGGGACGAACCCGGCGATCCCGACGAGCAGGAACACGATGCCGACCACGAGCGCGGCCTTCTGGATGCTCGAGCCCGCGTAGCGGTCGGTGGGGGTGGTGACGTCGGTCATGGGGGTTCCTCCTCGGTTGCCGTGCCGCCGACGGTACGCAGCTTCGCCACGGCCGTCCGCAGACCGTCCGTTCCACGTGGTCGAGGGGTTGCGCGGCGGCCCTGACCGTGTGACACTAAACCGGTTCAATTAAACCGGTTCAGACGCAGCGGAGCGTCGGGAGGAGGCGGACGTGGAACGTCGTCCCACCATCACGGACGTCGCCCGCCACGCCGGGGTCTCGAAGGGGCTCGTGTCCCTCGCGCTCAACGACCGGCCCGGCGTGAACGCCGACACCCGTGCACGGATCCGCACCGTGGCGGCGGACATCGGGTGGCGCCCGAACGCGGCGGCCCGCAGCCTCACCAGCCGCCGCACCGCCGCACTCGGGCTCGTGGTCACGCGGGACCCGAGCATCATCGAGACCGACCCGTTCTTCGCCGCGTTCATCGCCGGGCTCGAAGCCGTCCTGAGCGAGCGCGGCCAGGTCCTCGTCCTCAGCGTGGTCCCCGACGCCGCGGCCGAGGAACGCACCTACCGCACGCTCGCCGGTGACGGCCGGGTGGACGGTTTCATCATCACCGACCTCCGCCGCCAGGACCCCCGGGTCGCCCTCGTCGCCGAACTCGGCTCGGTCGCCGTCACGCTCGGCGAACCGGACGTCGCGAGCCCGTTCCCCGCCGTGCGGCGCGAGTACGAACAGGGCATCGACGACCTGGTCCGGTACCTCGCCGGACTGGGCCACACCCGGATCGCGCACGTCGCGGGCAACGACGACATGCTGCACGGGCACGCCCGCCGCGAGCAGTTCGAACGGACGGCCGAGGCGCTCGGCCTCCGCTGGCGCGTCGTCCCGACGGACTTCTCGCCCGAGGCCGGAGCCGCAGCCACGGAGTCCCTGCTCGCCCTCGACCCGGTGGACCGTCCGACCGCGATCGTCCACGGGAACGACCCGATGGCGATCGCGGGCATGGCGGTCGCCCAGCGGCTCGGGTTCCGGGTGCCGGAAGACGTCTCGATCTCGGGCCTCGACGGCTCGCAGATCGGTCGGCACGTGTACCCGGCGCTCACCACGCTCGACAACGACCCGGCGGAGTGGGGTCGCGTCGTCGCGGCCACGCTCCTCGACCTCGTCGACGGTGAGGACCCCGTCGACCGCACGCTCACCCCGGCACGGCTCATCGTCCGGGGTTCCACAGCAGCACCGCGCCACCCGGCCTGAACACACCCGGCCCGAACACACCCGGCCTGAACACACCCGACGAAGGAGTCACCCATGCAACGTCGCATGATCGCCATCGGGACGGCAGTCGCCGCCACCGCCGCTCTCGTCCTCACCGGATGCTCCGGAGGCAGCGACGCCTCCTCGAGCGACGCGATGAAGGCCAAGGGGCCGATCACCATCTGGTACTCGAACAACGAGCAAGAGGTGCAGTGGGGCAAGGCCGCCGTCGCCTCGTGGAACAAGGACCACCCGGACGAGCAGGTCAAGGGCCAGGAGGTCCCGGCCGGCAAGAGCACCGAAGAGGTCATCGGCGCCGCCATCACCGCCGGCACCACCCCCTGCCTGGTCTACAACAACCTGCCGGCCGCGACCGGGCAGTTCCAGAAGCAGGGCGGCCTGGTGGACCTGTCGAAGTTCCCCGGAGCCGACGCCTACATCGAGAAGCGGTCCGGCGACGTGGCGGACCAGTACAAGTCCGCCGACGGTGACTTCTACCAGATGCCGTGGAAGTCGAACCCCGTGATGATCTTCTACAACAAGGACCTCTTCGCCAAGGCCGGCCTGAGCACCACCGACCCGAAGCTCGCCACCTACGACGAGTTCCTGGCCGCGGCGCAGAAGATCAAGGACTCCGGCGCCGCGCCCTACGCGATCTACCCGACGCCGACGAGCGAGTTCTTCCAGCCGAACTTCGACTTCCTGCCGCTGTACGCGGCCGAGACCGGTGGCAAGGGCATCGCGACGAAGGACAACAAGGCGACCTTCGACGACCAGGCCGGCTACGACGTCGCGAACTTCTGGAAGACGGTCTACGAGAAGGGCTACGCCGGCACCGAGCAGGTGCAGGGCGACGCCTTCGCCACCGGGAAGGCCGCGATGGCGATCGTCGGCCCCTGGGCCATCGCGTCGTACAAGGGCAAGGTCAACTGGGGCAGCGTGCCCGTCCCGACCAAGGACGGCACCGCAGCCGACCAGACGTACACGTTCCCCGACGCCAAGAACGTCGGCATGTACTCGTCGTGCAAGAACCAGGGCACCGCGTGGGACTTCCTGAAGTACACGACGAGCAGCGACCAGGACCGGGCACTGCTCGACACGACCGGCCAGATGCCGATCCGTAAGGACCTCGCCACCACCTACGCCGACTACTTCGCGAAGAACCCGACGTACAAGGAGTTCGGCTCGCAGGCCGCCCGCACGGTCGACGACCCCACCGGACCGAACACGATCGCCGCGCTCCAGGGGTTCCGCGACTTCTACACGAAGGCCGTGATCTCCGGTGACGGCGACCTCAAGAAGCAGCTGCAGCAGGCCGCGACCAAGTTCACCCAACAGGCACAGCAGAAGTGACGCCGTGACCACGCAGACCGCTCCGCCACGCGGCGCCCGGCCCGGCACCACGCCGGGCCGGGCCCCGCGCCCCGCCCTCCAGAAGGTCCTCGGGCGCAACCCGCTCGGGTGGCTCTTCAGCGCCCCCTACCTGGTGTTCGTCCTCGCGATCTTCGCCTGGCCGGTGTGCTTCGCCGTGTACATGTCCTTCAAGGACTACTTCTTCGCCGCCCCCGGCGTCTCCGTCGACCGACCGTGGGTCGGCCTGCAGAACTACGTGCAGGTGTTCCAGGACCCGCAGGTCCTGCAGTCCTTCCGCAACGTCGCCGTGTTCCTCGTCATCAACGTGCCGCTCACGGTCGTGCTCGCCCTCGTGCTCTCGGCCGCGCTCAACAGCGTCGTCCGGTGGTCCACGTTCTTCCGGGTGAGCTACTACGTGCCGTACGTCACCGCGAGCGTCGCGGTCGTCGGCGTGTGGCTGTTCCTGTTCAGCCAGAACGGCGTCGTCAACAGTCTGCTCGGGCCCCTCGCCCCGAGCCCGTCCTGGCTGAGCAACTCCGCGCTCGCGATGCCGATGATCGCGGTCTTCGTCACGTGGAAGCAGCTCGGGTTCTACATCCTCCTCTACCTCGCCGCACTGCAGAACGTGCCGAAGGAGCTGTACGAGTCCGCCGCCACGGACGGCGCCGGACGCATCCGGCAGTTCTTCTCGGTGACCGTCCCCGGCGTCCGGCCCGCGACCGTCCTCGTGCTGCTGCTCAGCACGGTGATCGGCGCGAACCTCTTCACCGAGCCCTACCTGCTCACCGGTGGTGGCGGCCCGAACGGGGCCTCGACGAGCCCCGTGCTCCTCATCTACCAACAGGGCATCCAGCAGGGACACCCCGGGTACGCGGCCGCCATCGGCATCGTCCTCATGGTGGGCGTCCTCATCATCGCCTGGCTGCAGAACCGATTCGCCGGAGGGCGAGACCGATGACCGACACCACACCGATGGCGGACACCACCGCCCCCGCGACCGCGACCGTCGTGCCGGGCGCCAGCCGCGCCTCCAGGGCCAGCACCGGCACCCCGAGGCGGAAGCGACCACGACGCATGGACGGCGTCAGCCTCACCCGCGGGCAGGCCGCGCTCCGCTTCGCGGTCCTTCTCGCCGGCGCGATCGTGTTCCTGTTCCCCTTCTACTACATGGTCATCGGCTCGCTGCAGCGGGAGCCGGACACGTCGCTCGCCGGCGCGTTCCCGAACCCCGCGAACATCGACCTGCACAACTTCAGCACCATCAACGACCGGGTGAACCTGCTGCAGGGACTGCTCAACTCGGGCATCTTCACGGGCGGCGTCCTGCTCTGCACGGTCGTGTTCGGCCTGCTCGCCGGGTACGCGCTCGCCGTGCTGCAGTGGCGGGGCCGGGGCGTCACCTTCGCCCTCGCGCTGCTCGTCCAGGTCGTCCCGTTCCAGCTGCTCATGATCCCGCTGTACGTGCTCATCGCCCGCGACTACGGGCTCAGCGACAACTACCTCGGCATGATCCTGCCGTTCGCCATCAACTCGGCGGCGGTCGTCATCTTCCGCCAGTACTTCCTGCAGATCCCGCAGGAGATCTTCGACGCCGCCCGCATCGACGGCGCCGGCGAACTCCGGGTGCTCTGGAACGTCGCCCTGCCGCTCGTCCGCCCGGCGCTCGTCACCGTCGTCCTCGTCACGTTCATCGGCCCCTGGAACGACTTCCTCTGGCCGTTCCTCATCACCAAGGAGGCCTCGATGCAGCCGCTCGCGGTGTCGCTCGCCAACTACATCTCGAACGTCGCGTCGTCGACCGCCAACCCGTACGGCGCCATCCTCGCCGGCGCCGTCGTCCTCGCCGCCCCGGTCGTCGTCCTGTTCATCGTGTTCCAGCGGTACTTCATCGCGACGGACATCGGATCGGGGGTCAAGGGCTGATGGAGACCCTGACCCGGGCGGCGCTCGCCGCCGACCTCGACCGCGCGCTCCGACACACGAACGCCCTGACCGACCGGATCTCCACCGACGACTTCTCCGCCCACTACGACGATCCACCGCCCTGGATGATCGGCCCCTTCCACCGCGACCCGACGCTCACCTTCACCGCCCCGGAGTGGGCCGACCCGACCGGCATCGGCTGGACCGCGTCGAGCATCTTCAACCCCACCCTGGGCATCGCCCCCGACGAGCGGGGGACCGCCGTGCTCGCCGACGAACGGGGCCAGGAGGCGCGACACGCCCTGCACCTGCTGTACCGGGCGTCCCCGCGGAAGGAGTCGACCTCGTCCCGGATCGGGCACGCCGTCCTGACCGCGGACGGCTGGGTCGACGACGGCGCGCCGGCCCTCTGGCCCACCCTGCCGAACGAAGCGCTCGGGGTCGAGGACCCCAAGCTCTACCGCGCCGAAGGTCGCTGGTGGTGCTTCTACAACGCGATCTGGGACACCAGGGGCACACCCGAGCGGGCCACCCACCCGGCTGCCGGTGACGTCGGCTGCGACATCATGCTCGCCGTCTCCGACGACCTCGAGCACTGGGAGAAGACCGGCATCGTCGTGCCGTACGACGTCTCCCACCTGTGGGCGAAGGGTGCCGTCATCCCACGGGACGACCGTGGCCACGCCGTCCGCACCGGCGGCGAGTACCGCATGTACGTGTCCGAGGGGTGCGGTGGCCGCCTCACCGTCGGCCACTCCGACGACATGCGGCACTGGACCTTCACCCACGAGGACTACCTCGACGTCAGCGCCCTCGGCCCACAGCTGCACGAGGTCGCCTGCGCCGTGGTGGACGGCGACCGACTCGTCCTCGACTTCTTCCACGCCGACCCCTCCGGAGCGTTCGCCGCCGGCCAGGCCCTCTACGACGTCGCCGAACCCACCAGGCAGCTCGACGTGCACGCCGGCGGTTCGCTCGCGTGGGGCGGTCTCCTCCGCTGGCCGGGGCCCGGCGCCGCACCCGGCGACCCCGGCGAGCGCGTCTTCGCCCAGGGGTGGGACGCGCCGCCCGACAGCCGCACGATGTACCTGTACCGAGAGGCCGCACGATGACCGACTTCCCCTACGCACTCGAACGCATCGGCGTCGTCATGGAACCCCTCGCCGACGAACCCCTCGAAGCCGAGGGCGTGCTCAACCCCGGCAGCGGACGCGGTCCCGACGGCACGCTGTACCTGCTGCCCCGCCTGGTCGCCACAGGCAACGTCTCCCGCATCGGGATCGCCCGCGTGATCGTCGAGGACGGCGTCCCGACCGGCGTCGAGCGGCAGGGGGTCGTGCTCGAGCCCGAACGCTCGTGGGAGGTCGGCGCGGTGAACGCCGGCGTCGAGGACCCCCGCACCACCTGGGTGCCCGCCCTCGACCTGCACGTGATGACCTACGTCGCGTACGGGCCGCTCGGACCGCACACCGCGGTCGCCGTGTCGTCCGACCTCCGGTCCTGGCGACGCCTCGGCCCCGTCCGGTTCGGCTACGACGACGCACTCGACGTCGACCTCGCCCTCTACTTCAACAAGGACTGCGTCTTCCTGCCCGAACCCGTCACCGCACCCGATGGCACCACGAGCCTCGCCGTCCTGCACCGCCCCGCGTGGGACCTCTCCGAGATCCGCCCGGGCGAGGGCGTGCACCCGCCGTCCTGGGTCACCGACACCCGACCCTCCATCTGGATCTCGTTCGTCCCGCTCGACCGCGTCCGCGAGGACCTCGGCGCGCTCGCCGAGTGGCGCGGACACCGGGTGCTCGCGTCGCCCGAGGCGCCCTTCGAGGAACTCAAGATCGGAGCCGGACCCGCACCGGTCCGGGTCCCCGAGGGCTGGCTCCTGCTGCACCACGGCGTCACCGGCGAACTCGTCGGCTCGCTCGCCCAGCAGCAGGGTGTCAACTACGCCGCCGGCGCGATGATCCTCGACGCCGACCGTCCCTGGGAGGTCGTCCGGCGCACGAGCGAACCGCTGATGACCGCCGACACCGAGGACGAACGGTCCGGGATCGTCCCGAACGTGGTCTTCCCGACCGCGATCGAGGAGATCGACGGCGTCCGCCACGTGTTCTACGGCATGGCCGACTCGAAGATCGGCGTCGCCCGGCTCGTCCGACGCTGACGCTGACGCTGACGCTGACGCTGACGCTGACCACCGCACCGCACCGCACCGCACCGCACCGTCACGCACCACCACCGCACCACCGACCGAGGAGCATGCAATGTCGCATCGCACCACCACCGTCGCCGCGCTCACCGCGGCCGTCGTCGTCGCCGCGAGCGTGCTGACGACCCCCGCCGCGGCACTCGCGGCACCGACCGCCGAGGGAGCCGGCACCGCCGGGCACCCGACCAGCACCCTCACGAACCTGGACCACCTCGACTTCCTGCTCGACGACGTCCCGCTGCTGCCCGGCGTCCCCGGCCACACGACCTACGACCAGGCCGGCGACCCCACCGCCCGCGCGCCCTGGGTGTACGCCGACCGGGACGCCGACGGCACCTACCGACGCGTGGGCGGCGGCACGCTCGACCCCGCGACCGGACACTGGGGCCAGGGGGCCTTCGACGCGGACGACATCAGCCGCGCCGCCGTCGTGTACGTCCGCGCCTGGCAGCAGCAACGCACGCCCGGGAGCCTCGACACCGCCCGCGAGCTCCTCCGCTCCTTGACCTACCTGCAGACCGCCACCGGCCCGGACGCCGGCAACGTCGTGCTCTGGCAGCAGTCCGACGGCACCCTGAACACGAGCCCGACGCCCCCGGACAGCCCCGACCCCTCGGACTCCGCCGACTCGTTCTGGACCGCCCGGACGATCTGGGCACTCGGCGAGGCGTACCCGGCGTTCCGGCACACCGACCCCGGGTTCGCGCGCTTCCTGCAGGACCGCCTGCACCTGGCAGTCGGAGCACTCGACCGCGGCTCCCTCGCCGAGTACGGCCGGTACGACACCGTGAACGGCTCGCGCGTCCCCGCGTGGTTGATCGCCGACTCCACCAGCGCCACCGCCGAGGCCGTCCTCGGGCTCAGCGCCTACACCGCAGCAGTCCCGACCGACCGCGACGTGCGAACCGTGCTGCAGCGCGAGACCGAGGGCGTCGCCGCCATGCAGCGCGGCGCGACCGGCACCTGGCCCTACGGAGCCGTCCTGCCGTCCGCGACCTCCCAGTCCACCTGGAACGCCTGGGGCGGGATGGCTCCGGCCGCCCTCGCCCGCGCCGGGTCCGTCCTGCACCGGACGGCATGGGAACGCGATGCCGAGCAGGCGACCGCCCAGTTCGGCACGCAGCTGCTCACGACCGGCGGGCCCGACAACGGCTGGACCCCGACCCCGTTCGACCTGACGCAGATCGCCTACGGCGCGGACTCGCTCGTGCAGTCGTTCACCGCGACGGCCGACGCCACCGGCAACCGCGGACAGGAGGCGCTCGCCGGGATCGCAGCGTCGTGGTTCTTCGGCGCGAACCCGGCCGGCGTCCCGGTGTACGACCGGACCACCGGAGCGTGCGTCGACGGCATCGCGGCGGACGGCACCGTCAACCGGGGCTGCGGCGCCGAGTCGGCGATCCACACGGCACTGACGATGCTCGCGCTCGACGCGCACCCGGCGATCCGTGCGACGGCGACCGGCATCGACGGGCGCTCGACCGTGCACGGCATCACGACGGTGGAGGCCGAGTCCGGCACCCTCGCCGGCGGCGCCGCGGTCGTGCAGCACCCCACCGCCTGGACCGGCTCCGCCAACTGGTCGGGATCGGCGTCGGTGCACGCGACCGCCGGCGGCAGCATCACCGTCACGCTGCCGGCCGGGCACGGTCCCGTGGTGCTCGCGCCGGTCGTGTCGCGTCAGGCCGGACCGGCCGGCACGACGACGTGGACGACCTCCGGTCCCGGTCGTCCGACGACGCTCGGGCGGACGCCGAACGGCGGGGCGGGGGAGCAGGGCACGGCGCCCACGTCGACGGTGCTGCGACCGCTCACGCTCGGCGCGGTCGTCCCGGCGCAGGTCACCTCCGTCACGGCGCGCGTGGCGTCCGGCTCCCTCGACCTCGACGCCGTGCTGGTCCAGCCCGTCGTCGCCCACCTCGGACTGACGGGAGCGCGTCCGCTCGACCTCGTGGTCGACAGCACCGGGTCGGCGCGCGCCGGCACCGTCACGGGCGCGTCCGGACGCACGGCCTCGGTGTACGCGGCCGACGGGCGGCTCGTCCGCACCGTCCACCTCCGCTCCGACGCAGTACCGCTCGCGCGCGCGGGTTTCACCGTGGTCCGCTGACCCGTCGTCCGCAGTCGCCGGCACGACCGGCGGCTGCGGACGTGGGAGGATCGAACCCATGCGTCTCGTCGTCGCCGGCAGCCCCGCTGCGGCCGTCCCCACCCTCCGCCGACTCGCGGCGTCCGAGCACGAGATCGCCGCGGTGCTCACCCGTCCGGCGACCGCGCAGGGCCGGAAGCGCATCCTCACGCCGACCCCCGTCGCGCAGGTGGCGTCCGAGCTCGGGCTCCCGGTCATCGAGGCGTCCCGGGTCGATGACGCGGTCACCGCGCGGATCGCCGAGCTCGACGTCGACCTCGGTGTGATCGTCGCGTACGGCGCGCTCCTCCGTCGTCCGGCGCTCGACGCCCCGCGGCTCGGCTGGGTCAACCTGCACTTCTCGGACCTCCCGCAGTACCGCGGCGCCGCCCCCGTGCAGCGCGCGGTGATGGCCGGCGACACCCGCACCGCCGCGACCGTCTTCCACCTCGTCGAGGCGCTCGATGCCGGCCCCGTGTACGCGAGCGACCCGTTCGACATCGACCCGGAGGCGACCTCCGGCGAGGTCCTCGCCGCCATGGCCGAGTCCGGTGCGTCGACCGTCGCGCGGGTCGTCGACGACATCGCCGCCGGCGCCGCCGTCGCCACCGAGCAGACCGGCGAACCGACCCTCGCCCCCAAGCTCACGATCGAGGACGGCCGCATCGACTTCGCCGCGCCGGCCGCCGTCGTCCACGCCCGCCTCCGCGGCGTCACACCAGAGCCCGGCGCGTACGCCCACCTCGGAGACACCCGCGTGAAGCTGCTCCGCAGCCACCGACTGCCTGGAGGCGCGGCAGACCCCGCCCCGTCCCTCACCCCCGGCGCACTGGCCGTCCAGGGCGGTCGGCTCTTCGTCGGGACCGCCGACGACCCGCTCGTGCTCACCCGGGTGCAGCCCGCCGGCAAGCAGGCGATGGACGCCGCCGCCTGGGCCAGGGGCCTCGGCACGCTCGACGGCAAGGTCCTCGCATGAGCGCCGCGACGAAGGGGCAGCGCCGCAACCACGGGCCGCGGCAGACCAGCGCTCGGCGGGTCGCGTTCGACGTGCTCCGCGCCGTGCAGGTCGACGACGCGTACGCGAACCTCCTCCTGCCGACACGCATCCGTCGGGCCGGCCTCTCCGCGCGCGACGCCGCGTTCGCCACCGAGCTGACGTACGGGTCGATCCGGATGCTCGGTCGCTACGACGCGATCGTCGCCCTCGCCTCCGGTCGACGCCTCGACAACATCGAGTCGGACGTGCTCGACGTCATGCGGCTCGGGGCCCACCAGCTCCTCGGCATGCGCACACCCACCCACGCGGCGGTCGCGGCGACGGTCGAACTCGCGCGCGAGATCGGTGCCCACCGGGCCACCGGGTTCGTCAACGCCGTGCTCCGCAAGGTCGCGGCGCGCACCGACGACGAGTGGGACGCCCTGATCACCGAGGGCCGCGGTGGCGACGCCCTGCTCGCCGCCCGGTGGTCGCACCCGGTGTGGGTGGTGTCGGCGCTCCGTGACGCCCTGGCGGCCGAGCGCTCCCGTGACGAACTCGCGGCGCTTCTCGCGGCGGACAACGTCGCGCCGCGCGTGCAGCTCGCCGCGCTGCCGGGGCTCGCGACCGACGAGGACGTCGCGGCCGCGATCGCCCACGCCGCCGGACCCGATCCGGAGGCGGCCGTCGAGGACGGGCCGGACGCCGACGACGCGACCGCAGCCGCGCCTCCCGTCCGCACCGCCGACCACCCGGACGCCGACGACGCGACCGCAGCCGCGCCTCCCGTCCGCACCGCCGACCACCCGGAGACCGTGACCGACCTGCCGGTCTCGCCCGTCGGCATCCGCGGCATCAGCGGCGACCCGGCCCGCGTGCCCGGCGTCAGCGCCGGGCGGCTCCGCGTGCAGGACGAGGGGTCGCAGCTGGCGGCGCTCGCGCTGAGCCGGTCCTCCGCGGTCCGGCCGGGGGAGCGCTGGCTCGACCTGTGCGCCGGACCCGGCGGCAAGGCCGCGTTGCTCGCCGCCGAGGCCGCCCAGGGCGGAGCCGCACTCGTCGCCAACGAACTCGTGCCGGCGCGGGCAGGGCTCGTGCGGAAGGCCCTCGCGGGGTTCGGCGACGACGTGACCGTGGTCGAGGGCGACGGTCGACGCTTCGGGCGCGACGGAGCGGGCGTGACCTTCGACCGGGTCCTGCTCGACGCACCGTGCACCGGGCTCGGGGCACTCCGGCGTCGCCCGGAGGCACGGTGGCGGAAGCAGCCGGAGGACGTGCCCGAGCTGGCGGCGCTCCAGGCGGAGCTGCTCGACGCTGCGGTCCGGGTGCTCGCCGTCGGTGGGACCCTGGCGTACGTGACGTGCTCGCCGCACCTGGCGGAGACCCGCGGGCAGGTGGACGCGCTGATGGCGCGTCACGGGGGTGCGCTCGAGCAGCTCGACACCGCGTCGGTCGTGCGTTCGGTGGCCGCTCGTGACCCGCAGGTGGCGGACGGGAACACCGTGCAGCTCTGGCCGCACCGGATCGGCACGGACGCGATGTTCATCGCGCTGTTCCGCCGCGTCGCCTGAGCCCCGGCGCCGCCCGTCGAACCACGAAGACGACGTCGAACCGACTCCGGTTCGTGGTTCGATGTCGGGTTTCTGGTCCCGAGTACCGGGGGAGCGCTGGCGCCCGCGCCGGTAGGGTTGGTGGGTGACGATCCGCATCTCGCCGAGCATCCTGTCCGCCGACTTCGCGAACCTCGAGCGCGAGCTCCACCGCATCGAGACCGCCGATCTGGTGCACGTCGACGTGATGGACAACCACTTCGTGCCGAACCTCACCCTGGGCCTGCCGATCGTGCAGCGCCTGCAGCAGGTGTCCCCGGTGCCCCTCGACGTCCACCTGATGATCACGAACGCCGACACCGAGGCCCCGAAGTACGCCGAGACGGGCGCGTCGAGCGTGACCTTCCACTTCGAGGCGGCGGACGACCCGGTGGCGACGGCCGCGGCGATCCGCTCGAACGGTGCGCGCGCGGCGGTCGCCGTGAAGCCTGGTACCCCGATCACCCAGGTCCTGCACCACCTCGACGCGTACGACATGATCCTGCTCATGACGGTCGAGCCCGGGTTCGGTGGCCAGTCGTTCATGCCGTCGGTGATGCCGAAGCTGGCCGACGCGCGCGCTGCCGTCGATGCCTCCGGTCTCGACGTGTGGCTCGAGGTCGACGGCGGCATCGCGGTCGACACCGTGCCCGAGGCCGTCCGGAGCGGCGCGGACACCCTCGTGGCGGGCTCGGCGGTCTACGGCGGCGAGCCGGCCGCGCGGATCGCGGACCTCCGCGAGGCGGCGGCCGCGGCAGCACGCGCGTGACGACCGACACGACCGACGTGACCGGCGGTGCGGGGGCGAGCCGCGCCTCCCGTCCGGACGGTACGTCCGCCGCGCACGCGCCGGACGGTAGCCTGGTCGGCGTGAAGACGTTCGACGACCTGTTCCAGGAGCTCACCGAGAAGGCGCGCACGCGCCCCGAGGGCTCCGGCACCGTCGCCGAGCTGGACGCCGGCGTGCACCAGATCGGCAAGAAGATCGTGGAAGAGGCAGCCGAGGTCTGGATGGCGGCCGAGTACGAGGGCGACGAGCGCACCTCGGAGGAGATCTCGCAGCTCGTGTACCACCTGCAGGTGCTCATGATCGCGAAGGGCCTCACCCCGGCGGACGTCTGGCGACATCTCTGATCCGCTGATCAGTCGCCGACCCCTCCACCAGAAAGCAGACCACCTGATGCTCCGCATCGCCGTGCCCAACAAGGGCTCCCTCTCCGAGACCGCCTCCGAGATGCTGCGGGAGGCCGGGTACGCCGGTCGTCGCGACCCGAAGGCACTCCACCTGCTCGACGAGCGGAACGGGGTGGAGTTCTTCTTCCTCCGTCCGCGCGACATCGCCACGTACGTCGGCTCGGGTGCCCTCGACGTCGGCATCACCGGCCGTGACCTGCTCCTCGACTCCGGGTCCGCGGCGCACGAGGTCGACGCGCTCGGCTTCGCGGACTCGACGTTCCGCTTCGCCGGCACCCCCGGTCGGTTCAGCTCCCTGCAGGACCTCGACGGCGTGCGGGTGGCGACGAGCTACCCCGGTTTGGTCGGGGACTTCCTCGCGAAGCACGGCGTCACCGCGACGCTCGTCAAGCTCGACGGCGCGGTCGAGAGCGCCGTGCGCCTCGGTGTCGCGGACGCCGTCGCCGACGTGGTCTCGACCGGCAGCACCCTGCGGCAGGCCGGGCTGGAGATCTTCGGCCCGGTCATCCTCGAGTCGACCGCGCTCCTCGTCTCGACCGACGAGTCGATCCCCGGCATCGACGTCCTGCGCCGCCGTCTGCAGGGCGTGCTCGTCGCCCGCGGCTACGTGATGCTCGACTACGACATCCCGACCGCCCTGCTCGAGCAGGCGACGGCGATCGCGTCGGGCATCGAGTCCCCGACGGTGTCGCCGCTCCACGGCCGCGACTGGTCGGCGGTCCGCGTGATGATCCCGCGCGACGACGCGAACCTCATCATGGACGCGCTCTACGACCTCGGCGCCCGGGCGATCCTGGTCAGCCCGATCCACGCCGCACGCCTGTGACCGGGGTGTCCGTGCGGGTCATCCCGTGCCTCGACGTCAAGGGCGGTCGCGTCGTCAAGGGCGTGAACTTCCTCGACCTGCAGGACGCCGGCGACCCCGTCGAGCTCGCGGCGCGCTACTACGAGCAGGGTGCGGACGAGCTCACGTTCCTCGACGTCGGCGCCACGGTCGAGAACCGCTCCACGATGTACGACACCGTGACCCGGACCGCCGAGCAGGTCTTCATCCCGCTCACCGTCGGCGGCGGGGTGCGGAGCGTCGACGACGTCTCCCGCCTGCAGCAGTGCGGCGCGGACAAGATCGGCGTGAACAGCGCCGCGATCGCCCGCCCGGAGCTCGTCGGCGAGATCGCGGACCGCTTCGGCGCGCAGGCCGTGGTGCTCTCGCTCGACGTCAAGCGGTCCGACCGGATGCCGTCCGGCTTCGTCGTCACGACGCACGGGGGGCGGACTGAGTCCGACCTCGACGCGATCGCGTGGGCGCACGAAGCCGTCGAACGCGGCGCGGGGGAGCTCCTGGTCAACTCGATCGACGCGGACGGCACGAAGAACGGGTTCGACCTCGAGCTCGTGGCCGCGGTCCGTGCGGTCTCCTCGGTGCCGGTCATCGCGTCGGGAGGCGCGGGTCGGATCGAGCACTTCGCCCCCGCCATCGACGCGGGTGCGGATGCCGTCCTCGCCGCGTCCGTCTTCCACCGTGGCGAGATGACGGTGGGCGACGTCAAGGACGCGCTGCGCGCGTCCGGGCACGCCGTCCGCTGATCCACCGCCTCCTGCGGATCCGGCGCCGTCCGCCGGTCCGCCGCCGTAGGCTAGGAGCCTCATGACCGACAGCACCAGCACCAGCATGGACGCGGTCCTCGACCGCGCGCGGTTCGGTGCGGACGGGCTGCTCCCCGCCGTCGTGCAAGAGGAGTCGTCGAAGGACGTCCTCATGCTCGGCTACATGGACCGGGAAGCCCTCCGCCGCACCCTCACCGAGGGACGGGTGACCTTCTGGTCCCGCTCCCGGAACGAGTACTGGCGCAAGGGTGACACCTCCGGGCACGCGCAGTACGTGCGTGCCGCGGCGTTCGACTGCGACGCCGACACGCTCCTCGTCACCGTGCAACAGGTCGGGGCCGCGTGCCACACCGGTGCGCACCGCTGCTTCGACGTCGACCCCCTCGATCCCGTGACGGCGTCCGCGCCGACCGATCCGGCTGTGGGGGCGACCCGATGACCACCGCGACCCTCTCCGACAAGCCGCACACGACCTCCAGGCCGGAGTTCGACAGCCTGCTCGGCGCGCACCGTGTCGTCCCGGTCGTCCGCGCGCTCTACGCGGACAGCGAGACGCCGGTCGGCGTGTACCGCAAGCTCGCGGACGGCCGTCCCGGCACGTTCCTGCTCGAGTCGGCCGGACAGGGCGGCCTCTGGTCGCGCTGGTCGTTCGTCGGCGTGCGCAGCTTCGGTGTCCTCACGCAGGACGGCGACCGTGCCGCGTGGATCGACACCGGCATCCCGGCCTCCCGCGCCGTCGACTCGCTCGATGGTGAACCGCTCGAGGTGCTCGCCCGCCTGCACGAACGGTGGGCGACCCCGCGCATCCCGGGCACCCCGCCGCTGGTCGGCGGGACCGTCGGGTTCATCGGGTGGGAAGCCGTGCGGCAGCTCGAGCACCTGCCGAACGTGCCCCCGGCCGACTTCGACGTGCCGGGGCAGGCGCTCGCCTTCGTGTCCGAACTCGCCGCGCTCGACCACCGCACCGGGCTCGTCCTGCTCGTGGCGAGCGTGCTGAACGACGGCACCGACGACCCCGAGACGCTCTGGTCGGACGCGCAGACGCGCCTCGACCGGATGCAGGCGGACCTCGTGACCCCGAGCATCGCGACCGTGGCCGAGGCGTTCGACATCGCCGAGCCCACCCCGACGCACCGCTCGACGCCGGCGGAGTACCAGGCCTCGGTGGAGCGGTCGAAGGACTTCATCCGCGACGGGGACGTGTTCCAGGTCGTCATCTCGCAGCGCTTCGACCACGAGGTCACGGCCGACCCGCTCGACGTCTACCGGGTCCTCCGGACGCTGAACCCCAGCCCGTACATGTACTTCCTCGCGCTGGCCGACACCGCCGACGAGCGCTTCTGGATCGTCGGCGCGTCGCCGGAAGCCCTCGTGAAGGTGCAGGCCGGCCGGGCCATCACGCACCCGATCGCCGGGTCCCGTCCCCGCGGCGCCACCCCGGAAGAGGACGTCCGGTTCGGGGACGACCTGCTCGAGGACCCGAAGGAGCGAGCGGAACACCTCATGCTCGTCGACCTCGCCCGCAACGACCTGCAGAAGGTGTGCGAGCCGGGGACCGTCGCAGTGACCGAGTTCATGACCGTCGAGCGCTTCAGCCACATCATGCACCTGGTGTCGAGCGTCGAGGGCGCGGTCCGACCGGACGCCTCGGCGATCGACGTCTTCCGGGCCACCTTCCCCGCGGGGACGCTCTCGGGCGCGCCGAAGCCGCGCGCGCTGGAGATCATCGACGAGCTCGAGCCCGCCAAGCGCGGGGCCTACGCCGGCGTGGTCGGGTACTTCGACTTCGCCGGTGACGCCGACCTCGCCATCGCGATCCGGACGGCGCTCATCAAGGACGGCGTCGCCCGTGTGCAGGCGGGCGCCGGGCTGGTGGCCGACTCCGACCCGGAGACCGAGCACATCGAGGCGGTCAACAAGGCCGCGGCACCGCTCCGGGCCGTGGCGACCGCGAACCGCATGCGCGAGGTGCGCTCGTGACCGCCCGCCGCTCCCGCCCCCTCGTCGTCGTCGCTGGCCTGATCGTCGCCGGCATCATCATGCTGTCGTGGACCCAGACGTGGTTCACCGTCCACCTGCACGCCGGTGCCGCCGTGACCTCGAAGGTCGACGCGGACGGTGCGGCCGCGGTGCCGCAGTACACGGCCCTGGCGATCGCGAGCCTCGCGCTGTTCCTGGCGATGACGATCGCGGGCGGGGTCGTCCGCATCGTGCTCGCGTGCGTCGAGGTCCTGCTCGGCCTCGGCGTGGTCGTGTCCGGCATCACGGCCCTGGCCGACCCGGTCGCCGCAGCGAAGGGCGCGGTGGGCGACGTCGCGGGGGTCAGCGACCTCTCGGCGGTGCGCCGTGCCGTGTCGAGCGTGGACGTGTCGGCGTGGCCGGTCGTCGGGATCGTGGGCGGCGTGCTCGCGGTCCTGCTCGGTGTGGTGGCGCTCGTCGTGCAGCGGTCGTGGCCGGGCCCGAGCCGCAAGTACGGGGCCGCGACGGCCGGTGCTGCTGCCGATGCGCGGGCGGCTGCGCCGGTGGTGCGGGACGCGGTCGTGGACTGGGACGACCTCAGCGCGGGCGTGGACCCGACGGCGGGGCCGGCGGTGGAGCCCGGCGAGGCCGGCGAGGCCGGCGCGTCCGGTGGTGCCGGGGTGTCCGGCGGTGCCGGGGTGGCCGGCGACGCGGGGGTGTCCGGTGGTGCCGGGGCCTCCGGTGGTGCCGGGGCGTCCGGTGGTGCCGGGGTGTCCGGTGGTGCCGGGGTGTCCGGTGGTGCCGGGGCGTCCGGTGGTGCCGGGGTGTCCGGGGATGACCCGGTAGGATCGACGGGACGCCGGTCGAACGACGGCGCCGGAGCAGAACGAGGAGCACCGTGAGCAACACTGAGCCCGCAGAACTCGGCGAAGGCCACTCGCCGGCAGCCTGGACCGCCGTCGTGATCATGTTGATCGGATTCGCGGCCGGCACGCTGTTCTTCTGGTTCGACGTGGCAGCGGGCGTCTGGGCCTCCGCAGCCGTCGTGCTCGTCGGCCTCATCGTCGGTGCCGTCATGAAGAAGGCCGGCTACGGCGTCGACGGCCCGAAGTTCGTCCCCAAGCACCACGCCGAGTAGGTCCGACATGCCGAACGTGCTCGAGACCCTCGTCGCGGGCGCGCTCGAGGACGCCGCCGCCCGTCGCATCGACCGTCCGTACTCGGACGTCGAACGCGACCTCGACCGTGTGGCGTCCCCGTTGGACGCGCTCGAGTTCCTGGCCCCCGGCGACCGCGTGAAGATCCTCGCCGAGGTCAAGCGCGCCAGTCCGTCCCGCGGCTCGATGGCCACCATCGCGGACCCCGCCGCCCTCGCGGGGGAGTACGAGCGCGGCGGTGCCTCGACGATCAGCGTGCTCACCGAGGGGCGCAAGTTCCTCGGCACCCTCGCCGACCTCGAAGCCGTCAAGGCGCGCGTCGGTGTGCCGGTCCTGCGCAAGGACTTCATCGCCGACCCGTACCAGGTGATCGAGGCCCGGGCGTCCGGTGCCGACCTGGTGCTGCTCATCGTGGCGGCGCTCGAACAGCAGCAGCTCGTCGAACTGCACACGCTGGCGGAAGAGCTCGGCATGCGGGTCCTGGTCGAGGCGCACTCGGCGGACGAACTCGCCCGCGGGATCGACGCCGGCGCCCGGATCCTCGGGGTCAACGCCCGGGACCTGACCGACTTCTCGCTCGACCGCGACCTGTTCGGCTCCCTCGCCGACCGCATCCCCGCCGGGGTCGTGCGCGTGGCCGAGTCCGCCGTCGCCGGTCCGGACGACGTCGCCCACTACCGCGCTGCGGGTGCGGACGTCGTCCTGGTGGGGGAGGCGCTCGTGACGGGCGAGGACCCTGCCGCCACGCTCGCGTCCTTCATCGCGGCCGGCGACCGCGGCTGACGGCGGCGTCCACCCATCCCGCTCGGTCCGCCGGGCTCGTCCCAGTCCGGTCCGCCGGGCTCGTCCCGCCCGGTCCGCCGGGCTCGTCCCGCTCGGTTCGCCGGGCTCGTCCCGCTCGGTTCGCCGGGCTCGTCCCGCTCGGTTCGCCGGGCTCGTCCGGGAGACACATCGTGACTTCACTCCGTGACCTGCACGGGCCGTACTTCGGCGACTTCGGCGGACGCTTCGTCCCCGAGTCGCTCGTCCTCGCGCTCGACGAACTCGAGGCAGCCTTCCGCGAGGCCTGGGCCGACCCGGCCTTCCGCGAGGAACTCGACACGCTCCAGCGCGACTACACCGGTCGGCCGTCGATCATCACCGAAGCGCCCCGGTTCGCCAAGCACGCCGGCGGCGCCCGCATCATCCTGAAGCGCGAAGACCTCAACCACACCGGGTCGCACAAGATCAACAACGTGCTCGGCCAGGCGCTCGTGGCGAAGCGGCTCGGCAAGACCCGCCTTATCGCCGAGACCGGTGCCGGCCAGCACGGGGTCGCGACGGCCACGGCCGCAGCGCTGTTCGGCATGGACTGCGTCGTCTACATGGGCGCGGTCGACACCGAGCGCCAGGCCCTCAACGTCGCTCGGATGCGGCTGCTCGGCGCGGAAGTGATCCCCGTCGAGACCGGTTCCCGCACGCTGAAGGACGCGATCAACGACGCCCTCCGCGACTGGGTCGCCAACGTCGAGTCGACGCACTACCTGCTCGGCACCGTCGCCGGACCGCACCCGTTCCCGGAGATGGTCCGCGAGTTCCACAAGGTCATCGGCGAAGAGGCACGTCAGCAGGTGCTCGACCGGGTCGGTCGACTGCCCGACGCCGTGGCCGCGTGCGTCGGCGGCGGCTCGAACGCGATGGGGATCTTCGAGGCGTTCCTCGACGACGAGTCCGTCGCACTGCACGGCTTCGAGGCCGGCGGCGACGGCATCGAGACCGGTCGGCACGCCGCAAGCATCTCCCTCGGTCGGACCGGCGTGCTGCAGGGCACGAAGTCGTACCTCATGCAGGACGAAGACGGTCAGACGATCGAGAGCCACAGCATCTCCGCCGGGCTGGACTACCCGAGCGTCGGGCCGGAGCACGCGTACCTGGCGTCGATCGGGCGCGCGAAGTACGAGCCGATCACCGACGCCGAGGCGATGGAGGCGTTCCGCCTGCTCAGCCGCACCGAGGGCATCCTGCCGGCGATCGAGTCGTCGCACGCCCTCGCCGGTGCGATCAAGCTCGGCAAGGAGCTCGGCCCCGAGGGCGTCGTCCTCGTCTCCCTGTCCGGCCGCGGCGACAAGGACGTCGCGTCCGCGAGTCGCTACTTCGGCATCCTCGACGAGAACGCGGTGCAGCTGTGACCACTGAGCAGACGAACACGAACCGGACGGTCGCGGCGACGATCGACGCGGCCAACGCCGAGCGCGCGGGCGCCGTCGTCGGGTACCTCCCCGCCGGCTACCCCGACGTGCAGACGAGCGTGGACGCCGCCGTGGCGCTGGCCGAGAACGGCGTCGACGTCATCGAGCTCGGGCTGCCCTACTCCGACCCCGTGATGGACGGCCCGGTCATCCAGCGTGCGGCGGAGGAGAGCCTGGCGAACGGGTTCCGCGTCGCGCAGGTGTTCGACGCCGTGCACCAGATCACCGAGCGCGCGGACGTCCCCGTGCTGGTGATGACCTACTGGAACCCCGTGCTCCGGTACGGCGTGGACCGCTTCGCCGACGACCTCGTCGCCGCCGGTGCCGCCGGCCTCATCACGCCGGACCTCGTCCCGGACGAGGGCGCGGAGTGGATCGCCTCCTCCGAGCGCACCGGTCTCGACCGCGTCTTCCTCGCTGCTCCGTCGTCGACCGACGCGCGCATGCGCCAGGCGGTCGAGTCGAGCCGCGGCTTCGTCTACGCGGTGTCCACCATGGGCGTCACCGGTGCCCGTGCCGGCGTCGACGTCGCCGCGCGAACGGTCGTGTCCCGGCTGCGTGACGCGGGCGTCGAGCGGACCTGCGTGGGCCTCGGCATCTCGACGGCCGAACAGGTCGGCGAGGTGCTCGAGTACGCCGACGGCGCGATCATCGGGTCGGCGTTCGTCCGCGCACTGGCCGACCTCGGCGTCCAGGGTGTCGCCGACCGCGCGGCCGACCTCACCACCGGCGCCGCGCGCCGCTGACATCACGGTTTCCACAGGACCGGTCCCTCGGTTCCTGACGCGGCCACGTCCCGCGCTACAGTGAGCGGGTCCGACGACACGTCGGCACCGCCCAGCCAGCACCGAAAGGCGACAGCACCTCCATGCCCCTCCTGAGCATCCCGAGCCCGAGCACGGCCTGGCAGTACTTCGACCTCACGGCCTGGCTGCGCGACGTGTTCGGCTGGTCGCTGCCGCTCGACTTCCGCATCCACGCCTACGCGATCTGCATCCTGCTCGGGATCGTCGCCGCGGTGATCCTCGCGAACCGGCGGCTCAACGCCCGGGGCGTCGAGCGCTGGATCATCATCGACATCGCGATCTGGGCGGTCCCGGCCGGCATCATCGGCGGTCGGCTCTTCCACGTGTTCACGCACGTCAGCGACTACTTCGGTCCCGGACGGGACCCGCTGTCCTTCCTCTACATCTGGGAAGGCGGCCTCGCGATCTTCGGCGCGCTGATCCTCGGCTCGGTCGGCGCCTACATCGGCTGCCGCCAGGTCGGTCTGCGCTTCACCGCGTTCATCGACGCGGTCGTGCCGGGCGTGCTGCTCGCGCAGGCCTTCGGCCGGCTCGGCAACTACTTCAACCACGAGCTGTTCGGCATGCCGACCAGCCTGCCGTGGGGCCTGCAGATCGAGTCGTCGAACGCCGCCTACCCGAAGGGCCTGCCCGAGGGCACGCTCTTCCACCCGACCTTCCTCTACGAGATCATCTGGAACGTCCTCGGCGTGGTCCTGATCCTGCTGCTCGACCGGAAGTTCCGCCTGCAGTGGGGCAAGGTCCTGGCGCTCTACCTCATCTGGTACGGCGCCGGCCGGTCCGTCCTCGAGTCGATCCGCGTCGACACGAGCGAGACCTTCTTCGGCATCCGGACGAACGTGTGGATGTCCTTCGCCGCGATCCTGCTCGGGATCATCATCTTCCTGGTGCAGTCGAAGCGGCACGTCGGCCGGGAACCCAGCCCGTACCTCCCGGGTCGCGAGCCGCGCTCGAAGTCCGATGTAGACTCGGACGACACCTGGTCGGAGACCGACGACGACGCTCCGGCGGCAGTCACGGCCCCCGATCCGGTCACCACCGCGACTGGCCGCGCCTAGGGAGCACCCCTCCCGGTGTGACCGATCCCGAATCGTTCACACGAGCCAGTCGTCCCTCGGGGCCCGTCACGAACCGGGACCGAGACCGCACGCAGACAGCGCAACGCACTGTCGGCGGGCACGGGCACCATCCCGCCCGGGCGTCGCGGAACGCACCACCGGGCCACCGCTGTCCCTGTTCCACTTCCTCGTGAGGACGGTTCCCCATGGCGCTCCAGCCACCCCAGTCCCCAGCGGCACTCGTGCCGCCGCACCGTCGGTTCTCCGCGATCCCGGACGCGGCCGGTCTGTACGACCCCGCGAACGAGAAGGACGCCTGCGGCCTCGCGATGGTCGCGACGCTCCGCGGGACGGCCGGGCACGACATCGTCGACGCGGCGCTCGGTGCGCTCCGGAACCTCGAGCACCGCGGCGCCGTCGGGTCCGACGCGGGCACCGGTGACGGCGCGGGCATCCTCTGCCAGGTGCCGGACGAGTTCTTCCGCAGCGAGGTCCCCTTCGACCTGCCCGCGGCGGGCGAGTACGCCGTCGGGACTGCCTACCTGCCCGTCTCGGACGACGAGCGGCACGCCGTGAAGGGCGCCGTCGAGCGTCTCGCGCGCGAAGAAGGACTGCGCGTGCTCGGCTGGCGCGAGGTCCCGGTGCGGCCGGACGTCCTCGGCACGCTGGCACGCGCGGCGATGCCCGCGTTCGAGCAGCTCTTCGTCGCGTCGATCCGGCACGACGTGCACGGTGCGTCCTGGAGCGGGATCGCGCTCGACCGCCAGGCGTTCCGACTCCGGAAGCGTGCCGAGCACGACTCCGAGGTCTACTTCATGTCGCTGTCGAGCCGGACCATGGTCTACAAGGGCATGGTCACGACGCTCCAGCTCGAGCCGTTCTACCCGGACCTCAGCGACGAGCGCTTCGCGTCGAAGCTCGCGATCGTGCACTCGCGGTACTCCACGAACACCTTCCCGTCGTGGCCGCTCGCACAGCCGTTCCGCACGCTGGCGCACAATGGCGAGATCAACACCGTCCGCGGCAACCGCAACTGGATGCGCGCGCGCCAGTCGCAGTTGCAGAGCGAGCTCCTCGGCGACATGGCACCGCTGCTGCCAATCGTCAGCCCCGGGGCGAGCGACTCGGCGTCCTTCGACGAGGTCCTCGAGCTCCTGACGCTCACCGGCCGGTCGCTCCCGCACGCCGTGTCGATGATGGTCCCCGAGGCGTGGGAGAACCAGGTCGGGATGGACCCGGAACTCCGGGCGTTCTACGAGTACCACTCGATGCTCATGGAGCCGTGGGACGGCCCCGCCGCCATCACGTTCACCGACGGTTCCCTCGTCGGCGCCACGCTCGACCGCAACGGTCTCCGTCCCGGCCGGTTCCTGGTCACCGACGACGGCCTCATCGTGATGGGCTCCGAGACGGGCGTCATCGACGTCCCCGCCGAGAAGGTGGTGCGCAAGGGCCGCCTGCGTCCCGGACGGATGTTCCTCGTGGACACCGAGGCCGGCCGGATCATCGAGGACGACGAGGTCAAGCGCGAGCTCGCGACCTCGGGCCCCTGGGGCGAGTGGCTCGACGCCGGCCGCATCAACCTCGGCGACCTGCCCGACCGCGAGCACATCGTGCACACTCCCGCTTCGGTGACCCGCCGCCAGCGCGCGTTCGGCTACACCGAGGAAGAGGTCCGCATCCTCCTCCGCCCGATGGCGCAGACCGGCGCGGAGCCGCTCGGTGCGATGGGTTCGGACACCCCGATCGCCGTGCTCTCCGACCGGCCCCGGCTGCTGTTCGACTACTTCACGCAGCAGTTCGCGCAGGTGACGAACCCGCCGCTGGACTCGATCCGCGAGCAGGTCATCACGTCGATGGGGATGGGTCTCGGCCCGGAGCGCAACCTCCTCACCGCGGGGCCCGAGCACGCGCGGCAGATCACGCTCGACTTCCCGGTGATCGACAACGACGAGCTCGCGAAGATCCAGCACTTCGAGACCGAGTCCGGTCGTCACCTGACGGTCACGATCAAGGGCCTGTACCGGGTCGACGCGGGCAAGAAGGCGATGCAGAAGCGCATCGCCGCCGTGTGCGACGAGGTCGACGCCGCGATCGAGTCCGGCAAGCAGTTCATCGTGCTGTCCGACCGTGACGGCAACGCCGAACAGGCGCCGGTCCCGAGCCTCCTGCTGCTCGCCGCCGTGCACCACCACCTCATCCGCACCGAGCAGCGCATGAAGGTCGGTCTCATCGTCGAGGCCGGCGACGTGCGCGAGGTCCACCACGTCGCGACGCTCATCGGCTACGGCGCCTCGGCGATCAACCCGTACCTCGCGATGGAGACCTGCGAGATCCTCGTCCGTCAGGGCATGATCACCGGCGTCACGCCGGAGCAGGCCGTCAAGAACGTGATCAAGGCGCTCGGCAAGGGCGTGCTCAAGATCATGTCCAAGATGGGCATCTCGACGGTGTCGAGCTACGCGGGCGCCCAGGCGTTCGAGGCCGTCGGGCTCAGCCAGGAGTTCGTCGACCGGTACTTCACCGGGACGTCGTCGATCCTCGGCGGCGTCGGGATCGAGGTCATCGCGAAGGAGAACGCCGAGCGGCACGCGCAGGCGTACCCGCAGGACGGCGCGGTGCTCTCCCACGAACGGCTGCAGACCGGCGGTGAGTACCAGTGGCGTCGAGAAGGACCGCCGCACCTGTTCAACCCGGACACCGTGTTCCGGCTCCAGCACGCCACCCGCTCGCGCCGGTACGACATCTTCCGCGAGTACTCGCAGGCCGTCGACGACCAGTCCGAGCAGCTGATGACGCTCCGCGGGCTCTTCCGCTTCGCCAAGGGCGCCCGCAAGCCGGTGCCCCTGGACGAAGTCGAGCCCATCGAGTCGATCGTCAAGCGGTTCAACACCGGGGCGATGTCGTACGGGTCGATCTCGAAGGAAGCCCACGAGACCCTCGCGATCGCGATGAACCGTCTCGGCGGCCGGTCGAACACGGGCGAGGGCGGCGAGGACGTCGACCGGCTCCTCGACCCCGAGCGTCGGAGCGCCATCAAGCAGGTCGCCTCCGGCCGGTTCGGCGTCACGAGCATGTACCTGACGCACGCGACGGACATCCAGCTGAAGATGGCGCAGGGTGCGAAGCCCGGCGAAGGCGGCCAGCTGCCCCCAACGAAGGTGTACCCGTGGGTCGCTCGGACCCGCCACGCCACCGCGGGCGTCGGCCTCATCTCGCCGCCGCCGCACCACGACATCTACTCGATCGAAGACCTCAAGCAGCTCATCTTCGACGTGAAGCGGGCCAACCCGTCGGCGCGCGTCCACGTCAAGCTGGTCAGCCAGTCCGGCATCGGGGCCGTGGCCGCCGGCGTCACGAAGGCCCTGGCCGACGTGGTGCTGGTCTCCGGTCACGACGGCGGGACCGGAGCGTCTCCGCTCAACTCCCTCAAGCACGCCGGGACCCCGTGGGAGATCGGTCTCGCCGAGACGCAGCAGACGCTCATGCTGAACGGCATGCGCGACCGCGTCGTGGTGCAGGTCGACGGCCAGATGAAGACCGGACGCGACGTCGTCGTGGCCGCGCTGCTCGGCGCGGAAGAGTACGGCTTCGCGACCGCGCCACTCGTGGTCGAGGGCTGCATCCTGATGCGCGTCTGCCACCTCGACACGTGCCCGGTCGGGGTCGCCACGCAGAACCCGGAGCTCCGCAAGCGCTTCAGCGGCAAGCCCGAGTTCGTCGTCAACTTCTTCGAGTTCATCGCGCAGGAGGTCCGCGAGCTCCTCGCCGAGCTCGGCTTCCGGTCCCTCGAAGAGGCGATCGGCCACGCCGACGCCCTCGACGTGGACCGCGCGGTCGAGCACTGGAAGGCCTCCGGGCTCGACCTCGAACCCGTGCTCAAGGGGCCGCGGTTCGGCGCCGACGAGCCGCGCCGGCACCACCGTGATCAGGACCACGAGCTCGAGCAGCACTTCGACGTGCAGCTCATCCAGCAGACGGCCGACGTGCTCGAGCACGGTGGCTCCATCGCGCTCGACCTGCCGATCCGCAACACGGAGCGCGCGGTCGGCACGATGCTCGGGCACGAGGTCACGCTGCGGCACGGCGAGAACGGACTGCCGGCCGGTTCGATCGACGTCACGCTGCGTGGTTCCGCCGGGCAGTCGCTCGGCGCCTTCCTGCCGTCCGGCATCACCCTGCGGCTCGTCGGCGACAGCAACGACTACGTCGGCAAGGGCCTCTCCGGCGGCGAGATCATCGTCCGTCCGGACGCGGGCTCCGGCTTCGACCCGGCGCAGAACGTCATCGCCGGTAACGTGATCGGCTACGGGGCGACGCAGGGGAGCATGTTCATCCGCGGCATCGTGGGGGAGCGGTTCCTCGTGCGCAACTCCGGGGCGACCGCGGTCGTCGAGGGCGTGGGCGACCACGCGCTCGAGTACATGACCGGCGGGCTCGCCCTCATCCTCGGCGAGACGGGTCGGAACCTCGGCGCCGGCATGTCCGGTGGCACGGCCTACGTCCGCGGACTCCGCGAGGAGCACGTGAACACGGACTCGCTCGCCTCGGGTGAGCTCCGACTCGAGCCGCTCGACAGTGCCGACGTCGAGATCGTGAACGACCTGCTCGCCCGTCACGCGGCGGAGACCGGGTCCGCGCTCGCGGCCGAACTGCTCGAGTCCGGAGACCTGAGCGACTTCGTGAAGGTGCTGCCGCGGGACTACGCGGCGGTCCTCGAGACCCGACAGCAGGCCGTCGACGAGGGGCTCGACCCCGACGGAGACGTGGTCTGGAACCGCATCCTGGAGGTGACCGGTGGTTGACCCCACGAGTCCGGAACCGACAGTGCGCATCAACATCTCGGAGGTGACTGGTGGCTGACCCGAAGGGCTTCCTCAAGGTGCAGGAGCGCGAGCTCCCGCCCCGACGCCCCGTACCCGTCCGGCTCATGGACTGGAAAGAGGTCTACGAGCAGCAGGAGTCCGGCGCGCTCAAGCGTCAGGCCGGCCGCTGCATGGACTGCGGCGTCCCGTTCTGCCACCAGGGCTGCCCGCTCGGGAACCTCATCCCGGAGTGGAACGACCTCACGTGGCGCGGCGAGGGCCGTCAGGCGATCGAGCGCCTGCACGCGACGAACAACTTCCCGGAGTTCACCGGCAAGCTCTGCCCGGCACCGTGCGAGGCGTCGTGCGTCCTCGGCATCAACCAGCCGCCGGTGACGATCAAGCAGGTCGAGGTCTCGATCATCGACGAGGCGTACAAGAACGGCTGGGTCACGCCGCACCCGCCGGAGCGCCTCACCGGCAAGACCGTCGCCGTCGTCGGTTCCGGCCCCGCCGGACTCGCGGCCGCGCAGCAGCTCACCCGCGCCGGTCACACCGTCGCGGTCTACGAGCGGGACGACCGGATCGGTGGACTGCTCCGCTACGGCATCCCGGACTTCAAGATGGAGAAGCGTCAGATCGACGCCCGGCTCGCGCAGATGCAGGCCGAGGGCACCCGCTTCCGCGCCGGTGTCGAGATCGGCCGCGACATCACGTGGGACGACCTCAAGTCCCGCTACGACGCGGTCGTCGTCGCCACCGGAGCGACGGTCCCGCGCGACCTGTCGATCCCGGGGCGCGACCTCGAGGGCGTGCACTTCGCGATGGAGTACCTCGTCCAGCAGAACAAGGCGAACGCCGGGACGACCGTCGACAACCAGATCACGGCCGAGGGCAAGCACGTCGTCGTCATCGGTGGCGGCGACACGGGCGCGGACTGCATCGGCACCGCGCACCGGCAGGGCGCGCTCAGCGTCACGAACCTGGCGATCGGCCAGCAGCCGCCGCTCGAGCGTCCGTCCGAGCAGCCGTGGCCGATGTTCCCGACCGTGTTCGAGGTGACGAGCGCCCACGAAGAGGGTGGCGAGCGGCACTACCTGGCCTCCACCGTCGAGTTCCTCGCGAACGAGGCCGGCGAGGTCCGTGCCCTCCGCGTCGCGGAGACCGAGTACCTCGACGGCCGCCGTGTCCCGAAGGCCGGCACCGAGCGCGAGATCCCCGCGGACCTCGTCCTCGTCGCCATGGGGTTCACCGGTCCGGAGACCGACACGCTCGAGCCGCAGCTCGGCCTGCCGGTGACGGTGTCCGGCGCCGTGGCGCGCCAGGCCGACTACACCACGAACGAGCCGGGCGTGTTCGTCGCCGGTGACGCCGGTCGTGGGCAGTCGCTCATCGTCTGGGCCATCGCCGAGGGCCGCGCCGCCGCGGCGAAGGTCGACGAGTACCTCGAGGGCTCGACGATCCTGCCGGCCCCGGTCAAGGCCACCGACCGCGCGATCTCGATCTGACGACTCCCGGACACCGGCACTCGGTAGGGTGCTGGTGGCCTCGCTTCGTTCCACGCGGCCCCACAGCGTGGAAACCCAAGCACCATCCACCACACGAAGGAATCCATTGAGACGCGCAAAGATCGTTTCGACCCTCGGACCGGCAACGTCCGACTACGAGACCGTCAAGGAGATCATCGAGGCAGGCGTCGACGTCGCCCGCCTCAACCTCAGCCACGGTGACTACAGCGTCCACGAGGCCAACTACGACAACGTGCGTCGCGCGGCCGAGGAGCTCGGCAAGCCCGTCGCGATCCTCGTCGACCTGCAGGGCCCGAAGATCCGCCTCGCCCGGTTCGCCGACGGCCCGCACGACCTCGCCGTCGGCGACGTCTTCACCATCACCACCGAGGACGTGCCCGGCTCGAAGGAGATCTGCGGCACGACCTTCAAGGGGCTCCCGCAGGACGTCAAGCCCGGTGACCCGCTGCTCATCGACGACGGCCGCGTGCGGCTCCGCGTCCTCGACACCGACGGCGTCCGCGTCCGCACCGAGGTCGTCGTCGGCGGCACCGTGTCGAACAACAAGGGCATCAACCTGCCCGGCGTCGCCGTGAACGTCCCCGCGCTGAGCGAGAAGGACGAGGCGGACCTCCGCTGGGGCATCCGTCAGGGTGCCGACCTCATCGCGCTGTCGTTCGTGCGCAACGCGTCCGACGTCGTCCGCGCGCACGAGATCATGGACGAGGAAGGCAAGCGCCTCCCCGTCATCGCGAAGATCGAGAAGCCGCAGGCCGTCGACGCGCTCGAGGAGATCATCGACGCCTTCGACAGCATCATGGTGGCCCGCGGTGACCTCGGCGTCGAGCTCCCGCTCGAGGCCGTCCCGATCGTGCAGAAGCGCGCCGTCGAGCTCTCCCGCCGCATGGCGAAGCCCGTCATCGTCGCGACGCAGATGCTCGAGTCGATGATCTCGTCCCCGATCCCGACCCGCGCCGAGACCTCCGACGTCGCGAACGCGGTGCTCGACGGCGCGGACGCGGTCATGCTCTCCGGCGAGACCAGCGTCGGCGAGTACCCGGTGCAGACCGTCCGGACGATGGCCCGCATCGTCGAGTCCACCGAGGACCACGGCCTCGAGCGCATCGCGCCGCTCGGCACGAAGCCCCGCACGCTCGGTGGTGCCATCACGCTCGCCGCGGTCGAGATCGCGGAGTTCACCGAGGCCTCGTACCTCTGCGTGTTCACCGAGTCCGGCGACTCGGCGCGGCGCATGTCGCGTCTGCGCCACGGCCTGCCGATCATCGCCTTCACCCCGAACGAGGCCACGCGTCGCCGCATGGCGCTCACCTGGGGCGTCCGCTCGTTCCTCGTGGAGCGCAAGACCCACACCGACGAGCTCTTCTCGCAGGTCGACGACGTCCTCCTCGAGAACGGTCTCGCGTCTCCCGGTGACCGCGTCATCGTGACGGCCGGGTCCCCTCCCGGCATCGAGGGCTCGACGAACGACCTCCGGGTGCACCGCGTGGGCGACGCCCACGCCGAGGCCGCGCCGGCCTACGTGCGCGACTGAGCAGAGCGTTCCGACGTCCGACGGGGCGCGGACTGGAGGCACGGTGCGCCACGCGCACGCCGCCTCCGGTCCGCGCCCCGTCGCGTTCCCCCCTCCACAGGTCGCGACCGGACGTCGCTCGTCCACACCGGGCCCTGGTGGCGACCGTCCGTCGTCGGGACACGGCAGGATGGCTGCTGTGAGCCTCCAGTCCCGCCCCACCGCACCCCGGACCGACGTGCGCCGCTGGCGCCGCTACCTCGCGGACGAACGTGCGGAAGCGGCGGTCTACCGGAACCTCGCCGCGCGCCGCGACGGTGAAGAGCGCGCGATCCTGTCGGCCCTGGCCGAAGCCGAGGGCCGGCACGAGCAGCACTGGCTCGACCTGCTCGGCGACGACGTCGGGCGACCGCAGCGGGGGAGTCTCCGGACCCGGGTGCTGGCGTCACTCGCGAAGCGGTTCGGGTCGGTGTTCGTCCTCGCGCTCATGCAGCGGGCCGAAGACCGGTCGCCCTACGCCGACGACGCCGACGCCACGGCGAGCATGGCTGCCGACGAGCGGATCCACGGCGAGGTGGTTCGCGGACTCGCGAACCGCGGCCGGATGCGCCTCTCCGGGACGTTCCGTGCGGCGGTGTTCGGGGCGAACGACGGCCTCGTGTCGAACCTCGCACTCATCATCGGCATCAGCGCGTCCGGGGCGGACCGCCACTTCGTGCTGCTGAGCGGCATCGCCGGACTGCTCGCGGGGGCGCTGTCGATGGGCGCGGGGGAGTACGTCTCGGTCCGGTCCCAGCGTGAACTCCTCACCGCGTCGGCGCCGCACCCCGAAGCGGGCCGGGCGGTGGCCGACCTCGACGTCGACGCGAACGAGCTCGCACTCGTGTACCGGGCGAGGGGGATGACCGAGGCGGACGCGCACGAGCACGCGGCCGAGGTCCTCGGGGGCACCGCCGTCACGACGGCCGCACCGACGGACGACCACGAAGCGATCGGCAACGGGATGAGCGCGGCGATCTCGAGCTTCTGCTTCTTCGCCTCCGGCGCGATCATCCCGGTCCTGCCGTACCTGTTCGGGCTCGACGGTTGGGCGGCGATCACGGTCGCTGCCGCCCTCGTCGGGGTCGCGCTCCTCGGCACCGGAGCGGTCGTCGGGGTGCTGAGCGGGGCCTCGCCCCTGCGTCGGGCACTGCGGCAGCTGGCGATCGGCTTCGGCGCCGCGGCCGTCACCTACGGGCTCGGCCTGCTGTTCGGGACGGGTAACGCCTAGCGCTCGCCTGCGCGGCTACCGGCGGACGGCGGCGCGCGGCGGCAGCAGCAGCAGCGCCGCGGCGCCGACGACGATGAGGGCGATGCCCGAGAAGACCATGAAGACCGTCAGCGCCAGGCCGGGCGCGACGAGGACCACCACGCCGCCGAGGATCGAGAGCACAGCGCTCACGATCGTCGGGATCCTCGACGACCCTGGGTGCCCGACGAACCCACCGACGAGCGATGCGACGCCCTCGACGATGAACCCGATGCCCGCGAGCAGCGCGTAGACCAGGAGCGGCACGGCGGGGTCGAGCAGGGTCACGAGCCCGGCCAACCCGACCAGGGCCCCGACGATGCCCGACGTCCAGCGCCACACCGGCGGCGTCCCGTGGCCCCGGACCGCCGCGAACACCCGCAGCGCCCCGGCGACGACGAGGTAGACGCCGAACAGCAGCGCGACGACGACCAGCGACGGGCGCGGCCAGACGATGGCCACGACGCCGAGGGCGATGGCGACGACGGCGGTCACGATCACGAACACCCGGAACGTTCGGACGGCACGAGAATCCACGAGCACTCCTCCCTGTCGGAACTGCTCGTCTCGACGGTACCTCGCGGCGCGCCCCCTCGTTCGTCCCCGCCCGCCCTCCCCGCCTGCCCCGTCCGCCGAGCGGGCACAACATGCCGCTCACGTCCGCCGAGGTGGCACAAGTCGTCGCCCGCCGGCGCCGAGAGTGACCGATAGTGCCCTCTCGACGACAGACCCCGCCGCCCGGTCGGCCCGCCAGCCCGGCCCACCCCCACCCCGAGAGGGCACGACATGCCGCTCACGTCTGCCGAGATCGCGCAAGTCGCCGCCCGCGAGCGCCGAGAGTGACCGATAGTGCCCTCTCGGCGCACCCGCACCCGCACCCGCACCCGCACCCGCACCCGCGCAACCGGATGCAACCTCCCCGGACGTACCGTGCGGACAGGCGCGGACCCAGCGCCCGACAGAGTCGTCGAAAGGTGTCCACCATGACCATCGCACCGTCTCCCACCAGCTACGTCGCACCCGGCGAGGAGGGCTCCCTCGTCGCCTTCCGTTCCCGGTACGACCACTTCATCGGGGGTGAGTACGTCCCACCGACCGGCGGCAAGTACTTCGAGAACCCGACCCCCGTCACCGGGAAGACCTTCACCGAGGTCGCCCGCGGCGACTCCACCGACGTCGACCGCGCGGTCGAGGCCGCGTGGAAGGCGTTCCCGGCCTGGGGGAGGACCAGCGTCGCCGAGCGTGCCGGCATCCTCAACAAGATCGCCGACCGGATGGAGGCGAACCTCGAGTTGCTCGCGGTCGCCGAGACGTGGGAGAACGGCAAGCCGATCCGCGAGACCATCGGCGCCGACATCCCGCTCGCGATCGACCACTTCCGCTACTTCGCCGGCGCGATCCGCGCGCAGGAGGGATCGACGGGGGAGATCGATCACGACACGGTGGCCTACCACTTCCACGAGCCGCTCGGCGTGGTCGCCCAGATCATCCCGTGGAACTTCCCGATCCTCATGGCGGTCTGGAAGCTCGCGCCGGCCCTGGCGGCGGGCAACTGCGTCGTGCTCAAGCCGGCCGAGCAGACCCCGGCGTCGATCCACGTGCTCATCGACCTCATCCGCGACCTCGTCCCGGCCGGGGTGCTCAACGTCGTGAACGGCTTCGGCTTCGAGGTCGGCGCGCCGCTCGCGCAGCACCCCGACGTCCGCAAGGTCGCGTTCACGGGCGAGACGACGACCGGCCGGCTCATCATGCAGTACGCGTCGCAGAACCTCATCCCGGTGACGCTCGAACTCGGCGGAAAGAGCCCGAACCTGTTCTTCGCCGACGTCGCGCAGGAGAAGGACGCGTTCTACGACAAGGCCCTCGAGGGTTTCGCCTTCTTCAACCTCAACCAGGGCGAGGTCTGCACGTGCCCCTCCCGCGCGCTCGTCGCGAAGGAGATCTACGACGGGTTCGTCGCCGACGGTCTCGACCGGGTGCGCGCCGTGAAGCAGGGCCATCCGCTGGACCTGTCGACGATGATCGGGGCGCAGGCGTCGAACGACCAGCTCGAGAAGATCCTGAGCTACATCGACATCGGGAAGCAGGAGGGGGCGAAGCTCCTCACCGGCGGCGAACGAGCGGACCTCGGCGGCGACCTCTCCGGCGGGTACTACGTCACGCCGACGGTGTTCGAGGGTGACAACTCGATGCGGATCTTCCAGGAGGAGATCTTCGGACCCGTCCTCGCCCTGACGAGCTTCAGCGGCTACGACGACGCCATCTCGATCGCCAACGACACGCTGTACGGGCTCGGTGCCGGGGTGTGGAGCCGCGAGGCCACGACGCTCTACCGTGCGGGCCGTGACATCCAGGCGGGTCGTGTGTGGGAGAACACCTACCACCAGTACCCGGCGGGAGCGGCGTTCGGCGGCTACAAGCAGTCCGGGGTCGGGCGCGAGAACCACAAGATGATGCTCGACCACTACCAGCAGACGAAGAACCTCCTGGTGTCGTACGCCGAAGGGCCGATGGGGTTCTTCTGATGAGCACCGCCCGGGTGACGTCCACGCCGGCGGCGAGGGAGCTCCTGCGCACCCTCGCCGCCCGCCACGGGCCGCTCATGTTCCACCAGTCCGGTGGCTGCTGCGACGGCTCGAGTCCGATGTGCTACCCCGTCGGCATGTTCATGACCGGTCCTGGCGACGTGCTCCTTGGCGCGCTCGACGTCGACGGCATCGCACCCGTCGAGGTCTACATGTCGAAGTCACAGTTCGAGTACTGGAAGTACACGGCGCTGACGATCGACGTCGTCGACGGCCGGGGCGGCGGGTTCTCCCTCGAGGTCCCGGAGGGCAAGCGGTTCCTCACCCGGTCGCGCATGTTCGACGACGCCGAACTGGTCGACCTCGGCCTGGTCGCAGCAGGCCCTGGCCCCGGGGGCACACCGGACGTAGGCTGACCGCGACGGCCGCGAGGACGCGGCTGGACCCCGACGCACCGACGCGGCGGGCGGACCCGGACGGAGGACGCGTGCGCGCACCCCGGACGCTCCGCCCGCTCGTCGCCGAGTCGTGGCAGCGCTCCGCTCGCGTCGACCCGGACGGTGTCCCGGCCCTCGCGCTCGGTCCGGACCAGCTCGACGCCGCCCGTCGCGAGGGGCCCCTCTCGGTCCTGCTCCCCGTCGTCCGTCGGCTGCTCCTCGACGAGACGCGCGCCTCGGACTGCGTCATCGCGGTCGGTGACGCCGACGGTCGGCTGGTCTGGGTCGACGGTGCCCGCGGTGCCCGTCGTGCCGCGGAGGACATGGGCTTCGTCCCGGGTGCCGACTGGTCCGAGGACCGCGTCGGCACGAGCGCGCCGGGGACCGCGCTCCGCATCGACGGACCGGTGCAGATCCGCTCCGAGGAGCACTACGCGAACGCCGTCAAACGGTGGTCGTGCAGCGCAGTCCCCGTGCACGACGACACGGGCGCCGTCGTGGGCGTGCTCGACGTCACCGGGGACGATCGCGCGGTGGAGCGGCACACGCTCCCGCTCCTCACCGCGACCGTCGCCGCCGCGGAAGCCGAGATCGCCCTCGCCCGGCTCCGCCCGACCCGCGTCCCGGCGACCCCGCCCGCTGTCCTGCACCTGCTCGGCACCGACGTGGCCACGCTCTGGGTCGGCGACCGTGCCCTCCACCTGTCCGCACGGCACTCCGAGATCCTGGCCGTGCTCGCCGCCAACCCGGCGGGCCTCGCCGCCGAGGACCTCGCCGACGCGGTGTACGGCGACCCCGGCGCGCTCGTCACCCTCCGCGCCGAGCTCGTCCGGCTCCGACGGGTCCTCGCCGGAGCCGCGCCGTGCGTGACGCTGGCGTCGCGTCCGTACCGTGTCGGAGGCCTGCGCACCGACGTCGACGGCGTGCTGGCCGCCCTTGATCGCGGGGCGCGCCTCCAGGCCGTCGACCGGTACGCCGGGCCGGTGCTGCCCGGCTCGGCCGCCCCGGGCGTGGACGCACTCCGGGACCTCGTGCGCGGCCGCTTCCGGGAGGCCGTCGTCGCCGACGGCGGCGTCGACGCACTCCTCGCTTGGGCCCGGACCCCGGACGGAGCGGCGGATGCACGCGTGCTCCGGGCGCTCCTCGGGGCGCTGCCCCGTCGGTCGCCGCGGCGGGCCGGTCTCGTGGCGGCGATCGAGGCGCTCGAGGGCTCCTGAGGCGGTCCGGGACGGACTGGAGGCGCGGGTCGGGCTGGTACTGTGGGGCACCTCGCGAGTGTGGTGGAATGGTAGACACGGGGCACTCAAAATGCTCTGCCTCACGGCGTGCGGGTTCGAGTCCCGCCACTCGTACAAGGACTGCTCACGGCCTGCGGGGCAGGACAAACGGCTGTCGTCTAGTAGGCTGCATGTCGTGAGTGACACAGAAGCAACTGCAACAGCACCCCGTCGCGTCGTCGTCGCCGAGGACGAGTCGCTCATCCGCCTCGACATCGTGGAGATCCTCCGCGACAACGGGTTCGACGTCGTCGGCGAAGCGGGTGACGGTGAGACCGCCGTGCAGCTCGCGACCGACCTCCGCCCCGACCTCGTCGTGATGGACGTCAAGATGCCGCAGCTCGACGGCATCTCCGCCGCCGAGAAGCTCTCGAAGAACCACATCGCCCCCGTGGTCCTCCTCACGGCGTTCAGCCAGAAGGACCTCGTCGAGCGCGCGACCGAGGCCGGTGCCCTCGCCTACGTCGTCAAGCCGTTCACGCCGAACGACCTCCTGCCCGCGATCGAGATCGCCCTCTCGCGGCACCAGCAGATCATCACGCTCGAGGCCGAGGTCGCCGACCTCGTCGAGCGCTTCGAGACCCGCAAGCTCGTCGACCGCGCCAAGGGCCTGCTCAACGAGAAGATGGGGCTCACCGAGCCCGAGGCGTTCCGCTGGATCCAGAAGGCCTCGATGGACCGCCGCCTGACCATGCACGACGTCGCGAAGGCGATCATCGAGCAGCTCAGCGCGAAGAAGTAGTCGCTCACCGACGCTCACGCAGCGCCGCCGGACCCGGTGTCCGGTGGCGCTGCTGCGTTCCCGGGTGCACAGCGGGCTCTGCGCCTCGTGCATGGTTCGACACCGCGCTCGTCGATCGACGCGTGGGACGTCGACCCATGCGCGCGAACAAGATGCACGCGCATCGTGCGACTCCGCGCTCGTCGATCGACGCGTGGAACGTCGACATCGGCGCGTGGACGAATGCGCGCGCGCACCAGCCCGACGCGCCCCACCCAGGCGCGCACCAGCCCGACCACCTGCTTGACTGGACGGGTGGACGACGTGGTGATCCGTGCCTCCAGACCGGACGACATGCCAGCGGTGGCCGACCTGCGGTGGCGGTGGAGCGTGGACGAGGGCGGCGCGACGCCGGGCGTGGACCGCGATGCCTACCGCGACGCGATGACGGCGTTCGGCGACCAGCACCCGGACTCGCACCGGTGCGTCGTCGCCGAGCACGACGGACGGGTCCTCGGCATGGCGTGGCTGGGGCTCGTCGCCCGCCCGCCGACGCCGGAGCGTCCGGGGCGACGCCTGACCGCCGACGTGCAGACCGTGTACGTGCACCCGGAGCTCCGCGGCCGAGGCGTCGCGAAGCGCCTGGTGAGCGCGCTGCTCGACGTGGCGGACGCCCTCGGGGTCGAGCGCACGTCTGTGCACTCGAGCGTCGACGGCGAGACGCTGTACCGGCGCCTCGGGTTCGGCGACGCGCGGCTGCTGCTGCAGCGGCCGCCCGAGGACTGACCCGGGCGGACCAGGAGCGACCCGCGGGTCAGCCCCGCGCCGGCAGCTGCTGCAGCGTCCAGGCGTTCTCGTCGGGGTCGGTGAAGAACACGAAGCGACCCCAGGCCATCTCGTCCACGCCGATCGCGTTCACGCCGAGGCCCTGCAGGTGCGCGAGTGCCTCGTCGGCGTCCGGTACGACGACCTGGATCGACTTGAGCGACCCGGGCAGGACGTCGGGCGACATGATGCCCTGACCGAACGCGATGGAGCAGGCGGACCCGGGCGGGGTCGCCTGCACGAACCGCAGCTCGTCGGACACGCGCTGGTCGTGGTCGATCGTGAAGCCGATGCGTTCGTAGAACTCGCGGGACCGGTCGACGTCGCTGACGGGGACCAAGATGAGTTCGATCTTCCAGTCCAAGGGGACTCCCTGCGTCGGTGCGAGGGTTCAGCGAGCCTCGCGGATCATGTTGGTGATGCGCACGGTGGAGCAGCGCCGCCCCTGGTCGTCGGTGAGGACGATCTCGTGCGTGGTGAGCGTGTTCCCGAGGTGCAGCGCCGTGCAGGTGCCGGTCACCAGGCCGCTCGTGGCGCTCCGGGAGTGCGAGGCGTTCAGCTCGATGCCGACGGCGTAGCGGCCGGGCCCGGCGTGGACGTTCGCGGCCATCGACCCGAGGCTCTCGGCGAGGACGACGTAGGCGCCGCCGTGCAGGAGCCCGACCGGCTGGCGGTTGCCCTCCACCGGGATGGTGCCCACTGCGCGCTCGGCGTTGAGCTCGGTGATGACCATGCCCATCTTCTCGGCGAGCTCGCCCATGCCGCGGTCGGCGAGGCGTTCGTCGACGCCGCCGGTGATGGTCGCTTCGTCGGTCACGCGCTCGAACTCCCGTGTCGGATGGCGTCGGTAGGCTGTCCGGGTGTCGGACTCCGCAAAGCCTACCCTCATGGTCATCGACGGCCACTCGCTCGCCTTCCGGGC
Organism: Curtobacterium pusillum; assembly: GCF_007680845.1. GTDB lineage: Bacteria > Actinomycetota > Actinomycetes > Actinomycetales > Microbacteriaceae > Curtobacterium > Curtobacterium pusillum_B. The sequence goes on along the minus strand of NZ_VEIY01000003.1, from coordinate 208,575 downwards.
CTTCTACGCGCTCCCGGTCGACAGTTTCGTGAACCGCGAGGGGCAGCACACGAACGCCATCCACGGCTTCATCTCGATGCTGCTCATGCTCCTCCAGCGCGAGAAGCCGACCCACCTCGCGGTCGCGTTCGACATCTCCCGCTTCTCGTTCCGCACCCGTGAGTACGAGGAGTACAAGGGCACCCGCTCCGAGACCCCGGCCGAGTTCAAGGGCCAGATCCCCCTCCTCCAGCAGGCGCTCGAGGCGATGGGCATCACGACCGTCACGAAGGAGGACTACGAGGCCGACGACATCCTCGCCACCTTCGCCCGGCAGGGGGCCGAGCAGGGGTACCAGGTGTACGTGGTGTCCGGCGACCGCGACGCGATCCAGCTCGTCAACGACGACGTGACGCTGCTGTACCCGTCGGTCCGCGGCGTCTCCGAGCTCACCCGGTACGACCGCGACAAGGTGTACGAGCGCTACGGCATCGAACCGCACCAGTACCCGGACATCGCGGCCCTCGTCGGCGAGACCAGCGACAACCTGATCGGCATCGACAAGGTCGGCGAGAAGACCGCGGTGAAGTGGGTCACCGCGTACGGGTCGCTCGACGCCGTCCTCGAGCACGCCGACGAGATCAAGGGCGTCGTCGGCAACAACCTCCGCGAGCAGAAGGACCGGGCGATCCGCAACCGGAAGCTCAACCGACTGGTGAACGACGTCGAGCTGCCGGTCGGCCCGGCGGACGTCTCGCTCCGCCCCCTCGACGAGCAGGCCGTGCGCGACCTCTTCGCGAAGCTCCAGTTCCGCACCCTGCTCGACCGCGTCTTCAAGATCGCCGGCAACGGCGAACCGTCCGACGCCGTCGCGGTCGACGGCGGCGTGGACGACGGGGCTCCGACCCCGCCGCCCGTCACGACGATCATCGACGAAGAGCTCGGCTACTGGCTCGAGCGGAAGGCCGCGAACGACGCCGAGAACGGCTTCGGCGTCGCGGTCGAGGTCATCGACGGCCGTCTCAGCGCGATCGGCATCGCCACCCACGACGACGCCGTCCTGGTCCCCGGCGGCAGCGGCGCGAAGGACTACGAGCAGCTCGCGGCGTGGTTCGCGTCGGACACCCCGAAGCACTTCCACGACGCCAAGGCCGCGATCAAGGCCCTGGCGACGGTCGGCTTCGAGGTGAACGGCATCGCCGGCGACGCCCGGCTCACCGGGTGGCTCGCGCAGCCCGGCAAGCAGGGGCAGCCCCTCGCCGACCTCGTGTACCAGGAACTCGGCGAGGAGCTCCCCACCGCCGACCCGAACCAGCTCGTCCCCGAGACCGACCCGGTGAACGTCGGCGTGCACGCCTGGTACGTGCTCCGCGTCGTGACCTCCCTGCGCGCCCGCGTCGACGAGTCCTCGCTCCGGGTCCTCGACACGATCGAGCTGCCGCTCGTCCCCGTCCTCGCCGGCATGGAGACCACCGGCGTCGCCATCGACCGGCCGGTCCTCACCGGGTTGTCGCACGACCTGGGGGAGCGGGCGGCCGAACTCGCGCAGCAGGCCTTCGCCGAGATCGGGCACGAGGTCAACCTCGGCTCCCCGAAGCAGCTGCAGGAAGTGCTCTTCACCGAGCTCGCGATGCCGAAGACCCGGAAGACGAAGACCGGGTTCTCGACGGACGCCGCGAGCCTCACCGACCTGCAGGAACAGCACCCGCACCCCTTCCTCGGGCTCCTGCTCCAGCACCGCGACGCCACGAAGCTCCGCCAGATCGTCGACACCCTCGACGCCGCGGTGGTCGACGGTCGCATCCACACCAGCTATGAGCAGACCGGCAGCAGCACCGGCCGGATCTCCTCCACCGACCCGAACCTGCAGAACATCCCGGTGAAGACCGCCGTCGGCCGTCGTGTCCGCTCGGCGTTCGCGGTCGCCGAGCCGTACACGACGCTCGTCACCGCGGACTACTCGCAGATCGAGATGCGGATCATGGCGCACCTCTCCGGCGACCCGGGCCTCATCCAGGCCTTCAACGAGGGCGAAGACCTGCACCGCTTCGTCGGCGCGCGCGTCTTCGGGGTCGAGCCGGCGGACGTCTCGCCGGAGATGCGCACGAAGGTCAAGGCCATGTCCTACGGCCTCGCGTACGGCCTCAGCCCCTTCGGCCTGTCGAAGCAGCTGCGCATCGAGCAGTCCGAGGCGCGGACGCTCATGAACGAGTACTTCGCCCGGTTCGGCGCGGTCCGCGACTACCTGCGCGGCGTCGTCGAGCAGGCTCGCGAGGACGGCTACACCGAGACGATCTTCGGCCGCCGTCGTCCGTTCCCGGACCTGAAGAGCCCGAACCGCGTGCTCCGCGAGAACGCCGAGCGTGCGGCGCTCAACGCCCCGATCCAGGGCTCGGCGGCGGACATCATGAAGATCGCGATGCTCGGCGTCGCGGCCGACCTCCGCGACGGCGGGCTCGACTCGCACCTGCTGCTGCAGGTGCACGACGAGCTCATCCTCGAAGTGGCACCAGGCGAGCAGGAGCGCGTCGAGGAGATCCTCCGCACCCGGATGGGATCGGCGGCCGACCTGACGGTCCCGCTGGACGTGTCCGTGGGTGTCGGCCCGAACTGGGAAGCCGCCGCGCACTGACGCGCGCCGTGTGGCGGACAGGAGGCGCGCCTCCCGTCCGTCACGCTCGTCCGGCCGTCAGGCGGCCGGCGCCGCGATGACGCCGAAGCGTTCGCCCTGCGCGCCGAGGACGAGCGCCGAGCGCCCGAACGGGCTGTCCGTGGGACCCGCGAGGACCGTCCCGCCGTGCTCGACGACGGCCGCGACGGTCGCGTCGGTGTCGTTGGCGCCGAACCACGTCACCCAGTACCCGGGGCTGCCCTCGGGCAACCCGGTCGGCGGCGTGAACACCCCGGCGACCGGGTCGGAACCGGCCTCCGCTCCAGGCAGCTTCGCGATCGCGTAGGGCGCCGACGGGTCGCCGAACACGTCGAACCGGTACCCGAACACGGCACCGTAGAAGGCCGTCGCGGCGTCGGCATCGGTGGTGTGCGTCTCGTTCCAGCACGCAGCGCCCGGCTCGTTCACCCGCCCGTACCCGCTGAGCCCGCGTCCCTGCCAGAGGCCGAAGACGACCCCGGTCGGGTCCGCGGCGATCGCCATCCGACCGTCGTCGAGCACGTCGAGGGCGGGCGTCAGCTCGGAGCCGCCGGCGTCGGTGACGGCCCCGATGGTGGCGTCGAGGTCGGCGGTCGCGAGCGAGGTCGTCCACGCGCCCGGCCCACCGCCGCCGCCCATCCGCGGACCGATGCCCGCGACGGGGCGTCCGTCGAGCAGCGCGACGACGTGTCCGCCGGCTCCCGGCGGCCCGTCCGGGACCTCCCAGCCGAACACGGCGGCGTAGAAGGACCGGGCCGCGGCGACGTCGTCGACGCCGAGGTCGGACCAGCACGGCGTCCCCGCAGCGGGGACACCCTCGAGTTCGGACATGCGTCCCACCTCCGGATCGATAGTGTCGAGATCATGACCGAAGAGCGCCCCGTCCGCCAGCCCTCCGCCGTCGACCGCGTCGCCGAGGACTGGGTGACCACCCTCGTCGACCTCGACCCGACCGTCGCCACGTACATCGGGGTGCCGGGCCGCACGGGGGAGTACGGCGACACCTCACCCGCCGGAGCCGCAGCGCTGGCCGAGGCCGCCCGGAACGCGAAGCGCACGCTGGACGCGGCCGAGCCCGTGGACCCGGTCGACCGCGTGACGAAGACCGACCTCGGCGCCGAGCTCGACCTCGTGCAGGAGTCGTACGACCGGAAGCTCCACCTGCGCGACCTCAACGTCATCGCCAGCCCGGCGCAGTCGGTGCGCGAGGTCCTCGACCTCATGCCGACCGCGACCGAGTCGGACTGGCACGACATCGCGAGCCGGCTGCACGCCCTGCCGGACGCCATCGAGGGCATCCGCGAGACCCTGCTCGAGGGCACGCGCGAGGACGTCACGCCCGCCAAGCGGCAGGTCGCGCTCATCGCGGAGCAGGCGGCCCGCACCGGGGCGCCGGACGGTCCGTTCCGGCAGCTCGCCGACGGGGCTGCCTTCGACGGTGGTGAGGCCGTGCCGGAGTCGCTCCGCGCCGAGCTGGCGCGTGGGGCCGAGGTCGCCGCCGCCGCGTACCGGTCGTTCGGCCAGTTCCTCGAGCACGAGCTCATGCCGCTCGCCACCCCCGTCGACGCCGTCGGGCGCGAGGCGTACGAGCTGCACTCCCGCCGGTTCCTCGGCGCCGTCGTGGACCTCGACGAGACCTACGCGTGGGGCATCGAGGAGCTCGCCCGGATGCGCGACGAGCAGGAGCGGATCGCCGACCGGATCGAGTCCGGTGCGAGCGTCGCCCGGGCGATCGAGGTCCTCGACACCGACCCGTCGCGGGTCCTGCACGGCACGGACGCACTGCAGCGGTGGATGCAGGACACCAGCGACGAGTCGATCCGCGAGATGGACGGCAAGTACTTCGACATCGCCGACCCGATCAAGCGTCTGGAGTGCCGGATCGCCCCCACTCAGGAGGGCGGGATCTACTACACCGGCCCATCCGACGACTTCTCCCGCGCCGGCCGCATGTGGTGGTCCGTGCCGCAGGGGGTCACCGAGTTCGGCACCTGGCGTGAGAAGACGACCGTCTACCACGAGGGCGTCCCGGGGCACCACCTCCAGATCAGCCAGGGCGTCTACAACCGGGGCGAACTCAACACGTGGCGTCGGCAGCTGTCCGGCTCCTCCGGGCACGTCGAGGGCTGGGCGCTGTACGCCGAGCGCCTCATGGAGCAGCTCGGCTTCCTGGACGACGACGGCGACCGGCTCGGCATGCTCGACGGCCAGCGCATGCGGGCAGCGCGCGTGGTGCTCGACATCGGCGTGCACCTGCAGAAGACCAACCCCGACGGCGGCGCCTGGACGTGGGAGTACGCCCTCGACTTCATGCGGCAGAACGTGAACATGTCCGACGCGTTCGTGCAGTTCGAGGTGGCCCGGTACTTCGGCTGGCCGGGGCAGGCGCCGTCGTACAAGGTCGGTCAGCGCGTGTGGGAGTCGATCCGCGACGAGGTGGCCGCCCGCGAGGGTTCGGCGTTCGACCTCAAGGCCTTCCACCACCGCGCGCTCGCCCTCGGCAGCATCGGCCTCGACACCCTGCGGAACGCCCTGCTCGACTGACACCTGCACCGTGTCCACCGGGCGTGTCCGTCCGACACGCCCGGTTGTGGGCCTTCGCTCCGTGCGGTTAGACTTGTGCGGCGCAATCCGCGCCACTCACAAACACCGCCGCGGCGGCTCGTGCCGGCAACCGGTACGGACCAGGGGGTCGCTCCCTCGCTGCCACGGCCCGACTCATGTCCGTTCGGAGCAATCTCTACATGACAACCACCACGACCAAGGCTCCCAAGCAGGTCGCCATCAACGACATCGGCTCGGCTGATGACTTCCTGGCCGAGGTCGAGAAGACCCTGAAGTTCTTCAACGACGGAGACCTCATCTCCGGCACCGTCGTGAAGATCGACCGCGACGAGGTCCTCCTCGACGTCGGTTACAAGACCGAGGGTGTCATCCCCTCGCGCGAGCTCTCGATCAAGCATGACGTCGACCCCAACGAGGTCGTCGAGGTCGGCGACGAGGTCGAAGCCCTCGTTCTCCAGAAGGAGGACAAGGAAGGCCGCCTCATCCTGTCGAAGAAGCGCGCGCAGTACGAGCGTGCGTGGGGCGACGTCGAGAAGATCAAGGAGTCCGACGGCGTCGTGACCGGCACGGTCATCGAGGTCGTCAAGGGCGGCCTGATCGTCGACATCGGTCTCCGCGGCTTCCTCCCGGCGTCGCTCATCGAGCTGCGTCGCGTCCGCGACCTCACGCCGTACCTCGGCCAGGAGCTCGAGGCGAAGATCCTCGAGCTCGACAAGAACCGCAACAACGTCGTGCTCTCGCGCCGCGCCCTGCTCGAGCAGACGCAGTCCGAGTCCCGCACCACGTTCCTCAACAACCTCCACAAGGGCCAGGTCCGCAAGGGCATCGTGTCGTCGATCGTCAACTTCGGTGCGTTCGTCGACCTCGGCGGCGTCGACGGTCTCGTCCACGTCTCCGAGCTCAGCTGGAAGCACATCGAGCACGCCAGCGAGGTCGTCGAGGTCGGTCAGGAAGTCACCGTCGAGATCCTCGAGGTGGACCTGGACCGCGAGCGCGTGTCGCTCTCGCTCAAGGCCACGCAGGAAGACCCCTGGCAGGTCTTCGCCCGCACCCACGCGATCGGTCAGATCGCACCGGGCAAGGTCACGAAGCTCGTGCCGTTCGGTGCCTTCGTCCGCGTCGCCGACGGCATCGAGGGCCTCGTGCACATCTCGGAGCTCTCGAACAAGCACGTCGAGCTCGCCGAGCAGGTCGTGTCGGTCAACGACGAGGTCTTCGTCAAGATCATCGACATCGACCTCGACCGTCGCCGCATCTCGCTCAGCCTCAAGCAGGCGAACGAGGGCGTGGACCCCGAGGGCACCGAGTTCGACCCGGCGCTCTACGGCATGCCGACGGAGTACGACGAGAAGGGTGACTACAAGTACCCGGACGGCTTCGACCCGGAGACCAACGAGTGGCTCGAGGGCTACGACACCCAGCGCACCGAGTGGGAAGGCCAGTACGCGGCCGCCCAGGCGCGTTGGGAAGCCCACAAGGCGCAGGTCGCGAAGACCATCGCCGACGAGGCGCAGGGTGGCTTCGACCTCCCGGCCGGCGCGTCCTCGTCGTCGTCGTCCTCCTCGTCGACCTTCTCGAGCGAGTCGAACGGTCAGGGCACCCTGGCCGACGACGCCTCGCTCGCGGCGCTCCGCGAGAAGCTCAGCTCGACCAACTGATCGAGCGGCTCGCCCGTCCCGGAAGCCCGGCATCCCTGAGAAGGGGTGCCGGGCTTCCGGCCGTTCGGGCAGGTGTGCTCGCTACGCTGTTCCGGTGCGCATCATCGGTCTGACGGGCGGCATCGCCGCGGGCAAGTCGACGGTCTCCCGACGCTGGGCGGAACACGGGGCCGTCGTGGTCGACGCCGACCGGCTCGCGCGGGACGCGGTCGCCCCCGGCAGCCCCGGACTCGCGCAGGTGGCCGAGCGGTTCGGGCCCGGGGTGATCGCCGCCGACGGCTCGTTGGACCGTCCGGCCCTCGGCGCGATCGTGTTCGCCGACCCGGCCGCCCGGAAGGACCTCGAAGGGATCACCCACCCCGAGGTGTGGCGCCTCGCCCAGGCCGCGTTCGACGCCGCGGAGTCCGCCGACCCCGATGCGGTCGTGGTGTACGACGTCCCCCTCCTCGCCGAGGCCCGTCGTGACCGCCCCCTCTCCTTCGACGCCGTCGTGGTCGTCGACGCCCCGGCCGCGCAGCGGATCGAGCGGCTCGTCGAACACCGCGCGATGGCTCGTGACGAAGCCGAGCGCCGCGTGTCGGCGCAGGCGAGCGACGCCGAGCGGCTCGCGCTGGCCGACCACGTCGTCGACGCGACCGGCACGCTGGCGGACACGATCCACTCCGCCGACGCGGTCTGGTCACGCATCACCCGATGAGGCACCGGCTGCTCCTCCTGCTCGCGGCGGTCGTGCTCGTCGCGATCGGCGTCACGTCGCTCGTCGCCGCGAACGTCCTCGGCGGCCAGCGGGTCGAGCAGCACGGCCGGGTCGCCGCGGCGGACCGACCGCACGGCAACGGTCGCGGCCCCGACGGGGAGTTCCACCGGTTCCGACTCGGGACGGTCAACGGTCAGCGACTCGAGCCGAACCGTGACGACTTCGCGGCACGGACGAACGCCGCCGGGCCCCTGCTGCTGTTCCTGCCGGCCACCCGGGCGCGGCCCGCCGACTACCAGCGGTTCCTCGGCACGGCGCTCCAGGACGGGTACCACGTGCTCGGCCTCGACTACTGGAACCTCGGCAAGACGCTGTCCGGGACCTGCCAGGCCGACCCGCACTGCTACGGGAAGGTGCAACGGAACCGCTTCGACGGCAGCCGTCCCTCCGAGTTCAGCGACGTGCAGCCGTCCGGTTCGATCGTGTCCCGGTTCCGCGACGCCATCGGGTACCTGGACGACCACGACCCCGGCGGCGGCTGGGGGCGGTTCGTCCAGGGCGACTCCGACATCGCCTGGCGCGACATCGTGGTCGCCGGGCACTCGCAGGGTGGTGGGGAAGCGGCGTACATCGCGCACATCCGGCCGGTGCAGGGCGCGCTGATGTTCTCGTCGCCGGTCGAGTCGCTCGGCGCCGAGCACGCCGCGTGGATGGACCGTCCGGGCCGGACCCCCGTCGACCGGATGTACGCGATCGACGACGTGCGGGACGTCTTCGGTCCGCGGATCCGCGGCTCGTGGCGGGTGATGCACCTCGACGGAGCGGACGGCCCCTTCCGCACGGACACCGCACCACCCGGCACCGGGGCGGATCCGCATGCCATCCTCACGGACATCCGGGTCGGGTCGCCCGCGGAGTCGCACTCCCGCATCATCAAGGACTCCACGCCGCTCGGTGCGGACGGCACACCCCGACTGCTCGCACTGTGGCAATGGCTGCTCCACCGGTTCCCCTCCGAACGGTCATAGGGAGCCGCAATACTCTGAGTCCGTGCAGCAAGCAGGCGAAGAACCCGACCTGCGTTCGACGATCCGCGCCCGTGCGGCGCAGGACGGCGAGCGCGCCTACCTCGAGGACGCGCGGAGCGAGCGCGTCCTCACCTACCGCGGGCTGGAGGACGCCGTCGACGCGTGGTCGTCCACGTTCGACGCCATCGGTGTCCCGCCGTCCGGCGCGGTCCTCGTCGACCTCGGCGACCCCCTCTCGTTCGCCGTCGTGCACCTCGCCGCGCTCGCGACCGGGCGGCGCGCCATCCCCGTCGACACCGGCCAGCCGGTGACCGAACCCGGTCGCCTCGCCGACCTGATCGGCGGTGCGTCGATGGTCGTGTCGGACCGCGAGGTGGACGCGACCGTCCCCGGAGCACCCGCCAGCGGGATCGACGCGGCCACGTTCCTCCCGTCCGGCGTGCGCGACGGTGACCTGCCGTCGGAGAGCCCGGACGCACCGGGCGAGGGCTCGGTCGTGCTCTTCACCTCCGGGTCGACCGGCACGCCGAAGGGCGTCGAGCTGCCCGAGTCGCAGCTGCTGTTCGTCGCCCGCGCGGTGGCGCACCACAACGCCCTCACGCCGGCGGACCGCGGGTTCAACTCCTTGCCGCTCTTCCACGTGAACGCGGAGGTCGTCGGGCTCCTCGCGACGCTGGTGTCCGGCGCGACCCTCGTGCTCGACCGTCGGTTCCGTCGGACGGGCTTCTGGGAACTGTTGGCCGAGCGCCGGATCACCTGGCTCAACGCGGTGCCGGCCGTCCTCGCGGTGCTCGCGAAGACCGGTCCGCTCGACTTCCCCGAGGGGTTGCGTTTCGTCCGCAGCGCCTCCGCCCCGTTGCCGGACCCGGTGCGCCAGGCGTTGGGCGACGTCCCGCTCGTCGTGAGCTGGGGCATGACCGAGGGGGCGTCGCAGATCACCGCGACCCCGCTCGGCGAGCCCGCTCGCGTCGGGTCGGTCGGTGTGCCCGTCGGGTCGGAGGTCCAGGTGCGCGGCGAGGACGGATCGGTCCTGCCGGCCGACGAGGTCGGCGCGCTGTGGATCCGCGGCCCGGGCGTCGTGCGCCGGTACCTGTTCGGCCGGGCGTCCGAGCGGTTCGACGCCGACGGCTGGCTCAGCACGGGGGACGTCGGATCGGTGTCCGCCGATGGCTGGGTGTCGCTCGCCGGCCGCTCCGACGACGTCATCAACCGGGGTGGCGAGAAGGTCTACCCGTCCGAGGTCGAGGACGTCCTGCTCGGCGACGACCGCGTCCTCGAAGCGGTCGTGGTCGGTCGACCCCACGACGTGCTCGGCGCCGTCCCGGTGGCGTACGTCATCCCGCAGGTGAGCGACTCCGACGAGCCGGTCGACGCGGAGGCCCTCGTCGCCGACCTCACCGCCCGTGCCGAAGCGCGGCTCACCCGGTTCCGCCGCCCGGTCGAGATCGTGGTCGTCCCCGACCTGCCTCGAGCGCCGACCGGGAAGGTCCAGCGGGCGAAGGTGCGCACGATGGCCGAGCACCCGTGACCGGCGTCCAGACCCCGACCCGCACGGCCGAGGGCAAGCCCCGGCACCTGTACGAGGTCGACGTCCTCCGTATCCTGACGTTCGCCTGCGTCATCGGGGTGCACACCACCAGCCACACGGTCGCCTCGGACGACGTCGGCCTCAACGCACTCCTCGGCCTGCTGCACTTCACCCGGCTGGTGTTCTTCTCGCTGACCGCGTTCGTCCTCGTGTACAGCTACACCCTGCGGCCGAGACCGATGGCGCAGTTCTGGCCGAAGCGCTTCCTGCTCGTCGGCGTGCCGTACCTGGCGTGGTCGTTCGTCTACGTCGCGTCGTCGTGGCTGATCAGCCCGACCCGGCGCGGGGACGTCCCCGACCTCGTCCGCACGTACGCCGAGGGGATCGTCACCGGCGTCTCCTGGTACCACCTGTACTTCCTGCTCGTGACGATGCAGGTGTACCTGCTCCTGCCCGTCATCGCGTGGCTCGTGCGGCGGACGCGTGGGCACCACGTCGCGGTGCTGGTCGTCTCGCTCGTCCTCCAGCTCGTCGTGTTCGCCGGGTACAAGTACTTCCCCGCGAGCGACGCCTGGCTCCACGGGTACCAGAAGCAGTTCTTCTTCTCGTACGTGTTCTTTATCGTCTCCGGTGCGGTCGCCGCGGACCACGCGGACGCCTTCCTCCGGTTCATCCGGGTGCACCGGCGCGCGGTCCTGGGGGGCTTCGTCGGCGTGGGCGTGCTCACGCTCGGCGTCTGGGCGCTGCAGGTCGGCCTCGGGCAGTCGTTGTACGCCGCCGGGACGCCGTTGCAGCCGATCCAGGTCGTCTGGAGCACCGCGGTGTTCGTCGGGTTCCTCGCCATCGGCGCGCGGTGGGCGGACCGGCGTCGGCCCGGCAGCCCGCTCGCCCGTGTGGTCGACTACGGGTCCGACCGGTCGTTCGGCATCTTCCTCAGCCACCCGTTCATGATCTGGATCCTGCTGTACGGCGACAGTTGGCTCGAACGGTTCGTCCCGAAGCCGTGGCTCACGCTCGTGACGTATCTGCTCGTGCTCGTGCTGTCGGTCGCGGTGACGGAGCTGTTCCGGTGGACGCCGCTGAGCGTGCCGCTGACGGGGCGGCCGTCGCTCGCGTCGCGCGGGCAGCGGGAGGCGCGGGCTCGGAAGCGCGGGGCGGCCGGGGGCGGTGCCGCGGCCGATGCTGATGTTGCCCTGGCCGGTGCCGGGGCCGGAGTTGCTTCTTCGGCTGATACCGCGGTCGTGTCGGCGGTGTCGCCGGAGCCGGTGGAGCCGGACGACGCCCTGGTGGGCGAGACGGACGACGTGGGGCGGCGCGCCCCGCGCTGAGCGAGCGGTTGGCGGACGGGAGGCGCGGTGCGGGCTGGCACCGCGCCTCCCGTCCGCCGTGGCGCCCGCCGATCCGCGGAAGCGACAGTGTGCTGCGGATGGTCCGCGGCAGACTGTCGCTTCGGTGGAGGGGATGCGGCGCGGGCGCCGGGAACTGTCGCCTTCGTGGACCGGTCGGCGGACCCGCCCGGGACCTGTCGACGGACGGGAGGCGCGGGTCGCGCCCGCCTCGCCGCCGCCGGCCGGGCGCACCGCCGTCCACTGCCGCGGGTGCGCGAGCGGGCGGAACGCGCGCGGGGGTGGGCTGCGAGCGGGCGGAACGCGCCGGGTCGGCGCGCCGAGCGGGACGCATTTCGCCCGCTCGCGCGGGGTGGCGAGCGGGCGGAACGCGCGCGGTCGGCGCGCCGAGCGGGACGCACTTCGCCCGCTCGCGCCGGGGCGGCTGCGAGCGGACGGAACGCGCGCGGGGGTGGGCTGCGAGCGGGCGGAACGCGCGCGGTCGGCGCGCCGAGGGGGACGCACGTCGCCCGCTCGCGCGGGCGGGGCGGCGAGCGGGCGGCGTGCGCGGGGCGCTCGGGTCAGGCGGCGTGCTGCTCGGCCTTCGGCACGCCGATCTCGAGCACACCGTCGGTCATGGTCAGCCGCTGGGGCTTCATGATCCAGGCGACGACGGCCGCGGCAGCGAGGAGCACGCACGACAGCGCGAACGGCAGCTGCCACCCGGAGGCGTCGATGAGCACGCCGAAGACGATCGGCGAGACGACGCCGGCGATCCCGAAGCCCGTGTTCATGAAGCCGGAGGCGGTGCCCGACCACTGCGGTGCGACGTCCATCGGGATGGCCCACAGGTTGGCGTTGCAGAGCTCGAGGAAGAAGAACGAGAGCGCGAGGGAGATCGTCGCGACCGCGAGCCCCTGGCCGATGACGAGGGGGAGGAGGCACACCAGGGAACCGCCGAGCCCGATCACGAGCACGATCCGTCGGGCGTTCCGGGTGTTGCCGCCGCGGTGGATGATCCGGTCGCTGAGCATGCCGCCGACGGTGTCGCCGACGACGCCGGCGAGCAGGACGAGGGTCGTGAAGAGCGCGAACTTGCTGATCGGCAGCCCGTACGTGTCGCTGAGGAACGTCGGGATCCAAGTGAGGAACACCCAGAGGACCCAGCCGTACCCGAAGTCCACGAAGGTCACCGGCAGGATCTGCCGCGCGAGGGTGCGCCACGGGACGGGCGGGCGGGTGGCGCGGGTCTCGACGGGCGGGAGCTCGTCGAGCTCGACGCGCTTGATGCCGGCGGCGTCCTCGGGCTTGTCGCGGAACCAGACGAACCAGACGATCGCCCACGCGATGGAGAGCACCGCCGTCGCGAAGAACGCCCAGCGCCAGCTGCCGGTCGCACCGATCACCCAGGCGACGAGGAGCGGTGCGAGCGCGTTGCCGAGCCGGGCCGCGGAGTGCACGACGCCTTGCGCGAAGCCGTTGCGGTCGCGCGGGATCCAGCGGCTCATCGCCTGCGTGGCCGCGGGGAAGGCCGCTGCCTCGCTGAGACCGAGGAGCGCCCGGGCGGCGAACAGCGTCCAGAACCCGACGGAGAACCCGGTCCACAGGGTGGCGACACCCCACAGGACCGTGATGACGAAGAGCGCCTTCCGCGGGCCGAACTTCTCGGCGATCGTGCCGCCGAAGACCTGGAGGAGCGCGTACGGCAGCGCGAACGCGGAGACGATGAGTCCGGCGGTCGTCTCGTTGAAGCCGAAGTCCTCGGTGATGTGGGGGAGTGCCGTCGAGATGTTGGTGCGGTCGATGTACGAGATCGCGTACATGACGCAGAGCAGGATGAGCACTCGTCCGCGGACACGGCCGCGGAGCGGGGTGCCCTTCGTCGGTGCGGCGGGGGTCGCCGTCGTCATGGGGCCTCTTCGGGGGAGTGAGAAGGTGTCGGGTTGCTGAACGGATCGGAGGCTATTCCGGGTGTCTATCAGCCGACTTGGAGCCTGCTTTCCGCGGACGATACGCCGTCGGCGAGCAGCGCCGCACCATGTCAGTGGTCCCGACTAGCGTTGGAGCCATGGCAGTGTCAATCGAGCCCACGCGCGCGGTCCGCCCGTTCGAGGTCATCAGCGAGTACTCGCCGAGCGGTGACCAGCCCGCGGCCATCGCCGAACTCGCGGGTCGGATCAACGCCGGCGAGACCGACGTGGTGCTGCTCGGGGCGACCGGAACGGGCAAGTCGGCGACCACGGCGTGGCTCATCGAGCAGGTCCAGCGGCCGACGCTCGTGCTCGCCCACAACAAGACGCTCGCCGCACAGCTCGCCAACGAGTTCCGCAGCCTGCTGCCGGAGAACGCGGTCGAGTACTTCGTCTCGTACTACGACTACTACCAGCCCGAGGCGTACGTCCCACAGACGGACACCTTCATCGAGAAGGACTCCTCGGTCAACGCCGAGGTCGAGCGGCTCCGGCACTCGACGACGAACTCCCTGCTCAGCCGCCGCGACGTCGTGGTGGTCTCGACGGTGTCGTGCATCTACGGCCTCGGCACGCCCGAGCAGTACATGAACGCCTCGGTCGCGCTGCACGTCGGGCAGACGATCTCCCGTGACCAGCTCGTCCGCAAGTTCGTCGCGATGCAGTACCAGCGCAACGACGTCGACTTCGCGCGCGGGACCTTCCGGGTGCGCGGTGACACGCTCGAGATCATCCCGATGTACGAAGAGCACGCGATCCGCATCGAGATGTTCGGGGACGAGGTCGAAGCCCTGTCGTCCCTGCACCCCCTGACCGGCAACGTCATCGACGACCTGCCCGCCGTGTCGATCTTCCCCGCCTCGCACTACGTCGCCGACACCGACGTGATGCACCGGGCGATCGGCACCATCAAGGAAGAACTCGCGGAACGCCTCGCCGAGCTCGAAGGCCAGGGCAAGCTGCTCGAAGCCCAGCGCCTCCGCATGCGGACCACGTTCGACATCGAGATGATGGAGCAGATCGGCTTCTGCTCGGGCATCGAGAACTACTCGCGGCACATGGACGGCCGCGTCGCGGGGGAAGCGCCGCACTGCCTCATCGACTACTTCCCGGACGACTTCCTCGTCGTGATCGACGAGTCTCACGTCACCGTGCCGCAGATCGGCGCGATGTACGAAGGTGACGCCTCCCGCAAGCGGACGCTCGTCGACCACGGGTTCCGCCTGCCGAGCGCGCTCGACAACCGACCGCTGCGGTGGGAGGAGTTCCTCGAGCGCGTCGGTCAGAAGGTGTACCTCTCGGCGACGCCGGGTCGGTACGAGCTCGGGGTGACGGACAGCGTCGTGGAGCAGATCATCCGGCCCACCGGACTGGTCGACCCCGAGATCGTGGTGAAGCCGAGCGACGGCCAGATCGACGACCTGCTCGAGGAGATCAAGCAGCGCGTCGAGAAGGACGAGCGTGTCCTGGTGACGACGCTGACGAAGCGGATGGCCGAGGAACTCACGGACTTCCTCGGCAACGCCGGCGTCCGCGTGCGCTACCTGCACTCCGACGTCGACACCCTCAAGCGCGTCGAACTGCTCACCGAGCTGCGGCAGGGCGTGTACGACGTGCTCGTCGGTATCAACCTGCTGCGTGAGGGGCTCGACCTGCCGGAGGTCTCCCTCGTCGCCATCCTCGACGCCGACAAGGAAGGCTTCCTCCGGTCGTCGACCTCGCTCATCCAGACCATCGGTCGTGCCGCGCGCAACGTGTCGGGCCAGGTGCTCATGTACGCCGACAAGATGACCGACTCGATGCGCAACGCGATCGAGGAGACCGATCGACGGCGGGAGAAGCAGGTCGCGTACAACACCGAGCACGGCATCGACCCGCAGCCGCTCCGCAAGAAGATCGCCGACATCACCGAGATCCTCGCGCGCGAGAACGACGACACGAAGGCCCTGCTCGAAGGGCGTCCGGCCGCCGACGGTCGACGCTCCCCGACGCCGAACCTCCGGCGCGAGGGCATCGCCGGCGAAGGGGCGACCCAGCTCGAAGCGACCATCGCGGACCTCAACGGCCAGATGCTCAACGCCGCAGCGGAGCTGAAGTTCGAGCTCGCCGCCCGGTTGCGCGACGAGGTGCAGGACCTCAAGAAGGCTCTGCGGCAGATGGAGTCCGCCGGCCATGTCCGCTGACGACACGGGCGCCGGCGACCACCGACGGACCGTCGTCGTCACCGGCGCGAGCGCGGGTCTCGGCTACCACGCCGCCGAACAGCTGGCGGCAGCCGGCCACCGCGTGGTCCTCGCGACCCGGAACGCTGAGCGCGGGGCGGCCGCTGAACGGAGCATCCGGCGGCACGTCGACGACGCCGACCTCGCGCACCTGCACCTCGACCTGGCGGACCTCGACAGCGTCCGCGCGGCCGCCGACGACCTGGCGGACCTCGGGCCGGTCCACGCGCTGGTGAACAACGCGGGTGTGGTCGGGTCCGCCGAACGGCACGACACCGCGCAGGGGCACGAGCTCCAGGTCGGGACGAACCACCTCGGGCACTTCGCGTGGACGGCACTCGCGCTGCCCCTGCTCGACCAGGACACCGGCCGCGTCGTGCACCTCGGCTCGATCGCTCACCGCTTCGCGACGCTCGACCGGCACGATCCGCTGGCGACCGGCCGGTACGACGGGCACCGGCAGTACGCCCGGAGCAAGCTCGCGGTCATGCTGTTCGGCTTCGAGCTCGCCCAGCGGTTGGGCGATGCCGGGTCACGTGTGGCGAGCGTCGTCGCGCACCCCGGGTTGTCGCTCGACGCCGCGGCGCCGCCCCGGCCGGACATCGCGCCGACCCGTCCCGAGCCCGTGTGGATGCGCATCGGGTCGGGGTGGGTCGCGCAGGGCAAGGACGTGGGCGCGCAGCCGCTCGTGCACGCGGCCGTCGGCGCCGGCGTCCGGTCGGGGGAGTACTGGGGACCCGGCGGCCCGCTGCAGCTCGCGGGGCAGCCGGCGCTCGTCCGGGCCCAGCCGCACGCGCACGACCGCACCGAAGCCGCTCGGCTCTGGACGGCCAGTGAGCGTGCGACCGGGGTGGCGTTCGCTCTCGACGCACTCGTCTGACCCGCGCTCGCGCCCGAATGTCGGTGCCGCTTCGTAGACTTGTCGGCGATGACCATCACCTCTGACCGCGGTACCTCGACATCGGGCCGGAACGCCTTCGGCGAGCCCGCAGACCTCCACCTCCCGGGCGGCACGGCACCGCACAGCACCTCGACGCTCAGCGTCCGGGGCGCCCGCGTGCACAACCTGCGCGACGTCGACCTCGAGATCCCGCGCGACTCCCTCGTCGTCTTCACCGGGCTGTCCGGGTCCGGCAAGTCCTCGTTGGCGTTCGACACGATCTTCGCCGAGGGGCAGCGCCGCTACGTCGAGTCGCTGTCCGCGTACGCGCGGCAGTTCCTCGGGCAGGTGGACCGTCCGGACGTCGACTTCATCGAAGGCCTCTCGCCCGCGGTGTCGATCGACCAGAAGTCGACGAACCGCAACCCGCGGTCGACGGTGGGCACGATCACCGAGGTCTACGACTACATGCGTCTCCTCTGGGCGCGCATCGGCATCCCGCACTGCCCCGTCTGCGGCGAAGTGATCAGCAAGCAGAGCGTGCAGCAGATCGCGGACCAGCTCATGGAGTTCGAGTCCGGCACGCGCTTCCAGGTGCTCGCACCCGTCATCTCGAAGAAGAAGGGCGAGTTCGTCGACCTCTTCCAGGAGCTCGCGGCCTCCGGCTACGCCCGTGCGATCGTCGACGGGGAACGCATCCAGCTGAGCGACCCGCCGAAGCTCAAGAAGCAGGTCAAGCACGACATCTCCGTCATCGTCGACCGTCTCGTGGCGAACGACGACATCCTCGGCCGACTGACCGACTCGCTCGAGACGGCGCTGCGACTGACGGACGGCACGGTGGCGATCGACCTCGTCGACGCCGAGGGGCCCGGCGCGGTCCGGACGTACTCCGAGAACCTCTCCTGCCCGAACAACCACCCGCTGGCGCTCACCGAGATCGAGCCCCGCACGTTCTCGTTCAACGCGCCGTTCGGTGCCTGCCCGGAGTGCTCGGGCCTCGGGACCCGGATGTCGGTCGACCCCGACCTCGTCCTCGGCGACCCCGAGGCGTCCCTCCGCGCCGGTGTCCTGCTGCCGTGGACCGGGACGAGCGGGCTGTACTCCTACTTCGAGAAGCTCCTCGCCGGTCTCGGCAAGGAGCTCGGGTTCGACCTGGACACCCCGTGGAACCGGCTCGACCCGTCGGTGCAGGCCGCGATCCTGACCGGTAAGGACTTCCAGGTGTCGGTCTCCTGGCGCAACCGGTTCGGGCGCGAGATGCGCTACACGAGCGGGTTCGAAGGGGTCATGCCCTACATCGAGCGCAAGTTCGCCGAAGCCGAGTCGGACTCGCAGCGGCAGCGTTTCCAGGGCTACCTGCGCGAGGTCCCGTGCCCGGTGTGCGACGGCACGCGGCTCAAGCCCGAGGTGCTCGCGGTCACGGTCGACGGCCGCAGCATCGCCGACGTCACGGACCTGTCCCTCGACAACGCGTACGCGTTCATGGACAGCCTCACCCTGACCGACCGCGAAGCGCACATCGCCGCGGCGGTCCTCCGCGAGATCCGGGCCCGGCTCGAGTTCCTGCTCGAGGTCGGCCTCAACTACCTGACGCTCGCGCGCGGTGCCGGCGGGCTCTCCGGCGGTGAAGCCCAGCGCATCCGCCTGGCCACCCAGATCGGCTCGGGCCTGACGGGCGTGCTCTACGTCCTCGACGAGCCGAGCATCGGGCTGCACCAGCGCGACAACCGTCGTCTGATCGACACCCTCGTGAAGCTGAAGGACCTCGGCAACACCCTCATCGTGGTCGAGCACGACGAAGACACCATCCGCACCGCGGACTGGGTCGTCGACATCGGCCCCGGCGCGGGCGTGAACGGCGGCAACGTCGTGCACTCCGGGTCGTACGAGGGGATCATCGCGAACCACGACTCGATCACCGGCGACTACCTCGCCGGCCGTCGGGCGATCGAGGTCCCGGCCGAGCGCCGGAAGGTGAACCTCAAGCGCACGATCAGCGTCCAGGGGGCCCGCGCGAACAACCTCAAGTCGATCGACGCCGACTTCCCGCTCGGGGTCTTCACCGCCGTCACCGGGGTGAGCGGCTCGGGCAAGTCCACGCTCGTCAACGACATCCTCTACAAGGTGCTCGCCAACCAGCTCAACGGAGCGCGGCACATCGCCGGCAAGCACACCCGTGTGAAGGGGCTCGACCAGCTCGACAAGGTCGTGCACGTCGACCAGGCGCCGATCGGCCGCACCCCGCGGTCGAACCCGGCGACGTACACCGGCGTGTTCGACCGCATCCGTCAGCTGTTCGCCGAGACGCCCGAGGCGAAGGCCCGGGGCTACCAGCCCGGTCGCTTCAGCTTCAACGTCAAGGGCGGGCGGTGCGAGAACTGCTCGGGCGACGGCACGATCAAGATCGAGATGAACTTCCTGCCGGACGTCTACGTCGCGTGCGAGGTCTGCGGCGGTGCCCGGTACAACCGCGAGACCCTGCAGGTGCACTACAAGGGCAAGGACATCTCCGAGGTCCTCGACATGCCGATCAGCGAGGCGGCCGAGTTCTTCGAGCCGATCTCCGCGATCCACCGGTACATGGCGACGCTCGTCGACGTGGGCCTCGGGTACGTGCGACTCGGGCAGAGCGCGACGACCCTGTCCGGCGGTGAGGCGCAGCGCGTGAAGCTCGCGACCGAGCTGCAGCGCCGCTCGAACGGCCGCACCGTGTACGTGCTCGACGAGCCCACGACGGGCCTCCACTTCGAGGACGTCCGGAAGCTGCTGCTCGTGCTGCAGAGCCTGGTCGACAAGGGCAACACCGTCATCACGATCGAGCACAACCTCGACGTCATCAAGTCGGCCGACTGGCTCATCGACATGGGTCCGGAAGGCGGTTCCGGCGGTGGCACGGTCCTCGCGACCGGGACGCCGGAACACGTGGCGAACGTGCCCGAGAGCCACACCGGTGTCTTCCTCAAGGAGATCTTCGACGCGCAGGACGCCCGGGTCGGCAAGCAGCAGGCCGTCGGCGCTCGGCAGGCCACGCAGAAGCGCAGCAAGCAGCAGGCGGGTGCACGGTAGGTGGCGAACACCGTCCCGTGGCGTCCGAAGGCCGGTGAGATCCCGACCGACCCGGGCGTGTACCGCTGGCGCGACGAGGCCGGGCGGGTGCTCTACGTCGGGAAGGCGAAGAACCTCCGCGCTCGCCTGAGCAACTACTTCGCTCCGCTGCCGACGCTCCACGAGCGCACCCGACGGATGGTCCTGACGGCGCGGAGCGTCGAGTGGACCACGGTCGGCTCTGAGATCGAGGCGCTCCAGCTCGAGTACACGTGGATCAAGGAGTTCGACCCGCCGTTCAACGTCAAGTTCCGGGACGACAAGTCGTACCCGTACATGGCGATCACCCTGGGCGAGGAGTCCCCGCGGGTGATGGTCACCCGGAACCGGAAGATCAAGGGCGCGAAGTACTTCGGGCCCTACCCGAAGATCTGGGCGGTGCACGACACCATCGACCTGATGATCAAGGTGTTCCCGATCCGCACCTGCTCGGACTCCTCGTACAAGAAGGCGATGCAGACCGGGAAGCCCTGCTTCCCGGGGCAGATCGGCAAGTGCGGCGGACCCTGCTCGCAGAAGGTCACCATCGCCGAGCACCGCGCCCTGGTCGAGGAGTTCGTCCGGTTCATGGGCAGCTACGACCGTCGCGTGATCACGCAGCTCAAGCAGCGCATGGCCGCCTCGGCCGACGCGATGCAGTACGAGCAGGCGGCGAAGTTCCGCGACCAGGTCGGGGCGCTCGAGGCCGTGCTCGAGAAGTCCGCCGTGGTGCTCCGCGACTCGGTCGACCTCGACCTGTTCGGCGTCGCGGAGGACGAGCTCGCGGCCGCGGTCCAGCTCTTCTCGGTCCGCGGCGGCCGCATCCGCGGTGTGCGCGGGTGGGTGGTCGACAAGGAGCTCGACATCTCCACCGGTGACCTCGTCGAGCAGATTGTGCAGGGGCAGTACGCGACGACCGAGGAGCCCCCGCGCGAGGTGGTCGTGCCGGAGCTGCCCGAGGACGCCGACGCGCTCGAGCAGTGGCTCAGCGAACGGCGCGGTGGTCGCGGCACGAAGCTCAGCACCGCCCAGCGTGGCGATCGTGCCGGACTGGCCCGCACCGCGGCGCAGAACGCCGCCCAGGCACTGATGCTCTACAAGACCAAGCGCTCCGCCGACTACACGACGCGGTCGGCGGCACTGGCGGACATCCAGGACGCCCTCGGCATGACCGAGGCGCCGCTCCGGATGGAGTGCTACGACATCTCGCACCTGCAGGGCACGAACGTCGTTGCGTCGATGGTGGTGTTCGAGGACGGGTTGCCCCGCAAGGACCAGTACCGCCGGTACACGATCGCCGAGACGACCGACGACACCGACAGCATGTACCAGGTGCTCAGCCGTCGGTTGGCGCGCCTGGACGAGGACGCCGCGGCGCCCGACGTCCCCGACGTCACGAGCGACGAGGTGATCGAGGGGTCGAAGCCGACGAAGCGCTTCGCGTACCGCCCCCAGCTCCTCATCGTGGACGGCGGGCAACCTCAGGTGCAGGCCGCGAAGCGCGCGATGGACGAGGCCGGTGTGCACGACATCGCCCTCGTCGGGATCGCGAAGCGCCTCGAGGAACTCTGGCTGCCCGACGACGACTTCCCGGTGATCCTGCCGCGCAACTCCGAGGCGCTGTTCCTCATCCAGCGCATCCGCGACGAGGCGCACCGGTTCGCCATCACGCACCAGC
The DNA here is from genome assembly GCF_007680845.1 of Curtobacterium pusillum. Taxonomy (GTDB): domain Bacteria; phylum Actinomycetota; class Actinomycetes; order Actinomycetales; family Microbacteriaceae; genus Curtobacterium; species Curtobacterium pusillum_B. Next base: position 187,308 of record NZ_VEIY01000003.1, on the reverse strand, counting down.
GCACCCGCCGGAAGCGCGACGTCCGGTCGCAGCTGTCCGAGATCCCGGGCCTCGGGCCGAGCCGCGTGAACGCGCTGCTCAAGCACTTCGGTTCGGTCGCGCGACTGCGGGAGGCTTCGGCCGAGGCGATCGCCGAGGTCAACGGGGTCGGGCCGGCCACGGCGGCGGCGGTCGTCGCGAAGCTCGCGCAGACCCCCACGAGCACGCCGAGCGCGCCGACCCCGGCCAGCGCGCCGACCCCCGCCGGTCCGGCGGACGACGCGACCGGTCCAGGAGGCGCGGTGCGGGTCCCACAGGTGACCCACGACGGTCCGCACCTCCCGTCGTGACCCAACCCGTGCCTCCAGACGGACCCCGAGCGATAGCCTTGACCCGCAGCCGAGACCTCCCCGGGCGACGCGCCCGGGCCGCCACGACGGAGCCCACTCCCAGATGACCGACAGCGCCCAGACGTCGACCCGATCGCCGCACCAGCACGACATCCTCATCGTCACCGGCATGTCCGGAGCCGGCCGGTCGACGGTCGGCAAGGCGCTGGAGGACCTCGGCTGGTACGTCGTCGACAACCTGCCCACGCAGATGCTCGGCCCGCTCACCGAGCTCGCCGACCGCGCGGGTGAGAAGATCCCCAAGATCGCGACCGTCGTCGACGTCCGCGGTGGCCGCTTCTTCACCGAACCCGAACAGGCGGTCGAGCAGGTGCGCAAGAGTGCGTCCGCCCGGGTCCGGGTGCTGTTCCTCGAAGCCACCGACGCCGCGCTGGTCCGGCGGTTCGAGCAGGTCCGGCGGCCGCACCCGCTCCAGGGCGAGGACACCCTGCTCGACGGCATCGGGCGCGAGCGAGCCCGCCTGGCGGCGCTGCGCGAGGCGTCCGACGTCGTGATCGACACCTCCGACCTGAACATCCACCAGCTCGCGAACGCGGTCACGGAGCGCTTCGCGGACGACCACTTCGTCGGCGTCCAGGTGACGCTCATGAGCTTCGGCTTCAAGTACGGACTGCCCGCCGACGCCGACATGGTGGCGGACGTCCGGTTCCTGCCGAACCCGTACTGGGTCCCGGAACTCCGGCCCCACACCGGTCTCGACCGACCCGTCTCGGACTACGTGCTGGCGCAGCCCGGCGCCCGGTCGTTCATCGACCGCTACGCCGCCGTGCTCGAGCCGGTGTTCGAGGGGTACCAGCGCGAGAACAAAAGACACGCTACGATCGCCATCGGCTGTACCGGCGGCAAGCACCGCTCGGTCGCCATCGTCGCCGAGCTGGCGAACCTCCTCCGCGGGATGCCCGACGTCGCCGTGCGTGTGAAGAACCGAGATCTCGGCCGGGAGTGACCGTCCCTCCGGCCGCTCCACACGACGTGCGCCGGGCTGCGGAGCCCCACCAGAAGAAACGTTAGGAATGATGCTGTGCCGTTGACTGCCGAGGTCAAGGACGAACTGGCCCGGGTCGTCGTGAACCGCAACACGGTCCGCGCTGCCGAACTCGCGACCATCCTGCGGTTCGCGGGTGGCCTGCACGTCATCTCGGGCAGGATCGCGGTCGAGGTCGAACTCGACACCCGGATCATCGTGCACCGTGTGCGCAAGGACCTCGCCGAGCTGTACGGCGTGCGGAGCGAGGCGTCGGTGGGGTCGTCCGCGTCCGCCCGTCGCGGCACCCGGTACCTCGTCCGCGTGCTCGAGGCGGGGGAGACCCTCGCCCGCCAGACCGGCCTGATGGACGCCCGCCGCCGTCCGGTGCGTGGACTGCCGAACCGGCTCACCACGGGCAACCGCGACGACCTCGCCGCGATCTGGCGCGGGGCCTTCCTCGCCGCCGGCACGCTGACCGACCCCGGCCGTGCCGCCGCGCTCGAGGTCACGTGCCCCGGGAACGAAGCGGCGATGGCGCTCGTCGGTGCCGCGTCCCGCCTCGGGGTCGCCGCGAAGGGCCGTGAGGTCCGTGGCGTCCACCGCGTGGTGATCCGCGACGGCGAGGCCATCGGCCAGATGCTCACCGTGATGGGTGCCGCCCGCACCACTGCCGAGTGGGAGGAGATGCGCCAGCGCCGCGAGGTCCGCGCCACCGCCAACCGCCTGGTCAACTTCGACGACGCGAACCTCCGGCGGTCCGCGCAGGCCGCCGTGGCCGCGTGCGCGCGGGTCGAGCGGGCGCTCGAGATCCTCGGCGACGAGGTCCCCGACCACCTCCAGTACGCCGGCACGCTGCGCCTGCAGCACCGCGACGCGTCGCTCGACGAGCTCGGGCAGCACGCCGAGCCGCCGATGACGAAGGACGCCATCGCCGGCCGCATCCGCCGCCTGCTCGCGATGGCCGACAAGCGTGCGTCCGACCTCGGGATCCCGGGGACGGAAGCGAGCGTTCCCGAGGAGCTCGAAGGGGCCTGAGACGGGGCGTTCGACCTGACGGACGGGAGGTGCGGTGCCAGCTGGCACCGCGCCTCCCGTCCGTCTTCCCGTCCTGCAACCGTCCGTCTTCCGTCCGTCCGGACGGACCGTCATCCGGCGCTGGCTGGCAGTGTCCGACTGCTAGGGTCGTTACGGCGACGTTACGGGGCGTATCGTCCACCACACGCGGGCCCGCAGGGCCGGCGACTCCGAAAAGCAGCGCCCCTCCGGGCGCTCCACACCCACCAGGAGATCCATTGACCGTCAAGATCGGTATCAACGGCTTCGGCCGCATCGGCCGTAACTTCTTCCGGGCCGCTCTGGCCAAGGGCAGCGACCTCGAGATCGTGGCGGTGAACGACCTCACCGACAACGCGTCGCTCGCGAACCTGCTGAAGTTCGACTCCATCACCGGCAAGCTCCCGGCAACGGTCGAGCTCGACGGCGACAACATCGTCGTCGACGGCAAGGCGATCAAGGTCCTCGCGGAGCGCGACCCCGCCAACCTCCCCTGGGGCGAGCTGGGCGTCGACATCGTCATCGAGTCGACCGGCTTCTTCACCAAGGCGGCCGACGCGCAGAAGCACATCGACGCCGGCGCCAAGAAGGTCATCATCTCCGCACCGGCCACGGGTGACGACGTCACCATCGTGCTCGGCGTGAACGAGGACCAGTACGACGCCGCGAACCACCACATCATCTCGAACGCGTCCTGCACCACGAACAGCCTCGCGCCGCTCGCCAAGGTGTTCCACGACAAGTTCGGCATCGAGCGTGGCCTCATGACGACGGTGCACGCCTACACCGCCGACCAGAACCTGCAGGACGGCCCCCACAAGGACCCGCGTCGTGCCCGCGCCGCCGCCCTCAACATCGTCCCGACCTCGACGGGTGCGGCGAAGGCCATCGGCCTCGTGCTCCCCGAGCTCGCCGGCAAGCTCGACGGCTTCGCGCTCCGCGTCCCGGTCCCGACCGGCTCGATCACGGACCTCACCCTCGAGACCAAGTCCGAGGTCACGGTCGACGAGATCAACGCCGCGTACAAGGAAGCAGCGGAAGGCCCCCTCAAGGGCATCCTGCTCTACAGCGAGGACCCGCTGGTGTCGACCGACATCACCACGGACCCGCACTCCTCGATCTACGACTCCGGCCTGACCAAGGTCATCGGCGGCCTCGTGAAGATCACCTCGTGGTACGACAACGAATGGGGCTACTCGAACCGCCTCGTCGACCTGACCGAGTACGTGGGCGAGCGACTCTAAGCGCATGGCTCTCCGCACCCTCGAGGACCTCGGCGACCTCGCCGGCAAGCGGGTCGTCGTCCGCTGCGATCTGAACGTCCCGCTCAAGGACGGCACGATCACGGACGACGGCCGCGTCCGGGCGTCGCTGACGACCCTGAACACCCTCATCACCGCCGGCGCACGGGTCATCGTGATCTCGCACCTCGGTCGCCCCGACGGCTCGCCGGCTCCGGAGTACTCGCTCGCCCCCGTCGGCCAGCGGCTCTCGGAGCTGCTCGGGAAAGAGGTCACGTTCGTCGGCGAGACCGTGGGCGACGAAGCGACCGCCGCCGCCGAGGACCTCGAGGACGGCGACGTCCTGCTGCTCGAGAACCTCCGCTTCAACCCGGAGGAGACCTCGAAGGACGCCGCCGCGCGCAGCGACTTCGCGGACCGCATCGCAGCGCTCGGTGACGCGTTCGTCTCCGACGGCTTCGGTGTCGTGCACCGCAAGCAGGCCTCGGTGTACGAGCTCGCGTCGGCGCTGCCGTCGGCTGCCGGCTCGCTCATCGAGACCGAGCTGGGTGTGCTCGAGCGGCTGACGTCCTCGCCGGAGCGGCCGTACACGGTCGTGCTCGGCGGTTCGAAGGTCAGCGACAAGCTCGGCGTGATCGACCACCTGCTGCCGCGGGTGGACACGATCTGCATCGGTGGCGGCATGCTCTTCACCTTCCTCGCGGCCCAGGGCCACGGGGTCGCGAAGTCCTTGCTCGAGGCCGACCAGCTCGACACCGTCCGGTCCTACCTCTCGCGGGCGGACGAGCTCGGCGTGACGATCGACCTGCCGACCGACGTCGTCGTGGCCTCCGGCTTCGCGGCCGACGCCGCGCACGAGACGGTCGCCGCCGACGCCATCGAGTCGACGTCGTTCGGCGCCGACGGCATCGGGCTCGACATCGGTCCGGAGACGGCAGCGCGGTTCGCGTCGGCCGTGTCCGCATCGAAGACCGTGTTCTGGAACGGCCCGATGGGCGTGTTCGAGTTCCCGGCCTTCGCCGCCGGCACCAAGACCGTCGCGCAGGCGCTCACCGAGGTCGACGGCCTCGGGGTCGTCGGTGGCGGCGACTCGGCCGCCGCGGTCCGGTCCCTCGGGTTCTCGGACGACCAGTTCGGGCACATCTCGACCGGTGGTGGTGCGAGCCTCGAGTTCCTCGAGGGCAAGCCGCTCCCCGGTCTCGAAGCGCTGGGGTGGTCCGCATGAGCCGTACGCCGCTGATCGCCGGCAACTGGAAGATGAACCTGGACCACCTCCAGGCCATCGCCACGGTCCAGAAGCTCGCGTGGACGCTGAAGGACGCGCGCCACGACTTCGACGACGTCGAGGTCGCGGTGTTCCCGCCCTTCACCGACCTCCGCAGCGTGCAGACGCTCATCTCGGCCGACAAGCTCCCGATCCGCTTCGGCGCGCAGGACTTGTCGCAGTTCGACTCGGGCGCGTACACGGGTGACGTCTCCGGCGCCTTCCTCGCCGCGCTCGACGCCCAGTACGTCATCGTCGGGCACTCCGAGCGGCGCACGCTGCACGGTGAGACCGACGAGGTCGTGGCCGCCAAGACCGCGGCCGCCGTCAAGCACGGGCTCGTCCCGGTGGTCTGCGTCGGCGAGACCGGTGCGCAGCGCGAGGAGCGCGGCGCCGGGGTCGTGCCGGTGGAGCAGCTCCAGGTCGTCCTCGACGCCGTGAAGCCGTCCGAGATCGTCGTCGCGTACGAGCCGGTCTGGGCGATCGGTTCCGGACAGGCCGCGACCGCCGAGCAGGCACAGGACGAATGCGCGGCGCTCCGTCGCGGGATCGCCGCGGCCTGGGGCGACGAGGCTGCTGCCGCGACGCGCGTGCTCTACGGCGGGTCGGTGAAGTCGGGCAACATCGCCGGCTTCCTCCGCGAGCCCGACGTCGACGGCGCGCTCGTCGGTGGTGCGTCGCTCGACGTGCAGGAGTTCGCGGCCATCGCGCGCTTCCGCCAGCACGTCGGACTCTGATCCAACCGCTCAGGCCGGTCGTGTCCGCACGGCCGGCCTGAGCCACGCCCAGCCCGCGGGCCCGGTCCGGTCGATCGGGCCGGTATACTCGCATGGCTGACTGACACGAAAGGTACGTCGTGGCGATACTCTCCGTCGTGCTGCAGGTCCTGCTCGCAATCACGAGCCTCCTGCTCACGCTCCTCATCCTGCTGCACAAGGGCCGCGGTGGCGGCCTCTCCGACATGTTCGGCGGCGGCGTGACGAGCAACCTCGGGGCGTCCGGCGTCGCCGAGCGCAACCTCAACCGCATCACGGTGATCCTCGGTCTGCTCTGGATCGTGTCGATCATCGTGCTCGGTCTCATCAACAAGTTCACGGCGGGGAGCTGATCCATGGCTAGCGGAGGCAGTGCAATCCGGGGTTCGCGCGTCGGTGCGGGCCCGATGGGGGAGCAGGACCGCGGGGTCCAGGCCGAACGAGTGGCGATCTCCTACTGGGACGCCCTCGGCAACGAGGTCGTGCGGTACTTCGCCGCCGGCCTCCCCGACGAAGAGATCCCCGAGACGGTGGACTCGCCGACGAGCGGGCTCCCGGCCGGCCGCGACAAGGAGAACCCTCCCGTCGTCGCGAAGACCGAGCCGTACAAGACGCACCTGGCGTACGTGAAGGAACGTCGTACCGAGGAAGAGGCAGCGCAGCTCCTCGAGGACGCCCTGCAGCAGCTCCGGCAGCGCCGCGGTACCGCGAAGTAGTACCCGTTCGACACGAGGCCCCCACACCACTCCGGTGCGGGGGCCTTCGTCGTGCGGCGCCCGCGCCCGCGCCGCGGCGCGCGCCGGCGCCGGCGCCGCCGCCGAGCGGGCGCAACACGCCGCAGGCGTGTCGCCGAGCGGGCGGAACCCGCCGGCCGGGGCCGCCGAGCGTGACGGATACTGCCCGCTCGGGGAGCGCGGAGGGCGCCCACCGGCCGAGCGGGCGGGAGCCCGCGCTGGCGCAGGCGGCCGTGCGCCGCCGCTCGCCGAGCGGGCGAGACACGCCGCAGGCGCGTCGCCGAGCGGGCGGAAGCCGCCGCGCCGCGCCGCCGAGCGTGACGGATACTGCCCGCTCGGCGCGCGGAGGGCGGGCGCGGGCGGAGCGGGCGGGAGCCCGCGCGGGCGCCCGCGCCCGTCGCCGAGCGGGCGGGACACGCCGCAGGCGGGTCGCCGAGCGGGCGGAAGCGGCCGCGCGGCGACGCCGAGCGAGACGTATATTGCCCGCTCGGGCGAGCGGGCGCACGCGCCCCACACACGGACGGGAGGCGCGGTGCCAGCCGGCACCGCGCCTCCCGTCAGGACGTGCGAACGTCTAGTACGTCGACGCGATCAGGTTCTCGGGAACGTCACGGGCCGCGTCCTGGTCCACGAAGAAGACCGTGCGCTTGCGACCCTGCACGCCACCGACGGGGACCTCGTCCACCGCGGCACCGGCGAGGGCGAGCCCGAGCACCGAAGCCTTCTCGGCACCGGACAGGATGACCCACACCCGCTGCGACGCGTTGATCACCGGGAAGGTCACGGTCAGGCGCTGCGGCGGCGGCTTGGGGGAGTCGTCGACGGACAGGACGGCGCGGTCCTTCACGGCGAGCTGCGGGAACTCGGGGAAGAGCGACGCGGTGTGGCCGTCGGGGCCGACGCCGAGCAGGGTGATGTCGAACCGCGGGGCGACGGCGCCGTCCGGAGCGGCGTCCTGCAGTTCGCGCTCGTACTGCGACGCAGCCTCGTCGATCGTGAGACCGGCGTCCGAGGCGGCCATAGGGTGGATGTTCGACGACGGGATGTCGACGTGGTCGAAGAAGTCGGTCTGCGTCCCGGTGATGTTCCGATCGGCGTCGCCGGCCGGCACCCAGCGCTCGTCGACCCACCACACGTGCACCTTCGACCAGTCGACGCTCTCGCGCGCCTGCGACTGACCGATCGCGGCGAGGACGAGCGAGGATACGGAGCCACCGCTGATGGCGATGTCCGCGCGCTCCTGCTCGTCGAGCACGTCGATGATCTTCGTGATGAAGCGGGCGGCGACCGAAGCGCCGAGGGCCTGCTTGTCCGGGTGCACCAGCACCCGCCGTTCGTTGGTCACGTGACTCCCGTGTTCATGGCGGCCGAGCGGTCGTCCGACCGCCTTCGGTCCGACCGGGCCCCGGCGTGTGCCGGGGCCCGGTCGTGTGGGACCCGCTCAGCCGGCGATGGACTCGCGCAGCCGGGGGACCCCGTGCTTGACGACGTCTCCGAAGAGGACGTCCGGGTCGAGTCTACGGAGTTCCTCGGCCAGGCAGTCGCGCAGGTTGCGGCGCGGCAGCGACAGGTCGTGCGTCGGCTGTCCGGGCATCGAGAGCGTGGCGACGTCCACGAGGGACCGTTCGAGCTCGATGGTGCCGGACTCGCGGACGAGCTTCACCCCGTGGATGCCGCTCGACCCCGTCGCACGCGGCGACGTGACGACGGCGACCGGGACCTCGAGCTGCAGCTCGAGCCAGGCGGCGAGCAGGATCGTCGACGGGCTGTCGTACGCCCCCGAGACCTCCACGCCGATGACCGGCTCGTACGGCGGCTGGTCGAGCGCCGCGGCGAGCTGGTTCCGCCAGAGGGTGAGGCGGGTCCACGCGAAGTCCGTGTCGCCCGGGACGTACGAGGCGCCGAGCGCGTCGATCGCCCCGTTCGGGTCCTTCTGCGCGGCGGCGTCCGTGATGCGGCGCTGGGCGATGCGGCCCAGGGCGGACGCGGACGGCTGCTCCGGTGCGGTCTGCGGCCACCAGGCCACGACGGGTGCGTCCGGCAGGAGGAGCCCCGTGACGAGGCTCTCCTCGTCGGTCGCGGTCTCGCCGTACGCACGGAGGACGATGACCTCGCTCGCACCAGCGTCGCTGCCCACGCGGATCTGCGCGTCGAGGCGGCCGGGCGACTTCGTGTCACCGTCGTTCTTCGACACGATGATGACGCGCATCGGGTGCTCGCGCGACGCCTCGTTCGCGGCCTCGATCGCCTCTTCCTCGTGGCCGAGGGCCGTCGAGATGATGAGGGTCAGGACGCGTCCGAGGGCGACGGCGCCGCCCTCTTCACGGATGTGGACGAGCTTCTTCTGGATCTTCGAGACCGTGGTGTTCGGCATGTCGATCTTCATGGACGCCTCCAGGTCCGGCCGTCGCGGGCGAGCAGGGCGTCGGCGGACGCCGGACCCCACGTGCCGGGACGGTACTGCTCGGGCTGGCCCTGCGTGGCCCAGAACTCCTCGATCGGGTCGAGGATCTTCCACGACAGTTCCACCTCTTGGTGACGGGGGAACAGGGGCGGGTCGCCGAGGAGCACGTCGAGGATGAGTCGCTCGTACGCCTCGGGGGACGCCTCGGTGAACGCGTGGCCGTAGCCGAAGTCCATCGTCACGTCGCGCACCTGGGTGCCGACGCCGGGGACCTTCGAGCCGAACCGGAGCGTGACGCCCTCGTCCGGCTGGACACGGATCACCAGGGCGTTCTGTCCGAGCGGCGACTGCGTGTTGCCATAGACGTCCTCGGGGACGCGCTTGAAGACGATCGCGATCTCGGTCACCCGGCGGCCGAGGCGCTTGCCCGCTCGCAGGTAGAACGGGACGCCCTGCCAGCGACGCGTGGCGATGTCGAGCTTGATCGCCGCGAACGTCTCGGTGCCGGACTCCGGGTTCATCCCGGCTTCCTCGAGGAACCCGAGCACCTTCTCGCCGCCCTGCCAGCCGCCGGCGTACTGCCCGCGCGCCGTCGCCGTGGCGAGGTCCGCGGGGAGCCGGACTGCAGAGAGCACCTTCTCCTTCTCGGCACGGAGGTCCGCGGCCTTGAACGAGACGGGCTCCTCCATCGCGGTGAGCGCGAGGAGCTGCAGCAGGTGGTTCTGGATGACGTCGCGTGCCGCTCCGATGCCGTCGTAGTACGCGGCACGTCCGGCGACGCCGATGTCCTCGGCCATCGTGATCTGCACGTGGTCGACGTAGTTCGAGTTCCAGATGGGTTCGTACATCTGGTTCGCGAACCGGAGCGTCAGGAGGTTCTGGACGGTCTCCTTGCCGAGGTAGTGGTCGATGCGGAACACGTCGTCGGGGGCGAAGACGCTCTCGACGATGGCGTTCAGCTCGCGCGCGGTGCGGAGGTCGGAGCCGAACGGCTTCTCGACGACCACCCGGCTCCACGAGTCCTCGTGCTTCTCGGTCAGGCCGGACAGCTTGAGCTGCTCGGTGACGACCGGGAACATCTTCGGCGGGATGGACAGGTAGAACGCGTGGTTGCCCAGCGTGCCGCGCTCCGCGTCGAGGTCGTCGACGGTGCGCTTGAGTTCGCGGAACGCTTCGGGGTCGTCGAACGAGCCCTGCACGAAGCGGATGCCCTGTTCGAGCTGACGCCAGACGTCCTCGTCGAACGGGGTGCGGGAGTGCTCCTGGACCGCGTCGTGCACGAGCTGGGAGAAGTCTTGGTTCTCCCAGTCACGCCGAGCGAACCCGACCAGTGCGAACCCGGGCGGCAGGAGCCCCCGGTTCGCCAGGTCGTAGACCGCGGGCATCAGCTTCTTGCGCGACAGGTCGCCCGTCACGCCGAAGATGATGAGGGTGCTGGGTCCCGCGATCCGGTTCAGTCGACGGTCCGTCGGCAGCCGGAGCGGGTTGTGCTCCGGGGTGATTGCCACCGGTGACATGAGTCGGTGAACTCCTTACGAGTCGGTGGAGACGGCGGCGGTCAGTGCTGCGGTGGCAGCGGCGACGTCCGTCGTCGTGAGGGTCAGGACCGGCCGGCCGTGCTGCGCGAGGACACTCGCGTCACCGGCGGCCTGGGCCTGGATGAGTTGGCCGAACGTGAACGGCCGGCCGGGGACGGCGAGGTCGTCGGGTTCGTCGGCGACGATCTGCAGGAACACGCCGTTGGCCGGACCACCCTTGTGGTACTGGCCGGTCGAGTGCAGGAACCGCGGGCCGTAGCCGAACGTGACGGGTCGTCCGGTGCGCGCCGCCAGGGCGTCGCGCAGCGGTTCGAGGGCCTGGTTCGCGGTGCGGTCCACGTAGGCCTGCACAGCCAGGTAGCCGGTCGCGTCCACTTCGTCCAGGAGGCGCGACACGGCTTCCGCGAGCGTGGTCCCGGCCGTCAGTCCCCCCGTCGCGCGGACGGCGGTGCCGTCCTCGGTGAAGGCGGGTTCCGTCGGCTCGGGTCGGTCGTCGAGCAGGGCGCGCGCGGCGACCTTGGCCGCCTCGACGTCGGGCTGGTCGAACGGGTTGATGCCGAGCAACCGCCCGGCGACGGCGACGGCGTACTCCCACGTGAGGAGCTGTCCGCCGAGCGTCCCGGTGATCTCGACCTCGCCCTCGGCGACGTGCCGCTCTTCTTCGCGGGAGCCGACGAGGCGGATGACCTGCAGGTCCGGCAGACCGGCCGTGACCTCGGGCGAGTCGACGTCGAGCACGACGGGGAGGAGGCCGCTGCCGTCCTTCCCGGTGGACTCGGCGATCAGCTGTTCGACCCAGTCGCCGAACCCGACGATGTGGGTGCCGTCCGGGACGATGCCGATCTTGTCGCGCAACGGCGCGGTGCCACCGAGGACGGCACCGAGCACGAGGCCCGGGTTCTCGTCGGTGTCGACCGCGAGGAGCGCGGAGATGGCGTCGGCCTCGTCGAGCAGTTCGACGATGTCGGCGCCGGCGAGACCGGACGGCACCAGGCCGAACGCGGTCAGCGCGGAGTAGCGGCCGCCCACGGTCGGGTCGGCGGTGAAGACGCGGTACCCGGCGGCGGTCGCCTCGGCCTCGAGCGGGGAGCCCGGGTCCGTGACGACGACGATGCGCGACGCCGGATCGATGCCGGCGTCACGGAAGGCCTGCTCGTACACCCGGCGCTGCGAGTCGGTCTCGAGGGTCGAGCCCGACTTCGACGAGACGACGAGGACGGTGCGGTCCAGCTGGTGCTCGACGGCCGCCCGGACCTGGGCCGGGTCGGTCGAGTCGAGGACCGTGAGCGGCACCCCCGCGGTCCGGGTGATGACCTCGGGCGCGAGGGACGAGCCGCCCATGCCGGCGAGGACGACGTGGTCGACCCCGTCGGCGGCGAGCTGCTCGCGGAGTGCGATGATCTCGGCGACGAGCGGACGGGAGACCGAGACGGCCTCCACCCACCCGAGGCGGTTCGACGCCTCGGCCTCGGCGTCCGGGCCCCAGAGTTCGGGGTCCTGGGCGGTGATGCCCGAGGCCACCAGGTCGGTGACGAGGCGCGGGACCACCGTGTCGATGGCCCGCGCCGCGTCACCGCTGGCGGCGATGGAGACGGTCAACTTACTTCGCGCCCTCGAGTGCGGTCTTGACGGTGTCGACGAGCTCGCCCCACGAGACGTTGAACTTGTCGACGCCTTCCTTCTCGAGCAGCGCCACGACGTCGTCGTAGTCGATGCCCTGCGCGGCGAGCTGGTCGAGCACGTCCTGCGCGGCGTCGAAGGTGCCGGCGATGGCGTCGCCGTGGATCTCCGCGTGGTCGAACGTGGCGTCGAGGGTCTTGCCCGGCATCGTGTTGACGGTGTTCGGGGCGGCGAGCTCGGTCACGTAGAGCGTGTCGGGCAGCGACGGGTCCTTGACACCGGTCGAGGCCCAGAGCGGGCGCTGCGTGTTCGCACCCGACTCGAGCAGGCCGAGGGCGCGCTCGGTGGCGAACGCCTCGGTCCAGACCTGGTAGGCGAGCTGCGCGTTGGCGATGCCGGCCTTCGACTTGAGGGCCTTCGCCTCGTCCGTGCCGACGGCGTCGAGGCGCTTGTCGATCTCGGAGTCGACGCGCGACACGAAGAACGACGCGACCGAGTGGATCTTCGAGAGGTCGTGACCGGCGGCCTTGGCCTTCTCGAGGCCACCGAGGTAGGCGTCGATGACGGCGCGGTAGCGCTCGAGCGAGAAGATCAGGGTGACGTTGACCGAGACGCCGGCGGCGATGACCTCGGTGATGGCCTCGAGGCCCTCGAGCGTCGCGGGGATCTTGATGAGGACGTTCTCGCGGCCGACCTTCTCGAAGAGGAACTTGGCCTGCTCGATGGTCTTCGCGGTCTCGTGGGCGAGGCCCGGCTCGACCTCGATCGACACGCGGCCGTCGAAGCCCTTGGTCGCGTCGTAGATCGGCTTGAAGAGGTCCGACGCGTTGGCGACGTCCTGCGTGGTGATCTCGAAGATCGCGTCGGTCAGCTCGGTGTCGGCGGCGGCCAGCTCCTTGACCTGCGCGTCGTAGCGCTCGCCCTTGGCGAGGGCCGAGGCGAAGATCGTCGGGTTCGTGGTGACGCCGACGACGTTCTTCTCGGCGATGAGCTGCTCGAGCTTGCCGGTCTCGAGCAGTTCGCGCGAGAGGTCGTCGAGCCAGATGCTCACGCCGACCGCGGAGAGGGCGGCGGTGGGGGTGTTCTCAGCCATGTGTTTCTCTTCTTTCCTTCATCGGCCGTCTGGCCGTGGTGTGGGGGACCGGGAGGCGCGTGGCGGGGCCGAGCCGCGCCTCCCGGAAGAAGGGCCGGGTCCGGCGAACCGGACCCGGCCCCGGTGGGTCAGGAAGCCGCGATCGATTCCTTGGCGGCGGCCACGACGTGCTCCGTCGTGAAGCCGAACTCCTTGAACAGCGTCTGGTAGTCGGCCGAGGCACCGAAGTGCTCGATCGAGACGCTGCGGCCCTTGTCGCCGACGATGTCGCGCCAGCTCATGGCGATGCCGGCCTCGACCGACACGCGCGCCGTGACCGCCTTCGGGAGGACCTGCTCGCGGTAGCTCTCGGGCTGCTCGAAGAACCACTCGAGCGACGGGGCGCTCACGACGCGGGCGTTGATGCCCTCCGCCTTGAGCTGCTCGCGCGCCTCGACCGCGATCTGGACCTCGGAACCGGTGCCGATGAGGATCACGTCCGGGGTGCCGTTCGGCGCCTCGGCCAGGATGTACGCACCCTTGGCGACGTTCTTCGCCGAGGCGAGCGTCTCGCCGGAGGCGTCACCCTCACCGCGCTCGAAGACGGGCAGGTTCTGGCGGCTCAGCGCGATGCCGGCCGGACGGTCCTTGTGACGGAGCATCTCGAGCCAGGCGTACGCGACCTCGTTGGCGTCGGCGGGGCGGACGACGTCCAGACCCGGGATCGCGCGGAGGGCGGTGAGCTGCTCGATCGGCTGGTGCGTCGGGCCGTCCTCGCCGAGGGCGATGGAGTCGTGCGTCCACACGTAGATCGCCGGCGCCTTCATGAGCGCGGCGAGACGGACCGCCGGGCGCATGTAGTCGCTGAAGATGAGGAAGGTGCCGCCGAAGGGGCGGGTGTTCCCGTGCAGGACGATGCCGTTGAGGATCGAGCCCATCGCGTGCTCGCGGATGCCGAAGTGCAGCACGCGGCCGTACGGGTCGGTGCTCCACGTCTTGGTCGAGGCCTCGGCCGGACCGAAGGACTTCGCGCCCTCGATCGTCGTGAGGTTCGACTCGGCGAGGTCGGCCGAGCCGCCCCAGAACTCGGGCATGAGCGGCGCGATGGCGTTGATGACCTTGCCGGAGGCGGCACGGGTCGAGACGGCCTTCTCGGTCGGGAAGACCGGGAGGGCTTCTTCGAGGCCCTCGGGCAGCTCGCCGGCGTTGATCCGGTCGAGGAGCGTCTTCTTCTCCGGGTTGGCCGCGGCCCACGCGTCGAAGGTCTTGGTCCACTCGGCGTGCTGCTCCTGGCCCTTGGCGACCGCGCCGCGGGTGTACTCGAGCACCTCGGGGTCGACGTCGAAGGTCTTCTCGGGGTCGAAGCCGAGGACCTCCTTGAGGCCCTTCAGCTCGTCGGCGCCGAGCGCCGAACCGTGGATCTTGCCGGAGTTCTGCTTGGTCGGCGACGGCCAGCCGATGATCGTCTTGAGGACGATGAGGGACGGCTTGGTCGTCTCGGCCTTGGCGGCTTCGACGGCGGCGTACAGGGACTCGACGTCCTCGGAGTACTCGCCGGTCTTCTTCCAGTCGACGTGCTGGACGTGCCAGCCGAGCGCCTCGTAGCGAGCCGCGACGTCCTCGGAGAAGGCGATGTCGGTGTCGTCCTCGATCGAGATCTGGTTCGAGTCGTAGAAGACGACCAGACGACCGAGCTGCTGGCGGCCGGCGAGGCTCGCGGCCTCGTTCGTCACGCCTTCCTGCATGTCGCCGTCACCGGCGATCACGTAGGTGAAGTGGTCGAAGGGCGACTCGCCGTCGGCGGTCTCCGGGTCGAACAGGCCGCGCTCGAAGCGCTGCGCGTAGCCGAAGCCGACGCCGGAGGCGAGGCCCTGGCCGAGCGGGCCGGTGGTGATCTCGACGCCGTCGGTGTGGCCGTACTCCGGGTGACCCGGGGTCTTCGAGCCCCACTTGCGGAGGTGCTGGAGGTCGTCGATCTCGAGGCCGTAGCCGTGCAGGTAGAACTGCACGTACTGCAGGATCGAGGCGTGACCGGCGGAGAGGATGAAGCGGTCGCGGCCGATCCAGGTGGAGTCGCTCGGGTCGCGACGCATGACCTTCTGGAAGAGGAGGTGGGCGAGCGGAGCGAGGCTCATCGCGGTGCCGGGGTGACCGTTGCCGGCGGCCTCGACCGAGTCGGCGGCGAGTACGCGGGCCGTGTCGACGGCCTTCCGGTCGATGGCGTCCCAGGTGAATTCAGCCACTTGGATGTTGACCCTTCATTGATGCGACATGTGCGAGGGCTCGTGCCATCGCACGGACATGATCGCCGTCCCGGGGCCGTTCGTCGTGTCGCCGTCTCGCGGCGGCCGACCGGCTCAAAGCGGCCGACGTCATCGGGGCGCGCACTGCGGGAGGGCGACTCCAGCATAGTGACCATGCACTCAGAAGGGGTTCAGGTGACGTCGGTTGTTCACTCGACGTCGGGGGGACCGGACACCGGCCGGGCGTGTCGGTGCCCGTCCGCCGCTCGTCGCGGTGTCGGGGCACTTCGGTCCGGATGGCGGGGCGGGCATCGTCGCGGCGCCTCGATGGCCTAAACTGATCGGGACCCGTGGACATTCCGGGTCGACGCACGCCCCGACGACGACGGAGCCGTTCACCGAGTGTGCGAGCTGACGCGAACAGACTGAGGTTCCCTTGCCGACTGCCACCGTGACCCGGCCCGACACCGATCGACCCCGATCGCCGCTGTCCCGCAAGGTCCGCGCGTACGTCTCGCTGACGAAGCCGCGGGTCATGGAGCTGCTGCTCGTCACGACGGCACCGACGATGTTCCTCGCCGAGCGCGGGGTCCCCGACCTCTGGCTCGTCTTCTGGACGATGCTCGGCGGCGCGATGTCCGCCGGCTCGGCTTCGGCGTTCAACTGCTACATCGACCGTGACATCGACCGCCTGATGAAGCGGACGAGCGCGCGCCCGCTCGTCACCGGCGAGCTCTCCGACCGTGAGGCCCTGGTCTTCTCGTGGGTCCTCGGCGTGCTCTCCACCGCGGTGCTCGGCTTCCTCGTGAACTGGCTCGCCGCGGCGCTCAGCGTCGTCGCGATCCTCATCTACGTGTTCGTCTACACGCTCTGGCTCAAGCGCCGCACCCCGCAGAACATCGTCTGGGGCGGGTCGGCCGGGTGCATGCCCGTCCTCATCGGCTGGGCCGGCGTCACCGGGTCGCTCAGCTGGGCGCCGGTGATCCTGTTCATGGTGATCTTCCTCTGGACGCCGCCGCACTACTGGCCGCTGTCGATGAAGTACCGCGACGACTACGACGCCGCGAGCGTCCCGATGCTCGCGGTCGTCCGTGGCCGGACGGTCGTGGGGCTGCAGGTCGTCCTGTACGCGTGGGCGACGCTCGTCTGCTCCCTCCTGCTCATCCCGGTCGCACACATGGGGCCGCTCTACACGGTCGTGGCGTTGGCCGGGGGCATCTGGTTCGTCGTGGAGTCGCACCGGCTGTACTCGCGGGCGATCCAGCACGTGGAGCACGTCCAGCCGATGCGGGTGTTCCACAGCTCGATCACGTACCTGACGCTGCTGTTCATCGCCGTGGGGATCGACCCGCTGCTGCCGCAGGTGTTCAGCTTCTAGGGCGCGCGGGCGCGGCTTCTCGGGCACAGGCGCGCGGCCGACTCGGTACGACATCGTCGACGTCGTACGACAGCGGGGAAGTCGTTCGTTGCGCGGGCGGGCTATTGCGTCCGCGGGGTGGCGACATCATCGACGTCGTACGACAACGGCGATGTCGTTGGTTGCGTGCGCGTGCTGTTGCGTGCGCGGGCAGGCGTCGCGTCCCGGACCTCGGCGTGACCAGCGCAGGGCCGTGCCCACCGACGCTTCCACCACGGCGAGGAGCCGGCCCGCGGACGACGCGACCGACGCGCTGGACCCGGCCCGCCATCGGGCGCGCGGCGGCGTTGCGGGGGTGTGCCGCGCCTCCCGTCAGGGGCTGGACGACACCGCACGCGTCGATCCACCGGTGCGGTGTCGGCGCATGCGGACGCAACGGATGCGTGTGCACGGAGCGACACGGCACGCGTCGATCGACCGGTGCGGTGTCGGAACGGGCGTGCCCAGCGCGCACCGCAGCCGGCGCGTCGCCCCGCCGCCGCGCGTCAGGCGCGGACGCGCTCCCGGATCGCCTGACGGCCGGCCGTGCCCCGCGTGGACAGCGTCAGCACCGTCGTCGCGCCCACGAGGAGCCCGGCGAGGACCATGTGCGTGCCGACCAACCCGACCGGCAGACCCGTCCGCGCCTGGGTGAGACCGACGGCGATCTGCACGAACTCGACCACGAGCAGCAGCAGCGCCCACTTGCTCGACAGGCGCAGGCGGACGGCACCGACCACGAGCACGAGGGTCAGCGCGAAGAGGACATAGGCGGGGACGGCGTGCAGGTGCTCCATGACCGCGGGGTCGAAGCCCGTGCGGTGGAGTCGGCCGCCGTCGACGGCTTCATCAGCCCCGGCGTGCGGACCACTGCCGGTGGTGAGGATGCCGACGAGCACGGTGACGACGACCGCTGCGATCGTGCCGCGGACGACGCCCGTGTACCACCCGGGGACGAGTCGCTCCGCCGTGCGGGGGCCCCGCATCGCGCGGTAGACGAGCGCGGCGGTCACCGAGGTGAGCGCGGCCGAGACGACGAAGTGGAGGCCGACGACGAACGGGTTGAGGTTCGTCCACACGCTCACGCCGCCGATGACGGCCTGGACGGGGATCGCTGCGCCCTGGGCGAACGCGAGCCAGAACAGTTCGGGGCGCGTCCGGCGCATCCGGACGACCAGGAGGAACATCGCGATCGCCACGACGACGAGCACGAAGGTGAGCAGTCGGTTGCCGAACTCGATGATCCCGTGGACGCCCATCTCGGGTGTCGACACGAGCGAGTCCGCCGTGCACGTGGGCCACGTCGGGCATCCGAGCCCGGAGGCCGTGAGACGGACGAGGCCGCCGGTGCCGATGAGCACGACCTCGACGATGAAGGACGCCCAGGCGACGACGACGACGCGCTGGTCGACGACGCGGGGGAGTGACCACCACCGCGGGGTCCGGACGTCCTGGTCGACGGGGGATCCGACGCGAGTCACGAGGGTGGTGCCTTCCTGTTGTTCCGTGCAGTGAACCTGTAGGATTCGAGGGTTCAGCAGCAGTCAAGTCTAGGCAGGTGCCGGCTCCGAACGGGCCGAGTTCGCCGATCCGATCAGGACGATGACACTCAGGGCTGTGTGGAACCATCGACGTTGCGAGGGAGCAGCACCGTGGTCGCCGTGTCGGCGGTCTGCGGTGGAATGGCGTCCAGACGCCACGGGTTCACACCTGAAGACGCTGCCGCGAGAAGGAAACGAGGAGACCATGTCCGACGTGCTCATCGACCGTCCCGAGCTCGAAGGGCTCGGCCAATACGAGTTCGGCTGGTCCGACTCCGACTCGGCCGGCGCCTCGGCTCGCCGTGGCATCTCGGAAGAGGTGGTCACGGACATCTCGAACCTCAAGAACGAGCCCGAGTGGATGCTCAAGAACCGGCTCAAGGGGCTGTCGCTCTTCGGCCGCAAGCCGATGCCGACGTGGGGTGCCGACCTGACGGGCATCGACTTCGACAACATCAAGTACTTCGTCCGCTCCACCGAGAAGCAGGCGCAGTCGTGGGAGGACCTCCCCGAGGACATCCGCGCGACCTACGAGAAGCTCGGCATCCCCGAGGCCGAGCGTCAGCGCCTCGTCGCCGGCGTCGCCGCGCAGTACGAGTCCGAGGTCGTGTACCACCAGATCCGCGAGGACCTGGAAGAGCAGGGTGTCATCTTCATGGACACCGACACGGCCCTCCGCGAGCACCCCGAGATCTTCGAGGAGTACTTCGGCACCGTGATCCCGGCCGGCGACAACAAGTTCGCCGCGCTGAACACGGCCGTGTGGTCCGGCGGCTCGTTCGTCTACGTCCCGAAGGGCGTCCACGTCGAGATCCCGCTGCAGGCGTACTTCCGGATCAACACCGAGAACATGGGCCAGTTCGAGCGGACGCTGATCATCGCCGACGAGGACTCCTACGTCCACTACATCGAGGGCTGCACGGCCCCGATCTACAAGTCGGACTCGCTGCACTCGGCCGTCGTCGAGATCATCGTGAAGAAGAACGCCCGCGTTCGCTACACGACGATCCAGAACTGGTCGAACAACGTCTACAACCTCGTCACCAAGCGTGCGATCGCGCACGAGGGCGCGACGATGGAGTGGATCGACGGCAACATCGGGTCGAAGGTCACGATGAAGTACCCGTCGATCTACCTCGCCGGTGAGCACGCCAAGGGCGAGACGCTCTCCGTCGCGTTCGCGGGCCCCGGCCAGCACCAGGACGCCGGCGCGAAGATGATCCACATGGCGCCGTACACGACGTCCTCGATCGTCTCGAAGTCGATCGCCCGCGGCGGCGGCCGTGCGGGCTACCGCGGCGAGGTCCGTGTCGACCCGAACGCGCACCACGCGGCGAACACGGTCCGCTGCGACGCGCTGCTCGTCGACACGATCAGCCGGTCGGACACCTACCCGGCGATCGACATCCGCGTCGACGACGTCCAGCTCGGGCACGAGGCAACGGTCTCCCGCGTGAGCGAGGAACAGCTCTTCTACCTCATGTCCCGCGGCATGGCGGAGGACGAGGCGATGGCGATGATCGTCCGCGGCTTCATCGAGCCGATCGCCCGCGAGCTCCCGATGGAGTACGCACTCGAACTCAACAAGCTCATCGAGATGAGCATGGAAGGATCCGTCGGCTAGATGTCCAGCACCACCCCTCCTCACATCGACCAGCCGATCCAGCCCGCGGCAGCCGCACAGGGCGGCGAGCAGCACGGCGCCGGAGCCCACTCCGACGGCGGCTGGGACGCCCCCGACAAGAAGATCCCGGTCCAGACCCGCTCCGAGCGGTTCCAGTCCGGTGACGTCGCGGCCTTCCCGACCGTCACCGGCCGGGAGGTCAACTGGAAGTTCGCACCGCTCGCGAAGCTTCAGCCCCTCCTGGCCGGCGGACTCGACGGATCCGCCTACCCGTTCCTCGCCCGCCAGACCGACGGTGCCGACGTCGAGTGGGGCCGGAGCGACGACCCCCGCGTCGGCACGGCCGGGCTCCCCGAGGACCGCGCTGCCGCTGCCGCCTGGTCCGCGCGTGACGCCGTGCTGGCGGTCACCGTGAAGGCGACCGAGGCGTACGAGTCCATCACGATCACCCGGTCCGACTTCGGGACGCAGCCGCGCGCCGCGCACACGGTCATCACGGCCGAGGCGCACGCGCAGGGCATCGTCGTGCTCGACAACCGCGGCTCGGCGCTCCTCAGCGAGAACGTCGAGATCGTCGTCCGCGACGGCGCCCGCCTCACGGTGGTCAGCCTGCAGGACTGGGACGACGACGCGGTGCACGTCTCGACGCACTTCGCCGAGGTCGGCCGCGACGCCTTCCTCAAGCACGTCGTGGTCTCGCTCGGCGGCGACGTCATCCGGGTCAACCCGTCGACGCACCTCGGTGCGCAGGGCGCCGACACCGAGATGTACGGCGTGTACTTCGCCGACGCCGGTCAGTACATCGAGCAGCAGGTCTACGTGAACCACGACGCGCCGAACACGCGCGGTCGGGTCAACTACAAGGGCGCGCTCCAGGGGCAGGGCGCCCACACGGTCTGGATCGGCGACGTGCTCATCGGCCGGACCGGCGACGGCACGGACTCGTACGAGCAGAACCGCAACCTCGTGCTCACCGACGGCACCCGCGCGGACAGCATCCCGAACCTCGAGATCGAGACGGGCAACATCGAGGGCGCCGGCCACGCGAGTGCGACCGGTCGCTTCGATGACGAGCAGCTGTTCTACCTGCAGTCGCGCGGTGTCCCCGAGGAAGAAGCACGTCGTCTCGTCGTGCTCGGGTTCCTCGTCGAGGTGATCCAGAAGATCGGCGCGCCCGAGCTCGAGGAACGCCTCATCGCCGCGGTCGAGCAGGAGCTCGCCGAAGGCCGCTCGGTGATCGCCGCGCCGGCCGAGTCGGGCGCCGGTCAGCCGGAGGCCACTGCCTGATGTCGACGAAGGTCTGTGCCGAGGCGGACATCGCGGTGGACAGCCCGATGCGCGCCGTGGTCGACGGCACCGCGGTGGCCATCGTGAAGGACTCCGCCGGCACCGTGCACGCCATCGGCGACACCTGCACCCACGGGGACATCTCCCTGGCGGAGGGCTTCGTCGAGGGCGACACCCTCGAGTGCTGGGCCCACGGGTCTCGGTTCTCGCTGGCCACCGGCAAGCCGCAGAACTTCCCGGCCTACGAGCCCGTACCGGTCTTCCGGGTCGAGGTCCGCGACGGCGACGTCTACGTCGACGTGCAGGACCCGGTCCCGGTCGACTGAGACCGCTCCCTCCACTCTTCCCGCGGCTGACGCCGCACCCCAGCTGCAACCGAAGGAACGCAATGTCCACTCTCGAAATCCGCGACCTGCAGGTCTCGATCGACACCGACCAGGGTGTCAAGGAGATCCTCAAGGGCGTCGACCTCACGATCAACGAGGGCGAGATCCACGCGATCATGGGGCCGAACGGCTCCGGCAAGTCGACCCTGGCGTACACGATCGCCGGGCACCCCCGCTACAACGTCGTCGGTGGCTCGATCACTCTCGACGGTCAGGACGTCCTCGCGATGAGCGTCGACGAGCGCGCCCGTGCCGGCATGTTCCTGGCCATGCAGTACCCGGTCGAGATCCCCGGCGTGACGGTGTCGAACTTCCTCCGCACCGCGAAGACCGCGATCGACGGCGAGGCGCCCGCGCTCCGCACCTGGGTCAAGGACCTCCGCAAGTCGATGGCCGACCTCAAGATGGACTCGGCCTTCGCCGAGCGCAACGTCAACGAGGGCTTCTCCGGCGGCGAGAAGAAGCGCCACGAGATCATGCAGCTCGAGCTCCTCAAGCCGAAGTTCGCCGTCCTCGACGAGACCGACTCCGGCCTCGACGTCGACGCGCTGAAGATCGTGTCCGAGGGCGTCAACCGCGCCAAGGCCGCGACCGGCCTCGGCGTGCTGCTCATCACGCACTACACGCGCATCCTCCGCTACATCAAGCCGGACTTCGTGCACGTGTTCGTCGCGGGCAAGGTCGCCGAGCAGGGTGGCCCCGAGCTCGCCGAGCGCCTCGAGAACGAGGGCTACGACCGCTACGTGCAGGCCGCGGCCGCGGCGGCGGGCAACTGATGATCGCCGCGCTCTCCCCGGAGAAGTTCGACGAGGTCGTCGAAGGCCTGAAGGAGGTCCAGGACCCCGAACTCGGCGTCAACATCGTCGACCTCGGGCTCATCTACGACCTCGCCATGGACGACGAGGCGAACGCGCTCGTCATCAGCATGACGCTGACGAGCGCGGGCTGCCCGCTCACCGACGTCATCGAGGGTGACACCGCCAACGCCCTCGACGGCATCGTCGACGCGTTCCGGATCAACTGGGTCTGGATGCCGCCGTGGGGTCCGGAGCGGATCACCGACGACGGGCGCGAGATGATGCGCGCGCTCGGCTTCTCGATCTAGTCGCGACCACTTCCGGACGGGAGGCGCGCGGCCAGTCGCGCCCGCTCGGCAGGCGGGCCGGCGCCGGGAGGCGCGGTGCCAGCTGGCACCGCGCCTCCCGTCCGGAAGTGGGCGGCCCCACCGCCCGGCGCGAGCGGGCAGGATACGTCACGCTCGGCGGCGCCGGGCGGCCGGTTCCGCCCGCTCGGCGGGCGGCGCGCGGCCAGTCGCGCCCGCTCGGCAGGCGGGCCGGCGCCGGGCGCCGCGCACGCGGAAGGGCCCCGCACCGGAACGGTACGGGGCCCTTCGACGCGGAGGTCAGCGGCGGCCGACGAGCTTCCACGCCAGCGGCAGGATGCCGGCGGCGATGAGCGCCTTCGCGACGCCACCCACGATGAACGGGTAGAGGCCGGCGGCGAGCACCGACTGCAGGTCGTTCGGCGCGCCGAGCTGCCCGAGCGCGACCGCCAGGTACGGCAGGCCGGTGACGAACGGGATCGCGCTGGCGACGAGCATCGCCACGGCCGCCCGCCCCACGTGCCGGTCCCAGTTGCGGCGCGCCAGCCACCCGACGACGGCGGCGGCCGGGACGAACCCGATGACGTACCCGAAGCTCGGCGACGTCAGCGAGGCGAGACCACCGGAGAACCCGGCGAAGAACGGCGCCCCGGCGAGCCCGGCGACCGCGTAGACCAGCAGCGCCAGCATGCCGCGGCGAGCCCCGAGGGTCGCGCCGACGAGCACGACCGCGAGGGTCTGACCCGTGATCGGCACCGGCCACATCGGCACTTCGAGCTGCGCCATCGCGGCCGTGAACAGCGCTCCGCCGGCGATCAGGGCGGCATCGGTGGCCAAGCCGTGGGTGCGCAGACGGTCGGCGAGGACTGCGCGGGGAGCGAACCCGGTGGCGTTCGTCATGGATTCTCCTAGAATGGACTGCTGGTCCTCTTCAGGACCATCGGTCCCGTCAGCGTAGCGGTGCACCTCCCGCACACGTCGTTGTGCAAACCCACCAACTGATTGGACGTCTGCTGTGCTTGCCGTGCACGACCTCGAGATCCGCGTCGGGGCTCGCCTCCTGATGGAGAACGTGTCCTTCCGCGTCGAGAAGGGCGACAAGATCGGTCTCGTCGGCCGCAACGGGGCCGGGAAGACCACGATGACGAAGGCCCTCGCGGGCGAGACCCAGCCCACCGGCGGCAAGATCGACCGCTCCGGTGAGATCGGGTACCTGCCGCAGGACCCCCGCTCGGGGAATCCGGAGGACACCGCCCGCAAGCGGATCCTCGACGCGCGTGGGCTCGGCGAGCTCGTCGAGGGTATCCGCCAGGCCACGCTCGACATGGCCAGCACGGACACCACGGTGGCCGAGAAGGCGATGCGTCGGTACAGCCGCCTGGACGACCAGTTCAACGCGCTCGGCGGCTACGCGGCCGAGGCCGAGGCGGCGTCGATCGCGTCGAACCTCAAGCTGCCGGACCGCATCCTCGACCAGCAGCTCAAGACCCTCTCGGGTGGTCAGCGCCGTCGCATCGAGCTCGCCCGGATCCTGTTCTCGGACGCCGAGACGATGATCCTCGACGAGCCGACGAACCACCTCGACGCCGACTCGATCGTGTGGCTCCGCGAGCACCTCAAGACGTACCCGGGCGGTGTGATCGTCATCTCCCACGACGTCGAGCTCGTGGACGAGGTCGTCAACCGCGTCTTCTACCTCGACGCCAACCGCCAGTCGATCGACGTCTACAACATGGGCTGGCGCCTCTACCAGCGGCAGCGTGCCGCGGACGAAGAGCGCCGTCGCAAGGAACGCGCGAACGCCGAGAAGAAGGCCGCCACGCTCAAGGACCAGGCAGCCCGGTTCGGTGCGAAGGCGTCGAAGGCCGCCGCGGCGCACCAGATGGTCGCGCGTGCCGACAAGCTCCTCGCCGGCCTCGAGGACGAGCGCGTCGCCGACCGCGTCGCCAAGCTCCGGTTCCCGACGCCGGTGCCGTGCGGCCGCACGCCGCTCATGGCCGAGGGGCTCTCGAAGTCCTACGGCTCGCTCGAGATCTTCGCGGGCGTCGACCTCGCGATCGACCGCGGGTCCCGCGTGGTCATCCTCGGCTTCAACGGTGCGGGCAAGACGACGCTGCTGCGCATCCTCGCCGGCGCGGACAAGCCGGACACGGGGGAGATCCTGCCCGGGCACGGCCTGCGCATCGGGTACTACGCCCAGGAGCACGAGAACATCGACGTCAACCGGACCGTCATCGAGAACATGGTGTCCGCGTCGACCGAGCTGAACGAGACCGAGGCCCGTCGCGTCCTCGGGTCGTTCCTGTTCACGGGCGACGACGGCTACAAGAAGGCCGGCGTGCTGTCCGGCGGCGAGAAGACCCGGTTGTCGCTCGCGATGATCGTCGTGTCCGGCGCGAACGTGCTGCTCCTCGACGAGCCGACGAACAACCTCGACCCGGCGTCGCGTGAGGAGATCCTCGGCGCGCTGGCCGGGTACGAGGGTGCGGTCGTGCTCGTGTCGCACGACGCGGGTGCGGTCGAGGCGCTCAACCCCGAGCGCGTGCTGCTCCTGCCGGACGGCACCGAGGACCACTGGAACAAGGACTACGCGGAGCTCATCGAGCTGGCGTAGTCGGGTTGGTCGCGTTGGTCGCGTTGGTCGCGTTGGTCGCGACCATACCGACGGACTGGAGGCGCGGTGCCAGCTGGCACCGCGCCTCCAGTCCGTCCGTGGGGACGTCCGTCAGCGGCCTGCGCGCAGGAGCTCGTCCTCGATCTCCGCGTCGGTCTTCGGCCTGGCGTCCTTGCGGCGTTGGCGCTCCTGGGCGCGCTCGCGCTCCTCGGGGTCGTCCTGGTTGAGGTTCCGGTACTCCTGCACCATCAGGTACGCCAGGAACCCGAACCCGCCGGCCGCGAACATGAACCACTGGATGAAGTAGCTGAGGTGCAGCCCCGTGTCGGCGGTCGGGCGGTCCCAGCCCAGGGGCCGCGCCTCGGTCGGGGCCGGCGACTCGGACGCGAGCTGCCCGTACGCGTCGGTGTAGATCGGCGTGTCGACCTTGTTCGCCACGTCGGAGAGCGTGACCGACTGCACCTGGTCGGTGTGCGCCGGGTCCGTCCGACCGGGGATCCGCGGTTCGCTCTGCTGGAGCCGGACGACCGCGGTGACCTCACCGGACGGGGGAGCGGGGACGTGGTCGGGGGCGTCCTGGGCGTTGCCGGTCGGGACCCAGCCACGGTCGACGACGAACGCCCGGCCGTCGGCGGTCACGAGCGGTGTGAGGACCTCGAAGCCGGGCTGCCCGTTGTGCACGCGGTTGCGGACGAGGAGCTGGTCGTCGGTGTCGTACCGGCCGGTGACCCGGACCCGGAGCCAGGTCTGCGAGTCGTCCCAGCTCGAGGCCTTCGGCAGCGCGACATCGAGGGGGACGGGGGTGTGCTCGTAGTTCTGTGAGACCTGTTCGTTCTGCCGCACCGCCTCGTTCCGGCGGTCCCACTGCCACATGCCGAACAGGGCGCAGACGATCGCGAACGCGACGGCGATCGCGAAGTAGCCGAGCCACCGACGGCTGCCGACGAAGCGCCAGCCGACGAAGGGCTCGTCCGGGTCGCGGTCGGCCGGCTCGGCGCGGTCGGGCGATGCGGCGGCCGCGCGGGCGATCTTCTGCGCGTGCCGCCGGCCGTACCGGGTGCTCGGGTCGAACTGGTCGCTCACCGACGCTCACCGGCCGCGCGCACACCGACGTCGTTCTTCGGGGCGTCGGCCGGGTCGCGCTCGTCGTCGAGCCGGTCCACGTCCTCGTGCATGCCGGTCACGCGGACCGGGAAGGAACGGGACCGGAGGTAGTCGGCCAGGAAGTCACGGTGCTCTTCGCACGCGGCCCAGATCTTGACGCGGTCGATGGCGTGGATGCGGGGGTTCCGCCAGTTGACGCGCCACGAGGCGGTCGACGAGCACCCGGCGCGCGAGCACACGGGCGTCGAGCCCGGCTCGGTGAAGAGGTCGAACGTGGCGCCCATCAGCGTCGACCCCAGACGCGGGACCGGTCGCCGTTGCGCTGCCACTCCTCTTGCGCGTGCTGGGCCTGTTCCCGGAGGCGGTCCTGCTCGGCGCGGTACGCCTCGGCGCGGGCGTCCTCCTGCTGTTCGCGGAGGCGCGGGTCGACCGCGTCGTACAGCTGGATCGCGCCGGCGGGCGTCACGATGTCGTTCTCGGCGCGGTTGCCGGCGTTCGCGATGACGACGGCCACCCACGGGATGACCCCGGCGAGCACGATCGGGATGACAGCGAGCCAGGTGTGCCAGACGGACCACACCAGGACGGCGCCGACGAAGAACACGACACGGACGGCCATCTGCCACACGTACCGGGACAGGCGGTGCGCCCGGTCCTGCTCCGGTGAATCCGGGAGCGACGTGATGCTGTGGGTCGTCTTCATCCGATGTTCTTTCCTCTTCCCGACCACAAGCCTAAGCCCGTCTGCCGCTCGCCGGTTCCGCCGCGCGCGGACACGATGCGCGTATCGGCTCGGGTACGCTCGTCCGGGCGTGTCCGGCCCGGTCCGGTCCGGCGCGCCGAGCACCCCCACCCCGAACGGAGCGACCATGAGCACCCCCCGTACCGTCCTCGTCACCGGCGGCAACCGCGGCATCGGCCACGCCCTCGCGGAGCGCTTCGTCGCCGCCGGACACCGTGTCGCCGTCACGTCCCGGAACGGCCAGGGCGGCCCCGAGGGCGCGCTCACGGTGCAGGCGGACATCACGGACAGCGCCTCGGTCGACGCCGCCTTCACGCAGGTCGAGGCCGAGCTCGGGCCGATCGAGGTCCTCGTCGCGAACGCCGGCATCACGAACGACCAGCTCCTGCTCCGCATGTCGGAGGAGGACTTCACGAGCGTCATCGACACGAACCTCACCGGCACGTTCCGGGTCGTCAAGCGGGTGACGAAGGGGATGATGAAGGCCAAGTTCGGGCGGATCGTGCTCATGTCGAGCGTCGTCGGCGCCTACGGGCAGGTCGGCCAGGTCAACTACGCGTCGTCGAAGGCCGCCCTCGTCGGCATGGCCCGGTCGATCACGCGGGAGCTCGGGTCCCGCGGGATCACCGCGAACGTCGTCGCTCCCGGGTTCATCCAGACCGACATGACGGCGGCGCTGCCCGAGGAGCTGCAGGCCGAGTTCAAGAAGCAGATCCCGGCGGCCCGGTACGGCACCGTGGACGACGTCGCGGACGCCACGCTGTTCCTCGCCGGCGACGGTGCCGGGTACATCTCGGGCGCGGTCATCCCGGTCGACGGTGGCCTCGGGATGGGGCACTAGCCGCCTGCGCGGCGCGCGGCCGGCTGCGGCCCGAGTCTCGGGTCTGGCGACGATTCTCGGGGCGTCGGCCGCGTCTACGGTCGCCCAGCCCGAGACTCGGGCCGGCGGACACGGGCCGGCGGACACGGGCCGGCGCGGGCCCGTCAGCCGCGCAGGCCCAGCGTCGCCAGCACGCTCGACAGGTCGCGGTCGACGACCGCCACGTCGGCCTGCTCCCGCACGCGCGGCTTCGCGTCGAACGCGACCGACAGCCCCGCGACCCGCATCATCTCGAGGTCGTTCGCGCCGTCGCCCACCGCGACGGTGCGCACGACCGGCACGCCGTCGGCTCCCGCCCACTCCCGGAGCGCCACGGCCTTCGCGTGCGCGTCCACCACGTCCCCGAGGACCCGCCCGGTCAGGACGCCGTCGACGACCTCGAGCCGGTTCGCCCGGCAGTGGTCGAGGCCGAGGCGCTCGGCGAACGGGTCGAGCACCTCGTGGAAGCCGCCCGACACGACACCGACGGTGCCTCCGGCGGCGTGCACGCCGCGGACGAGCTGGTCGGCGCCCCCCGTCACACGGACCGCGTCCTGTGCGCGTCGGAAGACGTCGGACTGGAGGCCCGCAAGGGTTGCGACACGCTCCCGGAGGCTCTCCGCGAAGTCGATCTCGCCGCGCATGGCGCGCTCCGTGATCGCCGCGACCTGTGGCCGGGTCCCCGCCGTGTCGGCCAGCAGTTCGATGACCTCGTCCTCGAGGAGCGTGGAATCGGCATCGAGGACGACGAGGAAGCGGGGCACGGACCAACGGTACCGACTGACGGAGGCGCGGCCGACGTGTGTGACGTCAGCCGCGCCTCCCGACAGTGCCAGCGCACGCGTCTGGACGGCTACGCCTCGACGCGCACGCCCTTGCCGACCACCGTGATGCCGGACTCGGTGACGGTGAAGCCGCGCGCTTCGTCCGCTTCGCGGTCGACGCCCACCCGCGCTCCCGGTGCGATGACGACGTCCTTGTCGAGGATCGCGCGGTTCACGGTCGAGCCGGCGCCGATAGACGCCCGCTCGAACACGATCGAGTCGAGGACCTTCGCACCGGAGTCGATGCTGCACCACGGGCCGATCATGCTGCGCTCGACCTGCGCGCCCGAGACCAGGCAGCCGAGCGACACGAGCGAGTCCACCGTGGAGCCGGTGTTGCCGTTGGCGTCGCGGACGAACTTCGCCGGGGGCAGGTTCGTCTGCTGGTTGAAGATCGGCCAGTCCTGGTTGTACAGGTTGAAGACCGGCACCGGCGCGATGAGGTCCATGTGCGCGTCGTAGAACGAGTCGATGGTCCCCACGTCGCGCCAGTAGTACCGGTCGCGCTCGTTCGACCCGGGCACGCCGTTGCGCTGGAGGTCGTACACGCCGGCGTCGCCGCGGTTCACGAAGTCCGGGACGATGTCGCCGCCCATGTCGTGGTTCGACGTCTCGATCTGCCCGTCGCGGAGGACCGCGTCGACCAGCGCGTCGGCGTCGAACACGTAGTTGCCCATCGACGCGAGGATCTCGCCGGGGGAGTCGGCGAGCCCGATGGCGTCCTTCGGCTTCTCGAGGAAGGCGTCGATCTTCGTCGGGTCGTCGGCGTCGACCTGGATCACGCCGAACTGGTCGGCGAGGCCGATCGGCTGCCGGATCGCGGCGACCGTGGCGCTGCGGCCGGAGGCGATGTGCGCCTCCACCATCTGGTGGAAGTCCATCCGGTACACGTGGTCCGCACCGACCACGACCACGATGTCGGGGCGTTCGTCGCGGAGGAGGTTGAGCGACTGCAGGATCGCGTCGGCCGAGCCGGCGAACCAGCGCTTGCCGAGCCGCTGCTGCGCGGGCACGGACGCGACGTACGAGCCGAGCAACCCCTCCATGCGCCAGGTCTCCGCGACGTGGCGGTCGAGGCTGTGGGACTTGTACTGCGTCAGGACGACGATCTTCTGCAACCCGGAGTTCACCAGGTTCGAGAGTGCGAAGTCGATGAGACGGAAGTTGCCCCCGAACGGGACGGCGGGCTTCGCCCGGTCGGCCGTGAGCGGCATGAGCCGCTTCCCCTCGCCGCCAGCGAGGACGATGCCGAAGACCTTCTTTGGTGCCATGACGCTCACAGTAGGCGTCAGCACTGGGAACCGGTTACCTTGAACGCGTGCGAGTCGATCTACTGACCAGGGAGTATCCGCCGGAGGTCTACGGCGGTGCAGGTGTCCACGTGGCCGAACTGACGGCCGCCCTGCGGTCCGGGACCGACACCGAGGTGCGGGTCCGCGCCTTCGGGGCGTTCCGGGACGAGGCGGACGTGTGGGCGTACCGCACGCCGGATGGACTCGACGGTGCGAACGGTGCGTTGCAGGCGCTCGGGACCGACGTCGCCATCGCGGCGGACGTCGAGGGCGCGGACGTCGTGCACTCGCACACCTGGTACACGAACTCGGCCGGCCGGATCGCGCAGCTGACCTACGGCATCCCGCACGTCGTGACCGCCCACAGCCTCGAGCCGCTCCGGCCCTGGAAGGCCGAGCAGCTCGGCGGCGGGTACCGGCTCTCGAGCTGGATGGAGCGCGAGGCGTTCGAGAACGCCGACGGCGTCATCGCGGTGTCGAAGGCGATGCGGGCGGACATCCTCCGCTCGTACCCGTCGATCGACCCGGCGAAGGTGCACGTCGTCTACAACGGCATCGACATCGAGGAGTGGAAGCCGACCGTCGACGAGGACGCCGTCCGGGCCCTCGGGATCGACCCGTCCCGTCCCAGCGTGGTGTTCGTCGGGCGGATCACCCGGCAGAAGGGCCTGCCGTACCTGCTCCGCGCGGTGGCGTCGCTGCCGCCGGAGGTCCAGATCGTGCTCTGTGCCGGGGCCCCGGACACGCCGGAGATCATGGCCGAGGTCACGGGTCTCGTCGACGCGTTGCGCGCCGATCGTGACGGCGTCGTCTGGATCGACCGGATGCTCGCCCACCAGGAGATCGTCAACGTGCTCTCGTCGGGCACCGTCTTCGTCTGCCCGTCGATCTACGAGCCGCTCGGGATCGTCAACCTCGAGGCGATGGCGTGCGGCATCCCCGTCGTCGGCACCGGCACCGGCGGGATCCCCGAGGTCGTCGCCGACGGGCTCACCGGCCGCATCGTCCCGATCGACCAGGCGCAGGACGGCACCGGCACGCCGACCGACCCGGACCGGTACGTGGCGGACCTCGCCGCGACCCTGAACGAGGTGCTCGCCGACGAGGGGCTGGCGAAGCTCATGGGCCGCGCCGGACGGCTCCGCGTCGAGACCGAGTTCACCTGGGGCGCCATCGCAGAGCGGACACGGCAGGTCTACGACGAGGTGCTCGGGCGGAACCTCTAGGCTGGGCGCATGCCCTCGGTCGTGCGCTTGTCAGACGTCTCCGTGGTCCGCAACGGGGCCACCATCCTCGACGGGATCTCGTGGGAGGTGCAGGACGACGAACGCTGGGTCGTGCTCGGTGCCAACGGCGCCGGCAAGACCACGCTGCTGCAGGTCGCGGGTGCCCAGACGTTCCCGACCTCGGGCGACGTCGAGGTGCTCGGGACCGAGCTCGGCGGCGCTGACCTCTTCGAGCTCCGGCCCCGCATCGGCTTCGCGTCGACCGCCCTGGCGCGCCGGATCCCGGTGACCGAGAAGGTCATCGACGTCGTGCTCACCGCGGCGTACTCGGTCACGGGTCGCTGGAACGAGGAGTACGAGGAGCTCGACGTCCGCCGGGCGCAGCGCGTGCTCGAAGAGTGGGGTCTCGGTGCCTTCACCGACCGGACCTTCGGGGAGCTGAGCGACGGCGAGCAGAAGCGCGTGCAGATAGCCCGTGCCGTGATGACCGACCCGGAGATCCTGTTCCTCGACGAACCGGCCGCGTCGCTCGACCTCGGCGCCCGCGAGAGCCTCGTCCGGACCCTCGGCGGCTACGCCCAGAGCGACGACTCGCCCGCGATCGTGATCGTCACGCACCACGTGGAGGAGATCCCCGCGGGCTTCACCCATGCCCTGGTGCTCGCCGACGGTCACGTGCAGGCTGCCGGCCCGATCGACGAGGTCCTGACGGCGGCGACGCTCACCGAGGCGTTCGGCATCGAACTGACCGTCACGAAGGACGCCGGCCGGTACACGGCGCGCGCGGCGTAGGCGCTGCGTGCTGGTCGTCTCTCTGGTAACGTAGACGGCTGGCGCACGCCGCAGACTTCATGCACTGGCAGGGTCTCGACCCGGCCGCGCATCTCCCATCACCGACATTGACCGAGGAATCTCCATGAAGACCGACACCCACCCCGAGTACAACGCCATCGTCTTCCGCGACCTGGCCTCCGGTGAGACGTTCCTGACGCGTTCGACCGCGACCAGCGACAAGACCATCGAGCTCGACGGTGCGACCTACCCGGTCATCGACGTCGAGATCTCGTCGGCGTCGCACCCGTTCTACACGGGCAAGCAGCGCATCCTCGACTCGGCCGGCCGCGTCGAGAAGTTCAACCAGCGCTTCAAGGGCTTCGGCAAGTAAGCAGTCGCTCAGCGTTTCGACGGGCGGTCCTCCTGCGGGAGGGCCGCCCGTTCCGCGTGCGCGGTGCGCTGCGCGCGCGGCGGCGGTGGCGTGCGGCGGGGCGGTGGCGGCGGCTACGTGCGGCGCGACGCGGTGGGGCGGCCTCGAACCACGGCAACGACGTCGAACCAGGGGCGGGGCGTGGTTCAACGTCGGTTTCGTGGTTCGGAGCGCGGGGCGGCTCGTGCGGAACCAGGTTCCGGACACGGCACCGGGGTTCTGCGCGGTGCTGTGTCCGGAACCTGGTGCCCGCGGGAGCGCGGGCAAGGCGCGGCGGGCGAGGCGCCCGGGCGCCTCAGCTGCCGTTGCGGTGCGGCCAGCGCCCGTCGGCCGTGAAGGACGGGTCGCGCTTCTTCCGCATGTAGTCCTGGAACGAAGTGGCCTGCTCGGCGCACCAGCCGACCTGCTTGCGGTGGAGCTCCTCGGCGGAGACACCGAGCTCGTCCGGGTACTTCGCCGCGATGGCCTGCGCGACCCGACCGGCAGCGATGGCGTCGGCGCCGGCGTCGTGGGCATCGGAGAGCGTGACGCCGTACAGCTCGGACGCGGCTTCGAGGGTGCGCTTGCCCTTGCGGTAGGTGTCGAGCGCCTTGTCGATGACGAGCGGGTCGACGACGTTGCCGATCACGGGGGAGGCGATGCCGTGCCGTTTGGCTTCCCGGTCGAGGACGGTGAGGTCGTACGGGGCGTTGTAGATCACGAGCGGGATGCCGCGGGCGAAGACGGCTTCGACGGCGGCGATGATCTCCGCCACGACCTCGCCGGCGGGACGGCCGTCGGCGCGGGCGCGCTCGGTCGTGATGCCGTGGACGGCGGCGGCACCTTCGGGGATGTCGACCCCGGGGTCGGCGAGCCAGACGCCTTCGACGATGGAGCGGCCGGTCATGTCGATCAGGCCGACGTGCGCGGTGACGATCCGGGCGGTCTCGACGTCGATGCCGGTGGTCTCGAGGTCGAAGACGCCGAGCGCGTGCCACCAGGGTCGGCCGGCGAGGTCCTGGGCCGGGGCCGGGGTGTCGAGCTCGGCGGTGGGGTCGACCTGCTCTTCGAGGAACGTCACGCGGCCAGGCTAACGGGACGCACCGACACGCCCGTCGCGACCCGCCTGGCGGGGACGACCCGCGCCTCCAGGACGACGGCCGCACCGAGCCGGACGCGACGGACGCGAACGCCTAGCCGACCGGCGCGCCGATGTGCAGCCAGTAGAACGACTGCGTACCCATCGTCAGCGTGACCGACCCCGACTCGTCGAACGAGGGGAAGGACCCGCCGCCGAAGAGGTCGTACAGCGGCCGCCCGGCGAACTCCGGCGCCGAGATCGTCACCGACGTCGGGTTCGTGGCGAACGAGAACACGCAGAGGACGTCCTCCGCGGACGGCCCGAACTGCTGCCCGGACCCCTCCCACGACCGGACGAAGGCGAGCACCGAGTCGTTCGACGTGTCCTGCACGTCGAGCGTCCCCAGGCCGAACACCGGGTGCGCCTTCCGGACGTGGATGACGTTCCGGACCCAGTGCAGCAGGGAGCGGGACTGGGCGAGCTGCGCCTCGACGTTCACCTGCGCGTAGTTGTAGACGAGCGACTGCACGACGGGCAGGTACAGCTTGCCGGGGTCGGCGGTGGAGAAGCCCGCGTTGCGGTCCGGTGTCCACTGCATCGGCGTGCGGGAGGAGTCGCGGTCCGGGAGCCAGATGTTGTCGCCCATCCCGATCTCGTCGCCGTAGTAGAGGAACGGCGACCCGGGGAGCGAGAAGAGCAGGGCGTGGATGAGCTCGAGCTCGGCGCGGGAGTTGTCGAGCAGGGGTGCTAGGCGCCGGCGGATGCCGATGTTCGAGCGCATCCGGGGGTCGTACCCGTACCAGCCGTACATCGCCTGGCGGTACTCCTCGCTCACCATCTCGAGGGTGAGCTCGTCGTGGTTGCGGAGGAACACGCCCCACGCGGCCGAGGACGGCACGTCGAGCGTCTCGGACAGGATCGCCTTGAGCTCGGCCGCGTGCTGGGCGCGGAGCGAGTAGAAGATGCGCGGCATCACCGGGAAGTCGAACGCCATGTGGCACTCGGGCTCCTCGTCGGTGCCGAAGAACGCGGCGGTCTCGCGCGGCCACTGGTTCGCCTCGGCGAGGAGGACGCGCCCGGGGTACTCGTCGTCCACCATCGCCCGGAGCTTCTTGATGAACTCGTGGGTCTCCGGCTCGCCCTCGCCGTTGCCCTCCTCCGACTCGAAGAGGTAGGGGATCGCGTCGAGCCGGAGCCCGTCGACGCCGAGGTCGAGCCAGTGCCGCACCACGTCGTACACGGCCTCGACCACGGCGGGGTTCTCGAAGTTGAGGTCCGGCTGGTGCGAGAAGAACCGGTGGAAGAAGAACTGGCGGCGGACCGGGTCGAACGTCCAGTTCGACTCCTCGGTGTCGACGAAGATGATGCGGATGTTCGAGTAGTCCTCGTCGGTGTCCCGCCACACGTAGAAGTCCCCGTACGGGCCGTCCGGGTCCTCGCGGGACTGCTGGAACCAGTCGTGCTGGTCCGAGGTGTGGTTGATCACCATGTCGATGACGATGCGCATGTTGCGCTCGTGCGACTTCGTGACGAGCTCGCGGAAGTCGTCCAGCGTGCCGAACTCCGGCAGGATCGCCTTGTAGTCGGCGATGTCGTACCCGCCGTCGCGCATCGGCGACTGGAAGAACGGCGGCAACCAGAGGGCGTCGACACCGAGCCACTGCAGGTAGTCGAGCTTGCCGATCACGCCCTGGATGTCGCCGATCCCGTCGCCGTTCGAGTCGACGAAGGAACGGATCATGCACTCGTAGAAGACCGAGCGCTTGTACCACTGCGGGTCCAGGGTCAGTCCGGGGAGCTGGATCGGGGCGGTGAACGTCACCATGGACACGCTAGGCCGCCGCTGCTCCGGTTGTCCGCAGAAAGGTCGGGCATTCGTAGACTGGCGGGGATGCAACCGCCCGTGCTCTCCCCGTACCAGTCGCTGATGGCCGCCACTCCGGTCGTCCACCGCTCCGTGCAGGTCGACGGCCGCACCACGCACTACTGGGAGTACGGGCCGTCCGACGCGACCTCCACCGTGCTCGCCGTGCACGGGTTCCGCGGCGACCACCACGGGCTCGAGACCATCGCCGCGCACCTCGAGGGTGTGCGCGTGATCGTGCCGGACCTGCCCGGGTTCGGCATCTCGGACCCGCTGCCGGTGTCCGACATCGACTCGTACGTCGGCTGGTTGACGGGCTTCCACCGGGCACTCGGCCTCGGGCACGACACCGTCGTCCTCGGGCACTCCTTCGGTTCGATCGTCGTCGCCGCCACGGTCGCCGCTGGTCTCGACACCCGCCTGCTCGTCCTCGTGAACCCGATCGCCGCGCCGGCGCTCCAGGGGCCCAGGGCGGTCGGCACGGGGATCGCGATCGGGTACTACCGCGCCGGCGCCCTGCTGCCGAAGGCCCTCGGCCTCGGGCTGCTCCGCAACCCCGTCATCGTCCGCGCGATGAGCATCGCGATGCTCAAGTCGCACGACCGCGACCTCCGCCGGTGGGTGCACGAGCAGCACGACCGGTACTTCTCGGCGTTCGCCGACCGGACGAGCGTGCTCGAGGCCTTCCGCACCTCGGTCACCCACGACGTGTCCGAGTACGCCGACCGCCTGCGCGTCCCGGTGCTGATGATCGCCGCCGACCGCGACGACATCACCGCGGTGCCGGAGCAGCGGGCACTCGCGGCACGGCTCGCGGACGCCGAACTCGTCGTCGTGCCGGAGGTCGGGCACCTCGTGCACTACGAGACGCCCGACATCGCGGCGGCCGCGGTCC
Organism: Curtobacterium pusillum; assembly: GCF_007680845.1. Lineage (GTDB taxonomy): Bacteria > Actinomycetota > Actinomycetes > Actinomycetales > Microbacteriaceae > Curtobacterium > Curtobacterium pusillum_B. Next base: position 151,008 of record NZ_VEIY01000003.1, on the reverse strand, counting down.
TCCGCCGGATGGCGGACGCACCGAAGCGGCAGAAGAAGCCGCGCCCGGCCAAGGAGAAGCCGCGCCCGACCAAGGAGAAGCCGCGCCCGACCAAGGCACGCGACCGGGCGGACGCGAGCCGCGCCTCCAGTCCGACCGCCGCCCCGGAACCGGCGGACCGGACGACGGACGGAACCGTCTCGTGACCCGGCTCCGCATCGGCATCGACTGCCGGTACGTGCGCATCGGCCGGCACGACGGCATCAGCCGGTTCACGGCCGGAGTGGTGTCGCACCTGCCGGACCGGCACGACTACACCCTGCTGGTGCACGACGAGCGACAGCTCGAGTCGCTGCCCGCCGGGATCCCGTGGGAGCTGCTGCCCGCGCCGACTGAGCCGGGGGAGCCCCTCCTCGCCCGCCGGGTGAACGGCCTCGGGCTCGACGCCGTGTTCTCGCCCATGCAGACGATGGGCTCACGCGGGCGCCGCTACGCCCTCGTGCTCACCCTCCACGACCTCATCTACTACTGGAACCGCACGCCGCCGCGCGAGTTCTCGTGGCCGATCCGGCTCGGGTGGCGCGCGTTCCACCTCAGCTGGGCGCCGCAACGGCTCCTGCTCAACGGAGCCGACGGGGTCGTGACCGTGTCGGAGACGACCGCGGGGTTGATCGCGGAGCACCACCTGACGAAGCGACCCGTGACCGTCGCGGTCAACGCCGCCGATCCCGCCGAGCGCCGGCCGGAGGGTGCGGCGCGCGAGCGGTCGCTCGTCTACATGGGATCGTTCATGCCGTACAAGAACGTCGAGACCCTCGCGGCCGCGCTGCCGCTCCTCGGCCCGGACTGGACGCTGCGCTGCATGTCGCGGGTGTCCGACGCCGACCGCGCGCGGCTCGAGCGGCTCGCCCCGGCGGGTGCGATCGTGTTCCACGACGGCGCCTCGGACGACGAGTACCTGTTCGTGCTGCGATCGGCGACGGCGCTGGCCACTGCGTCGTACGACGAAGGGTTCGGCATCCCCCTGGTCGAGGCGATGGGCGTCGGCACCCCGGTGGTCGTGAGCGACATCCCGATCTTCCGGGAGATCGGCGGCGACGCCGCCGAGTACTTCGACCCGTCGTCACCGTCAGCGGTCGCCGCGGCCGTCCGTCGACTGGAGGCGCGGTGGGAGTCCGCCTCGTCGGACTCGGTCGCACAGGCGGCCCGGTTCCGCTGGGAGGACTCCGCCGAGCAGGTCGTCCGGGCGGTCGAGCGGGCGGTCGCCGACCGCGCGGAGCGCACGGGCCGTGGGCGGTCGCGGGAGCGCCAACCGCGCCAGCCGCGCCAGCCGCGCCAGCCGCGCCAGCCGCGCCAGCCGCGCTAGCCGGCGTCCCCGGTCAGGACGTCGGCGCCGCCGACCGCACCGTCGCTCCGGGGAACACCGCGTGCACCTCCTGCGTCGCCTTCGCCACCACGGCCTGCAGCCCCGCGCCGGTGCCCCGCGTGACCACCGTGACGGCCTGGTCGCCCGGCTCGTCCGACGGCCCGGCACCGCTCCACGAGCAGTGCACGCCGGACACCCCGCCGATGGCGTCCACCTGCCGCGCGAGGGCGAGGCGCCGCTCGGTCACCTTCGCGTCCGGGGACACGCCGACCTCGACCTCGCCGAGGTCCACCACGGCGAACACCCGCACGCCGTTGCCGCTCGCGTCCTTCGCAGCGGTGCGGAGCGCTCCGACGACCGCGGTCTGTTCCCCGTCCGAGAGGGTGGGCTCGACCTCGACCGTGGACACCACGTCGTAGCTCGCGAACGAGGTCTTGCGCGGGTCGGACGCGGTCACGCGCTCAACGCCGGACACCGCGCGGGCGGAGTCGCCGAAGCGGTCGAGCGCGGCGTCGGGCCGGGGGAACACCCCGCCAACGCCGTTCTGCACGCTCCCGATGATGGTGACGAGCACGACGGCGAGCACCACGGCCGCCCCGACCACGAAGCCGCCGACGAGCGCGCTGCGTCCGACGCGCTGGCGTGGGCTCCGCACCGGGACGGAGGCGGTGTCCGGTCCGAACGCGCGGTCGAGGTCGTCCGAGTCGTCGGTCATGTCGGCCCCCCTCACACGCGGTCCTGCGAGTGCACCGGAGCCTAGTCCGCCCGGTCCGACACTGGTACCGACGGACGCCGCGCGCCGCGCGGAACGACCCGCGCTCCCCGCGCCGCGCGGATCAACCCGCGCTACCCGCGCCGCTCGAGCGGGTTCTGGTACTCGAACGCGTACCGGCCGGGGCCGTCGGACACCCCGTCGATCGGGTCGTCGAACCGGACGAGCTCCGCGTGGAACCGCTCCGGGTCCCAGCGGAACGAGTGCACGGACCCGTTCCGGATCGGGGTGCTGAGCCGGTCGGCCGTCCCCGGAGCTGCGGCGTTCACGACGCTCCGGATGACCGCGCCGTGCGTGGCGACGACGACGGCACCGGCGTCGAACCGGACGGCGATCTCGCCGAGGGTCTCGGTCACGCGGGAGAGCAGGGCGCTCCGGGACTCACGGCCGGGGACGTCGTCGTGCGGGTACCGCTCGAGGACCTCGTCGTTCGTCAGGCCCTCGGCCTCGCCGTAGGAGCGCTCGGCCAGCCCCGGGTAGGTGCTGGGCTCGGCGAGTCCGAGGTGCGCCGCGATGATCGACCCGGTCTCGAACGCACGCGACAGCGGGGACGCGACGACGGCGTCGAACCGTCGGCGCTCCAGGAGCGCGGCGGTCGATGCCGCCTGGCGCCGTCCGGTGTCGTTGAGCGGGATGTCCGTGGAGCCCTGGATGCGCCGCGCGGCGTTCCAGTCGGTCTCACCGTGCCGGACCAGGTAGAGGAGCGTCGTCACCGCTCGATCATCGCAGACGGGTCGAGCCGCGCTGCCAGCGCCTCGAGCGTCTCGGTGGTGCCGGCGTCGAGCTTGACCGCCGCCCGACGGTCGCTCCGGGTCGCCCCGCGGTTCACGATGACGACCGGGTGCTTGCGGCGGGCCGCGTGGTCGACGAGGCGCACGCCGGAGTTCACGGTGAGCGAGGACCCGACGACGAGCAGTGCTTCGGCGTCGGCGACGATCGACACCGCCTCGCGGAACTTCTCGGCCGGGACGAACTCGCCGAAGAACACCACGTCGGGCTTCAGGACGCCGCCGCACACCGAGCAGTCGGGGACCCGGAAGCGCTCCACGTCGGTGATCTCGACGTCGCCGTCCGGCTGGAGCTGCACCGAACCGGGCTCGTCGATCCAGGGGTTGTCGCGGTCGAGCACGGTGGCGAGGTCCGCGCGGGAGAAGACCTGCCCGCAGGTCAGGCACACCGCGCGGTCCATCGATCCGTGGATCTCGACGACCCGGCGGGACCCCGACCGGAGGTGGAGGCCGTCGACGTTCTGCGTGATGACGCCCGTCACGATCCCGTCGCGTTCGAGCGCGGCGAGCGCCCGGTGCCCGGCGTTCGGGCGGGCCGAGGCGAAGGTGCGCCAGCCGAGGTGCGACCCGGCCCAGTAGCGCTGACGCTTCGCGGGGTCGGCGCGGAACTCCTGGAAGGTCATCGGCTTCCGGACGACCCGTCCTTCGCCGCGGTAGTCGGGGATGCCCGAGTCGGTGCTCAGGCCGGCGCCGGAGAGCACCGCGATGCGCTTGCCGGCGAGCAGCTCGACGGCGCGGTCCAGATCGACCGCGCTGGAGGCGGGGCTGGTCGGTTCGCTCGTCGCCGCAGCGTCGTCGTTCAACACCCTGTTCACGGTACCCTCAACTGCCGACCGCCCCGGTCACTTCCCGCCCGCTCGACCGTCCCGCACCACACCGAAACGAGCCCCGTGCACGCCGTCCGCATCGACTCCCTCGACGACCCCCGCCTCGACGACTTCGCGCGGCTGACCGACGTCGCGCTCCGCCGGGTGTCCGAGCCGGAGGGCGGCCTGTATATCGCCGAGTCGAACACGGTCATCGAGCGGGCGGTCCGCGCCGGTCACAAGCCGCGCAGCATCCTCGTGCAAGAGAAGTGGCTGGACAGCGTGCTGCCCCTCGTCGCCGAGCACGACGGGCCGGTGTTCGTCGGGCCGGACGCCCTGCTCGAGGAGCTCACCGGCTTCCGCATGCACCGGGGCGCGATCGCCGCCGTGCAGCGCCCCGAGCTCCCGGAGGTCGCCGACGTCGTGCGGGACGCGAAGCTCGTCGTCGTGCTCGAGGACATCGTCGACCACACCAACGTCGGCGCCGTCTTCCGGAGCGTCGCCGGGCTCGGCGCGGACGCCGTGCTCGTCAGCCCGCGGTGCGCCGACCCGCTCTACCGCCGGAGCGTGCGGGTCAGCATGGGCACGGTCCTGCAGGTGCCGTGGACCCGGATCGGCGAGTGGCCGGCGGCCGGTGAGGAGCTGCGGGCGCAGGGCTTCCACCTCGCGGCGATGGCGCTGACGGACCGCTCGGTCGACCTCGACGCGTTCGTCGAGGACGTCCCCGAGAAGGTCGCGCTCGTGATGGGGACCGAGGGGCAGGGCCTCACGGACGCCGCGGTCGCGTCGGCGGACACGACGGTCCGGATCCCGATGTCGCACGGCGTCGACTCGCTCAACGTGGCCGCGGCGAGCGCCGTCGGCCTGTGGGCCGTCGCGCACGCGCAGCGGGCGCAGCACGGCGGCTGAGCCGGTGGAAGCCGGGAGGCGCGGGTCGGGTCCGCCTCGTCCGGTGCGTCGTCCCGGGGTGGCGAGTCGCGCCTCCAGTACGCTCGGTTCTCGTGTCACGAGTCGTCCGTCGCCCCCGTTCCGCCGTCCGGAGGCCGGTGACCATCTCGGTCATCGCGGTGCTCGTGCTGGCCGTCGGCTACCTGGTGGCCGCCGCGGTGGTCCCGTTCGCTCCGGCGAGCGCGTCGACCACGACGTACTCCGCGCCGACCTCGTCGGTGCCGGAGCTGAGCTTCCCCGGGTACGGGGCGACCGCGGTCGAGGCGACGGCCTTCCCGGAGAGCCTCCGCACGAGCGGTGACACCAAGCCGCGGTCGATCGCGAGCATCTCGAAGGTCGTCACGGCGCTCGTGGTGCTCGACGAGAAGCCGCTGCAGCCGGGCGAGTCGGGCCCGACGATCTCGTTCAGTCCGGGGATGCAGGCGCTGTACGCGAAGTACCTGGCGGTGGACGGCGAGGTCGCGCCGATGCCCGCGGGCCTGCAGCTGTCGGAGTACCAGACACTACAGGTCATGCTGATGAAGTCGGCGAACAACTACGCCGGATCGCTGGCGCTCTGGGCGTTCGGCTCGATGGACGCCTACCGTGCGGCGGCCGACAAGTGGCTCGACGCGCACGACCTCGACCACACCACGATCGAGGAGCCGACCGGGCTGGACGCACACAACACCTCGACGGCGACGGACCTCGTCGAACTCGGGCAGCTCGCGCTCGCGAACCCCGTCGTGAAGGAGGTCGTCGGCACCAAGGCGGTCACCGTGCCGGGTGCCGGCGCGATCGAGAACTCGAACAAGCTCCTCGGGCTCGACGGCGTCGAGGGCATCAAGACCGGCACGCTCGACGAGGCCGGAGCGTGCCTGCTGTTCGCCGCGACGTACGAGCGCGGCGGCAAGCAGGTCACCGTCGTCGGCGCGATCCTGGGCGGCGTCGACCACGACTCGCTCGACGTGGACGTGCAGCGGCTCCTCCGGTCCGTCGCGGACAACTTCCAGGTGGTCACCCTCGCCCACGCCGGGCAGACCTTCGGGACGTTCTCGACGCCCTGGCAGGACGAGGCCGACGCGGTCGCGGGGTCCGCGTCCGAGGTGCTCGTCTGGGGGAAGACCACGGTGTCGGCGAAGGCCCACCTCGACCGGATCACCCTCGGCACGAAGGGGGAGCGCGTCGGCAAGGTGCGCTTCACGATCTCGGACCACGACCCGGTGACGGTCCCGCTCGTGCTGGAACGGCCGATCGAGGATCCGGGCGTGTGGTGGCGGTGGACGAACCCGTTCCAGGGCGCGTGACGCCTGCGTAGTGTCGGACGGGTGACGACGACGTTCCCCCGCACTGCTCCGTCCGCCCTCGGCATCGACGCCCGTGGCGTGACGGCCTTCCTCGACGCCCTTGAGCACACCCCCGACGTCGAGCCCCACAGCATCGTGCTGCTCCGCCACGGGCAGGTCGCCGCCCAGGGCTGGTGGGACCCGTACCGCCCCGACCGCGTCCACCTCCTGTACTCGCTCAGCAAGAGCTTCACCGCTGCAGCCGTCGGGATCGCCGTCCGCGAGGACCTCATCGACCTCGATGCCACCGTCCTGTCGTACTTCCCCGAGCTCGACGCCGACGTCACCGACGCGCGCAGCCGCCGCATCAGGGTCCGCCACGTCCTTGCGATGGCGAGCGGCCACCGCGAGGAGACCCTGGACCGCGCCCGTGCGGCCGACCCCGACGACCTCGTCCGCGGCTTCCTCCTCACCCCGCCCGACGAGGAGCCCGGCTCCGTCTTCGCCTACAACCAGCCGTGCACGTACACGCTCGGCGCGATCGTCCGCCGGGTCAGCGGCCAGTCCCTCGTCGAGTACCTGCGACCGCGGCTCCTCGACCCCCTCGGCATCGGCGACCTCGCCTGGCGTCGCGACGAGACCGGCGCGGAACTCGGCTTCAGCGGCTGCTACGCGACCACCGACGCCGTCGCCCGGCTCGGGCAGCTGTACCTGCAGCGCGGCGTGTGGGACGGCGAGCGGATCCTCGACGAGGACTGGGTCGCCGCCGCGACGAGCACGCAGGTGGCGAACCCCGACGAGGGCAACCCGGACTGGAGCCAGGGCTACGGCTTCCAGTTCTGGATGGCCCGCCACGGCTTCCGCGGCGACGGCGCCTACGGCCAGTTCTGCGTCGTCCTGCCCGAGCAGGACGTCGTCCTCGCGCTCACCGGGCAGAGCCTCGACATGCAAGCCGTCCTGGACGCAGCGTGGCAGCACCTCTTGCCCGCCATCGACGCTGCGGACGTCGACGTGGCCGCGGATGCCGTCCTGGAGGCGCGACTCGCGTCCCTGGGACTGCCTCCGGTCCGTGGCGGCTCGCTCCCCGACCTGGCCGCGCTCGGTCCGCTGCGTGCGTCCGGCGACCTCGGCGGACTCGACACGGTCGCGTTCGACCGGGACGGCGACACGTGGCGCCTGGTCGCGACCCTCGACGGGCAGGAGCTGACGGTCCCGCTCGGCGAGGGCACATGGGCGACCGAGGGGCCGCTCGCCGCGAGTGCCGCGGTCGACGAGGACGGCAGCGTCGTGGTCCACCTGCGCTTCGTCGAGACCCCGCACGCCGCTCGTCTCCGGGTCGACCCGGTCGCCCGGACGCTCGGCGCGGCGTGGGTGACGCAGCCGCTCCACGACGGTCCGCTCACCCTGCGGCGCCCGTCCGACTGATCCGCTCGAGCCGGCGGGCGGCCACGGGTCAGGGCATGTCGGACTTGTGCTCGACGACGTCCTGCAGCTCGGGGCGCTTCGGGGTGACACCGTCGCCGGAGGACGTGTGCTTGATGCGCCGCACGACCCACGGCACGAGGTACTCCCGCGCCCACCCGAGGTCCTCGGCGCGGGCCTCCCGCCACGGACGGGCCTCGAGTGGCTCGGGGTTGAACGGTTCCAGGCCGTGCGCCACGCCGAGTGCGTCGAGCACCGCCGCGGCGACGGTGGCGTGACCCGTCGGGGAGTGGTGCAGGCGGTCGGGCGCCCACATCCGCGGATCGCGGAGGACCCGGAGCGCCCACATGTCGGCGACGAGTGCGCCGTGCTTCAGCGCGATCGCGTGCAGGTTCTCGTTGTAGATCGCGGTCTTGCCGCGGACCATGCCGAGCACCGGGGTCATCCCCACGTCGGGTCCGGTGAAGAGCACCACGGTGGCGCCGTCGCTGCGGAGCCGGGCGACCATGGCGTCCACGCGTTCGGCGAGCTCGTCGGGGTCCGTCCCGGGGCGGATGATGTCGTTGCCGCCGGCGGACACCGTCACGAGGTCGGGCCGGAGTGCGAGCGCCGGTCCGACCTGCTCGTCGATGATCTGCTGCAGCAGCCGGCCGCGGATCGCCAGGTTCGCGTACGCGAATTCCTCGGACTGGTTCGCGAGGACCTCGGCGACGCGGTCGGCCCAGCCGCGGTTGCCACCGGGGACCGTGGGGTCGGGGTCGCCGATCCCCTCGGTGAACGAGTCACCGATCGCGACGTACCTGGACCACGGATGACGATCGGACACCCTCGGACCATAGTCTCGTGCCATGACGAAGGCCAACCCCGCCCGGAGCCTGCCCGACGACCTCCTCGACCGGATCGCGGCACGCGCCCCCGGGTACGACGCGGCGAACGCGTTCTGCGCCGAGGACCTCGACGAACTCCGGGCCGCCGGGTACCTCCGGTTCGGCGTCCCGGAGGCACAGGGCGGCGCCGACCTCGGCCTCGCGGCGACGTCCCGCGTCCAGCGCCGCCTGGCGCAGGCCGCACCGGCGACCGCGCTCGGTCTCGGCATGCACCAGGTGTGGGTGCAGGCGGCGCGAGCCGTCACCGCGCGAGGTGGGTCGTTCCTCCAGACCGTCACCGACCACGCGTCGGACGACCACCTGCTCGCGTTCGGGGTGAGCGAGTCGGGCAACGACGCCGTGCTCTTCGACTCGACGACGACGGCGGAGCCGGACGGCGACGGCGGCTACCGCTTCACCGGGACGAAGGTCTTCACCTCCCTCGCACCGGCGTGGGACGTGCTCAGTGTCTTCGGCAAGGACGACACCGGCCCGGAGCCACGGCTCGTGCACGGCTTCGTGCTGCGGTCGGACGGCGACGTGGAGCACCTGGACGACTGGGACACCCTCGGGATGCGCGCGACCCAGAGCCGCACGACGAGGCTGCACGGCGTGCACGTCCCCGCCGACCGGATCGTGCGGAGCCTGCCGGTCGGACCGAACCAGGACCCGCTGGTGTTCGGGGTGTTCGCGGCGTTCGAGCTGCTCGTCGCGTCGGTCTACGTGGGCATCGCCGAACGCGCGCTCGCGCTCGCGGTGGACGGCGTGCGGGGACGGACGGCGCTCGACGGGACCCCGCGCTCCGCGGACCCGGACGTCCGTCGCGCGATCGCCGACATGCGCGGAGCGGTCGACGCGGTCGAGCTGCAGGTGTCGTCGCTCGCACGGGCGGTGGACGAGCTCGAGGACCTCGGAGCGCGGTGGTTCCCGCTGCTCGTCGGCACGAAGGCGCGGACGGTCGACGCGGCGCAGCACGTGGTCGACGAGGCGATGCGCGTCGTCGGCGGCGGGGCGTACCGGGCGTCCGGGGAGCTCGCGCGGCTCGCGCGGGACGTCCGGGCGGGGCAGTACCACCCGTCGTCCCGGGACTCGGCGGCGCGCACGATCGCGGCGACGGTGCTCGGGCCGCTCGGCTGACGCGGTCGGCGGCGGCGGCAGCGCCGGCGGCAGCGCCGGCCCGCGCCAACTAGTTCGGCTGCGGTACCATTGGGGTCCGCAGCGAACAGGAGGCGTCCGGAGCGTGCCGAGACCCGAGACCACGAACCGGACCGCCCCGCGGCGACGGACCCGCACCCGCCGCATCGCCGACCGTGCCCTCGCGCTCGACCCCGGCCTCGTGAAGACCGACGGGGCGCTCCGCACGCTCGTCGCCGTCCCGGCCGGCATGGGCGTGGGGTACGCCGTCGCGACCGCCTTCGGCCTGCCGGCGATCCTCGGCGTGATGATCGGGGCGATGCCGGCGTTCATCACGTGCCTCGTCATCGTCGACCCGAGCACCGGCCGCACCGCCGCCCGCACCGGAGCGGTCCTCGTGCCCTTCGTCGTGGCGCTCGCGGGGAGCATCGCCCTGCAACCGTTCCGGCTCGTCGAACTCGTCCTCATCGTCGTGCTGCTGTTCCTGCAGTTCGCGGCGGCGGCGTGGGGTGCGTGGGCCGCCGACGCCGCGATCGTCGGGTTCGCCGGGTACCTCTGCGGGCTGCTCCTCCCGCTGCCGGAGACGAGCGTCGTCCCGCTGGGACTGGTCGTCGCCGCCTCGCTCGCGGTGACGATCGTCGTCCGCCTGCTGCTCCGGCCGGACCCGCACCGTGCCCTCCTCCGGACGCGTCGCGGGTTCGTGGCGCGGGGCGTCGACGTCCTCGAGGCCTCCGCGGCCGTCCTCGTCGCCGGGGACGACCGGGCGCTCCGCCGTCTCGGCCGGAGCCGCGACCGGTACCACGAGATCGCCCTGACCGTCGACGGCATGCTCGCCGCGAGCGGGGTCGACGCCGGCACCACCGCCGAGGAACTGCACCGGCTGGTGTTCGACACGCACTTCGCGATCGACGAGCTCGGGCGCGCAGCCGGCGCCCTGGTGGAGCACGGCGCGCCGTCGGACGTCCGGCACGCGGCGCTCCGGGCGTTCACGATCGTCCTCCGGCACGGCGGCGGACACGGCGAGGAAGCGGCGCACACCCTCCTCGCCCGGTTCGGCATCACCGCCGCAGCCGCGGACGACGGCTCCCGGACGACGGCGATCGTGCGCCGCATGGCGGCCGAGTTCACCGACCTGCGGGCAGCCGGCCTCCGGTGGCGGGAGCTCCGCGACGTCCTGCCCCGGCACGGTGCCGCCGTGCCGTTCGCGACACCGGTCGTCCTGGCGGGCGGGCGCCCGGCCGGTGCCGTGCCGGTCCTCGCCGACGCCGTCGCCGAAGGCCCGTGGCGTCGCTGGCACCTCACCGCCTCGCTCCGCACCGCCGTGCACGCCGCCATCGCCGTCGCGATCGTCGAACCGCTCGCCCTGGCGCTCGACGGCAGCCGGTTCTACTGGGGCGTCATCGGGGTGATGATCGTCCTCGCCGGCACGAACACCACGCACGAGCGGATCCGGAAGGGGCTCCACCGCGGCGTCGGGACGGTCGTCGGGGGAGCGGTCGGCATCGCCCTCGTGCACCTCGTCGGCACGACCCACCCGTGGGTGACGATCGTGCTCGTGTGCGTCCTGCTCGCCGTCGGCACGTACGGGTTCGGCGGCGTGTACTCCGTCTGGGTCGCGTGCCTCGTGGTCGTGCTCTGCCAGGTGTACGCGTTCTCCGGCACCTTCACGGACGCGCTCATCCCGATGCGCCTCGCCGAGAACCTGCTCGGCGCCGCGGTCGCGGTGCTCGTCAGCGCGGTGGTGTTCCCGATCGCCACCCGCGCCGTCATCCGCCGCGCCGAGCGGCGGCAGCTCCTCGCGGTCCGCGCGTTCGTGCTCGCGCTGGTGGGTGTCGATGCCGACGCCGAGCCGGACGCGGGCGACGCGGCGGAGGCGGGGCGCGCCTCCCGTCCGACCGCCGACGCCCCGGTCACCGGCCTGCGTGCCCGGTCACGCGCCGTGGACGCCGCCACCTACCAACTGGACGCGGTCCTGCGACCGATGGTCCGGTTCCCGACGGGCGGACCGGCGCGCGCCGACGCGCGGACGCGCACCTCCCTGCAGGCGGCCGCGACGTTCGCGCGTGCGGCGGCCGGGAGGCTCGACACGCCGCCGCAGGACCCGCCCGCCGCCCTGCGTGGTGCGGCCCAGGGCCTCGCCTCCTCGATCGCGCGACTCGCCGACGGAGTCGTGACCGCACCCCGGTCCGCCGCACCGGCGACCGTCTGGACGCGGGTCGGCGACCAGGTCGACGAGGCCGTCGCCGCGGCGGCCGCACGATCCGACGGTGCTGCCGTCGAGACGGCGGCGCGCGCGATCGGCCGGATCGACGAGGCGCTCGCGCTGCTCGCCGACCGGCACCACGCGACCGTCGTCGGGGACGCCGCACCGCGGTCGGCGGCGACGCTGCCCGCGTGAGGGTGGCGATGTCGGTGGGGCCTGGCATCATCGCCGTGTGAGCAAGCAGGACGGACGCAACCGGCTCGTCTCCGACGAACCCGTCGACGACGTGACCGCCAGCGTGCTCCACGTGGACATGGACGCCTTCTTCGCCTCGGTGGAGCTGCTCGACCGGCCGGACCTCCGCGGGCTCCCGGTCATCGTCGGACACGACTCGGACCGCTCGGTCGTCACCGCCGCGACGTACGAAGCGCGCAAGTACGGCGTGAACTCCGCGATGCCGATGGCCGTCGCGAAGCGCCGCTGCCCGGCCGCGATCATCGTCGAGCCGCACTTCGAGAAGTACCGCGACAAGTCCGCCGCCGTCATGGCCGTGTTCGACGGCTTCACGCCCCGGGTCGAGAAGCTCGGCATCGACGAAGCCTTCCTCGACGTCGCCGGGGCGATCCGCCTCTACGGCACCCCGTGGGAGATCGGCCGGGCGATCCGTGCGGCCGTGTACGCCGAGACCGGCCTGCACTGCTCGGTCGGCGCGGCGTCGACCAAGTTCGTGGCGAAGCTCGCGTCGAGCCGAGCGAAGCCGGACGGCCTGCTCGTGGTGCCGGCGGCCGACACCGTGGCGTTCCTGCACCCGCAGCCGGTCTCCGCGCTCTGGGGCGTCGGCGGCACCACGCAGGAGAAGCTCGAGCGCCGCGGCATCCGCACCGTGGGGGACCTCGCGAACACTCCGCTGCCCTCGCTCGTGTCGGCCCTCGGCCCGGCGGGCGGGCAGCGGCTGCACGACCTCTCCTGGGGGCGCGACCCCCGTTCCGTCGAGAGCGGCGTCGGCGAGAAGTCGATCGGGCACGAGGTGACGTTCGGACGCGACCTCGTCGAACGCGACGACGTCGCCCGGGAACTCCTCCGCCTCGCCGACAAGGTGGCGGTGCGCCTCCGCCGCGCCGATGTGCAGGCCCGGACGGTCGCGCTGAAGGTCCGGTACACCGACTTCACCACCCTGACCCGCTCCCGGACCCTCGCCGAACCGACCGACGTCGCCAAGCGCCTGCACCACGAAGCCGTCGAGCTGTACGACGTGCTGCACCAGCCGGGCAACCGGATCCGCCTGATCGGGGTCCGCGGCGAGAACCTCGTGCCGGCGGCGGCGAGCAACGCCCTCTGGGACGACGACGCGCCGTGGCGTGAGACCGAGACCACCGTCGACGCCGTCGCCGCGCGCTTCGGTGCCGGCGTGCTGCGACCGGCATCGCTCGTCCGCGGCGCGCCCGAGGGCCACGTCCCGCACGCTCGGCAGGACCGAGGGTGACGGTAGAATCTCCCGGAGTGAGCGCAGCCGAGTACACCGAACAGCCCGGGCCGGGGGACCAGCCCGCTGTCCTCCACGACGACGCCGCAGCCGTCGCCGAAGCCGCCGGCAACTCCGCCGTCCAGCACCTGTCGCCGGCCTTCCCGGACCGCGCCGCGTGGGGCACCGCGTCGAAGCTCCGCGCCTGGCAGGTCGAAGCGCTGACGAAGTACTTCGAGAAGGAACCGCGCGACTTCCTCGCCGCCGCGACCCCCGGCGCCGGGAAGACGACGTTCGCCCTCCGCCTCGCGACCGAGCTCCTCGCACGCGGCACGATCGACCGCATCGTGGTCGTCGCGCCGACCGAGCACCTCAAGCGCCAGTGGGCGGACTCCGCGGACCGCGTCGGCATCCGCATCGACCCGATGTTCAAGAACGGCGACGGCATGTTCGGCCGGCACTACCAGGGCGTGGCGATCACGTACGCGCAGGTGGGCATGAACCCCGAGGTGCACCAGAAGATCACCGCGGGCGGCAGGACGCTCGTCGTCCTCGACGAGGTCCACCACGGCGGCGACGCCCTGACCTGGGGTGACGGCATCCGGGAAGCCTTCTCCGGGGCCACCAGGCGGCTCTCGCTGTCCGGCACCCCGTTCCGGTCGGACACCGCACCGATCCCGTTCGTGCAGTACGCCCCCGACGAGCAGGGCATCCGCACCTCGATCTCCGACTACAACTACGGGTACGGTCGCGCGCTCAAGGACGGCGTCGTCCGTCCGGTGCTGTTCATGGCGTACGCGGGGCAGATGCGCTGGAAGACCCGGATGGGCGACGAGATGTCGGCGTCCCTCGGCGAAGCCGTCACGAAGGACATCACCGCCCAGGCGTGGCGCACCGCGCTCTCGCCCGAAGGCGAGTGGATGCCGGCGGTCCTCTCCGCGGCCGACAAGCGCCTGACCGAGGTCCGCCGCGGCGTCCCGGACGCCGGCGGGCTCGTCATCGCCACGGACACCACCACGGCGCGCGCGTACGCCCGCATCCTGCAGGCGATCACCGGCGAACGGCCCACCGTCGTGCTCTCCGACGAAGCCGCGGCGTCGAGCCGGATCCAGGCCTTCGCCGAGGACACCTCGCGCTGGATGGTCGCCGTCCGGATGGTGTCCGAAGGCGTCGACGTCCCCCGGCTCTGCGTCGGGGTGTACGCCACGAGCGCCAGCACGCCGTTGTTCTTCGCCCAGGTGATCGGCCGCTTCGTCCGTGCTCGTCGGCGCGGTGAGACCGCGTCGGTGTTCCTCCCGAGCGTGCCGGGCCTGATGGCGCTGGCGGCGTCGCTCGAGCTCGAACGCGACCACGCGCTGGACCGCCCGAAGGACGCCGACGACGGGATGTACAACCCGGAAGACGCGATGGTCGCCGAGGCCAACAAGGAGGACCGCGCGTCGGAGAGCCTGCTCGAGGTGCAGCCGTTCGAGGCGCTCGACTCGCAGGCCTCGTTCGACCGGGTGCTCTACGACGGCGGCGAGTTCGGGACCGGGGGAGAGGTCGGCTCGCTCGAGGAACTCGACTTCATCGGCATCCCGGGGCTCCTCGAACCAGACCAGGTGCGCGACCTGCTCCGTGCGCGGCAGGCGACCCAGGCGAAGCGGCAGCGCGGTGCGAAGGGCGGCAACCCGAAGGACGGCATGCCGAAGGTGCAGGCCCCCGAGGACCGCCCGATGTACCAGACGATCAAGGAACAGCGGTCCGAGCTGCACCGGCTCGTGTCGATCTGGTCCCGGCACGCGAACGAGCCCCACGGTGCGATCCACGCCGAGCTCCGTCGGATCAGCGGCGGTCCGGCCGTGGCGCAGGCGAGCATCGAGCAGATCCAGAAGCGGATCGACGTCCTGCGGTCCCGGATCGGCGGCCGACGGTGAGACCGGCGTGATCGACCCCGTCGACGACCGCACCTGGTACGTGAAGCGGGACCCGGAGTCCTCGCCCGAGGCGATCATCGACCGGTTCGGCGGCGGCTACCGGCTGCGTCGGTTCTCGTTGACCGAGTCCCGCCGGACGCCGCACGGGGTCTTCACCGGCCCCGAACTCGCTGAGACCGCGTGGTGGCGGTTGCGCGATCGTCCCCGGGGCGGCGCGGCCTCATGACACACCAAGGGTTTCTCCGGTAGACCGGAGGAATGGCAGACTCCATCCCTCACGTCCTCGTCCTCGGCGGCGGCTCCGCTGGCTACTCCACCGTCAAGCAGCTGCAGAAGCACGCGGCCACGGTGCCCATGCGCATCACGTTGGTGGACCAGAACACGTACTACACGTACCTGCCGTTCCTGCCCGAGGTCGCCGGCGGGCACATCGCCCCGAAGGACGTCACGGTCGAGCTGCGTCGCGCGCTCCGGAAGACCCGCGTCATCCAGGGCAAGGTCACCGGCATCTCCTCCGCCGACAAGACCGTCTCGATCGCCACGGCCGGCGGCGACGACCGCACCCTCGGCTACGACCAGCTCGTCGTCGCCCTCGGTTCGGTCACCCGCACGTTCCCGACGCCCGGGCTCGAGGAGTACGGCGTCGGCTTCAAGAGCGTGGAAGAGGCCGCGTTCGTCCGCGCCAAGCTCCTCGACAACATCGCGAAGGCCGCTGCCACGCGCGACGAGGACGAGCGCCGCCGGCTCCTCACCAGCATCTTCGTCGGTGGTGGCTACACCGGCGTCGAGGCGATCGGCGAGCTCTTCGACGTCTCGCAGGCCGCCATCAAGACCTACCCGTCGCTCGCCGGCGAGCACCCGCGCTGGATCCTCATCGACGCGCTCGACCGCGTCGCGCCCGAGGTCGGCCCGGAGCTGTCGAAGTGGACCCTCGAGTCCCTCCGCGCCCGCGGCATCGACGTCCGCCTGAAGACCACCATGCCGAGCGCCGAGGGCGGTGTCATCAAGCTGTCCGACGGCGACGAGTTCGCGGCCGGACTGCTCGTCTGGACCGCCGGTGTGAAGCCGAACCCGCTCCTCGACGCGTCCGACCTGCCGCGCGGACCGAAGGGCCACCTCGCCGCGAACGCGAAGCTCCAGGTCGAGAACGAGGAGACGCACGAGGTCGTCCCCGGCGTCTGGGGGCTCGGTGACGTGGCGCAGGTCCCCGACCTCACCGCCGAGAAGCAGCCGGCCTACTACCCGCCGAACGCGCAGAACGCCGTCCGCCAGGCCGTCGTGGCCGCGGACAACGTGGTCGCGACGATCACCGGCAAGCCGCTCGAGGAGTACCGCCACCCGTCCATCGGCACCGTCGCCTCGTACGGCGTCGGCAAGGGTGCGGCGAACATCAAGGGCATCAAGATGACGAACGTGCTCGCCTGGCTCGCGCACCGTGCGTACCACGTGTACGCGATGCCGACGCTCAACCGGAAGGCCCGCATCATCATCGGCTGGGTCACCGGCGCCGTGTCGGGTCGCGACGCGACCTCGCTCATCAAGGAGACGGACCCGCGGCGCAACTTCGTCGAGGCGTCCAAGAGCTAGGAGACGGAACGCGGCATCAGGCCGCAACGTCGTCGAGGCGTCGAAGAGCTAGCGCGACCACACGACGGAACGGGAGGCGCGGTGCCAGCTGGCACCGCGCCTCCCGTCCGTCCGTGGACAGGATGCGCGGTCCTGGGCCGGCTCCCACGTGCCTCCGGTGAGCGTTGGGGGCACCAGCGAGAGGAGCGTCCCATGCGCGCCATGACCTACCGCGGGCCCTACCGGGTCCGTGTCGAGGAGAAGCCCGACCCACGGATCGAGCACCCCAACGACGCGATCGTCCGGGTCGAGCGAGCCGCGATCTGCGGGTCCGACCTGCACCTGTACCACGGCATGATGCCGGACACTCGCGTCGGCCACACCTTCGGCCACGAGTTCATCGGCGTCGTCGAGCAGATCGGTTCGTCGGTCGAGACCCTGTCCGTCGGCGACCGGGTGATGGTCCCCTTCAACATCTGCTGCGGGACGTGCTGGTTCTGCGCCAGAGGACTGTTCTCGAACTGCCACAACGTGAACCCGAACGCGACGGCCGTCGGGGGCATCTACGGGTACTCGCACACCACGGGCGGGTACGACGGCGGGCAGGCGGAGCGCGTGCGCGTGCCGTTCGCCGACGTCGGGCCGCAGGTCATCCCGGACTGGCTCGACGACGAGGACGCGCTCCTCATGACGGACGCGCTGAGCACCGGTTACTTCGGGGCCCAGCTCGCGTCGATCCGCGAGGGCGACACCGTGTTCGTGCTCGGAGCCGGACCCGTCGGGCTGTTCTCGGCGGCGTCGGCGTGGTTCATGGGCGCGGGGCGCGTGGTCGTGGTCGACCAGCTCGAGTACCGGCTCGAGAAGGCGCGCACCTTCGCCCATGCCGAGACGATCAACTTCGCCGAGGTGGACGACGTCGTCCTCGAGATGAAGAAGCAGACCGACTACCTGGGCGCGGACAGCGTCATCGACGCCGTCGGAGCCGAGGCGGACGGCAACTTCACCCAGCAGGTCACCGCCTCGAAGTTCAAGCTGCAGGGCGGGTCGCCGACCGCGCTGAACTGGGCCATCGACGGCGTCCGGAAGGGCGGCACGGTCTCGGCGATCGGCGCGTACGGGCCGATCCCGAACGCGGTGAAGTTCGGGGACGCGATGAACAAGGGCCTCACCATCCACACGAACCAGGCGCCGGTGAAACGGCAATGGCCGCGACTGCTCGAGCACATCCAGGCCGGGCACTTCAAGCCGAGCGACATCATCACGCACCGCATCCCCCTCGAGCACATCGCCGAGGGGTACCACCTGTTCTCGTCCAAGCTCGACGGCTGCATCAAGACCGTCGTGGTCCCGTGAAGGAGCGTCCCGTGTCCGATCACACCCCGTACATCGCCGACCCGCCGCGCCGGGTCCCCTCGGCCGAGGAGCTCCGAGCCCGCATCCCGGGCTGGGGGAGCGACCTCGACCTCGAGCAGCGCCCGTCCGTGCCGAAGCTCTCCCGGGACGCCGGAGCCGCCACGGGCGCGCACTGGGAGGTCCCCGCGCAGCAGGACGGTGCATCCGGCCGCGAGCGGTCCATCGAGCACGCGCACGTCACGCCGGTGTTCGGCACCGCGCAGCCCCTGTCGGGTCTCGCCGGGGTCGTCCGGCGGTACGCCTACGTGCGGTTCAGCGAGGGGCGGCTGGCGCACTGGATGCTCCTCGTCATCGGCGACCGCATCGACGTGGCCACGCACCGGGTGACGGACGCCTTGCACGGGAGGCCCGACCGCGTCATCCGCGAGACCGGGGTCCGGGCCGAGATCGGGAACCACCCGGTGTCGTCGCGGCTCGGGTCCTCGCGGCGGGACTGGCGGCACCAGCTGCTCGATCCGCTGGTCGCCAACTGGGGATGGTTGGCGGCGCTCGGCGCGGTCGTGCTGGTGGTGCGGCGGGTGCGGCGGTCGCGCTGACGCTGGTGGTGGCGGACGGGAGGCGCGGTGCGGGCTGGCACCGCGCCTCCCGTCCGCCGTGTGGTGCGGTGGGCCGGCGGGGCGGGGCGGGGCGGGGGCGGGTCGCGCTCGGGGCGTCCGCGTGCGTGGTGCGACAACACGCGCGTCGATCGACGCCTGCGGTGTCGCCTCATGCGCGCGCAACCGTTGCGTGTGCATCCGTCGACGTCGCACGGGTTGAACGACCGGTGCCGTGTCGGATCATGCGCGTGCACGAGTGTGGACGGAGCGGCCGAGGACCGGAGGAACGCGGAATGCCCCCGGCCAGCAGGCCAGGGGCATTCGCTCTGTGTGTCCGAGGGGGGACTTGAACCCCCACGCCCTAATACGGGCACTAGCACCTCAAGCTAGCGCGTCTACCAATTCCGCCACCCGGACAGGGTGTCTGGTGTCTGTTTCCCGGGGCGAACCCGGCGTTCCTGCCGAGAGAAGACACTAGCACGCCTCTGAACGCACGATGAACACGGCCGCGCATCCCGGGCGCGTCCCGCGGGGTCACGCACGGGAGGGGCGTCGGCGGGGACCGGTAGCGTGGTGGCATGACGCACCCGGAGGCCACGCTGACCGACCTCGAGGCCACGGCGGCCATCGCCCGCGACCTCATCCGCATCGACACCACGAACTGGGGCGAAGGGAAGTCGCGCGGCGAGACCGAGGCCGCGCACTACGTCGAGGCGAAGCTCCGGGCGCTCGGGCTCGAACCGCAGCTGTTCGAGTCCGAACCCGACCGCGTCAGCGTCGTCGCGCGGGTCCCTGGGCGCGACCGCGACAAGCCGGCGCTGGTCGTGCACGGACACCTCGACGTCGTGCCGGCGGACCCGGCGAACTGGTCGGTGGACCCGTTCGGCGGCGAGATCAAGGACGGCTCGCTCTGGGGTCGCGGCGCCGTCGACATGAAGAACATGGACGCGATGATGCTCACGTCGCTGGCCGACGTCATCGAGCAGCAGGGTGCGCCGGAGCGCGACCTCGTGATCGCCTACTTCGCCGACGAAGAAGCCGGGGGAGTCCTCGGGTCGCACTACGTCGTCGACAACCACCCCGAGGTCTTCGCGGGGGCGAGTGCGGCGATCAGCGAGGTCGGTGGGTACTCGATCACCCTCGGCGACCGGCGGGCGTACCTGCTGCAGACGGGCGAGAAGGCCCTGATGTGGATCAAGCTCGTCGCCACGGGTACCGCGGCGCACGGGTCGCACGTGATCCACGACAACGCGATCACGAAGCTGGCGGCGGCGGTCGCCCGCATCGGCAGCGAGGAGTGGCCGGTCCGACTGTCGGCCACCACGGACGCGATGGTGGCCGAGGTCGCGCGGTTCCTCGGGGTGGACCCGACCGTGACCGGCCCGGACGAGGTCGCCCTCGCGACGGGGTCGGCCTCGCGCTTCATCCACGCGGCGCTGCACACGACCTCGAACCCGACGGTCCTCACGGCCGGCTACAAGCACAACGTCATCCCCGACCACGCCGAGGCCCTCGTGGACATCCGGTGCCTGCCCGGCGACGAGGAGTCCGTGCTCGCGCGCGTGCGGGAGCTCGCCGGTGACGACGTCGAGGTCGTGATGTCCTTCCGGGACATCGGGCTGGAACAGGACTTCGGCGGCCCCTTGGTCGATGCCGTGCGGGACGTCCTCGAGCGGCACGACCCCGGGGCTCCGGTCCTGCCGTACCTGCTCTCCGGCGGGACGGACAACAAGGCGCTGTCGACCCTCGGCATCGCCGGGTACGGCTTCGTGCCACTGCAGCTGCCCGCCCGGGTGGACTTCCCCGCGATGTTCCACGGGGTCGACGAGCGGGTGCCGCTCGACGCCCTGGCGTTCGGTCGGCGCGTCCTCGGGGACCTCCTCGCCACGTACTGATATTGTTGATGGTCGCCCTCGTGGCGGTGTCCTGACCTTCCTCCCCGAAAGGCCCGCACGCGATGCACATCCTCGAGGCGATCTTCCTCGGCTTCGTCCAGGGGCTCACCGAGTTCCTGCCCGTCTCGTCGAGCGCGCACCTGCGCATCGTCGGCTTGTTCCTGCCGGACGCGAAGGACCCGGGTGCAGCGTTCACCGCGGTGACCCAGCTCGGCACCGAGACCGCCGTGCTCATCTACTTCTGGCGGGACATCACCCGGATCATCGGGCGGTGGTTCCGGTCGCTCGCGGGGAAGACCGTGCCGCGCAACGACCCGGACGCCCGCCTGGGGTGGCTCGTGATCATCGGGACGATCCCGATCGGCATCGCCGGCATCCTGCTCAAGGACTCGATCGAGACCACCTTCCGGTCGCTGTGGATCGTGGCGATCGTCCTCGTGGTGTTCGGCATCGTGCTCGGGGTCGCCGACGTCCTCGGCAGGAAGGTCCGGCGCATCGAGCACATGACCTTCGGTGGCGGGATCCTGATCGGCCTCGCGCAGGTGCTCGCCCTGGTGCCGGGGGTGTCCCGGTCCGGAGCGACGGTCTCGATGGGGCTGGCCCTCGGCTACACCCGTCCCGCGGCGGCCCGGTTCGCCTTCCTGCTCGCCGTCCCCGCGGTGTTCCTGTCGGGGCTGTACGAGGCGGCGACGAGCCTCGGGGACACCGGCGCCCCGTTCGGTCTCGCGGACACCCTCATCGCGACCGTCGTCGCGTTCGTCGTCGGCTTCGTCGTGATCGCCGCGTTCATGAACTACATCAGCAAGCGCAGCTTCCTTCCCTTCGTGGTCTACCGGATCGCACTCGGTATCGTTCTCCTCGTGTTGTTGTCGCTCGGAGTGATCCAGCCGTGAGGGCCTGGCAGGTCCCGTCCGTCCCCGAAGTCCCCGGTTCCGCGCCCCGCCCGGTCGTGCACGACACGGCGACCGGCAAGCCCGTCGACCC
Organism: Curtobacterium pusillum; assembly: GCF_007680845.1. Lineage (GTDB taxonomy): Bacteria > Actinomycetota > Actinomycetes > Actinomycetales > Microbacteriaceae > Curtobacterium > Curtobacterium pusillum_B. The sequence continues at coordinate 129,687 of NZ_VEIY01000003.1, read as the reverse complement.
GACCGGTGGCGACGAGCGAGCCGCGCTCTACGTCTGCGGCATCACCCCGTACGACGCGACGCACCTCGGGCACGCCGCGACCTACCTGGCGTTCGACACCCTGGGTCGTATCTGGCGCGACGCCGGGCTCGAGGTCGAGTACGCGCAGAACACGACCGACGTCGACGACCCCCTGCTCGAGCGCGCTGCTCGGGACGGGGTCGACTGGCGCGAACTCGCCGCGTCGCAGATCGACCTCTTCCGCCGGGACATGGAGTCACTCCGGGTCCTGCCGCCGGACGACTACGTCGCGGTGACGGACGAGGTCGGACGCGTCGCCGAAGCCGTCGCGTTCCTCAAGGAGACCGGGTACGCGTACGAGGTCCCGACTCCTGACTCCACCGGCGACGACGTCTACTTCGACGTGAACCGCCCGACCGAAGCCTGGACCCTCGGCGACGAGAGCGGCCTCGACCGCGAGACGATGCTCGCGCTGTCGGCCGAGCGCGGCGGCGACCCCGACCGCGTCGGCAAGCGCGATCGACTCGACCCGCTCCTGTGGCGTGCCGCGCGAGACGGCGAACCGAGCTGGGACTCCGTGGTCGGTGCCGGACGGCCCGGCTGGCACATCGAGTGCAGCGTGATCGCGGGCGACCGACTCGGTCTGCCGATCAGCGTCCAGGGCGGGGGGAGCGACCTCGTCTTCCCGCACCACGAGATGAGCGCCGGGCACGCCGCAGCGCTCGCGCACCAGCCGCTGGCGAACGCCTTCGTGCACACCGGGATGATCGCCTACCAGGGCGAGAAGATCTCGAAGTCGCTCGGCAACCTCGTCACCGTGCGCGGACTGCTCGACGACGGTGCCGACCCTCGTGCGATCCGGCTGGCGTTGCTCTCGCACAAGTACTCGGACGACTGGGAGTGGTTCGACGCCGAGCTCACGAGTGCGACGACGCGGCTGGCGACCTGGGACGCCTGGGCCTCCGGCGCCGATGCCGGTCACGCCGACGACGCCGCCGAGGTCATCGCCCGGATCCGTGCTCGGGTCGCGGACGACCTCGACACGCCCGGCGCGGTCGCGGCGGTCGACACGGCCATCGCGGGCGGGACGGCGGTCACGGCGGAGCTCGTGGACCTGGTGGACGCCCTGCTCGGTATCCGCCTGGCCTGACGGGGCGCCGCGGCGCGGGTGCCGATCGCCCGCTCGGTGCACGCGGTGCCGGCGATCGAGCGGTCGCCGAGCGGTCCGCGAGCGGGCGCCGAGCGGTCCGCGAGCGGGCACGACACGCCGCTCGCGTTCGGCGAGCGGGCGGAACGTGCCGGTCGGCGGCGCCGAGCGGGACGTAGATCGCCCGCTCGGGGAGGCGGGGCGGGGCGGCCCGTCGCCCGGCCCGGGCCCCCCCCGCCTACTGCGGCGGGCGGAAGCCCTCGCCGCCGGCGGTCCCGCCGTCCTTGCCGTCCTTGCGCTCCCGACGCCGCAGGTACTGCTCGAACTCCTGCGCGATGGCGTCGCCCGACGCCTCGGGGGAGTCCACGGTGTCGCGCTGCTGCTCGAGCTGGCCGATGTACGACGCCATGTCCTCATCGTCGGCGGCGAGGGCGTCGATGCCCTCTTCCCACTCGGTCGCGTCGTCGAGCAGCGACCCGCGAGGGACGGTCACGTCGGTGAGCTCCTCGATCTTGTCGAGCAGGGACAGTGTGGCCTTGGGCGACGGGGAGTTGTGCACGTAGTGCGGCACTGACGCCCAGAGCGACAGGGTCGTCAGTCCGGCCTTGTCCATCGCGTCGGCGAGCACCCCGAGGATGCCGGTCGGCCCCTCGTACGATGACTTGTCGACGTCGAACGCCGCACGGACCCCGGCGTTCTCGCTCGAGACGAAGACGGAGATCGGTCGGGTGTGCGGCACGTCGGCGAGCATCGCCCCGACGAACACGACCGCGTCGATCGAGTAGACGTCGGCCAGGTCGATGATCTCCGCGCAGAAGCCGCGCCAGGTGCGGGACGGCTCGGGGCCGACGAGCACGAAGACGTCCCGCTCGGTGGGCGAGCCGGTGGCGCCGATGACGGGTCGCCCTTCCGCGCCGGGGCCGTGGAGGACGATGCGCGGCCACTGGATCCCGCGGTCGCCGTTGTCGTCGGTGCCGACGTTCGGCCGGTTGAACTGGTAGTCGACGTACCGCTCACCGTCGAGCTCGCGCAGTTCGTCGAGCTCGAGCGACTCGACGATGCGCCGGGCGAGACCGCTGGCCGCTTCGCCGGCGTCGTTCCAGCCCTCGAACGCGACGACGAGCAACCGCCCGTCGCTGAAGGGGGAGTGCTGTGGCACGGACGGGACCTCCTGGTGGTGGAGCGGGGCGCGGGCGGCGGGGGCCGAGCGCGGCCGGACACGATTCGCAGCAACAAGGATATGGCCCCGGAGCGGCAGCGCGCCCGCCCGTCCGCGGTGAGCGGAACCGCCCCGGTAGACTCGTCGCCCGTGACCGCGCAACCCTCCGCCCTCGTCCCGCCCGCAGCCGTGCTGTGGGACATGGACGGCACGATCATCGACACCGAGCCGATCTGGCAGCAGTCCCAGGTGGAGCTGACCGCTCGCCACGGTGCCGTCTGGACCCACGAAGACGGTCTGTCCCTGGTGGGCAGCGGCCTCGAGCGGTCGGGGGAGATCCTGCGCGACAAGGGCGTCGACATGGAGGTCGAGGAGATCGTCCAGTGGATGACCGACTACGTGATGGAGCGGCTGCTCGACGGTGAGCTGCCGTGGCGTCCCGGTGCCCGCGAACTCATCGAGGGGCTGCACGCCCGCGGCATCCCGACGGCACTCGTCACGATGTCCCGCCGGAAGATGGCACTCGTCGCCGCTGACGCACTCGGGGAGCGCGGCTTCCGCGTCGTCGTGGCCGGCGACGACGTCGAGCGTCCGAAGCCGTACCCGGACGCCTACCTGTTCGCCGCGGCACAGCTCGGCGTCGACGCGACCGCCTGCGTAGCGATCGAGGACTCCGCGACCGGGGTCGCCTCGGCCGTGGCGTCCGGCGCGGTGACCGTGGCCGTCGAGCACATCGTCCCGCTGTCCGACATCGCCGGTGGCGACGTCCACCTGACCACCCTCGCGGACGTCGACGTCGACCGGCTCATCGAGTTGACCGGCCCGGCCCTCGCGGCCCGCACCCAGGAGGTCGCACGATGACCGACGAGACCCAGTCCCTCACGGACGCGCTCCCGCACACCGCCGGCGGCGCACCGCACACCCCGCCGCGCGGCCCGTTCCGCGCCGGCGACCGCGTCCAGCTGACGGGTCCGAAGGGCAAACTCACGACGCTGTCGCTGGAGGTCGCCGGCGAGTACCACACGCACCGCGGCGTGCTCCGGCACGACGACGTCATCGGCCAGCCGGACGGGTCGGTCATCCGCGCGAGCACCGGCGACGAGTACCTCGCACTGCGCCCGCTCCTCAACGACTACGTCATGTCGATGCCCCGCGGTGCCGCGATCGTCTACCCGAAGGACGCGGCGCAGATCGTGGCCTTCGCGGACGTGTTCCCCGGCGCCCGCGTGGTCGAGGCCGGCGTGGGCTCCGGCGCACTCTCGCTCTTCCTCCTCCGTGCGATCGGCCCGACCGGGCAGCTGCAGTCCTTCGAGCGGCGCGAGGAGTTCGCCGCGATCGCCCGCGGCAACGTCGGCACGTTCCTCGGTGCCGTCCCGGACAACTGGTCCGTCACGGTCGGGGACCTCGTCGAGGAGCTCCCGGGCGCGACCGACGAACAGAGCATCGACCGCGTCGTGCTCGACATGCTCGCGCCGTGGGAGTGCGTCGACGCCGCAGCCGACGCCCTCGTGCCCGGTGGCCTCATCGTCTGCTACGTCGCGACCGTCACCCAGCTCTCCCGCACGGCCGAGGCACTGCGGGACACCGGCCGCTTCACGGACCCGCAGTCGAGCGAGACGCTCGTGCGGACCTGGCACGTCGAAGGGCTCGCCGTGCGTCCGGACCACCGGATGGTCGGGCACACCGGGTTCCTCGTCACGGCGCGCCGGCTGGCCGACGGCGTCGTGCTCCCCAACCTGAAGCGTCGCGCAGGCAAGGTCGAGTTCTCGGACGAGGACGTGGAGGCCTGGACCCCCGGTGCCGTCGGCGAGCGTTCCGCGAGCGACAAGAAGCTCCGCAAGGTCGCTCGTCAGGCTGCCGCACAGGCCCGCAAGGTCGCTGCTGCCGAGGCCGGTGCGTCCGACGCGGGAGCCCCCGCGCCCACGGACGGGCCTGCTGAGGACGACCGGTAGGCTACGCACCGTGCCCGTCCTGCATCGAACGGAAAGAGGGTCCGTGCGCACCATCCCCGCACTCCTGGTCACCATCGGCCTCGCCGCAGCACTCACCGGGTGCGCGGCCAGCGGGGCCGGCAGCACGCCGTCGAGCTGCGCCGCCCCGGGCGCCGCGTCCGAGGCGGTGACCGCGACCGGTTCGTTCGGCAAGGAGCCGAAGGTCTCCATCCCGAGCGGCCTCACCACGAAGGGCACGCAGGTCTCCGTCCTGAAGTCCGGCAACGGCCGCGAGATCGAGGACGGCACCCCCGTCCTCATCGAGTACACCCTCGTCGACGGCGCCACGGGCGATGTCGCGCAGACGAGCGGCTACTCGGGCCAGACCGCCCCGATCACCGCCGGCGCCGACAACTACGGCGCGCTCGGTGCGTCCCTCGAGTGCGCGCACGTCGGTGACCGCCTCGCGGTGGCCCTGCCGAAGAGCGCCGTGAGCTCCTCGGACACCGGCGACACGAGCACCTCGTCGAAGAAGACCGAGGACGCCGTCGTCGCGGTCATCGACGTCAAGCGCGCGTTCGACGCCCGTGCCACCGGGACGCCCCAGCTGGCCGGCGACGGCATGCCCGCCGTCGTGCTCGCCCCGTCCGGCGCGCCCGGCATCACGATCCCGTCGTGGACCGCCCCGAAGTCGGACGAGACGCACCTGCTCCGCAAGGGACACGGCGCCGAGCTCACCGCGAAGGACAGCGCGATCATCAAGTACACCGCCGTGACGTGGGGGACCGACGGGACCGAGTCCTCGGTCGCCGGCTCCAGCTGGACCGACGGCTCGGGCGCGCAGACGGTCCCGCTCGCCAAGGGCCAGGTGCAGGAAGGCGTCCGGACCGCCATCCTCGGGCACCGCGTCGGCGACCAGGTCCTCGCGATCGTGCACCAGCAGGGAACGGCCTACGCGTACGTGATCGACGTCCTCGGGAAGACCGCGAGCTGACCTCGTCCGACCATCCACGGACGGCGGCGCGGATGCACTTCGGTGCACCCGCGCTGCCGTAGGATCGGCTCGTGCCAGCGACCCGTGTGCCCCGTGTGCCTGCCGAGGAACGGCTGTTCAGCCTGGTGCTCGCGCTGCTCTCGACGGAGTCCGGGCTGACCAAGGGCGAGATCCTCGCGAACGTGCAGGGGTACCGCCAGCGCTTCACGACCGGCGGCGACAACGCCTCGCTGGAGCGCCAGTTCGAGCGTGACAAGGACGACGTCCGTGAACTCGGCATCCCGCTCGAGACGATCGAGACCCCCGGCGCGGCCGGCAACAACCAGACGCTCCGGTACCGGATCCCGAAGGGCGAGTACGACCTACCCGTCGACGTCCGGTTCACGCCGGACGAGTCCGCGCTGCTGTCGCTCGCGGCCATGGCGTGGCGTGAAGGGGCGCTGTCCGCCGACTCCCGCCGCGGTCTGCTCAAGGTCCGTTCGGCGGGCTCCGAGGACGACGACGCCAGCGGCGACAGCGAGCACCGCGGCGACGGCGGCGGGGCCGGCAGTGTCGGGACGCTCGGTGTCGACGCCTACGCCCCGCGGCTCCGCGCGCGCGACGTCGCGTTCGAACCCCTCCGGTCGGCCCTCGACCGCGGTGCAGCCGTCCGGTTCGACTACATCACCCCCGGTCAGCACGACGCCCGCCGTCGCCAGGTCGCGCCGCTCGCGCTCGTCCAGCACGGCGGCCGGTGGATGCTCGCCGCGCACGAGTTCGCCACCGACAGCGACAAGAACTACCTGCTGTCACGCATCGTCGGTCCGGTCGCCCAGTACGAGGTCGGGCAGCACCCCGCTCCGGCGGGGGCGGGGGAGCGCGCCCTCACCGAGCTCGAACGCATCTGGGCGACCCGCACGGCGCGGATCCGCGTCGTGCCCGGGTCGGACGCCGAACGTCGGCTGGCGCGCCGCCGGGACACCGAGACGGACGACGACGGCGTGCTCGTGCTGCACCACGTCGACCCGCAGATCCTCGCCGAGGAACTCGCGGCCTACGGTCCCGAGGTGCGGGTGCTCGAGCCGGACGACCTGCGCCGCCGCGTCACCGAACGGCTCCGGGCGCTGGTCGCGGACCACGAGGCGACCGAACGGACCGGAACGACCGAGCAGGAAGGGAGCGACCGTGGCTGAGCAGCAACCGCTCCAGGCGCAGGACAAGCTCGCCTTCCTCCTCGCCCTCGTCCCGTACCTCATCGACCGCGAGCGCGTCTCCGTCGCCGAGGCCGCCCGCCACTTCGGCGTCCCCGAGACCCGGATCCGCCGCGCCGTCGAGCTCATCGCGGTCTCGGGTGTCCCCGGCGAGACCATGCAGTACCAGCACGGCGACCTGTTCGACATCGCCTGGGACGACTTCGACCAGAACGACATGATCGTCCTGACGAACCTCGTCGCGATCGACGACTCCCCGCGGCTCTCCGCCCGCGAAGCGTCCGCGCTCATCGCCGGCCTGCAGTACCTCTCCGCCCTACCCGAAGCGGCCGACCGCGACGCGATCCGCGCCCTCATGGCCAAGCTGTCCCGCGGCGCCGGGGGAGCGGCGGCGAACGTCACGGTCGGACAGGACCTCCACGACGTCGCCCTCGCAACGATCCGCCGCGCGATGGCGGACGGCCGCGGGCTCGCGTTCGAGTACGCCGGACCGCGCACCCAGGGCGGCACCCGACGTGTCGACGCGCTGCGCGTCGAGTCGATCGACACCGACTGGTACCTCCGCGCGTGGGACCTCGACCGGCAGGCGCTCCGGACGTTCCGACTCGACCGGATGTCCGGCGTGCGGGTCGACGAGCGCGCGGCCGAGAAGTCGATCGACGACGTCGTCATCCCGGACACCCTGTTCCAGCAGTCCGCCGAGGACGTCATCGTCACCGTCGAGCTCGACTCGTCGTCGCTGCCGCTCGTCGCGGACTTCCTCGCGGACACCGCGGACGCGCCGGACGACGACGGGCGCGTGCGGATCCGCCTCGCCGCGTCGAACGGGTTCGACGGCGTCGTGCGTCTGGTGGCGGGGCTCCCCGGGCGCGCGGTGGTGCTCGACCCGCCCGCGGCGCGCGCCGCGGTGCGAGACTTCGCCGCGGCAGCACTCGCGGCCGACTGACGACACGTCGCCCCCGGCGCGAGCCGGCCACCGTCGGACTGGAGGCGCGGTGCCAGCCCGCCCCGCGCCTCCCGTCCCGCGGTCCCGCGTCCGTGGCGTACCTGCCGAAACCGGGCGTACCTGCCGGAACCGGGCGTACCGTGTCGATCCTTTCGATCAGGTACGCCCGTTCCCGCTTCCCATCGCACGCGTTCTGGGAAGAACCGCGCTGGCGTCGTGACCTGGAGGCCGGGGGTCGCGCGCGCCCGCGCCCCGCGCGCACCCGGGCGTCCCGGGCAGAACCGGGCGTACCTGCCGAAACCGGGCGTACCTGGCCGATCCTTTCCGCCCGGTACGCCCGTTTCCGCTTCCCATCGCACCCGTTCTGGGAAGGAACCGACACCCGCGGCGGACTGTCGGTCCCGGTCCCGTAGGATCATCGACATGGCTTCGACGACCGCGCGCGGGCGAGCGAGGCGGACCGGTCGTCCGACGAAGGACACCGACGGCCGCATGTCGCTCGGGCAGCACCTCATCGAGCTGCGCAACCGCCTGTTCAAGGCGGTCATCGCGATCGCGGTCTGCGCGGTCGGCGGTTGGTTCCTGACGCCGTTCGTCCTCGACTCGTTGCGGTCCCCGGTCGCCCAGCTCGCCAGGGTCGGCGGCCACACGGCGGAACTCAACTTCCCGATGATCACGGGGGCGTTCGACCTCAAGCTGCAGATCGCGATCACGATCGGCGTCGTCATCTCGAGCCCGGTGTGGCTCTACCAGGTGTGGGCGTTCATCGTGCCGGCGTTGGTGCGGCGCGAGAAGCAGTACGTGTTCGGCTTCCTCGGCACCGCGATCCCGCTGTTCTTCGCCGGCTGCTGGTTCGGCTGGTACATCCTGCCGCACGTCGTCGGGATCCTCGGCAGCTTCGTGTCCAGCCAGGACACCTCGATCGTCGACGCGAAGGCGTACTACGACTTCGTCATCAAGCTCATCGTGGCGGTCGGCATCGCGTTCGTGCTGCCGGTCTTCCTGGTGCTGCTCAACTTCGTCGGCGTGCTGTCGGCGTCGTCGATCATCAAGTCCTGGCGCGTAGCGATCCTCTGCATCCTGGTGTTCTGCGCGATCGTGACGCCGAGCGCCGACGTCATCTCGATGTTCCTGCTCGCGGTGCCGATGATCGTGCTGTACGTGGCGGCGTGTGCGGTCACGTGGTTCCACGACCGTCGGATGGCGAAGCGCCAGGCGAAGCTCGACGAAGAGTACGGCCTGTGACCCCCGCCGCCGGACGCTCGACCGCTGGGGGATCCGCCGCCGGCCCGAGCGCCGCCGACCGGTTCGCCGCGGCGAAGGTCCGGAACCGGTCCCGCAACCTCGAGCTGTTCCGCACCGACCTGCGCTTCGACCTCGACCCGTTCCAGTTCGCGGCCTGCGACTCGCTCGACCAGGGCCGAAGCGTGCTCGTCGCCGCCCCCACGGGTGCCGGCAAGACGATCGTGGCGGAGTTCGCGATCTGGCTCGCGATGCGGCAGCCCACGGCGAAGGTGTTCTACACGACGCCGATGAAGGCGCTGAGCAACCAGAAGTACGCCGAGCTCGTGGCCGTCTACGGCGAGTCCGAGGTCGGCCTGCTCACCGGCGACACCAACGTGAACCCGCGCGCCCGGGTGGTCGTGATGACCACCGAGGTGCTCCGCAACATGATCTACGCCGACTCGGACCTCCTCGACGACCTGGCGTGGGTGGTCCTCGACGAGGTGCACTACCTCGCCGACCGCTTCCGCGGCGCCGTGTGGGAAGAAGTGATCCTGCACCTCCCGACCGAGGTCCGCCTGGTCTCCCTCAGCGCGACGGTGTCCAACGCGGAAGAGTTCGGCGACTGGCTGCAGACCGTGCGCGGCGACACCGACGTCATCGTGTCCGAGGACCGTCCGGTCCCGCTCGAGCAGCACGTCCTCGTCGGCAACAAGATGGTCGACCTGTTCGACTCGAGCGGTGCGGCGGCGACGAACCGGGTGAACCCGGAGCTCCTCCGCCTGGTCGGCGGCGGTGCCCGCAGCGAGCGGAACGGCGGCGGACACCGCGGTCGACGCGGCCGCGGCGGGTACCCGGAGCGTCGGGGCCCCCGGACCGAGAAGATGTACCGCGAGCAGATCGCGAAGGTGCTCGACGACCGCATGCTGCTGCCCGCGATCTTCTTCGTGTTCAGCCGCAACGGGTGCGACCAGGGCGTCCGGCAGATCCTCCGGTCCGGCCTGTCCCTGACGACCGTGCAGGAACGCAACGAGATCCGCGAGACGGCGGAGTACCACTGCCGCACGCTCCTCGACGAAGACCTCGCCGTCCTCGGCTACTGGGAGTGGCTCGAGGGGCTCGAGCGGGGCGTCGCCGCCCACCACGCCGGGCTCCTGCCGGCCTTCAAGGAGGTCGTCGAGGACCTCTTCCAGCGCAAGCTCCTCAAGGTCGTCTTCGCGACGGAGACCCTGGCGCTCGGTGTGAACATGCCGGCCCGGACGGTGGTGCTCGAGAAGCTCGAGAAGTTCAACGGCGAAGCCCGTGTGCCGATCACGCCGGGGGAGTACACGCAGCTCACCGGTCGTGCCGGACGCCGTGGCATCGACGTCGAGGGCCACTCGGTCATCCAGTGGTCGGACGGACTCGACCCACAGGCCGTGGCGTCGCTCGCGAGTCGACGCACCTACCCGCTCAACTCGTCGTTCAAGCCGACCTACAACATGGCCGTGAACCTCATCGAGCAGTTCGGCCGGCAGCGCACGCGTGAGGTCCTCGAGACCTCGTTCGCCCAGTTCCAGGCGGACCGCTCCGTGGTCGACCTCGCGCGGAAGGTCCGGTCGCAGCAGGAGTCGCTCGACGGCTACCGCCAGGCGATGCAGTGCCACCTCGGCGACTTCACCGAGTACGCGGCGCTCCGTCGGGAGCTCTCCGACCTCGAAGGGACGAACGTCCCCGGCGGGCGGGAGGCGTCGCACGGTGCGCGCGCCGAGCGCCAGGCCGCCATCACGGACGTCCGACGACGGATGCAGCGGCACCCCTGCCACGCCTGCCCCGACCGGGAAGCCCACGCTCGGTGGTCCGAGCGCTGGTACAAGCTCAAGCGCGCCAACGACAAGCTCGTGCAGCAGATCCGGTCCCGCACCGGCGCGGTCGCCACCACCTTCGACCGGGTGACCGACGTGCTCCTGCAGCTCGGCTACCTCGTCGCCACCGACGACGGCGAGGCCACGGTCGCGGCCGGTGGCCGGCGGCTGCAACGGATCTACGGCGAGCGGGACCTGCTGGTCGCCGAGTGCCTCGAGGCCGGCGTCTGGAAGGAACTCACCCCCGCGCAGCTCGCGGCGATGGCGGCGACGATCGTCTACCAGCCCCGACGCGAAGACGCGCCCGGCACCGAGCACGCCCTGCCCCGCGGCGCGTTCCGGCCCGCCCTCGACGAGACGCTCGACATCTGGGCCCGCCTCGACGACATCGAGCGCGACGCCCGGCTCGCCGGCTCGCAGCCGCCGACCCCCGCGATGGCGGTCGGCATGTTCCGGTGGGCGTCCGGCTCCGCGCTCGACGACGTCCTCCGGACGCTCGACCTGCCGGCCGGCGACTTCGTGCGCTGGTCGAAGCAGGTCATCGACCTCCTCGACCAGATCCGGAACGCCGGCGACGACGCCCTGGCCCAGACCGCCCGGCGTGCGACGGACGCGGTGCGCCGTGGCATCGTCGCCTACGCGACGGTCTGACAGGAGGCCCGGTGCAGCTCCTCGACACTCCCGTGCGCCCGGCGCGCGGTCCGGTCCACAGCCCCCGGGTCCCGTTCGCGCGTGGTCCGTTCGACGCGCTGCCGCTCGCGCAGGCGTTCCCGCTCGCGGTCGTCGGCGGCGTGCTCTTCGCGCTGTCGTTCCCGTCGCCGGGCTGGTGGTTCCTCGCCTACCCGGCGCTCGCGTGCATGCTCCTCGCCGCGATGGGCCAACGCGCTCGTCGTGCCGCGTGGCTCGGCTACGTCTCGGGTGCCGCGTTCCTCGTTCCCGCGATCTCGTGGGCCGGCCGGTACCTGGGCCCGGTCCCGTGGTTCGCCCTGGCGCTGTTCGAGGCCGTGTTCTTCGCCCTCGGCAGCGTGGCGATCGCCCTGGCGTACCGCTGGGTCGCGCGCGTGGTGCCCTCGACCGCCGGACGCGTGTGGGGCCTCCCGGCCGTGGTCGCCGCACTCTGGACCGGACGCGAGTGGTTCTCGGGAAGCTGGCCCTACGGGGGCTTCGCTTGGGGCCGCGTCGGCCTGTCGCAGTCCGAGGGGCCGTTCACGCACCTGGCCGCGTACGTGGGCGTCCTCGGCCTCACCTTCATCGTCGTCTACTGCACCGCCGTGGTGCTGTCGCTCGCGCTCGTCGTCCCGCGGAGCCCCGGGGTCCCGCTCCGGCTGCCGATGCGCGTCGCGACCGCCGGGCTGCTCGTCGCCGCCGTCCTGGCGGTCCCGGCGTGGCCGACCGCCACCGACGGCACGATCCGCATCGAGTCCGTGCAGGGCAACGGCCCCGCGGGGTACTTCGACGGAGCATCACCGGGCGAGGTCCTGAACGCGCAGGTCGCCGCCACCGACGTCGAAGCGAAGGGGGTCGACCTCGTGGTCTGGCCCGAGGCGTCGGCCGAGTACGACCCCCGACAGCAGCCGGTCATCGCCTCGGCGCTCGACTCGGTCGTCGACGCCGTCGGGGCACCGCTCGTCGCCGGAGCCATCACGCAGACCTCGTCGGGGGTGCTGCACAACACCTCCTTCGTGTGGACGAAGGACGGCTGGCAGTCCTCCTACGACAAGAAGCGCCCCGTGCCGTTCGGCGAGTACGTCCCGGACCGCTGGTTCTTCTCGAAGCTCGCGCCGTCCCTCATCGGACTGCTGCAACGCGACTACACGCCGGGGACGAAGCCGAACGTGCTCCCGGTCGCGGGCATCAGGGTCGGGGTCGCGATCTGCTTCGACATCGTCGACGACGGACTCACGACGGACATGGCGCGCGGGGGAGCGCAGGTCATCCTGGCGCAGACGAACAACGCCGACTTCGACGGCACCGACGAGAACCTGCAGCAACTCGAGATCGCCCGGATGCGGGCGATCGAGACCGGGCGCTCGCTCGTCAACATCTCGACGGTGGGTGCCTCGCAGGTGATCGACCCGTCCGGTCGGACGATCGACCGCGTGCCGGCCTACACCGCCACGTCGATGATCACGGACGTGCCGCTCGGGACGAGCACGACACCGGCGACGGTCGCCTCGGGGGCGATCGTGCTCGTGCTCTCGCTCGCCGGGCTGCTCACGTTGCTCGCGTGTGCACCGTGGACGCGTCGGCGTCCGTCTGCTGCTCGACGCTCCTGACGCCCGCCGCCGCCCACTGGGAACGGACTGTGAATGCGCCGGACCGGGATGGATGCGGCGTGGGACAGTGTTGAGGAGGGCAGACGAGCGAGAGGAGCACACACATGGCTGATCGGAGTCTCCGCGGCATGCGGCTCGGGAGTCAGAGTCTCCAGAGCGAAGAGGGCGTCGAGCTCTCCGACCGCAAGCGCGCGGTCTACCAGACGGATTCGGGGGAGACGTTCGACATCGTCTTCTCCGCCGACGCGGACGTCCCGCAGACCTGGTCCGAGCCCCGTTCCGGGCGCGAAGGCCGGCTGCTCGGCGACGACGGGATCCCCGTCGAGGTCGCCGCAGAGGACGTGAAGGCACCCAGGACCCACTGGGACATGCTGCTCGAACGGCGCTCGCGCGAAGAGCTCGAGGAACTCCTGCAGGAGCGCCTGCAGTTCCTCCGCGCACGACGCGGCGCCTGACACCGCCGGCACACACGACGACGCCCGCCCCGGTTCTCCGGGGCGGGCGTCGTCGTGTGTGGGGAGTGCGGTGCCGCGCCTTTCGCCGCCGCACCTGTCGATGCCGCGCCTGTCGGTGTCGCGCCTCCTGGCGTCACCGGGCGTCGGCGTCGGCCCGCGTCAGCGCCGGCCGGAGCCGTCGCTGGTCCGGTGACCGGAGGCGTCTCCCGCCGTCGGTGCGGAGCCGTCGGTCTGGGGTGCGGGTGCGGGTGCGGGTGCGTCGCCGAGTCGCTGCTCGGTCTCGTCGTCGGCGGCGGCGAGGTGCGCGTCGACGCTGCGGTTCGACTCTGCGAGGCGCTGGTCGAGCTCGGACTCCGGCACGATGTCCGCGGCGGTGGCGTCCGGACGGGGAGCCGAGGTGCTGGCGGTGTCGGTGGCCGCGGTGTTCGCCAGGCTCTCGTTCGCGAGCTTCGAGATGCGCGAGAGGAAGTCCCCGCCGGCGCCGCCTGCTCCACCGGCGGCACCGCCGCCGGTGCGTCCGGTCGTGAACCCCTTCGCGATGCCGGAGAGCGCCTCGGTGAACTCGCTCGGGATCATCCAGAGCTTGTTCGCGCTGCCCTCGGCGATCTTCGGGAGCGTCTGCAGGTACTGGTACGAGAGCAGCTTGTCGTCCGGGTCGCCGGTGTGGATCGCGTCGAACACGGTGGCGATGGCCTGGGCTTCACCCTCGGCCCGGAGCACCTGGGCCTTGGCGTCACCCTCGGCCGCGAGGATGGCTGCCTGCCGCTGCCCCTCGGCCTCGAGGATCTGGGACTGCTTCGTGCCCTCGGCCTGCAGGATCGCCGCACGACGGCTCCGCTCGGCCCGCAGCTGCTGCTCCATGGCGTCCTGGATGGACACGGGCGGCTCGATCGCCTTGAGCTCGACGCGACCGACGCGGATGCCCCACTTGCCGGTCGCTTCGTCGAGGACGACGCGGAGCTGCCCGTTGATGTTGTCGCGACTGGTCAGGGCCTCTTCGAGGTTGAGGCCACCGACCACGTTGCGGAGGGTCGTGGTGGTCAGCTGCTCGACGGCGCCGAGGTAGTTCGCGATCTCGTACGTCGCGGCCCGCGCGTCGGTGACCTGGAAGTACACGACCGTGTCGATCGAGACCACCAGGTTGTCCTCGGTGATCACCGGCTGCGGCGGGAACGAGACGACCTGCTCACGCATGTCGAGCAGCGGCCGGAGACGGTCGATGAAGGGCACCAGTAGGTTCAACCCAGGGTTGAGGGTCTTGTGGTACTTCCCGAGCCGTTCGACGATCCCGGCGGTCGCCTGCGGCACGATCCGGATCGCGCGCGACAGGACGACGATCACGAAGATGACGACGACCAGGATGAGGACGAGCAGTGCGATCGTCCCGGCTGAGATGGTGGTCACGAGGTGGCCCTTTCTCCGATGCGGACGACAGCTGTCGACCCCTCGATCGACTCGACGACCACGGGGGTCCCGAGCGGCGGTGTGCGGTCGGATGACGCGGTGGAGATCCGTGCGCTCCAGGTCTCGCCGTTGGCCAGGCGGACCTGGCCGGGAGCGCTCGACGTGAAGGCGACGGCGACGGTGCCGGGGAGTCCGATGAGTCCTTCGACGTTGGTGCGGTGCGGGTCGGCGCCGCGGCCGAGCGCCGTCAGCAGCCGGGGTCGGACGAGCGACAGCAGCACCAGGGCCAGGACGGCGGCGATGATGGCGGACAACCACCACGGAGCGCCGAGCAGGGCTGCGATCAACCCGCCGGCGGCACCGGCCGCGAGCATGATGAAGATGAAGTCGAGCGTGAAGATCTCGACCACGCCGAGCAAGAGCACCAGACCGATCCAGACGATGGTCTGGATCCAATCGAATCCGTTCACGCGATCTCCCTCCCTCGGTCGCGCGCGGCCGCTCGCTGCGTCGCGACTGCCGGTACAACTCCGTTCAACATATCAGACCGGCCCCGGCCCCGCTCAGGCGGTTGGTAGGCTCGACGGCGGCCCACCCGCCGAACCAGAGCTGGAGAACACGACGTGACCAACCCCCTCGCCCCCGGATCCCTCGCCGACAAGCGTGCACTCGTGACGGGCTCGTCGCGCGGCATCGGTGCCGACACCGTCGGGTACCTGGCCGAGGCGGGCGCGAAGGTCGTCGTGAACTACCGCAACAAGGCGCGTCGTGCTGAGCAGATCGCCGAGAAGGTCGTCGCGGCCGGCGGGTCGGCCCTGGCGGTCGGCGCGGACCTCACCGACCACGAGTCGGTCCAGGCCATGGTGGACACCGTCGTCCAGGAGTGGGGCGGCATCGACCTCCTCGTCCTCAACGCGTCGGGCGGCATGGAGTCCGGCCTCGGCGAGGACTACGCGCTCCGCCTCAACCGCGACGCCCAGGTCGACATGCTCCAGACGGCGGTGCCGCACATGCCGGCCGGCTCGCGGGTCGTCTTCGTGACGAGCCACCAGGCGCACTTCGTCGAGACCGCCGAGACCATGGACGAGTACGTCCCGGTCGCGAAGAGCAAGCGGGCCGGGGAACTCGCCCTCCGCGAGCTCGTGCCGCAGCTGGAAGCAGCCGGCATCGAGTTCGTGGTCGTCTCCGGCGACATGATCGAGGGCACGATCACCGCGACGCTGCTGAACCGGCTCAACCCGGGCGCGATCGAGGGTCGCCGGGAAGCCGTGGGCAAGCTCTACAGCGTGTCCGAGTTCGCCGCCGAGATCGCCCTCGCCGCGGTCGAGTCGATCCCGGCCGACCACACCAAGCTCGTCGGCGACGTGAGCGGCTTCGTCCAGGAGTAGCGTCGCGCGGGTGACTGCGAAGCCCGGCCTCCGACTGACCTCCCGGATCATCCTGCTCGACCCCGAGGGGCGCGTGTTCCTGATGGACACCAACTCGCCCTCGTCGGACGGCGCCCACCGCTGGATCACGCCGGGTGGCGGGGTCGACCCGGGGGAGGACCACCGCGACGCCGCGATCCGCGAGCTCCGGGAAGAGACCGGCATCGTCATCGACGACCCGGGGGAGCCCGTGTGGTCGTGGGACTTCACGGTCGAGTGGGACCTCGCCGACCACGACCGCGGTCACGCCGAGTTCTACGTCGTCCGGACCACCGGGTTCGTGCTGTCCGACGCGGAGTGGACCGACGACGAGCGGGTCGACATCCTGCGCTCCCGGTGGTGGACCGCCGACGAACTCGAGGCCACCGACGAGGAGTTCGAGCCCGCGGAACTGCCCGCTCTCGTCCGTCGGTGGGCGTCGCTACACTGATCGACATGTATTCCACTGCCGAGCACGCCGCCGACAGCCACGACCGGATCCGGGTCCGGGGCGCTCGTGAGAACAACCTGCGGGACGTCGACGTCGACCTCCCCAAGCGTCGGCTGACGGTCTTCACCGGAGTGTCCGGTTCCGGGAAGAGCTCGCTGGTGTTCGCCACCATCGCGGCCGAGTCGCAGCGGATGATCAACGAGACCTACAGCGCGTTCGTGCAGGGCTTCATGCCGTCGCTCGCACGGCCCGACGTCGACGTGCTCGACGGACTGACCACCGCGATCGTGGTCGACCAGGAACGCATCGGCGCGGACCCGCGGTCGACCGTCGGGACGGTCACGGACGCCAACGCGATGCTCCGGGTGCTGTTCAGCCGGCTCGGCACGCCGCACATCGGCGGCCCGAACGCCTTCTCGTTCAACCTCGCGACCGTGACCGCCGGCGGGGCGATCACCGTGCAGAAGGGCAAGGACGCCAAGGCCGAGACGGTCTCGTTCTCCCGGCTCGGCGGGATGTGCGCCGAGTGCGAAGGCCGAGGCACCGTGAACGACATCGACCTCACCCAGCTCTTCGACGACACGAAGTCCCTGGCCGACGGCGCGATCACGATCCCGGGCTACGGCACGGACGGCTGGATGGTCCGGATGTACGCCGAGTCGGGGTACTTCGACAAGGACACCCCGATCCGGGACTTCGCCGACGCCGAACGCCAGGACTTCCTGTACCGGGAACCGACGAAGCAGAAGATCGCGGGGATCAACATGACGTACGAAGGGCTCGTGCCCCGCGTGCGTCGGTCGCTCCTGCAGAAGGACCGCGAAGCGATGCAGCCGCACATCCGCGCGTTCGTCGACCGGGCCGTGACCTTCACGACGTGCCCGGCCTGCGTGGGAACGCGGTTGAACGACACCGCCCGGTCGTCCACCATCGCCGGCAAGAGCATCGCGGACGTCTGTGCGATGCAGGTCACCGACCTCGCGACCTGGTTGCACGCGCTCGACGAACCCGGTGTCGGGCCGTTGCTCGACGGCCTGCGCGGACTGGTCGACTCGTTCGTCGAGATCGGGCTCGGGTACCTCTCGCTCGATCGTCCCACCGGCACGCTCTCCGGTGGTGAAGGGCAACGCGTGAAGATGGTGAAGCACCTCGGGTCCTCGCTGAGCGACGTCACCTACGTCTTCGACGAGCCGAGCACGGGCCTCCACCCGCACGACATCGAACGGATGAACGGGCTGCTCCTGCGCCTCCGTGACAAGGGGAACACCGTGCTCGTCGTCGAGCACAAGCCCGAGGTCATCGCGATCGCGGACCACGTCGTCGACCTCGGTCCCGGCGCCGGCACCCACGGCGGGACCCTCTGCTACGAGGGTCCCGTCGACGGGCTGCGGGGGAGCGGTACCGTCACCGGCAAGCACCTCGACGACCGTGTCTCGGTGAAGCCGGTCGTCCGCGAACGCACCGGCGCGCTCGAGATCCGCGGCGCGGACGCGCACAACCTGCAGGGCGTCGACGTCGACGTCCCCACCGGAGTGCTGACGGTGGTCACGGGTGTAGCGGGGTCGGGCAAGAGCACGCTGATCCACGGCTCGCTCTCACCACGTGACGGCGTCGTCGCCGTGGACCAGGGCGCGATCCGGGGTTCGCGCCGGAGCAATCCCGCCACGTACACGGGGTTGCTCGAGCCGATCCGGAAGGCCTTCGCTAAGGCGAACGGCGTGAAGCCGGCCCTCTTCAGCGCCAACTCCGAGGGAGCGTGCCCCGCCTGCAACGGTGCCGGTGTGATCTACACCGACCTCGGCATGATGGCGGGCATCGCGACGCCGTGCACCGAGTGTGGCGGGAAGCGGTTCGACCAGTCGGTGCTGGCGTACCACCTCGGTGGGAAGGACATCAGCGAGGTCCTGGCCATGCCCGTGTCCGACGCCGAACAGTTCTTCGCCGCGGGGGAGTCGAAGATCCCTGCGGCCCACGCCATCCTGTCCCGCCTGGTCGACGTCGGGCTCGGCTACCTCACCATCGGGCAACCGCTGACCACCCTGTCGGGTGGTGAACGGCAGCGGCTCAAGCTCGCGACGCACCTGGGGGAGCCCGGGGGTGTGATCGTCCTTGACGAGCCGACGACGGGTCTGCACCTGGCGGACGTCGAACAGCTCCTCGGGCTCCTCGACCGCATGGTCGACGGCGGGCGCACGGTCGTGGTCATCGAGCACCACCAGGCCGTGATGGCGCACGCCGACTGGATCATCGACCTGGGCCCGGGTGCCGGTCACGACGGGGGCCGAATCGTGTTCGAAGGCTCGCCGGCTGATCTGGTCGCTGCGCGGGCGACGATCACGGGGGAGCACCTGGCGGCGTACGTCGGCGCCTGAGCCGCCGGCGTGAGCGCCGGACGCTCGCGCAGGTCGACCGGCGTACGGTGCAGCGCATGAGCTACAGCCAGCCAGACCCTGCCGAAGAGACCACCCAGAGCGAAGCGCCGGAGCAGCCGGACACCGACCGCGAGCAGCTCGAGGAACAGGGCGACGAACAAGCCGCACTCGAGATCGACGCGGAGGACGTGCCCACGAGCGGCGACCCGGGTGCCGACCTCGAATCCTGATCAGTGAGTCGTGATCAGCGGGTCTCGCTGATCAGCCGCTCGACGCGGGCCCTGATGTCGTCGCGGATCGGCCGGACCTGTTCCAGGTCCTTGCCCGCCGGGTCGGCGAGTTCCCAGTCCTCGTAACGCTTGCCGGGGAAGACCGGGCAGGCGTCTCCACACCCCATCGTGACGACGACGTCGGCAGCGCGGACGTCGTCCACGGTGAGGATCCGCGGCTCGATGCCAGCGATGTCGATGCCGACCTCGGCCATGGCGGCGACGGCGACGGAGTTGACCTGGTCGGCGGGTTCCGAGCCGGCGGAGAAGACGTCGATCCGGTCGCCGGCGAGGTGGCGCAGGTAGCCGCTGGCCATCTGGGAGCGCCCGGCGTTGTGGACGCAGACGAACAGGACGGCTGGCTTGGGGTCGGTCATGGGGTCCTCGAGTCTGGCGGTCAGGGGTGGTGGGTCCGCTCCTGGTGCACTCAGGGGCGGACGATGGGTGTCAGCAGCAGTCGGTGTCGCAGCAGTCCTGCTGCAGCGCCGGCGGGCAGCCGAGCTCGGTGCAGAGCGTGTCCATGATCCCTCCCTCCATCGATGAGTGTCGATGCAAGAGTGCTGCAAAGCATCGACGGCTGTCAATGCATGTGGCAGGATCAGTGCATGTCGACGATCGAGATGCTCCCGATCAGGGATCTGCAGGCGTGCTGCTCGCCGGTGACCGGTGAGGTCATCAGCGCTGCCAATGCGGAGAGCCTCGCCAAGACGCTGAAGGCCCTGGCGGATCCCGCTCGGCTGCGCTTGCTGTCGATGGTCGCCGCCCACGCGGACGCCGAGGCGTGCGTGTGCGACCTCACCGAACCGCTCGGCCTGTCGCAGGGCACGGTGTCGCACCACCTCAAGGTGCTCGTCGACGCCGGCTTCCTGACGAGGTCGAAGCGTGGGACGTGGGCGTACTACGCGATCGCGGACGGCTCGCTCGATGCCGTCGCCGGGCTCATCGGGAAGCCGTGACCTCGGGGTGGCTTCTCGTGATGCAGCGAAGTCGCTGGTGATCGCTCTGACGCGGTCGCTGTTCGATGCGGATGCGGTCCTGCCGCAGCTTCCGCGGTTGGCAGCGGACCTCGTCAACGATGACACTGCGACTGGGGCCCTCGTTGCACTTGCTGGACTCAGCGTTCGAGCGCCCGAGTGGGAGCTCCGCGCCGCGGCGGACGATCTGCGGCGAGAACTCCAGATCCCGGGCATCGACGACGCTGCTGACAGGGAGGAGTTCGTGACCTACGTCGCCCGGAGCCTGATCGTCGATCCGGTCAACGTCCGCGAGTACAGCGCAGTGCTCCGAGCCTTTGCCCGCAGGTACTACAACGACCCGATGTCGAATCGCATCGGAGTCCTCGTGGGACTGGCCTCGTCATGGGACGAGCCGTCGACCGATGAACTGCCAGATCTGCTGCGTGAGGCGGCGCATGAGTTCCTCGCTTCGCAAGAGTCCTTGAGTAGGTCGGACCGGTCCCGCTGAGTCCCAGAGTGATGACCGATAATGCATATTATGTCAACTCGAAGCCTCGGAGCCCCGGCAAGGTGCGCTCCCTCGCTCCGCCCGGCCCGGCAGCACCTCACGCGAAGACGTCACGGCATCGTTGCTGCCCCGTGAGCAGGACGATTTCCAACTCGTCGCAGCGGACCTCAGCACAGTCGCCATCGCCGCGCTGCCGTTCCTCGCCGAAGCCACTGTGGCGATCCGAGCAACGCGCCTCCCTACCACCCCCAGCTCGACCGGCCCAGCGGAGCCCGCTCCCCCGCCGCCGCTCGGTATCAACACACGAAGAACTCGGCCAGGACCGCCTGGGAGCCGTCCCGGCTGAGTCGATTCTGAGCGCCGCGGACTTGGCATGGGAGCACACGAACGAAGACGCGGACGGCGCCACCGAGGCGCCGGTCCCGACCGTGGTCTCGTCAGACCCTCCCGAAGGAACGCCTCCATGCAGGCCACCAGTACGCAGTCCATCCCGGCGCCACCCGTGGCGGTGCCGCCGCTCGACGTCCGCCGCACGATGTCACGCCGTGCCTGGTCGACGACCACGCGGGTCGTCACCGGGACGGTGTTCGCATCAGCACTCATCGCAGGCGTCGTCGTCGGCGTGACCGCCCCGGCCACGTCGCCCGTCCAGCCAGCAGCTCCGGCCGATCCGCAGGTGCAAGCCGATCCCGCGCCGTCGGACGACGGGGCTGGCACCGGAGTCGACACCGGTCCGGCGGACCGTTTCGACCGCACCGCAGACGGACGGGGTGGTCGCGGTGGTCGGTGAGGCGCGGCCGCTACCACACGCAGCGGTCACAGCCGGGACCGCGCTCGTCCTCGCCGCCTCGGGCGCCGTCGCCGTCAGCGCACTCGCCGTCGTCGACGCGCCGCGACCGTTGATGGTGAACGCGGCGCTGCTCGCGCACCTCGCGGGCCTCCTCGCTGGATGGGCCGTGACGGTCATGCTCGTCCTCATGGCGCGCATCCCTGCGCTCGAGAGCGGTGTCGGAGCCGACCGCATGGCCAGATGGCACGGGAAGCTCGGCCCGCTCGTCCTCGTGCTCGTGCTCGTGCACGGGGTCGCCGCCACGCTCGCGTGGGCGCAGGCGCAAGCGCTCGGTCTGCCGGCAGCGACGTCACAGGTCCTCGACATGCCTGGTCTGGTCGCGGCGACCGCATCGACGGCGTTGTTCGTCGCCATCGGGATCACGTCCGCTCGTGCTGCTCGCCGTCGCATGCGCTACGAGACGTGGCACGCGATCCACCTCACCACCTACCTCGCGATCGCACTCTCCTTCGTCCATGAACTCGCCGGACCCGACCTCGCCGGACGTCCCGTGGTCCAGGTCCTCTGGAGCCTGGTCTACGCGTTCGCGTTCGCGGCGCTCATCCGGTTCCGGGTGATCAGCCCGCTGCTGCAGGCGGCCCGCCACCGCCTCCGCGTCGAGCGGCTCGTCCGGGAAGGCCCCGACACGGTCAGTGTCGTGGTCCGCGGCGCACACCTGGAGGAGCTCGAGGCGGAGCCCGGCCAGTTCTTCCGCTGGCGGTTCCTGACTCCCGCGACCTGGACGGCCGCACACCCGTTCTCGTTGTCCGCGCCGGTCCGGGACGGTCGGCTCCGACTGACCGTCCGTGCGGTCGGCGACGGCACTCGTCTCGTCCAGCAGCTCCGTCCCGGCGTCTCGGTCATCGCCGAGGGGCCGTACGGTGCGATGACCGAGCGGCGGCGGACCCGCACGGGCGTCCTGCTCATCGCCGGCGGTGTCGGCATCACGCCGATGCGGACGTTGTTCGA
Source organism: Curtobacterium pusillum (assembly GCF_007680845.1). Taxonomy (GTDB): domain Bacteria; phylum Actinomycetota; class Actinomycetes; order Actinomycetales; family Microbacteriaceae; genus Curtobacterium; species Curtobacterium pusillum_B. The sequence continues at coordinate 107,357 of NZ_VEIY01000003.1, read as the reverse complement.
GAGCCTGCGGTTCACCGGCGGCCCGCTCACCCTGATCTACCGCGTACCGCACGAGGACCACCTCCTGTTCCGTCGGGAGCTCGAGGAGATCGCGGCCTGGCGACCGGCGCACCTCGTGTACTTGGTCGGCGCCTCGAGTGATCCGGTCAACGCCATGACGGCCGCGAACCTCCGGCGGATCGTGCCGGACGTGGCGGTGCGGGACGTCTACATGTGCGCGGGACCGGCCCTGTCCCGCGCCGCGCGGGAAGCACTGCTCGACGCTGGCGTTCCGCGACGGCGCATCCACCAGGAAGAGTTCGCGTTCTGATCCGCGCAGCACACACCTCAGCCGATTCTGTGAGTCGACGCCCGAAGCTCGGGGTCATGGGCAGAGTGACGCGTCGGGACGGCCGGGTCGTCGACGCCGTGTTCGTCCTCGGCGTCCTCTTCAAGGCCGTCAGCGGTGTCGTCGAGCTGGCCGCCGGGGTCCCGCTGCTGCTGTTCGGACCGCACGCGCTCGTGGTGCTCACCGATCGTCTCGTCGACTGGCTCCTCACGGTCGACCCGGACAACGCGCTCGCGCCCGCGCTGTCGAACGGCGTCGCCGACCTCGGTTCCACCGGGACCGTCCTCGCCGCGGCGTACCTGCTCTTCCACGGGTCCGTGAAGGTCGCGATCGTCCTCGCACTCCTGCGCGGCAGTCGCCGCGGGTTCCTCGCGTCGATCGGTGCGCTCGCGGTCTTCCTCGTGCTGCAGCTCGTCGAGCTCGTGCTCGCTCCCGGTGTCGGTGTGGCGTTGCTCGCGGTGGTCGACGCCGCCCTGCTCGCACTGACGTGGCGGGAGTACCGCAGGGGCCACACGCTGGCGGGTGCGTGGCGGGCCGTGGTCCGGAGCCGCGTTGATCCGTCGACACGGTGAGTCGATTCTTTGAGGATCCTGACCACGGCGAGGTCAGGATCTCCGGATGCACGTGATGCTCCCGGCCGCGATCTTCCTCTTCAACGCGACGTCCCTCCTCCACGCCTTCGGGCCGTGGGTCCTGCTCGGCATCGGCGTCGTCATCTTCATCGAGTCCGGGGTCCTGTTCCCGTTCCTGCCCGGCGACTCCCTCCTCGTGACCGCGGCGATCCTCTCGAGCACGCTGGGGGTCACCCCGTGGCAGATCATCGTCGTCGGTGTCGTCGCCGCTTTCCTCGGCGACCAGGTCGGTTTCTGGCTCGGTCGTGACTTCGGCCGCCGACTCTTCACTGACGACGCCCGCTTGCTCAAGACGTCGCGGCTCCGCGAAGCAGAGAGCTTCTTCGCCAGGTACGGCGCGCTGTCGCTGGTGCTCGGACGGTTCGTGCCCGTTGTCCGGACGTACGTCCCGCTCGCCGCTGGGACCGCCAAGGTCCACTGGCGACGCTTCACCGTGTGGAACGTGGTCGGCGGTGTGACCTGGGTCGTCGCGATGACACTCGTCGGCGTCCTGCTCGGCGGGATCCCGTTCGTCGCCCACAACATCGACGTCCTGTCGATCGTCATCGTCGTCGTCTCCGTGCTCCCGGTCCTGATCGGGGCACTCCGGAGTCGCCACGACCGCCGCCGGTCGGACGAGGACGCAGGTCGCACGCACCCGGTGACCACGGACAGACGATGATCGGGCCGTCGGAGTCGAGCGGTCCGTGCGCCTGATCACTCCGGCGGATAACCTGGATTGTCGTTCTCGGCGGTCAACGCGACGACGTCCGGGCTGATCGCGACGAAGACCGTTGCTCCCGCCGTCGTGGCGAGGAGCAGCCCGACGGCCGCTCCGATCATGATCCGGACCATGGGCGCTCCTCGTGTCGTTGCCACCACGGTCCGACTCGTCCTCCAAGAATCGGCGAAGACGTCGGTCGGATGCGGACGGCACCGTTCCGGGAGTGTTCAGTCGCGGGCGGTGCGGATCGTGACGGCGCGTGGAAGCGTCAGGACGAACTCCGTGCCCTCGGAGCCCGTCCTTGCGACCCGCACCGATCCGTGGTGACGGACAGCGAGCTCCCGCACGAGCGCCAAGCCGATGCCGTAGCTCGATCGCGGTGTGTCGGGGCCCGCGGCTGGTGCACCGTGGGCGAACCGATCGAAGACACGCTCGGGGTCGATGCCGGTGATCCCCCGGCCGTGGTCGCGGACGGCGATGTCCACGAGTCCTGCTCGCTCGACGACGGTGACCTCGACGGTCGATCCGCTCGGGGCGTGCCCGACCGCGTTGTCGACGAGCGCGAGGATGCACCGCCGGAACGGCGTTGCGGGTATCGCCACGACGGCTTCGGTCCGGTCGACGAGGATCCGGACATCGCGCTCGCTCGCGAGCACCTGGAGGTCCTGGGCGGTCCGGAGGATCTCCGCGTGCACCGAGGTGCCGCCGTTGCGGGAAGGATCCGCGTCGTCGTCGTGCATCGTCGCGGCCTGGAGCAGGTCGTCGACGATGGCCGCGAGGGCTCGGGTGTCGTCTCGGAGCTCGGCGACGACGGCTCCGTTCGGGTCCTCAGGGTCCATCCGCCGTTGGAGTTGCTGCACGCGGGTGCTCATCACGGTGAGCGGTGTCCGGAGCTCGTGGCTCGCGTCCGCCACGAACGTGCGCTGCATCCGGAGCGCTTCGCCGAGCGGCAGGACCGCTCGGCGTGCGATCACCCACGTGGCGACGCCGGCGAGCACGACGGCACCGCCACCGACGACCGCGAGGACCGCGATGAGTTCGTCACTGTCGACGAAGATGCGTGTCGCGTCGGACCGGTGCCGTTCGAGCTCCTCGCGCGGAGAGGACTGCCAGAGCACGTAGGCGAGGACGAGTCCGATGATGAGGACGACCAGCCCCGCGGACACGGCGGCGACCTGCCAGCCGATCCGGACGGCAGAGCGACGGACCGCCATCCGGTCGGGGTCGAGGCGGTCGTCGGGTCGATCCCGGATCACGGCGAACCGATCCGGTAGCCGACCCCGCGGATGGTCGTGATGAGTCCGCGGTCCGTCTTGCGTCGGATGTAGTGCACGTACGTGTCGACCGTGCCCTCCAGCTCGCTCTCTCCGAACACGCTCGACAGGATGTGCGCCCGCGAGAAGGCGGTGGTCGGTGCTTTCGCGAGCAGGGCGAGCAAGGCGTTCTCACGGTCCGTGAGCTGGATGCGCCCGGAGTACGGCGAGTACACCGTCTTGGTGTCCGGGTAGAAGGTCCACTCGCCGATCGGCAGCGGGTCGCCCTCGGAGCTGTAGTCGCGGGTGAGCGCTCGGAGTCGGGCCGAGAGCTCCTCGAACTCGAACGGCTTCACGAGGTAGTCGTTGGCACCCGCATCGAGCCCGGACACCCGGTCTTCGAGCGCGCCGAGAGCGGTGAGCATGAGTACCGGAGTGGCGTCTCGACGGCCCCGGAGTGCAGCGATGAACGCGGCCCCGTCCATCCCGGGGAGGCGCCGGTCGACCACCATCACCGCGAACCGCCGGCCGGCCGCTGCGTCCAGTGCCTGCTCGCCCGACGTCACGAGGACGACGTCCCAGTCGTCACCGAGCACCTCGGCGACGAGCGGCCCGAGACGTGGATCGTCCTCGACGAGCAGCAGTCGGTCCTGGTCCGTCACCGTTCCTCCTCGAGCGTCGCTGGCGGCGTCAACGCCAAGACTGGCACAGCAGTCCCTGTGGGCACCGGCGCTCCCGTCGCGACCACGATCGGCGAACCACGACGGCTGTCGCGGCCGTCAGGAGCTCCTGTCACTCCAATCCCGCGGCGTGCAGCACGTCGTCCGCGTCTCGCCGGGCGATCAAGCCCTCTCGTACCAGGTCCTCCGCAGTGCGTCGAGCCGTTCGGTGCGAAGCTGCTGTACGGCGATCGACCTCAGCCTCGGACAGATCCGGACCCAGATCGGGCGACGCGAGACGCCGCAGGTACCGCGACCAGTACCGACGGTCCCAGCCCGCAGGGTCAGCCGCGTACGCCGTACGCTCCTGCGACCACCACAGCCGGGCCGCTTGCATCGAATCACCCGGACCGCCGGTCCCTGCGACGAGCACGTCGTTGAGCAGATGAGCGCCCTGCAACGCGAGCGGGGATGTCCACGCCGTCATGGCCCGATCGATCCAGTCTGCGAGGGCCTCGTCCGAGACGGTCCCGGCACTCCGTGCCCTGAGCATCGCGTCCGTCTCCCCCACCATCGGGTCGAACTGCGTCGGCATGCTCGAAGCCTGCCATGCCGCACGCGACCACGCTCGTGTCCTAGGCTGCGCGCGTGCCATCAGATGTCGAAGGGTCGTACTCGAGGCGTGCTGCGGAGTACACCGCCGCGCTGGGGTCGATCGCAACGGTGCACCCGTCCGACCTGGCGCTCGTGACGTCACGGGCCTCGTCGGTCGTGGGGCCGCTCCTCGACGCCGGGTGTGGCCCGGGGCACTGGACGGCTCACCTCGCCTCGCAGTGCGCGGACGCCCGCGGGGTGGACCGGGTGCCCGCCTTCATCGAGCATGCTCGGGCCGAACACCCGACCGTGCCGTTCACGGTCGGTGACATCGACGCCCTGGCCGATCCGGACGAGGGGTACGGCGGGGTGCTGGCGTGGTACTCCCTCATTCACCACGAGCCGGACGCCGTCCGACGTGCTCTGGACGAGTTCGCTCGGGTCCTCCGACCGGGCGGGCAGCTCCTCGTCGGCTTCTTCCTCGGCGCCGCCGTCGACCCGTTCGACCACGCTGTCGTCACGGCCTACCGCTGGCCCGCCGAGGCGCTCGCGGGCGAGTTGGACGCCACCGGGTTCGCGATCGTCGAGACCCACACGAGGATCGGCGCCGCCGCTCGTCCGCGTCCGCACGGAGCCATAACGGCCGTCCTGCGCTGACGGAGTCACTCGGTATCGTGAGGGCGTGGGCCAGTTCGTCCGATTCCAGAGCGCCGTACCGAACAGACGCGGCCGCTTCCCCGGGATCTTCGCACTCGCCATCGGCCTCCGAGACGGCGGTCGGCTCTCCGATGCGGACGAGCGTTGGCTCGTCGCCGCGAACCGTCGGGCGCACCGCCTCTACGCCGACCCCTCCTCCGTCGAACCGGGTTGCTTCGACGAAGCCCTCCACCCCGGTGCGCGCTCGTGGTTCCGAGCGGAGGCGACAGATCTCCTCGAGATGGCCACCACGTACCTCCACCTGCTCGACCGTCACCAGGTCCCGTGGGTCGAGCTCCGAACGACCACGCCCGGACGGATCACTTACGAGGATGACGTGCAGATCGTCGCAGTGCCGCAGAGCTACCCCGCCGACTGGAACCTCACCAGGTAGCCGTCCGGGTCCTGCACGAGGAACTGCTGCACTCCGACGTCATCGCCACCGACCCGGTACCACTTCGTCTCCAGCGCCATGAAGAGTTCCACGCCGGCACGCTCGAGCACGGCGGCGAGAGCACCCGCGTCAGCCACCGAGATCTGGAAGTTCACCCCACGGCCCAGCGGGCGCTCGAGCGGACCGGTGACCCAGTTGCGACCGACTCCCGCTTGCTCGAGCATGAGGTGCGCCGTGCCGAGGACGATGTACGCGAAGCGCTCCTCGGCACGTTCGTAGCTGACGTCGAAGCCGCACAGACCGCACCAGAACCCGATGCTCCGATCGAGGTCGGCAACGAGGAGCTCGGGGACGAGCGCTGGTGCGAGGGCGTCGTTCACGGCACCAGCGTCGCACCCTACAGGCCGCAGCGGGCCTCCGGCGATCCAGTGACCCACCGACGGACTGGAGGCGCGGGTCGTCCCCGCCACGCGCCTCCAGGCCGTCAGTCCCCCCAGATCGAAGGCCGGACCAGCGTCGTCCGCCGCATCTCACTCCTTATCCAGAGGTGTCGTCGCGACCCGCGATCCTGACAGGACTGCTCGCAGCCGTGACGCCCGGGCGTGTCTCGGCCGTCCGCCCTACGATCGCGCCGTGAGCGCCGTCGGGCGCTCGGAGCAGGCGGTGTTCGATGCGGAAGCTCGTCCTGAAGATGTCGATGTCCCTCGACGGTCACGTCGCCGGCATGCGCGCGGAGTCCGACTGGATGTTCCGGGCCTCCACCCCCGACTCCGCTGCCTGGGTGCTCGACACCGTGGCGGGCGCCGGCGTCCACGTGTTCGGTCGGCGGACGTTCGAGTCGATCGCCGGGTACTGGGCGAACGCCTCGACGCCGATCGCCGCGGTCATGAACGCCATCCCGAAGGTCGTCGTCACCAGGAACCCCGGCTTCGACCCGAGCGCGATTGACCTCGGTGACTCCCCCGACGCGGCGGCGGTCACCTGGTCGGGCGCCCGCGTCGCGAGCGGCGACCTGGCGGAGGAGATCGTCCGGCTGCGGGCCGACGACGCCGGCGGTGCCAGCGACACGGGCGGTGCCAGCGACGACCACCCCGGCTACCTCCTCGCCCAGGGCGGTACGGACCTCTGCCGGAGCCTCGTGCGTGCCGGGCTCGTGGACGAGTACCGCCTCGTGGTGCTGCCCGTCGCGCTCGGCTCCGGCGCGGGCATCTTCGACGGGCTCGAGCACGAACTCGATCTCGAGCTGGTCAGTTCGACCGCCTTCGCCGGCGGCGCGAAGGCGGAGGTGTACCGACCGCGCAGCTGAGCGGCCAGCCACCGACCCCGGTACTGTTCGACGACGTGAGTGTTCGTCGTCGTCGTGCGTCCCGTGTCGTCTCGATCGGAGTGGCCGCCGCGCTGGCCGCATCCCTGACCGGGTGTGGTGAGGGCGCCGGCGTCAACAGCGACTACGCGAAGATCTGCCGCGACAACTCCACGCAGAAGCGCCTGCCGGACGACGACTGCAACAACCACGGCGGGCACGCCGGCTGGTACTATCTGCCGCTCAGCGGCAGCCGCGCGACCAAGGTCCCAGCGGTCGGGAAGTCGGTGTCCGGTGGGACCGACACGCTCCCCGCGGGCAAGAGCGCGAAGTCGGGCTTCTCGTCGAAGGGCAGCTCGGTGTCGAAGGGCGGCTTCGGCGGTTCCGGCGAGCACGGTGGGTTCGGCGGCTGATGGAGCGCGTGGAGTTCGCCCCGCGTCCGGACTGGCAGCGTCGGATCCAGCAGACCGGCCTCATCTACTCCCGGTCGCACCGGGACGACGGGTCCGAGGTCGAGTACTGGAACGACGGCGCCGCGTACGTGTTCACCCTGCCGGAGGTCGAGGCGCTGGAGCAGCAGACCGAGGAGCTGCACCGGATGTGCCTCGAGGCCGCCAGGTACATGGCGTCCGGCGCGCTCGGCACCCTCGGCCTCACCCCGGCCGGGTTCGACCTCGCCGCGTGGTCGCTCGAGCACGACGAGCCGGACGTGTACGCGCGGTTCGACCTCGCGTACGCCGGGGACGGCTCCCCCGCGAAGCTGCTCGAGTACAACGGCGACACCCCGACCGGACTCATCGAGGCGTCGGTGTCGCAGTGGCACTGGCTGCAGGACCGCCTGGCGACCGGCGAGCTCCCGGCCGAGACCGACCAGTGGAACGGCATCCACGAGGCGATGGTCCGGCGGTGGCGTGCCCTCCTGCACGAGTCGCTGCGCGCGGAGGACGGCGGCCGGCTGTTCGTCGCCCATTCCGACCTGGACACCGCGGGCGAGGACTGGAACACCGTCGCGTACATGCGGGACCTGGCGGCCGAAGCAGGCTGGGAGCACACCGGCATCGAGATGAAGGACATCGGCTGGCACGCTGCCGCACGGCAGTTCGTCGGCAACGAGGAGCCCGTCGGGTCGTCACGGAGCGTGTTCACGCTGCCGGGCGACGAGCCGGGGACGCAGTACCCGGTCATCCGGAACATCTTCAAGCTGTACCCGTGGGAGGACCTCGTCTCCGGCGAGGACCGCGCTCAGGGCGACCAGGAGTTCGGCGCGTTCCTCATCCGCGACCGGGGGCGCCTCGGGCACTGGTACGAGCCGGCGTGGAAGATGTTCCTGTCGAACAAGCTGCTGCTCGTCGCGCTGTGGCGGTTGTTCCCGGGGCACGAGAACCTCCTGCCGGCGTACGCCGACGGCCCACACGGGATGACGGACTTCGTCGTGAAGCCGGTCTTCGGGCGCGAGGGCGACGGCATCGCGGTGCACCGCGCCGACGGGTCCGTGACGACGAACGGCCGGGAGTACCGGCGCTCCGGCACCGGGCGGGAGCAGGTGTGGCAGCAGTACCACGAGCTGCCCGACTTCCCCGGGTCGAACGGGCACAACCACCCGGTCCTCGGGTCCTGGGTCATCGACGGCGAGTCGTACGGTGTCGGCATCCGGGAGTCGGACGGGCCCATCACCGACTACTGGTGCCGCTTCGCACCGAACCTCATCCGCGCCTGACGGCAGGGCGGTCAGACGACCGCGACCGTCATCCCCGCGCTCGTCGCGGGCCCGTCCATCGCCACGAGCGCATCCGGCAGCTCGTCGAACGTGATCGACCGCCCGATCGAGTCCGCCGGCCGCAGCCGTCCGGCGACGACGTCCTCGAGCATCGCCGCGTACTCCCCCACCGCGATGCCGTGGCTGCCGAGCAGCTCGAGCTCCTCGGCGATCACCCGGCCCATCGGGATCGCCGGTTGCGCCTCGTCGTCGAGGAGCAGCCCGACCTGCACGTGGCGTCCGCGCGGGCACAGGGACGCGACGGCGGCGACCGAGGTGGCACGGCTCCCGAACGCGTCGACCGACACGTGCGCTCCCCCGCCGGTGATGGTCCGGACGGCCGCAGCGGCATCGTCGCCCATCGTCACGGTGGCGGCGCCGAGAGCCGCTGCTCGGTCGAGCGCGCCGGCCGACACGTCGACGGCGACGACCCGGGCACCGGCGGCGACGGCGACGATGACCGTCGAGAGCCCGACCCCGCCGCAGCCGAACACCACGACCCACTCCCCCGCGGCGACCCGCGCTCGAGCGTGCAGGGCGTGGTACGCGGTCCCGAAGCGGCACCCGAGCCCGGCGGCCTCGGCGAACCCGACGGCGTCGGGCAGCGCGACGAGGTTGACGTCGGCGTGCGGGACGACGACCGACTCGGCGTACGACCCCGGCAGCGTGAAGCCGGGCTGCTCCTGCCGCGTGCACACCTGGGTGGCGCCGTCCAGGCACTCGGCGCAGGAGCCACACGCGAACACGAACGGCGCGGTCACCCGGTCCCCGACGGCGTGACGGGTGACCTCGGGGCCGACGGCGGTGACGACGCCGGCGAACTCGTGCCCGGGCACGTGCGGGAGTCGCACCGAGTCGTCGTGTCCCTTCCAGGCGTGCCAGTCGCTCCGGCAGACCCCGGTCGCGGCGACCCGCACAACGACACCGTCCGCGGGTGCCGCCGGGTCCGGGACCTCGACGATCGACGGCACGGACTCGAACTCGGCGTACTGCACTGCGCGCATCCCGTCATCCTGACAGACCCGCCCTGCCCCGGCCCGTGTCCCGATTCTTGGCGGAGTCTTGTGAACGGGTTCCTACCGTCGTGACGTCAGCGGTCCCGCACCGCGGTACCGCTCCGTCCGACGAGGAGAACACCGTGTCCCATCCGCCCGTAGCGCTCCGGCCTCGTCGCGTCCGATCGAACAAGGTCCCGGACCCGACTGCCTCGTTCTGGATCATCAAGGTCCTCGCCACCACCGTCGGTGAGACCGCAGCGGACCTCCACTCGTACCGGCCGACCCGGTACTGGATCACGGTGGTCCTCATCAGCATCGTCGGCACGTGCATCACCGACGACCTCACCGACGGGCTGGGCGTGCCGCTGATCCTCAGCACGACCGTGTTCGCCGCAGCGCTCGCCGCGGTGTTCGTGATCTGGTTCCGGACCGAGGGGACCCTGTCGATCCACAGCATCGACACGGTCCGCCGCGAAGCGTTCTACTGGCTGGCGATCCTCTTCACCTTCGCCCTCGGCACGGCGGCCGGTGACCTCATTGCGGAGCAGACCGGCCTCGGCTCCTTCCCCTCCCTGCTGCTCTTCGCCGGCGCGATCGCCGTCACCGCCGCGGTCTGGTCGATCGGCCGCCGTGGCGCGGTGCTCTGCTTCTGGATCGCCTACGTCCTCACCCGCCCGCTCGGTGCGTCCACCGGAGACCTGCTGTCCTCGCCGGTCCAGGACGGCGGACTCGGCATCGGGACCATCGCCACGAGCATCGTCTTCCTCGTCGTCATCACCGCGATCATCAGCTGGCTCTCCGTCCGGCTCCGCCGCGACGGATCCGCAGCCGCATGACCGCGAACCGCGTCCCCGACCCGACTCCGTCGTTCTGGGTGGTCAAGGTCCTCACCACCGGGATGGGCGAAACACTCTCGGACTTCCTCGTCACGCGGTTCGATCCCGCGCCCACGGTCCTGGTCACGGCAGCGCTCTTCGCCGGCGTGCTCGCGCTCCAGCTCGCCACGACGCGGTACGTGCCGTGGCTGTACTGGACCGCGGTCTCGATGGTCGGAGTGTTCGGGACGATGATCGCGGACGTCGCCCACGTCGCGTTCGGCGTGCCGTACCTGGTCTCCACGTCGGTGTTCCTGGTGGCGCTGACCGCGGTCTTCGTGGTGTGGCGGCGCGTCGAGGGCACGCTCGACGTGCACTCCGTCACCACCCGCCGGCGGCAGCACTTCTACTGGGCGGCCGTCGTGGTGACGTTCGCGCTCGGCACCGCCGCCGGGGACCTCCTGGCCACCACGTTCCGCCTCGGGTTCCTCGCCGCCGGGCTGGTCTTCGTCGCGGCGATGGCTCTCGTCGTGGTCGGCCGGCTGACCGGGCTGCTCGGACCGGTCGCCGCGTTCTGGACGGCGTACGTCCTCACCCGGCCGGTCGGCGCGTCGTTCGCGGACTGGGTGGCGGTCCCGCACGGACGTGGCGGCCTCGGTGTGGGCACCGGACTCGTCAGTGCGATCCTGGTGCTCCTGATCGCCGCAACGGTCGCGTGGTCGGCGCAGTACCGACGCGGGGGCCGGATCGTCGTGGCGCCGTCCCGTGACGCGGGTCGGACCGCGGACTGACGGACGCGGCAGCACAGGACCGTCGACGCGGCACGCTCCCACCCGCACCGTCCCGCCGGGCCCACGCCGCGCCTCCAGGCCGCCGCATCCGGATCGGCCGTTGCCCCGCGCGCCCACCCGCCGGTTCACTGGGCGCATGGACGGACTGCGCTTCTCCGACGACCCCGCCGACCTCGACGTCGACCGCGTGCACCGCTGGCTGAGCGAGGAGTCCTACTGGGCCCGCGGTCGCACGCGGGCAGCGCAGGAGGCGATCATCGCCGGCTCCCGCAACTTCGGCGTGTTCGACGAGGCGAGCGGTCAGCAGCTCGGGTACGCCCGCGTGATCACCGACGGCGTCACGTTCGGCTGGCTCGCGGACGTGTTCGTCGACCCTGCGGCGCGCGGCCGTGGCGTCGGCGTCGCGCTCGTCGGGGGCGTGACCGAGGTCGTCGAAGCGCTCGGGCTGAAGCGGTTCGCACTCTTCACCGCGGACGCGCACGGCCTGTACGAGCGGTTCGGGTTCCGCCCGCTGCCGGACGCGGAGGGCTGGATGATGCGGCCGGGCCCCGGCTTCGGCACCGACGTCCAGGACTGACGGGCGGATGGACGGGAGGCGCGGTGCCGGCCCGCCACGCCGGTCACGCGACCACGCGACGGACGGGAGGCGCGGTGCCGGTCCGCCACGCGCCTCCCGTCTGCTGCCGGTCACGTCAGGACGCGACGCGTCCCGACGCGCCCGGTCGTCAGTACGCGACGCGCCCGTCGCGGTCGTGGAACTCCCCCGTGGGCCCGTCGGCCCCGATGGTCGCGAGCGCCACGGTCGCGTCCGTCCCCTCGGTGACGGTCTGGTGCCCGCCGAACCCGTTGAACTCGGTCGCGGTGTACCCGGGGTCGCTCGCGTTCACCCGGAACGTCGGCAAGTTCTTCGCGTACTGCACGGTGAGTGCGATGAGCGCCGCCTTCGAGGCCGCGTACGGCACGGCGGGCACGGGGTACTCGTCCCGCCCGGGCGTGGTGAGCCAGCGCGGGAACCCGACGCCGGACGCGACGTTCACGATGACCGGGTTCGCCGACTCGCGGAGGAGCGGCAGCGCGGCCTGCGTCACCCGGACGACCCCGGTGACGTTGGTGTCGAGCACGGAGGCGATCGCGGCGGCGTCGAGGTCGTCCACGCCGAACGAGGTCCCGAGGATCCCGGCGTTGTTCACGAGCACGTCGAGTCCGGGCAGTTCGGCGACCGCGCGCTCGACCGAGGACTGGTCGGTGACGTCCAGCTGGACGACGTGCGCGCCGAGCGCACGGGCCTCGTCGCCGCGCGACGGGTCGCGCATGCCGGCGTAGACGGTGTGGCCGGCCTCGATGAGGCGTCGGGCGGTCTCGAGGCCGAGGCTGCGGTTGGCTCCGGTGATGAGTGTCGTTGTCATGCCCCCACCATCCGCCACCAAGGCCGGGTCCCCCAGGCACCGCTCGACAGTGGGACCGGCAGTACCAGGGAAGCCGGGAGGCGCGGGGCGAGGATGGTGCACATGAGTGAGTTCGCGAGTGTGCTGCGTTCCTGGCGCGACCGGGTGCGTCCCGAGGAGGTCGGCTTGCCGGCGGGGCCGGGTCGGCGGACGCCCGGTCTCCGTCGCGAGGAGCTCGCCGCGCTGGCCGGTGTCAGTGTCGACTACGTCGTGCGGCTCGAGCAGGGCCGCGCCACGAACCCGTCCGCGCAGCTCCTCAGCGCGCTCGCGACCGCGCTCCGCCTCACCGAGGAGGAACGCGACCACCTCTGCCGCGTCGCCTCCGTCGTGCCGCCGTCCCGCCTGGTGGTGCCCCGCCACGTCACCCCGGGCGTGCAACGGATCGTCGACCGCCTGGGTGACGTCCCGCTCGCGGTGTTCACCGCCGCGCACGACATCGTCCTCTGGAACGACCTCTGGGCGGCGATGACCGGGGACCCGTCGCGGTACTCCGGCATCGACCGGAACCTCGTCTGGCGGCACTTCATGCACGGGCACGACGAGGTCGAGTGGGACGCCGAGCACGAGGAGGAGTTCTCCAGCGACCTCGCCGCCGACCTCCGCGCCGCGGTCGGTCGCTACCCCGCCGACCGTGACCTCGCCGAGCTGGTCGCCCGGCTCCGCCGCGAGTCGCCCGAGTTCGAACGGCGCTGGAACACCGGCCGGGTCGCCGAGCACCGGGCGAGCCGCAAGCGGGTGCACTCCCCCGTCGGGACGATCGAGATCGACTGCGACGTGCTGAGCGTGCCCGGCGGGGATCTCCGGATCGTGGTGTACACGGCGGTGCCCGGCACGGAGGACGCGGCGAAGCTCGACCTGCTCCGGGTCACGGGCCTGCAGGACCTCACGCCGACGCGCTGACCGTCCCGTCCTCGATCCCTGCGAGCCACGCGCCGATCGCTCGCTCGTCATCGTCCGTGATCCCGTGCCCCGTGGGCAGCACCACGTGCGACACCCGGTGGCCGAGCCCGCGCAACCGGTCCGCGACGCGACGCCCGTCGTCCGGACGGCGTCGGGCGTCGTCCCGACCGTCGAGGACGAGCACCGGGATCGAGGGCGCGGGCGCGCTCGCCTCGGCCGGTCGGGCAGCGGTGGTCTCGTACGGGGGCTGCGTCCGGAGGAGGACCGCTGCCGAGAAGAGGTCCGGACGAGACTCGACGAGTGCGGCGGCCATCACCGCGCCGTTCGAGAACCCGACGAGGAGCATGCCGTCGCCCGGCGGCACGGACCCCTGCTCCTCCTCGATCAGCGCAGCGAGCGCGGCCGAGCGGACTCGGAGGCCGTCCTCGTCGAAGGTCCGGTCCTCCCGCCGGTCGACGTGCGCGAAGCCGGACGGCGTCGGCACGGTCCCCCGGGGCGCGACGACCGCCGCGTCCGGGATGAGCCGCTCCGCGAGCGGGACGAGGTCGGTCTCGTGTCCGTCGGACCCGTGCAGGAGCAACCACGTCCGCTGGCCCGGACCGGCGGCGCGGACCCGCGCCACCGTGGTGCCGTCGTGGGTCGTCGTCGTGTGGATGCTCCTGGACACGGACCCATCCTGCTCCGTCCGGCGGTCAGGCCCCGGTGAACACGAGCGACGCGTTCTGGCCGCCGAACCCGAACGAGTTGTTGAGCGCGCTCCGGATCGGTGCCGTCCGTGCCGTCCCGGACACCACGTCGAGGGCGACCGCCGGGTCCAGGTGCTCGAGGTTCAGGGTCGGCGGCACGACCCCGGTCTCGATCGTCCGCACGGCGAGGATCGACTCGACCGCTCCGGCAGCGCCGAACATGTGCCCGATCGCGCTCTTCGGCGCGGTGACGAGCGCGCCGGTGCCCACGGCGCGGGCGATCGCCGCGGCCTCGCCGACGTCACCGACGGGCGTGCCGGTCGCGTGCGCGTTGACGTGGTCGATGTCCGCTCCGGTCAGCCCGGCCATCCGGATAGCGGCCGCCATCGCTCGCTCCTGCTCGCTGCCGTCCGCGAGCGGCGCGGTGATGTGGAACGCGTCGGAGGTGATCCCCCAGCCGGCGAGCGTGCCGTGCGACCGCTGTGACCGCGCCGCGGCGTGTTCGGCGCGTTCGAGCACCACGAACCCGGCGCCCTCGCCGAGCACGAACCCGCGCCGGTCGACGTCGAACGGCCGCGAGAGCGTGGTCGGGTCGTCGTCGCCCGGCTTCGCGAGCGCCTGGGACTGCGCGAAGGACGCCATCGTCACCGGGGTCACCGCGGCCTCGGTCCCGCCGGCGATCACGACGTCCGCCTCACCGGTGGCGATGAGCCGGGCGGCCGTCGCGATCGCCTCGGCCCCGGAAGCGCACGCCGACACCGTCGTGTACGCACCGGCCCGCGCGCCGAACGCGATGCTGATCTGGGCGGCAGCGCCGTTGGCCATGAGCATCGGGACGGTGCGCGGTGACACCCGTCGTGCCCCGGAGGCGCCGAGGACGTCGTGCGCGTCGAGCAGGGTCTCCACTCCCCCGATGCCCGTCCCGACGACGACGGCGAGCCGGTCGCCCTCGACGGCGGGCGTCCCGGCGTCCGCCCAGGCCTCCTCCGCCGCGACGAGCGCGAGTTGCTGGCTCCGGTCGAGCCGGTTCGCCCGGACCCGGCCGAGCGCGCCGTCCGCGTCGAGGTCGGCGTCGGCCCCGACCATGGTCGGGACCTGGTCCCAGAACGAGCCGGACCGCTCGAGGACGTGCACGCCGGAGCGCCCGGCCACGAGGGCGTCCCAGAGCGCGTCGACGCCGTGGCCGAACGGGGAGACCGCGCCGTAGCCGGTGATGGAGATGTCCACGGAAGACTCCTTCTTGTACGTTGAACAAGTGGAGTTGTACCACGTACAATTCGGAGATGGCAACCACGACCGACGCTCCCGGCACCCCCCGGGGCGCAGCGACCCGGGCGAAGATCCTCGCTGCGACGGCCGGACTGCTCAGCAGCGGCGCGAGCGGACGCCGAGCGGTGACGGTCAGCGAGGTCGCCCGCGCGGCCGGGGTCTACCCGAACCAGATCACGCACCACTTCGGGTCGAAGGACCGGCTCGTGCTCGACGCCGCCTTCGCGCTGTTCCTCCGGGACACCACGCGGCTGCAGGCAGCGGGGCGCCGGGCGACCACGGCCGAGGCGTTCCGGCAGGTCCTCGCGCGCACCGCCCTCGCGATGCCGTCGACCCCGCTCGTGGTGCGGGCACTCGCGGCGGCCGGTGACGACGGGGCACAGCGGGACCGCGTCCGACTGCTGCTCGCGGTCCTGTTCCGTCAGTCGGAGCGCTACCTCGACCGGGTCGTCGCCGAGCACGGGTGGACGAGTCCGAGCGGCGTCGCCCGGGATGCCCGGACCTTCTGGAGCGCGGTCTTCGGCGCCACGCTCCTCGCGGACGCCGGGGTCACCGGTGGCCCGTCCGACCTCGATCTGGCCGGGACGGTCTCGATCGTCTGACCCCGGTGGCCGGCCCGGCCGGCCCGACCGAGACTCGGCGCGGCCCGACCGAGACACGGCGCAGGCGGGGCTACTCGCCGAAGCCGGACCGCACGAGCGCGACGAGCGCGGCCACGGCGTCGTCGGCGTCCGGCCCCGTCGCCTCGACCGTGACGGTCGCGCCCTTCGGCAGCGCCAGCGCCATGATCGCGAGCAGGCTCTTCGCGTCGACGCCGTTCACCCGCACCGAGGCCTCGTACTTCGCGGCGGTCTTCACGAACTCCGCCGCGGGGCGGGCGTGCAGCCCGCTCTCGTTGACCAGTTCGACGGTCTCGGACGCGACCGCGTCGTCGACCGGACCGGTGCCGTCGAGCTGCGCCGCGCCTCCAGGCTGACCACCCGACGGATCGGAGGCGCGACCCGCGTCGTCATCGGAGGCTGCGGCCGACGCGGCGGCGGCCAGGACCGCGTCCACGTCACCACCGGTCTGCGCGGCGACGGCCGCGGCGACCGCGCCCTCCACCAGCGGAGCCGGCGAGACGTGCACGCGAGCGCGTGCGTCGTCGTCGAGGAAGTCGAGCGCCGTGTCGGTCGTCAGGTAGGCCGAGCCGAGGTCGCAGAGGACCACGACGGCGTCCGCGTCGCCGAGCTCCTCGATCCCGGCGGTGATCGCCTCGAACGAGGTCCCGATGCCACCGTCGTCGGTGCCGCCGGCTGCCACCATCGGCACGTCCGAGGCCATCTGGCGGGCGAGCTCGACGGTGCCGGTCGCGATCGCCGCGCTGTGCGAGACGACGAGGATCCCGACGGTCACGCGGCGTCCACCGCGGCCCGGAGGATGTACACGGTCGACTGTGCGCCCGGATCGCGGTGCCCGACGGCCCGTTCCCCGAGGTAGCTCGCGCGGCCCTTGTGCGCGACGAGCGGGTCGGTCGACTCGGCACCCGTGACCGCGGCGTCGGCGGCGGCGGCGAGCACCTGCTCGGGGCTGTCCCCCGCGCCGGCGGCGGCCGCGGCGGCGTCGACCGCCGGCGACCACGCGTCGACCATCGTCTTGTCGCCGACGGCGGCCTTGCCGCGGGACACGATGCCGTCGCGAGCGGCGGTCAAGACCGCGACGAGGGTGTCGGCGTCGAGCTCGGTCGCGTCGCCGGCCGCCTGGGCCGCCTTGAGGTACGCCGTGCCGAAGAGCGGCCCGGCGGCGCCGCCGACCGTGGAGATGAGCTTCGTCGCGACCACCTTGAGCACGGCGCCGGGGGTGTCGAACGAGTCGGCGTCGACGGCCTCGAGCACGGCGCGGAAGCCGCGGTCGAGGTTCTCGCCGTGGTCACCGTCACCGATCTCCCGGTCGAGCGTGACGAGCTCTGCCCGGTGCTCGTCGATCGTCGCGGCGGTGCGTCGGACCCAGTCGATGGCCCATGCGGTGTCGAGCGCCAATTCGTGTTCCTTCCTGCGTCCGGCTCCGTGGCGGGCCGGGTCGTGGTGCGGCGGGTCAGCGGCCCCAGCGGAGTGCCGGGGTCTCCACCGGAGCGTCCCAGAGCGCGGTGAGTTCGTCGTCGAGCACCGTGACGGTGAGCGAGAACCCCTGCATCTCGAGGGACGTGACGTAGTCACCGACCAGGCTACGCGCGACCTCGAACCCGCGGTCGGTGAGCACCTCGGCGGCCCGTCGGTAGGCGATGTAGAGCTCGGACAGCGGGGTGCCGCCCATGCCGTTGACGAGGAGCAGGACCTTCGAGCCGGCCGGCGCGTCGAGGTCGGTGAGGATCGGTTCGAGCACCCGGTCGACGAGTTCGTCGGCCGGTGCCATCGGGATGCGCTCGCGTCCGGGTTCGCCGTGGATGCCGATGCCGAGCTCGACCTCGTCGTCGGCGAGCGTGAAGGACGGCTCCCCCGCGTGCGGGACGGTGCCGGAGGACAGGGCGAGCCCCATCGACCGGGTGACGTCGTTCACGTGCCGGGCGACCGCGGCGACCTGGTCGAGGTCGTCCCCGCGCTCGGCTGCGGCTCCGGCGCACTTCTCGACGACGACGGTGCCGGCGACCCCGCGGCGGCCGGCCGTGTAGAGGGAGTCCTGGACGGCCACGTCGTCGTTAACCACCACGGACTCGACCCGCACGTCGTCCATGCCCGCGAGCTCCGCGGCGGTCTCGAAGTTGAGCACGTCGCCGGTGTAGTTCTTCACGATGTGGAGCACACCGGCTCCCCCGTCGACCGCCTTCGTCGCGGCGACGATCGGATCAGGGGTGGGGCTCGTGAACACCGGACCGGGGACGGCCGCGTCGAGCATGCCGTACCCGACGAACCCGGCGTGCAGGGGCTCGTGGCCGCTGCCGCCGCCGCTGACGATGCCGACCTTGCCGGACACCGGGGCATCGGCGCGGTGGAGGTGGATCGGGTCCTCGACGAGGACCACGTGACCGGCGTGGGCGCGTGCGAACCCGCGGACGGTCTCGGTGACCACAGCCTGCGGATCGTTGATGAGCTTCTTCATGCTGACCTCCACGAGAGTGCGGGCGATCGAGAGGCAGCACACCGCCGTCGTCGACCGGAGTGGCCCCAATGTACAACGCGAGCGCGCTCAGTCGTTCGTTGACATTGCACGTTCGTGCATGGGGGTGCGGTCGTGCGCATCCCTCCGGAGACCTCGGCGCACACTCCTCCTGCACGTTCGTGCACTTTGTCGCACTTCCCTCACGAAGTCATCGCCCACCGCGAGTCCCCGTCACTATGCTCGGCCTCAATCACTCAACGGGGAGTGCGGCGCAGCTTCACCGGACCCCCACCCTCACGCACTGGAGGTCCACCGATGGACGGCATCGGCGTCAATTTCCTGTCTGAGCTCGTCGGTACGGCGATGCTCATCATCCTCGGTGGCGGCGTCGTCGCCGCCGTCTCGCTGACGAAGTCGAAGGGCTTCGGCGCCGGCTTCCTCATGGTCACGATCGGCTGGGGCTTCGCGGTCTTCGCCGGTGTCACCGTGTCCTACAAGTCGGGCGGCCAGCTCAACCCGGCCGTGAGCCTCGCGCAGGCGATCCTCGGCAACATCACCGTCGGCGAGATGTTCCTCTACTGGCTCGCGCAGCTGATCGGCGCGATCATCGGTGCGGTCATCGTCTGGCTCGCCTACAAGCAGCACTTCGACGAGGAGCCCGACGCGGCCGCGAAGCTCGGCGTGTTCTCCACCGGCCCGGCGATCCGCTCCTACGGCTGGAACCTCGTCACCGAGATCATCGGCACCTTCGTCCTCGTCTTCGTCGTGATCGCGTTCACGAACGGCAAGACCCCCGCCGAGCTCGGCGCGGTCCCCGTCGCCTTCCTCGTGATCGCGATCGGTGTCTCGCTCGGTGGTCCGACCGGGTACGCCATCAACCCGGCTCGTGACCTCGGTCCGCGCATCGCGCACGCTCTCCTCCCGATCCGCGGCAAGGGCTCGAGCGACTGGGCCTACGCCTGGGTCCCCGTCGTTGGACCGCTCGTCGGCGGTGCACTCGCAGCCGGGCTGTCCTACGCCCTGCTCCCCCTCGCCTGATCCATCTCTCCACAACACCCACCCGAGCAACACCGTAAGGAGCACCCATGGCCGACTACATCGTCGCCATCGACCAGGGCACGACCTCGACCCGAGCGATCGTCTTCGACCACTCCGGCTCGATCGTGTCCGTCGGACAGAAGGAACACGAGCAGATCTTCCCGCGCGCCGGGTGGGTCGAGCACGACCCGGCGGAGATCTGGGACAACACGCGTGAGGTCATCGGCCAGGCGCTGTCCCGCGCGGACATCACCCGCCACGACGTCGCGGCGGTCGGCATCACCAACCAGCGCGAGACCGCGGTGGTCTGGGACAAGACGACCGGCAAGCCCGTCTACAACGCGATCGTCTGGCAGGACACCCGCACGCAGTCCATCGTCGACAAGCTCGCCGACGGCGACACCGACCGGTACAAGGCCATCGTCGGCCTGCCGCTCGCGACGTACTTCGCCGGCACGAAGATCATGTGGATCCTCGAGAACGTCGAGGGTGCGCGCGAGAAGGCCGAGGCCGGGGACCTGCTGTTCGGCACGACCGACACCTGGGTCCTCTGGAACCTGACCGGTGGCATCGACGGCGGCGTCCACAAGACCGACGTCACGAACGCGTCCCGCACGCTGTTCATGGACCTCGAGACGCTGCAGTGGCGCGACGACATCCTCGCCGACTTCGGTGTGCCGAAGTCGATGCTCCCGGAGATCGTCAGCTCCTCCGAGGTCTACGGCCACGTCGAGTCCTCGAACCTGCTGCGCGAGGTCCCCATCGCCGGCATCCTCGGCGACCAGCAGGCCGCGACGTTCGGCCAGGCCGCGTTCGACCAGGGCGAGTCGAAGAACACCTACGGCACCGGCAACTTCCTCATCTTCAACACGGGCACGGAGATCGTCCGCTCGGAGAACGGGCTGCTGACCACCGTCGGCTACAAGCTCGGCGACGCGGACACCCACTACGCACTCGAAGGATCGATCGCCGTCACGGGGTCGCTCATCCAGTGGCTCCGCGACAACCTCGGCCTCATCGGCAGCGCCCCGGAGGTCGAGGCCCTCGCCAAGACCGTCGAGGACAACGGCGGCGTGTACTTCGTCCCGGCGTTCTCGGGTCTCTTCGCCCCGTACTGGCGTCCTGATGCCCGCGGTGCGATCGTCGGACTCACCCGCTACGTCAACAAGGGCCACATCGCGCGTGCCGCCCTCGAGGCGACGGCGCTGCAGACCCGCGAGGTCCTCGACGCCGTCAACGCCGACTCCGGCGTGGACCTGACGGAGCTCAAGGTCGATGGTGGCATGACCGCCAACGACGCGCTCATGCAGTTCCAGGCCGACATCCTCAACGTGCCGGTCGTCCGTCCGGTGGTCGCCGAGACCACCGCGCTCGGCGCCGCCTACGCGGCCGGTCTGGCCGTCGGGTTCTGGGCGAACCTCGACGAGCTCCGCGCCAACTGGCAGGAGGACAAGCGCTGGGAGCCGCAGCTCGACGAGGCCGAGCGCGAGCGCACCCTGCGCCTCTGGAAGAAGGCCGTCACGAAGACCTTCGACTGGGTCGACGAGGACGTCCAGTAACACGCGCTGACGCGACCGCCTGGAGGCGCGGTGCCGGTCCCACGGACCGGCGCCGCGCCTCCTGTGCGTTGCGTCTCGTGCGTGCGTTGCGTCTCGTGCGTGCGGTGCGACCTACGCGCTGACCCACTCGGCCAGTTTGCGCGCTGCGGCACCGGAGTCGACCGCCTCGGCGGCGACGACGAGCTGCTCGCGGAAGCGGTGCAGGATCGGCCGGTCGACCTCGGACGGGTCCTCGGCGAGCCGGAACGACACGAGGCCGGCGGCGGCGTTGAGCAGCACGATGTCGCGGACCGGGCCGGACTCCCCCGCGAGGACGCGGTGCACCACGCCGGCGTTGTGCTCGGGGTCGCCGCCCAGCAGGTCCGAGGTCGCGGCGCGGGCGATGCCGAGGTCGCGCGGGTCGAGGTCGTGCTCGGTGACGCGGCCGCCCGTGACCTCCCAGATGTGGCTGTGCCCGGTCGTGGTGAGCTCGTCGAGCCCGTCGTCGCCGCGGAACACGAGCGCCGTCGCCCCACGGGTCTGGAACACGCCCGTGATGATCGGGACGAGGTCGAGCTGCGCGACGCCGACCGCGTTCGCCTCGCACCGCGCGGGGTTGACGAGCGGACCGAGGAAGTTGAACACGGTCGGCACGCCGATCTCGCGCCGGACCGCCGCCGCGTGGGCGAAGCCCGGGTGGAAGGCGCTCGCGAAGGCGAAGGTCAGGCCGACACGCCGGAACGTGTCCGCGACACGCGCGGCGTCCATCGTGAGGTCGAGCCCTAGCGCGGCGAGGACGTCGCTGGACCCGGACTTCGAGGAGCTCGCGCGGTTGCCGTGCTTGACGACGGGGACGCCGGCCGCGGCGATCACGATAGCCGCCATGGTCGAGACGTTCACGGTCCCGACGACGTCGCCGCCCGTCCCCACGATGTCGAGCGCCATGGGGTCGACGTCCAGCGGGATGGCGGCGTCGAGGATGGCGTCGCGGAAGCCGACGACCTCGTCGACGGTCTCGCCCTTCGCGCGCAACGCGACGACGAAGGCGGCGATCTGCGCCGCCGTCGCCCGTCCTGCCACGATCTCCTGCATGGCCCATGTGGACTGGCTGATCGTCAGGTCCTCGCGCGCCATGAGCGCGCTGATCACCGAGGGCCATGAGAGTACGTCGAGCATGTCGTCGATCGTAGTGAATTCGAGTGACCCGCCAGTCTCCTGCGAAAACACTGTCGGTGACTTCCGACATAATGGAGACGTGACTAGCACCCCTCTCTCCAGATCCGCCAGCGGTCCGGTCCTCAACAGGCCGAACGCCGTTGCCGTGGGGACGATCGTGTGGCTGGGCAGCGAGGTCATGTTCTTCGCCGGCCTGTTCGCGATCTACTTCACGCTGCGCAGCACCTCGCCCGAGCTCTGGGCGACCGAGACCTCCAAGCTCGAGGTGCCGTTCGCCTCGGTGAACACGATCATCCTGGTGCTGTCCAGCTTCGCCTGCCAGTTCGCGGTGTTCGCCGCGGAGCGCTTCCAGGTGCACCGCACGAGCTGGAACCCGAAGGACTGGGGCATGACGGAGTGGTTCTTCGTCACGTACTGCATGGGCGCGATCTTCGTCTGCGGCCAGATCTTCGAGTACGCCAACCTCTGGCACGAGGGCATCACGCTCTCCTCCAGTGCCTACGGCTCGGCCTTCTACATGACCACCGGTTTCCACGGTCTCCACGTCACGGGTGGCCTCATCGCCTTCCTGCTGACGCTCGGTCGCGGCTTCGCCGCCAAGAACTTCGGTCACAAGGAAGCGACCACCGCGATCGTCGTGTCGTACTACTGGCACTTCGTCGACGTCGTCTGGATCGGCCTCTTCGCCGTCATCTACCTTCTCAAGTAGGAACTGGATAGCCCCCACCGCATGTTCAACAGAACCAAGTCCAAGAAGGGCCGCCGTTCCCCGATGGCGACCGTGTCGCTCATCGTCGTCGGTCTCATGACCACCGGCGGTGCGTACGCGCTGTTCAGCTCCACGGCGAACGCCGACGACAGCACGAGCACCGTGGCCGCGTCGAGCCAGTCGAAGGTGAACGAGGGCCAGAAGCTCTTCGCCTCGAACTGCGCCACCTGCCACGGTCTGTCCGCGCAGGGCACGAGCGAGGGCCCGTCCCTCATCGGCGTCGGTGCCGCGTCGGTCGACTTCCAGGTCGGCACCGGTCGCATGCCGATGGCCGCGCAGGGCCCCCAGGCGGAAGAGAAGCCCGCCCAGTTCACGGACGAGCAGGTGGACGCCCTCGCCGAGTACGTCGCATCGCTCGGCCCCGGCCCGTCGGTCCCCTCCACGGACCTCACCGACGGCAAGAGTGGCGACGCCGCCGAAGGTGCGGAGCTCTTCCGCATCAACTGCGCGATGTGCCACAACGTGGCCGGCGCCGGTGGTGCGCTGACCGAGGGCAAGTACGCCCCGAACCTCCAGTCGGTGTCCGGCAAGCACATCTACGAGGCCATGATCACCGGCCCGCAGAACATGCCGGTCTTCAACGACCTCAACCTGACGCCGCAGCAGAAGGCCGACATCATCACGTACCTCAAGTACGTGCAGGACAACAAGTCGCCCGGCGGGTTCGCCCTCGGCTCCCTCGGCCCGGTGGCAGAGGGTCTGTTCATCTGGATCTTCGGTCTGGGCGCGGTCGTCGCGATGACCGTCTGGCTGACCGCGAAGTCCAACTGATCGTCCGTGTCGTACGACACTGAAGGGAACACCATGGCAGAGCACGACGACGAGGCACTGAACTCGTCCTCGGCTGTCGAGAAGCACGGCACGACCCCGACGTCGGCTGGTATCGCGGTCCTCCCCACGGAGCCGTTCGAGAACCCGGGTGAGCCGCCGCACCGCGCGCGCCGCACCGACGTCGACCCGAAGAAGCAGCGTCTCGCCGAGCGTCAGGTCGCCACGTTCTTCTACCTGTCGATCGTCGGCAGCGTCCTCGCGATCGCGGCGTACGTCGCGTTCCCGATCAGCTCCGACGACTTCGGCACGGTCCGCACCGCGAACCTGTTCCTCGGTCTGTCGATCGCGCTCGCCCTGCTCGCACTCGGCCTCGGTGCCGTCTACTGGTCGAAGTCGCTCGTCGTCGACCGCGAGATCTCGGAGCTCCGTCACGGCACCCGTGGCACGGACGCGACCCGCGCGAAGGCCGTCGAGGCCTTCCAGCTCGCCGACAAGGAGTCCGGCTTCAGCCGTCGCAAGCTGATCCGCAACTCGATGATCGGTGCGCTGGCCGCGTTCCCGCTCCCGGGCATCGTCCTCGTGCGTGACCTCGCACCGGCCGCCGACCCGAACGAACTCCTCCGCCACACCATGTGGGCGAAGGGCACGCGCCTGACGAAGGACCCGACGGGTCTGCCGATCAAGGCGTCCGACGTGACCATCGGTTCGGTGTTCCACGTCATCCCCGACGGCCTGCTCGACAAGGAAGACATGCTCGAGGAGAAGGCCAAGGCCGCCGTGCTCCTCATGCGCCTCGACCCGAAGGACCTCAACCCCAGCAAGGGGCACGAGGACTGGGGGTACGACGGCATCGTCGCGTACTCGAAGATCTGCACCCACGTCGGGTGCCCGGTCGCCCTGTACGAACAGCAGACGCACCACCTGCTCTGCCCGTGTCACCAGTCGACCTTCGATGTCTCGAACAACTGCGAGGTCATCTTCGGGCCGGCGGCACGCCCCCTCCCCCAACTTCCTATCGCGATCGACGACGACGGCTACCTGGTTGCCCAGAGCGACTTCCACGAGCCCGTCGGACCGTCCTTCTGGGAGCGTGAACGCTGATGAGCAGCACCACCACCACCGCACCTGCGTCGAGCACCAAGCCGGCACCGGAGCGCGGATCCCGCATCATCGGCGGGGTCGCCAACTACATCGACGAGCGCACGAGCATCTCGGGCCTCGTGAAGGAGGTCGGGCGCAAGATCTTCCCCGACCACTGGAGCTTCATGCTCGGCGAGGTGGCGCTGTACAGCTTCGTCGTCGTCCTGCTCTCCGGCACCTTCCTGACGTTCTTCTTCCAGGCGTCGATGGCCGAGGTCGTGTACCACGGCTCGTACGTCCCGCTGAAGGGCGTGGAGATGTCGACGGCACTCCAGTCGACGCTGAACATCTCGTTCGACATCCGCGGCGGGCTCTTCGTCCGGCAGATCCACCACTGGGCGGCCCTGCTGTTCGTGGCGTCGATCATGCTGCACATGGCCCGCGTGTTCTTCACCGGCGCGTTCCGCAAGCCGCGTGAGCTCAACTGGGTGTTCGGCTTCATCCTCTGGGTCCTGGCCATGGCCGAGGGCTTCACGGGCTACTCGCTCCCCGACGACCTGCTCTCCGGCAACGGTCTGCGCATCATCGTCGGCATGATCGAGGGTGTGCCTGTCATCGGCGTCTGGATCGCCTACCTGCTGTTCGGCGGGGAGTTCCCGGGCACCGACATCGTCGGCCGTCTCTACACGCTGCACATCCTGCTGCTGCCGGCGATCCTCGTCGCAGTGCTCGGCGTCCACCTCGTGCTGGTCGTCATCAACAAGCACACGCAGTTCGCGGGCCCCGGCAAGACGAACGAGAACGTCGTCGGTGTGCCGATCCTCCCGGCGTTCGCCGCGAAGGCCGGTGGGTTCTTCTTCATCGTCGCGGGCATCCTCGCCCTCATCGCGTCGCTGTTCACGATCAACCCGATCTGGAACTACGGCCCATACGACCCGTCCCCGGTGTCCGCCGGTACCCAGCCCGACTGGTACATCGGCTTCGCCGACGGTGCGCTCCGTCTGGTGCCGCCGCACTGGGAGGTCGTGTGGTTCGGCTACACGGTGTCGTTCAACATCCTGGCTCCGATCGCCGTCCTCGTGGCGCTCATCCTGGCGATGTTCATCTACCCGTTCATCGAGGCGTGGGTCACGGGCGACCAGCGCGAGCACCACATCCTCGACCGTCCGCGGAACGCCCC
Organism: Curtobacterium pusillum; assembly: GCF_007680845.1. Taxonomy (GTDB): domain Bacteria; phylum Actinomycetota; class Actinomycetes; order Actinomycetales; family Microbacteriaceae; genus Curtobacterium; species Curtobacterium pusillum_B. Next base: position 81,508 of record NZ_VEIY01000003.1, on the reverse strand, counting down.
GACCCGCACCGCGCTCGGCGCCGCCGGCATCACGCTCTACGCGAGCCTCTGGGCCGCCGCCTCGTCGGACATCATCGCGACCCACTTCTACGTCTCGATCGACCACGTGATCCACGTGATCCAGGCCACGACGGTCCTCGGCCCGTTCGTCGCCTTCTGGATCACGAAGCGCGTGTGCCTCGCCCTGCAGAAGAAGGACCGCGAGATCGTGCTCCACGGGTACGAGTCCGGCCGCATCGTGCGACTCCCCCACGGCGAGTACATCGAGGTGCACGAGCAGCTCGACGAGTACGAGCGGTGGAAGCTGCTGCAGTTCAACGAGTACAAGCCGCTGATGATCCGCCCGAACGCCAAGGGCCAGATCACCGGGGTGCAGAAGATCCGCGCCAGCATGTCGCGCTTCTTCTTCGAGGACCGCATCACGCCGGTCAGCAAGGCCGAGCTCGACGCGGCACACGCTGCGCACCACGGGCCCGAGCTCGCGGAAGGTGAGCACCCGGCTGCGGCCATCGGTGCTGGCAACCATTAAATTCCTCGGCAAGAACGAACGAGCCCCTCGTCCACTTCGTGGTCGGGGGGCTCGTTCGTTCGCCTCATGTTCGCCTCGGTTTCGGGAAACACCGCTTCCGGTTCACCCGCGATTCACGCGGACGTGTTGGACTCGTCCAGGACGGTGTGGCACTGTGTTGCACCACGCACCCGCCAACGGAATGGAACCCCGATGGACAGCCGGACGGCCGAACACCCCAGGCCGAACCACTTCCTCCTCCACCTCAGCGACACCCACCTCGTGGCGGGTGACGGCGACCTCTACGGTGACGTCGACGCCGCAGCCCGACTCCGCGAGATCGTCGCCGACATCGAAGCCTCCGGGACCCGTCCGGAGGCGATCGTCGTCACCGGCGACGTCGCCGACAAGGGCGAGCCAGGGGCGTACGCCCGGATCCGGTCGATCGTCGAGCCCGCCGCCGAGCGGATCGGCGCCCAGGTCATCTGGGCCATGGGCAACCACGACGAGCGCGGCGCCTTCCGCCAGGAGCTCTTCGGCCTTCAACCCACCGACCGTCCGGTCGACTTCGTCTACGACGTGAACGGCCTGCGGGTGATCACCCTCGACACGAGCGTCCCCGGCGCCCATCACGGCGAGGTCTCCCCCGCGCAGCTCGACTGGCTCGCCGAGGTACTCTCGGAACAGGCCCCGCACGGCACGATCCTCGCGATGCACCACCCGCCGGTCCCGAGCGTGCAGGACCTCGCCGTCCTCGTCGAGCTGCGCGACCAGGACGCCCTGGCCGAGGTGGTCGAGGGCAGTGACGTCATCGCGATCATCGCCGGGCACCTGCACTACTCGACGAGCGCGGTGTTCGCCGGGATCCCCGTCTCGGTCGCGAGTGCCACGTGCTACACCCAGGACCTCACGGAGTTCCAGGGCGGGACCCGGGGCCAGGACGGCGCGCAGTCGTTCAACCTCGTGCACGTCTACGGCCACAACGTGGTGCACTCGGTCGTGCCGATCGGGCACTACGGGACGGTCGGGCAGCCGGTGTCCGCGGTGGAAACCGAGGCTCGGCTCGCGGCCGCCGGCGTCGTGATCCCGGCAGCGGCCGAGCCGGCGCCGGTGACGTCGAGCATCCCGGTGTTCACGCTCGACTCCGTGCCGGTCTCCCCCGTCCACCGCTGACGGCGGGCGCCGGCGCCGACGCCGAGCGGGCAACATCCGTCACGCTCGCCGGGCCTGCCCGGCACTTCCTGCCCGCTCGGCGTTCGCCGCGCGGCGTGTCCTGCCCGCTCGACGCCCGGCCCGTCTGCCCCCGAGGCCGCACGCCGTGCGACTTCGGCGAGGCCGATCGTCCGGCCGCCCCGAGCTCGCGGGCGCGCCGAGCGGGCGATATCCGTCACGGTCGCCGAACCCGGGCGGCGTGTTGTGCCCGCTCGGCCCTCGGCGTGCGCGTGTCCCGCCCGCTCGGTGCGAGACCCGGCCAGGTCGGCGCCGAGGTTGCACGCGGTGAGACCTCGGCATGCCGGACGCGCGGGGGCGACGAGCGGGCCATATCTGTCACGGTCGCCGGACTCGGGCGGCCTGTAACGCCCGCTCGGCGGAGGGCGTGCGGCGTGTTGTGCCCGCTCGGCGGACCGGCCCGCCCGGCCCCGGCGGCCGCGCCGCCGCTGGGCCGCGCCGCGGCGCCCGCGGCGCCAGCGCCCGCGTCAGGACGCGGGCTTCTCCCACGGCGCAGGGAACGGGAAGTACCGCTCGAGGAAGTCGGTCACCCGCTGCGTCCGCTCTTCGTCACTGACCTCGGGGAAGCTGCCGTCGTTCAGGCAGAAGAAGTCCACGTTCCGCTTCTTGAGCAGCTCGTCGAGTGCCCGGAGTCCGGACTGCATCGTCGTGTCGATGTACCGCACCGGAGCGTTCTCCTGCACGATCGCCCGACCCGTGAGCAGCGAGTAGTAGTGGTACAGCGAGTTCGTCACCGAGATGTTCTCGGCCGCCCGGAACCGGGACGCAGCCGTCGCGCGGAACTCGTCCGCGAACTCGTGTTCCATCTCGGTCATGATCGAGGCCCGGAGCGGCGTGGGTGCGTGCTCCAGGTGCCGCGTCGTGACGGCACCGAACCGCTGCTGCAGGAGCCGACGGTTGACCCGGGCGGAGTTCTCGAACCCGCTGCGCGCCGGGTTGTTCGACCCGAGCCCGATCCGGGTGGTCGCGAGGATGAACTTCGTCACCGATCCCGGGCTGAAGAACACCGACGGGTCGACCGTGCGGCCGAAGAACATGTCGTCGTTCGAGTAGATGAAGTGCTCGCTGATGCCCGGGATGTGGTGGAGCTGCGACTCGACGGCCTGCGAGTTGTGCGTCGGCAGGACGGACGGGTCGGCGAAGAACTCCTCGGAGCGGACGATCCGCACCTTCGGGTGGTCGGCGAGCCAGTGCGGTGCCGGCGAGTCGGTCGCGATGTAGATCTGCCGGATCCAGGGCGCGAAGGTGTGCACGGACCGGAGGGCGTACTTCAGCTCGTCGATCTGCCGGAACCGGGCGGGGGCGTCGTCGCCTTCCCCGAGCACGGCGCCGGACTGCGCCGCCTGACGGGCGCGCTGGTACTCGATGGCGTTGCCGTCGACCCACGAGAACACGATGTCGATCGGGAACCGGATGTCCGACACGTGGTCGTCGAACATGTGCTCGACGGTGCGCCAGGTGCGTCCGTAGCGCTCGATGTCGACGAGCACGAACTCGTCGATGGGGAGGCTGCGTCGCATGAGCGCGTTCTCGACCGGTGCGAGGACCTCGGTGTCGGTGACGCGCCAGAACTCGAGCTGCACGCTCGTCTCGGCGCCGTACCGGAGCCGTCCGAGCGGTTCGACGCGCGGTCGGAACACGCGGAGCACCGGCTCGTCGACCGGTCCGAGGCCGTCGTCGATGACGAGCACCGCGGGCTCCCCCGGCGGCTTCGCGTAGAACGGCTCGTTCGCCGCGGCGGCCATCACGGCGCTCTCGGCACGCTGTCGGTCGCGCTCGTCCACGGCGATGACGGGTCGCTGGTCGTTCCCGCGGATGAGCAGGTGGTCGACGTCGCCGCTGGTGAGCGCGTCGTCGAGGAACAGCAGGTCCTCGATCATCGACTGCTGCGGGGTCAGGTGCCCGTTGACGAGCGTCAGCCGACCCTTCCGCACGACGACGTCGGGTCGATCGAGACCGCCGGAGGACGGTCGAGGGTTCAGCAGAGGACTCTCGGTCTCCGGCTCGGTCTCGTTGCTCATCCACGCCCTTCGCGTCGGTCGGCCGGGCCCTGCGCCCGACCCCTCGATCCTACCGTCCGCGCGGACCCCTGGTCGCGCCCGTCGGCGCGGGACCCGTCAGGACCTGGAGGCGCGGGTCGGCTCCGTCTCGCGGGGCACCTTGACGAGGATCCCCACGACGATGAACAGCGCGGCCGCCACGATCTGCAGGGCCGCCCACACCTCGCCCGGGATCGGCACGACGGCGATCGGGTTCCAGCAGACGGCGACCGCCGCCATCAGGACCGCGGCCCACCACGCACGCCCCCGGACCGCGAACACGAGGACGATGAGCGCCAGCACGGCGACGCCCCACCGGGCGAAGACGAACGCCGACGTGTCGAGGAGCGCGACGCAGGCGAGCAGGAGGATCGCCGCGATGAGCGACGGTGCGAGGGCCGGTCGGGTGAACGGTGGGGTGTCGGTGCCCGCTCGTCCGCCCCGTCCCGACGCCGACGGTCCCGGACGCGCCGGGGCCGACGGCACGCCGTGCAGCGACGAGCCCGCCGCCGGCCGGCCCTTGCGTGCCGCCATCAGAGCGCGGCGTCGTCGAGGTCGATCGCCTGGAAGGGACGGGACATCGGCGGCAGGCCCCGGACCCGCTCGAGCGCCGGCAGGAGTTCGGCGACGTACGCGCGGTAGCCGTCCTCCGTGAGGTGGAGGCCGTCGTCGGTGAAGCGTTCGTCGAGGTGGTCGCCGTCGGCGAGGGCCGGCCACGCGTCGAGGTACTGCGCGTGGCACGTGGCGACGAACTGGCGCAGGTGCCGGTTCGCCTCCTCGATCTTCGCCGCCCACTCCGCCTGCCGCGGGAGGATCGACACGAGGAGCAGACGGACGCCGGGGAGCTCGCGACGGAGCGTCACGAGGATCGACTCCACCCCGCGGACCACGTGCTCGACGCTCTTGCGGTGGTTGCCGAAGTCGTTCGTGCCGATGAGGAGCACGATCACCTCGGGCTGCTCGGCGATGACGGCGTCCAGGCGTGCGAGGACCCCGTCCGTGGTGTCGCCGCCGATGCCGAGGTTGACGGTGCGCTCGTCGGGCAGCCACGCGTCCCACGAACCCTGCTCGGTGATGCTGTCGCCCAGGAACAGGACGCTGGTGCGTTCCGTGGTCATGCTGCCTCCTCGTGTGCGGGTTCCCCGCCCCCATTCTGCTGGGTCCAGTTCCGCCCCGTCGACTCGGTGTGCTCGGACTCCCGTTCGGCGGCCGCCGTGATGCGTTCCACCATGCCGGGGAAGATCACGCCGTGGAAGGGGAGGATCGAGTACCAGTACAGCCGTCCGGCGAGTCCCTGCGGGAAGTAGATCGCGCGCTGGCGGTAGTCGCTGCCGCCGTCGTCCGCCGGCGTCACGGTCATCTCGAGCCAGGCGCGTCCCGGTGACTTGAACTCGGCGCGCAGCCGCAGGTACCGCCCGCGCTCGAGTCGTTCCACGCGCCACCAGTCGAGCGCGTCGCCCTGCTCGAGTCGCTTCGGATCACGCCGGCCGCGGTTCAGGCCGACTCCGCCGGCGAGCTTGTCCAGCCAGCCGCGAGCGACCCAGGCGAGCGGGAAGGAGTACCACCCGTTCTCGCCGCCGATCGACTCGACGACGCGCCAGACGTCCTCGGCCGAGGCCGCGGAGTGGCGCTTGCGGTCGTCGACGTACACCGTGTGCCCGGCCCAGTCCGGGTCGCTCGGCAGCGGGTCGGCCGGGGTCGCGGCCAGGGTCGCGTTCCGCCAGCTGGTCTCCACCTCGCCGGTGCGCATGCGCGTCAGGGCGAGCCGGACCGCTCGGCGGTAGGACGTCAGCCCACCCTTCGGCCGGGGCACCACGTCGTCGATGTCGTGCTCGCGCTGGACGCACTCGAACTGCAGCGACTCGATGATCGGTGTCGCGAGCTTGCGCGGGATCGGGGTCACGAGGTTGAACCAGTGCGCCGCGAGACCCGGGGTGAGCACCGGGAGCACGGAGATCGGTCGCTGCGGCAGCTTCGCCTCCACCGCGTACCCGTTGAGCATCTGGCCGTAGCGGAGGACGTCGGGTCCGCCGATGTCGAACGTGCGGTTCACGTCCTCGGGGATGTCGAGTGCCGCGACGAGGTAGTAGAGGACGTCGCGGACCGCGATCGGCTGGATGCGGTTCCGGACCCACCGGGGCGCCGGCATCCAGGGCAGGACGTCGGTCACGTGGCGGATCATCTCGAACGAGGTGCTGCCCGAGCCGATGACGACGCCGGCCTGGTACGCGATCGTGGGGACGCCGGACCGGAGCAGGACGTCGCCGACCTCCTTCCGGCTCCTGAGGTGCTTCGACAGCTCGCCGTCCGGGTGCAGGCCGCCCAGGTACACGAACCGGCGCACCCCGGCCGCCTCCGCCTCGTGCGCCATGGTCTCGACGGCCTGGCGCTCGGCGTGCTCGAAGTCGCCCTCGGCCCCCATCGCGTGCGCGAGGTAGTAGACCGCTTCGATCCCGTCGACGGCGGTGCGGACAGCCGCGGCGTCCTGCAGGTCGCCGGACGTGATCTCGACGTCGTCGTGCCAGGGGACGTCCTGCAGCTTGCGGGGCGTGCGGACGAAGACGCGGACGCTGTGGCCGGCTTCCAGGAGACGGGGGACGAGGCGACCACCGATGTACCCGGTGGCTCCGGTGACGAGGACGTGCATGCGGGGCACGGTACGCGGCTCGGCTCCGGGTAGGCTTGCCCGGTGGACAATGCAGCGTTCCCCGTCGATCCCGACCACGTCAGTGCCGATGCGGTCCGGGGTCTCATCGACCACGCGATCCTCAAGCCGGAGCTGACCCGCTCCGACGTCGACGCCCAGCTCGACGAGGCCGCCGCGTACCGCGTGTTCAGCGTGTGCGTCCGACCGAGCGACGTCGCGTACGCGGTCGGTCGTCTGACCGGCACCGGGGTCGGCGTCGGGACCGTCATCGGCTTCCCGCACGGCACCACCTCGACCGCCGCCAAGGTCGCCGAGTCGCTGCAGGCCCTCGCCGACGGCGCCTTCGAGCTCGACATGGTGCAGAACATCGGCGCGGCGAAGTCCGGCGACTGGGAGCGCGTCGAGCAGGACGTCCGCGCCGTGGTCGACGCCGCCGGCAGCACCGTCGTCAAGGTCATCCTCGAGACCGCGTTCCTCACCGACGACGAGATCGTCGCCGCGTCCCGGGCCGCTCAGCGTGCCGGCGCGGCCTTCGTGAAGACCTCCACCGGGTTCGCCGGCGGCGGTGCGACCGCCGACCACATCCGGCTCATGCGCGCCACGGTCGGGCCGGACACCGGTGTGAAGGCCTCCGGCGGCGTCCGCGGGCTCGACACGTTCCTCGAGATGGTCGAGGCGGGCGCGAACCGCATCGGCACCAGCGCCTCGGCCCGCATCCTCGACGAGGTCGCACACCGCGCCGAGACCGGTACCGCGTCGGCGCTCGGCGACGACTCGACGTCGTACTGACACGAGCACCACCAGCACAACCAGCACCGCACCACCGCACCACCAGCACTGACCGACCCACCAGCACGGAGCCGGACCCCACCGGGCGCGACGCCGCCCCGGCGGCCCGCACCGCGCCTCCAGACCGCCGCATCGGAGCGAGCATGTCCACCACCGCACCGCAGTCCACCACCCCGACCACGAACGCGCTCGCGCTCGCCGTCGACCTCGGCGGCACGAAGGTCGAAGCGGCCCTCGTGACCGACGCGGGCGTGGTCCTGCCCGCCACGCGCTTCCGCAGCCCGACCGGCCCGCAGCGCACGTCCGACGAACTGCAGGCCGCGGTCGACGAGGTCGTCACGGCCGCGCTCGCGGCGCTCCCCGCCGACGCGACGCTCGTCGGCGTCGGGGTCGGCTCGGCCGGCCCGGTGGACGAGGAGCACGGGCTCGTGTCCCCGCTCAACATGCCGGTCTGGCGCGGGTACCCCCTGCGCGACCGCGTCGCCCGGCACGTGCCCGCCGGCGTCCCCGTGACGCTCCGGATGGACGGTCTCGCGATCACCCTCGCCGAGCACTGGGTCGGCGCGGCCCAGGGCTTCGACCACGTCATGGGCATGATCGTGTCGACCGGCGTCGGTGGCGGACTCATCCTGCACGGCCGCACCGTCAGCGGCCCGACGGGGAACGCGGGGCACATCGGCCACGTCGAGTGCGGCGGCTTCGACGACCACTGCGCGTGCGGCGGCACGGGCTGCCTCGAGGCGATCGCCAGCGGCCCGAAGACCGTCGCGTGGGCGCGTCGGCAGGGGTTCGCCGGCACCACCGGCGAGGAGCTCTCGGCTGGCTACGCGGCCGGTGACGAGATCGCGGTCGCGGCCGTCCAGCGGAGCGGTCGGGCCCTCGGCCAGGCGATCGCCGCGGCGACGAGCCTGGTCGACCTCGAAGTCGTCGCCATCGGTGGCGGCTTCTCGCACGTCACCCCGGACCTGTTCGAGTACGCGCGGCAGGCCGTCGCGGAGCGGGTCGAGTTCGGGTTCGTGACGAAGGTGCAGATCGTGCCGACGGGGTTGTCGCAGGACGGACCGCTCATCGGCGCGGCCGCGCTCGTGCACCGCGCGGACGTCCTGCGCTGACGCGCACGCGCGTGCGCTGACGGTCCCGTCGGGTGCCGGTGGCGCGGTGGTCGCGTCCACTGCCGGACTGGAGGCGCGGTGCGGCGCCGCCCCGCGCCTCCCGTCCGCCTGTGCGCTTGTCCACAGGCAGCCCGCCGGTCGGCGGGTGATCGGGCAGGATGTCCGGGTGCCCCGCTCCCCGCTGCTCACCACTGACGACTGGCCGGAAGCCGAGTTGCGCGCGGCGGTCCTGGCGGGTGAGCTCGTGCCCGTCGGCGACTGCTGGGCCTCCCCCGCCGAACCGCAGACCCCCGCACTCCGCGCGGCGGCGACGGCCTGGAGCCTGCCGGACGCCAGGCTCATCGCGTGCACCCGGACCGCCGCGTGGATCTGGGGCGCGACGTCGCGACCGCCGACGCCGCTCGACGCGTGCATCTCGCCGACGCTCCGCGTGCACGTCGGCCCGAGCGTGCGGCTGCGGGAGGTCGTCCTGGCCGACGGGGACGTCGTCCGGACCGGTGGGCTCGACGTGACGACGCCGATCCGGACGGCGGTGGACCTCCTCCGGAGCCCGAGCCGACCCGGCACGGACTTCGGCGCCGCCGAGTCGTCCGCGGTGACGGGGCTGCTCGCGACCGGGACGGTGACCGTCGACGAACTCGGACGACGCCTCGACGCCCTCGGGACGATCCCGATGGCCCGGCAGGCGGAGCGTCGGCTCCGTGGGCTCCGGGGCCCGGGTCAGCCGGCGCTGACCCGGTAGACGTCGTAGACGGCGTCGATCCGGCGCACCGCGTTGAGCACCCGGTCGAGGTGGGTGGTGTCGCCCATCTCGAACACGAACCGGCTGAGCGCCAGGCGGTCGGAGGACGTCGAGACCGTCGCGGACAGGATGTTCACGTGGTACTCGGTGAGCACCCGGGTGACGTCGCTGAGGAGCCCCGACCGATCGAGCGCCTCGATCTGGATCTGGACGAGGAACACCGACTTCGACGACGGCGCCCACTCGACCTCGATCATGCGGTCGGGCTCGTTCATGAGCGACTTCACGTTGGTGCACGACGCCTGGTGGACGGAGACGCCCTGCCCGCGGGTGATGAACCCGACGATCTGGTCGCCCGGCACCGGGGTGCAGCACTTCGCGAGCTTCACCAGGATGTCCGGCGCGCCACGGACGAGCACGCCGCTGTCGCTGTTGCGCAGCTGGCGGCTGGTGACCTGGCGCGGGAAGCTGAGCTCCGGCTCTTCCGTCTCGGTCTCGGTCTGGACGTTCCCGAGGACCTTCTCGATCACGGACTGGGTCGAGACGTGTCCCTCGCCCACGGCGGCGTACAGGGCGGACACGTCGTCGTAGCGCATCGAGGACGCCACCTCGGAGATGGAGTCCTGGCTCATGATCCGCTGGAGCGGCAGGTTCTGCTTCCGCATCGCGCGGGCGATGGCGTCGCGGCCCTGCTCGATCGCTTCTTCGCGGCGTTCCTTCGTGAACCACTGCTTGATCTTGTTCCGGGCGCGGGGGCTCCGGACGAAGGTCAGCCAGTCCTGGCTCGGGCCGGAGTCGGGGTTCTTCGACGTGAAGATCTCGACCACGTCGCCGCTGGACAGCGTGCTCTCGAGCGGGACGAGGCGGCCGTTGACCTTCGCGCCCATCGTGCGGTGCCCGATCTCGGTGTGCACGGCGTACGCGAAGTCGACGGGCGTGGCGCCGGACGGCAGTCCGATGACCTTGCCCTGCGGCGTGAAGACGTAGGTCTCCTTCGCGCCGATCTCGTAGCGCAGGGAGTCGAGGAACTCCCCCGGGTCGCTGGTCTCGGCCTGCCAGTCGGTGATGTGCGCGAGCCACGCCATGTCCTGGTCGGTCGCCGACGACGAGGTGTCGACGTCCCGGCCGGCTGCACGCTGCTTGTACTTCCAGTGCGCCGCGACACCGAACTCGGCGCGCTGGTGCATCTCGTGCGTGCGGATCTGGATCTCCACCGCGCGACCCTGCGGTCCGAGGACCGTGGTGTGCAGCGACTGGTAGAGGTTGAACTTCGGCGTCGCGATGTAGTCCTTGAAGCGGCCGGGCAGCGGCGTCCACCGGGCGTGCACCGAGCCGAGCATCGCGTAGCAGTCACGGACCGTGGGGACGAGGACCCGGATCCCGACGAGGTCGTAGATCTCGTCGAACTCGCGCCCGCGGACGATCATCTTCTGGTAGATCGAGTAGTACTGCTTCGGGCGGCCCATCACGTCGCCGCGGACCTTCGCGGCCTTGAGGTCCTTCTTCAGCGTCCCGATGACGTTCTGGACGAACTGCTCGCGCTTCGGCTGGCGTTCCTTGACGAGGCTGTCGATCTCGACGTACAGCTTCGGGTGCAGCACCGCGAACGAGAGGTCCTCGAGCTCGAGCTTGATCATCTGGATGCCGAGCCGGTGCGCCAGGGGCGCGTAGATCTCCAGCGTCTCCTTCGCCTTCCGCGTGGCGGAGGTCGACTCGACGAAGCCCCACGTGCGGGCGTTGTGGAGGCGGTCGGCGAGCTTGATCACGAGGACGCGGATGTCCTTCGACATCGCGATGACCATCTTGCGGACGGTCTCGGCCTGGGCGCTGTCGCCGTACTTGACCTTGTCGAGCTTGGTGACGCCGTCGACCAGCATGGCGATCTCGTCGCCGAAGTCCGCGCGGAGCTGGTCGAGCTGGTAGTCGGTGTCCTCCACTGTGTCGTGCAGGAGCGCGGCGGCGATCGTGATCGTCCCGATCCCCAGGTCGGCGAGGATCTGGGCGACGGCCACCGGGTGCGTGATGTACGGCTCGCCCGACTTGCGCTTCTGCCCGTCGTGGGCGCGCTCGGCCACCGAGTACGCGCGCTCGATGAGCGTCACGTCGGCCTTGGGGTGGTGCGACCGGACCGTCCGGATGAGGGTGTCGACCGCGCCGGCGGGCTGGGCACGCGAGAACAGCCGCGGCAGCAGCGACCGGAGCGAGCCGAGGTTGCCGGTCGTGTTCGGGCCGAGCGGGCTCGACGGGCGCGGCGCGGAACCCGGACGGCTCGCGCTCGGGGTGGAGGCGTCCTGGGGCGTGGACTCACGCGTGTCCGTCATGATGCGCCTCCCGTGACGACCGTCCGAGCTCGATCCGACAAGACTACGCGTGTCCGGTCAGTGCTCGTGACGCGGTTCGCCCTGGGCGTCGCGGACGACCGGAGCGCCCGCCTGCTCCCAGGCCACCATGCCCCCGGTCAGGTTGACCGCGGACACACCGGACTGTTCGAGGGCCGCGACGACCCGTGCGGACCGGGCGCCCGAGTGGCAGACGACGATCGCGGGCTGGTCGCCGCCGTCGATCTCCTGCCACCGCGCCACCAGCTCCGACATCGGCACCAGGGTTGCCTGGGGCGCGTGGACCTCGTCCCACTCCCCCTGCTCGCGGACGTCGAAGAGCCGCGAGCCGGACCCGAGCCGCCGGAGCGCCTCGGCGACGTCGACCTCGTCGATCTCGGCGGGCATCAGGCGTTCGCCGCCGCGTCGACCTCGCGCTTGCGCTTCGCCGCTGCGGCCTGCTTCTTCGCGTCCGCCTGCTTGATCTTCGGCTCGTTCTCGCGGAGGTGCGCGTACATCGGCGAGGCGATGAAGATCGTCGAGTACGTGCCGACGATGATGCCGATGAACAGCGCGAGCGAGATGTCGCGGAGCGTCCCGGCGCCGAGCACGTACGACCCGATGAAGAGGATCGCGCCGACCGGCAGCAGGGCCACGACGGAGGTGTTGATCGAGCGCACGAGGGTCTGGTTGACCGCGAGGTTGACCGACTGCACGAACGTGCGGTGCGATTCCTGGCTCGTGTTCTCGCGCACCTTGTCGAACACCACGACGGTGTCGTACAGCGAGTAGCCGAGGATCGTCAGGAAGCCGATCACCGCCGCGGGCGTGACCTCGAGCCCGACGATGCCGTAGACACCGGCCGTGATGAGCAGGTCGTGGAGGAGCGCGACCATCGCGGCGACGGACATCTTCCAGGTGCGGAAGTAGAGCGCCATGAACACCGCGGCCAGGGCCAGGAAGATCACGAGACCGCGGATCGCCTGGGCGAGCACGTCGGCGCCCCAGGTCGCACCGATGAACGTCGCCGCGACCTGGCTGTCCGGCACGTCATACGCCTTCGCCAGGGCGTCCTGCACCTCGGTGGTCTCGCGGTCGGTGAGCTGCCCGGTCTGGACGCGGATGCCGTGGGTGCCGAGCTGCGAGACGCGCGGGACGCCCTCGGGCACGATCGACTCGACGGTCTCGGTCGCGAGGTTCTGGTCGAGGTTCTTGACGTCGGAGAGCGTGAACTCCGAGCCGCCGGTGAACTCGATGCCGAGCTGGTACCCGCCGCGGAGCCACGGTACCGCGAGCGAGATCACGATCGCGATGATCGCGACGATGTACCAGGTCTTGCGCCGGCCGACGATGTCGTAGGAGCGCTTGCCCGTGTAGAGGTCGCTGCCGAACTGGCTGAAGCTGGCCATCAGTCGTCCTTCCCGTCCGGCGTGCTGCCGTTGTCGCCGGAGGCCTGCTGGGCCTTCCGCTCCGCGATCGTCTGTCGGCGCTGCGCCTCGCCCGCACTGCGCTGGCGCTTGCCGTCGACGACGGGAGCGCGGAACTGTGCGCGCCCGCGGTACACGGCGCCGAGTGCGGACGGATCGAGCCCGCTGAACTTGTGCCCTTCGCCGAAGAACCGGCTGCGGGCGATGAGCTGCATCATCGGGTGGGTGAACATCACGACCACCACGACGTCGATCAGGGTCGTGAGGAGCAGCGTGAACGCGAAGCCCTTCACGTCGCTCACCGCGAGGATGTAGAGCACCACGGCGGCGAGGAAGTTGATCGAGTCGGACGCGAGGATCGTGCGCAGGGCCCGCTTCCAGCCGGACTCGACGGCGCTCTCGAGCCCGCGGCCGTCGCGGAGTTCGTCCCTGATGCGTTCGAAGTACACGATGAACGAGTCCGCCGTGATGCCGATGGCCACGATCAGACCGGCGACACCCGCCAACGACAGGCGGTAGTCGATGCGCCACGACATGATCGCGACCACGAGGTACGTGAGCGCCGCGGCGACGCCGAGCGACAGGACCGTGACGAAGGCGAGTGCCCGGTACTGGATCACCGAGTAGATGATCACCAGGATGAGCCCGATCAGGCCCGCGACGAGGCCGCCGACGAGCTGGGCCGTCCCGAGGGTGGCGGAGATGTTCTCGTTCGACTGGACCTGGAAGTTGATCGGCAGCGCGCCGTACTTCAGCTGGTCGGCGAGGGTCTTCGCGGAGTCCGCCGTGAAGGAGCCGGTGATCTGCGCCTTGCCGTTCGTGATCGCCGAGTTCGTCGTCGGCGCGGTGATGACCGAGCCGTCGAGCACGATGGCGAACTGGTTCTGCGGCTGGGTCAGCGAGACGAGCCGGTTCGTGACCGTCCGGAAGTCCTTGGTGCCCTCGCCGTTGAACGTCAGGTTGACCGCCCACTGACCGGTGGAGGTGCCCTGCGAGTCGGTCGCGAGGCCGGACGTCGCGTTGCTGATGTTCGACCCGGAGACCTCGACCGGTCCGAGGATGTACTTCGCGGCACCGTCCTGGTCGCACGTGACGAGGGGCTCGTCGTCGGGCGCCGTGGTGACGTCGTCCGGTGCGTCGCAGTTGTAGTTCGTGTAGAGGTCCTGCAGCGCCGGCGTGACCCAGTTGAGGTCGCTCGCGTTCGACGGCTTCGCGCTCGGGGTCGCCGCGAGGGACGCGGGCGGCGAGTACGGCGTCGGCGAGGCGGTCGAGGAGCCGTCGTCACCGACCGCGGTGTTCGTCGCCGCCTCGGTGTAGAGCACCGGGCGGAACGTCAGCTTCGCGGCCGCTTCGATGCGGTCGATCGTCGCCTTGTCCGGCTTGCCCGGGATGGAGACGACGATGTTGTTCGCCCCCTGGGTGTTGATCTGGGACTCCGAGACACCGGTCGCGTTGATGCGCTGACGGATGATGTTGACGGCCTGGTCGAGCTGCTGGCTCGTCACCGAGCCGCCCTCGGTGTTCTGGGCCGCGAGCGTCAGCTGCGTGCCGCCCTGCAGGTCGAGGGCGAGTTCCGGGACCCAGCTCGCCCCGGCGAACCACTTCCCGGTGTCGTCCTTGGTGGATCCGGCGAGGATCGACGCGGCGGTGTTCAACCCCGCGAGGACCGCCATCAGGATCACCAACCAGGTCAGCGAGCGGATCGCCTTCTTGACGGGTGTCGATCGTGCCACCGGTCGTCTCGTCTTTCTGTCAGGACCGACGGCGGGGGACCGGCGGCAGGATCAGACCCCGGGTCGGTGGACCCGGGGTCGTGGGAGGTCAGTCTTCGGTCTTGCGCTTCGCCGCGTCGGCGTCGGCGTCGGTGGGCTCGATGCGCTCACCGTAGATCGGCTCGCCGTTGAGCTCGGCGACGGGCTTCGGCGCTGCCGGCTCGTCTTCCGGCGTCGCGGTGGTCTCGATGTCCGACGCGTTGTCGTCGACGACGCGGGACAGGGTCTGGCGGTGCACCGTGACGACCGTGCCCGGAGCGATCTCGACGTCGGCCGTGACCTTCTCGTCGTTCACGGACAGGAGCGTGCCGTAGAGCCCGAAGGAGAGCATGACCTTCGCGCCCGGGACCATCTTGTCGGCCAGCTCGGACTGCTGCTTCTTGCGCTTCCGGCTGTTGTAGAACATGAAGGCCGCGAACGCCACGACGATGACGATGAGGATGACTTCTTGACCCATGATGCGATGCCTTCTCTGGTTGCTCGGTTTCGGGCCGTAGCAGTCTAGGGCACACGCCTGTGGGTGGGACGGCACCACGACTACTGCGGGGTGGTGTCAGTCGGTGTCGTCGTCGAAGAGACCGGGTTGCGCGGCGCTGGCGTGGCCCGGGGTCATCCCGAAGTGCCGCCATGCCTGGGGCGTCGCGATCCGCCCGCGAGGGCTGCGGGTGACGAGGCCGACCCGGACGAGGAACGGCTCGACGACGGACTCGATCGTCTCGGATTCCTCGCCGACGGAGACCGCGAGGGTGTTCAGCCCCACCGGACCGCCGTCGAAGCGCGTGAGCATGGTCTCGACGACGGCGCGGTCGAGTCGGTCGAGCCCGAGTTCGTCGACGTCGTAGAGGTCGAGGGCGCCCTGCACGGCGGCCATGCCGTCGGTCGTCCGGTGCACGAGGGCGTAGTCACGGACGCGCCGGAGCAGGCGGTTGGCGATGCGGGGGGTGCCCCGGGAGCGCCCGGCGATCTCGCGGAGCGCGGAGCGGTCGATGTCGAGCTCGAGGAGGTGCGCGGCCCGGATGAGGACCTGTTCGAGCTCGTCCTTCTCGTAGAACTCGAGGTGCGCCGTGAAGCCGAAGCGGTCGCGGAGCGGGTTCGGGAGGAGCCCCGCGCGGGTCGTCGCACCGACGAGCGTGAAGGGCGCGAGGTCGAGCGGGATGCTCGTCGCGCCGGCGCCCTTGCCGACCATGACGTCGATCCGGAAGTCCTCCATCGCGAGGTAGAGCATCTCTTCCGCGGAACGGGCCATGCGGTGGATCTCGTCGATGAACAGGACCTCGCCCGGGACGAGCGACGAGAGCACGGCGGCGAGGTCACCCGCGTGCTGGATCGCCGGCCCGCTCGACATCCGCAACGGGCGCCCCGACTCGTGCGCGACGATCATCGCGAGCGTCGTCTTGCCGAGACCGGGCGGGCCGGCCATCAGGATGTGGTCCGGCGTGCGGTCCTGCATCGCGGCGGCCTTGAGGAGCAGGTCGAGCTGGCCCCGCACCTTGCGCTGCCCCACGAACTCGTCGAGCGACTTCGGACGCAGCGCGCCTTCGAACGCGAGTTCTTCCTGCGACTCGGGGCTGGCGGCGGTGATGCCGCTCACCGGCTGGCCCCGGCGGGACGCAGCGCACCGAGCGCGGCACGGAGGAGCGACTGCGTGCCCATCGCGGCGGCCCCCGGCTCGTTCGCGATGGTGTCGTCGACGGCGCGCTGTGCGGCGTCCTCACGCCACCCCAGGCCGACGAGCGCCTCGACCACGTCGGTCGCGGCGGGGTGCGCGGCGCCACCACGGGTGGCGGCGACGACGGTGGCCTGTTCGAACGCGGCGAGCTTGCCCGAGAGCGCGACGATGATGAGCTTGGCGGTCTTCGGGCCGATGCCGGAGACCTTGCGGAACGCGCCGTCGTCGTCGTTCGCGACGGCGTTCGCGACCTGGGCGGGGTCGAGGTGGGCGAGGACGCCCATCGCCGACTTCGGACCGACGCCGGAGACGCTCCGGAGCAGGTCGAACACCTGCAGCGCGTCGGTCGTCTCGAAGCCGAAGAGCATCTGGTCGTCTTCGCGGACGATCATCGCGGTGCGGAGGAAGACCTCCGCCCCGTGGCGCATCGTCAGGGCGTGCGCCGGTGTCACGGTGACCGCGTAGCCGACTCCCCCGACCTCGACCACGACGTTCGACCCGGCGACGTCGATGCAGGTGCCCCGGAGACTCGCGATCATGCCCCGAGCTTACGGCCCGCCACCGACGAAGCCGAGGAGCCACGCTGCGCCAGCGGACCACCGCGCTGCGGTCGGGCGGCGGCGGCCGCGGCACGCGCCAACGGCGAGTCGACGGTGCCGCCCTGGGCGTCCCGCCAGGCCCGCTGCGCCGGGGTGAGGTTGGTCGCGCGGGTGCCGACCGCGTCCGGCGATCCGAGGCGCCAGGCGTGGCACACGGCCAATGCGAGCGCGTCCGCGGCATCGGCCGGCTTCGGCGCCTCGTCGAGCCCGAGGACCCGCGCGATCATGGTCTGCACCTGCCGCTTGTCCGCGTTGCCGTAGCCGGTCACCGCCGCCTTCACCTCGGACGGGGTGTGCAGGCCGACCGGGAGTCCGCGTGCGGCCGCGGCGTGCAAGGCGAGTCCGGCGGCCTGGGCGGTCCCCATGACGGTGCGAACGTTCGCCTGCGCGAAGACGCGTTCGACCGCGACGGCATCCGGGCGGTGCTCGTCGATCTCGGCAGCGATGCCGTCGGCGATCCGCAGGAGCCGTTGCTCGAGCGCCATGTCCGCCGGGGTGCGCACGACCGTCACGTGGACGAGCCGTGCGCGCCGGTTCGGTGCGACCTCGACGATGCCGACGCCGCACCGGGTGAGCCCGGGGTCGACCCCGAGCACGCGGAGCATCGGGTTAGTCCTCGTCCTCGTCGAGCTCGGCCTGGACGTCGGCGGGGATGTCGAAGTTCGAGTAGACGTTCTGCACGTCGTCGCTGTCCTCGAGCGCGTCGATCAACCGGAACACCTTGCGCGCGGTGTCGGCGTCGACGGGGACCTTGAGCCCGGGGACGAACTCGGCGTCCGCGGAGTCGTAGTCGATGCCGGCGTCCTGCAGCGCGGTGCGTGCCGCGACGAGGTCGGTCGCCTCGGTGATGACCTCGAACCCGGCGCCCTGGTCGATGACGTCCTCGACACCGGCGTCGAGCACGGCCGTCATGACGGTGTCCTCGTCGAGGCCGTCCGTCTTCGTGACCGAGATGACGCCCTTGCGCGCGAAGTTGTATGCGACGCTGCCCGGGTCGGCCATCGTGCCGCCGTTGCGGGACATCGCGGTCCGGACCTCGGCAGCAGCGCGGTTCTTGTTGTCGGTGAGGCACTCGATGAGCATCGCGACGCCGTTCGGGCCGTAGCCCTCGTACATGATGGTCGTGTACTCGATCGACTCACCGGTGAGACCGGCGCCGCGCTTGATGGCGCGGTCGATGTTGTCGTTCGGGACCGAGGTCTTCTTGGCCTTCTGCACGGCGTCGACGAGGGTCGGGTTGCCCGACAGGTCGGCACCGCCCATCTTCGCGGCGACCTCGATGTTCTTGATGAGCTTCGCGAACGACTTGGCACGGCGACCGTCGATGACGGCCTTCTTGTGCTTGGTCGTTGCCCACTTGGAATGCCCGGACACGGTGCTCCTTGCGTCTGACGGAAAATCTGGTCCAGTTTACCGGCCCGGGAGGCGCGGGGTGCGTCCGCCTCGCTGGGACCGTGGACGAGTGGTGCGGCCTCAGGCGCTGTGGACGAGGTCCAGGAAGCGGCGGTGGAAGCGGTCCTCGCCCGCGACCTCCGGGTGGAAGGCACTCGCGATGACGTTGCCCTGCTGCACGGCGACGACCTGCCCGTCGGCGAGGGCCCCGAGGACGTCGACCCCGGGTCCGTGCTCCTCGACCACGGGCGCACGGATGAACACCGCGTGCACCGGGGCGTCCCCGAGCGCGGGCATCGGGACGTCGACCTCGAACGAGTCGTTCTGGCTGCCGAACGCGTTCCGTCGGACCGTGGTGTCGAGGACGTCGAGGGTCTGCTGGCCGTCGATGCCGGCGGCGATGCGCGAAGAGAGCATGATCATGCCCGCGCAGGTGCCGTAGGTCGGGAGACCACCGCGGATCGCGTCGGCCAGGGGCTCGGCCACGCCGAACGCACGGGACAGCTTGTCCATCACGCTCGACTCGCCGCCGGGGATCACGACGCCGTCGAGCGCCGCGATCTCCTCCGGACGACGCAGCGGCACCACGTCGGCGCCGAGTTCCGTGAGGGACGCGATGTGCTCGCGGAAGTCACCCTGCAGCGCGAGCACCCCGATGCGGGGCCGCGCGCTCACCAGCCGCGCTCGGCCAGGCGGTGCGGTGCCGGGACGTCGGCGACGTTGATGCCGACCATGGCTTCACCGAGGCCACGCGAGGCGTCCGCGATGACCTTCGGGTCGTCGTGGAAGGCGACGGCCTTGACGATCGCGGCGGCGCGCTTCGCCGGGTCACCCGACTTGAAGATGCCGGAGCCGACGAACACGCCGTCGGCGCCGAGCTGCATCATCATCGCGGCGTCGGCCGGGGTCGCGACGCCACCGGCCGTGAAGAGCACGACCGGGAGCTTGCCGGTCTGTGCGACCTCCTTGACGATGTCGATCGGCGCCTGGAGTTCCTTGGCGGCGACGTACAGCTCGTCTTCCTTGAGGTTGCGCAGCGCCGCGATCTCCTTGTTGATCGTGCGGATGTGCTTCGTGGCTTCGGACACGTCGCCCGTGCCGGCCTCACCCTTGGAGCGGATCATGGCCGCGCCCTCGGTGATGCGTCGGAGGGCTTCGCCGAGGTTCGTGGCACCGCAGACGAACGGGGTGGTGAAGTTCCACTTGTCGATGTGGTTCACGTAGTCGGCGGGCGAGAGCACTTCGGACTCGTCGATGTAGTCGACGCCGAGCTCCTGCAGCACCTGGGCCTCGACGAAGTGACCGATGCGGGCCTTCGCCATGACCGGGATCGACACGGTCGCGATGATCTCCTCGATCATCGACGGGTCGGACATGCGGGCGACGCCGCCCTGGGCGCGGATGTCGGCGGGGACGCGCTCGAGGGCCATGACGGCCGTGGCGCCGGCTTCTTCCGCGATGCGGGCCTGCTCGGCGTCGACGACGTCCATGATGACGCCGCCCTTGAGCATCTCCGCGAGGCCGCGCTTGACGCGGTCGGAGCCGGTGATCGAGGTGCCGGGGGTGCTCGGGGTGCTGCTGCTGTCGCTCATGATGCCGACAGTCTAGTGGTCCGTGGGCCACCCCTCGGCGACGAGACGCCGGGTCTCGCCGAGCAGCTGGGACATCGACTTCGTCCGCGCGATGATCGGGAAGAAGTTCGCGTCCGACTGCCACCGGGGCACGATGTGCTGGTGGAGGTGGCCGGCGACGCCAGCCCCGGCGACCTCGCCCTGGTTCATCCCGATGTTGAAGCCGTCGCAGTGCGAGACGGACCGGAGGACCCGCATCGCCGTCTGGGTGAGCTCGCCGATCTCGCGGAGCTCGTCCGGTGTCGCCTCGTCGTAGAGCGGGACGTGCCGGTACGGGCAGACGAGCAGGTGCCCGTTGTTGTACGGGAAGAGGTTGAGCAGGACGTACGCGTGTTCGCCGCGGGCGACGATCAGGGCGTCCTCGTCGGACTTCTGCGGCGCCTCGCAGAACGGGCAGTCGTCGTCGTGGCCGCGGCCCTTGCCCTCGCGACCGGCGTCGATGTACGCCATCCGGTGCGGGTTCCAGAGGCGCTGGAAGGCATCGGGCACCGCAGCGGCGGTCGCGGCGTCCCGGATCACCAGGGGGTCGTCCCCGGACCCGGCCGCGTCGTCGACGTGACCGGTCCCGGGGACCTGCGCTGCGCCTCCTGGACGGGTCATCAGACCTGCGCGCGCTCGCGGATCGCGGTGAGGATGCGGTCGACCGCCTCGGCCACCGGCACCGCGTTGTCCTGTCGGCCGTCGCGGAACCGGAACGAGACCGCTCCGGCGTCCCGGTCGTCACCGCCGGCGATGAGCTGGAACGGCACCTTCGCCTTGGTGTGCGTGCGGATCTTCTTCTGCATCCGGTCGTCGGAGTGGTCGACCTCGGCGCGGACGCCGTGCGAGCGGAGCGTCGCGATCACCTCGTCGAGGTAGTCGCCGTACTCGGCCGCGACCGGGATCCCGACGACCTGGACCGGTGACAGCCACGCCGGGAACGCGCCCGCGTAGTGCTCGGTGAGGACGCCGAAGAAGCGCTCGATCGAGCCGAACAGGGCGCGGTGGATCATCACCGGGCGCTGACGGGTGCCGTCGGCCGCCGCGTACTCGAGGCCGAAGCGCTCCGGCAGGTTGAAGTCGAGCTGCACGGTCGACATCTGCCACGTGCGACCGATCGCGTCCCGCGCTTGCACCGAGATCTTCGGGCCGTAGAACGCCGCGCCCGCGGGGTCGGGGACGAGTTCGAGACCGGACTCCTCGGCGACCTCGCGCAGGGTGTTCGTCGCGACGTCCCAGACCTCGTCGTCGCCGACGTACTTCTCGGGGTCCTTCGTGGAGAGCTCGAGGTAGAAGTCGTCGAGGCCGTAGTCGCGCAGGAGGGAGAGCACGAACTGGAGCGTGGTGGTCAGCTCCTCCTTCATCTTCTCCTGCGTGGTGAAGATGTGCGCGTCGTCCTGGGTCATGCCGCGGACGCGGGTGAGGCCGTGGATGACGCCGGACTTCTCGTTGCGGTACACCGTGCCGAACTCGAACATCCGCAGCGGCAGGTCGCGGTAGGACCGGGCCTGCGAGCGGTAGGCGAGGATGTGCATCGGGCAGTTCATCGGCTTGAGGTAGTAGTCAGCCCCCTGCCGGGTGACGTTGCCGTCCTCGTCCTTGGCCTCGTCCATGTGCATGGGCGGGAACATGCCGTCCTTGTACCAGCCGAGGTGCCCGGACTGCTCGAACAGGTCACCCTTCGTGATGTGCGGCGTGTAGACGAACGAGTAGCCCTCCTGCTCGTGCCGACGGCGCGAGTAGTCCTCCATCTCGCGGCGGATGATGCCGCCCTTCGGGTGGAAGATCGCCAGGCCGGACCCGATCTCGTCCGGGAACGAGAACAGGTCGAGTTCGGCGCCGAGCTTGCGGTGGTCGCGCTTCGCCGCCTCTTCCAGACGGACGAGGTAGGCCTTCAGCTGGTCCTTGTCGGGCCAGGCGGTGCCGTAGATGCGCTGCAGCTGCGGGTTCTTCTCGGACCCGCGCCAGTACGCCGCGGCGACGCGCATGAGCTTCGACGCGTTGCCGACCCAGCGGGTGTGCGGCACGTGCGGGCCGCGGCAGAGGTCCTGCCAGACGACCTCGCCGGTCTTCGGGTCGACGTTCTCGTAGACGGTCAGCTCGCCGGCGCCGACCTCGACGCTCTCGCCCGAGTCGCCCGCCTCGGCAGCGCCCTTCAGGCCGATGAGCTCCTGCTTGTAGGGCTCCCCCGCCATGCGTTCGCGCGCTTCTTCATCGGTGACGACGACGCGACGGAAGCGCTGGGCCTGCTTGACGATGCGGTCCATGCCCTTCTCGATCGCCTTGAGGTCGTCCGGGGTGAAGGGCTCGGCGACGTCGAAGTCGTAGTAGTAGCCGTCGGTGACGGGCGGGCCGATGCCGAGCTTGGCGTCCGGGTTGATCTGCTGGACGGCCTGCGCGAGCACGTGCGCGGCCGAGTGGCGGAGGATGTCGAGCCCGTCCTGCTCGTCGAGGGTCACGGCCTCGGCGGTCTCGCCGGCCTGCACCTCGGCGGCGAGGTCCTTGAGGACGCCGGCCACCCGGATCGCGACGACACCGCGCACGCCGTCGAAGAGCTCGGTCCCCGTAGTGGTCGTCGTCGCGGTGCGGGGCTCGGGTGCCTGGGGCACGGCTGCGGGCTCGGCGTTCTCCGGCGGAGCGGCGACTGACTCGGTCACGATGATGGGACTCCTCGATCGAATGGGTGCGTCAAGACTAGTGCGCGCGCGGGCTCACGCAGGGACGGCGCCGAGGGTCTGCACGGGCAGGCGCGGCTCGAGGCGCGCGCGACCGGACAGGCCGTCGAGTTCGAGCAGCGCGGCGAAGCCGATCGCCTCGTAGCCGGCGCGCTCGAGCAGCGTGATGGTGGCCGCTCCGGTGCCGCCGGTGGCGAGGACGTCGTCCACGACGAGCACCCGGGTACCAGCGGGGAGCTGACCCGGGCGCAGCTCGAGCTCGGCCTCGCCGTACTCGAGCGCGTACTGCTCGCTGAGGACCTCGCCCGGGAGCTTCCCCGCCTTGCGGACGGTCAGCACGCCCACCTGGTGCTGCGCGGCGATGCCCCCGGCGAGGGCGAAGCCGCGCGCCTCGATGCCGGCGACCGCCGCGAACCCGTCGCCGATGGCGAAGGGTGCCGCGAGGGCCTCGCAGACGCGACCGAACGCGACCGGGTCGGAGAACACCGGCGTCACGTCGCGGAACAGGATCCCCGGCGACGGGAAGTCCGGGACGATGGCGGTGAGTCGTTCGACGAGTGCAGCTGCGGTTTCGGTCACCAGACAACGGTACGGGAGGCGCGGCGTACGTCCGACGAGTCGGCGCACGCCGCGCCGGTGGTGCTCAGTGCCAGAGGTGCATCGCGGCACTCTGGACGAGCCAGCGTGCCTCACGGTCGAGCCGCTCGCGTTCGAGCCGGTTCCGTGTGGCGATGTCGACCGACGGACGCACGTGGTGGGTGCGACGGCTCCAGATGATGAGGGTCATCCCGATGCGGAGCGCGATGCGGTCGGAGAGCGAGACCCGACGGCGTGCCGCGCGGGTTCCGGGAGGGCGGATGGCGGTGGTCTTCGTTGACACGGTGTGTCCCCTTCAGGGCATGACGGAACTGCCCGGCACACGGGCAGGAGGAATGAATGCGCGAGAATGCATTCCGCGCCCACGCGAGAATGCGCGGGGAAGCGGTCAGGAATTGCTGCCGATACCAGGAGCGTCGCACCGACCACCGACATTCGCGGCCGCATTCCGCCACGCCGCCATCGTCACCGCGGACGGTGACGATCGGGCACGACGGACAGTGCGACCGACGGCGGTGTCAGACCGTTCCTGGCGAGGCGGACTCAGCGCGGGAGACGGGTCAGGACACAGGTGTCGACTGGTGTGGGACGCTCCGTGTCAGCGGACCCGGACAGGGGTGCCGCCGAACGTACGGATGCCACGGAACGGAGTCGTTGCGGTGATCATCATGGTCAGGCCCCCTTTCGGTCTCGTGCTGACTGGTGCTCGTGAACACTATCCACACCCGCAATCACCGCGCAACCCCCTTTTCGGCGATTCGTCCGGAATTGCATTCCCGAACGCCAACGCCGAACGTCGAACGCCCCGGCGCCTTTCGGCGTCGGGGCGTCCTCGAGGGAACTGATCAGACCGCGGCGGGCACCGCGACCGTGGCGGCGAGCCCGCCGTCGACCACGTCCACCCGCACCGTGTCGCCGTCGGTCACGGCCTCGTCCACGACGAGCCCCGCGATCCGGTCGTCGACCTCGCGCTGGATGAGGCGGCGGAGCGGACGGGCGCCGTACTCCGGCTCGTACCCGTGCTCGGCGAGCCAGTCGACCGCCTGGTCGGACACCGACAGCGTCATGCCCTGCGCGAGCAGTCGGAGCGCGGTGTCCTGCAGCAGCAGGTCGACGATCGAGTGGAGCTGCGTGCGGTCCAGCTTGCGGAACAGCACGATCTCGTCGATGCGGTTGATGAACTCGGGCCGCATCGACTCGCGGAGCCTGCCCATCACCCGGGCGCGCAGGTCATCCTCGGAGTACCCGCCGTCCGCCGAGGCCGAGAACCCGAGCGCACCGGAGCGCGACGCGAGGAACTCGGACCCGATGTTCGACGTCATGATGACGACCGTGTTCCGGAAGTCCACCGTGCGGCCCTGACCGTCGGTCAGGCGACCGTCGTCGAGCACCTGCAGCAGCAGGTTGAACACGTCCGGGTGCGCCTTCTCGACCTCGTCGAGCAGGACGACCGAGTACGGGTTCCGACGGACACGCTCGGTGAGCTGGCCGGCCTCGTCGTAGCCGACGTACCCGGGAGGGGCACCGACCAGGCGCGACACGGTGTGCCGTTCGCCGAACTCGCTCATGTCGAAGCGGAGCATCGCCGACTCGTCCCCGAACAGCGACCCCGCGAGGGCCTTCGCGAGCTCGGTCTTGCCGACGCCGGTCGGGCCGAGGAACAGGAAGCTCCCGACCGGTCGGCGCGGGTCGCCCATGCCGGTCCGGCTGCGCCGGACCGCGGTCGCGATGGCGCGCACGGCGTCGTCCTGGCCGACGACACGCTCGTGGAGTTCGTCCTCGAGCGCGGCGAGTCGGGTGCGGTCGCCCTGCGTGAGCCGCGTGGCCGGGATGCCGGTGGCGCGCGCCACCACCTCGGCGATGTCGGTCTCCGTGATCGAGGTGCCCACCTGCTCCTGACGGGAGGCGCGGCTGGCGTCCGACTGCGAGGCGGCGGTGATCCGCGCCTCCAGTCCGTCGATCTCGTCGCGGAGACGCGACGCCTCCTCGTAGTGCTCCTCGGCGACCGCGGCGTCCTTCGACGCCGTGAGCGACTCGACCTCGGTCCGCAGCGCGGCCACGTCGACGTCACCCGACCGGGCGAGCCGACGGCGTGCACCGGCCTGGTCGATGAGGTCGATGGCCTTGTCCGGCAGGTGCCGGTCGGTCACGTACCGGTGCGAGAGCTCGACGGCAGCGCGGAGGGCCTCCGGCGTGTAGACGACGTCGTGGTGCACCTCGTAGCGCGGGGCGAGCCCGGTGAGGATCGCGACAGCGTCCTCGACGCTCGGCTCCCCCACGGTGACCGGCTGGAAGCGGCGCTCGAGTGCGGCGTCCTTCTCGATCCGGCGGTACTCGTTCAGCGTGGTCGCGCCGATCATGTGCAGGTCGCCGCGGGCCAGGCGGGGCTTGAGGATGTTGCCGGCGTCCATCGAGCCGCCCTCGCCGCCGCCACCGGCGCCGACGACGGTGTGGAGCTCGTCGACGAACACGATGAGCTCGTCGGCGTGCGCCGCGATCTCGTCCATCGCCTTCGTCAGCCGCTCCTCGAAGTCGCCGCGGTAGCGGGTGCCGGAGAGCATGCCCGCGAGGTCGAGCGAGACGACCCGCTTGCCCTGGAGCAGCACGGGCACGTCACCGTCGGCGATGCGCTGGGCGAGGCCCTCGGCGATCGCGGTCTTGCCGACGCCGGGCTCGCCGATGAGGACGGGGTTGTTCTTGGTGCGGCGGAGCAGGATCTCGACGGTCTGCTCGATCTCGTCGGCACGGCCGATCACCGGGTCCACGTGCCCGTCACGGGCGCGCTCGGTGAGGTCGGTGCCGAACTGGTCGAGCGTCGGGGTGTCGGACTCCGTCGCGTTCGTCGCGGTGGCCTCGTCGGTACCCGGCATGGGGCGCCCCTCTCGTGCCGCGGCAGCAGCCTGCGCCGCGTAGTCCTGCATGACCTGCGGGGTGACGCCGGCACTCGCGAGCAGCTGCCCGGTGACGGTGTCCTGGTCCATGACGAGCGCGAAGAAGACGTGCTCGGGGTCGGTGTACGTGCTGCCGAATCCGCGCGCGGCCTGGGTGGCCTCGACGAGGATGCGCTGCGCGGTGCCGGTGAGCGCCGGTCGGCCGGTGCCCTCGACCCGCTCGCGGGCCAGCGGGAGGCGCTGCTCGATCTCGTCGGCGAGCTGCTCGGGGTCGACCCCGGCCTGGCGGATGACCGCCGTGAACGGGTCGGTCCGGACGAGCACGTGCAGGATGTGCAGGGCGTCGATCTCGTGCTGACCCTGCTCGACGGCGTACTCCGCCGTGTGCTGCAGCATCTCGTGGGTGCGACGGCTGAGCAGTCGCGTGATGTCGACCGGGCGTCCCAGCGGTACGGATCGCTGGGCGCCGGTCTCCTTGGCCGCGAGCAGGCGTGCGAGGAACTCGTCGAACGAGTCGTTGCCGCCGGTCGGACCGAACGTTGCTGGCAAAGGGACCTCCTGGGAACTTGAGTGCCTTTGACTCAATGCAACGCAGGAGGGATCGGGTCATTCCCGGTCGCGGCAGAAACTTGCGGCGACCCGACTCAGGTCGAGTTACGCGCGTGCGATCGGCGCCGCGGTCGCTCCGGTCACCCGGACGAGGTCGGCCGGGGCCACCTCGATGTCGAACCCGCGCCGGCCGCCGGACACGAAGATGCTCGCGTAGGACAGGGCCGACTCGTCGACGACCGTGCGCAGCGCCGTCTTCTGGCCGACCGGGCTGATCCCGCCGACGACGTAGCCGGTGCGACGCTCGGCCAGCGCCGGGTCCGCCAGGGTCGCCTTCTTGCCGCCGCACGCCGCGGCGATGGCCTTGAGGTCGAGCCGGTTCGCCACCGGGACGATCGCCACCGCGAGGGCGCCGTCGACCGAGACCACGAGGGTCTTGAAGACCTGCTCCTCGCGGAGTCCGAGGGCCGCCGCTGCCTCTTCCCCGAAGTTCGTGGCGGTCTCGTGGTGCTCGTACACGTGCGGCGTGTACGGGATCCCCGCCCGCTCGAGGGCGGCGGTCGCTGGGGTGCTCGGCGAACCTGCGGTCATGGGCACGATCCTGCCCTGACCAGCCACTTCCCCACCGACGGCGCGCGGGCGTTACTGTGAACGGACCATGACCGTCGTCGAGCTGTTCCTGCGCGTCACCGCCGCGCTGGTGCTCGGCGACCCCGCCGTCGGTGCCGTGCCGCTCGTCGTCGTCGCGGCCCTCGGGCTCTCCGCGGTGGCCGTCGCCGTCCTCGTCGCCGCGGTGCTCGCGGTCGTGCTCGGGCTCGTCCTGCCCCGACCGGCATCGTCGGACCGGGCCCCGGCCGACCTCGTCACGCGGATCGCGTGGAGTCACCCTGACGCCGACGGGCACGCGCGCGAGCGGGCACCGGGAGTCGTCGCCTGAGGCCCTGACCACCGACCGGTGGCCGGGCCGCACACGCGACCCCTCCCACCGAACCGATCGGAACGTCATGGACATCACCACCCTGCCCCTCGTCGGGCCCCTGCTGCACGCGGGCGCCGACCTCCTCGCCCAGACCGCCGCAGCCCTCTCCCCCGTCGCCGGCGAGTACGCCGCCGCGATCGCCGTCGTCCTGCTCACCCTCGTGGTCCGGGCGGCGCTCGTGCCCCTGTCCGTCCTGCAGGTCCGGGCCGAACGGGACCGTCGGCGGCTCGCTCCCCGGGTCGCCGCGCTGCGCGCCCGGTACGCGAAGGACACCGAGCGGCTGCAGCGGGCGCTGCAGGAGCTGTACACGAACGAGAAGGTGTCGCCGCTCGCGGGGTGCCTGCCCGTGCTCGCCCAGGCGCCGGTGCTCTCGCTCGTCTACGCGCTCTTCACGCACGCGTCGATCGGCGGGACGGCGAACACCCTCCTGTCGGCGACGCTGCTCGGCGTCCCGCTCGGGCACTCCCTGCTGGTCACCGTGACGTCGCCGCTGTGGGTGCACGCCTGGGTCGTCGTGCTGCTGCTGGCGGTGCTCGCCGTGGTCGTCGAGGCCAGCCGGCGGGCGAACGCGCGGTGGAACCCGGTGGTGCCCGCCGCCGGCAAGCCGGCTGCGGGGACGGCAGCCCCTGGTGCCGCGGCCGCCGTGGCCCGGTTCGCGCCGTTCGTCACGGTCGTGTTCGCCGCGATCGCACCGCTCCCCGCCGCGCTGTACGTGGTCACGAGCGCCGCGTGGACCCTCGGCGAACGGGCCGTCCTGCGGCGGGCACTGGCCTAGCCGCCCTGGCCCTCCTGCTGCGGGCCCTGGTCGACCGGGTCGTACTCGGTGCCGCGGCCCTGCTCCTCCTCGGGCAGCGGGACGTGCCGTTCCGTCCCGGCACCACCGGGGCTCGTCGCGACGTAGTCGGCCTCGCCGGACTGCGTGTCATGGCTCAGCGGCTCGAGGGTCTCGGGATCGGGATCGCGCTTCTCGGTCATGGTCCCCGTCTACGCCCCGTGAACTGGGTGAGCGCCTCCACCGTGGCGGTGGGACGATGAGGGATCAGTGCGACCGGACCAGGAGTGCACATGCGCGACGACGACGTGGCAGCGGAGCGAGCACGGCTCGAGGCGATCGCGTGGGGCGGATCGGCGTCCGACTCCGAGGCTGCCGCGGCACGTGCGGCCCTCGAGCAGCTCGGGCGCGGACGGAGGCGTCCGGTTCCGGCTCCGGTGGTCCGGCCGGGAGGCGCGACCCCGCCCGCCCCGCCGGCCCGGCCCTCGAGACGGTCCGGTCGACCGCCGTTGGCCGGGTCGAGCGCGCCGGTTCCGTCGGTCGGTGCCGCAGGGTCGGGAGCTGCGCCCGAGACCGCTGCGTCGGTCCCGGCCGCAGGGTCGGGGGCTGCGCCCGAGTCCGCCGCGGCGGACGGGGACGTCGACGACGTGCGCCACGGCGCGGAGGCGGGGGACGCGGCGGAGCGCTCGCACGAGGCGGACTGGAGGGAGGACGACGGGGGTGCGCCGCGCCTCCAGGACGACAGCTGGCGGACGCGGGTCGTGCGCTCCCTCTCCACGACGCGCCCGCGGGTCTGGATCGCGCTCGGCGTGGCCGCGGCGGTCGGGGTGGCGTTCGCGGCGGGGACGGTGGTCGGGACCTCGCGGCCGGACCCGGCGGCCGCACCGAGCGTGACGCCGACGGCGGGGACCATCACGCTCGAGGACCTGCTCGACGCGCCGCAGACCTACGCGGACCAGCTGCCCGGGCCGGTCGAGGCGCCGGTGAGCCTGCGGACGACGCGGCTCATCTTCTCGAACCGGGAGCTGGACGGCGGATCCCTGCAGACGCCGTGGAGCGTGTGGGCGGGGGTCGGGACGGACCGGTCGACGATCTGCCTGGTGGCGACGGCGAACCGGATCGAGTCGTCGTCGGCCTGCTACCCGCGAACCGACGCCCTGCACGGGTCGGTGTCGCTGTCCGCGCAGTCGATGAGCGGGACGTTGACGCTGACCCTCCGTGGTGGCGGCGTGCAGGGCACGGTCACGAACGAGAACTGATCGGGAATCGTTCGGCGCCGGAGGCGTTGGAGCGCTCCGAGGACTTTCACGGCTGCGCCCCGTGCGTTGCTCCGGTCGCCCGTGCAACACTGGGAGAGCGCACTCGCCGTGGAGTCGTACCCGAACAACACCACACACCACAGCGAGCGCGCCCCGCCGACCGGCCCCGTCCGGATCCTCGACGTCCCGTCGGCACCGACGCGCGCTCCGCCGTTCCCCGGAGGAGGTCAGCAGCGTGTCCACCAACACCATCACCACCTCGGCCGTGTCGACGAACACGCGGCCGATCACCGTCACCAGTCAGTCCGTCGTCGGCATCGCCGTGCTCGGGCTGGCCACGTTCTTCGCCATCACCACCGAGCTCATGCCGGTCGGGTTGCTCGGCACCATGAGTGCCGACCTCGGCGTGACCGAGTCGACCATGGGCATCGTCATCACGGTGTACGCCGCGGCCGTCGCGCTGCTCGCCCTGCCGCTGACGTCGCTCACGGCCCGACTCCCCCGCAAGACCGTCCTCGTGTCGACCCTCGTCGGGTACACGGTGTCGAACGTGATGATCGCGCTCGCGCCGTCCTTCGCGGTGGTCTGCGCCGGCCGGGTCGTCGGGGGTGTGGCGCACGCGCTGTTCTTCTCGGTCGCGTCCGCCTACGCCACCCGGATCGTGCCGCCGCGACTGGCCGGCCGGGCGATCGCGTTCGTGTACTCCGGCAGCTCGCTCGGGTTCGTCATCGGCGTGCCCGTCGCCACCTGGGTCGGGCAGTCGATCGGCTGGCGGCCGGCGGTGGGTGCCGTGGCCGTGGCGGCGGCCGTGCTCGCGGTCGTGGCGCTGCTGTTCCTGCCGAGCGTCCGCGGCGCCGCGTCCCCGCACATCGGCTCGCCGAAGGCCTGGGCACGGACCGGCTTGCTCTCCGTCGTCGTGGCGGACCTGCTGCTGTTCGCCGGGCACTACATCGTCTACACGTACATCGGCCCGTACGCGATCGACGCCGGCCTCGACGCGGGCATGGTGAGCGGGGCGCTGCTCGTCCTCGGTGCGACCGGGGTCGTCGGACTCTGGCTCGCCGGGATGTTCGTCGACCGGGCTCCCCGGCAGACGCTCATCACCGCCGTCGCAGCGATGGCCGCAGCGATCGCCACGCTGCCGTTCGTGCACGGCTCCCTGCTCGGCACGATGGTCGTCGCCGGGGTGTGGATGGCGGCCAACGGGACCACGGGGACGCTCTTCATGGCCGCGGCGATCCGGACCGGCGGCGTCTCCCCCGACATCGCGGGAGCGCTCGTCAACGGGGCGTCGAACATCGGCATCGCGGGCGGTGCGGCCATCGGCGGGCAGGCGCTCGGGCTCGTCGGGCTGCAGTGGATGCCGCTCGCCGGGGCGGCGGTGCTGCTCGGGTCGCTCGGGGTG
The DNA here is from genome assembly GCF_007680845.1 of Curtobacterium pusillum. Classification (GTDB taxonomy): domain Bacteria; phylum Actinomycetota; class Actinomycetes; order Actinomycetales; family Microbacteriaceae; genus Curtobacterium; species Curtobacterium pusillum_B. The sequence goes on along the minus strand of NZ_VEIY01000003.1, from coordinate 50,527 downwards.
GTCGTCGTGGCGCGGCGGGGCTTCCCGGTGCACTCGCACGTGCAGGAGCACCTGTCGACGTCGTCGATCGAGGCGATCACGTCGTCGTTGGCGGTGGTCACGACCTCGGTGCCCGTGGTGTCGCGGGCGATCCAGACGCTGACCGGGTCGGTGGCCGTGTCGACAGGGTCCGTGCCGGCGCGCCGGCGGCGCTGAGGCCGCGGGCCGGCGCGCGGCCGGGGTCCGGCGGGGGCTTCGCCGAGCGGGCAATTTCCGTCCCGCTCGGCGCGCCCGCACGGCAGGTTCTGCCCGTTCGGCGCCGTGCAGGCGGCGTGTTGTGCCCGCTCGGCGGGCCGGCGGGGCTGGCCCGGACCCGCTCCCGCGCTCGCGCCCGGGTCAAAGGAGGTTCGGCGAGCGGGCGATTTGTGGCCCGGTCGGGGCGTGCGGGCGATAAGTTCTGCCCGCTCGGCGCCGTGCAGGCGGCGTGTTGTGCCCGTTCGGCGGGCCGGCGGGGCGGACCTCGGGCCCGCGCCCGGGTCCGGGTCCGGGTCCGAGGAGGTGGCCGAGCGGGCGATTTGTGGCCAGGTCGGGGCGTGCGGGCGGCGGGTTCTGCCCGCTCGGCGCCGTGCAGGCGGCGTGTTGTGCCCGTTCGGCGCCGCGGGAAGGCCGACGGGCGGGGACCACCTCGGGCCGAACCCGGGCCCGCGCGCGGGGCCCCCGGGGGGGGGGGGGGGTCGGCGAGCGGGCGATTTGTGGCCCGGTCGGGGCGTGCGGACGGCGTGTTGTGCCCGTTCGGCGGCTCGCGGGCGGCGTGTTGTGCCCGTTCGGCGCCGCGGGCGGCGGGCGGCGGGCGGGGCGGGTCAGTCCTGCAGGTGGGAAGTGCGGCGGCGGTTGCGGACCGATCGGAAGACCAGCAGCCCCGCGCCGACGAGCACGAGCACGCCCGCGGCGATGAGCCCCGGCGTCAGGTCGGCGCCGGTGTACGCCAGTGCCCCTCCCGTCGTCGATCCGCCGTCCGAGGAGACCGGGGTCGTCCCGGTACCGCCCCCTCCAGGCGGCGTCGGCGCGGGAGCCGACGGGGTGGGCGTCGGCGTCTGCGCCGGCGGGACCACGGCGGCCGGCACGGTGAACGAGAGGGCCGCGGGGGCCGCACCGCTCTCCGGCGTGGTGATCGTCTGCGGGTCCGCTCCGTCGACGGCGACCGTGTACTCGGACGTGGGTGCGAGTCCGGTGAGGTCGAACGTCCCGTCGGTCCCCGTGGTCGTCCGCACCGGAGCGCCTGCGTCCGGGTCGGTCGGGGTCGCGACGACGGCAGCGCCCGCGACCGGGTCCCCGTTCGTGTCCGTCACCGTGCCGGCCTGGGAGGTCGTGATGACCGCCGGAGCGGCCGGGGTGACGAACGGCAGATCGGACTCGGCGCTCGCGCCGGCAGTGACGACGACCCCGGTGTTCTCGGTCGGGCCGGTCGCTCCCGTCGCGGGGACGGTCGTGCGGACCGTGTACGTCCCTCCGACCGTGGCGAACGTGTAGCGACCGGCGGCGTCCGTCGTGGTGGAGCCGACGACCGTCGTCCCGTCGAGGAGTTCGACCACCTGACCGGCTCCCACCGGTTCGCCGTCGAGGGTGACCACGCCGGTGACGGTCGCGATGACCGCGGGCGGCGCGACGATCGGCGTGATCGCTGCGGGCGGGGCGTCGGCGGCACCGGTGGTGATGGGGGTGGGGTCCTCGCCGCCGACCGCGACGCCGAGGTCGGTGTCCGGGGGCAGGTCGGCGCCGGTGTAGACGCCGTCGGTGTTGGTCACGGTGTCCACGAGGGTGGTGCCGTCGTCGTCGGTGATGACCACCGGGACGTTCGACACCGGTGTGCCGTCCTCGTCGGTGACGGTACCGATCACGGCCACCGTCGCGGGCGGGGAGGTGAACGGGAAGTCGACGACGGCGTCTGCTCCACCGGCGACCGTGTTGAGCGAAGCAGTCCCGGACGCGGTGCCGTCGGCGTTCGGCGGCGCCGTGACCTCGACGGTGTAGCCGCCGATCACCGGCAGCTGCGGGAACGAGTACGTGCCGTCGGCCGCCGTGGTCGTCGTGTACACCGTGCCGCGCGGCGCGGTGACGGTGACGGTCGCGCCGGGGATCGGCGTCCCGTCGAGCGTCGCGGTGCCGCGGAGCTCGGCGGTGCGGTTCGCGAACCAGGTCTGGTAAACGGGGAACCCGCTGCGCTGCTGGTACGTGATCGTCAGGGAGTCGAGCGGCACGGTCGGCGTGAACCAGGCGGTCGCACCCGAGGTGTCGTTCGCTGCGGCGTTGCCCGTGAGGGTCCGCGTGGCCTCGTTCCAGGTCGGGGTGTCCTGTCCGGCGGGAACGCCTCCCGGGTCCGCCGGGCACGACCATCCGCCGGGCGACACCGACGAGCACGAGTTGTACGAGCTCTGGTAGCCGAGCTGGGCTGCGGTCGCCGGAGCGCCGCCCTGCACCGTCGCGGCGATCGTCGCCTGGTCGGCGTCGATGTCACCGAGCACGAACGACCAGCTGCCGTTGCCCGGCGTGGGTTCGGCGAACGTGTACGTGGTCGTGGACGCCGCGGCCGGGTTCGCCGAGTCGGCGGTCGGCCGCTGGTTCATGTACGTGCTGCCCTTGCTCGACCCGTAGGCCCCACCCGGACCCGTCGACGGTCCCTGCCACGTCGACGCACCGCTGATCACGGTGGACTGCCGGGAGTTCGAGGTGAACGTCGTCTCCGGGAACCCGGGCAGGGTCATCGTCCCGGTGTAGGCCTTGCTCGAACCGCTGAGGGTGAAGGTGCCCCAGTGCCCGGCCGGCGCGGCCGACGCGCTCGTGGCGCCCCCGATCGCCAGACCCGCTCCGAGGACCAAGCCCATCGCCCCTGCGATGAGCGTGCGTCGACGCCGCATGCGAAACTCCCCTGCTCCGACGCCGCCACACCACGACGTCCGCTCAGGCTAGCCACGGAGCGCGGAGCCCGTCCAGACCGGTACGCGTTCGTGACCGACACCGTCGTACGGCGGATCACGACGACAGGTGCTCGAGCAACCGGTCGAGCGCAGGAACCTGCCCCGCGACGAGCAGGGTCCGGGCCTCGTCGATCGGCACCCAGCGCGCGTCGTCGACCTCGGGCACCTCGACGAACCGGCCGGACCCCCGCGGCAGTTCGAGCCGCACGGTGTTCGACCGCACGGCGTCGACCGCGAACGACGGCGCTGCGAGAGCGAAGACCCGCACACGTTTGCCCGACGCCTGCCGGTGCTCCCCCAGGTCGGTCACCTCGCCGTCCGGCGCGGGCACGCCGATCTCCTCGGCGAACTCGCGGCGTGCCGTGTCGAGCGGCTCCTCGGCCCCCTCGACCAGTCCCTTCGGGATCGACCACGCCCGTGGCCGACCGCGCCAGAACGGGCCGCCCATGTGCGCGACGAACACCTCGGGCCCGGCCTCCCCGGACCGGTACAGCAGCAGTCCCGCGCTCGTCACCACGCCCCGAGGCTACGCTCGCCGCATGGAGCACCTCGTCCTCCGCGACGGCCGGACGGTCCTCGTCGACGACACCGCCGTCGGCCCCGACGACGACCGGCCCGTGCTCGTCTGGCACCACGAGACCCCGCACACCGGCCGGATCCTCGACCCGATCCGTGCGGCGGCCGACGCGCGCGGATTGCGGGTCATCGCGCTGACCCGGCCCGGCTTCGGCGGCGCGGATCCCCTCCCCGGCCGCGACGTGGCTGCCGGAGCACGGGACCTCGCCGAGGTCCTCGACGGCCGCGGGACCGCCCGCGGCACCAACCGGGCGGTCGTGCTCGGCGGTTCCGGCGGGGGTCCGCACGCCCTCGCGGCCGCCGCGCTCCTGCCGGACCGGGTCGCCGCCGCGGCCGTGTTCGCGTCGCCGGCACCGTTCGCGGACACGCCGGCCTGGTGGGACGGGATGGCGGACGACGGCGGCCTGCGGTCGGCACGTGCCGGACGGGAGGCGCGGATCGCCTGGGGCGCGTCGGCCGCGTTCGACCCCGCGCAGTTCGTCGACGCTGACTGGACGGCGCTCGACGGGGACTGGGCCGCGCTGGGTCGGGACGCGTCGGCGGCGGCCGAGCCGGGCCTCCTGGGTGCTGCCGACGACGACGTGGCGTTCGTGACGGACTGGGGCTTCCGCCTGGCCGACGTGCGGTGCCCGGTCCTCGTCGTCCAGGGCGGCCGCGATCGCGTCGTCCCCGCTGCCCACGGCCAGCTGCTCGCGGACGCCCTGCCGACGGCGACGCTCGACGAGCGGCGCGCGGACGGGCACGTGTCGGTGCTCTCGGGCGTTCCCCAGGCGATGGACCGGCTCGTGGCCGCCGCGCGGGAGTAGTTTGCGTCGCAAGGAGCGCCATGGCGACGCCCCCGGAGGACCCCGGACGAGGAGGTCGATCGGGATGGACGAACGGTGGACGACGGTCACCCTGGCTGCCGACGCGGCGAAGCCGCACGAGGAAGCCCTGCACTGGGTGACGAGCCGGCTCGGCACGGACGTGGAACGTGTCCGGGTGATCGGGGTGGACCCGGCGATCGAGCGACGGGTCGGCCCGGACGGCAAACGGGTCGCCGATGCCCTGGCCGAAGCCGTGCACGACGCCCTGCCGGACGCCCGCGTGGAGATCCGACGGCACGCCGGCCCCTTCGCGGCGGCACTCGTCGAGGAGTCCGACGACGGGGACCTCCTCGTCATCGGGACGTTCCGGAGCCGCCGGGGTTCCACGGCTGGCGGCGACCCGGCGCGCGTGGCGGAACGCGCGGCCGTCCCGACGGTGGTCGTGCCCGACGGTCCGCACCCGATCGACGGCGACGTCGTCCTCGCGGTCGAGGAACCCGTCGACGACCGGGCGGTCGCGATCGCCGTGCACGAGGCCCACCGACGGAACCGCCGCGTGACCCTGCTCCGCGCGTGGGAGATGCCGGTCCTCACGCGCACGGGACTGACCGACTTCGCCGAGGACCCGCTGCGGTGGCGGAGCAGGAACGCCGAGCTGCTGCAGCGCGTGACGGCCGACCTCACGGCGCGGTACCCGGACGTCCGCTTCCACCCGCTGCTCGTCGAGGGGCACCCGGGGCACGCGATCGCGTCGCACACCCGTCACGCCTCGCTCGTCGTCCTCGGACTCGGACACGTGCGGGCGCTGTCGGGCTCGTTGCTGCACGACGTCCTGCGCGAGAGCGTGTCGCCGGTGTGCGTCGTCCCGCCGGCCGCGCACACGGAACCCGTCGGCGTCAGCGCCTGACCGGGGCAGGGCCCGGCGCTACCCGGCGAGGGCGCGCGTCGCCGCCGCCACACGCTTCGTGAGGTACGCGACGCCGCGCTGGTTCGGGTGCAGGGCGCCGGGTTCGAGGTCGATCCGTCGGAGGTCACCGGTGCCGTCGAGCGAGACGCCCGAGACGTAGGGACGCTTCGTCGCGCACGCCGAGTGCGCCTGGGTGCTGTCGAACACGTCGACGAACCGCACCCCGGCCGCGCGCGCTGCGGACTCCGACACGTCGTTCAGCGCCGCCTGGACGCCGTGCAGGTACCGGACGTCGGTGTTCGTGAACGGGTACGAGTCCGTCGGGAAGGACCCGGTGAGCGTGCCGAGGTCGAGCGCCGAACGGAAGCAGCCACCCTTCGGTGTGTGGTCGGCGTCCGGGAAGATGGCCGGGTACCCGAGGAACACGATGACGGCGTTCGGTGCCGCGGCCTTGACGTCGGCCAGGGTCTCCGCGATGCCGAGCGCCACCCGCGACTGGATCTTCGCGCCCAGCTGGTCCACGCCGTCGGACACCAGGGTGCTCCGGCACGACGGCGCGTCCCGGCCGGAGAAGACCGGACCCTTCGCCGACAGCGCCAGGCACGACGCTGCCGTCCCGAACAGGTCGGCGTCGTTCCCGCCGATCGTCAGGGTCACGAGCCGCGTGCGCTCCGACAGCGCCCGGACCTGCGGCGGCACGCCCCGGAACTGGAACCCCGTCGTCACGACCTTGCTGGTCGCCCCGGCGCAGGTGACGTCGGTCAGGGCGAGGCCGAACCGCGCCGCGATCCGGTGCGGGTAGTCCTGCGCGGACTGGCCGCACGCTGCGGTCGGCAGTCGGGTGGGGTCGGCGAGCCCGTACCCGGCCGAGTAGGAGTCGCCGAGCGCGACGTACTCGCTGCCGACCGGGACGTCGGCGAGGACCTCGGCCGGCGCCGAGGTCGACGGGTACGGCGCCGGCACCGGCCACATCGGGGCGGCCGACGCGGCCCCGCCGCCGGCGATCGAGCCCGCGAGCACGACGAGCACCGCCACCGCGGCGAGCAGCGTCGAGCGGACGGGTCGGAGCAGGGTCGGCCTCCAGGGTTGGGTCGGACGGACCAGGCTAACGCAGCCCTCCTGACGGCCGCCGGTGCTCAGCGACGACCGAGTCGGCGCTCGCCCCCGCTCCCGGTGCGGTACTCCAGGCCGTAGTGCTGGAACAGCTCCGGCTCGAGGGCCGCGTCGAGCTCGCCGTCGGTCGCGATCGTCGGGGCGTCCTTGACGACCTTCTTCGCGTACGCGACGCGCAGGTGCTTCGGTGCGACGAGCGCGCCGGCGAGGGGCACGAACACGAGCTTCTGGAACCCGACAAGGCCGGTCGTCACCGCGCCGAACGCGGGCTCCGACGTCGCGGTGTCGTAGTAGATGCTCTCCAGCGTCCCGACCTTGTCGTCGGCCTCGTCCACGACCGGCAGACCGATCCAGTCCCGGATGTTCGCAGCTTCGAACACGTGTGCCTCCTCGCGAGGACCCGGCACGTCCGGGTCGCTCGACGCCGACGCTACCGGCCGGCGGTGGGACCGGTCACGGCCTCCGCGGGCCGCTCGGGCGCGTCGCCGGCGGCCACGACCCCGAGGCGGTCGACGGCGGCGAGCACGTCCTCCGGTCCGATCGCGAGCAGTGCGGGGTCGGGGTCGTCGGCGAAGACGTCGCCCCGACGCACCGACGCGTCGGTGAGCACGACGTGCGGCCCGGACGCCGGCGGCCCCCAGGCCTCGGGCGGCGCCGGACCGAACACGACGACCGACGGGATCCCGTAGGCGGACGCGAGGTGCGCCGCCCCGGTGTCGACGGTCACGACGAGGCGGGCGGCGGCGATGACCCCCGCGAACTCCTGCAGGGCCAGGCGGTCGGCCAGGACCGCCTCCGGCGCGAGCCCGGCCGCCTGCGCGACGGCGGCGGCGCGCTCGACGTCGTCCGCGCCTCCCGTCAGCACCACGTCGAGACCGCGCTCCCGCAGCCCGCGCACCACCTCGGCGAAGCGGTCCGTCGGCCAGTGCCGTGCACCGTGGAAGGCACCGACGTGCACGACGGCCGCACCGGCGACCGCCGGCGGAGCCGCGGGACGGGCGATGCCGACATCGTCCGGGTCGGCGGGGATGCCGTGCCACTCGAGCAGCCGCGCCCAGCGCTCCCGCTCGTGCACCGCGTCCGGCCACTCCGGCCCGGCGAAGCCGTTGGAGGGGTCTGCATGGCCGATCACCCGACGGGCTCCGAGCGCGGCGACGAGGTCGGAGGACTCCGGACCGGCGCCGTGCAGGTTCACGGCGACGTCGACCGCTCCGGCCGGGACGCCGATCGGGTGGTCCAGCCCGTGCTGGGCGAGGTGCACGTCGACGGGCACCAACTCGACGACCGGCGCGAGCCACGCGGTCGTCGCGAGCGTGATGCGGTGGTCGGGGAAGGCGCGGCGGAGGGCGTGCAGGGCCGGGACGGCGACGAGGAGGTCGCCGAGCTTGATGGCACGGAGCACGAGCAGCTCGGGGCGCCCGTCGGACGGAGGGAGGGTGTCGACGGCGGTCACCGCCGAGACGGTAGTCGCACGCCACCGTGCGCGGACGCGGGAGCGCGCTCCCCGGCTGTTCCTGAGGCGACGCCCGGCCGCCGACCAGTACTCGGGGAGCATGGCCCTCGCACCCGACCGCACCGTCCGCGGTCTCCTCTTCGACCGTGACGACACCCTGGTGATCGACGTTCCGTACAACGCCGACCCGCACCGTGTCGTGCCGGTCCCGGGGGCTCGCCGTGCGGTCGAGCGGGCCCGGGCTGCCGGGCTCGTGCTCGGCGTCGTGACCAACCAGTCCGTGATCGACAAGGGCCTGGCCACCCGCGAGCAGGTCGACGCCACGAACGCGCGCGTCGACGAGCTCGTCGGACCGTTCGACGTGTGGTGCGTGTGCCCGCACGACGCCGAGGACGACTGCGCCTGCCGGAAGCCGCGGCCGGGCATGGTCCTCGAAGCGGCGGAGCGACTCGGCGTACCGGCCGGCGAGCTCGTCGTCATCGGGGACATCGGCGCCGACGTCGGTGCGGCACTCGCCGCGGGCGCCCAGGCCGTGCTCGTGCCCACGCCCAGGACCCGGCAGGAGGAGGTCGACGCGGCGCCGACCGTCGCCGGCTCCCTCGACGAGGCGGTCGGACTCGTCCTCGCCCACGTGCCCGCGGTGCGTCCGTGAGCGGTGGGGCGTTGCCGCGCGTCCTCGTCGTCCGGCTCGACTCCTTCGGCGACGTGCTCGTCGCGGGACCAGCCGTCCGGGCCGTCGCGGCGGGTGCCTCGCACGTCACGATGCTCTGCGGACCGCAGGGCGCCCCCGCCGCCGGCCTCCTGCCCGGCATCGACCAGGTGCGGGTCTGGGCGGCGCCGTGGGTCACCGAGACGGCACGACCCATCGACGACACGCTGCTCGGCGAGTTCCGTGCCCTCGTCACCGAGGTGCAACCGGACGAGGCCGTCGTCCTGACCTCCTTCCACCAGTCGCCGCTGCCGGTCGCCCTGCTCCTCCGGCTCGCCGGGGTACGGCGGGTGAGCGGGGCGAGCGTCGACCACCCCGGGTCGCTGCTGGACGTGCGGCTCCGTCCCGGCGAGGACCTGCCCGAGGACGTGCCGGAGCCGGAGCGCGCGCTCCGGATCGCGGAAGCGGCCGGGTTCCGGCTGCCGCCGGGCGACGACGGGAGGCTCGGTGTGCGTCAGGACGCCGACCTCCTCCCCGAGATCGCCGCGTTGGACCGGTACGTGGTCGTGCACCCCGGTGCGAGCGTCCCGGCCCGTTCGTGGCCCGAGGACCACCACCGCGCGCTCGTCGCCGCGTACGCCGAACGCGGTACCCCGGTCGTCGTCACCGGCTCGCCGGGCGAGGCCGCGCTCACCGCGTCCGTCGCGGGTGACACCGGGATCGACCTCGGCGGCCGCACCAGCCCCGCCGAGCTCGCGGCCGTCCTCGCCGGTGCCGAGGTCGTCGTCGTCGGCAACACCGGCCCCGCGCACCTCGCCGCCGCGGTCGGCGTGCCGATCGTCAGCCTGTTCTCCCCCGTGGTCCCTGCCGTGAAGTGGGCGCCGTACGCGCCGCTCGTCGAACTGCTCGGCGACCAGAGCGCCGCGTGCCGGCTCAGTCGGGCCCGTGAGTGCCCCGTGCCCGGGCACCCGTGCCTGTCCACGGTGCGCGTCGAGGACGTCCTCACTGCGCACGAACGCCTGCTGGACCGCGCTTCCCGGATGGCGGGGAGAAGTCTGCGGGGAGCCCCAGACGGCGCTGCGTAGCGTGCCCGACTGCTCCTCCTTCTTCTCCTCCTCCTGCTCCTCCTCGCACCCGACCGGAAGGCCCAGCATGCGGATCCTCGTGTGGCACGTGCACGGCGGCTGGATGGACGCCTTCGTCCGCGGCCCGCACGAGTACCTCATCCCCACCACCCCGGCACGCGACGCCTGGGGGCTCGGTCGAGCCGGTCGCGACTGGCCGGACAGCGCGATCGAGATCGACCCCGCCGACGTCGCCGACGCCGAGGTGGACGTGGTCGTGCTGCAGCGCACGGACGAGCTCGACGAGGCCCGACGACTGCTCGGCGGCCGGGACGTCCCGATGGTCTTCGTCGAGCACAACGCCCCGCGCGTCGACGTGCCGAACAGCCTGCACCCGATGCGCGACCGGGACGACCTGACGATCGCGCACGTGACGCACTGGAACGCGCTGATGTGGGACTGCGGCTCCACCAGGACGACCGTCGTCGAGCACGGCGTCGTCGACCCCGGGCCGCTGTACACCGGGTCGCTCGAGCGGCTGGGCGTCGTCATCAACGAACCCGTCCGGCGGAACCGCGTCGTCGGCACCGACCTGCTCCCCCGCTTCGCCGAGGTGATGCCGGTCGACCTCTGGGGCATGGGCACCGACCGGCTGCCCGAGCTCGGCTTCGGCGACCGGGTCGTGGCGCAGGGCGACGTCCCCGCCGACCCGATGCACCGTGCGCTCGCCGAACGCCGCGCGTACGTGCACCCGAACCGCTGGACGTCCCTCGGACTGTCCCTCATCGAGGCGATGCACATGGCGATGCCGGTGCTGGTGCTCGCGACGACGGACGCGCCCCGGACGGTCCCGGCCGACGCCGGCGCGATCGCGACGGACGTCGAGGAGTTGGTCCGCGCCTCCAGGACGCTCCTGGGAGACCCGGAGGAGGCCCGCAGGCGCGGAGCCGTCGCCCGTGAGGCCGCGCTGGCGCGGCACGCGCTCGGCCGCTTCACCGCCGACTGGGACGACCTGCTCGACGACGCCGTCACACGGGGTGCGCGTCGGAACCGTGCGGCGGCAGCCGCGCTGGAAGGGAGTGTGCGATGAGGATCGCGATGGTGTCCGAGCACGCGAGTCCGCTCGCCGTGCTCGGCGGAGTGGACGCCGGCGGGCAGAACGTGCACGTGGCCGAGCTCTCCGGAGCGCTCGCAGACCGCGGGCACCAGGTGACCGTGTACACGCGGCGCGACGACGCCGCGCAGCCGGTCCGCGTGCTGCTGCGACCGGGTGTCGAGGTCGTGCACGTCGACGCCGGGCCCGCCCGCGCCGTCCCGAAGGACGAGCTGTTCCCGTACATGGGCACGTTCGCGTCGGTGCTCGCGGCGGAGTGGTTCGTCGAGCGGCCGGACGTCGTGCACGCCCACTTCTGGATGTCCGGGCACGCGGCGCTCGACGCCGTGGCACAGGTCCAGGCGCGCACCGGGGGCGTCCGGATCCCGGTCGTCCAGACCTTCCACGCGCTCGGCGTGGTGAAGCGGCGGCACCAGGGCGCCGCCGACACGAGCCCCGCGGAACGCGAGTGGGTCGAACCCGCCGTCGGCCGGAGCGTCGACCAGGTCGTCGCCACCTGCTCGGACGAGGCGTTCGAACTGAAGACACTCGGGGTCCCCCTCCACCGGATCTCGGTCGTGCCGTGCGGCGTCGACGTGGCGCTCTTCCAGCCGGCCGGACCGGACGCATCGGGTGAGCCGGGTGCGGACCTGCCCGTCGAGGAGCGCGGCCGGACCCACCGGGTCCTCACCGCGTCGCGCCTCGTCCGCCGCAAGGGCGTCGGGACGACCATCGCCGCGCTCGCCGCACTCGTGGCCGAGGGCCGCGACGTCGAACTCGTGGTCGTCGGCGGCGCCGGGACCGCCGGCTCCGACCTCGCTGACGACCCGGAGTACCAGCGGCTCGACGCCCTCGCACGCTCCCTCGGGGTCCGCGACCACGTCACCTTCCGCGGGCAGCTCGCCCAGCACGAGATGCCCGCCGTCTACCGGAGCGCCGACGTCGTCGTGTGCGCCCCATGGTACGAGCCGTTCGGGATCGTGCCGCTCGAGGCGATGGCCTGCGGGCGACCCGTCGTCGCGTCGAGCGTCGGCGGCCTGATCGACACCGTGGTCGAGGACGCCACCGGCCTGCACGTCCCACCGCGGGACGAAGCGGCCGTCGCGGCCGCCGTCGGTGGACTCCTCGACGACCCGGAGCGCCGGGAGGCCTACGGCCGGGCCGGACGCGAACGCGCCGAGACCCGCTACACGTGGCAGAAGGTCGCCGCGGACAGCGAGCGGGTCTACGACCGACTCATCGCGGGCACCGCCGGAGCCGGCAGTGCCGGTGCGGTCAGCGCCGGATCCGGCGCCGGGTCCGCCGCGGCAGCCGGCACCCGCAGCACCCGATCGGGGCGGACCGTCCGCGCCGGCCAGTCGACCGAGAGGACCGCACGATGACCATCGAGCAGCAGACCGGGACCGTCGGCGGGGACACCGCCACGGAGTCCGCGAGCGTGCGGGTCGTGCTCGACCACGTCGCCGCCTCCGTCCCGGTGATCGCGTCCCTCGTCGACCACCGGGACCGGATCGCCGACTGGGCCGACGACATCGCCGCGCGACTCGTCGCCGGACGACGTCTCCTCGCCGCGGGCAACGGCGGATCGGCAGCCGAGGCGCAGCACCTCACGAGCGAGCTGACCGGACGCTTCGACGGCGACCGTCCCGCGTACTCCGCGATCTCCCTGCACGCGGAGTCCTCCGCCGTCACGGCGATCGGGAACGACTACGGCTACGACCAGGTGTTCGCGCGGCAGGTGTCGGCACACGCCCGCGCCGGTGACGTCGTCGTGCTCCTCAGCACGAGTGGGAAGAGCCCGAACCTGCTCCGCGCCGCCGAGGCCGCGCGTGCCGTGGGTGCCCGTGCGATCGCGATGACCGGGCCCCGACCCAATCCCCTCGCCGAGGCGGTCGACGACGCGATCTGCATCGACGGTCCGTCCGCGAACGTGCAGGAGGCGCAGCTCGTCCTCGTGCACGCCCTGTGCCGGGCCATGGAGCCCGCCCTCCGCCGGGGCGGACGCCGATGAGCGCCGGTCGCGCCGCAGCGGGTCGCGCCGCGGGCGCGGGTCGCGCCGCCGCGGGTCGCGCCGCGGGTGCTGCTCCGCTCCGGATCGCCGTGGTCGGTGACACCCTGCTCGACGTGGACGTGTCCGGCACCAGCGAACGGCTCAGCCCGGACGCCCCGGTCCCCGTCGTCGACGTCCGGACCGACGACCGCCGTGCCGGTGGCGCGGGCCTGGTCGCCACGATGCTCACCCGGGACGGGCACGACGTCACCCTCGTCACCGTCCTGAGCGACGACGACCGCGCGACCGAGATCCGGGACCTGCTGCCCGGCGTCCGCGTCGTCGCCGGCCCCTCCGGCGTCGCGACCCCGGTGAAGACGCGGGTGCGGGTCGCCGAGCACGCGCTCGTCCGCATCGACGAGGGCTGCGCGACCCCGCCCGTCCCCGAGGCCACCGACGCCATGCTCGCCGCGTTCGAGGACGTCGACGCGGTCGTCGTCGCCGACTACGGCCGCGGCGTCGCCGCCGCGCCGGCCCTGCGCGAGGTGCTCGCCCGGGTCGCCGAGACGGTGCCCGTCGTGTGGGACCCGCACCCCAAGGGCGCCGCACCGGTACCCGGCATCGCCGTGGCGACCCCGAACTCCGCCGAGGCCCGGCGCTTCACCGAGATCACCGGCGAGGGCGTCCCGTTCGCCGCCGAGGCCGCCGCAGCCCTCGTCGAGGCGTGGGGCGTCGAGGCCGTCGCCGTGACGCTGGGCGACCGCGGCGCACTCGTCGCGAGCACCCGCGGCCGGACCGGCAGCGCAGGCGGCGTGCCTGACGGCGCGTCCGTCGCGCTGGACAGCCGCTTCGTCCCCGCACCGTCCGTCACCGCCGGCGACCCCTGCGGCGCCGGCGACCGGTTGGCGGCCGGCGTTGCCGTGGCACTGGCCTCCGGGGTCGAACTCGCCGACGCCGTCGCCGCCGGGGTGACCGCCGCCTCCGAGTACCTCGCCGCCGGTGGCGTCACTGCGCTCTTCGCCGACGACGGACCCGCACCCGTGCAGGTGCCCGGCGCCGACCGGGACGCACTGCGCGTCGTGCACGAGGTCCGGAGCGCCGGCGGGACCGTCGTCGCCACCGGCGGCTGCTTCGACCTCCTGCACGCCGGGCACGCCCGGACGCTGTCGGCAGCCCGCGCGCTCGGTGACTGCCTGGTGGTCTGCCTCAACTCGGACGACTCCGTGCGCGCGCTCAAGGGTCCCGACCGGCCGATCATGAGCCAGGACGACCGCGTCGAGCTCCTCCTCGCGCTGGACTGCGTCGACGCCGTCGTCGTGTTCGACGAGCACACCCCCGACGAGGCCCTGCGCCGGTTCCGCCCCGACGTGTGGGCGAAGGGCGGCGACTACACCGCGAGCGAGCTCCCCGAGTCCGCCACCCTCGCCGAGTGGGGCGGCCGTGTCGTCACGGTGCCGTTCCACCCTGGTCGGTCCACCACCCGCCTCGCCGCAGCACTCGCGGCCGTCGGCTGACCCCGCGCCCGCGCGCTCCACAGATCCCCTACGGAAGGAAGTCCATGCCCGTCCCCACCACCCCCATCGGCCGTGTCCTCGTCACCGGCGGCGCGTCCGGACTCGGCGCCGCGGTCGTCCAGGCGGTCACCGAGGCCGGCGGCACCCCGATCGTCCTCGACCTCCGGGTCGACGCGGTGGCCGAGGGCGTCGACGCCGTCGCGGTCGACGTCACCGACACCGAGGCGACCGAGCGGGCCGTGCGCGAGGCAGCGGAGCGCCACGGCGGTCTCGACGCCGTGGTCACCGCCGCGGGCATCGACAAGCCGGCCCCGATCGGTGGCATCTCGTCCGGCGACTGGGAGCGCATCGTCGCCGTGAACCTGCTCGGCACGGCGGCCGTCGTCCGCGCGGCGCTCCCCGCGCTCGAGGCCGTGCACGGTCGCGTCGTCACCATCTCGTCGTCGCTCGCCCTCCGCGGCGTCGGCGACGGCACCGCGTACTCGGCGTCGAAGTTCGGCGTGCGCGGGTTCTCACAGGCCCTCGCGGCCGAGACCGGCGGCCGGGTCGGGGTCACGAACGTGATCCCGGCGGGCATGCGGACGAACTTCTTCGCCGACCGCACCGAGCAGTACAAGCCCGGCCCGGACGCGCAGCTCATCGAGCCCGAGTACGTCGCGAACGCGATCCTGTTCGCGCTGTCGCAGCCGGCAGGCTGCGAGATCCGCGAGCTCTCGATCATGCCGGCGACGGAGCCGAGCTGGCCGTAGACCGTCACCGTCTGACGGACTGGAGGCGCGGTGCCGGCTGGCACCGCGCCTCCCGTCCGTCCTGCGGTCGCGCCTCGCCCGGCCGCGCTCGCCGGTCAGGTGGTCGCGAGCAGGTCCTCGACGTCCGCCAGGACGGCGTCGGGCTGCACCTCGTCGACGTACGACGGGTCGTGCTCGCACCGCTCGGCCGTCCACCCGACCTGGGTGACGTCGATGCCGCAGACCGGGCACCGCGTCACGAACGACATGTGCACGCGGTGCCGCCCGCGGTCCACCGGACCGGCGTTGACCACGTTGCCGAACCAGAACACGCCGACGGTCGGCGTCCCGACCGCCACGGCGAGGTGCCGCGGGCCGGAGTCGTCGCCGACCATGACGTCCGCGGCGGCGAGGACCGCCGGGAGGTCGGCGAGCGGCAGCGCGCCGGTGCGGTCGTGCAGGCGGTCGCGGAGTCCGTCGGGGACGGCCGCGACGATCGCCGCCGCCGCGGGGACGTCGGAGTGGTCGCCGACCAGGACGACGTCGTCGCCGGCCTCGAGCCGCGCGCGGGCGACCGCCGCGAACCGGTCCGGGCTCCAGCGCCGACGCGGGTCGGTCGCGCCGGGGTGGATCGCGACCAGTCGGCCCGTGACACCGAGGCGCTCGCGGGCGGCGGCGCGTTCGCCGTCGTCGACGCGCACGACCGGGTCGAGGGTGACCGGGGCGGCCCCGGCGAGCGAGACGACCTCGAGGCCGCGCACGACCTCGTGCTGGTAGTAGACGTAGCGGACCCAGCGCTCGAGGACCTCGGCGTCCTCGGTCGCGGTGCCGACGGTGTGCCGGGCGCGGAGCCGGAGCAGGAACGGGTTCGAGTTCCGGCCGCCCCCGTGCAGCTGCACCGCGAGGTCGAAGCGGCCCGCGAGCCGGTCCTCGAAGTCGTCGAGCGTCGGCGCACCGTCGCCGGCGTCCCGGACCCCGGGCACCACCGGCAGTTCCTCGAACGCGTGCACGGCGTCCGTCCGGCCGCGGAGCACCGCCGGAGCCGCCGGGTTGGACAGCAGCGTGATCCGTGCGTCGGGGTACGCGGCGGCCAGGGCGTCGAGGGCCGGCATCGCGAACATCAGGTCCCCCAGTCCGCCCCCGCGCAGCACCGCGATCTCGCGGACGTCGTCGAACCGTTCTCCACCCTTGCCGATGAGTCGCACCCCTCACGTCTACCGGACGGCGCTGCCGGAGGCGCCCAGCAGGAGCGCCCGATGGACGAGAAGCGCGACCCCGAGTGCGCGCCCAGCGACCGGCGAGGACCGTCGGACCTCCCGCCCGTGCTCCGGAAGGACCCCATGACGATCGCACCTCCCGCCACCGACGACCGCGTCGCTCCCGCCGCCGACGACATCGTCGTGACCGACCCCGTCGACGGATCGGTCGCGTCGACCGTCCGTCGCGCCTCCGAGGAGGACGTCCGGGACGCCGTCGCGCGCGCCCGTGCGGCCGCGGGGGCCTGGGCACGCACGGCACCGGCGGAACGCGGGGCGCTCCTCCACGCCGCCGCCGCGAACGTCCGCGCGCACGCGCAGGAGCTCGCCGACCTCAACACGCGCGAGACCGGCAAGGTCCCCGGGGACGCGCTCGGCGGGGTCGAGGCCGGCGTCGGCACGCTCGTGCAGTACGCCGAGCTCGGTCCGGTCCACCGTGGTGAAGCCCTCCGCGGGCAGTTCGGCGCGGCCGACTGGGCGGTCCCGCACCCCCGTGGCGTGGTCCTCGCGCTGACCCCGTGGAACGACCCGGTCGCCGTCGCGTGCGGGATCCTCGGCGCCGCGATCGTCACCGGCAACACCGTCGTGCACAAGGGCAGCGAGCGCTCCCCCGCCACGATCGCCCTCCTCAACGCCCTCATCGCCGAGGCGCTGCCGGACGGCGTCCTCGTGGGCGTCGACGGCGACGCGGCCACCGGTGAGCTGCTGCTCGCCCAGGACGGCATCGACGTGTACGCCCACGTCGGGTCCACCGCGACCGGCGACCGACTCGCCGAGGCCGCCACGACGACCCGCGCGCACGTCATCCGTGAGAACGGCGGGAACGACGCCGTCGTCGTGGACGCCGACGTCGACCCGGAGTGGGCCGCGGCACAGGTCGCCCTCGGGGCGTTCGCCAACACCGGCCAGATCTGCACGAGCGTCGAACGGGTCTACGTCCACCGGGCCGTCGCCGGACCGTTCGTCACCGCACTCGTCGCCGAGGCCGAACGCCGCACGGCCGCCCCGGCCGCCGAGTACGGCCCCCTCGTCGACGACCGGCTCCGTCGGACCGTGCAGGCGCACGTCGACGAGGCCCTCGAGCGCGGCGCGACCGCCCGCACCGGTGGGGTCACCCCGGACGGCGTCGGCGTGTTCTACCCCGCGACGGTGCTCACCGACGTCACCGACGACATGACCGTGATGACCGAGGAGACCTTCGGCCCGATCGCGCCCGTCCGCGTCGTCGACGACTTCGACGAGGGCCTCCGGCTCGCAGCCGCCGACCGGTACGGCCTGGCCGCCACCGTCCTGACGCGGGACACCGGGAACGCGCTCCGTGCCGCCGCCGAACTGCCGGTGGGGACCGTCAAGGTCAACGCCGTCTTCGGTGGTGCGCCCGGCGGCAGCGCCCAGCCCCGCGGGGCGTCGGGCGCCGGCTTCGGCTACGGCCCGCACCTGCTCGACGAGATGACGACCACGACCGTGGTGCACCTGGAGGCGGCCCCGGCTCCGGGCGACGCGTCCCCGGCTGCCGTCCCGGACACCGCGCCCGCCGTCGACGCCGGCGGTGCGAAGTGACCGCCGACGTCCGGCTCGTCCGGGACTTCGTCGCGACGGTCGACGACCGCGAACCGCTCGTCGTCGTGATCGGCGACTGCATCCTCGACCGCTGGACCGTGGGCGAGGCCGAGCGTGTCTCCCGCGAGGCGCCGGCCCCGGTCGTCCG
Organism: Curtobacterium pusillum; assembly: GCF_007680845.1. Classification (GTDB taxonomy): domain Bacteria; phylum Actinomycetota; class Actinomycetes; order Actinomycetales; family Microbacteriaceae; genus Curtobacterium; species Curtobacterium pusillum_B. The sequence goes on along the minus strand of NZ_VEIY01000003.1, from coordinate 32,716 downwards.
GGTCACCGAGACCGTGGCCGTCCCCGGCGGCGCTGCGAACACCGCCGTGAACGCCCGCGCGCTCGGCGCCCGCGTCCGGATGGTCGGACTCCTCGGCGACGACGAGTCCGGCCGGGTGCTGCGCGAACGCCTCGACGCCGCGGGGGTGGACACGTCGTTCATGGTCGTCGTCCCGGGTACCCGCACGACCACGAAGTCCCGCGTCGTCGGCGGGGACCGTGTGGTCGTCCGCGTCGACGAGCTCGCCGCGACGCCCACCGCGGAACACGGCGCGCGCTTGGCCAAGGCCGTCGCACGGGCGATCCGCTGTGCCGACGCCGCCGTCGTGTGCGACTACGGGCTCGGGGTGCAGGCGTCCGACGTCGTCCCGGTGCTCGACGTCGACCGGCCCGGCGCCGTGGTCGTCGACGCGCACGACCTCACCCGCTGGGAGGCTCTCCACCCGGACCTCGTGACGCCGAACGCCGGCGAGACCGCGGCGCTCCTCGGACGGGAACTCGGCTCGGGCTCCGAGCGGGCCACGGCCGTCGTCGGCGCCCGCAGCGACGTGCTCGCGCGGACCGGTGCGCGCGCGGCCGTCGTCACGCTCGACCGCGACGGCACGGTCCTGCTCGAGACCGGGTCCGACCAGGGCTTCCGGACCCGGGCGACGCCGGCGTCCGAGCAGCAGGCGTCCGGCGCCGGCGACACCTTCTGCGCCGCGGCGGCCGTCGCCCTCGCCGTCCGCGCCCCGGTCCGGGACGCGGTGACCATCGCGCAGGCCGCGGCGGACGTCGTCGTCCGCGAGGCCGGCACCTCGGTGTGCAGTGCGGCCGCGCTCGTCGAGTCGGTCACGGCTCCCGCCGCGGCCGTCGTCGACCACGACGAACTCGCCGACGCCGTCGACCGTGCGCGGCAGGCGGGCCGCCGGATCGTGTTCACGAACGGCTGCTTCGACGTGGTCCACCGCGGGCACACCACCTACCTCCGGCAGGCCCGTGACCTCGGAGACCTGCTCGTCGTCGCCCTCAACGACGACGACTCCGTGCGCCGGCTCAAGGGTCCGGAGCGGCCGATCAACCCGGCCGAGGACCGTGCCGGCGTGCTCGCCGCCCTCGCCTGCGTCGACCTCGTCACGGTGTTCGCCACCGACACCCCCATCCCGCTCATCGAGCGACTCCGACCCGAGGTCTACGTCAAGGGCGGCGACTACTCCCCCGAGATGCTCAGCGAGACCGCGGTCGTCCGCCAGTACGGCGGCGAGGTCGTGATGGTCGACTACGTGCCGGAGCACTCCACGACCGCGGTCGTCCGTCGCATCCGCGAAGCGGCAGCGCGCCCGGAACCGGACCCGGCACCGTGACCGCCCGCTGGTCCGGATCCTGGGCAACTGCGCCCGGACCAGCGGACACCGCCCCCGCGGCGACGGTCGACGTGCTCGTCCCGACCGTCGACCGCCCCGCGGAACTCGCCACCACGCTCGCCGGCCTGGCGTCCCAGACGGACGTCGACCTCCGGCTCGTGCTCAGCGACCAGTCGCGCCTCGGCCGCGCCGCCGACGAACCGGCCGTGGCCGCGATGCTCCGGGTCCTCCGCGCCCAGGGCCGTGAGGTCGTCGTCCTCGCGCACCCGGAGCGCCGCGGACTGGCGGAACATCGACAGTTCCTGCTCGAGCACGCCACCACCCCCGCGGTGCTCTTCCTCGACGACGACGTCTGGCTCGAACCGGGCTCCGTCGGTCGGATGCTCGACGCGCTCCGCTCCCTGGGCTGCGGCTTCGTCGGCAGCGCCGTGCAGGGCCTGTCCTACCTGGACGACCGCCGACCTCACGAGACGGCGGTGTTCGAACGGTGGGACGGCCCCGTCGTCCCCGAGGAGGTCCGACGCGGCACCCCGGCCTTCGACCGGTGGTCGCTGCACAACGCCGCGAACCCGACCCACCTCGCGGCGGAGCTCGACGTCGAACCCGGCGGCTGGGTCCCCTACCGGGTCGCCTGGGTCGGCGCGTGCGTCCTCTACGACCGGGAGGCGCTGGAGACCGTCGGCGGCTTCGGCTTCTGGCCGACGCTGCCCCCGGAGCACGCCGGCGAGGACGTCGTCGCGCAGTGGCGGGTCATGGAACGCTTCGGCGGCGCCGGGATCCTCCCGTCCGGAGCCGTGCACCTCGAGTCGCCGACGACCGTCACCGACCGTCGGGTCGAAGCGCACGACGTGGTGTTCGGTCGGGGAGAAGTCATACCGCGGTAGGGGGTGGTCGAGACCCGGGCGGGATGGCTAGAGCGTCCGTGGTCCGTAGCGTCGGAACCGTCGACGAGGTTCGTCGACGGAGGGAGCCACCCGTGTTCGACCAGATCACCCCGCTCGTCCTCGGGCTGGCCGCGAGCCCGCTCGTCTTCGTCGTCCTCTTCGCCCTGTGCCTCGTCGACGGGTTCTTCCCGCCCGTGCCGAGCGAGTCCGCCCTCGTCGCGATCGCCGCCGTCGCCGCGACCTCGGGGCAGCCGGTGCTCGGCGGGGTCCTCGGGGCCGCGGCCCTCGGCGCGATCGCGGGCGACTCCGTCGCCTACTGGATCGGCCGGCGGCTCGGGCTCGCGCGCCTCGCCCGGTCGCGGCGGCCCCGGATCGCCGCCGCGTTCGGGTTCGCCGAGCGGCAGATGCGCCGTCGGTCCGCGAGCCTCATCCTCATCGGCCGGTACGTCCCGGTCGGTCGCGTCGCCGTGAACATGACCGCCGGAGCGACGCGGTTGCCCTACCGCCGGTTCCTCGCCATCAGCTCGATCGCCGGGCTGGCGTGGTCGACGACCTCGGTGGGGATCGCGCTCGCGGCGTCGAGCGTCCTGCACGAGCCGCTCGTCGCCGCCGCGGTGTCGATGGTCGTCGCCGCCGGCCTCGGGATCGTCGTCGACCGGGTGCTCGGTAGAGTCACCCGCAGGCGGGACGCCCGCACGGCGGACGCGGCCGCCCGCACGGCGGACGCGGCCGCCCGCACGGCGGACGCGGCCGCCCGTCCCACGCCCCGCATCGTCCCCACCGGAGAGACCGCCCGACCGTGACCAGCACGCCGAAGCCGCCGAGGCCCTCCTGGCTGCTGCTCGCGGTCCGGATCGGCCTCGTCGTCATCGCGGTGTCGCTCTTCGCCGTCGCCGCCCCCGTCACCGCCGTCCACTACGACGTGCCGGTCCCCCTCGCGATGCTCGTCTCCGCGGTGCTCAGCCTGAGCGTCGGGCTCGCTCCCCTGTTTCCCCGGGCGTCGTCGATCGCGCACCTCGCCGGACTCGCCACGCTCGGCCTCGTGACCGCGGGGAGCGCGGCCGCGCCGTGGCCCGTCCCCGTGACCGGGATCATCGGCCTGAGCGTCCTCCTCGTCGTGCTCGGCGTGCGCTCGACCTGGCGACTCACCGCGACGGTGTGGGTCGCGGCCGCCGTGCTGACGCTCGTGCTCGTCGCCGTCACACCCGGTCGGTGGGGTCAGGCGGACGTCTGGGCGACGAGCTTCGTGGTGACGGCGGGTGACACGCTCGTCCTCGCGGCCGCGGCGATCGTCATCGGGCAGCGCCGCTCGATCCGCGAGGAGCTCGCCGCCGCCCGCCGGGACGCCGAACTCGAGCAGACCCGCCGCCGCGCCGTCGAGGAACGCTCCCGCATCGCCCGTGAGCTGCACGACGTCGTCGCGCACAGCATGTCGGTCGTGCACATGCAGGCCGAGTCCGCCCCGTACCGCGTGGCCGACCTGCCGCCGGAGGCCCGCGCCGAGTTCGCCGCGATCGCCGAGACCTCGCGCACCGCGCTCCGCGAGATGCGGCAGCTGCTCGGCACGCTCCGCGGGGACGCCGACGCGGAGCGTGCACCCCAGCCGCGGCTCGACGACCTCGACGCCCTCGTGCGGGCCACGCGCGCCGCCGGGATCCCCGTCGAACTCCGGCTCGACGCCGACGACGACGTCGACCGGCTCGTCCAGCTCACCGCGTACCGGGTCGTGCAGGAAGCGCTCGGCAACGTGGCCCGGCACGCGCCCGGCGCGTCCTGCGTCGTGACGGTCGGGAGGCGCGGCGCGGCCCTCACGGTCGAGGTCGCCAACGCCGCGCCACCCGCTGGCTCCGTCCCTGGCGCACCGCCCGACGACGGCGGGTTCGGTCTCGCGGGCATGCGCGAACGCGTGCACGCCCTCGGCGGCACGATCGACCACGGGCCGGACCCCGACGGCGGCTTCCGCGTCGCCGTGACCCTGCCCACCGCGACCGGCGGAGGAACCCGATGACGCGTGTGATGGTGGTGGACGACCAGCAGATGTTCCGTGTCGGACTGCGGGCGATCCTCCAGGCCCAGGACGACGTCGAGGTCGTCGGTGAGGCCGTCGACGGAGCCGAGGCGGTGGTCGAGGCGCTGCGCCTGCAGCCCGACGTCATCCTCATGGACGTCCGCATGCCGGAGCTGGACGGGATCGAGGCGACCCGGCGGATCACCGCGGCGCCGTCCGACCGGCCCGTCCGGGTCGTGATGCTGACGACGTTCGACATCGACGACTACGTGTTCGACGCCCTCCGTGCCGGGGCGAGCGGCTTCCTGCTCAAGGACGCGAGCGCGGACGAGCTCGTGCAGGCGGTCCGGACGGTGGCGGAGGGCGACTCGCTGCTCGCGCCGCGGGTGACCCGGCACCTCGTCGAGGCCTTCGTGGCCGGTCCCCCGCCGGCCGCGCCGCGGACCGAGGTGCTCTCGGTGCTCACCGAACGGGAGCGGGACGTGTTCCTGCTCGTGGCGCGGGGGCGGTCGAACGGGGAGATCGCGGCGGACCTCTTCATCGCGGAGCAGACCGTGAAGACGCACGTCGGCCGGATCCTCGCGAAGCTGCAGTTGCGGGACCGCGTGCACGTGGTGGTGCTGGCCTACGAGACGGGCCTGGTGACCCCGACCGGCTGACCCGCGCTCGCGCGGCCGGTCGGGGTCACCGTCCGCAGCGCACTAGCGGACGCGCACCTGCTTCGACGCCTGCTTGCCGGACTGCACGCCCGTGACCGTGACGGTCGACTTCCCGGAGGTCGCCTTCCACGTGACCCGAGCGGTCCCGTCGATCACGTCGACCGTCCCGAGGTCCGTGGACCCCACCTGCACCCGCACCTGCCGGTCCCCGGCGAAGCGTGAGGCCGTGACGGTCACGCGCTGGTCCGGGCGCGGCGCACCGACCGACAGGTCGACGCGTGCACCGCGGGACAGCGCCGCGAGGTCGTCGTCCAGCCGGAGCCCGTCGCGGATCGTGAAGAACGTGTCCGTCTGGTCGGAGAGACCCACGACGTTCGCCGCACCGGGCCCGTACGCGGCGATCCGGACCTGCGTGCCGGTGTGCTGCTGGGAGCTGCCCGCTCCGGCGGTGCCGTAGGAGACCTTCATCGTCGTGCCGTCGGCGGTGCGGAGCGCGGTCGACAGCGACGTCGGCGGCGTGCTGTCCACGATCTGGCTCGAGTGTGCGTGGTCGGCGGTCGCGATGACCAGCGTGTTGCCGTCCTTCTTCGCGAAGGCGAGGGCGGACTGGACGGCCTCGTCGAAGTCGATCGTCTCGCCGATCTGGCCGCAGGCGTCGGCGGCGTGGTCCTGCTTGTCGATGCTCGCGCCCTCGACCTGGAGGAAGAAGCCCTTGCCGGACTTCGCGCGATCGCGGTCCAGCAGGTCGATCGACTTGTTCGTGAGCGACTGCAGCGACAGGCCCGTCGAGAGCCGCGCCGGGTTCGGCGTGCACTGCACTGGTGTCTGGTCGGCACCGCCGACGGTCGCGGTGGTGGGTGCGTAGCGGGTCGGGAAGTTGCCCGGTGTGAACAGCCCGAGGAGCGGCTTCGCCTGGTCGGCACGACGGACGGCAGCGAGCCCGTCGGCGTCGGACACCACCTGGTACCCGCGGTCCGCCGCCTGGTCGAACAGCGTCGAACCCTGCCACTGGCCGGCCTTCGCGGTCTGCTGGAAGCTCGCCGAGCCGCCGCCGAGGGTGACGTCCGGACGCGCGCCCAGCAGCTGCTCGCTGATCGAGCCGAGGCCGCCGTTCTGCAGGGCATCCGTGCCGCACGACGCCGTGTCAGGGCCGTAGCAGGAGCGAGCGCCGACGTGCGCGACCTGGACGGCCGGGGTGGCGTCCTGGATCTCGGCGGTCGAGACGTCGCCGGTGCGGAGTCCGTTGGCCTTCGCGAGCTCGAGCAGCGTCTGCTGGGGCTTCCCGTCGACGTCCACCGAGATCGCGCCGTCGTACGTCTTCGTGCCGGTGGACCAGGCGCTGCCGGACGCCGCCGAGTCGGTGACGTAGTCCGGCTTGCCCTTGTCGGCGCCGTCCTTGACCACCGAGTACGTCGTGTACGAGCCGGTGAGCGGCAGGGCGTCGAGGCCCGGGAGCCGTCCGGCCGCGCCGTACTGGTAGTTCCGCGCGATCGTGATCTCGGAGTCACCCATCCCGTCGCCGATGAGCAGGATGACGTTCCTCGCGCCGGCCTTCTTGATCGCCTGCTGGATCGAGCGGGTCTGGTCGCCCTGGTGACGCGCGGCGCCGCCCTGCTGGCTCAGGGCCAGGTGAGCGACGGCCTCGGCCGTGCCCGGGATCGCGATGGCGCCGGCGACGACCGCGGCGCCGAGTGCGATCGCCGCGCGACGGCGGCGCTTCGGGTTCTGCTGCATTGCGTGTTCCCCTCGTCTGTGCCCCGAACGGGTGCCATCCGAGGATGGCTGTGCGGAGGTACAGGCGGGTGAACCGGCGGCGGCGATCGCGTGAACGCCTCGGTTCGACGCACGCGCGGCCTGCGACGCGACCACGGACGGACGGGAGGCGCGGTGCCAGCTGGCACCGCGCCTCCCGTCCGACGGTGGTTGCGACTACGCGGCCAGGTGCGCCTGCAGGAACCAGCGGTCCTTCGTGAGGCCGCGCTCGATCTCGATGACGACGTCCTGGCTGTTGAGGTCGACCTCGTCGAGCCCCTCGACCGCGCGGCGCACCTGGAGCAGGGCGGCGTCGATCTCGGCGATGACCTCGGTGATGGTCACGTCGGAGTTCTGGAACCCCTCGGACAGCGGCGGGATCGTGGTCTTGGCGGCGACGGTGGCGATGCGCGAGTCGACCGGCAGGCCGAGGGCGACGATGCGCTCCGCGGCGAGGTCGGCCCACTCCTGGGCGTGCTCGACGATGGTGTCGAGGAGTTCGTGCACGCCGACGAAGTTCCGGCCGCGGACGTGCCAGTGCGCCTGCTTGCCGTTGACGACGAGTGCCTCGAGGTCGATCACGACGGGGGCGAGGAACTGCGCCACACCGGCGGCGAGCTCGGGCGTCGTCGAGAAGGGCGACGTGGTGGACGTGTTCGTGGTGGTGCTGGTGTCGGTCATGTCGTTTCCTTCGCTCGAACGGTCACTGGGCCCAACCATGCCCGCTTCTCTTGTATGCCGCAAGGAAAGAGAGGCTGGCCTTACCCGCCGTACTCCACCTGGACCTGCTGGCCGGCGTCGGCGAGTTCGATCTGGACGGCGGCACGAGCCCGCTCGACCCACGGACTGTCCGCGCACCCGATCCAGACGCTCGTGCGCGGGTCGCAGTCGGCGAGGCACCACTCCGCGGCCCACCCCGTGACGGCGTGCGCGAGTGCTTCGCCGTGGTCCGCGAAGACGAGGGGCGACACGGCGGAGGTGCGGGCGCTCCGGAGCAGCCAGATCACGGTGACACGCGCGGGTGCCGGCAGGACGCGGACCTGGTCCTGGAGCGCCGCCTCGACGTAGACCTGGCCGTAGGCGTTCACGGGGAGGTCCTCGAGCATGCGGGTGATCTCGGGGAGGTCGTCGACGCCACCGGCGATGAGGATGCGTTCGCTGGGCTGTCGCCGGGTCCGTGCCATGGGAGCAACGGTAAGGGAAGCCTTACCTCATCACAAGGGGCCCGGAACGTTTACCGAGCCGTTACACGGGTACCAGCGGGCACGCGGGATGATCGGACCAACCGTTTCGAGCGAGGAGCACCGATGGCGACGTTCACCCGAGGGTTCGGCGGTCGACGTGGCGACCGCGACGACGCCCGCATCCCACCCGGCCAGACGCTCGTGCGGGACTGGCCCGTGCTCTCCGCCGGGGCGACGCCCGACATCGACCCCGCGGACTGGACGTTCACGATCCGCACCGAGAGCGGTGTGCACACCTGGACGTGGGACGAGGTCCACGCACTCGGCGTCGAGGACGTCACGGTCGACATCCACTGCGTGACGCACTGGACGAAGCTCGAGATGCCGTGGCGCGGCGTGCCCCTCGACCGGTTGTTCGCGGACGTCGACACCACCCTCGACTACTGCATGGTGCACAGCACCGGCGGCTACACGACGAACGTCCCGCTCGACGAACTCCTCGACGGGAAGTCCTGGATCGCCTTCGAGGCGGACGGCGAACCGCTGGACCCGGAGCACGGCGGCCCCGCTCGCCTGCTCGTCCCGCACCTCTACTTCTGGAAGAGCGCGAAGTGGGTGAGCGGGATCGTCATGCAGCCGGAGGACGAGCCCGGCTTCTGGGAGAACGCGGGCTACAACATGCACGGCGACCCGTGGAAGGAAGAGCGGTACTGGTGACCGCCTCCGCCCCCACCTCCGTCGACGGCCTGGAGGCGCGCCCCACCCCCGCCACCAGGGTCACCGCCCACAGGCGGCCGGCCTGGCACGCCGCGACGGTCGCCGCCGTCTCCCCCGAGTCCCCGAACGCGCGCCGCCTCGTCCTCGACGTCCCGACGTGGCCGGGCAACGACCCCGGGCAGCACCTCGACCTCCGGCTCACGGCGGAGGACGGCTACCAGGCGTCCCGCTCGTACTCGATCGCCTCCTCCGGGGAGGCCCCTCAGGTCGTGCTCGCGGTCGACCGGGTCGTCGACGGCGAGGTCTCCCCGTTCCTCGTCGACGCGGTCGAGGTCGGTGACGCGCTCGAGGTCCACGGTCCCCTCGGCGGCTGGTTCGTCTGGCGGCCCGGTGCGTCCGAGCGACCGGTGCAGCTCATCGCCGGCGGATCCGGGATCGTCCCGCTCGTCGCGATCGCCACGGCGCACGCCGAGGCCGCCGACCCCGCGCCGTTCCGCCTGCTGTACGCCGTCCGGACCCCGGAGGACGTCTTCTTCCGACCGGAGCTCGACCGCGCCGCCGCTGCTGGCGCACCCCTCGAGACGACGATCGTCTACAGCCGTGTCGCGCCGCCCGGCGCCGCGTCCCCGGCCGGCCGGCTCACCCGCGAGTCGCTCGCCCGCGCGGTCTTCCCGCCCGAGGCCGGCGCACTCGTCTACGTGTGCGGGTCGACCCCGTTCGTCGAACAGGTCCTCCGGTGGCTCGGCGAGCTCGGGCACGACACCACCGACGTCCGAGCCGAGCGTTTCGGAGGTGCGTCGTGATCGTCGACGGGAACGCCCTCGCCGGGGACCTCACGGACGTGATCGGCGACGATGCGACGCGCGCCGTCGTCCGGTGCGCCGCGTGCGGGGAGACCGGGGAACTCGCGGGCAGCCGGGTGTTCCGCACCGCCATGGGTTCCGTCGCCCGGTGCCGCGGGTGCGATGCGGTCCTCGTCACGATCGTGGACGCAGGACAGCGGACCTGGATCGCCTTCCCCGGGATCCGGGCAGTCGCACCCCTGCTCGAGTGATCGTGCGGGAAGTCTGCGGTTTCCCGCAACATCGGTCGGCGGTCCGATCCGAACCCGTCCCGGCTCCGGATGCTCTCGGGGACATCGCCGGGCCACCCACCCGGCGGCGGTCCACGGGGCAGTGCCGCCTCAGCGTCCGACGGGGCGCGGGCACCCGAAGCCTGCGCCCCTCGGACGCACCCGACGACGGAGCGTCCCGGGAACGACGAAACCCCCGACCGTTGTCGGGGGTTCCTGTCGAGCGGATGACGAGATTCGAACTCGCGACCCTCACCTTGGCAAGGTGATGCGCTACCACTGCGCCACATCCGCGTACGAGAGCAGCCTACCAGGCTGCGGGAGTTCGATCGGACCATGAGCTACGTGCACGACAACCCTGGCGGTACCGAGGCCCACGGGGTCGACCTGGTCGACGGCGACGATCCCGCGATCCGCATCCTGGTCCACGGCGACCTGCCGACCACCGTGGAGCACGAGGGCCGGACCTGGCTCTCGACCGGCGAGAGCCACGACGACGGCGACCCGGACGCCCCACCGATCGCGGTCTACCGGCCGGTCCAGGCGCCCACGTCGTGAGCACCGCGGTCGAGGACGTCGTGGCCCTCCTGGAGTACGCGGCCACGCGCCTCCAGGACCGCATGGTCGGGCTGACGGACGACGAGTGGTCCTGGCGCCCCGTCGACGGCGACGACCGGGTGACCATCCGGTGGCGGCTCGACCACCTCGCCGAGACGCTCGACGAGCCGCGCAACCGCGAGTGGTTCGGTGCCGACCCGGACCCAGCGGCGGGGCCGGCACCGGCGGTTTCCGCCGACGAGGCGGTGCGAGCCGTGGGCGCGGCGGCGGCGCGCTTCGCCGCACTCGCTCGCGGACTGGGCGCGGACGCGGCCGACCCCCTCGGCTCCGTCGCGGGGCCCTACGCGGCGGACAGCCGGTTGTCGCTCGTGCTGCACGTCGTCGACGAACTCGTGCACCACGCGGCCGAAGCAGCGCTCCTCCGCGACCTCTGGGCGGCGCGGTCCTGACGCCTGCTCAGCGGGACGGGTCCGGCGCGTCGAACGTCAAGAGAGCGTCCCGCAGCTCGTCGCTCACCCCGGGCGGCACGCGCACCTCGACACCGAGTGCCTGGATCGCCCGACTGAAGTAGTTGCGCGCGGCGGCAGCGAGGGTGATGTCGACGATCTCACGGTCGCTGAACCCGACCGCCCGGAGCCGTTCGGTGTCGGCGTCCCCCATCCCACCGGGGTCGGTGCTGACCCGTTCCGCGTACTCCATCATCGCGACCTCGGCCGGGCTGATCCCCGCCGTCGCCGGGTCGCGGGCGATCGCCACGAGCTGGTCCTCGTCGATGATCCCGAGGGTCTTCCGGCCGTGGGCCAGGCGGCAGTGGGCCGAGTGGACGCCCCGTGCCGCCGCGAGCGTGACGAGCTCGTACCGCCGGGTGCCGAGCGGCGCGGCGACGGCCCGTGCGAGCGCTTCCCACGCGAGGTACGCCTCGGGGTTGAGGGCCATGACGCGGGTGTACTCGGCGACGTACCCGAGGTCGTCCTGGTCGTCCGCGTAGAGCTCGGCGACGGTGCCGGTCGCGTCCGCGGGGTCGATGGTCTGGATGGTGGACATGGGGCCTCCTGTCAGAGTGTGTCGAGTCGCTCGTCGATGTCGTCGAACCGCTGCACCGTCGGCGCGTCGATGAGGACACCGCGCGCGACGACCATCCGCGGCCGCGAGAGCGCACGGAGGTCCTCGAGCGGGTTGCCGTCGACGACGAGCAGGTCGGCGTCGAACCCGGGTTCGATGCGGCCGGTCCGCTCGCCGAGCCCGAGGATCCGCGCGTTCGTCTGCGTGGCCGCGTGCACGGCCTGCGCGATGGTCAGTCCTCCGTAGCGGTTGAGGAGGTCCAGCTCGCGCCACGTGTTGTAGTGCGTGACGTAGGTGAGCGCGGAGTCGGTCCCCATCCCGAGGAGGACGTCGTTCTCCAGCGCGGTCCGGATCCCGGCGAGCATCGCGTCCAGGATCATCTCCGCGTTGGCGTGAACGATCGCGCTGACGCCGGTCACCGCACGGTCGAGCCGCACCAGCGGGAGGGCTGCCTGCAGGGTCGGGACGAGCGCCGACCGGCCCGCGAGTGCCTTCGGGTTCTCGTGGAAGAGGTCGACGATCTCGTTCGTCAGCGCACTGCCGTGCTCGATCGTGTCGACGCCGGCCTGCAGCGCGGCGAGGACGCCCTCGGGGCTCTGCGCGTGCGCCGCGACCAGCACGCCGGCGTTGTGGGCCTCGTCGCAGATCGCCGTCATCTCCTCGACGGTCATCTGCGGACGACCGGCCTCGCCGACGGCCCGAGCGTCCGTGACACCACCGGTCGCGGCGATCTTGATCGCGGTGACACCGTGGCGCAGACTCACGCGGACGTGCTTGCGGAAGTCCCACGGCGAGTCGCCGACGAGCGCGATCGTCGGTGCGCCGTGCCCGCCGCTGACGGCCATCAACGGTCCGGACACGAGCATCCGCGGGCCGGGGTACCGACCGGCCTCGACCGCGTCACGGACCTGCACCGCTTCGTACCGGACGTCGCCGAGACTCCGGAGCGTCGTGACGCCCGAGTGCAGCTGCGTCGTGACGTTGGTCCTGGTGCGTCGTCGCGCGACGGCCGCGCCGACCGGGCTGTGGAAGACCGCCGAGACCACCCGTTCGGCGCGTTCGCTCGTGAGGATCGCCGGGAGCGGTCGACCGTCCGAGAACAGGTGGGCGTGCGCGTTGATGAGCCCCGGCACGACCCACGCGCCGCGGCCGTCGACGACCCGCCGCGACCCGGGCGCGACGGCGACCGACCCGTCCGTGACGGCCTCGATGCGTCCGCCCTGGTCCACGAGCACGGTGCGGCCCCGGAGGATCGAGCCCTCGGCGTCCCCGACGACGACGTCGGCGCCCGTGAGCGCGAGCGGTGCGGGCACGAGGCGCCTCCTTCGAGCGACACCCGCGTGCTCCCGGCGCGGAACGCCGCGGTCGCACGTCCGGTGTACACCCGCGGTCGGCGTCGTGTCCACCGCGGACGGTGTCCGTCCGCGCCGCCGGTCAGGACGCTTCGGTGGCGACGGCGCCCTGTCGGAGGCCGTAGGTCTTGTCCAGTTCGTCGAGGACGGCCGAGCTGGCGGCGGTCGAGAACTTGCGCGCGAACATCCACGGGATGGCCTGCTCCGGCGCCCAGCGCCTCGCCAGGACCCGCGGCAGCGCCTCCGTGTCGATCCACGGCGGGCTCTTCTTGCGTGGACCGCCCCAGTCGATCCACCACAGGAAGACGTCACCGACGTGGTGGTCCTGCCAGCCCGGGACGAACCGCGGGGTGTTGAGGACGGAGTTGACGAAGGTCTCGTCCGACGACCAGGTCCGGCGCCAGAACCTGACCAGCTCCGGCTGCGTGTCGTACGTGTCGACGACCGCGCGGGCGTGTTCCACCGCCAGGATCTTCGACGACGGGCCGCCCGCGAAGACGACGTCCCGAGGCAGTCGACGGGGCACGGGCAGTCGGAGCATCCGCTTGCCCCGGGCCCAGTGCCGGTACCGGAGCCGGTCGAAGCCGCCCGTCCTCCCCCATTGCGCGTACGGGAGCTTCGCGGAGACCGAGAACGAGTCCGTGGGGTGGTCCCGGAGGAGTCCGCGGATCTCAGCGATGGACGCCGTCGGGTAGTCGGCGCCGGACAGGAGCGCGATGTGGGTGGTGCCGCCGTCGGCGAGTGCTGCTCGGTACCCTTCGATCTCGGCCTCGACGGCGCCCCACGTCGCCCACGCGGTCGGTCGCCGCGGGAGGACGGTCGCCCGTGCGGGGAGGTCGGCCGTGATGGCGGCGAACATGTCGTCCGTCGCTCGCGCGTCGACGTGGATGTAGACCGGGAACGGGTCGAGCGCTTCGACGAGCCGGTGCAAGTGGTCCGGGTCGCTGTGAGCGAGGATGACGCACGCGAGCTCAGGGGAGGCGTCTTCGGCCATGGTGGTTGCCTTCTTGCTCGGGGAGACGTGACCGACGGGTGTCGTAGCGAATTTACACGTCGGCGAGGAGAAGCACCGGAAACGCGAAAACCCCCGGTTTCCCGGGGGTTTCGTGATGGTGGGCGATACTGGGATCGAACCAGTGACCTCTTCCGTGTCAGGGAAATCCGCCGCCTGAGGACCAGCCCGTCGTTCCGGGCATCGCGCCGCGGATCCGCGGAAGTACGACGTTGTGAGACCAGTCGACATCAACCACGATGAACGGCGATGCGTGCAGATTCGTGCCAAGAAGCGTGCCAGATCTGACTCGTGCCATGGTCCTCTCCCCCGTCAGGCGGGTGGACGGCGGCGACCTGCGCGGACATCCTGCCAGAAGTCGAGCGCCTGCTCCAGCGTCCAGTATTCGCGGAGCAAGGGCGCGTCGCAGGGCAGCATCCACCCGAGGACCGAGGCAGCTTGCCACGGCGAGAGGATCTCAGCCTGGCGCACGACGGCGGTCCAGGTCGATGAGAGCGTCAGTCGGAGGACGTCCCGAGGCTCGTCGCGCAGTGCAACGCGCTCGTACAGCGACACGTCCTTGGTGTCGTCCCGGAGTTCCACGATGACGCCGTACCCGGCTCCGAGGGAGAGCACCTGCGCCCGCCCGCGTACCGCGGCGACTTCGGCGTCGGTGTCACGGCACTCGATGACGAGCAGTTCCCCGCCCGGACCGAGCGAGTGCGCACGGAGCGCCTCGCGCAGGAGGGACCACGGCAACTCGCGCCATTCAGTGCCCGACGCGCCGTCCAAGGTGACGAGGACACCACCGCAGTGGTCGATCGTCCTTTCGGGGTGTACCTCGGTCAACGTGTCTTCTCCGTCCCGGATCCGTCCTTGACGGACGTCGTCCTCGGAGCACCTATGCGCGGAGCAAGGCAGCCCACGTCGATTCACCACAACTCGATGACGCCTGCGTCAGCGAGCAGCCGCAAGCACGCATCAGGCGCTCCGCACACCCGCTCGGTGAGACCGCTCGGGAGCGGTCGGTTGCCGAGCTGTATTTCCGTCAGGTACAGCGGCGGGGCTCCTAGCCACCGCGATGGAAGCGACCCGTCGAAGTGGGTGTCCTTCGGCGCTGCGTAGAGCCGGTGCTGCGAAGCGGACATCCTGTGGGCAGCGACGCACCGCCGGATCTGCTCGTAGTGCGCTCGCTCCGCGGCCTGAGCGGCCTCAGCAGTCCGGGCGGCGAAGTCTGCCCGAGTGGTCGCGCCCGGGAACATCCACTGCACTGCGGTCGTCGCATCGTCCACGACCGCGCAGTCTCTGCCGCAGCTAATGATGATCGTGGTCACCGGGACTTCGACCGCGGTCATGAGGTCGATGGGTTCGGTTGCGAGCGGCTTCCGGGCAGCGCGAGAGTCCTGATGTGAACCGAGAGAAGTGGGTCGTGCTCTGGCCATGCTCAACACGATGCGGCGAAACCCGTGTTGATCCAGCCCCTGGCTTGCGAAGATCACGGCTGACGCTCAACGGGTTGAGCGGTCTGGCAAGTCAGCCACATCCGCAGCCTGTTGCGGAAGTAGGGCCTTCTTTCTTCTTCTTCTTAACTACTTGAACAGAGGAATAGATCTGAAGAAGAAGGGGTACTTTTCCCCTCCCCCACCCTCCATACATACCGTTCACCTCTCTACAGCTCTTACCCCCCTCGGGGAGGGACGAGATCCGGACGCCTGAACCCCCGTCGATCCGCACGCCTGTGCGGATGCGTCCGACTTCCGGACGTGGAGCCGGCGGGGAAGTCGGGCCCGCTGACCGACTGACGGACACCGGCACCAACAGCTCCGCTTGGTTTCGCCGCATACATGTCGGTGAGGTCGTCAACAGGTCGGCCCAGACCACCAGGAGCTCCAGATGACCACCAGCACGAAGAACGTCCCCGTGGCCGAGACCATGACCCTCCGCGAGCTCGCTGACGCTGTTGGTGTGGCCATGGGGAGCGCCTACGCATGGTCGTCGAAGGGCAAGCTGCCCGACGGTACCTACCGGGACGAGACCGGGCAGCTGCGCATCCCCCGCACCAGCGCCGAGCCGTTCATCGAGGAACGTCGGTCCGACAAGCGCCGGTTCTACGGGTACGGCATCGAGCCCTTCCCGGACGACGTCGAAACCGTGGACCTCGCGTGGATCGCTGCGCAGCTGAACGTCACCCAGCGACGCGTCTGGGTGCTCAGCTCCGAGGGTGCCCTCCCCGACTCTGCCCGCCGCATCGGCAACTCGATCCAGATCCCCATCGACGACGCCCGCCAGTTCGTCGAGGAACGTCGCACCACCCGCCGCCGACCGTTCCCCCGTCACCGTCGACCAGACCGTTCTTCCGTCGGCCTGGGGTGGATCGCGGACGAGATCGGCGTGCCGCGCCGAACTCTGTACTACATCATCAACGTCGTGCCGCTGCCGGACTCTGCGTACTACGTCGGCAACGAGTTCCGAGTCCCCAGGCAGGACGCCGAGAGCTGGGTCCGAGTGTTCTGCGACGGCCTGGGCGAGGACACGCCGACCGCACGCCGGACGCGCAGGGTGTGGGAGCGAGCGCTCGAGACGCCCTCATCCTCGGCGCAGTGACCACGACGCGCTTCTGGTCAGGCGATCTCGTCGACGTAAGCAGGCTGACTGTAGGACCGTCCCTGCCACCGCACCTGCACCGGCCACCACCCGCCCTGGGTGACCACGCCCTGCTCGCCACTTCGGACGAACGATCGGCTCACACCGCCGTGGTCCTGCACGGCAACCACCAGAGCACCGGCCTGCAACATGTCGTCTCCATCCTCGAACCGTTCATCGGTACGGAAGACGTATGCGCGGAGGCTGGTCGTTCCGGGGTGGCATCGTCGGCGTCACAGGTCTGCCGAGGGTCTGTCGAGCTGCTGGGGCACCACGCAGAATGGAACGCGACCGTGGTGCAGAAGGTGTTCTCCTACGGACCCGAGGAGGCTACCGGCGACGGCCGACCGGTGGCGTCGTCCGATGACGATGAGCGCCGCGGCCTCTTCGCAGCGCTGCAGGACTGCGGCCGGGCGCCCCTGGCGGAGCTCCGCTCGCATGCGCAGGTCTGGGAGTTCCCGGCTTACTCTGCGGATGGCTGCGTCCAGTTCGAGCTGTCCCTCGTGTTCCCAGCGTGGCGCATCCCGCGCGAGGTACACCCGACCGATCGGAGACACGTTCGTCGGGGGCTCCCAGGCCCGGACGAGGACGAGGCCACCGCCGCATTGCCCAACTCTTCCCGCAGCGAACTGGAGCGCATTCGTGGCGGTGTGCCCATCAACACCGACCACGATGGAATCAGCAGGAGTGGGTTGCCACCGTTCCGGCACGACGACCACTGGGTTGCTCACTCCAGCGATGACTCGTTCCGCGACACGACCGGTCATGGCCGCCCAGATCCGGTCGCTGCGGCGTCCCCCGATCACCAGGACGTCGGCTTCTTCGGTCTCGTCCAAGAGACGCCCGACCGTCGGGCCGTCGATGATGTCGTGCTCGATCCTGAGTTCAGGATGCCGCTCGGAGAGCAGATGCCGTGCGATCGTCAGACGACCTGTGGAACGCTCCGTTGCCTCACCGAATCGCTCATGGACGGTGACCAGCCGTACGACGTCACCATCCGCAACGTTGTGCGTGATCCACTGGAGCGTGTTCCAGCCCGCCGCGGTCTCATCGATCGCGACGCTCCAACGCACCTGCTTCGGCATGGTCGGTTCCTTTCTCGTTCCTCGCAGGTCGGCTTCCTTGCGCTCCGCCCGCTCGTCGATGGTCTCGGTCCGTGTCCCTGAGCCGCCTCCCGAGTGCCGACGACGAGCGCAGACACGGCGAGCATGACGCCGTGCGGCTGGCTCCGTGGGTTGCCTTGGTGAGACCGATGAGGATCCGCATCGTCGTGGTATCGCCCGCGCCATTCGGCCCGAGGAACCCGTGCACGTCCCGTACGGCGATCTCGAGGTCGAGTCCGTCGACGGCCGGCACCGTTCCGTGCCGCTCCCCCAGCCCGCGCGCCCGGACGGCCGCAGACCCCGTCGATCCGGTCGACGCCCTGATCATCGGACGACCGCGACAGGTGTCCCGGATGCTCGCACGACCTGCTCCGTCACTGATCCTGCTTTCGCACGCCGCTGGCCCGCTCCGACCACGAGCAGCGATGCCCCCTCGGCGCATTCCACGATCCGCTGCGCTGGTGGCCCCGCGACAAGGCGACGAACGACGTCGACATCCGGCGCATCAGCGAGCGACTCCTCGACCTGCTCTTCAAGAATGCGCAACCGGTGGGTCCGCTCCGCGTCGTCCGGCGCATCAGCACCGTCGCCCTTCCGACGCGACCACGCGCTGACCGCCACGATCACCTGTCCCATGCGCCGCGCCTCCTGAATGGCGAAGCGCAGCGAAGGACGCGGCGAAGCGCCCGGGCCGACCGCGACGACGATCCCATCCAGACGTGCCCCGGGCGCGACCGGAACGACCACCACTGTGCAGGGCGCCACGTCCACGAGGCGGTCCGCGAGCGAGGGTCGCGAGCCACGCGCTGCTGGCACCCCGTCCCGGCCGACGACGAGGACAGAGTCTGCGTCCACAGAGGCGAGCAGCACCGCGGTCGGGTGCCCGCGGTGCACCTCGACGTCCACCCGAACGGCGTGGTCGACGTCGATGACGGCGTTGACGGCCGCCCGCACCGAGAAGTCCGCGGTCGACAGGGACGGCGCGGCAGCGTCATCTGGAACAGCGTGAACGACGATGAGGCGGTTCGGCCCACCGTCAACGCGATCCAGTGCCCACGCGAGTGCGCCGCGAGCCGCGGTGGAGCCGTCCCAGCCGACGACGAATCGTCTGGTCATCACTGACCCCTTCCCGGAGGGAGTTGATAACCCTCCGCCACGAGATTGCTCGTTCAGACGGGGCGGGAACAGTGTCGAAGGTCCCGGGGCCGACCAGTCGGTCTGGCTGCAGCCTTGCAGTGGACGATTCGCGTCTTTCGCAGGCTGGTGGGACGTTTGGCCCTCCTCGGCTCGCCGTGGCCGACCTACCGTCGGCTCCGGCGACCGCAATGGTCGTCAGCCGGGGACAGGACCGGAAGAACCTGCTGAGGAGCAACCATGACCAGGTACACCGTCGCGGTCGACGACACCGATGCCGGCTCGCGGACCGTCGATTGGATCGACGAGAACCTCCGTCCAGGAGACCACGTCCGGCTCCTCACTGTCAGCGAGCTCTACTCGGAAACGGTCCTGCGGACTGAGCAACGGCTCGAGCAGGCAGAATCGCGCTTGCGTCGGAGCCATCCGGGACTGGTGGTCGAGCAGTCCGTGCCAGAGGGGCCGACGGTCGAACGGCTGCTGCTGGACTCCGAGGACAGCGACGTCCTCCTACTCGGTGCCCGGCAGGCGCACATCGTGCTCGCGACCCTCGGTGGCCGGATCGCCGAACGCGTCGTCGCGCGCACGACCGTGCCCGTCATCGCTGTCCCCGAGCACTGGCACCACGGCGGGGGCCCGGTCGTGGTCGGCGTCGACGGACGGACTGCTTCCGCGGCGCTCGCGTTCGCCGCGGACGAGGCCGCCGCCCGCGGCAGCGAACTCGTCCTGGTCCGAGCATGGGACATACCCCTGACGATGTCGCCGTACGCGAACATCTACCTCGCGGACGACCGGGAACTCTGGGAGCACGAGAGCACGCTCGAACTCCAGGCCGCGACTCGCGCCGTGGCGAGCCGCCACCCGGACCTCGTCATCCGAGGCGTTCGTCGACACGGCCAGACCGCGGGTGCGCTCCTCGAAGAGGCCGGGAATGACGCTTCGCTCATCGTCACCGGGCGACGACACCGCACCGCGATCGGGGCCTTCCTCGGAGGTTCCGTGGGTGAGGCCCTGATGCACCGCTCCCATGCACCGGTCTGCATCGTCCCCCAACCGGCCGCAGCCGTCCCCGCGACTCCATCAGCCGTACCCGCGCCGGCGGAGGTGGCCTGAGATGCTCCACGGTGCAGTGGCTACCGTCCCGCAGCACCTCGTGGTCGGGATCGACGAGCACGAAGCGAGCCTCCGCGCGATCGATTGGGTGGCCGGACGAGACCTCCCACCGGGGAGCCGAGTCGACATCGTCACGGTGACGAACGGGTGGGCAACCGACCCCCTGACTGATCGAGCCCGGGTGGAATCAGCCGCGGCACGGTTCGCCGCCCGGAACGGCGTGGACGTCGAATCCCAGGTGCGATTCGGCGCGCCGGACCGCACGCTGATCGAAGCCGCGACCGACGCGGACCTCCTGGTGATCGGCAACCGCCGCCAGCACCGGCTCCGGACAGCGCTCGACGGGTGGATGCCCGAACGCGTGCCGACGGTCGCCGACCTCCCGGTTGTGGTCGTCCCCGAGGACTGGGAGCCAGTGAACGGCGATGTCCTCCTCGGCGTCGACACCGCAACCGGAGACGCAGCTCTCCGCTTCGCAGCCGAGGAGGCGCTCCGGAGCCGACGCCGGCTCAGTGCGCTCCGTGCGTGGAAGCTCCCGGTTGCCACGGCGACCGGGGCGCTGAGCGTGCTCGAGGACCCGCAGTTGTACGAGGACCACAACCGTGCCGTCCTCGCCGACAGCGAGCGGCTCCTGCACCTCCGCTACCCCGGACTGCGACACCGCCCCTTGCTTGAGGAAGGCGACCCCGCGGCGCGGCTCCTCGCACATGCGCCGTTCGCCTCACTCGTCGTCGTCGGCCGCCGGCACCGCACAACCCTCGGCGGCGTGTTCACCGGTTCCACCGCCCACGGCCTGATCACCCAGGGGCGCACGCCCGTGGCAGTGGTGCCACAGCGGCGTCGCGGACTCGTAGACCGATGAGCGATGAGCGATCGAGGGCAGACAAGGCCTGGGGACCTTGGTCCCTAGTTCAGTCCTTCGGCAATCCCCTACATTGCCCCCACGAGGTGTCCGATCCGAACCCGAAGCGGATCGGACACCCCGCTCGCTGAAGCGGAGCGGTCAGCGGCAGCAATGCGAGACGGTAGGACTGTGGACGCTGTTCGAGCAGCAGTCCTAGTATCTGAAGGTCCGCGCTCGAAGGGATCTGATGGCTGAACCGCTTGCATTCCCGGACGCTCCACGTTCCGCTCTCGAGCGCACGATCGACGAGCTCGTCGACCGTGCGCAGGCGGTCCTGCGCACACAGGGCAGACTCCGAAACCTCCTCGCCGCAAATCGTCGAATCGTCGAGCACCTCGAGCTCGAGGACACCCTCTACGCAGTCGTATCTGCGGCCGTGGAACTCGTTGATGCGGAGTATGGGGCGCTCGGCGTGATCGCGCCGGACGGCAAGGAACTCGAACGATTCATTCACGTCGGACTGGACGAGGAACACGTCCGGCGTATCGGACACTTGCCGCACGGCAAGGGCGTGCTCGGAGCCGTCGTGCAGGACGCGCAGCCGATTCGGCTGGAGCACCTTGGAGCGGATCCACGGTCCGCGGGATTCCCGGAGGGTCACCCGCCGATGGAGGGGTTCCTCGGCGTACCGCTGCGGGTGCGCGACAAGGTCTACGGGAACCTCTACCTGACGAATCCGCGCCGCGGGCACTTCACCCAGGAGGACCAGGAACTCGTCGAGGCCCTTGGCGCGACCGCCGGCGTCGCCATCGACAACGCACGCCTGTTCGAGGAGAGCCGCATTCGTGAACGCTGGGCGACCGCGACTGCCGACGTCAGTTCCGCGCTCGTCACCGACGAGTCTATCGAGGACGTCCTCACGATCATCGCGGATCGTGTACTCGCGTTCGTCGACGCGCACCTGGTCACCGTCGTTCTGCCTGATACTGACGCCGACTACTTGCAGGTTGCGATCGCAGTCGGCCCGGTCGCTGACCGGGTCCGCGATCGCCGGTACCTGGTGTCGGGATCACTGGCGGGTCGCGCTATCGATACGGGAAGCGTCGTCGCGGACACGACCGGGGCCGTGGTCGCCGGGTTCGATTGGACGCCTGCCCTTGGGCCGACGATCGCGATTCCGCTCCGTGTGGCTGGCGATGCGCTCGGCGCGCTCGTCGTGGCCCGTGCACCCGGCGGGCCGGTGTTCGCCGACGCTGAACTCGGGATGGCGGACGAGTTCGGCCGGCAGACGAGCGTCGCGCTCGCAGTGGCGCGGGGGCGCCGAGACCGGCGACGCCTGGAACTCGCTGAGGACCGCAGCCGGATCGCCAGGGATCTGCACGATCACGTCATCCAACGCCTGTTTGGGTCGGGTCTGGCGCTCCAGGCGACCGCCCAGCGGGTCCCGGAAGACCTGCGCGACCATCTCGAAGAGCAGGTCAGCGCAATCGACGCGGCGATCGCGGAGGTCCGGACCGCGGTCTTCGCGCTCGGCAGCTCGGATCGACCCGTCGCTCGGAGCACCAGGGATCGCCTCCTCGACGTGGTCACCGAACTCCGCCCAGCGCTCGCCCGGCCGCCTCGCATCACCTTCAGCGGACCGGTTGACATCGACGTTACGGGTGCGCTCGCCCGTGATGTCGTGGCCGCGGTCCGGGAATCCGTCGCCAACGTTGCACGGCACGCTCCCGGCGCGGAGTGCACCGTCGAGGTCGCCGTCACCGACGATGCAGTGCAGGTGGTCGTAGAAGACGATGGGCCAGGGCCTGGAGCGAGCGAGCGTCGGAGCGGCACCGCGAACCTGGCCGCTCGCGCAACGATGCGCGGCGGCCGATACGAGCTCGGCCCGGGGCGCGACGGCGGGACCACCGTCGTCTGGACCGTTCCCCTACAACGAACCGAAGAACGGACAACACGATGATCAGGGTGTTCCTCGTCGACGACCACGAGATCGTGCGACGGGGCGTCGCGGACCTCATCGACGCGCAACCCGACCTCGAGGTCGTGGGAGAAGCGGGCACTGTGCGCGACACACCTGGCCGAGTGGCGGCGACCCGACCGGACGTGGTCGTGCTCGATGTTCGGCTGCCGGACGGCAGTGGCGTGGACGCGTGCCGCGCGGTCCGTTCCGACCATCCGGAGATCGCGTGCCTGATGCTGACGGCGTACGACGACGAGTCGGCGATGCAAGCCGCTTTGCTTGCTGGCGCGGCTGGGTACGTGGTGAAGGACATCCGCGGGCAGAACCTCGTCGAGGACATCCGTCGGGTTGCGGCGGGACATCGTCTCCTGCCGGCCGTTCCGGTGGCGCAGGTCGTGGAACGCATCACGAGGCGATCGGAGGATGACCTGCCGGATCTCACGCTGCGGGAACGCCAAGTTCTCGAGCTGATCGCGGTAGGCATGACGAACCGCCAGATCGGCGAACGGCTGGAGCTCGCCGAGAAGACGGTGAAGAACTACGTGTCCGGGCTGCTCGCGAAGCTTGGTCTCGAGCGCCGGACACAGGCTGCACTGTACGGCGCGGACCACGGTATGCGCGGACCCGGCGGCCGGTGACGCAGCGGAGCCCGAGGACGGTGTTCCGTCCTCGGGCTCCGCGATCGGGTGGCTCCTACCCCGTTCAGATCAGCCAGGGGGCCTTGCGGACGACCGGGAGGCGCTTCCACCAGGCACCGAATCCCCAGGTGTCCCCACCCGAGAGCGTGGCGACCACGATCAGCGCCAGCGCGTACACGATGTGGTAGTCGACGAGCGGGTTCGTCGATGCTGCGTTCGCTGCGAACGGCCACTCAGCGAGGTACATGAGCAGCATGAGGACCGTCCCGACGACAGCGCTGATGCGCAGTCCAACGCCCGCCATCACTGCGACGCCGATCCCGAGCATGCCCGCCATGAACAGGACGTCCGTGGTCGGGCTCGCGATCGATGCGAAGAAGCCCTTGAGCGGCCCGCTGACCGCATCGCTCATGAGGAAGCCCTGGCTCGGCTTCCCGCCGTGGATCCATGCCCCCGCCGACGGCGTCGAGAACCCCAGGCCGAACGTCTTGTCGAGGAACGCCCAGAGGAAGATGAATCCGGTGGCGAGCCGCAGCCCGCTGAGCGTGCGTCGACCAGCCGAGGTGGTCACGAGGGTCCGTTCGGCGCGAGTCTGCTCGTGACGGTCCGTCGTGGTCGGCCGCGGGGTGTGGTGGATGCGGTGCGTCGTGGTGGTCATGGTGCTCATGTCCCTTCGGACTTCATCGGGGCTCCTTCTGCCCCGCTGATGTCATCCTTCTCCGGACCAGACGGCAAAAGCAGGGCCGAAGGTCCCGCGAAAATCCCTCCACGTCGGTCAGAAGACGGTCAGTGCACGGGCCCGGAACTGATTCCGCACACGTTCAAGCAACGGCTGCTCCGGGGGCTGCACGCCGTGCAGCGCGTACCGCCGGCCGAGCCGTTCCCATTTACTCTCGCCCATCTGGTGGAATGGCAAGACCTCGACGCGCTCGACGTTCGACCAGCGGGCGACTATCTCGGCCACGGCGTCCACATTGTCGGGAGCGTCGGTCAGACCGGGGACGAGCACGAATCGGACCCACGTTCGCACCTCCGAGGCCGCGAGCCGATCACCGAACTCGATCGTTGGGCCGAGTCGACGGCTCGTGACCTCCCGGTAGGTCTCCGGGAGGCCGGACTTTACGTCGAGCAGCACAAGGTCGGTATCGGTGAGCAGAGCGTCCGTCGCGTGCCGTCCGAGGTACCCCGAAGTGTCCAGAGCCGTGTGCACTCCGAGCGCTCGACACTCGGCGAAGATACGTGCGACAAACGCTGACTGCATGAGCGGTTCCCCGCCGCTCAGGGTGACCCCGCCCCCGGTGGTGGCGAACACCGTTCGGTACCGTCGGATCACTGCCAGCACGTCCTGCAGGGGCATGATCGTGCCGTCGCGCATGCGCCACGTGTCCGGGTTGTGGCAGTACTGGCAGCGGAGCGGACAACCGGATAGGAACACGGTGAGCCGGGTGCCGGGGCCGTCGACGGCCGTGACCAACTCCCAGGAATGGACACTTCCGACGGCCCCGGTGCGCAGTGCGACGAGCTCGTGGGGACGCTGCTGCGTGCTGCGCAGCTCCTCGGCGTCAGACACCGGTGTGGAACGTCCGGCTGATCACGTCGAGCTGTTGCTCTCTGGTCAGGCGGACGAAGTTGACGGCGTATCCGGACACCCGGATGGTCAGCTGGGGGTACTCCTCCGGCCGCTCCATCGCGTCCAGCAGCGTCTCACGGGAGAGCACGTTGACGTTGAGGTGGTAGCCGCCGGACGCCGTGTAGGCGTCGAGCAGTCCGACGAGGTTGTCGACTCGTTCGTCCGCGGTCTGGCCGAGTCCGCTCGGGATCACCGTCGTCGTGAGCGAGATGCCGTCCTGCGCCGACTCGTACGGTAGCTTCGCGACGCTGAGCGCCGCCGCGAGCATGCCGTGCGTGTCCCGCCCGTTCATCGGGTTCGCACCGGGGGCGAACGGAGCTCCTGCACGACGGCCGTCCGGGGTGTTTCCGGTGGCCTTGCCGTAGACGACGTTCGAGGTGATGGTGAGCACCGACTGGGTGTGCACGGCGTTCCGGTAGGTCGGGTGCCGGCGCACCAGGTCCATGAACCGCTCGATGATCCGGGCCGCGATCAGGTCGGCCCGGTCGTCGTCGTTGCCGTACGTGGGGAACTCGCCCTCGACCTCGTAATCGACGACGAGCCCGCTGTCGTCGCGAACGGGCCGCACGGTGGCGTACCGGATCGCCGACAGCGAGTCGGCGGCCACACTCAGGCCCGCGATGCCGCACGCCATGGTGCGCAGGACCTCGCGATCGTGCAACGCCATCTCGAGCCGCTCGTACGCGTACTTGTCGTGCATGAAGTGGATGCAGTTCAGGGCGTCGACGTACGTCTCGGCGAGCCAGCCGAGCAGATCGTCGTACCTTGCCCAGACCGTCTCGAAATCGAGCACCTCGTCGTCGATCGGGGCAGAAGCCGGGGCGATCTGTTCCCCGGTCACCTCGTCGCGGCCGCCGTTGACCGCGTACAGCAGCGCCTTGGCCACGTTCACCCGCGCACCAAAGAACTGCATTTGCTTGCCGATCCGCATCGGGGACACGCAGCACGCGATCGCGGCGTCGTCGCCCCATGCGTTTCGGATCAGGTCGTCGGACTCGTACTGGATCGCAGACGTGTCAATTGACACCCGGGCGCAGAACCGTTTGAAGCCCGCGGGCAGGTCGGCGCTCCACAGCACGGTCAAGTTCGGCTCCGGCGCCGGCCCCAGGTTGTACAGCGTTTGCAGGAACCGGAACGCCGTCTTCGTCACGAGCGTCCGGCCGTCTTCACCGATCCCGCCGATCGTCTCCGTCACCCAGGTCGGGTCGCCGGAGAACAGCGCGTCGTACTCAGGCGTGCGCAGGAACCGCACGATCCGGAGCTTGATGACCAAGTCGTCGACGAGTTCCTGTGCCTGCTCCTCGTCAAGCACCCCGGCAGCGATGTCCCGCTCGAAGTACACGTCGAGGAACCCCGTGTTCCGGCCGATCGACATAGCCGCGCCGTTCTGCTCCTTCACAGCACCGAGGTAGGCGAAGTACAACCACTGCACGGCCTCTTGCGCGGTGCGGGCCGGGCGCCGGATGTCGAACCCGTACGAGTCGGCCATCGTCACGAGCTCCCGGAGCGCCCGGACCTGTTCGGCGTTTTCCTCGCGGTCGCGGATGACGGTTTCGGTGGACAACCAGCTGTCGAGTTCGGCGCGTTCGGCACGTTTCGCGGCAATGAGCGCGTCCACCCCGTAGAGCGAGACGCGACGGTAATCGCCGATGATGCGACCGCGACCGTAGGCGTCCGGCAGACCGGTGATCAGGTGGCTGTGTCGTGCCCGCTTGACGGAAGGCGGGTAGACGTCGAACACTCCGTCGTTGTGCGTCTTGCGATACTTCGTGAAGATGGTCTCCAGTTCGGTCGACACCGGGTACCCGTAGGTTTGCAGCGCACCGGCGACCATCCTCCAACCGCCGAAGGGCATGATCGCGCGCTTCAACGGGGCGTCGGTCTGCAGCCCCACGATAAGCTCGTCGTCCTGATCGATGTAGCCCGGTTCGTGCGCCGTGATCGATGCCGGCGTGGTCGCGTCGATGTCGTACACGCCGCGCTCCCGCTCCGTCGGGAACATCGCAGTGAGCTTCGACCAGACCCGGAGTGTGCGCGCGGTCGGCCCGGCGAGGAACGCCTCGTCACCCTCGTAGGGTGTCACGTTGCGCTGAACGAAGTCGCGAACGTCGATCCGTCCGCACCAGTCGCCCGGAGCGAAACCCGCCCAGGCCCCCTCGGGCGTGCCCAGCGCATTGTCGGGGTTCGGGGTAGCAGTGGGTTGGAAGGTCTCCTGGATGGTCATCGTCTTCTCCTCGGTCCCGGTCGCTGGCGGCGCGTCGGTCTGATGCCGACGAGTCGATCGTGCAGTGCACGGCCGCGCTGGGACAGAGTCGTTGGTCCCGGCCCACATCGCCCTGAGGAACGGCGAAGTGCAAGGGACCAGCCGGTCGTCGCCGGACGGGTCCCTTGCACTCCAATGGTGGGGATCAGGGGTGCACGAGGATCTTGACGTGGTCCTCGTTGTGGTGGATGAGCTGGTCGAAGCCCTGCTCGACAAGGTCGTCGAGTGCAATTCGACCGGTGATGAACGGCGCGAGGTCGAGCTTGCCGGATCGGACGAGTTCGATAGTCGCGGCGTGGTCGTTGGCGTAGGCGATGGTGCCGCGCAGGTCGATCTCCTTGACCACGAGCTTCTCGAGATCGACCACGGGCCGGTGCCCCCAGATCGACACGTTCACGATGACCGCCCCGGGACGGACCCCGCTGAGCAGCGTGTCGAGGACGACGTCGACCCCCGCGCACTCGAAGGCGACGTCGGCGCCGCGGCCGCCGGTGAGGGCGCGGACCTGCTCGGGGACGTCGACCTCGGTCGGGTCGAGGACGTGGTCGGCGACTCCGGTGCGGGTGCCCATCGCCTTGCGGGCAGCGCTGACCTCGCTGAGGATGACGGTGAGCCCTTCCGCCTTGCAGATGGCCGCGGTCAGCAGGCCGATCGGTCCGCCGCCGCCCACGAGCGCGACGTCGCCGGAGCGCGCCCCGCTGCGGACGAAGGCATGGTGGCCCACCGAGAGTGGTTCGATGAGCGCCGCCTGGTCGAGCGGCAGGTCGCCCACCGGGTGGACCCATCGCCGCTCGACCGCGATCCGCTCGGCGAGTCCGCCGCCTCGGCCGGCGAGGCCGATGAAGTTCATGTCGGGCGACAGCTGGTACTCGGTGCCAGGCCCGACCGGCACGTCGTCGCGGATGATGTACGGCTCGACGACGACGTGCTCGCCGATCTGCAGGTCGGTGATGCCTTCGCCGAGTGCCGCGACCGTGCCGGACATCTCGTGCCCGAGCGTGACGGGAGCTGCTTCGCCCGAGATGGGGTGTGGGTGCCCCGCTGGCGGCACGAAGATCGGGCCGTCGAGGTACTCGTGCAGGTCGGTGCCGCAGATGCCGCACCAGGCGACGTCGATGAGGACCGTCCCGGGGGCCGCCTCGGGCGCCGGGACCTCCTCGATCCGGATGTCGCCGCGGTCGTGGTATCGAGCTGCCTTCATGGTGATCGTGTCCTCTCCTCGTGGGTGGGTGGTCATTCGTTGTCGCCGCCGGTAGAAGCGGCGGCCGAGACGGCCGGTCCCGACGCGCCGACGCCGACATTGGCCGCGCGCACCGCGGCCGGGTGTGCGCTGTTCGACGACTCGGTCCACGTCCAGTCGGCGACCTCCGGCGCGTCTTCGCCGTGCGCTCGCGTGTAGGCCCGGGCCGCTACTCGGGCGTCTTGCATCCGTTGGCGGAGTCCGGCGTAGCGGGATCCGAAACCGGGTACGCGGTCGAGGACGTCGATCACGAGGTGGAACCGGTCCATGTCGTTGAGCATCACCATGTCGAACGGCGTCGTCGTGGTGCCCTCCTCCTTGTAGCCGCGCACGTGCAGGTTCGCGTGGCCGTTGCGGCGGTAGGTCAGCCGGTGGATGAGCCACGGGTACCCGTGGTAGGCGAAGATGACGGGCTTGTCGGTGGTGAAGACCGCGTCGTACTCCGCGTCGGAGAGCCCGTGCGGGTGTTCACCCTCGGAGACGAGGCGCATCAGGTCGACGACGTTCACAACGCGGACGCGCAGGTCCGGTACCTCGTCCTGCAGGATCGACACGGCCGCGAGGGTCTCGAGCGTCGGCACGTCACCGGCGCATGCGAGCACCACGTCGGGTTCCTCGCCGGGGACCTCGTTGCCCGCCCATTCGAAGATGCCGAGGCCGCGGGTCATGTGCTTGATCGCCTCGTCCATCGACAACCAGTTGAACGTGGGCTGTTTGCCGGCGACGACGACGTTGACGTAGTCGACGGAGCGCAGGCAGTGGTCGTAGGTCGACAGCAGCGTGTTCGCGTCGAAGGGCAGGTAGACCCGCACCACGTCGGGCTTCTTGTTGACGACGTGGTCGATGAAGCCGGGGTCCTGGTGTGAGAGTCCGTTGTGGTCCTGCCGCCAGACGTGCGACGAGAGCAGGTAGTTGAGCGAGGCGATCGGGCGCCGCCACGGGATCGTCTTGCTGACCTTCAACCACTTGGCGTGCTGGTTCAGCATCGAGTCGACGACGTGGATGAACGCCTCGTAGCTGGTGAAGAGGCCGTGCCGACCGGTCAACAGGTACCCCTCGAGCCAGCCCTGGCACTGGTGTTCGCTGAGCATCTCCATGACGCGCCCGGCTCGGGCGAGGTGCTCGTCCGACGGGCGGTACTCCCCGTCCCACTGCTTGTCGGTGACCTCGAGCACGGCGCCCAGGCGGTTCGACGCGGTCTCGTCCGGGCCGAAGATCCTGAAGTTGTTCGGGTTCAGGCGCACGACCTCGGCCAGCCACTCGCCGAGCACCCGCGTCGATTCGTTGACCGAGCCGCCGTGGGTCGGCACTTCGACCGCGTGGTCACGGAAGTCCGGGAGCACCAGGTCGCGCTTGAGGAGTCCCCCGTTCGCCACCGGGTTCGCGCTCATGCGGCGGTCCCCCTCGGGCGCGAGCGCGGTCGCGAGCGTCACGGGTGCGCCTGTCTCGTCGAACAGTTCCTCGGGACGGTAGGAACGGAGCCAGCCGTCGAGCACGTGGAGATGCTCCTCGGTGTCGCGGGCGCTCGCGAGGGGCACCTGGTGGGCACGCCAGTTGCCCTCGGCCGGCTTGCCGTCGATCTCCGAAGGGCACGTCCAGCCCTTCGGCGTCCGGAGGATGATCATCGGCCAAGCTGGTCGACCATCGAGCGTGGCCGCGGCGGCCTGTTCCTTGATGTCGGCGATCTGGTCGAGGACCTGGTCGAGGGTCGACGCCATCCGGGCGTGCACGGCCCGGGGGTCCTCGCCGTCGAAGCCGCCGGAGACGATGTACGGCGTGTGTCCGTAGCCACGCATCAGAGCGAGGAGTTCGTCTTCGGGGATGCGGGCGAGGACAGTCGGGTTCGCGATCTTGTACCCATTGAGGTGCAGGATTGGCAGGACGACACCGTCGTGAAGCGGGTCAATGAACTTGTTCGAGTGCCAGCTCGTGGCGAGCGGCCCGGTCTCGGCCTCCCCGTCGCCGACGACCGCCGCAACGAGAAGGTCCGGGTTGTCGAAAGCGGCACCGTACGCGTGGGAGAGCGCGTACCCCAGTTCTCCGCCCTCGTGGATCGAGCCCGGCGTCTCCGGTGCCGCGTGGGAGGGGATACCGCCAGGGAACGAGAACTGCCGGAACAGTTTCCGGACGCCGTCCTCGGTCTGCGGGATCCCCGGGTACACCTCGCTGTAGGTGCCGTCCAGGTAGGCGTTCGCGACCATGCCCGGGCCACCGTGTCCCGGACCGGTGACGTAGAGCGTGTCAAGGTCCCGATCCTGGATGACGCGGTTGAGGTGCGCGTACACGAAGTTGAGCCCGGGGGTCGTGCCCCAGTGCCCGAGCAGGCGAGGTTTGACGTCCTCGCGAGTGAGCGGACGACGGAGGAGCGGGTTGTCGAGCAGGTAGATTTGCCCGACGGACAGGTAATTCGCCGTCCGCCACCAGGTGTCGAGCTGATCGAGCATCCGGTCATCCACGGGCCCGCCCGAGCCGCGTCGGAACGCGGTTGCTTCTGGGTGCGCGGGCGTGCTGCTGTTCGTCGTGCTCGTGTCGCTCATACCGTCTTCCTCGGTCCCTGTCGCGACCGACCGGTCGCGCACAGCCCGATCCTGGACGGAGTCGGACGGCGTCGCGAGGGCCGAAGGTCCCGCGGCCGAGGCGGGACCTTCGGCACTAGATGGTGCCGCGGTTGCGGACGAGTCTGGGGTGCGTGCACGCAATCGACCATCACCACCGTGTCCCCGAGGCCGAATGGGAGCGCCTCAAGCGAGAAGCCCGCGACCGCGCCCGGCGGCAAACCGAGGCGGAGGCGCCGGCGTGCCGGGACAGTGAACCGAGCGAGTGACGCCGGCGGGACGAAGGTCCCTGGTCAGCCATCGCCGGGGGCAGCAGAGTCAACCGCATGAACGACTTGCTCAGCACTCTGGTGCTGTCCCGGTGGCAGTTCGGTCTGACGACGATCTACCACTTCCTCTTCGTCCCCATCACCATCGGCATGGTGTTCGTCGTCGCCGTGTTCCAGACCGCCTGGGTCCGCACCGGCCGCGCGCACTACCTGCGGCTGACGCGGTTCTTCGGGCGCATCTTCCTCATCAACTTCGCAATGGGCGTCGTGACGGGGATCGTGCAGGAGTTCCAGTTCGGCATGAACTGGTCCACCTACTCGCGGTTCGTCGGCGACGTGTTCGGGGCGCCGCTCGCGCTCGAGGGGATCCTCGCGTTCTTCCTCGAGGCGGCGTTCATCGGCATCTGGATCTTCGGCTGGGACCGCCTACCGAAGCGCGTGCACCTTGCCAGCATCTGGCTCACCGCGGTCGGGACCCTGCTCTCCGCGTACTTCATCATCGCCGCGAACGCGTTCATGCAACATCCGGTGGGCTTCAAGCTCGACGAGTCGCGCGGCCGCGCGGAACTCACGGACATCTGGGCGGTCGTGACGAACAAGGTCGCGCTCGCTGCGTTGCCGCACACGATCGCCGCGTCGTTCATGGTCGCTGCGGCCGTCGTCATCGCGGTCGCCGGCTGGCACCTCGCCCGGAACCAGCACCTCGAGACGATGCTGCCCGCGATCAAGTTCGGGCTCTGGACGATGGTTGCCGCCGGTGCCGTGACGGTGCTCACGGGAGACCAGCTCGGCCTCGTCATGGTCGATACTCAGCCGATGAAGATGGCCGCTGCCGAGGCGCTCTACAACACGGCGTCCGGCAAAGACGCGTCGTTCTCGATCTTCACGCTCGGCACCCCCGACGGCGTCCACGAGCTCTTCTCGATCCGCGTGCCCTACCTCTTGTCCTTCCTGTCGACGCACACCACCCACGGCACGGTCGAGGGCATCCGTGAACTCCAAGCGCAGTACGTCCAGGCGTACGGACCGGGCGACTACTCCCCCACCATCTGGGTGACGTACTGGGCCTTCCGCTGGATGATCGGGTTCGGCGCCGTCTCCGTCCTGCTCGCGATCGCCGGTCTCGTTCTGCTCCGTCGCGGGCGCGTGCCGCAGCGACGCTGGATCTGGCGCGTGGCGGTATGGTCGGCCCCGCTGCCGATGGCCGCCATGACCGTCGGCTGGATCTTCACGGAGATGGGCCGGCAGCCGTGGCTCGTGTTCGGGTTGCTGAAGACGAGTGATGGCGTTTCGCCGAACGTCACGGGCATCGAGGTCCTGGTCTCACTCGTCGTGTTCACGCTGCTCTACGGCGCACTTGCCGTCGTGGAGTTTCGCCTGCTCCGCGGCGCCGCCCAACGCGCCGACGAGCTGAGCACTCCCGAAGACCCCGCACAGGATGCGCCCGAGACGATCGTGACGGTGTACTGAGATGGATCTCCCTGTCCTCTGGTTCGCGATCGTCGGCGTCTTCTTCGTCGGCTACTTCGTCCTCGACGGGTTCGACTTCGGGGTCGGCATGTCCCTGCCGTTCCTCGGCAAGGACGACACCGACCGCCGCGTGCTCATCAACACGATCGGCCCCGTGTGGGACCTCAACGAGACATGGGTCATCGTCGCGGGAGCCTGCCTGTTCGCGGCCTTCCCGGAGTGGTACGCGACGATGTTCTCCGGGTTCTACCTCGCGCTGCTGCTCATCCTCGC